>NZ_JAJUWR010000005.1 GCF_021390545.1 Algoriphagus sp. AGSA1 | reverse complement strand
GTCCAACAATTAGCAATTAGATTTGAAGGGAGGCTGAGCCTGGACGTAGAATAAGTATTAATAGTTTAGTTCCCTTCCCGAGGGGTACCCCTCGGGAAGGGAAGGACAGAGTTTAGCTAACACTCCCATAACGTATCCAAAAAACATCTGAGTCTACGAAAATTTTATAAGCCATATTTTTTCATTAGTTCCTCCGTGAGAGTCTTTTTATCTTCTGATAATTCGGAATACTCTAATTCAGGACTGATTTTTTTCTTACGTGCAAAAAAAGCTCTAAATTTTTTGGAATCGGCTCAGTGCCATTTAGGATCCGTTTTACTAGCTCCGGATCTTTCACTTTTGGTTTGTCCAAATTTTTGGGAACAGCTTTAGTTGCGTCGGCCAATAGTGTTTCTACTAGCGAGGATAGGCTTTGTCCTTGTGCCTCAGCATATTTTTTCGCTTTCTCGGCAAGAGCTTCGTTGATGTCTATGGTTAGTTTCGTAGTCATGGCTTCAGGATTATCCGATATAATTTAAGAATATTTCCTTCCTAATTGAAATCAATTTTGCTTCATTAAAGTTTAATTCCATGTCAGCCTTCTGACGGTTTTTGATTTCATAAGTTACAAATACGATAAACAATGCGTCCTTACTTGCCTTTCCTCACCGCCCTTGCCGAACATAATTCCAAAGAATGGATGGATGAAAACAAGAAATGGTATTTGGAAACCAGAGCTGAATTCTTGGAAGATGTAGCGGTTCTGCTGAAGGGAATTGGGGAATGGGAGCCGGAACTCTTGGTGTTCAAACCCAAAGACTGTGTCTTCAGACAAAATCGGGATATCCGCTTTTCGGCTAATAAAATGCCTTACAAAAATAATTTCGGGGCTTATTTCTCTCCCAAGGGTAAAAAGTCCGAAGGCCCAGGGTATTATCTGCAAATCCAGCCGGATAATTCCTTTATCGCAGGAGGGGTCTGGATGCCGATGGCTGAGACCTTAAAAAAAATAAGAAGGGAAATTGACTATTCCGGAGCAGAGTTGCAGCGCATAGAAAATAACCCTGATTTTAAATCTCTTTTTGGTCAGATAGAAGGAGAAAAACTCAAGACCAGCCCCCGGGATTATGAGGCTGATCATGAGTTTATTGAGTATTTGAGATTGAAGAGTTTTACAGTGTCTTCAAAGATCTCAGACAGGGATATTGAATCAGGAAATTTTATCAACATCGCCTTGGATGGTTTTCGGAAAATGATCCCACTACAACAATTTCTGACACAGGCGATTGAAGAGGTGGAAGATGGATCGGGGATTTTGTAGTGAATCAAGAGGCTAGAGCCAAGAATCAAGAGCCTACAACAAAATTTGAATCCCGTATTTTCTCCAGCGCAGCAGCTACTCCATCTTCTTTGTTGTGGAGAGTGATTTCGTTTGCTACGGCTTTCACTTCCATACGGGCATTGTCCACAGCCACTCCCCAGCCTACGGACTGTAGTAAGTCTATATCATTGTAGTTGTCCCCAAAAGCGACGACGGATTCCAGCCCGAAATCATAGGAGTGCTCAAGGATTTTTCTTAGCCCGGTAGCTTTGGAGATGGATTTGGGAGCAATTTCCAAGTAAGTTTCGCTGGATCTATACAGATGCAAATCCAAGGAATGCTCGGAATGCAATTCTCCAAATAACCATGCCATTTCATTGGATTCTCCCATGCACATCACTTTGTGAGCCCCAGAGTTGTTTTTTGACCAGAGATCCACTACCTCCATCCCCGGCATCCAGGAGCAGGCGACTTTTGTGTTCCTTACCTCCCGTTGTGACCAGTAATCGTCCTTTTCCTCGTACCAGTTTTCTCCCTGATACAAACTTACGTGAATATCCGTTTTATGGGTAAGTTGAAGGATTTTCGCGACTAAATCCACGGGAATACTCACATCTTCGAGAATTTCCCCGTCGGCACTTAGCACGTATCCGCCATTGTAGCAAATCATGGGTTGGGCAGATCTGTTCAGGTCATGTAACAAATGCCTCATCGCATCGGGCATGCGGGAACTCGCAAGTATAACCGGGAAATCTAAGGGTAGATCGGCAACCACCGCTTTAAGGCGGGGTGACAGATCGCGTACTGAATTGAGCAGTGTTCCGTCAATATCAGAGCAAAAAGCTTTAATTTTCATCTGTTTATAATTGTTTTTCAACGGCCATATCATTCCCAAGACGAAGGAAATCGGATCGCCTGTCTTAAACTTGATTAGGAAGAATCATGCCTGATAGTAATAATGCTTCGATGGGGGGGAGAGTCATGCTTGAAACAGACACACCTGATTTCATCAATCGAAGTCAGACCAGTTTATTTCGTTCGCAAAATTGGTAAATACGCCAAAGCCAATGATAGCGATAAGGAGCATAAACGCAGCGAACAGGATGAGTTTGACAATTAATTCTGCCTTAGCCCAATTTGCCTTTTCTGGATCGGTGCTTTTGTCCGTAGCCCACACGATCAGCATAATCAAGCCTATGAGCGGGATTCTTTTTATCAATACTGCGATGACCCATTCTCCAAGTGAGGTAGGTGGTTTTTTGTACTCATTGGGTAATTCCATAGACAATAGGTTTAATTAAAAGTCCCGGGTATCGAACAGGTACTCTTGCATGGCAATATTCTCCGGATTTGTAGGATCTGTCTGAATAAACTGCACTGTAATTTGCTGATAATCTTCTGCTTTTTCAAAATCCCTTAGATAAAGCTCCGCACATTTTCTGGCCAAAACCTCCGGCTGATTCCCTAAAAGGAGAGGATCGCCATTCTCCAGCTTAAGATAAATGGTGGAAATGGTCGTGTCATCATCAGTTGATTTACTGAGATTCACGCTCATGCCCTGGAAGTTGCCCAGCATACGGATCTCTTCAGAAGGCATGAATCCCTCGCCCATCATGGCTTCCATTCCTTTAAAAGCAAATTTGGCGAATTTTTCAGGATCACAGGAGCATGAGGTAACAATTGCAAAAATAAAGAGGAGGGTAAAAATTTTACTTTGCATGTGAGTGATCAGCTTTGATGGGATTATGCGAATTTAACGAATCTTCAGATGATATCTTCAAGAGTGGGTGACCTTGGTAAGGAAGAAAGGTTTTAAAATACAAAAACTCCACATTTGCGTGAAGCTTTTGAAATAAGGGTTAACAGAGTACGGTTACTTGCTATCTTTTTTCACAATTCTGCGGCTGTCCAAACCCCTTCCGGTTTATTTGAATGTGTGTAGGTCCCAGAAATGCTCATGCCTTCAACAACTCCATTGTATATATAGGTTGAATTCTCAGGATCGTCTCCTTCCCATATGTAAGTGAGATTATTTCCATCTAAGCTCCAAGAGCCATAAGCGATGTAACAGCCCGGGCAGTGCATCGGCAAATCCATTTCATCAAATTTGGTTGTTTGATCTGCATAAAAATCTACTTGGGCGATAATTTTGAAGTCATTGGCATCAGGGTAGGAGGTGGTTAATTTCCAAGATGTGTTTTCCAGGGAAAGTGTAGAGATTTCCTGAGAACCACTATACAGTGTTTCGTTTCCATTTGAGGCATATACTCTAAAAAAGTAAGTTGTATTTGGGTTCAATTCGGATACAGTAACCTCAATCTCATCAGTAGGCGTGCTAATAAAGTTGTCGGATATAGTCGGGTTCTGGCTTATCCCCCAAACTATTCCTTGGTCTTGAATAATACGCTTTTCATTGTGCTGTACCTGACCTGTGACTTCAATTGAGGTATATGTTTTTGGTGCAGTTTCATTAGTTGATGTCAAGTTTAGAGCGGGATTAAAGGGCAGCTCTGCATCGTCATCTGTGCAACTTACACTGACCACCAGAATACTAATCACTAACAAAAGATTGATTATTTTATTGAGCATAAGGATTTGGTTTTAAGATAAAGAATTGCACTAATAATTTCTTGAAAGTTAATCTTCTAGCTGCAATTTTACAATTATTACATTTGAAAATTAATTCTAATTATCTGATAATAATAAGTACAGTGCTAGATGTTGGAGAGTAAGGCGATTGAAAAATTGTATGTCAATTGTATCTTGGATTTTTACATGATTAATCAATCACATACGAAGCTGGGTTATAAACCCTGAAAAAAAGCCACACATTTCTATGAAGCTTTTTAAGTGGAGGATAACTGGGTCGAATCCCTGCCTGCCGACAGCAGGGATGACCTTCCGATTGCTGTCGGCACGTACTAGCCAGCTGAGCTAATCCCTCCTAAACACAAAAAGCCCCACATTTCTGTGAAGCTTTAGTGGAGGATAACGGAGTCGAACCGATGACCTCTACACTGCCAGTGTAGCGCTCTAGCCAGCTGAGCTAATCCCCCTAATTTGATGAGTCTGAATTGATGACCTTCCCGATTGCTATCGGGACGCTCGACTTATTAGCATGAGCTAATCCCCCATTTGGGTTTGCAAATATAGGCTTAGGTTTTTGCTGTGCAAAGAAAATTTTACTCAGTTGCGTAATTTGTTCGTGTCATGATGCTGCGGCCTAGGGTGACTTCATCGGTGAATTCCAATTCCCCGCCTACAGGAATGCCTCTCGCGATCGAGCTTACACGCACTTCTTTTTCCTTAAGTTTTTTTGCCAGATAGAAAGAAGTTGTGTCTCCTTCCATGGTAGCACTCAGCGCCAAAATAACTTCCTGTATAGGGTCTTTTTGCGCGGCCGCTTCAACTCGTAAGAGCAAGGACTCGATTTTCAATTCTTCCGGTCCGATTCCCTGAATAGGGGATATCACACCACCAAGCACATGGTATTTCCCTTGGAACTGGTTGGTGTTCTCTATCGCCAGTACATCCCGAATATCCTCCACCACACAGATTATAGTCCCATCACGCCGATGACTCATACAGATACTGCATTCCTCATCATCAGAAATGTTATGACAGGTTTTGCAGTATCGGATTTCGGTACGCATACGCATGATGGCCAAAGCCAATGCCTCCGTATTGGCCTCGTGTTGTTTTAGAAGATACAGAGCAAGCCTAAGCGCTGTTTTTTTGCCAATACCCGGTAGTCTGGATATCTCGGTGACAGCATCTTCTATCAGTTTGGAAGGAATATTCAATTCTGGGTGGATTTAAACGATTGCGGCTTGGATTCCGGCATCTAATATAGCTTGACACATAGGTTTTAGCTCTGTCATACTGCCTTTTTTCACCGCACATTTTCCCTTATAGTGAATAGTGATGGTACACTGCTCCGCCTGCTCGATGGTATGCTTGCAGACTTTCATGAGGATCTTGATCACGTGATCAAACGTATTGTACTCATCATTGTACACAATCAGGTCGTTGGATTCAATATCTATCAAATCCTCCACCAGAACTTCTGATTCTTCTATATACGGAAGTGGTTCGTTTGGATGATTCATTTTGCAAAATTAAGAATATTGGACAACTTAGCGAACCCACTTCAATACGATTTATGAATTCCCAACTCGTCCTTCTTGTAATCTGTTGTTATTTTTTACTGCTGTTTTTGATTTCCTGGTTTACTTCCCGCAAAGTCTCTGCCGAAACTTTCTTCACAGGTGACCGCGAGTCGCCATGGTTTTTGGTGGCATTTGGGATGATAGGGGCTTCACTTTCAGGGGTTACTTTTATATCCGTTCCAGGGGAAGTTGGTAATGAATCCGGCAATCCTAACTTCTTTTACTTCCAAGTTGTTTTGGGTTATACTTTGGGCTATTTCACCATAGCGAAGGTCTTGTTGCCACTTTATTATCGGCTGAATCTCGTCTCGATTTATTCATATCTGGAGGATAGGTTTGGTTTTTGGTCCTATAAGACCGGGGCATTTTTCTTTATTCTGTCGAGAACATTGGGATCTTCCATTCGGGTTTTTTTGGTGGCAAGTGTACTTCAACTGATACTTTTTGATTCTTTAGGTATCCCTTTTTGGGTGTCGGTGCTGATTACCGTGGGTTTGATATGGCTTTATACCCACCGTGGAGGTATCAAGACGGTCGTGTGGACAGATACACTACAAACGTTCTTTATGCTGTTCGCCGTGGTGGTTTGTGTGATTATGGTGGGAAACGAATTGAACTTCGACGGAGTGAGTGATTATTTCAAGGCCGTTTCCGATGATCCCCGCTCCCGGATTTTCGATTGGGACTGGAAAGCCGGTACAAACTTCTTTAAGCAATTTATTTCGGGAGCGTTTATTACGATCGTGATGACAGGACTGGATCAGGATATGATGCAGAAGAACCTGACCTGTAAGAATATAGGTGATGCCCAGAAGAATATGTTCTGGTTTACCACGATTCTGGTATTTGTAAATTTGCTTTTTCTGGCTTTGGGTGTGTTGCTTTACCTTTATGCCGAGACGCGGGGAATACAACTGCCATCAAAGTCCGATGAGCTTTTCCCGTTGCTAGCTACCCAGTATTTCTCGCCATTTGCAGGAATTATCTTTGTGCTGGGTATTACGGCTGCGGCTTATTCCAGTGCGGATTCCACACTTACTGCATTGACTACCTCCTTTTGCGTTGATTTTCTAGAGGTTGAAAAAAGATATCCTTTGGAAAAACGGGTTTCTGTACGTAAAAAGGTACATGTAATCTTCACTTTTGTGATGTTCCTGGTGATCCTTGCCTTCTACTGGATCAATGACCAAAGTGTGATCAATTCTGTTTTCGTGATCGCTGGCTATACCTATGGCCCTTTGCTTGGACTGTATTCTTTTGGACTGTTCACAAAGTGGAAAGTCAAGGATAAATTCGTTCCTTACCTCGCTGTATTTGCCCCGGCACTGACCTTTTTGATCGCCTCCAATTCGGAAGAATTGTTTTGGGGGTATAAATTCGGTTTCGAAGCCTTGATCTTGAATGGATTGATTATGTTCGTTGGATTGTATTCGTTGAGGAGGAAATGATTTTACCAAACGTTCCTATGGAACGATAACTAAGTATGAATCGCTAAATCTACCTACCATACGTTCCTACGGAACGACTTGATCTAGCTTCGACTCTATTTTCTCCGGGCAGATTTGTTGCTGCTTAACAGGAACTCTTTTAATCTATTAACAATCCACTCTAGATTTTGAGGCAATTAGTATCTAAAACAGTTGGATTGTCCCATAGGGACAATTGGTCGGTAGAAAAGTCGATGGGCAAGTACAGGGCGTTCCATCGGAACGCATGGTGATTTTCTAACCTGTCAAGTGTTATTGAAAATAATCACAAAGCCAATTCCACCTCAGGATTCCAGAAGACTTTGTCAAAATTCTGGACTTTGTCTTTTACCACTTTTACACCTTCTTTTTCCAGTAGCTCCTGCATTTCTGTAGGGGTGGAGAAATGGGTTTTACCGGTCAATAACCCTTGGCTGTTTACCACCCGATGGGCGGGTACATCATCCATGGTATGTGCGGCATTCATCGCATATCCCACCATTCGGGCACCGCTTTTTATGCCCAGGTAATGGGCAATAGCGCCGTAGTTTGTGACTCTCCCTTTGGGGATCAAGCGTACGACCTGATAGACCAGATCAAAGTAATTAGGCTTTTCGGGTTGCATTGGACCAGTTGATTAAAGTTTGATTGATGTTTTTTTTGGCATTCTTTTCCACGGTTTTCTCGCCTGATTTGATAGGGAATTGGTAGCGGATTATGATGCTTTCAGGCTTTCGTTCGAGGATATTGAGCTGTGCGCCATCCACATATACATAGTCTGAAAAGGAGGCCAAAGATTCGTTCAGCGTCTTTTCCAACTCGCTTAGTTGGATTGCGGAATAGAATGGGATTTCTGAATCCAAGATCACCTGATGCGAATTGTTTTTGGAATAATTCACCACTTCAGAGGTGAGCGCCAAGGTATTCGGTACAATGACGATTTCCCCTGTTTCTGTTTTGAGCAGCATGTTGATCAAGGTGATGTCCCGGATGAAACCCACATTTTTCCCTATTAGGATCTTATCTCCTATCTCCAACTGATCTGAAAACATGATGATCAACCCATTGACGATATTGGTGATGTAGTCTTTGGTAAGAAGTGCAATAGCCGCCGCCACTATAGTGATGCTGGTCAGGAATTTTAAAGGTTCCACTCCAAAGAGTAGAATTAAGGAGATCAACATAATAATCATGTTGAACAAAGTAGCAAGACGATCTATCCCCACGATAAAATTTGGCTGTACCCTGGAGTCCTCCGTCCTCTTTAGGTAAAATTGGAGTGTTATGATCCTTGCAAGGGAGATGATTAGATTTCCACTGATGAGGAAGATAAGCGCACGGATACTATTATTTAGGATAGGGAATCCTTCCAAAAATGGTGAGATCCAGGTTTTTGACTCAAATACCACAATCAAAGCCAGTAGTAAAATCAGCTTTAAGAAGAAATTTCTTCGGCGTCGGTTTTCTTGGCTCTTAATAATGCTTTTAAGTTGATTCATATCGATTTTGAAAAATTAAGGCTAATTTTAACAAATATCAGAAAGAATTTCGGACTAGTATGAGCAGAAATATCATTATCACAGGCGCAGGGGGGAATTTAGGTTCAGCGGTTGTTGAGAAGTTTAAGCGTGAAGGGTATCATATCATTGCGTTGCTTCACCCTGGCAAAAACCTTGAAGTAGAAGAGGCTGACGATTCCTATGAAGTAGATGTGACGGACGAAAAGGCCGTGGCAGAGTTTATCAAAGAATATCATTTGCAATATGGAGAAGTAGATGCGATGGCTTTTCTGGTCGGAGGATTTGCGATGGGAGGGATCGCCGACACTAGGCAGGAGGATTTGGAAAAAATGCTCAACTTAAATTTCTTTTCAGCTTTCCATTTGGTAAAAGGCTTTATGCCAATCATGAAAAAACAGGATAAAGGAACTTTCCTTTTCGTAGGGGCAAGACCAGCCCTGCAAAATGAAGATGCACGTGAGGCCTTGGCATACGCCTTGAGTAAGAAAATGCTGATTTCATTGGCTGAGATTGTAGGTGAAGAAACGAAAAACACCCCAATCAGATCCCATGTCTTTGTGCCTAGTATCATCGACACTCCCCCTAACCGGGAGGCTATGCCAGATGATGACTTCAGCAAATGGGTAAGGCCAGATGAGATTGCCGAAGCCATGCATTATGCTGTGAATACCCATTCGCTGCAAAACATGACCTTCAAATTGTATGGTCAGGTATAACTTAAATCTATGAGGACCAAGAATCTTTTAACCACTTTGTTGGCTGTTACGATGGCGTTTCCGGCTTTTTCCCAGTCGGAAGAGGCTGCTGTTAAGGCTGTTATTGAATTGCTTTTTGATGGTATGAGAGCCAAAAACCCGGATCAGATAGCGGCTGTTTTTTCTGAGGATGCCATCATGCAGACCATAGAGACCAATGGGAGAACTGGGGTTGTGAAAGCAGGATCGGTAGCTGATTTTGTAAAGGGAATCGGCAGTCTTCCTGATGATGCTGTTTTGGATGAAAGAATCACGGATTATCAGATTGCTGTTGACGGGCCTATGGCGGCTGTCTGGACTCCCTATCAGTTTTACTTCAATGACAAATTCAGCCATTGTGGTGTTAATTCCTTTCAATTGGTAAAAATGGCCTCAGGCTGGAAAATTGTTTACATCATCGACACACGCCGGAAAGAGGGCTGCATTTGATTAATTATGAATACGTTCAAAGAAAAAATCTATCAGACCGCCATCGCAAAGGTCAAAGATAAGATCAATCTGTTGGAAACTGAGAGAAATGCCATTAATGAGGGCATTCTTGAGGACACCAAAAGTAGTGCGGGGGACAAGTTCGAGACAGGAAGAGAAACTATGTCACGTGACCTGATGACTGTGGCCGCACAGTTGAAGCAGGCGAATTTTGAATTTGACGAGCTATGTAGGTTACAGGCGATTAAAGAGCCTTCTGCATCAGTGCAGGAAGGGAGCCTTGTGCAGTTAGGTTCTGATAGATATCTGATTTCAGTTAGCTTAGGACAACTGACGGTGGATGGTCAAAAGCTTTTTATGCTCAGTAAAAATTCGCCTCTCGGGGAAATACTGATAGGTAAGAAGAGAAATGAGCAAGTGGAGTTTAGGGGGAAAACAATTACGATCAATGAGCTGAATTGATTTAATTCTTTGGAACAAAACTCATCAACTCCATGGTGCCGTCTAAAAGAGTGAGTTTATCCCTTGCTATTTTCAAGTCGCCTGCTTTTTTCAAGGCTGCGATAAAATCCTCTTCACCGGAGCCGGGGCACATCTTTTTGGTGATGGCCCCTGGGTCAAGTTTGATCCCGGGTTCTTCAAGGCTGAAGTTCCCTGAGAAATTATTGCATCCGGTAAAGCCGGAAAGCTTACCGTCCTCCAGAAAATTTAAGGTCGGAATGCCACCTGGGAATTGGCTCATGTCAAGGCTTTTACCTGCTAGAGAGGAAAGAGCCCAGGATTTGTTGGTGAGCAGCTTCAGAGGATTAATTGTTTTGGTAGAACTACAACTTGTGACCATAAAAAAGATAAGGCCTATCAATAGGGTATGTATGGGTTTCATGGTGTTGCGGGTTTATGCTGGGTTAATTTAACGTAAAAGGTCTCCATATTCAATTTTGTTTTCAAGTAAATTACTAGAGCATTCTTCGTTCAAGTTAGATTTGGGGCGAATTATTGCGGTATTGGCAATAAAATTTCCGTTTTTTTTAAAAATCTCCAATGGTTTGTTTGGGTAATAAAAATTTTGGCAGTAAGATTGTCCCGTCAATTGTCCTGTTATGGTATTTGCAGCTAAATTTACATCCGTCAAAGTTCTTTCTCCAGCATTGGAAGCGGGTGTCTGCACCACTTTTTCTATGACGACATGGATTGGTACCACGATTACGGGTTGATCCCGTCTATAGCTCATAAGTACCCGCCCCCGAGGCCTTTTACAGGTCTGTTTTAATTTCCCAGTAATTAATTTCAGAAGTAATATTTATGAAAATCATTAAGTTCGGTGGCTCATCCGTAGCGAACCCAGAGAATATCCAGCGAGTTTTTTCCATTATCAAAGACAAGCTAAAAGAGCATGAAATTACCGTTGTCTTTTCAGCATTTGGCGGAGTGACGGAGAGTTTACTGAAGATTGCACAGCTGGCAAGAGAAGGAGATGAGGCTTATCGTGAGGTGCTCCAGACGCTAGAAGAGAAGCACTTGACAATTGTGAGACAGCTGATCGCTGTGCAAAACCAGTCCACTGTAATGACCTTTGTGAAAGTGAGGTTCAAAGAGCTGGAAGATCTTTTTCATGGAATATATCTGATCAAAGAAAATTCTGCCCGTACGCTTGACTATGTCGCAAGCTTTGGAGAAAGGTTGGCCGCTTTTATCCTTGCTGAATCCATGCAGGGTCATGGCATGAAGACCCAGTTTGTAGATGCGCGGGAAGTGATCCGGACTAATGACCGCTTTGGTCAGGCAAAAGTGGATTTTGAGGTAACTAATGCATCGATAAAAAATTACTTTGCCAAACATGATGGCATCAAAGTGGTCACCGGCTTTATAGCATCCACGGCAAAGGGTGAAACCACCACGCTTGGTAGATCTGGTTCTGATTACACAGCGGCGATTTTGGCGGCGGCACTGGATGCGGAAAACCTGGAGATATGGACTGATGTGTCGGGGGTGCTTACTTCCGATCCGAAGTTGGTTTATACCGCGTTTACCATCCCGCAGTTGAGTTACAATGAGGCAATGGAGTTGTCGCATTTTGGGGCAAAGGTTATTTTTCCCGCTACTATGCAGCCGGCGATGCGTAAAAACATCCCGATCTATATCAAAAACACCTTTGAGCCTGAAAATCCGGGAACGCTGATTAATGAAGAGGTGAGTCCAGGGGCTTTGATCAAAGGGATTAGTTCTATCTCCAATGTGTCGATTGTCACCGTGCAAGGAGCGGGATTGCTGGATTCTGTGGTAGGTACAAGTCGTGTTTTTAAGGCACTGGCAGAGGCCAAAGTGAATATTTTACTGATTTCCCAGGCTTCCTCTGAACACAGCATTTGTCTTGCCATCAAGACCCAGGAGTCTTATCTGGCGAAAGAAGCGGTGGAAAAGGAGTTTTTCTACGAAATCAAGTCAGGAGAGATGGACGAAGTGGTGCTCCTGCATGACCTGGCTACTGTGGCTGTAGTGGGGGAGAATATGAAGCATAACCCAGGAGCTTCGGGACGCATGTTCAGGGCTTTGGGTAGAAACAATATCAACGTGGCGGCAATTGCACAAGGGAGTTCCGAACTGAATATTTCAGCAGTGATTCCTCAGCCGGATCTGCAAAAAGCCCTGAATGCGCTTCATGAGGCATTTTTCCTTTCTGAAAACAAAGTGCTTCACGTATTCTTGGTGGGTACCGGGCTGATCGGTCAGGCTTTGATCAAAATGATCGCAAACCAGCAGCAGAAGCTTCGGGGTGACAATGAATTGGATATACAGATCCATGGACTTGCCAACAGCCGTTTTATGGCTTTCCATGAAGATGGATTTGACCTTACCAATCCTTATGAACTCAGTGAAGCAGACCAGAAAACAGATTTAGATAAATTTATCAGGACAATGGAGGAGATGAACTTCTCCAACTCGGTCTTTGTGGACTGTACTGCAAGCCAGGACGTTGCCGAACTTTATACCCAAATTCTGGAGGCCAAAGTTGCCATTGTGACTCCCAATAAAAAAGCCAATTCCGGTTCTATGGAGCAATATAAATCGCTTAAGCGCCTGGCAAAAAAACGTGGGGTAAAATTCCTTTATGAAACCAATGTGGCTGCTGGCCTTCCTGTGATCAATACGCTTCAGGATTTGATGCTGAGTGGTGACCGGGTGGTCCGTATCGAAGCAGTGCTTTCGGGATCTATGAATTATATTTTCTCTGAACTGGAAAAGGGTGACCCTTTTTCTGAAGTAGTGAAAAAAGCAAAAGAACTGGGGTATACGGAACCTGATCCTCGGGATGATCTGAGTGGAATGGATGTGGCAAGAAAGATCCTGATCTTGGGACGGGAAGCTGAGCAGGATTTGGAGTTTGGTTCTATTGAAATCCAGAGTATGGTTCCTGAGGATTGTCAGAATTTAGGGACTGTTTCAGAGTTTTTTAATGTATTGAAAACCCATGACCGTGCGTTCGCCGAATTATTGACAACTGCTGAGTCGAAGGGCGAAAAGCTCCGTTTTATGGCTACGCTGGAAAACGGCAAAGCTAAAGTTGGGTTGAATTCATTGCCCCTTGCACATCCATTCAGTGGATTGGGAGGTAGTGATAATATGATTTTGCTGACCACAGACCGCTATCTGGACAGGCCTATGATCATTAGAGGGCCAGGGGCTGGAGCAGATGTGACTGCTGCAGGAGTCTTTGCGGATGTGATACGTATCGGTAACTACACTAGGGAATAATGCTCCAGTCTGTTAAAGCTTTTGCCCCTGCTACTGTTGCAAATGTATCCTGTGGATTCGACATCCTTGGATTTGCGATAGATGCGATGGGGGATACTGTTGAACTGGTTTTGAAAGATGAACCTGGTTTGGTGGTGGTTTCTATCGAAGGAGATGGGGGCAAACTTCCACTTGAAGCTAAGAAAAACACCTGTGCTGTAGCCATCCAGGCCATGTTGGATAAACTGGATTCCAAAGTGGGGATGAATATTTACCTGACCAAAGGTTTGCCCTTGGGATCAGGTATGGGATCCAGTGCGGCCAGTGCTGTGGCTGCCTTAGAGGCAGCTAACCGGCTGCTTGGTAATCCATTTGAAAAGAAAGCGTTGCTGCCTTTTGCAATTGCCGCAGAGGAAGTAGCCTGCGGAGCAGGTCATGCTGATAACGTTGCGCCGAGTTTGCTTGGCGGATTTGTGCTGATCCGTGATTACCATCCTCTGGACGTGGTCAAATTACCGGTGCCCTCAGGCTTATACTGTACCCTGTTGCACCCGCATTATGAGTTGAAAACCGCAGATTCCAGATCAGTACTGAGAGATCAGATCCCTATGAAGCATGCCACTATCCAGTCCGGTAATGTAGCGGGTTTGATTTCAGGCTTGTATGAAAGTGATTTTGAATTGATATCCAGATCGCTTCGGGATGTCATCGCTGAACCTTACCGCGCGGTTTTACTTCCTGGATTTTATGAAATCAAGGAAGCGTTGAAGTCAGCAGGTGCATTGGGTATGGGGATTTCCGGTTCGGGGCCTACACTTTTTGCACTCTCCGTAGGAAGACAAACTGCGGAGGCTGTAGGTGAAGCAGGTAAAGAAATCTATTCTAAAATAGGCCTTGGTGTAGATGTGTATTTTTCTGAGATAAATATCAAAGGCGCCTACGTCATAGAAGAAAAATAAGTATATGAAGTTTTACAGTACGAACAATCCAGCACATCGAGTAGGTCTTGCAGAGGCTGTGATAAAAGGGTTGGCACCCGATCAGGGACTTTATATGCCGACAGAAATTCCGGTTTTATCGAAGGGGCTTTTGGATAGATTCCCTGAAATGACTTTTAGGGAAATTGGCTATGAAGCCATTGGAGCATTGTTTTCGACGGCCCTGAGCCAAGATCAGATCAAGGAACTGGTAGATCACACGCTGACTTTCGATGCCCCAGTGGTGAAGGTGGAAGAAGATGTCTATAGCTTGGAGCTTTTTCATGGCCCTACCCTGGCATTCAAGGATTTTGGTGCTAGATTCTGCTCCAAACTGATGAGTATGCTGGTGGAGAAGTCTGATCGGAAAGTACGTGTGCTGGTCGCTACTTCCGGTGATACCGGCAGCGCCGTTGCCAATGGTTTTTTGGGTGTTGACGGAGTGGAAGTGATTATTCTTTTTCCGAAAGGGAAAGTAAGTGAACTTCAGGAGAAGCAGTTTACCACGCTGGGGCAAAACATCACCGCGCTGGAAGTTGATGGTGTTTTTGACGACTGTCAGAAGATGGTGAAAGAGGCATTTTTGGATGCTGAGCTCAATAAGAAACTTTTGTTGACTTCGGCTAATTCCATCAATGTGGCGCGCTGGATCCCCCAGTGCCTGTATTATTTCTATGCTTTTTCCAGACTTCCTCAGCATGGTAAAAAAGTCGCTTTTGCGGTGCCTTCTGGGAATTTTGGAAATATAGCCGCCGGCATTTTAGCCCAAAGAATGGGATTGCCCATAGATCAATTTGTGGCTGCTACGAATGTAAACAAGGTGGTTCCGGATTATCTGAATGGAGCTGATTTTCAGGCGATGTCTTCGATTGCCACTATTAGTAACAGTATGGATGTAGGGAATCCAAGCAATTTCCCAAGACTTCTCGCACTATATGGCAATGATGAAAAAGTGCTAAAGGAGAATGTAAAAGGATACTTCTATTCAGATGAGCAGACCGAAACGGCGATGCAAGCCGTGAAAAAGTCAGGCTATACCCTCGATCCACATGGGGCGGTAGGCTATTTGGGACTGACTGCTTTTATGGCTGAAAATGCCGGTTATCAAGGTGTGTTTTTGGAAACTGCCCATCCTGGTAAATTTCGCGAAACGGTGGAGAAAACGTTGGGTTTGAAGCTGGAGCTTCCAGAGAGATTAGCCGCTTTTATGGAAGGGGAGAAAAAAGTGGAGTGTATGGGAAATGGTTTTGAGGGGTTAAAGGGGTATTTGGAGAAACTACCATGAGTCTATTTTTATGGAACGGAAAACCCTTATTCCCCCTATCCAGGTAGATGCTGTAAGTGCCTATTCATAATTTATTGGTTTCTTAATCTATAAAATACCTCATCTGATTTCCTAGCTGAAGAAATGATCTTCATAAAGCGTGTTTCCTTCAATCTGAAAAGAGGAGTGTATTGTTACTATCTTATTTATTTTGCTTACGAAGCTGAGGTGATTCCTTGCCCACTAATAGTGTATTTGCCTCACCGGTTTTTTCTGAGATGGAACCGACTAATTGCAGAATCTTAGACGTGATGTCGTACGTAGGCTCCATTGATCGTATCATTTGATACTATCAATGATATCAATATTGAGATTAGACCGAGATAGTCAATGAAGTAAAGGCAACTATGACCAATGACTCGACTACTTCTTTCTTTCAATAGTATAGCTCACCAAACCTTCCAAGGATGTTTTGTAAGCCGAGTCAGGAAAGCCTTTCAGGATATCGAGTGCTTCCATATAGAATCTGTCCATGATGGTTTTGGCATATTCCAGGCCACCACTTTTCTTTACAAAGCTGATAACCTGATTTACAGCTTTTTTATCTTCACTTCTGTTTCGGATCAAGTTGATGATTTTCTTTTTCTCCAGCCAGTCTGCCTTTTGCAAAGCAAAAATCAGAGGCAATGTCATTTTCTTTTCCTTGATGTCGATTCCAAGTGGTTTTCCGATTTCATCCTCCCCGTAGTCAAAAAGATCATCTTTGATCTGGAATGCCATGCCGACTTTTTCTCCGAAAATTCTCATTTTGGAAATAGTCTCATCATTACTATCAGTGCTGGAAGCTCCCACAGCACAGCAGGAAGCCAAGAGACTGGCGGTTTTCTGCCGGATAATGTCGTAATATACTTCCTCAGTGATGTCGAGTTTCCGGGCTTTGGCGATCTGTAGCAACTCGCCTTCGGACATTTCTTTAACTGCGTTGGAAACGATTTTTAGTAGTTTGAAATCATTGTTTTCCACACTTAGAAGCAAACCTCTGGAAAGCAGGTAATCACCGACTAGGACGGAGATTTTGTTTTTCCAAAGTGCATTTACAGAGAAAAACCCGCGTCTATAGTTTGCATCGTCCACCACATCATCATGTACCAGTGTAGCAGTATGAAGCAATTCAATGAGTGCTGCGCCTCTATGGGTGGAGTCATTGATTCCACCGCAGACTCCCGCAGTCAAAAAAACAAACATCGGTCGCATCTGTTTGCCTTTGCGTTTAACGATGTAATTGGTGATATGGTCGAGGAGCTTGACCTTGCTTTTCATGGAGGCTCGAAATTTCAGCTCAAACTGAGCCATTTCGTTCTCTATAGGTATTTGTATTTGCTTGAGGTCTGGTTTCATCCGGTCTTTGATGTTGTAAAAATAATACCCTTTCTCTCATGGGCAAGGGATTGGGAGTCTAGGCGAAGTAATCAATTGAAAATGACGAGGATTTTGATAAAATATGTATTTTGTACTAGCTATTTTGTCCTAATACCCCAGAAGCTATGAAAAATATAAAAATTGAAATCAAATGGGCATTGGTCTTTGTCCTGATGATGCTGGTATGGGTTGCGATTGAAAAGTCCGTGGGCTGGCACGATGAGAAAATAGCGGATCACGCTACTCTGACCAACTTGGTGGCAATTCCTGCAGTCGCGATCTACTTATTCGCATTGATAGATAAAAAGAAGAATTACTATAAAGGCGTAATGGGTTATTATCAGGGATTTTTGGCTGGTCTGGTGATTACCCTCATCGTGGCTGCTTTAAGTCCTGTCACCCAATACATCACAAGTACATTTATTACTCCTGACTATTTCCACAACGTAATTGAATATGCCGTCGATACTGGCGAAATGACCCGGGAGGAAGCAGAGTCCTATTTTAACTTAAGGAGCTATATCATTATGTCTGCCGCAGGAGCTTTGGTCATGGGGATCGCTACTTCTGCCGTGGTGGCGGCCTTGGTCAAGTCAAGGTCTAAAACATCCGCAATCACTTCCCCGTGATCATTCGCAGCAAAAAGGGCTTTTTTACTATCTTTGACCAGATTTTTAACAAAAACCAGCCACTTGGAGGAGAAATACATCAAACATAGGTACGAGCCGATTCACCCCAGCAAAGATGAATGGCCGGTGGTGAAGCTGGCCAGAGAGCGCAGGGAGTTTGTGAAAAAAGTGGCGGATCTGTCCGAAGAGCGGATTCTCAAGCTGACAGGGAATAATCCGGATATACTCAAGGAAGAGTTGGAAACCACCTTGTATAGGGAGAAACTAAGGATCAAACAGAATTCCTGGGTGGTGGATCCTGATGATGATGGTTCCTTTTGGAGTGGAGTGAAATCAGCTCTGGTGCAGATCAGTACAGAGACCGCTAGGAGTAAAGTCAAAAGGCTGCAGGAATATAAAATTGTACTGAATAGCATCACTTCCCGATATGCGGAAGAAATTGCGAGTAATTTCAAGGCTTCGCACTATAAGTTTACCAGATCGGTGGTCACGTATGGGTTTTCCCGCTTGCTCAATGCCGCACGTGTAAAGGGTATTAAATCCTTGTTCAGTAATCAATATACACTTCAGGATAAGATACAGATCACCGGAGAGACAGATCAGTTGAGGGACTTGGCTACCAAAGGTACGGTGGTAATGGTTCCCACGCATTTCAGTAATCTGGACAGTATATTGATCGGTTGGGTTATTTCCGTTTTGGGGTTACCGCCGTTTATCTACGGAGCTGGGTTGAACCTCTTCAATATCTCCATTTTTGCCTATTTTATGAATTCTCTAGGCGCATATAAGGTGGATCGAAGGAAGAAAAACCTGATGTATCTGGAAACGCTGAAGACGTATTCCAAGGAAGCTATCCAGTTTGGTTGCCACTCACTTTTCTTTCCGGGGGGGACCCGGTCCAGAAGTGGAATGATAGAATCCAAGCTGAAGCTGGGACTACTCAGTACAGCCATAGAAGCGCAACGTGCAAACTACGAAAACGGGTTAAATGATATCGCAGGTAAAATTTTCATTGTGCCGGTGACGATTAACTATCACTTTGTACTGGAAGCTCCCAGTTTGATCCGGGATCACCTGAGCATTACAGGTCAGGAACGGTATTATCAGGAGAACGATGAGTTTTCCAACTCTTATAAAATTTCTAAGTTTCTGATCAAGTTTTTCACCAAAGGTTCTGATATCTCAGTATCAGTGGGTAAAGCAATGGACGTACTTGGGAATTATGTGGATGTGGAGGGAAAAAGTCTGGATAAACATGGTAGAATTATTGACACCAGAGACTATTTTATTTCGGATGGGGAGATCACAGTGGATAATCAGCGGGAAGAGGAGTACACCAATATGCTGGGAAGGCGCATCGTGGAAGAGTTTCACAAAATCAACCGAGTGTTTAATTCCCATTTAGTGGCTTTTGTAGCCTTTGAAATGATCAAAAAGCAAAACCGGAAATTGGATCTGTTTGACTTGTTGAGATTGCCTGAAGAGGAGATTTCTATCCCTTACAAGGAGTTTAAAGAAAACTGTGAAATGGTATTACATAAAATTTTCGGGTTGAAGGAGAATGGCTTGATCAATACGGCGCCGCACCTTTCAAGAGATCTTGATGAAATAATCGAAAAAGGGATTGAAAATGTGGGGATGTACCATGCCAAGCGTCCTATTGTCTTGGCTACCAATGGAGATATCGGGACAGATGATATGAGTTTACTTTATTTTTACCACAACAGACTGACTGGATATGGACTCGAAAAACTCTTCTGAACAAAAATACATAGGGGTAATTGGCGTGGGAAGCTTTGGTACGGCCATAGCAAATATCCTGGCGGCAAAGAACCCGGTAATGGCCTACGCCAGAAAGCAGGAGGTGGTCACGGAGATAAATGTAAGCCACTCGGCTCAGGGTAAAGCACTCAACGAGAATGTAATAGCCTCTAATGATCCCGAAGAGCTATGTAGAAGCTGTGATATATTGTTTTTTATGGTTCCCTCTTCTGGTTTTCAGGATGTGGTAAGGACTTTCTCACCCTTTCTTTTTCCCTATCACTTGATCATTCACGGCACTAAAGGGCTTTGTCTTAATCTCAAACACGGAGAAACGCTGAACACGGTAAAGAAAATCTCGCGGAGTCAGATCCTGACCATGAGTGAGGTAATACTGCAGGAGACAGTGGCTGTACGTGTGGGATGTCTGGCGGGGCCTAATCTGTCCAAAGAACTTTCGCAAGGGCAGCCTGCGGCCACTGTGATAGCAAGCAAGTATAATGAAGTGATTTTGGAAGGGCAGAGCCTACTGAGATCCGAAAAATTCCAAGTATATGGGAATTCTGATATCATTGGTGTGGAGATCAGTGGGGTTTTAAAAAATATTATTGCCATAGCCTCAGGGGCATTGGCTGGACTAGGGCTGGGAGAAAATGCCAAAGGCCTATTGATAAGCAGGGGAATGGTGGAGATGATTCACCTGGGGAATGCTCTTGGAGGTAGTATTAAGTCAGTGATGGGGTTGGCAGGAATAGGTGATCTGGTGGCGACCTGCAATTCGGTTCATTCCAGAAACTTCACAGTAGGTTACCGTTTGGCCAAAGGCGATTCTTTGGAAACCATACTTTCAGGAATGGATGAGGTGGCTGAGGGGATTAACACAGTGAGGATTATGAAGGCCTTTCTGGAAACTGCGGACTTGCGCGCCCCAATCACGGAGAATCTTTACAAAGTGCTTTTTGAAGATCTGGAAATAGAAGAGGCACTCCAGTTTTTGATGAAGTATCCTTTCAGTGTAGATGTGAATTTTGTATAGTGTGTTTTGATAAGCAGCCCTAAAAAATATAAAAACCCCTTTTGAATAGCTCAAAAGGGGCTTTTTAGTGTTTTATAAAGGATGGTTATCGGATAGGTATCAGCTTTACCAAAAGCCCCGTTCCCTGTGTGACCGCATAAATATAGCCATCAGGACTCTGCGCTACCTGGCGTACACGTCCGATGTCCTGCAGCATTACTTCTTGCTTGCCTGCTGTTGATCCGTTCATATCCACACGGTTAATGTGCATTTTGGCTAATGCTCCCACTAGAATATCTCCTTTCCATGAAGGATACTTATCCGAAGTGACCATGGTCATGCCAGAAGTGGCGATTGATGGAACATAGTAGCTCAATGGTTGTTCCATGCCTTCTTTTTCCTGTATATCCGAAATCGGTGTGCCATCGTAATCAATTCCCCAGGTGATCACAGGCCAACCATAATTTTTCCCTTTTTCTATAAGATTCAGCTCATCGCCCCCTTGCGGGCCATGTTCTGTTTCATAGAGTAGGTTGTTCTCCTTGTCAAAATATAGTCCTTGAGGGTTTCGGTTTCCATAGGTCCAGATAGACTTCATGGCACCTTCTGTATTTACAAACGGGTTGTCTTCCGGGATTCTTCCATCGTCATAGATACGGTGGATTTTACCATGGGAATTAGTCAAATCCTGGGCATTGCTCGGCGTGTCACCACGCTCTCCACTGGAGTAATAAAGGTACCCCTCATTGTCAAACACGATACGGCTACCGAGGTGTCTTCCGCCTTTCCATGCCGGTAAAGATTGGATTATTTCTTCCTGATTGGTAGCGTTGTTGCCTTCCAGTTTGAACCGCATGATGGTAGTCGAAGATGTGCTGTCCGGCATCGGCTTACCATAGGAGATGTAAATCCAACCATTCTCCTCAAACTTAGGATGTACCGCTATATCCAAAAGCCCGGATTGATTTACTGTCCAGACTTCTGGAATCCCCTGGATTTTCTCTCCGGTAAACTGATCGTCTTTGAAGATCAGTATTTCCCCTTTTTTCTCGGTGACCAGCATTCTGCCGTCAGGGAGCCATGTCATTCCCCATGGATTATCAAAATCAGTATAAAGAGTATCCACCTTGATCAGTATTTCATCCGTTTGAACGGCAAAAGTCTCATCAATTGGCTCTTGGGCAACTTCTGTTTCTTTTGGGGTGCAGGATATCCAGCTTGATATCCCGGCTAGGATAAGGGCGGTTGGTAGAAAGTGTTTCATTGTTTTCATAGCATGCTAAATGTTATCGCAATTTAAAACACATATTCTGATTCCTTGCTTTTTTGTGATAAGTGCTCAGATCAGTGATTTTACATCCTCGCCTTTAAGGATGGCTTCAGCTTCTTGCACCATTTCAGATGATCCGATCAGTAATGGGGTTCTTTGATGTAAAGAAGTGGGCTTGATGTCCAAAATTCTCCGGGATCCATCAGTAGCCATAGCTCCGGCTTGTTCGGCGATCAGCGCAAGGGCATTGGCCTCATAGAGCAAGCGTAATTTTCCTGATGGGTTCTTTTTGGTGGCTGGGTAGAGATAGATACCGCCTTTTAGTAGGTTTCTGTGAAAATCAGCTACCAGCGACCCTATATACCGGGCCGAGTATCTTCGTTCTTTACATAAAGTAATGTAATTTTTAATTCCTGCTTCCCAGTCCAACTGAGATCCCTCATTTACGGAGTATATTTCTCCGCTTTTGGGGGCCCGTATATCCGGATGGGAAAGGAAAAATTCTCCTAATGACTGCTCGTAAGTAAATCCATTCACCCCGCAGCCGGTGGTATATACCAGCATGGTGGAAGACCCGTATAGCACATAGCCTGCGGCGACCTGCTCTGAGCCTTTCTGCATGATATCTTCCTGTTGGATGGGGCTTCCGGCAGGTGTTATCCTTCTATAAATTGAAAAAATCGTACCAATGCTGATGTTGACATCTATATTTGAGCTTCCATCAAGTGGGTCTATAGCCACTACGTATTTGCCTGAACTGTTTTGTAAATCTATCACTGAATCTTCCTCTTCAGAAACAATGGCACAGACTTCGCCACCTTTACTGAGAGCCCGCATAAATCTGATGTTTGCTATGACATCGAGTTTTTGTTGCTCTTCACCTTGTACATTGACTTGGCCAAAAGCTCCACCGATATTTGAAAGACCGGCTCGGTTAGTTTCGCGATTTACTATCTTGGCAGCGAGAGCTATGTCGCGAAGCAGCTGAGAAAGCTCTCCGGAAGCAAAAGGGAAATCACTTTGTTTGAGTTTGATGAAACGGTCCAGGGTGGTGCCAACAGAGTAAGCTAATCCACTCCTGTCAGGTAAGTAGGGTAAAATTTTCATATGTTGGAATAGTTCAATTGGTGGTTTATTACGGTTGAAAAATAAGTAAATATTTTAATGAGAAAAACTCAAGTTTACAAATTTGGAGGAGCTTCTGTGAAAGATGCTCTTGGAGTACAAAACATTGCTGATATTCTCCGTAATCGATTGCGAAATAATTTTGTAATAGTGGTGTCGGCCATGGGGAAATCCACAAATCAACTGGAGAATATCCTTTCACTTAAATTGGAAAATAAGGATTTTTCCAGGAATAGTACAATTTTAAAGGATTTTCATGTTTCCGTCTGCAAGGAGTTGTTTCCTGCTGATCATGTGATCTTTCCTAAAATTGAAAATTACTTCATCCAGCTTCATCATGAACTAAACAAGTCGCTGACCAGAGAAAATTACGATGAGTATTATGACAGGATAGTCGGGTTTGGCGAGCTTCTTTCGTCCCGTATCGTGATGGAGTACCTATGCATGCAAGATTTACTTGTGCTTTGGCAGGATGCGAGGGAGTTGATTGCCACAGACAGTGATTTTCGCTTTGCAAAAATCGACTGGGAAAAAACCCGGCAAAATTGCCAGGCTCAACTAAAGCCGAAATTGGAACAGTTCCCGGTTTTAACCCAAGGGTTCTTAGGGGCTGATTCCCATAGGAGGCCGACTACTTTGGGCAGGGAAGGCTCGGACTTTACTGCCGCAATTTTGGCTTCTTGCCTGGATGCAGGCTCTGTTACTATCTGGAAAGATGTCCCTGGCGTGCTAAATGCAGACCCTAAGCTTTTTAATGACACAACATTGTTTTCGGAGCTGGATTACCAACAAGCCGCACAGATGACCTTTTATGGTGCTTCTGTCATACATCCCAAAACCATTAAACCACTTGCGAATTCAGGGATTCCGCTTTACGTGAAGTCCTTTCTCAATCCTGAGGAAGAGGGTACCAAGATTCATTCCCAGGCAAAAGTGGCTCCCTTGCCCACTATCATTTTGAAGAAAGAGCAAATTCTGGTCAGCTTAAAAGTGACCGACTTCACTTTTATAGAAGAGAGACATATCCATCAGGTCTATGCCCAATTGCAAAGTTTGAAGTTAAGGGTGAATATGCTTCAGACATCCGCTATTAGCATTTCTATCGTGATAGATTCGGAGCTGTTTAAGTTAGAGCAATTGTTAAGGAGCCTTAGAAAGGAATTTGATGTCAGGTATAATGAAGGGCTGGAGCTATTGACTGTGCTTCATCCAGACATAGCTTCCTTGCCCGGATACTTGGAAGGCTATGAGGTCTTACTGGAACAGAGTACCCGACATACAGTCCAGGTAGTACGTAGAGCAAAATAACAGCATAATTCCAAGTCATTTGCCCAAGTGTAAGGGTGTTTGACTAAAAATCAATATTTTCAACATGTAAAACTCAATAACCTATACCTTAATCATGAAAACTAGAAGGATATTTTTGCAAAAGGCCAGTTTGTCCGCAATGGCCTTGGCTGTGCCCACTTTAAATCCCTTATCCGCTATGACAAAACCTGCAGATACATTACCTAAAAATGCCCAGACACTAAGAGTTGCTATAATGGGGCTGGGAAGTTATGGTACCAGGGTCGCTGAGGCGATTCAGAGCTGTACCCGCACCAAACTTGCCGGAGTAATCAGTGGCACTCCATCCAAAGTGGTGGACTGGAGGGAGAAATACGGAATACCCGAGAAAAATTGTTATAACTATGAAAACTTTGATGCGATAAAAGATAACCCAGATATCGATGCCGTATATGTGATCACCCCCAACGCACTTCACAAGGACCAGGTGATCCGAGTGGCAAAGGCTGGAAAGCATGCGATCTGTGAAAAGCCTATGGCAGTGAATGCTGCTGATGGTCAGGCCATGGTAGATGCATGTAAAGCCGCTGGTGTCCATCTGCTGATAGGCTACAGAATGCATTTCGAGCCAAATACCTTGGAGGTGATCAGGATGCGTAAAGCAGGTGAACTAGGCGAAATCCGTTTTTTTCAAGGGCTAAGTGGTTTTGTGATAGGCGATCCTTCGCAATGGAGGCTGGATCCTGAGCTTTCAGGTGGGGGAGCTATGATGGATATTGGTATTTACTCCATCAACGGCGCCAGATACATGGTTGGAGAAGAACCGATATGGGTCACTGCCCAAGAGGTCAAAACTGACCCGGAGAAATTTAACGAGGGGGTAGATGAGACAATTACTTTCCAGTTGGGGTTTCCCAGTGGGGCTATTGCATCTTGTCTTTCTACCTACAACATGAATGATCTGGATCGGTTCTATCTGAATGGAAGCAAGGGATGGGCTGAAATGCAGCCTTCCACCGGATATGGGCCTATTAAGGGAACTACTCATAAAGGGCCGCTGACTGAGCCAATAGTGACACATCAGACAGTTCAGATGGATGAAATGGCGGCCATAATTTTCGACGATAAAAAGGCTGAAGTGCCGGTAAATGGAGAAGAGGGAGTGAAGGATATGAAGATTATAGATGCGATTTTCAAAGCTATAAAGACTGGAGGAAAAGTAGATCTTAATCTTGGCTGATGGCTGCCAAAACGGCCTATCTTATCATCCTGTTAATCGTTCGTCCGATTCCGGGGAGATAGGCCGTTCCGAATAGATTCAGATGTACGAGCAGTGGGTATAGATTGTAGATGTCCATTCTGCTTTCGAATCCAGGCTCCAGTGGCAGCAGAGATTCGTAAGCGCTATAAAATCTATTGTCAAAACCTCCAAACAATCTGCTAAAAGCAAGATCCATTTCCCTATGCCCAAAATAAACAGCAGGATCGATCAGGCAGGGCTGACCATCAGTCGTGCAGATTACGTTGCCAGACCAAAGATCGCCGTGAACTAATGAAGGTTGTTCCGTGGGGAAAACTGACGCTAGTTTCGGGTAGATCTCCTGGAACTTCTTAAGGAATTCAATAGGGATGAGCTTGTCAAAATATGCTTTGCCTATGAGCGGATCCAGGCGCTGCTCGATAAAGAAATCAACCCAATTGTCTGAATGAAGGTTTTTTTGACGGATTGAGGCTATATAGTTGTCACTCTCCAGCCCGAAGGCATTCTGATGAGTCAGGTGGAGGTGTGCTAATCCTAAGCCGAGATTCTCCCAATATTCCGGGTGCTGTCTTCCGGAAGTAATAAACTCTGATAAAAGATAATTGTAATCTCCTATTCTCCCACTTCCGAAGGTTTCCGGGATTTTCAAAAATGTAGCTTTGCGGAGTATAGATAGACCTTCCGCTTCTTTGGAGAGTATATCTTTTTCGTGATCGAAGTTGAGCTTTAGGAAAAAAACACCTGCACTGCTTTCTAATTTGATGCCCTGATTATGACTGCCAGCCGCTATGAGAGAGGCTGATTTTAAGTTAGTATTAGTCCCTATGTTTTGAAATAGTATCTCTTCATATATGCCGTAAAGGTCATGCATAGAGATGGTGAGTTGCAATTAATTGTGCCAGAAAACGATCGACTGCTTCATCCAGAATAGTGTAGATCTCCTCAAAACCTTCTTGGCCACCATAGTAAGGATCGGGGACTGACATTCCTTGGGATCCGGTCACAAAATCACGCATGAGATAGATTTCCTTCTCGCCGAAACCATACCTGACCTTCATATTGTTCAGGTTCCTAAGGTTGTGATCGTCCATGGCGAGAATGTATTCGAAGTCCCTGAAGTCTGTGCGGTTTACCTGTCTGCCACGATGATTTAAAGGAAGCTTGTATTTTTCGGCACATTTCACAGTCCGCTCATCTGGTAATTCACCTATATGGAAATCAGAGGTTCCGGCACTGTCACATTTAAACTGTGCCTCCATTCCCGCTACTTTGACCTTGCTGTTGAAAATAGCTTCGGCGAGGGGAGAGCGACATATATTGCCAAGACAAACAAATAAAACTCGAATCATAATATTATCTAAACTCTGGACTTAACAATCAATTTAAAAATCGAGGGTTTTGAATGTACTTAATTTTAAGAGGAAATACACGGCTGAGATTAGGTTTTTTTAGGTAAAATCTCAAAAACCTGTGTTTTAATATCCACATCTTTAAGGTATTGCCCATAGGTAAAACTATTTCCATTCAAATGGCTATTTTTGGCGGATGAAATGGATTTATAGATTTACGGTATTTTTTGCCAGGATTGTCATATTCCTTGGCGGGTTCCTAATCCCCAAAATTAGACATTTCTCCGCTGCTAGAAAAAATCTATTTCAGAGAATTGCAATCTTCCGAGACAGTAATCCGGGGGAGTTGGCTTGGTTTCATGTGGCTTCGCTAGGCGAATATGAGCAGGCAAGACCTGTTATTGCGGAGTTGAAGCATGTAAGACCTGAGCTTCTTGTAGCGGTAAGTTTTTTCAGTCCATCGGGATTTGATAATGTGATCAAAAAGCCCCAGCCACAGGTTGATTTTATTACTTATTTGCCTCTTGATAGTAAGGGGAATGCAGTTAGATTCGTGGATTTGTTGCGTCCTAAACTTGTTTTCTTTGTCAAGTACGATTTGTGGTACCATCATATCCATGCTATAAAATCAGTAGGAATACCACTTTTTCTGTTTTCGGCGTCATTTCGGCCAGGTCAGCCCTATTTTCGTAGAGGTGGGTTCTTCAGGGATATTCTATTTCAATTTGATTATATTTTTACCCAAAATCAAAGTTCTCTCGAGCTATTGAAGACAATAAACTACCGGACTGCCAGCATCGCGGGCGATACCCGGTTTGACCGTGTAGCGGAAACAGCAAAGAATCATAAAGAATATCCAGAAATGACCAATTGGGTTGGAGATAGACCGACGGCAGTTGCCGGATCTGTTTGGGAAGAGGATATGGGTTTGCTCATTCCCCTGATGAATTCAGTATCTGGATATAGGTGGATCATAGCACCGCACGACTTGAATCCAGAGGCTATGAATCGATGGGCAGAAAAGCTTACGCTGTCGGTCGTCAGGTATTCTCAGTGGGATTCAGACTCAAATCCCGATGTGATTTTTATTGATAATATAGGAATGCTGAGTTCCTTATACCAATTTGCCAGAGTGGCCTATGTGGGAGGGGCTATGGGCAGGGGGTTGCACAATATTCTGGAACCGCTGGGTTTTGGAATCCCTGTAATATTCGGAAAATTGAAAAAGCCGGTAAAATTCCCCGAGGCTGCAGAAAGTCAATTGAATGGATGTGGATTTGAAGTGAAAGATTTTGATAGCTTAATGCGGGTATTTAAAAAATTGGAAGATCCTCATATGTATGAGGAAAGTACGAAAGCTGCAACCAAGTGGGTGAAAATGAATGAAGGAGCTGCTGATAGGATCATCAATAAGGTGGAAGAACTGATGTTAAATTAATGAAACCGGCGTTGAGGTTTTCCGCTATCAAATGGATAAAATACCCTTGAGACAGGTTATGACAACTGAGAATATTATAATCATATGATAGGAAGGGTGATAAAATCCACTGGGAGCTGGTATTTGGTGCAGACTCAGGATGAAGTTGTTTCTTCCAGATTGAAAGGGAAGTTTAAACAAGGTGAGCTGAAACTTACCAATCCTATTGCAGTGGGTGATTGGGTAGGGCTTGATAAGGAATTAAATCAGGAAACAGCGGTGATCTCTGAGATATTGCCCAGAGAGAACTATGTAATCCGCAAATCCACCAGGAAGCAGCATTTTTCACATATTATTGCCAGTAATCTGGATCAGGCTATGCTTGTGATCACCATGAAGCACCCAAGGACCTCTCTTGGGTTTATAGATAGGTTTTTGGTCAGTACGGAAAGTTTCAGGATTCCAGCCATATTGGTTGTGAATAAGATGGATCAGCTATCCGGGGAAAAAGCAGAGGATTGGCTGTTGGATATCCATGAGATCTACGAGCCCCTAGGGTATAAAGTGTTGGAAGTATCTGCTTTGAAAGAGGAAAATTTGAAAGAAAAATTCAAGTCCGTCCTAGCAGGGAAATCCACGCTGATTTCAGGGCATTCAGGTGTAGGTAAGTCCACCTTGCTCAATGCACTGGTGCCACAGGCCTCGCAGCACACCAAGGAGATCTCCGGTTTTACTTCCAAAGGTGTCCACACGACCACTTTTGCGGAGCTTTTTGCGCTGGAAGACGGTGGTGATCTGATCGATACCCCGGGCATCAAAGAGTTTGGGATATTGGATATTGAGGACAATGAACTTTCCCATTATTTCCCGGAGATGAGAAAATACCTAGGTCAATGCAAATACAACAACTGCCAGCATGTAAACGAGCCTGGCTGTGTGGTAATAGATAAAGTAGAAGCCGGATACATACATCCTTACCGCTATGAAAGCTATCTGAATATCCTCAATGAAGAAGATGATTATAGATAAGCATTTCAAGGGATTTTGAATCCAAGCAGATTTGGCCTAATTTTCATTTTTGATAAAAAGACATGAGCGAAGTACTCAACCACGAGCAGATAAAGAAGAAAATCACCCGGATGGCCTATGAGATCTATGAGCGTAATCTCAATTCAAAAGCCATAGTCTTTGCTGGAATTTCCGGAATGGGAAAAACGCTGGCCCATTTGCTGGCATCTGAACTTAAAGCAATTTCACCCCTGATCATCGAGCAAACTGAAGTGATCATAGACAAAGCCCATTTGGCTACAGAGGAGGTGCAGCTTACCTCAGCAATTGACCTACAAGGGAAAACCCTGATTTTGGTAGATGACGTGCTTAATACCGGAAAAACATTGGTCTATGCCATGAAGCCGTTTTTGGATGAAGAGCTCTATAGAATGGAAATAGCAGTGCTGGTCAACCGAAGCCATGGGCTCTTTCCGATCCGTCCTGACTACACAGGATTCGAACTATCCACTACACTTAATGAACACATCAAAGTAGATTTCTCCGGGGAAAAATTTTCCGCTTATCTACATTAATCACTATGTCTGTACACTCGTCTGCAAACATCAAAAGGATCACTACGCACATTCTTCAGGAAATGAAAGACCGTGGTGAGAAGATCTCAATGCTCACGGCCTACGATTATTCGATGGCAAAAATCGTGGATGCGTCCGGGATTGATATCATCCTGGTAGGGGATTCGGCTTCCAATGTAATGGCAGGTCATGAGACCACCTTGCCGATAACAATGGATCAGATGATATACCATGCCTCTGCCGTAGTGAGGGCGGTGAGCAGATCCTTTGTAGTGGTGGACATTCCCTTTGGCAGCTATCAGGGAAACAGTTCTGAGGCACTACGGTCTGCCATACGGATCATGAAAGAATCAGGAGCCCATGCTGTAAAAGTAGAAGGGGGATCTGAAATCAAGGAGTCTGTAGCCAGGATATTAAGTGCCGGTGTACCAGTGATGGGACACTTGGGTCTGACACCTCAGTCCATTTACAAATTCGGCACCTATACGGTAAGGGCAAAAGAAGATTCAGAAGCCGCCAAACTTCTGGAGGATGCCAAGTTGTTGGAGGAACTGGGTTGTTTTGCGATCGTGGTGGAAAAAATCCCCGCTGATCTGGCCAGAAAAGTGGCAGGGGCAGTGTCCATCCCTATTATAGGAATCGGAGCCGGAGGAGGGGTAGATGGCCAGGTCTTGGTAGTGCACGATATGCTGGGTATTACCCAAGAGTTCAAACCTAGGTTTTTACGGCAATATGCTGACCTTCAAGGGGTTATGATGGGTGCTTTTACCCAGTATATTAAAGATGTAAAAAGTCAGGACTTCCCTAATGAAAAAGAGAGTTACTAATTCGAATCTGAGTAGCGCTTGCTTTTTCGCCGCCGCTTCAGCCTCTCTCATTAAATAATAAGAATTTGTATTCAAAATTCAGCCCAGGAGTTTTAACCTCTGTCAGTGTTGGCATTTGTTCTATTTCAATTTAACCCTTTTGTTAAAGGGTCGTGTTCGCAATTCTTAATATTTTCATTCAAAATCAACTGGATTTTTCCTTTACCCGCATCATAAAGTCACTGAGTACATTCATGTAGTTGATAAAAGCATCGTATGGGGAGTCATACGGGCTGAAATACGAGTGTATATCCCCATCCGAAAAGAATTTGGTACACATGTAATAGAAGTGATCTGAGGTCTGTAAATACTTCCAGTCCCGCTGTATCTCTTCGTCTTCGATGGAGTTGACTATTTTTTCCAATTCATATAATCTGTCAAATGCCTCGTCTTGAAGGTCATTTCCTAGCCAGGCAGTGAGATCCCTTTCTTCGTCTGCCCAGGAAATAGGGATTGGCACATGGATTTTGCCTACCGGGGCTACTTTGGCAGCTATTTCCGAAGGTGTGGAAAAGCCAAAATTTGTCTGGGTAAACACGGCTTCCGGTAAGTGCTTCATAAACTCAAAAATCCCGGTCTCAGACCATTGATGTTCCCCAAAAGTCTCATAATCCATAAACAGATTAAGTGTTTCGTCTTCCTTCGGTATGTCATTTATCCATTTGATGAATTTTTCTGTGGTCAGCGGATAATCGTCCCAGGCTTTGTTCCCAAATCTAAAAGCGATGTCATCACTTAACTGGAAGTTTTTCAAAAGGATCTTCAACTTAGGTTCAATACTGTTCACATAGACATAGTTGGGGCTTTTCCAGCCTAGAATATGCTTGGCTCCCTCTGTGAGCATAGCATCGTAGCCCATTTCTGCTACCATGGCGCCGATCTGATCCGAATAAATCAATTCTGTGTTTCGGAAGACTTTAGGAGTATATCCATTAAAAAGCTCTTTGATTTTAGCCTGATGCTTATAGACAAGGTCTTTAAACTCATCCTTGCTTTTCAAAGAGGCAAGGGAATGGGAATAGGTCTCATTCAATAGCTCCACATGACCGGTTGCCACGAGTTTCTGGAAGCTCTCCAATACGTCCGGCGCATAGGTCTGCATCTGATCCATGAAAGTTCCGGATATAGAAAAACTGACTTTGAACGCACCGTTATATTTATTGATCAGCTCAAGCAGCAATGCATTCATTGGCAAATAGCATTTTTGGGCTACTTTGCGCATGATACTACGGTTTGAAAAATCATCCCAATAATGGTGGTCTTCACCAATATCAAAAAAGCGGTAGGGCTTTAGACGGTATGGCTGGTGGACCTGAAAATAGAAGCAGATATTTCTCATGGTGTTTGGTGTAATGTTTTATGGTAAACCGTGATGAGTTTTTCAGCCACGTGCTCCCATTTTAATTTTTTCAATTCTTCAGTTCCTAGCTCTTTGAACATTTTGGAAATGCCATCGTAGTGAAGTAATGCGAAAATGGCATCTGCCATAGAGTCTATATCCCAAAAGTCGATTTTTATGGCATTGTTCAAAACCTCTGCGACCCCCGATTGTTTGGAAATTATCACTGGGGTATTGTGCCTCACGGCTTCCAAGGGAGATATCCCAAAAGGTTCCGAAACAGAGGGCATCACATACACATCGGATATGGCATACATGTGGTCCACATCATCGCCCTTGAGAAATCCGGTGAAGTGAAATTTGGTGCCCATTCTAAGTTCGGCCACTCGGTCGATCATACGGTTCAATAAGTCCCCGCTTCCAGCCATTACAAAGCGGACGTTTGGATCACGTTCTATGACTTTTTTGGCAGCTTCCACAAAATACTCAGGGCCTTTTTGGAAGGTGATTCTTCCCAGAAAGGTCACGATTTTTTCAGGGACTTTTTTCTGGTAGTTGGATTTGATGATACTCGCATCCAATACGGCATTGTGAAGTACTGTGATTTTATGTGCGGGAACTCCGTATTTATTGATGATGATGTTTTTTGTGAGTTGGCTTACCGCTACAATGTGGTCAGCAGCGTGCATTCCTGATCTTTCTATGTCATAGACCACCTGATTCACAGATTCTCCAGACCGGTCAAATTCCGTGGCATGCACATGGGCTACGAGGGGCTTTCCGCTGATTTCTTTGGCAGCGATCCCCGCGGGAAATGAAAGCCAGTCGTGGGCGTGAATGATATCATGGGCTTTGTTTTTGGCAATATGAGCTGCCACCAGAGCATACCGTGACACCTCCATCATGAGATCTTTGCCGTATTTTCCGCTAAATTCAAATTTATTGGAAAACACACTTTCGTCCACATCCGTCCTGTCGTGGATCATGTAGTCCGTGTATTTTTTGAATTCATCCGGGCCTAGATACGGAACCAAAAAACTGCTCACTTCTAGGTAGGTGAGGTTTTTCCAGAATTTTTTGAACCGTTTTTCACGATAATCTATAGTGACGTCACTCGCATTGACAAAATCAGCTAGTGGCTCTTCGTCTCCCCAAAGTTTAGGTACTACAAATATGATGTCTTGCTTGTGATGAGCCATCCCTTTGACCAAGCCATAACATGCTGTCCCAAGACCTCCTGAAATATGTGGTGGGAATTCCCACCCAAACATTAGCACCTTCATAAAAAAGCCTTTATATCTTATTGACCAAATCCATCATTCTAAGTAATTCTGAAACGCTCCAAGCTTGAGAAATGGCTCCTTTTGGGCGGTGAGGTGGGTCACCGTCATATATTTCTGCCACTGTACCTACTCCATATTGTGTCATTACTCCGTCAAATCCCTGGACGATTTTGCTTATGAAATTTGCAGCTGATTTACCATGAAGTCGGATGTATCCTTCTACAAAATGGCCCAGTGGCCAGACCCAAACTGTTCCATTGTGGTAAGCCTCGTCTCTACTGATCTGATCTCCGAAATAATACCCTTTGTACGCAGGGTCGTCAGGAGATAGAGAGCGCATTCCCCGTGTGGTGAGTAACTTTGCCTTAGCTGTTTCCAGTACCTGATCACACTTTTCCTCACTCAGCATGCAATAAGGTAATGAAGTGGCAAAAATCATATTTGGCCGGATTGACCAGTCTTTTTCATCTCCATTGACACAGTCGGCTAAGTGTCCATGCTCCTCTGACCAGAATTCGATCTCGAAACTTTCTTTGATTTTGGAAGCATAACGCTGCACTTCTTCATCGCCTGTCAATTCATGGTAGAAGCAAAGTGCGTTGTACCAAAGAGCCTGGATTTCTACCGGGCAGCCGGCACGTTGGGTCACAGGCCCGTCCGGGGTCACCGCATCCATCCATGTCAGTGCCTTACCTTCTTCACCGCCATATACCAGTCCGTTTTCCTGTACATGTATGTTGAACTCGGTGCCATTGATGTACCCATCAATGATTCCTTTCATTTTGTCCAGGTACCTATCAATGATGGTCTTACTGTCCCGGGTATAAATTATATATTGTTGCAGTGCCCAGAAATACCAAAGAGGCGCATCTATGGAGTTCATATTTGTGATGACCCCACTGCCTACATTTGGGAAAAGGGGGCCTTTCATATCGCGGGACATGGTGTCCATGATGTCCAGAAAAGTTTTTGAATCACCTATGGACAGCGTAAGGCCAGGAGCAGCTACAAAGGTGTCTCTTCCCCACCAGCCAAACCAAGGATATCCAGCAATCACCCGTGTGTCACCATCTCTTTTTCTGAGAAACTGACCGGCTGAGTTTTTAAGGCAATTCAGGAAGTTGCTGCGGGGGATTCTTCTGGCTATTTCTTTTTCGAAAGCACTTTGTCTAGTCTTAGGATCTGCTTCAGTCAATCCAGCTGAAAATATGACCGATTCCCCTTTTTCGATATCAAACTCAAAATAGCCAGGCACATATAGGTCTTCCTGATAATCGTACCCGCGTTCCCGCTCCAGTATGTATTCTATGTTATAGTACCAATCCGGGGCAGGGACGAATTCCACTTTCTTGGAGACTTGCAGATAAAGCGGATCATAGGCTTCATACAAATGGAAAATCGCGCCGTTTGAAGTCTTTTTATATTTCTTGTTTATATGTGTGTTCGCTTTGGACAAATCGTGAAACCCCCGAAAAGCTAAAAAAGGCTGTATTCGTATTTTGGTAGGTGAATGAGCGTCCAGTAAGGTATAGCGTATCATCAACCGGTCTCTGTTAGTGTCTAGAATCAATTCCTTCTGTAACAACACGCCGCCTACACGGTACGTCAATTTGGGGATGGGTTCAGAATCAAAATCCTCTAAATATTTATGTCCCCGTGGGGAATAATTCCCAGGGAATTTACTGATGCCCAAATTGAAGCTTGCCCCATGCTGTATGACCGTTTCATGGACTGTGGAGAGCATCACGTGGTTTTGTGAGTCGATTTGAGGCTGGGGGACTACAAGCAGTCCATGGTATTTGCGGGTATTGCAGCAAATGATGGACGTACTGGTATAAGCACCTGAACGGTTGGATCTGATGATCTCTCTTTCGAGGGAATAATTCAGATTGATTAATTGTGTTTTATCAAAATGGATATAACTCATGCGGGGAAAATTCTATGTTGTTAAAAATAGAGTTTTGTGCCGACAAGAAAAATGAAATGCAAAAAAATAAAGGTTATGTTTCCATAACCTTTTATTTTGTTAATCAGGAGTGAGCCGCTTCTTTTTGGATTTCTTCGAAATTTCTCAGCGATTCTTCAAATTTCATCAAATAGCTTTTTGCCGCCTTAAGGTTGATGGGCTTCACTTGAGGGAATTTTGGCGAAGTTTTGAACAAAGTAAACATCTGAAGTTGGTTTAGTTCTGGGGGCTTTTTATCAAATGCTGTGCCAAGACAGGCTTCATAAATAACAAAGCCCCTCGTTAAGAGGGGCTTTTGGGTGAAAGACCGGGTTCGAACCGGCGACCTCTGGATCCACAAACCAGCGCTCTAACCAGCTGAGCTACAATCACCATATATGCATCTGGGTTGGTTCCTTCCAAATGGTCTGCAAAAGTAATGATTAAGCTGAATCAGTGCAAGCTGAAAAATTATTTTTTTATTGAAAATTCTAAGCGTTCACCTTTTTTCTGCTCATGGAATGTCCCGTTTTCGTACGCCAGATGTCCAGAAACGACTGTATGTGTGATCTTTGACTGAAAAGTGTGCCCCTCAAAAGGTGACCAGCCACATTTGGATAAAATATTCTCTTTGGAGACCTCCCAAGGATTGTCCAAGTCCACCAAGACCAGGTCAGCATAATATCCGGCCCTGATAAATCCTCTATCCTTAATGTTAAATAGGGTTGCAACATTGTGACTCATTTTCAACGCGATTTTCTCCAGGCTGATTTTGCCCTGATGGTAGAAGTCAAGCATGGCAACCAGACTGTGCTGATTGAGCGGCCCTCCGGATGGCGCTTTGGTGTAAACCTGGTCTTTTTCCTCCAATGTATGCGGGGCATGGTCCGTGGCCACTACATCTATGGTTCCGTCCAGCACCGCGTTGAAGATGGCATCCCTGTCTTTGGCTGTTTTTACAGCCGGATTCCATTTGATCAGATTGCCTTTGGTCTCATAGTCTTCTTCAGAAAACCACATGTGATGTATGCAGGCTTCAGCGGTGATTTTTTTCTCTTCCAGTGGAATGGTATTGGTAAAAAGTTCCAGTTCCTTAGCGGTACTGATGTGTAGGATATGAAGTCGGGTCCCGTGTTTTTTGGCCATGGCCACAGCGCGGCTGGAAGCATCATAGCAAGCTTCTTCAGAGCGGATTTTTGGATGGAATTTCACGGGAATATCATCTCCATAGATTGCTTTATATTCATCCAAATTTGCCTTGATGATGCTGTCATTTTCGCTATGAATCGCAATGAGAGATTTACATTCCTTGAATATTCCTTCCAGAGATTCTATGTTGTCCACTACCATATTTCCCGTGGAAGAACCCTGGAAGATCTTCAGACCGCAGACTTTCTCAAAATTCACCTTCATGATTTCATCGAGATTGCTGTTCGTCGCTCCCATGAAAAAAGAATAATTAGCCAAGGAAACTTCCGATGCCCTTGCATATTTCTGCTCAAGAAGATCCACTGTAATAGATTGGGGAACAGTATTAGGCATCTCCATGTAGGAGGTAGTGCCTCCTGCTACTCCCGCTTTCGCTTCGGTGTATATTTCTGCCTTATGGGTGAGTCCAGGCTCTCTGAAGTGTACCTGGTCATCGATTAGACCAGGGAAAAGATGTTTTCCTGTCCCGTCAATATGAATATCCGCTTGCTCTGCACTGAGATTTTCCCCCAGTTGTGAAATTCTTCCGTTTTCTACCAACACATCGCCCGGACTTATCCGGCCTTCATTGACTATATTTGCACCGGTGATCAGAATACTTTTCATCTTTTACTCCTTTTTGGATTTTACTAATTCAACCAAAATTAACGAATCATGAGCAATGAGGCCTCAACATTTGAAGCATTTAAGCTAAATAAACAGCTATTGAATGCAGTGGCCGATGCCGGCTATGTTCATCCAACGCTTATTCAGGAAAAAGCTATCCCACTTGCACTCGCCGGGCATGATGTGCTAGGAATAGCCCAGACAGGCACAGGGAAGACAGCTGCGTATGTTTTGCCGCTTCTCATGAAGGTGAAATATGCGCAAGGGGATCATGCCAGAGCATTGATTTTGGCTCCAACGAGGGAATTGGTCATGCAGATCGAAGAAGTTGTGCTGCAAATGGCCGTAAATACAGATCTGAGAATGGTGTCACTTTATGGAGGACTGGGCCCAAAGACCCAAATAGAAACAATAGAGAAGGGTGTTGATATCATCGTTTCCACACCTGGGAGATTTTTGGATATTTATAGAAAAGGGAAAATCCTCACCAAAGAAATCAAGACCATGGTGCTGGATGAAGCAGACAAAATGATGGATATGGGCTTTATGCCTCAGATCAGGTCAATTTTGGAGATAATACCAGTAAAGCGGCAAAACTTGCTTTTCTCCGCGACTTTTGGTGAGCGGATTGATCGCTTTGCGGCTGAATTCCTAGAATTTCCTGAGCGGGTGGAAGTGACTCCCCAGGCCACTACCGCTGAAACTATAGGACAGGTAAAATACTTGGTTCCCAATATTAAAACAAAACTTAGTCTTCTTGCCAACCTGTTTAAGAATGAGGAGATTAGCAGAGCGATTGTTTTCACCCGTTCCAGAAGAAATGCGGAAGAGGTTTTTGCCTTTCTCAGTCACCGGAGTTATGGCGAAGTGCGGGTGATCCATGCGAATAAGGGTCAGAATACCCGGATTAATTCCATCGAGGATTTCAAAGGCGGTGATGTTCGGATTTTGGTAGCGACGGATGTGGCCTCTAGGGGGCTGGATGTGACCATGGTCTCCCATGTGGTGAACTTTGACGTGCCGCTGATCTATGAGGATTATGTACATAGGATAGGGAGAACAGGCCGGGCCACCAATGAAGGAAAGGCGATCAGCTTTGTAAATCCTGCTGAGGAATATCATTTCGATAAGATTGAGCAGATTATTCGGATGAAAGTGGAGGAAGCTCCGATTCCTGATGAAGTGGATGTTACCCCAACTCCTTTTGAAGAGAAGCAGGCCTATGCCCGTGAACTGGATCGTTTGCTCCAACGAGACAACCCTGATTACAAGGGGGCTTTTCATGAGAAAAAAGAGCATAAAAAACCGAACCCACATCTAGAGGCGCAGGAGAAAGAAAAGAAGCGTGGAAACAAGAACTCCAAAGCCAAAACCAACAGAAACCAGCTGAAGACCAAACATCAGAAGAATAAAGGGAAGTAGTCTTCGCTTAGTAAGGTTAATTTTCTCTAAAACTAATCTTGATCTGTTTGATGATTTATTAGCAATGATCAAATTTGAGATATGAGATTAGTTTTATTTTTTATTTTCGTCAGTGCATCCCTGCAAGCACAAACCTTTTTGGTTCCATACAACCACCTACTACCGGATTCAAGAAAAATAGGAGTCCAAGTTGAGTTCTTAAATGAGTTTGATTCAGAAAGGGAAACGGTATTTCTCTTAGAGGATGCATTTGATGAACTATATTTGTCTTTTAATGAATTGCTGGATTTTTCTGAGTCCAGCAATTTTGTTTTGATCAAGGGAAGAAAGGATAATGATGAGCTAAAGAGAGGAGTTATACATTCTGGGAACCTGGATTATCAATTGGCTTACAAACTTTTCAATCAGGATCAAGTTGCACGCGATATCGAAGTGATCAGGCAGGAATTGCTCGGCAATAAGCAGGTGATTTTGTTCGGATATTCGTCGGCTGCGATGGTTTTGCAATATTATTTATCCTTATTCCCTCAGCATGTAAAAAGAATGATCAGTGTGAATCCCTTGGTTTTTGACATTCAAAAGAACTTGAGTTTTCCTTACTCAGGATTATCATTTTCGGATATAAAGCTTAGTGATGTGCAGAGCTTCGATTTCGGTTACTATGCAAATTTCAATAAAGGGATTCTGAGCAAGAAAGCTTTGTCTAAAGAGAACCTGATGGTTTTTCTAACTTTACAAGATGTATTGATGGGATTAGCCAAGGGTGAGGATATTGAAAGCAACATCCCGTTAATGGTGAGGATGTTTGAACATGCAATAGCACTCTCAGGATTGCAAGACTCTGAGCAAAAGAGCAATCCAAGTTTGGACGTAATGAAAAAATTGAGTAGTTCCCTTTGGAGTGCCTATCAAAGTACCAACTTTGATTTCTATGGAACCAACTACGATCGATTACTGGAGTTTGAAGGGAAAATGATATTGATTGGGGGAGCTTTTGATCATATGATTTACTCCAAATCATATGATGTGCTCGCAGAATATTATGCTAACTGCACCTTGCTGTTACTCCACGATGGTCATGGGCTACAGCAAGCACTGAAGCTTACTTCCTTCCATGAATTAGTAAACGCATTCATTACTAACGACACTGCTGGGAAGATTTCTGCTTATAAAAAATTGTCTGAAGAGAACTTCATCTTCCAGAAGTATTATGAGGGGGCGTTTAAAGTTCCCCCTCCTTTTTGATTCAATCCTGACCTGAGCTTGCTATTTATCACTTATTCATTCCCATATAATCCACTACGAAATAACTTAAAGTACGCATTCCCAGTACAAATCCGCCTTCGTCTATGTAGAAACCCGGTGTGTGGTGGGATGGAGTGGTAAGCGGATCGCCTCCTTTTTTCATTCCTCCCAGAAATACAAATACGCCCGGCTTTTCTCTCTGGAAAAAGCTGAAATCCTCGGCTCCGGTCACAGGATTCAAATAAATCAAATTTTCTGCGCCTGCCGCAGCTTCCAGTGAAGGGAGCATTTCCTTGGTTAGGTCAGGATGATTGACAGTGGAGGGATATAGTTTCTCGATCTTCAGATCCACGGTAGCTCCGGCACTTTCTGCAATATTGGTTACGATCTCAGTGATACGCCTATGGACCAATTCCTGCTGCTCATCGCCGAAAGTCCTGACTGTTCCGATAAGTTCCACTTCCTCCGGGATGATATTGTGGCGGATACCTCCATGTATGGCTCCGATCGTGACTACTGCGGGATTTTGAGTGACATTTACATTTCTGGAAAGGATGGTCTGCAGTCCCATGATGATCTGGGAGCTGGTGACAACGGGATCCACACTAGACCAAGGATACGCACCATGGGCTTGCACACCTTTGACGGTGATTTCCAGATTGTCCACCGCTGCCATGATAGGTCCGGATCGGTATCCGATTTTTCCTATTTCCGTCTGCGAATTGATATGCAAACCAAAAATCGCATCCACATCTTCCATCACGCCCTCTTTTACCATCAGCTCTGCTCCGGCCATTTCCGCATCAAAAACCCCTTCTTCCGCAGGCTGGAAAATGAACTTTACAGTTCCTTCCAAATCATCCTTCAAGCTGGAGAGCACCTCTGCAACACCCATCAAGATCGCCACATGGGAATCGTGACCACAGGCATGCATGACTCCCGTTTCCTGGCCATTGTATGTGGCGGTGTTTACAGATTTGAAAGGCAAATCGTTTCGCTCTGTCACGGGAAGAGCATCCATATCTGCCCGTAGTGCAACTGTGGGGCCAGGCTTTCCTCCTTTCAAAACTCCCACAACCCCTGTCACGGCCACATTTTCGGTAACCTCGATTCCTAGGGAGCGGAGATGATCAGCGACTTTCTTTGCTGTGCGGAATTCCTGGTTACCCAACTCCGGATGCATGTGGATATCCCGTCTCCATTCGATCACCTTGGCTTCTATTGCATTTGATTTGGTATCAATCGACGAACGGAGTTCCGATTGTGCCAAAAGAGAACCTGAGGCGAGGAACATGGATATATGAACTAGCGGGTATAGAATTTTTTTCATGGAGGTTGGTTTTTAAATGCTACTATTCAAATTTAGAAAAATGTACTAAAGCACAAGCTATTTACTGCTTAAGAGTAGGAAAAGTGTGTGACATTAGAACTTTTTGATCTGATTTCCCTTTTTGACACCAATGTCCATGGGATTTTCCATGTAAGTAAGAAACTACTATCTGCGATGAACGCGGCGGGTGAAGGACATATTTTAAACGTCGCTTCTATTGCAGGACTGAATGGTGTGACCAATTTTGCTGAATATTATCCTTAAATTGTTTTGGGCAAGTAATGTGTTTATTTTTGAACACTGTTCTTTAATAGAAATAAGCTGTGAACTAGAGTCTGCTGATGCATATACCTTGCTGTTTACCGCTGACAAGTAGGCAAGTGACTGCTTACCTTGTTTCCTTTGCCATGGGAGGATATGGCCTTTGAAAGTCAAATCAAATTTTATGAAATCGAACATGTCGAAAACGGCACATACTGGAATGATTATCCTAAGTGAGACTACCTGTCCGACGCCAGGCGGGCATGTGACCACCAGAAAAACAATTGTAATCACATGAAAAAAATAAATCTGATTATTCTATTAGTGGCTCTTATCGGGAGCGCTGGGTATGTGGGTTATCTGTCAAGTATGGATAATCCTGCGGAGGATACGCTTCTTTCGGCACCAGTTCTTCTACCTGATTTTACGTTAAGCGACATCAACGGTGAATCAAAATCCATTTATCAGTTAGCGGAGAATAAGCCTACACTTTTGATTTACTTCAATTCCACTTGCCACTTATGCCAAGAGGAGCTTGCCACACTTTCTAAGAGAATAGATGAATTCAAGGAGTATAATTTGATTTTGACAACCGTAGAGCCGTTAGAGGAGATGATTGGCTTTGTAGTAGGGCTGGGAGTGAAAGACAAGAGCTATGTCCATTTTCTGCTTGACAGCAGGATGGACGTTGCCGGCTACCTTCAGATCAAGAGTGTTCCGTCAATCTACTGCTATGATGCAAAAAAGCAATTGATAGCGGAGTATGTAGGGATTACCAAAATAGATCTTCTGCTGGAGAAGCTGGCAAAGGGGAAATAAGATTTAAAGTAGTACTTGGTCTGTTTCAGAAAAACTATTTCGTATCAAGATGCTTTTTCCGCAGCGTCTCACACCGCTCACTACCACGATTTGATTCGTATAGTCAGGTAGGACTTTTTCCCTCTTTGCAAGTGATTTTTGAAGAAAGTTATCATTTTGAGCTAAGATTATTTCTCCAAGTGTTTGCTTTGGTATCATGTAAAATTCTGTAAGTCAATGCAAATAGAATAGTATGTGTTATCAATACAAGATATCATGTATTAATAAGTACAAGTTATTTAATTTGAGGTTAACGTTAATGAAAAGAGCACTCTCTGATAAAAAGGCGAACATTACACCTCCTTTCTCAAAAACTCTATTTTTTCCTTACTTTTGACTGACTAAAAAAGCTCCATGTCACTCGAAGTATCCCAGCTTACCAAACAATATGGCACACAGAAAGCGCTAGACGATGTTTCTTTTTCGGCTAGTCCCGGAAGGATTCTTGGGTTTTTAGGCCCAAATGGCGCAGGGAAATCCACTACGATGAAGATCATCACGGGGTTTTTATCGGCTGATTCCGGTCAGGTGAAAGTATTGGGAAGGGATGCGCTTCAAGCTCCGCAGGAAGCAAGCAAACTTATAGGTTATTTACCCGAGCATAATCCGCTTTATCTGGATATGTATGTGGGGGAGTTCCTTGAGTTTTCCGGTGGATTGTATAGGCTTTCAGGGCAGCAGCTTCAGTCCAGAGTAAAGGAAATGCTAAGCCGTACCGGCCTGGAGCCTGAGCAGTATAAAAAAATCGGGCAGTTGTCTAAAGGGTATCGTCAGCGTGTGGGCTTGGCCAGAGCACTGATTCATGATCCCCAGGTGGTGATTTTGGATGAGCCAACCACTGGCCTGGATCCCAATCAATTGGTGGAAATAAGAAATCTAATCCAAGAAGTGGCCAGGGATAGGACGCTCATTCTTTCCACTCATATCATGCAGGAAGTGGAGGCGATCTGTCATGATGTGGTGATTGTCAACAAAGGCAGGGTTCTGGCTTCCGAATCACTCGCTGATTTGAAATCCAATTCTGCGGACACGGTTTTGATTCTGGAAACCGAGGAAGAGTTAGAACTTGGGTGGTTTGAAAATGTGGGGAAAATAGATTTTGGGGCAAAAGGCAAGAAGGAATTGCTTATTTCCACTACCGATCCTGCTTTGGCTAGAAAAAGAATAATGAATGTCATCAACGAGCGTTCCCTTAACCTGATCAGGCTCAACCAAAGCAAAAAGAACCTTGAATTAATTTTTAGAGAAATCACCAACGGCTGAATATGAAGAGCTTATTTCTAAAAGAAATCAATGCCTTTTTTGGAAGTCTTTTGGGCTATTTGGTCCTCGCCTTATTTCTTGTGGCTATAGGCTTGATCGTATGGGTCTTCCCAGAGACAAGTGTCTTGGATTATGGTTTTGCTGATCTCGAACCCCTATTCACCTATACTCCCTATGTATTCACGTTTCTGGTGCCGGCATTGTCCATGCGGGCGATTGCCGAAGAACGAAAATCCGGAACTTGGGAGTTGTTGAGAACTTCACCCCTATCATTGATTCAGATTATATTGGCCAAATACCTCGCTTTGCTTTGTTTGGTTTTGGTAGCTGTTTTGCCTACGTTACTTTATCTGTACAGCATTGTCCAATTGGGAGACCCGGTGGGGAATATTGACCAGGCAGGGTTTTTTGGCTCATGGATAGGTTTGATTATGATAGGAGCGGTATTTTCTGCGGTGGGTTTGTTTGCCAGTTCCCTGACGTCCCAACAGGTGGTGGCTTTCGTGTTGGGAGTGTTTTTATGCTTTGTTTTATACTTCGGTTTCTCGGCTGTAGCAGAAATGCAGCTAGGGACTTTTAGCTTTTGGGTGGAGGAGATGAGTCTAAGTTATCATTATATGAGCCTGAGTAGGGGAGTGGTGAATTCAGGGGATATGTTCTTTATGCTGGGGATGATCTGGTTGTTTTTGGGAGGTTCTGTTATGATTTTGAGAAACAAATGAAAAGCTCTGTCGCACATATCGCCAAACCCTGGATTGTACTTTTTGGAGGTATTGTACTTTTTATTTTGTTGGGTCAATTCATGCATTTTCGGGTGGATCTGACAGAGGAAAAACGATTTTCCCTGCACCCGGCCACAGAAGAAGTACTTGCCCGGATCTCTGAGCCACTCCATGTGGATATTCTTCTCGGGAAAAATCTCCCTGGAGGCATGCGACGCCTGCAAAAGTCCATAGAAGAAACCATAAGGACATTCAACGCGTACAGTCCTGAGAAAATCACTTTTTCCTATTTTGACCCAATGAGTGTTGAGGGGGGGGAACGGGAAGAGTTTATCCTTTCGCTGGCTCAGTATGGTATCAATCCTACCAATCTGTCTTTCAATCAAAACACGGGACTGCAGTCACAGCTGATTTTCCCCGGCATTTTGGTCAGCAATGAGGAGTTTGAAACAGGGGCATTGATCCTCAAAGGTGAGCGTGGTATGAGCCCCGATCAGATTTTAAACCAATCTATTGAAAACCTCGAATTTGAACTGAGCAATGCCATCCGTAAGTTGATTTCGCCGGAATCCTCTGCCATTGCTATGCTCATTGGACATGGTGAGATGGGATCAGATGAGGGTTTCGGGATGGTGGAGGCCTTGGATGGAGAGTTTGAACTGTTCAAAGTGCCGCTAGAGCAGGCAAAAAAGCCGGAAGATTTAGAGCATTTCTCAATTGTGTTTATCCAAGGGCCCAGGGATAGCTATACCGAGCGTGAAATATATCTCCTGGACCAATACGTCATGAACGGGGGAAATCTCGTCGTTTTACTGGATGGTGTAGCGGTAAATGTAGAAAATGCAGGAGGAGAGGGGACATTGGCAATGCCTTTTGAATCGGGTTTAGACAATTTGCTTTTTCGCTATGGAGTCCGCGTGAATAAGGATTTGATTCAGGATCTGAATTTCGGCTACCTTCCGGTAATAGGAGGTAATTTCGGTGATCAGCAGCAGATGGTGCCCTTACCTTGGCCATTCTTCATCAATGCAGGAAGAATGCAGTCCCATGCTGTTACTAAGGGGCTAGATGTAGTTAATTTTCGTTTTGTGAGTAGTTTGGATACGGTCATGGCAGAGGGAGTTGTCAAAACTCCTCTGATCTTCAGCTCAGATTATTCCAGGATTTTGCCAGCTCCTGTTCGGGTTGCTTTCAGTGACATGGAGCAGGAGCCGGATGTGACGCTATACGGAATAAAGAATTTACCTCTCGTGTATTTGCTCGAAGGGGAGTTTACCTCTCTCTATAAAAACCGCTTTTTACCGGATGGTTTTGCGAAAGCGGATTTCAAAGAAAAAGGAAGAGGAAAAGTGGTGGTGATCGGTGATGGGGAAGTTTTTCAGGCACAGAGCAATCTGGAAAACGGTACCCCGCTCGCTCTTGGTGAAGATCCCTTCAGTCAGACTACGTTTGCAAATAGGCTGTTCTTACAAAATCTGGCCCAGTACCTTTCCGAGCCTGAGGGAATCATTGCTTCCAGGACCCGCACCTTTCAGATCCGGCCATTGGACAAAGTGAAAGTAACTCAACAGAAAGCCTACTGGCAGGCAGTAAATGTGCTGGGGCCGGTAGTGGTTTTATTGGTTTTTGGAGGGATAATAGTGGGTATCAGAAAGAATCGCTACAACAAAAAATCAAACTAGCTGATTATTCCACTTCTAATGCATTAATTTTCCAGAGAATCAATTATACGGAGGTTCAAATTAGAATTTATTTATAAATTTACCCCCATTCAAAAGTAAAAATAAAATAAGCCCTACGATATGAAATTTATTGTTTCCTCTTCTGCCCTGTTAAAGCAGCTTTCGGCAATCAACGGTGTGGTGACCACTAATCCTGTAGTGCCCATTTTGGAGAATTTTCTTTTTGAGATAAAAGAGAGCCTATTGACTATTACGGCATCTGATCTTCAGACTTCGATGATCACCGAAATCAACGTGGAGGCCAAAGAAGATGGAAATATTGCGGTACCTGCAAAGATTTTGATCGAAACGCTTAAAAATCTGCCTGAGCAGCCGGTTACCTTCAGCATAGATCATGATACCTATGCAGTGGAGATCAGCTCAGATAACGGACGATACAGATTGGCGGGAGAAAATGCCACTGATTTCCCTAAAATACCTACTGTAAGCAATGCTACCTCTGTGGATATGTCCACTGAGGTGCTTTCTTCTGCGGTTTCGAACACCATCTTTGCGACCAGCTCTGACGAGCTTCGTCCTGCGATGACGGGCGTATATATCAACCTGAGCCCTACCAATACCACCTTTGTGGCTACAGATGGACACAGATTGGTAAGATATAGGAGAGTGGATATAGCTTCTCAGGATGCCGCTACGCTGATTATTCCTCGCAAAGCGCTGAATCTATTGAAGTCCACGCTACCATCCGAAAATCTACCGGTGACAGTAGAGTTCAACCAGTCTAATGCCTACTTCAATTTCAACAACATCAAGATGATCTGCCGTCTTATAGATGAGCGATTCCCTGATTATGAAAATGTGATCCCCTCTGAAAATCCTAATGTGATGACCATAGACCGTGCGGAATTGTTAAGTTCCCTACGTCGTATCGCCATCTATGCGAATAAGACAACACATCAAGTGAGATTGAAATTGACCGGCAGTGAATTGATGATCTCCGCCGAAGATCTTGACTTCTCAAATGAGGCAAATGAAAGACTTTCCTGCGAACATGAAGGTGAGGATATAGAAATAGGCTTCAATGCCAAATTCTTGGTGGAGATGCTTAACAATCTTTCTTGCAAAGAAGTAAGCCTGAAGTTTTCGGCCCCTAACCGTGCCGGTTTGATCCTTCCTGCTGAGCAAGACGAAAATGAGGATATCCTCATGCTGGTAATGCCGGTGATGTTGAATAACTACGTGTAAATAACCACACAGACTATAAAACGAAAAGCCCGGGGAGCACTTCGGGTTTTTTTGTTGTTTTGGACGCAAAGGGCGCAAAGTTTTGCAGAGGGGCAATTTAATTGTGCCGTGTGTTGGCGTGGGATTGCATTGGTTCGGGCTAAAGTCTTCAGACTTGTCTTTGTGTCTTCTTTGTGATCTTCGTGGCTTAATAACTTAACTCACTTCTTTTTAGCGTCACGCAAAGATTTTAAGTATAACCCTTCCACCCGCTCTCTGGCCCAGGGGGTTTTTCGAAGAAATTTTAAGCTGGAATTGATCGAGGGATCATGGGTAAAGCAGCGAATGTTGATTCTTTCGCCAAGTTCTTCCCAGCCGTAGAACTCTACCAGATGATTCACTATATCAGCGAGTTTGATGCCGTGGAGAGGGTTGTTGGGTTGGGAGTTGGATTCTGAATTCATTTTATGGTATATCTCTTAATATTTCAATTTACTGAATTGGAGATCAAAAAGATCGATTGAATCATTTCCTCTCTATAAAATCCCAAAGATTGCCATACAGATCCTTGAATACGGAAACCGTTCCAAAGGCCTCTTCTGAAGGTTCCCGGATAAATTCCACGCCTTTGGCGGTATAGTTGTGGTAGTCACGGTAGAAATCATCCGTGTATAAAAACAAAAACACCCTCCCTCCGGACTGAAATCCGATCTGGTTTCTCTGCAGTTCATCAGCGGCTTTGGCCAACAGCAAGTGGCAGGAGGAGCCCGGGGGCGAGACCCTAACCCAGCGTTTCACATCACTTAGGTGAGTGTCTTCAATCAGTTCAAATCCCAGTGTTTGGGTATAATATTCTATGGCCTCATCATAATCTCTTACTAAAATTGCAATTTGTCCGAGTTGTTGTTTCATTGACGAAAATATAACTTCCTGTTCTTTTCGACATGATAAGTCAGGAAGTTTTTTCTGCTGGGGACTCTATGTCTTCCACTATAAAAACCGCATTGTTGTTTAAGTCATATAATCTGAATTCATACGAGCCCAAGCCGTATTTTCAGAAAGCTGGCTTCTTACTTTTTCAAGCTCTGTTTTAATTTCTTTGATGCTTTCCCATTCCCTTCCTTCCTCACCATGTTCTATACCGACGTATTCATGGAAATCATGAAGTAGTATTATCTTCATCATTTTGGAGTAGTCCAGGGCGGATTCATTTCCATAGTCGTCCCAAACCTTTGGTTTGAGGCTGACACCTTTAGCCTGGGGCATCAATTCATCCACACCTCTATATGAATCATAGGAAATGGACTTTCCATCTTCTGTTGCTATCCGGAAATTACCAAAATCCGGCAGACTACCTGCTCTTGGATGGTCAGCCTTTTCGATCATCTCAGACAACCATTCCCCATTACTTGAAAATCCTCCGTGATTTTCTATTAACACATTGATATCATAGTCATCGGCAAATTCGCATAGTTCATGCAGGCCGGCACTGGCGAGGTCACTTGCCTGTTTATAATCTGCCGGAGAGGTGCTCCAAGGAATTGCGGAATAAGCGTTCACACGGATGGAGTGACAGCCGAGGAACATGGCGGCTTCTACCCATTTTTTATGTTTTTCGACGGTTTGGCTTCTTTCTTCTTTGGTAGATGCTCCTAGCATTCCTTCCCCGTCACACATGATGAGAACCGACCTTACTCCTTCGCCTTCAGCCCGGGTTTTCATTTCCTTCAAATAAGCCATGTCTTTGGCTTTGTCCATAAAAAACTGATTGACATACTCTACAGCATCTATACCGGCTTTTTTCGTCAGGATAGGGAAGTCGAGATGATCCATCTTTCCGGAGAAAAGCTGCTTGTTCAGAGACCATTCTGCAAGGGAAATTTTAAAGAGAGGGTCTGACCTTCTTGCGGAAAACCCCAGATGGGGAATCCCTAGGCTAATAGCTGCCGTGGCTAGGCTGGCCGATTTGAGGAAGTTTCTTCTGTTGTTCATATTGGGTTAGGTTAATGACTAAATAGAAAATTAAATATTTACAGCTACTTGAGCCTTATTAATGTGCCTATATTTCCCAGCCTTTTCGGTAATCTCTCGAAAGGAATTTATGGGCTTCCTTGTCATTGGTGATTTTCAGAGCAGAGGGATCAAAATCAACTTTTTTTCCTGACCGTAAGGCAACTGCACCCAGATTGACTGTATCAGTAATGGTCTGAGCACGGGTAAAACTTCCTGGTGTTTGAGTCCCGGACTGGATAGCATCCACCCAGGCTGTACTGTGTCTCTCAATTTTACTGGAATCAATCCTTTCCGAAGATGGTCTTGATGTCATTTTGGTCTCTGGTAGTAAAACCGGGTTTTCTCCACGGAATCCCCCAAGGATTTTTCCTTTAGTCCCTACCAGCATCAGACCCTCATCGGGAGTGTCTTTTTCCTCCATTTCCAGCTCTAATGGGGCAAATGGTTTCATGCCTCCATCATACCAGAACAGGTCAAAAGGTGAAAGACTAGCCTGTTGGGGGAATTTCCATTTGATCATGCAGCTTGCGGGAAATGCCACATCATTTTTCACCCATTCATAGACACCGTTTACTTCTTCGCGAGTGGTTGTTCCATAGGCTTTTGCACTGATTGGAGAATTACTGATTCCTAGGGTTTCAAATAGGGGGAAAAGGCTATAATGTCCCATGTCTGCCACGGATCCCCCTCCGAAGTCATACCATCCCCGGAAGACGTTGTGGGTGTAGTTTTTATGATACTCCATTTCGGGTACCGGCCCTAGCCAAAGATCCCAGTTGAATCCTTCCGGAATGGTTTCACTCCCAGTGGGGCGTTTAGTCCATTGTTGCCATACAGGCCGATAAGACCAGTTGTGGATTTCTTTCAGTTCTCCGATCAGTCCTTCATCTATCCAGGCTTTGATCTGTCGATATTCCGGGCGGTCAGACCAAGCCAGTAAATGCGTGATTACACCGCTTGATTTTGCTTTTTCAATGACTTTTCTGCCTTCCAAGAGCCTGTTGGAAATAGGTTTGTGAGTGACCACATGTATCCCTCGGTCCATGGCGGCCAGAGCGATAGAGGCATGGGTATGATCCGGAGTCATGATTTTGACCACATCTATGTCCTTTTCTTTTGCAAAAAGTTCACGGAAGTCTTCATATGACGTGCAGCTGTTTTTGCTTCCAGCTGGACTGTTTTTTTCATAAAACCGATCTACATAGGTTTTTCCCACGTCTCTTCCTCCAGGTATCCCTTTTGTATTATGCCACCAATTATCATCTCCCAATACGGTGCGAATATTGTCCCTGATGCCATAGGGGGACCAATCAATGTAGTCTTCACTATATTTATTCACATCACATACAGAGACTATGCGCACTTTAGGGTTTTGAAGTAGCTCTCCCATTTCCCTGAGTCCTTGGGTGCCGCATCCAATATTCGCTAACGTGATCTGATCAGATGGAGGGACTTTTCCTAGACCTGCAATAACATGGGAAGGAACAATGGAAATCGACGCGGCGATTGATGCCGCTGTACCGACAAAGTCTCTACGGCTTAATTTTTCGGGGTTTTTCATGGGTATATAATTTGTCTTTCAATGGTCACACTTATCTGCTGGTAGGCTCGATTTCATGTGTCTAATATTGATTTTAGTCGTGGCGATTTCAAGGATTTATTGGTTGTTTTTCAATAGGTCTTCCTGTGCGGTGTCCGGAATTTAAGAGATCCCTTCCTTCTGCTCGGTTATTGCATCTTATTTAAATTTATGGTATATGATTAACTGGAGGATTTATTTTCGGGAAGATAAATATCAAAAGTTGCCCCTTGATTAGGTTCACCTTTAGCAGTAATAAAACCATGATGGTTTTCTACTATTTTCTTCACGATGGCAAGCCCTATCCCTGTCCCCTGAAAAACATCTTTTCCGTGTAGCCGCTGGAATAGTTCGAAAATCCGTTCATGATATTTTTGATCAAAACCTATCCCATTGTCTGAAATACGGATATGGCAGTAAGTAGTAGAAGGTGAAAGGCGAGCGATCTCAAATTCCTCCCCTAGTCTCTTTTCGCTGGCAATAGCTATATGAGTTTGGCGTTCTTTGGTGGAAAATTTGAGTGAATTACTGATTAGGTTTTGTAAAAGCTGCCGGAATTGGAAGGGGATGATATTAAGTGTGCAAAGCTTGTCGGATTCTATGACCGCATTGTATTGGGTAAGCTCTTCTTTGAGATCGGTTTTTACCTCTTGAACTAGTTTATTAAGGTCTGTGGGCTCATACTTCCGTTCTGAAATAGAAGTGCGGGAATAGGCAAGTAAATCACTTATCAAAGCCTGCATACGCTTGGCCGCATTCTGCATTCTCTTGAAGTACTCCTTTCCGTCATCGGTGAGGTTGTCGTACTCATGTTCTAAAAGCAGGCTTGAAAAAGTCTGGATTTTTCGAAGAGGTTCTTGCAGATCATGGCTTGATATATAGGCAAAAGATTGAAGCTCCTTATTCATACTTGCCAGGTCTTTAACCTTCTGTGCCAGTTCTTCAGTACGCTCCACTACTAGGCGCTCTAGTTCATTAGTGAATTCTTTTTGGTCATGAATATCCGTACTGGAACCTACCCACATCTGTATATCCCCATCCTGATTGAGTTGAGGTCTGGCGCGGCTCAATTGCCATCTATAGGAACCGTCGTATTTTCTAAACCTATGTTCAAAAAGGAAGTCTTTTCCGGACTGTATTGAGTTGTTCCATGCTTTGAGGTTTTCCTCTCTATCATCCGGATGGACGATGGTGAGCCATCCTTCCTGATCTAATTGTGCTGGGGTGAACCCAGAGAATTCATACACGGATTGATTGAAATAATTCAGCTTGCCTTCAGGATCGGCAGTCCAGATATGTTGGGGGAGGGAATTGGCCAAGAGTCTGAATTTCTGCTCGCTATCTTCTAATTTTTGTCTGTTGATCCTGTCTTCAGTAATGTCCCGTACAGTTCCCAGGACTTTATGGGGTTTTCTGCGTTCATCAAAATGAACCTTGCCTTTAATTTCTATCCATTTGATTTTGGAACTTGAGTGAAGAACCCGGCAGGTGTAATGCAGATTACCATCACGAGAAAAGGCTTTCTCAAAGGCCTTTTTCCGTAATTCCATATCCTTGGGGTGAATTTTACTTAAAAAATCATTTTGGCTTAGTTGACCCCGTGAAAATTCAAAAATATCCTGCAGCCTTTTAGAAGTATCAAGGCTGTTTGTTTTAAAGTTATAATCATAAGTACCAAGTTCTGAGGCATCGATGACCATAGTGAGCTTCTCCTCGTTGGCTTCGATTTTTTTATGGGCCAAAACCTGCTCTGTGACATCATGTCCTATAGTTATGATTCCGTCTATTTCCCTGTTGGTATCATAGAGTGCTTCGTAACTGAAATTAAGGTAGAGTGTTGTCAGCTTTCCATCCCGCATCAGCTTTACGGGCATTTCAGATGCGGCGAATCTTTTACCTGTATTATATACATCATCAAGCAATTCCTTGATTCCTTGTTCCTTCAATTCTGGAACAGCTTCAAGAATAGGCTTGTTTTTTACCTCATCGGCTGTCTTTCCCCATAGGACTAAGGCATTGGCATTTGCTATATCCGTTATATATTCTGACCCTTTAAAAGTTGCTATGGATGCAGGAGCCTGCTGAATAATCAGCCTGAGTTTTCGCTCACTGTCTTCAAGTTTTCTTTTTAGCAATACTTCAGCAGTAGTTTCCACACAGGTTACCAAAATTCCCGCGATTTGTGCGGAATCGTCTCGGACTGGACTATAACTAAAAGTCCAATAGACGTCTTCTATGTGTCCATTTCTATAGATCGGGACCAATAAATTCTCGAAAAACAGGGATTCTCCCTCTTCTAAAACCTGATCCATTAGAGGTTTGATGATATGCCATATTTCTGACCAGGATTCTTCACCTCCTTTTCCAAGTATGTTGGGGTGTTTACCCTGGTCACCTAAACTAGGTCGGTAGGCATCATTGTAAAAGCAGGTCAATTCTGAACCCCACCAGAGAAACTTTGGGAATTTGGATGCTAAAAGTATGTTGATGGTTGTTTTAAGGCTTTGCTGCCAAGAATCTATCGGCCCCAAAATAGTCTCTCCCCAATCCTTTTCTCTGATTAATTGCCCCATTTCACCGCCTCCAATTGGGAATGCTGCACTTTGATCTGCCATAGTTGTTTTCACTGGGATTGGATTACAAAATTTGTTTTTGAGGTTTTTTCGGACTTATTTATCAAGCTGCTAAGACCACGGAATATCACATCTTTTAATTTCGAATATTCTCCGGGCTTTAGGATGTAATGAAGAGCACCTTGCTCATAGAATCTATTGACCGATGGCTCATCTATTGAGGTGGAGTAAATAATGACTGGCAATTTCTTGAATTTGTCATGGGACATGATTTCGGAAAAGCACTCGAAACCGGACTTCATAGGCATATTCAGATCCAAGAATATGACATCTGGTAAATCTTCTTCTGCAGTCAAAAGCAGGTTCATCAACTCTGCGCCATTGGCTACTGTAGTCAACTTAGTGGGAACAGGGAGCTTGGAGAGTGAATCCTTGAAAAAGAACCTGTCGTCTTCATCGTCGTCGGCAAGTAAGAGTTTAATAGGTTTTAGGAGCATTGTTTATTATTAACAGTTAGGCTTTGGGGACTCTTTCAAATAAACTAGTATAGCTCAAGTTAAAGTTTGTAAGGCATTTTTCCATTTATTCTTGTGCCCCTTTTGGAAATTTATGTTAGAGGTGTCTATGGCCTATTAGATGGATATAAAAGAAGAGGATTCGTTGATTACTAAAGGTGGATTGCTTTGGGTTTTGTGAGGGGGACAATCGACTAAGGGTAAGGACGGACTGATCAGTCGATAGGAGGGTAGAGTCTAAAGCGGGAATGCATTGATAACAGAGAGTTTTAGGCAATCACTCAAGTAAGGGGAAACAAAATGACCTTGGTAGGTAATCCTCTTCTGCTTCTTTCTGTTCACCAAGCCCGTATGCAAAGATGAGGGTCACTTAGAAAGATAGCTGCGATGCTTAGTTACTTTCAGAAAAGCACATAATCAAAAAAGACATAAAATCTCACCTGGCTTTCCATAAGCTAGAGCTACACGGATTGATTTGAAAAAAACGTAAAATAGAAACCTAATTTCTAATTCACCGAAATATTGGTGAACCAAATGATTTTTTGACCAGCTTGGTTTGAGTGGGAGGTGGCAAGCTTGATAGGGCCAAATTGCTCTACTTCTTCCCAGGTGGTGGGCCGTCCTTCAGATCCATTGCCCCTACGGAATACCCATTCCAAAATCATGTTGTTGTCATCCAGGTATAGGTCATATGCGTCACCTGGGGTGTAACCATCCGCAGTGTTGTATATAACTGTCAGTTTGGTAGAGTTGGTGCCAGCTATGGGAGAGGGCACATTTTCTTCAGTCTCATATTCATATCCGGAATCCCAAGCCAACTGAAAGGGGAACATCATCCAGTATTTGTCATTGATAAATCCTTTATCTGCCTCAGGCAAGGAATCATAAGGCATGTCCAAACTGTACGTGTAGCTGGTGTCGGCAGTGGCATAATAGACCGTTCGGTCTTTTATATTCCATTTCCAGTCCCTTGTCATTACGTTCACTGAGTCCCGCTGTACATTCCAGGTGTATGCGATGGAATTCACCTCATCAAATTTATCAAAGCCATAGGCCATAGCTACCTTCATCGGTAAAGTATCCGGAGTCGTTTCTTTGGGCTGGCATGCCTGTAGAATACAGACCACCATCAGAATGCATGTGATGTGTTTCATAGCTTTGTTTTTCTATAAAGTTAACACACTTAGGATTCAAATCTATTTATAAATGACTTTTAATGTGTCTGATATACAATGATTTTGAATGGTTTTAGGTGTAAGGTGAAGGGCTTACACAAGACCATCCTCCGTCGATGATCAGGGTTTGTCCGGTAATATGTCTGGCTTCCTCAGAGACCAGGAATGCCGCTGCGTTTGCGATATCCCACACTGTTGCCGGACTGCCGAGTGGCGTGATTTCGCACCATGTGCTTTCATAATCCGGGTCAAGTAGGGTTCTGTTGGTTACTGTTGCTCCGGGAGCTATCGAGTTCACTCTGATTTTAGAAGGAGCAAGCTCTAGGACCAGATTTTTGGCCAGCATTTCTATAGCGGCCTTGCTCATGGCATATGCAGCTAGGTTTTCATGGCTTTGATGCGCCGTCACCGAGGACGTCAAAAGCATAGCTCCCCCATTTGGCTGCTCCTTCATGACTTTTGCGGCGGCCTGGGCCAGGAAGAAAGTACCGGCTTGATTAACTCTGGTAACTTCCATGAAATCAGCTCTGGAGTACTCCAAAAACGCTCCGAATAGCGTGATTCCGGCATTGGCCACGATAATATCAACAGTTCCAAAATGTGAGACGGCAGCTTGGATCATTGCTTCAATCACTTCTTCAGAGCTGGAATCACCTGAGATGGGAATTGCAGCTACTCCATGGACATGGCTTATCCTCTCACATGCCTTGCTGATCAGTTTTTCTTCCAGGTCATTTAGTATTAAATTCACGCTTTGGGCAGCGAGTTTTTCGGAGATGGCCAGGCCGATTCCCTGACCAGCTCCGGTAATAATGGCTGTTCTTTTGGTTTTCATGTATCAATGCGAATCCCGCTTTACTTCTGATCCAGAACTACCCTGTAGAAAGTCGAAATCCACCCCTTCGTGTGCTTGGTTTACCTTGTCAAGAAAGAGATTGACATAACCTCTCTCATAAGGCAGACTCAGAGGGTTGAAAGTAGCTCTTCTATTTTCAAATTCTTCCTCAGAGATTTTGAGGTTCAACGTTCTTTCAGGGACATTGAGCTCTATCAGATCTCCTGTCTTGACAAAAGCAAGAGGTCCTCCGATGGCGGATTCTGGAGATACATGTAGTACCACTGTTCCGTATCCAGTTCCACTCATTCTGCCATCAGATATTCTGACCATATCCTTGACCCCTTTGGCGAGAAGTTTTTGGGGTAAGCCCATATTACCTACTTCAGGCATTCCGGGATAACCTTTCGGCCCCACGTTTTTCATGACCATGACGGAGTTTTCGTCAATTTCCAACTCCGGGGAATCTATTCGGGCTTTGTAATCATCTATATCTTCAAAAACAACAGCTTTTCCAGTATGGATCAATAGATGCGGCGAAGCGGCAGAAGGTTTGATAACAGCACCATTCGGGCAGAGATTGCCTTTCAGCACAGCGATTCCTGAATTGGGTTTAATGGGTTTTTCAAAGGTGCCGATAAGATTTCTGTCGTAACACTGAGCTTTTTTGAAGTTTTCTACAATAGGTTTACCGTTTGCTGTGATCGCATCGGCATGTAAGTATTTTTCTATTTCCTTCATTACCGCAGGCAGGCCACCTGCATAAAAGAGGTCTTCTACCCAATGCTCGCCAGATGGCTGCACGTTGGCAATCAGCGGAATCTTGGAAGAGAATTTATCAAAATCCGTCAAGTCAACCTCTACCCCGATTCTTTTGGCGATAGCAGTGAGGTGAAGGATGAAGTTAGTTGACCCTCCTAACGCAGCATTGACCATAATGGAGTTTTCAAATGCTTTACGAGTCAGGATTTTGCTCATTTTCAGGTCTTCGTTCACCATTTCCACGATTCGCATACCTGTCATATGGGCCAGAACTTTACGTCTGGAATCAGCTGCTGGGATGGTGGCGTTATCTGGTAGGGAAAGACCAAGTGACTCGACCATGGCAGCCATAGTAGATGCCGTGCCCATAGGTGCGCAATGTCCCACGGAGCGGGACATGGCTGCTTCAGCCTCTATCATATCGTCTTGGGTCATGTTCCCAAGTTTGAATTCTTCTGCAAATCGCCAGATATCTGAGGTGCCGATTTTTTTTCCTTTATAGCGTCCTACTAACATTGGGCCACCTGAAAGAACTATCGAAGGGATATCCACAGAGGCAGCTCCCATGACCAACGAGGGGGTGGTTTTGTCACATCCGCACATAAGGACTACCCCATCCATAGGGTTTGCCCGGATACTTTCTTCCACGTCCATACTGGCCAGATTTCGGAAAAGCATCGCTGTGGGCTTAACCGAACATTCGCCTAAAGACATCACGGGGAACTCAAGTGGAAAACCGCCTGCTTCCCAGATGCCGCGTTTTAACGCTTCGGCGAGATCTCTAAAATGCGCATTACAAGGAGTAAGCTCGGACCAGGTGTTACAGATTCCGATTACAGGTTTATCACCTTCAAACAAGTGGTGCGGAAAACCCTGGTTTTTCATCCAAGAACGATAGATGATTCCATCCTTTCCGGTGCGCCCGTACCAATCTTGACTGCGAAGTTTTTTCTTTGACATATAGGTTTTTTGGCTAATTGAGCCAGAATTTACCAAAAATTATGAGAAGGAAAGAAGCGAAAAAATATTGTAGGGATATTTATTGTAAATATAAGTAAAAAGGGGTCTGGCTTCTGGTTTTATATCTGTCTGATTTATTGGAGACTATGTCAGGAATGGCAAGAAATCAAGATTTTTATCCAGGGCACTGTTTTTTTATACAAGTAATCACAATAACCTCAAAAAAAAGAGAGCCCTGAAATCAAAGCTCTCTTTTAAGAAGTAACTAATGTCACTCTAAATTCTCTCTATGTCTGCTCCCAGTGCTTTCAGCCTCTCATCAATATTCTGATAACCACGGTCAATCTGTTCTATATTATCGATGATAGAGGTGCCTTTGGCAGAAAGCGCGGCGATCAGCAAGGCTACTCCGGCACGGATATCCGGTGAGGTCATCCGGATGCCCCGAAGTTCAGTTTTCCTGTCCAGGCCGATTACAGTAGCTCTATGTGGATCGCACAGAATAATCTGCGCTCCCATATCGATCAGTTTATCCACAAAGAAGAGGCGTGACTCAAACATCTTCTGATGCACCAGCACAGTGCCTTTGGCCTGCGTGGCTGTCACCAAGACAATGCTTAGCAAATCAGGGGTGAAACCTGGCCAGATAGCATCGGCTACGGTAAGTATGGATCCATCTATAAAAGTCTCTATTTCATAATATTTCTGAGCAGGGACATGGATGTCATCACCTCGGAATTCCAGCTTGATACCCATTCTTCTAAAAGTATCGGGGATGATACCAAGTCGTGGTATTTGACAGTCTTTGATCGTTATCTCAGATTGGGTCATGGCAGCGAGACCAATAAAGGAACCGATCTCTATCATGTCGGGGAGCATTTTGTGGGAAGTTCCTCCCAGCTTAGCAACGCCTTCAATCGTAAGCAGGTTTGATCCTACTCCTGAGATTTTGGCTCCCATACGATTAAGCATGTCACAAAGCTGCTGCAGGTAAGGCTCACAGGCCGCATTGTAAATAGTGGTGGTGCCTTCTGCCATACTGGCGGCCATTACGATATTCGCGGTACCTGTCACAGAAGCTTCGTCAAGGAGCATGTAGCTGCCTTTGAGATTTTGCCCATCGATGTGGAAGATCTCGTTTTCCGAATCGTAGTTGAATTTGGCACCCAGCTTCTGAAAACCTGTAAAGTGGGTGTCCATTCTCCTACGCCCGATTTTATCCCCACCTGGCTTGGATAGTTTGCCCTTGCCAAACCTTGCCAAAAGGGGCCCCAGTAACATTACAGAGCCTCTCAGAGCTGATGCTTTTCTAAGATAATCCTGAGTTTCCATATACTCAAGATTGATCTCATCTGCTTGGAAAGAATAAGTTTCGGGGCCTTGCCTGGTGACTTTCACACCCATATCGCTCAATAGCTCAATGAGCTTATTGACATCTACTATGTTGGGGATTTTATCTATAGTGACTTTCTCCGGAGTAAGGAGAACTGCGCAAAGAATCTGTAGTGCTTCGTTTTTTGCTCCCTGGGGAATAATCTCGCCTTTAAGCTTGATTCCACCATTGACACGGAATGAACCCATTAATTTCTACGTTTTTTGTTGTGTCCGTTATTTGGGCGACGTTTGTTGCTGTGATTGGATCGCTTGTTTTTAGAATTGCTGCGTTCTTCCTGAAGTGGGGGCTTGAAATCCCGGCGAGTATTTGATTCAAACAGCCCGTTTTCTTTTACCTTCTCCAGATCTATGTGCAGTTTTCCTTTAGATAACGTCTTGATGTCATCCAGAATTATGGCGTCATCAAAATTTTCCCTGTTCCAGGTAGAGTGGAAGCTTCGCATCAATTGTCCGATGAAAATGATGGCAGCCTCTTGCTCTTCGTCGTCCTCCAGTTTGATAGCGACTTCGATGAGTTTCTCTATGTTTCTGCCATAGTGCTTGAATTTGATCTCACTGGTAGGGTAGCCGATGGGTTGGGGTTTTTTGCCTAACAGTTCTTTCTCTGGCATAGGAAACGGTGCGTCCACATCCAGTTTGAAATCAGACATGATATACAGGTCGTCCCAGAGTTTCTGATCATTCTCCTGTTTCAGAGAAGGATTCAGTTGCTTGATGATTTCTATTGCTGTGAAAGCACTTTGGGTACGCTTATCACGATCTTCAATCGCCGTGATATGATCAACGAGGCGTTGAATGTTTTTGCCGTATTCTTTCAAAATGATTTTTTGTTTGTCTGGTTCAATGTGCTCCATAATGCCTCCCTATTTTGCGCTAATCAAGGTAATGAAAAAATTACCAAAAGGCAGGGGAGCAAGTGCTTAGTCTATAATCCTGAGCTTCGCAAAGCTAAGTAATAATGTTTTCTCACCAAAATGCTCGAAGTGAATCGTTGCTTTTCGATTAATTCCCTCTGTTTCAATTTTTTGAACCTTGCCAAAACCAAACTTTGGATGTTCTACCAGCTGTTCCACCTGCAGGTGGTTGGTGTTGGATGGTTTGAAATCAGGGCTGGGCGTATGTACTTTCATCGCTGTAGGCATCCGGGTTTCAGGTTTTTTCTTGATGCCAATGTATCCAGATGACTCAGTTGTCCCCGGTAACCCTTCTCTACGGAAAGCTCCGGACATTTCTTTCGAAGATACCTTTTTGCTAACCTTAATGCAATCCGGGGATACTTCCTCCAGGAATCTACTTGGCTCGCAGTTTAACAATCTGCCAAATCTATAGCGGGTAAGTGCATAGGTGAAATAGAGTTTCTCCATTGCCCGTGTGGTGGCCACATAAAACAGCCTTCGTTCTTCCTCCAAATCCTCCCGACTCTGCATCATCATCTGGGAAGGAAACAGATCCTCTTCCATTCCCACGACAAAGACCTGCCTGAACTCAAGACCCTTTGAGGAGTGTATGGTCATCAGTGTAATGGCATCAGTGGTGTCTTTGTCCCTGTCATTGTCCGTGAGCAGCGCTATTTCCTGTAGAAATGCCCCTAGGCTTTTATCTTCATTTTCTTCGTTGTCCACATATTCCTTGATGGCATTCAGAAGTTCCTGCACGTTCTCATAGCGGTTGAGTCCTTCTATGGTCTTGTCTTCGTACAGCTCGCGCAGGAGCCCACTTTGCTTGGCTATGCTACTGGCTGCCTCGAAGGCATCTTTCCGTTCTACCTCAATCTTAAAGGCTTTGATCATCGTGGCGAAGTCATCCAGCTGACTTGCTGCCCTGCCTCCGATGAAGCTGTGTGCATTCTGCACCACATCCCACAGGGGCATGTCATGGTCAAATGCCGCCACTAATATCTTATCCACAGAAGTATCACCTATGCCACGTTTCGGGTAATTCACGATTCGTTTGAATGCCTCTTCATCCATAGGATTCACGGTGAAGCGCATATATGCCATCAGATCTTTGATTTCTTTTCTCTGGTAGAATGAAAGCCCACCGACGATTTTATAGGTCAGGTTCAGTTTGCGGAGTGCTTCCTCTATCGCTCGGGATTGGGAGTTGGTTCTGTATAGAATGGCAAAGTCACTGTTGCTGAGTTTTTTGGTGTTTTTCTCTTCGAATATAGTGGAGGCCACTATTTTTCCTTCCTCGCTATCGGAGCTTGCTTTGACCAGTTCTATCAGGTCCCCTTCACCATTGGAGGTCCATACATTTTTCTTGAGTTGTGCTTTGTTCTTGTCGATGATGGAATTGGCAGCGTTTACAATAGTTTTGGTGGAGCGGTAATTTTGTTCCAGTTTGACCACGAACAGATCAGGATAATCCTTCTCGAAATTCAGGATGTTCTGGATGTCCGCGCCCCGGAAGGCATAGATACTCTGTGCATCATCACCTACCACGCAGATATTCTGGTGTACGGCTGCCAGTTTTTTTGTAATTAGGTACTGGGATAGGTTCGTATCCTGAAACTCATCCACCATCACGTATCTGAAGCGCTGTTGGTATTTATTCAGCACATCGAGATGATCCCGGAACAGGATATTTGTATTGAAAAGCAAGTCATCAAAATCCATGGCCCCGGCCTTGAATAGCCTGTCCTGATAGCGCTGGTAGATCTCTCCCATTTTGGGTTTCATGGCCGCCTCATCATCTGCTTTTACAAAAGGGTCATCCTGATACACACGCCAGGAAATCAGGCGGTTTTTGGCGCCCGAAATCCTCGAGAGAACCGCATTGGGCTTATAAACCTTGTCGTCCAGGCGCATCTCTTTCACAATCGTTCGGATCAGTGATTTGGAATCATCCGAATCATAGATGGTGAAATTGGAAGGGTAGCCGATTTTGGGAGCTTCTACCCTCAGTATTTTAGCAAAAACGGAGTGAAAAGTCCCCATCCAGGTGTTCCTGGCCTCCAGTCCCGCCAGTGATTCTATCCGGTGGCGCATTTCTGCGGCCGCTTTATTGGTAAAGGTCAGGGAGAGAATATTGAAGGCATCTACACCTTTGCCATAGATAAGGTGGGCGATTCGGTAGGTGAGCACACGGGTTTTGCCAGATCCGGCACCTGCGATGATCATCACCGGCCCGTCTGTATGCTCTACAGCCAATCGCTGCTCTGGGTTTAAACTATCGAGGTAATCCATTTTTTTAGAAGCTGGATGCTAGACACAAGTATCAAGATTGAGTATCAAGTAGCTAGTATCAAGATTTAAGATTCAAGAGCCAAGAAGATGTAGTGTCATGACTCAAATAATAAGGTTTAGAAATCAGGTTTCTACGATAGAATTGAGAATGGAGATGGAAAATTTTTCAATCTTCTAATATTTCAATTCTTAAAGACTTAAACCTTCCACCGTTTGTGGCTCCACAGGTAAAGGTCCGGTTGCCTGCGGATGTTTTCTTCCAGCCTGCGGCAAAATTCATCCGTAATACTATGAGCTGGATGATCTGTATAGGGCGGTCTTGCCAGTTCGGTGAATACAAAACGATAATGTCCCCGCTTTACTTTCGTAATCTGCCCATAGAAGACGGGAAGTCCCATTTTCTTTGCCATAAACTCCCCGCCTTCAAAGAAAAGCGCCGGTCGGTTCATAAAACCGCGGGTATATCTGCTGTCTGAGACGGGTGGGCGTTGATCCGCTGCAAGATGCACGATTCTAGGTTTGCTCCGCATAGTAATCATACTCCGGCGAAATTCCCTCTTTTCTGTCATTATTCCGCCAAAATGTGTCCGGATTTTTAACATTAGCTGGTTAAAGAAGGGATTGTTGAGTTTTAGATAAACGGTCTCAGCAGTGACTTCAGTATTTAGCGCTACTCCCAGAATGGCCATTTCCCAGTTAAAGATATGTCCAGCCATCATCAGCGAGCTTGTTCCGGATTTTATCGGTGCATCTACCAGTTCTTGGTTGACCACGTGAAATCTTTGGCGGAGTTCATTCTCAGAAATTGTCAGCATTTTGATGGTTTCCGCAAAGAAAGCATCAGTAAAATTCCTGTAGAATTTATTTCTTATTTTTTTTCTTTCCGTCGGAGTTTTCTCAGGGAACGCATATTTCAGGTTCTCATCGATCACTTTTTTGCGATAGCTGATCACATACCGGGCTATGAGATAAAGCACATCTGAAAACAAGTATAAAACAGGTAAGGGAAGCCTGGAAAGCAGTCTAAAGAAAAACATAACGGTATATCGCTGGGAAATCTGTGGCTGAAGAGAGCCAAACCTTGGAACAAAATAAACGAAATCGCCTGAATTCTTCCCAATTCCTAGTTATAATTTCACCCAATTGTTACTTTTGGGACTTATGTCGGAAGTTCAGCGCAGAAAATATTCTCAGGAAGAGAAAAATGCCATCTTCGATGGAGAGTTTATGCCACACATAGACTCAATGTACAATTTTGGCTATAGGCTCACCTTCGATGAAGATGATGCCAAGGACCTCGTACAGGATACTTACCTGAAGGCCTATCGGTTTATCAACTCATTTGAGCAGGGCACTAATGCCAAAGCTTGGCTTTTCAGGATTCTGAAAAACAGCTTTATCAATGAGTACAGGAAGAAATCCAAGCAGCCTACGAAGGTAGATTATCAGGAAGTTGAAACTTATTACAACTCGGATGACGTTCAGTACCAAAGTACTAGCGATCTCAGGGCGGAATCTGTCAAGGATATGCTCGGAGATGAGATTTCCAACGCGCTTAATAGCTTGGCGGTGGATTTCAGGACTGTGATCATCCTGTGTGATCTGGAAGGGTTTACTTACGAGGAAATGGCCAAAATCCTGGACATTCCCATAGGTACCGTGCGATCAAGATTGCACCGCGCAAGGAATCTGTTGAAGGAGAAGCTTCAAGGATATGCCCAGAATATGGGATACAATACGGACGAAGAGGAGGAATAACTAACGAATATTACCCATGGAAATGAATGACAACCCATCCGGTGAGCGAAAGAAGCAATGCAGTGACGAGAGCAAATGCTTCCAGTTGCTGGAAAGCATATTGGACGGAGACCTGAAGGATTCGGGCAAAGAAGTGCTGAAGGAAAAACTCGCCAAATGCCAGCCATGTTTCGAACATTACCATCTTGAACAGGCCATCCGCGATGTATTGAAAACAAAATGCACCAAACACGCTGTACCTACTGAATTGGCAGATTGTATCCGTCAGAAAATTCAGGACATCAAATAATCATGACACAAGGTAAGGCCATAATTTTTTCCGCTCCATCCGGGTCAGGGAAGACCTCGCTCGTGAAGCATCTGATCCAAACCATCCCTAACCTTGGTTTTTCCATCTCTGCCTGTACACGTGACAAGCGGGGAAGGCATGAGGTACATGGCAAGGACTATTATTTTTTGAGCCAAGAGGAATTCAAGCAGCATATTGATAACGATGACTTCATCGAATGGGAAGAAGTCTATGAGGGCAACTTCTATGGCACACTGAAGGAGGAGATCCAACGGATCTGGAATTCGGGCAAAGCCGTTATTTTTGACGTGGATGTCAAAGGAGGTTTGGCCCTCAAAAAATACTTTGGAGAGCAGGCACTGGCGATTTTCGTAAAAGTACCTAGTCTGGAAGTACTGGCTGAGCGTCTAAACGACCGGGGCACGGAGTCCGAAGAGTCTCTTTCCCGCCGACTGTTCAAGGCGGAGTTTGAATCCAAGTTTGAGCCGCAGTTTGACGTCACGGTAGTGAATGACGAATTTGAGAAATCCAGCGCGGAAGCCGAATATCTGGTGAACGAATTTTTAGCCCGATAGTCGAGTGAAAATAGGTCTGTATTTCGGTTCTTTCAATCCCATCCATATTGGCCATCTGATCATAGCGGATACCTTGCATGACCGCACGGATCTGGATCAGGTTTGGTTTGTGGTGAGTCCGCAGAATCCGCTCAAAAAACGGCAGTCTTTGATTCATGAATTTGATCGCTTACGCATGGTAGAGCTTGCGATAGAAGACAATTTTCAGTTTCGGGCTTCGGATGTGGAGTTCTCCATGCCCAGGCCAAGCTATACTGTGGATACGCTCGCATACCTTTCCGATCAATACCCGCAACACCAATTTTGTCTGTTTTTAGGATCAGATAATCTTACCCAGCTGAAGCGCTGGAAGAACTATCAGGCCATCTTGGACAATTATGAGATCTTCGTCTATCCACGTCCGGGTGAGGTCAAGACTTTTGAGCATCCGAATATCAAGCTGATAGATGCGCCACTTCTGGATATCTCCGCCACTTTTATCCGTAAGTCAATTCTTGCCGGCAAGTCCGTCAAATACCTTCTTCCCGATGGAGTGGCAGATTATATCCGGAACAAGAAGTTGTATGTGTAGCAAAAAGCCTATCCGAATCATCCATTAAAAAAAAAACAACCATTCATATAATCCTCATTGCCAAAGACAAAATCCGAATCCATATTCATTTAAGCTTTCGTGAGGGAGTTGTTTTTGGCCAAAGACTTTTTCGTTATCGTTGTTCCTAACCTTAGGGATGATATAAATTTTACTAAATCATGAAAAAAATTAAATTTTCGATTTTAACCTTGCGATTGATTATCTCCTCTGGTTTGGCTTTAAATGCACAAACAAGTTGCGATACAACTCCAGATGTGGGACAGACAGTAGGTGGATGCTTCACCTTCTCTGGTCCTGGAGGAAATGTTGCCGGATGCAACGCTTACAATGCTGGGCCTATTTGTTATTATACTATCAGTGTGGAGTGATTAATAAAAAGTAGTAACTCATTCCTTAGAGAAATTACTTTAAGAGTATTTATAAAATATTTCTGCAATCGCCAGTACTGGGATTAAGTTCCTAGTACTGGTAATTTTATTTCCATTGATAATTATGAAAAATTATATACTTCTGCTTTTATCCTTTTTTGTTATTTTTTATTCATGTAGCTCAAAAGACGGGAATAAGGCAAATAATATTTCCACGACTGAAAATCACTTAAAACCCTTGACGGATAAGAGTAACCATCAAAAAACTGAAGTCGATGAAACTGAAGTCGATGGAAAAGAATCATTATTAACCCTAGAATCTAAGGAGAAAGGGTTTGACTTATTTTTGGATAGTGTCACCCCTGTTTTCAATTATCACAGTCAGCCTGTTATTATAAATAATGAAATGAAAATATTATGGTATAACCAAGAGAATAATTCATTGGACTTTTACGATTTAACTAGCAAAGCCCTTGAGACTAGAGTTCAATTTCAACTAAATGGCCCAAATGCGCTTCCTGGGATGGGCTTAGGCGCTGGGGTTAAATTTGTCAGCCCAGACTCGATACTTCTCTTTAGTGGACCGCTAAAGCGGATTTATTTGACGGATTTATCAGGGAAGATATATAGTAAAGTTGAACTTAGCAAATATGCACATGGGTTTGGTTCAGTTTCTATGGAAAGCCCATTTGCATATCGTAACGGACACATTTATGTCCAAATAATGCCTAATATTGCTATTGATGCTCCTGATTTTTCCAGTCCTGATTACAATAGAATTGCAAAGATCGATCTAAAAACCGGAGAATTTGAGGAATTTTATATAGATCCTCCAAGTGAGTCGAAAGGAGTGGAGATGTCACAGCAATTGAAAATGATGGACATTATCTATAATCCCAAAATTGATAAATTCATTATAAGTTTTCCTCTATCTGATAAAATAATCGTTACAGATTTCAAAAATTATAAGAAAGAGTATGTTGCTAAAAGTTCTTTAGTGAAAGATGTAATTAAACTGGATCCTGAAAAGAAAGGTGTGCCTAGGTCGAGTATAGTCAGTTTCTTCTATTGGATTAATAGCTCTTATGAAAAGATGATTTATGATCCCATCAACGATCTCTATTTTAGAGAGGCTAGAAAGGGTATTTCTGAAGAGGCTTTTAAGCAAAGAAATTTTACTGAAGAAAGAGAGATAATAGTTCTCGACTCAGATTTTAATAAAATTGGAACTTTTTCCTTTAAAAGTGGGGGGATTTATTACTATTTCTTTGCGAAAGATTATTTCTTTTGGAATAAGGATCTTAAAAAATTTAATCTGGACAATGGCGTAGAGGATTCCTTATTCTTTCAGGGTAAGGAATTGATATTTTGAGTTAAAACTCAAAATAGATGTTATACGTATTTCTAGAAGAGGCAAATCCCTCACGACTCGGTATTATAAGTAGAATATGATCGGAAAATTCTACACCAATATCAGCTGGATTACCCGATATTAGCCTTTGCGATAGGTTAAGAAATCTATGCCGTAACCGTGGACCGTGAGCCTAATCTGGTGAGGTTTGATTATTAACTTCTTTTCAAAACTTCATTAGGGGACGGGATTTTTGCATGCTATCCCCTTTTTTGCTTTCTTGAATCCTGACCCAAAAGCCCTAACTTTTCAACTTCAAACCTGACCTTAATGCAAAAACATACCTATGGAAGTGGGGTGATCGGCAACTGTGCCTATATCGCCCATGTGGAACTGGACACCAATATCAGCTGGATGTGTCTGCCGCGATTTGATTCAGACTTTATTTTTGGGGGAATGCTGGACCGGGAGAAAGGTGGGGAATTTACCATCCATCCAGAAACCGCGGATTTTGCCACATCACAGGCCTATCTGGAAAACACGAATATCCTGAAGACCACTATCAATGTTGGAGAGGATTCTTATTCGGTTACGGACTTTGCGCCACGGTTCAAAAACTTTGAACGCTACTATAAGCCACTGATGCTGATCCGAAAGATCGAGGCGGTAGAAGGTTCGCCAAAAATTAAAATCACCTGTAAGCCACGGGCAGACCGAGGCGCTAGGGCATTAAGGGCGAGTATGGGATCCAACCATATTAGCTACGCCGGCATAGGTCAAGAGCTAAGGCTCTCTACCAATGCTCCCCTGAGCTATGTGATTGACGGGAAAGCTTTTTTACTCACGAAGCCTATATACTTGGTATTGACCTTTGGGCGACCCCTTGAGGCTCCTATTGAGACCACTTCGGAACGTTTTCTTCATGCGACTACCGCCTATTGGCAACAGTGGGTCAAATCGACGAGTATTTATAATTTTCATCAAAAACTGGTGCTGCGCTCGGCCTTGATCCTGAAGATACATCAATATGAGGATACCGGGGCGATTATTGCGGCTTCTACCACCAGTTTACCTGAGTCACCCGACTCTACCCGCAACTGGGATTACCGCTATTGCTGGATCCGCGATACCTATTATACTTTGACCTGTTTCAATAGTTTGGGACACTTTGAGGAGTTGGAAAAATATTTTGAATTTATCCATAACCTCCGTCCCGGGGCGGATGGCCGATATCAGCCGCTGTATTCCATTACAGGAGACTCACTGTTGACGGAGGAGATCTCGGAGCTTGCAGGATATCTGGACAATAAGCCGGTGCGCTTTGGGAACCAGGCTTACACGCATATTCAGAATGATCTCTATGGGCAGGTGTTGGTGTCGTTATTGCCGTTGTATTCGGATCAGCGATTCACTGAGGAGGAGCGGAGCAGCTCCAAGCCTTTGATTATGAATCTGCTAAATAAGATTGAGGCGACGATGAATGAAAAGGATGCGGGGCTGTGGGAATTTAGAAATCTTGCGCAGGAGCATTGCTATACCTTTTTGTTTCACTGGGCGGGAGCCTGCGCTGCCGCAAAAATAGGTATCCGGCTGAAAGATGACGGACTGTACAAAAAAGCGATTGTGCTGAGGGACATGGCGATCGCCAAAATCGAGGAATGTTACCTGCCGGAAAGAAAAGCCTATGCGCAGGCCATTGGATCTACGTTTATGGATGCTTCCACGCTTCAGTTGATCACCATGGGCTACTTTGGGGATGATCTGGAGCGGGCAAATAACCACCTCAAAGCTCTGGAAGAGGAGCTTTTGGCAAAAGATTTCCTGTTTTATCGGTACAAGCATATGGATGATTTTGGTGTGCCGGAGACTACTTTTCTGATCTGCGCCTTTTGGTACATAGAGGCATTGGCCTGTGTAGGTAGATTAGATGAAGCTGTTGAAGGTTTTGAGACATTGGTCAAATACTGCAATCACCTGAATCTTTTCTCCGAAGACGTGGATCAAAAGACGGGAAGTCAATGGGGCAATTTCCCGCAGGCATACTCGCATGTAGGATTGATGAACGCAGCTTTCCGTATCGGGAAGAAGCTTGATAGGCCTAATTTCTTGTAGAAGAATCTTATTTTAAGTTTCCCGCAGATAAACGCTGATAAAAGGCGCAGATTCTCACAGATTAAGATTCCCGCAGATAAAAGGCGGGGATTTTCCGCGGGTGAGGTTTAAGGTTCCCGTAGATTGACGCGGATAAAAAGTGCGGATTCTCGTAGATGAGGTTTAAGATTGCGGCAGATTTCTGCAAATTTTGAGGCTTCTTGCGTGCATTGATCGGTGAAATGCGGTGTGTACGGAGCTTTACGCTGAGCGAGCGAGACTGCCTCATAGCTCATAATTGTCACATAGAGCGAAGTCGAAATGGGCTTAATCAGCAGATAAATGGCTTCGACCTCAGCCTGACAAGAAAACTTACTTATGAGATAGCCTCATATTTTTTATGTGTTTTGTCCCGCTATGTAAGTGTTTTTTCTACAGCTGGTTTTCAGACTTAGTACAATACTTGTAGCTTCAGATCCTGAATAACAACAAGCTCTCATGAGATTCCATAGAATTTTTCCTGTTCTTTTACTTGTAGGCTTTTCACTGGCCTTTGCTTCTTGTACCAAAGACATCTATAGACAGAACAATAAAGCGCACAAAAAGTCAGTGAAGCAGACCACTGGTTTAATTCAGGAAATACCCAAAACCAAGGCGGAACTGGATTATGATACGCTCAGCATAACTGATGAGTGGGTGGGTACGACGAACTTCAGTCTCAGAAAACCCAACTATGTAATCATCCATCACACGGCACAGGATTCCCTCGTACAGACTATTCAGACCTTTACAGTTCCTAGAACGCAGGTAAGCTCTCATTATGTAATCGGCAGAGATGGGAAAATTGTCCAGATGCTGAATGACTATCTTCGTTCCTGGCATGCCGGGAAAGGGCGGTGGGGAAATGATACCGATCTGAATTCTGCCTCGATCGGGATCGAACTCGATAATAACGGCAGGGAACCATTTACATCAGTCCAGATCGAAAGTTTATTGGTGCTACTGGAGCGATTAAAGTGGAAATACGGAATTCCTACCGCGAATTTTATTGGTCATTCGGATATAGCCCCTTCCCGGAAAACTGATCCGAGCATTTATTTCCCATGGAAAAGACTAGCAGAGGAAGGATTCGGGTTATGGTACGATGAAGAAGTGGTTTTCCCTGTGTTGACCGCACAGGATAGCATTGCTATCCCCATAGAAAATACGGATTCTTTGCCGTCCAATACACTAGATCCGGTATTGGCTTTAAGAATTATTGGCTACGATGTCAGTGATGAAAAAGCAGCCATACGCTCGTTTAAGCTACATTTTATTCAGCGGGATATAGAATCGGCATTGACAGAGACAGATAAGAGAATTTTGGATAATCTGTATAAAAAGTATCTGTAATGGTTTTTTTATCATAATGTATGCACTGGTAATTTGTTCAAGTCTTCAGACTTGGACTCTACCCAATGCAGTCTTCAGACTGCTGTTTTCCTCACCGTTTTTATGGATTCCCTTACGCTACTGTGTCTTGCTATAGATAAAAAACAATTAATTGAAATGAGTTGTTGGAATGCAGTTAGGCAGGGCTTGCTGAAAAAGTCTAAGGCATGCCAGGTTCAAGGCGGCCGAGCGAAGATGTATGCTTATACTTCGAATGAGGCCAACGTAGAAGATGGTATGGTTGAGGCTAGCTTGAAAATCCCGATTTTGGGATTTTCTGGTGCATGGATAAAGACCTATAGTCGTCAAAAAGCTTGCACTTGCTGAAAAACCGCTTGTATGAAAAATGGGCTAATCATTCAAAATGACAGCTTTTAATCTATTCTTGGCGTTTTTCAGCAGGCCCTAGGTAAATGTTTTTATGGTAGTAAAAATGAGTGACTTAAGAGATGATTCAAGCAGTCTAAAGACTGCAATATATTAGGTCCAAGTCTGAAGACTTGAACCATAAAAACAATAAAAAAGGGCGAAAAATCCTTCGCCCTTATATTTTATTCTAATCTTGGTTTTCAACTCAATTATGAAGTCAATTTCTGAAGCAACTGCCTCACTTGTCTGAAGGATTTGATATTGTAATTGGCCTGGGTGTATGCATATCCTACGCGGATAGAATAGGCATTTTTAGGCATGGCTTTGAAGGTGTCCTCATCCGTCCAGTCATCACCGATAGCTAGAATAAAGTCATGGTCTATTCCTTTCATCATCGCCGTGGCCGCACGACCTTTGTTGATGTCAGGGCGTTTGATTTCCAGGACCATATTTCCTTCCAATACCTGTAGGTTGTAGCCTCTGGCCATATACTTGAGATGGCTGAAGAGTTCACGCATCCGGAGGTCTCCCAGGCCACTTTCCACTTTTCTATAGTGCCAGACCAAGGAGTGATGCTTTTCTTCTATAAATGCCCCAGGTGTACGCAGGACGTAATATTCCATTACTTTCCGGATATCTTCCTTCCATCCGTCTTCCACTTCAGCATAGAGTTCCCAGTCACCTTTGTCCTCTTTTCTTTTTACCCAGACGCCATGCTCGGCGATCATGTCGATGTTTTGGCCTTCAAACCATTTCCCCAGTGTATCCTTGTCTCTTCCGGAAATGATCACTACCTGGGCTAGTTTGCTGAGATCTTTGATTATGGCTTTCAGCTCTGTATCGGGAAGAGCTTTTTGAGGGTCTGAATGGAAGCCGGTAAGTGTTCCGTCATAATCCAGGAATAAAACTGCATTCTCAGCTTTCTTAAAACTTGTCTGAATCTCAGTCATCACCTTGGCATCCACGTCTTTGGAAGTCAGCTCCTCTTGCTTTCGCTTCACATGTTCCAGGCGACCCATGAAGACCTTCACCCATTGGAAAACATCATATTTTTTCAGGCTCTCCTGCATGCTGCTGATCCTGGCTATTTGCTCACTCTGTGGCATGGAAAGCGCATTGAATATTGCGTCCACCACACCCTGTCTGTCGTTGGGGTTGACAAGGATGGCGTCTTGAAGCTCTTTGGATGCACCGGCCATTTCCGAAAGGATCAGTACCCCTGTCTGGTCGGTTTTACTGGCTACAAACTCTTTACAGACTAAGTTCATACCGTCACGAAGCGGTGTCACCAAAGCGATGTCTGACATGTTGTAGAATGCGCTAAGCTCTTCGAACGGAAAACTGCGGTAGAAATAATGTACAGGAACCCAATTCAGGGTAGAATATTCACTGTTGATCCTGCCTACCAGCAGGTCGATTTCTTCTTTCAGTTCTTTGTAGGATTGTACCTTGTCCCGGCTCGGTACCACGATCATAATCATGGAAACTTTTCCATGCAGCTCTTTGTGTTGCTCCAGCAACTGGTTGAATGCCTGGATCCGCTGTGGGATGCCTTTTGAATAATCAAGCCTATCAATGGTCAGCAAGAGTTTTTGGTCTTCTACCTGCTTTCCAAATTCCTCCACAAACCTGAGCGTTCTTTTGCTTTTCGCCTGCTTCGCAAACTTATTGTAGTCTATTCCCATAGGGAAGGAATCCACATTGATAATTCTGTTTTCAGCCTGTATGTAGCCGCTTTCATTGGAAAGCCCTGTGATCCTCCCCACCGCACTCAGGAAGTGACGCATATCATCGTAGGTGTGAAAGCCTATGAGATCAGCACCACATACGCCTTCCAATAACTCCTTTCTCCAGGGGATCATCCGGATAATCTCATAGGACGGAAATGGAATATGCTGGAAAAAGGCAATAGTTGCATTAGGGAGCACTTCCCGGAGCATCTGTGGAAGTAACAGCAACTGGTAATCATGGATCCAGATGGTGTCATCGGGGCCGGCTTTTTTCAGGATAGCTTCGCAAAATTTCTGGTTTACCCTAACATAAGCTTCCCAGTGTTCTGGATTATAGACCATGTATTGGGTGAAATAATGAAATGCCGGCCAAAGTGTTTCGTTACTGAACCCTTCATAAAATTCTTCCACATCCTCCTTGCTAAGGAAAACGGGTGCCATTTTGAGTTCGTGGAGCTCGAGGATGATTTCTGCGCGTTGCTCTGGGTCATCTACTGTGTTTCCCGGCCATCCTATCCATATGTTTTCTCCTTCTTTGTAGATAGACCCAAGACCTGTGGCGAGCCCCCCGGCACTTGGTTTGAATTCAAACCGTCCGTTACGGTGTCTTAGGCTAATGGGCAGACGGTTGGATACGATAATGGTTTTTGACATAAAATAGTAGGTTTAAAAACAAGAAAAGGATCAGATCCCATTCAAAAAGGTGAATAAAGAAGTTACACAAAATCTCATAGAATTAAAACGATTTAAGTGCAGATGTGCTAATTGATTTATGTTTAACAAATAGCACACAAAAAAAGCACCCGGATTTCCGGATGCTTCGGATTTTATTTACTGGCTACTTGTTGGGACTTTGTTTGTATCCTTGACCAGATGAATTCGGCAAGATCCCTCCCCTCATCAATGCCATATTCTATGGCAGGCCGATAGTGGATCCCTCCGTAAAATCTGCTAAGAGCCGCTTCTTCCGCAGCTTGCGAAAAGGAGTCGAATTCCCTGACAGGAAGCCCATAAGCCACCTCTGAACTATCCACTATGTGGAACTTATCTCCGAAAAGCTGGGCCAAGGTGTAAGCAGAAGCAGCCGAGGCTACACTATGTCCACTGCTGTGCTCCGGGAAAGGAGGGGTCTGTAACAGTGGGACCCACTGCTCATCGATATGCTGGTTGATATAAGTTTCAGGTCTAATCACGTTGCTTCGGTATTTTTCATCCCAGCAGGAAATAAATGCCTCATTTAGAGAAATTCCGGTCATAGCCATTGCCTCGGCAGTGCCCTTCCAATCTTTTCCTGCGGCTTTGGATGCAATACTGGCAATGCTCATCCAGTGCCCCCCGGGGGTGATCTTTTTCTCTGCAAACATCACGTGTCCTTTCACATTCATTTTGTAGGGATTGCAATCCCAGAAAAGCGCTATCTCCTTTTGCTCTTGTGTAGCCCTTTTATCCGCTTCATACACCTCCATCGCTACTTTATAGAACTCACTATCCGGATCTGTAGAGAACGGGGGTGGGGGTAGGGGCTTAAACTGTGATGCAGAATCCATCACAAATGTTCTGATTTTATTCCAGTGAGGCTCTATTGCTTCCATATAGGCCGGTGGGGTAGGTTGCCAGGTTCCTTCTTTACCAGTTACTGTGAATTTCGGGAAAGATCTACTCTGATGGTAATTGTCTTTGGAGGAGTAGGCTTTGATGACATCACCTACTTCTCTGCCGAAAGCCACAGATGCTTCAAAAACATCTTCTGGAATCCCTTTTTTCTTCAATGAAGCAAAGGTGGCGTCTCTATGCTCATTCATCATGTCTTCCGAGAAAATCAGCCCTGTTCCTACATAATAATAGGCAGCTAGGGATGCTAAGGGAGGATAGACTTTTTCTGAGGGTGAGAAATTCACCTTTTCTGAGCCATTGAGCTGGCCTAGCAGAGATTCATAATCATTGTCCACGGCCGCGGCTACCTCATAGGCTGCTAGTGAAGCGTAGGAGTAAATCCTTGCCGCTACCGGTGGAGAAAATATGTCATGGATGATCACCTCCGTGATTCTATTCTGCGCCTCACTCAGATAGTGGCCATCTTCAATTGTCTGTGAATAATCGGCCTGATTTGCGCAAGAGATTGCAGTCAGGAGTATCCCTGAGACTAGCAGGAATTTGACGATACGCATAGTTAGTAGGTTAATTTTGTACTTTGGTGTCTGTACCATAAGTATTATTGGCACTGGAGATACCTGTTTATTGTGTTTGGGACTTAAAGCTATTGGAAATTAAGGAAGTAACAAAGGATGTCAATAAAGTTTGATCCAGTATAGTGGGCCTGAATTGCTTCCTACCAGTCCATACCCCTTTTGGTTTACGGTGATTTTATGAAGTTGTCTTATTTCTGATCTAGCTGGAATAGTAGTTTTTAATTTCTTTTGTTCCCAGGTTCCATCTTGCCATTGGTAAGAAGAAAATGCGGATGCTTTATTGGTACCTAAGTCAACTCTGAAACCTGAAAAATTCCCTCCAAGTAACACTGTTTTATCATTTTCGTCCCAATAAAGGGATAGTACTGGAGACAGTTGGGCAGGAAAAGGAAAAGGCTCAAAAAGGAAGCTTCCATCGGCTTGCTGGAAGTAGGTGCCCGAGCGGAATTCATAGGCTGGGAATCTCGAGATCCCGGACAAAGTCTCCTCGCTAAATAAATCCTCAGGACTTTTTATTCGGGAATAATCTTCATTGTAGGCATGTTTTTTCTTCAAGCCTGGGATCTGCTTGATGAGATCGTCCCGTGAGGGAAAGGGCAGAAGGTGCTCTCCCATGTAATGGAAGATGATGGGGTCAGTCTGTCCATTTTTATCAAAATCCCCATAATAAAGCCAGATAGGTTTACTACGTTCTGCTTTTAGTTTACTGTTTAGACCGAGATTTCCTGTTAGAATATCCAGTTTCCCATCTCCATCCACATCGGCTATGTATAGTTGATTGATCCATCCGGAGGAATATTCCAGACCAGGCATCACCTTTTCCTTTAGCGTTTTGATCTCCGTCCGTTCAAATACCCGAATGCCTTGCCAGTCGCCTGTAAGAATCAATTCACTTATTCCATTGCCGTCCAGATCCTCCCACACAGCCGTGTTGATCATCCCCAGATCAGTATCCTCCCCAAACCACTCTGTAGTTTGTTCTTTGAAAAAACCATTGCCATCATTGATAAGCAATACACTTTTAGGGCTTTTGCCATATGCCCCACTTACTACCGCACTTCCTACAAATATATCCAGATCACCGTCTTCATCTATGTCATAAATGGCAAGTGTGGAGCTGTTTTCCCCAATCATTGGAATTGACTGGGGGCTGAAGTGAAAGTTCCCCGTTCCGTCTCCAAAGTACAATCGGTCATAATTAAAGACTGCTCCGACAGGGACCTCGTTGCCACCACTGCCTACATACAGGTCAGGGAAACCGTCGCCATTGAAGTCAGCAAAGGCCGCCACTATATCTTCAGCTTTGCTGAGTTGGTCAAAGATCGGATTCTCTTTTTTTACAAAACTCCCATCCGGAAGCTGTAGAAATAACGCTCCTGTCTGATCCTGAGCTCCTCCTACATAGATATCTTCCAGTCCATCCCCGTTTATATCTGCTATAGCCAGTGCAGGCCCCATACTGGCATAGCTTCTAGGAATAAGATATTCCCGTTTGGTTTCGTCCAGGGAGGTTTTCTCCTCATGTTTCCAAGCTATTTGTGGGAAATCATATTGTGCTTTTTCAAGTATTGGGAATAGGTGTTCTTTACCTTCTCCTTGCTTTAAGGTAAGCGTTTGATTGATAGCTATGTGGTGAAAAATCTCCAGGTGTCCATCCGGCCAGTTCACAGAAATAGAGTCGATTAATGGGTGCTTCCCCAATCCAAAAACCAGCGTGGATGAAGTGCCGGACATAAACCCTCTACTTCCGGAATACTGCTGGAACAGACTTTTCCCCTCAAAGTGCAACCCTACTTTTGCCCCCATTCCAAATGAGTTGGCTCCTTCGGCCTGGAGATTTATCCTGAGAAAGCCATTTCCTGATTTTTCACTGTGATTCTGATAGATAAATGCAGGCTGGTTGAGGTTATTGATGATCAAATCCAAGTCCCCGTCGTTATCCAGATCCGCATAGGTGGATCCGTTGGAATAGCTGGGGTGATCCAGGCCCCAGTTTGCGGCATTGTCAGTGAAAGTCAGGTTTCCCTGATTCTGAAAACTAAGATTTGCCAATTTGACTGTTGGGAGCATTTCCACCTGTTTTCTGCGAAATTCTTCTTCTGATAATTTTGGGTCTGATCGCTGGTTGTACTGGATAAAATCCAGATCGTTGGGGCGTTTTTCTATGCCGTTGGTAATATGAATATCCGGTAGTCCGTCATTGTCCAAGTCAGCGATCAACGGAGACCAGCTCCAGTCTGAAGCATGCACTCCGGCATAAAGGGCAATTTCGCTGAATCCACTTTCTCCCCGGTTAAGCTGAAGATGGTTTCGGACATATTGATCTGAATAGCCAAACTTTTTCTTGATCTCATAAACCTCAGGCTTGTCTTCACCCACAGATTTCATCCAGATTTCCGGGTCGGATGGAAGCATATCCACAGTGAATATTTCAGGCAATCCATCTCCGTTGAGATCTCCGAGATCATTTCCCATACTGTATCTGCTGGTATTGGATATCAGGCTATCCAGTACTTCCAAAAAAGTACCGTCTTGTTGGTTTAGGTACAGGTAATCATTCTCTGTGAAGTCATTGGATATATAGATATCGAGCCAGCCATCTCCGTTTATGTCTGCCACTCCGACTCCAAGACCGAAACCTAAAATGCTGGAGTAAATACCGGAGGCTTCCGTGACATCCTGGAAGCCAATTTCCCCTTCTGAAAGTAAGTTTTTAAATAATTTGTCGCCCATGGCATCTGGATTTTTCCTTTGCTCTGCCGGAGCGAAAACCTCCGGAGATTTGACGGAATGGTTCAATAAATAAAGATCCAGATCACCGTCTTGATCATAATCCAGAAAAGCGGCGTGGGTGCTGAGTCCTACGAAGTCCACCCCATATGCTGCCGCCTGATCTTCAAATTTTCCATCTCCAATATTGATATACAGTAGGTTTTTTCCAGTTATTCCTTTGTAATTACCTACCTGACATACATAAATGTCCAACAGTCCATCTCCATTCACGTCAGCCATGGTGACCCCAGTGGACCATCCACCTGCGCCATTTACTCCTGCTGATTCGGTGATGTCTTCAAACTGGAAATTGCCTTTATTGAGGTAAAGACGATTCGAGGTTTGATTGCCTGCGAAATACAAATCCACCAATCCGTCGTTGTTGATGTCTCCTGCTGCCACTCCGCCGCCGTTATAGAAATAGAGGTACTCTAAGATGTTCAGAGAATCAGAGGAGATAAGAATGTTTTCAAACTGGATGCCAGTGAAGTCAGCAGACATTAGTTCAAAGAGCTTTTCCTTTTTCTTTTCACATGAAAATAAAAGCACAAATGAAAGAAGTATGAAGTAGGAGAGTTGCTTCATTTCAATAGTTCCAAATCTCAGCGGCTGCGCTGTTTTTCACTACCAATAGCCTGCCTTCACCCAATGGTGCAAAACTGCGAATGTCTCCATTTAGCTTCAGCCCATGTTTTGCGTTTGGCCAATAATCAAAAGTCCCGTCACCCTTTCCCAAAAGGACATCGCCATAGCTAGCGTCATACTTACCGACTTCTGGCTTGGCATGGAACAGGTTGCCTCCCAAGATCAAATCGATTTTTCCATCCCCATTAAGATCCTCGCTATGGATGGCAAAGATGTAAGAACGCTGCGCCATTCTGGGGAAAGGCTTCCAAGTGAATTTACCATTCCCTTCATTCATCAGCACGCCAGATTGCAGGTTGTTCATTTCATTGATGATGGATTTATCTAGGATTTCCTTGGGGAAAATATCCGTAAGCACCTGATTGTTGTAGGCACTGTAGCGCATATATTTTTTGCGTATCGATGGGATTTGTTTTTCCAGTTCATGCTTCAGCGTGTAGGGAACCTGCACTTCACCTTCCTGCCGTGTGAAAATATGTTCGATGGATCCATTTTGGTCAAAATCATTGAGGTACATCTTCAAGGGAGTACTTTCAGAGACTTTAAAGCGTGAATTCAACCCGTTATTGCCGATTATCAAGTCAGGAAGTCCATTGCCATCCAGATCCGCTATTTCCAAGGTTCTATACCAGCCTTTCAGGTGGTTTAGTTCAGGCATTTCGATTTTTTGAAGAGTTGTGCCCGTATTTTTGAAGAAAACCGGAGCCATCCATTCACCGACCAGGATCAGGTCTTCCACGCCATCATTATCCCAGTCCACTATTTTGGCGTCAGTGATCATGCCTATCTCCTTCATTTCAGGAGCAAAAGAAGCTGTTTGATCTGTGAAATTGCCCTTGCCGTCATTGATCCAGATGCTGCTGCTGGCAGGAGCGCCATATACAAACGGTACCAGCCGTCCTCCGATGAATAGATCAGGTGCTCCATCCTGATTCAGGTCGAGCACTTGAACTACTGAGCTGCTGCCCCGCTTGGAATTGAACCCTGCCTGGTTGTTTTTAGTGAAATTGCCTTTGCCGTCGTTGAGGTACAGCCTGTCCGCCAGCTCCGGGGTATTCAGCCCGGACTCATTTCCTCCTGAAACCACGATCAGATCCATGCTTCCATCTCCATTGGCATCAAAAAAAGCAGCATCCACATCTTCGGAGATCGCATCATCGGAAATGTAGCTTTGGGGTGAAAGCGTATAGTTCCCGGACTTGGAACCTAGATATAATTTACCGGGAAACCCTTTGGCTCCCCCAAGATACAGGTCATCAAAACCGTCTCCATTTACATCAGCTTTGGCCAACGCCGGACCTTCGGTAGAATACATGTGAAACGTAAGTCTGTCCCTATCAAAATCCACCACCGAGTTTTCTTCATGGACAAAATCTATAGCATGTTGTTCCTCTTTTTGGAAAAAGCCAGCGCTCGGCTTATCGAAAAAGCTTTCGTTATCGGCAAGAGCCCTGGATTCATCCCATCTAAGGGTGAGTAATTCATCCGTAGGTACGTTTTCCAATTGAGAAATACTACCGTCAGGCCACAAAACACGAAGGAGATCTACTTTGTCGATAGGGCCAAGACCAATGGTGATTTTGGGATCCACAGAGGATTCAAAGCCCCTGTTTGGCATTTGTTCGGCATAGAAGATTTGATCCCCTGCACGGATTTTGACCTGAGCTCCTATACCTTGGGTGTTTTGACCTTTTCCTACAAGTTGGATTTGGATAGAGCGGTTTTCAGGATAAAAATCTTTTCCGAGGTTTTTAAAGATGGAAACCGGGTTGTTTACATTGTTTACCACCAGATCAAGGGTTCCATCGTTGTTAAGGTCGCCATAAGCAGCGCCATTGGAATGAATCGGTTCCCCTAATCCCCATTCTACAGACACATTGTCAAAGGCAAGGTCCCCCATGTTTTTATAGGCATAGTTTGGGACGGGATTGATGGGAATGGGATCTATGAGTGCTTTGTAATCCACTCCGTCCTGGGTCAATATCTTGATTTTGGTCTCCTCATTATCTATAAAGTTCAGGTAGTCCAGGTCAGTGATGTCCTGATAGATTCCATTGGCCACGAAGAGATCCCGCTTGCCGTCATTGTCCATATCAAAGATCAATGCGCCCCAGCTCCAGTCAGTGGCTTCTACATTTGCCAATCTGCCCAATTCACTAAATGTACCGTCTCCGTTGTTGACGTGGAGCATGTTTCGGGAATACTGGGAATGGTAGCCGTGGTTCTTGTTGAAAATGAACTTGTCCCAGTTTTCAAACGTAGTTACCTGCTTCAGTCGTGCCTGAGGTTCGGGAAGCATGTCTGTGACGAAAATATCAAGTAAGCCATCCCCATTGATATCCGCAATGTCCGCACCCATGGAAGCTGCGGAGATGGAGCGCATTGACTTTTCCAGTGACTCTGTAAATGTCCCGTCCTGATTATTGATGTAGAGGTAGTCTTTTTCAAAAAAATCATTGGAGATAAAAATATCCGGCCAGGAATCTTGATTGACATCTCCTATAGTAATCCCCAAGCCAAAACCGATAATGGAGCCATAAATCCCTGCTTCCTCACTTACATCTACAAACTTCCCATCGTCATTTCTAAACAGTTTATCACCACCGACGGGGTCACGTTTTGGACGTTCATTTTGCATTTTATTGAAGCTGCCTATGGCCTGATAGCTATTGTTCAGCAGATATACATCGAGATCTCCATCCTTATCGTAATCGAAGAATACCGCATGGGTGGAGTAGCCTTGATCAGCCAGTCCGTACGCTTCTGCTTGCTCAGTGAAGGTACCGTCTCCTTGATTGATAAACAGTTCATTCTGCTTGTTGTCCCCTGCGATATCGCCTGAGTTGCAGACATAGATGTCCAGATAGCCGTCTCCATTGATATCTACCATGGCCACTCCTGTGCTCCAGGCACGGGTGCCGGCCACACCGGCAATTCCTGTCACATCTTCAAACTGAAAATCGCCTTTGTTCAGGTATAGTTTATTTTCTCCGAGGTTTGATGTGAGGTAAATGTCCAGCAGTCCGTCGTTGTTTACGTCTCCCAAGGCTACACCTCCCCCGTTGTAGAAATTCCGGTAGGTGAAGATGTTGAATTCTTCGTCGAAGGGTAGGTCGTTTCTGAAATCTACTCCTGTAACCTCCGCATCCAATGATACAAATAGGGTAGGATCGTTCTTGACTTTAGTTTCCCCACAAGAAAAAAGAAGAAAAGCAAAGAAATAAACGGTATTTATAGTAATTGGTTTCATTCTGTTTTTTTCTGAACTGGCAGGTCAATTATTTCTGCCCTTACACTTGATATATGCTTTTTGAAGACCCGTATCCTTCGGTTGCCGTCGATTTTTACGAAAGCCACTTGAGTACGGTCTTCATTTGCTACTTCTATAAAACCCTCACCATACCACTCTTCCAGCTGGGCAATAGTGTCTTTCAGCAAATGATCTGCAGATAAGTTTTCATTCCAGGGAGCCCAGCCTTCATACGAAAATTCCATAGGCATCAGGTAGATTTTGTCCTCATAGAATTTTGGGTAAAACTGCATTTTAGCTTGATTTCCCGATGGCAATTCGAGCTGGTACACCACCGAAAGCTCAGAACCACCATTGACTAGTTTACCTTGTTTGTTCAATTCCCAGCAGGTTTCGAAGAAGTCCCGTTTTGTCATGCCCAGTTTCAGTCCTAGAAACAATTCGTTCTCGACCTTTCCTGAGGCAAGTTCTTTTTCTTCAAGTTTCTGATACTCTGTTTTACATGAAGAAACTACTAGTATAAGACAACCTAGCAGCATGCCGCTAGTGAATTTCATACAAACTTGGTTTATCATCCGACCTGAATACTACTAAGTGGTTTTTGTTGTTTATTTCTAATTGAAGCATGCTGCGGATTTCTCCATCTACTTTAACGCCGCTTTCTTTTGGCATTAAAACATCCCATTCTTCTTCGTTTTTCTGTTGCAGGACCCAGCCATAACTTCCCAGCTGACTTCCTAACTCTGGTTTAACCTTGCTTTGATTTCCTCCCACAAACAGGAGATTTCCCCCATTCTGTGAAGTGCTTTTTTCGATTGCATAAATAGGAGCGGATTGGATTTCCTGTGGGAGAGCAGCTTCTTTGAACGTGCCTTTTCCCTGATTGATCCAAAGTGTTGATGCAAGCTTGTCAACTTTTAAAGTTATGGATTTTGAGAGGATAGATGACGGAAATAGCTCTTCTAGTATTTTGTTTTCATAAGAGGCATAGGTCTGCAACTGTTTTCGCAAACCGGGAATTTGTTTTAATAAGCTGTTTCTCATCACCCAAGGGATAGACTTTTCCTGTGAATGGGATACTAATATATGTTCGATAGTCCCATTTTGGTCAAAATCGTTAATGACAAGTTGAAGTTGATTGTCAGGGGATGTTTTCAGACGTGTGTTTAGCCCCCAGTTACCTGCGAAAATGTCCGGCAAGCCATCACCGTTGATATCGTCCACCAGCAAGGTGTTCCAGAGACCGCCGGTGTTTTCAAGGCCAAATTTTGAGGTGGTTTCGACAAAATCCCCATCGATATAACTGAAAACCCGTATGGACATCCATTCACCTGCCAGCACCAGTTCCATGGTGCCATCTTGATCTAGATCGGTCCACTTGCCATCTGTTAGCATTCCCAGCGATTTCAAATCATTGGAAAAAGAACTGGAAGAATTGGCAAAGTTGCCTTTTCCATCATTAAGCCAAATCTCTACATCAGTAGGAATTCCATAAGCGAATGGGATGGAGCGGTATCCCACGATCAAATCCTCATCCTGATCCCCATCCAGATCAGCAGAAATAATAAAGGAAGTTGGCTTGGAAGAAAAGACTACTTCTGACTTGGAATAATTTCCTTTTCCATCATTGAGGTAAAGCCGGTCCCGGAAATAAGGCGAATTGTCAGAAAACTCTATCCCGCCGGCTCCCACGATGAGATCAGGGTGACCGTCCCCGGTAGCGTCAAAAAAATGACCTACAATGTCTTCAGCAAGGGAATCCTTTTCAAAAAGAGCTGCGTTTACCGGGTCAAATTCTCCGGCGGTTGATTGGGTAAATAAAGCGGAGGCCTGTCCTTTGGCTCCTGGGATAAAGATGTCTTTCCTACCATCCTTATTGATGTCTGCCTTGACGGCCTTTGGCCCTTCATTGGAAATCATCCAGAAACGGAGCCTGTCCCTGTCAAAATCAATGAAGTGGCTTTCTTTATGCCGAAAAGGGATGTTGAATTCAGAGAGGGAAAGAATACTTGCTGTCTCTGATGCATGCTCGGTGCGAAGTGCGCTCTCATTACTGTCAGGCACAAGCAGCTGATTTACCGCAACAGCTTTTAACATCGTTTGGTCTCCGTTTGGCCAATTGATCTGCATGGAATCCAGCAGGGTTGCTTCACCCAATCCGAAATGAAGTCTGGGCTCTACCGAGGACATATACCCCTTGACCGGTTGATATTCCTGGTAATAGGTGTTTTTGCCCACAAAGCAAGTGACCTGGGCACCGAAGTTATTGCCTAGTTCTAGCTGGATGTAGTTTCCTAGGTTAAGTTCTCTACTGTTGTTTTTATAAATAAACGCCTCACCATTTAGGTTGTTTACTACCAGATCCAGATCACCGTCGTTATCCAGGTCGCCGTATGCTGAACCAGTGCTGAAACTGGGCATAGATAACCCCGAAGAATCGGCGATGTCGGCAAATTGCCACTCGCCAAGATTTTTGAAAAGGAAGTTTCGCTGGGGATTGGAGGGGAATTGATCGATCATGTTGATCAGTAGGGTGGAGTCTCTGCGGTTTGAAGCGATCTTACCCTGATTATGCGCATAATAATCCACAAAATCAAAATCCGTCAAATCCTTTACTATTCCATTGGCAACAAAGATATCTTTGAACCCATCATTATCTGCATCAAAAATCAATGCTCCCCAGCTCCAGTCGGTTGCTTCTACCCCGACTTGTCTTCCTACTTCGATAAATGATGGATGTCCCGTTGCTGGATCAGCTCCCAAGTTCCTTTGGAGTGTATTTCTGGTGAATTGACGGTGATATCCGGTGTTTATATTTGCCTGGTATTTGTCCCAATCCTCCAGTGGTGTTTTGGTTTTGATCCGTTCCAATGTGGCCGGGAGCATTTCTGTCACAAATATGTCCGGATGGAGATCATTGTCCAGATCTGCGATGTCAGCCCCCATAGATCCAAGACTCGTTTCTGATATAAGAGCAGGGAGAACTTCCGTAAAAGTGCCGTCCTGATTATTCAGATACAGATAATCCCGCTCGAAGAAGTCGTTGGATACATATAAGTCAGGCCATGAATCCTGATTGAGATCTGCAACTGTTACCCCAAGACCATAGCCTATGCTGCTTCCGTAGATGTTTGCCTCTTCACTGATGTCAGTAAATACCCCACCGTCATTTCTGAATAGCTTGTTGCCTCCATCCGGATCGCGGGTTTCCCGCTGTCCGATCCTAAGATCATAGATACCTACCGATCTGGGCGAATTGCTGAGCAAGTACATATCCAAATCCCCATCCTTGTCAAAGTCAAAAAATACCGCATGTTGGGATAATCCTATTTCATCCAGTCCGTAGGCTTTGCTCTGTTCTGAAAAAGTAAGGTCCCCATTGTTTATGAATAATTCATTGTGCCTTTTTTCTCCACCAAGTGGCCCGGATTTACATATGTAGATATCAGGAAGACCATCTCCGTTCACATCGGCGATACTTACGCCTGTGGACCACACACCTGTGCTTTCCAGACCGGCCTCGATGGTTATATCCTTGAATTTCATACCTCCCAGGTTAAGGTACAGTTTATTGGAGGTCTGGTTTCCTGCAAAAAAGATATCAATGAGCCCATCTTGGTTGATGTCCGCAAGTGCCACCCCTGCGCCATTATAAAAATTTCTAAAAGTATAGGGATTGACCTGTTCCGTATAAGCTAGGTCATTTCTAAATTCTATTCCTGTATCATCGCTTTTCAAAAGCTCAAATAGCTTTATTTCCTTGCTTTTTTCCTGGGTGCAAGACACCAAAGCAAAGAGAATAAGTGAAAGGACTAGTCTGGGATCCATACAGTTTTATGAAATCGAGCATGATCCGTAGGTACGTGATCAGACACTCAGATGATTATAATATGTGAGATTCCATATGGCCTTTAAAAGACAAATTATAATCAGATGAAAAAAGGAAGTGTACTTTTCAAGCACACTTCCTTTCTGAAGAAATTGAAATTTTATTAATAACCAGGATTTTGGATCAGGTTGGGGTTCGAGTTAATCTGTATCTGAGGGATAGGGAAAATATTTCTATAAGGCTCAGACGCGGCTTTTTCCCACCATGGCTGATTAAATTTACCGAAGCGTATTTGGTCGGTTCTTCTTGTCGCCTCTGCAAACATTTCCCGGCCTCTTTCATCGTATATATCTTCCAGTGTCATATTGGTAAATGGTTCCACCTCTGCTCTCTCACGGATTTGGTTTACAATTTCAGTTGCCTCGGCTACCTTGCCTTGTCTGAATTTCGCCTCAGCACTGACCAGCATGATATCCGCATATCTGAAAAGCGGGTAATCATTGCTGAGATTACTATTCGATCCAGGGGCAAATTCGAATTTGCCTATTCTGGCTCCATCTTGCCTTAGAGCTTTAGGGGTAAGCTCACGGATTTTGGGGGTGAATGTAAGTGGTGCCCCATCTGGATCCTCGGGTTCGAAGGAAGCGTCATTCAATCTTTCCCCAGAGGAAGAGAACTGAGGGCCAACTATAAAATTGTCTTTTCTCACATCCTCATCTTCGTAGGTATTGTAAAACTCTTCCAGTGAAGCATAGCCATTCCACGGCTGTTCTTGTAGATCGTAGGTCTGCTGGTTCAATGCATGGAGTGTCATCATAGAAAGATTGAAACCAGTCGCATTATTCTCGTCATAAGGAAGAGTCAAAATATTCTCAGATGAACTAGTGTTTAAAGTGGCGAAATTTTCAAAATAGTTTGAAGTAAGTGAATACACACCGCTTGCAATAATTTCGTCAGCGACAGCTTCTGCATCTGCCCATCTCGGGGTGCCTGTATAGACTTCAGCATTTAAGTAGAGCTTAGCCAATATTGCTTTAGCGGAATAGTAATTCAACACGGTTTTTCTATCCTCTTTAATTAGTAGATCTATATTATCATTAACCGATTTTTCAATGAAGTCGAAAACTTCTTGCCTAGAATTGTTGGTCGGATTTGATCCAAGATCATCCTCGGTTGAAATAGGCACATTTCCATAGACATCTATTAACCAAAAATACACAAGTGCTCTCAAAACAGATAGTTCAGCTTTCAACTCAGGAAAACTTGGGTACTGTACAATAAGGTTATTGATTTCACCGATTGCCGTGTAACAATAGTTCCAGGTATTGTTGATCGAAGGTTCAGAGGGTTCCCATGTGTGCCTGTGAAGCCTTACCCAGGCATTCCCATCTTGCCAATCAGGTCCACGTGTAGGTACTACAACTTCGTCCGATGATACCTCATGAAGTGACCAAATACTTTCATTTGCACCCCAGCTTCCTATGATTCTAGAATAAGCAGAGGCTTTCAATACCGGGATCAAATTTGGATCCGTACTGTTGTTGATTTGCTCCTGGGTGACTCCATCAAGCACTTCTTGATCCAGTTCCCAGCAGGCACCCATAAGCACAATTAAGCTCAATAGGAAGATGTTTTTTATATATTTTGACATAGCTATTTATTTTTAACTATTTGAAATTAAGTGATAGCCCTAAAGTGAACGATCTGATCTGGAAGTAGGTGTTCATCCGTTCGATCCCAGGAGATAGTGCTGTGGTAAAGCCATTAGTATTATTGGCATCAGTGAGTCTGGCCTCAGGATCCACTCCGGTATATCCTGTGATCGTAAACAGATTCTGAGCTGCAAAGTAAACTCTCAAAAAGCTGATATTGTTGGATTTAGTATTGAAATTGTAGCCCAGTTCTAAGTTGTCCAATCTCACGAATGATGCATCTTCTACATAAGAGCTATTGTAAGTGGGGGCAGCTGTTACCAAGGGGTCAGTAGGGGTCTTGTCCGTGATTACAGAGTTGTATGCATTTGAACCACCATCCGCGTTTTCGTAGAACCCTCTGTAGGAGTTGTATAAGGTGTGGCCCCAAACTCCTCTCAAGAAGAAACTGAAATCCCACTGATTGTAGGCGAATCTGTTGGCAAAACCAAACTCCCCTTTGGGGAGGCCATTACCTACTTTTTCAAATTCATCTGGGTTTTCTGTGGAAAGTATGTAATCCCCATCTTCGGTGTATCCTTCCAATATAGGGCCATAAGTATCTCCCAGAGTCTGACCTACCCTATTATAGATAATCGGATTACTATTCTGCCCCGGGGAGCCAGGTGTGGCGTAACGGAGCTCATCGAACCCAAGGTCTCCAGAAGAGAAACTCTCGATTTTAGTTTTGTCATAAATAGTAAAGTTTACATTCGGAGTCCAATTCACCCTTCCTAGATTTATCGCGTTGACCCCCAAAGCAAATTCAAACCCTGCGGCACGAAGATCTGCCAGATTCACCCAGGTGGAGGCAACGGTATTGAACCTACCCGGGTCAAACTGGTTGGGGGTACCGGGAGATACAGGAACATTGAAAAGCAAATCGGAAATGTTTCGGATATAATAATCCACACTACCGGATACCTTGTCATTCCAGAGCCCGTAATCAATACCGAAGTTCAACTCTTGTTTACTTTCCCATTTCAAATCACGGTTTGGATTTGAGCTTTGCACTATTCCTACATACACATCATTTGTAGTCTGGGGATCCCCGTCAAGGTCTATTCGGTTGCCGTTGGTGTAGGCACCTATTGCAAGGGTAGGAGATGGGGGCAAGTTGCCTGTCACCCCAAAGGACACCCTAGGTTTTAACTGGCTCACAATGCCCAGATCAAATAATCTATTGAAATCCGTTCCCAGACTGAATGCAGGAAACACCCCTGTTTGATTGTTAGTCCCAAATCCCGAATAAGTTTCTGCTCTCACCGAAGCAGAGAAAAAGAAAGTGTTTCTATAATTGAAATTAGCTCTGCCAAATAATGAGTTTAGCTGATCCTCGTTAGCATAAGAAGACATTTCCGTATTGTTCCCCACACGGATAGAGCCGCCTCCAAGGTTGTCCCATCCTGTATCGAAGAGATATTGTCTGGATCGGGCGTTGAAGCCCTGGTTTTTGGTGGACTGGAATCCCACCCCACCGAGGAGCGTCATATTCAGGTTGTTGTTGAAATCGTGCTCATAGCGTAGCGTTGATTCAAATATCTGACGGAGCCTATCATTGGTGGTGCGCTGTGCGGATCCTCCTGCGCCAAACCCTACCGCAAAATCCTGTTTAGACCAAAAATTACCGTTAAGTTCATTTCGTGTATCCTGAGAATACTGTGCGGAAAGCGTAAGTCTATCCAGGATATCATATTCTACCAAGGTAGAGAAAAGCGAAGACTTAATCTCACTTACGAACTTTTGCTGATTGACAAGGGCAATAGGATTAAAATAATCAGTAATAGAACGCTGGAAATACCCACCGAAACGTTCAGAGTCTTCAGAATCCTCAAAAATAGGAGCGGTGGGGTTGTAAATGGTGGCATATCTGAACGCGTCATTATTGACTCTTTCCTGATCCTCATTGGTGACAGAAAGATTGATGTTGAATCTCAGTCTATTGTCCAGTGCTCCCTGACGTAAATTAAGCCTTGCATTAAGTCTCTTGTTTTCAACTCCATTGATTACGCCCTGGTTATCCCGGTAGTTTACAGAAGCGAGATAATTTGTATTGTTAAACCCACCCGAAATACTGGCGCTGTTAGAAGAAGAAAAGGAGTCGCTGAGCATTTCTCCTCTCCAGTCCGTCCGGCTTCCAAAATCAGTCCCTCCTCTTGCTATAAAATCTTCTACAGAAAGTGTGGGGATTAGATTAGTGGCCTGGTTTATGGTTCCATAGGAATTGATCGCGACATTGGTAGTGGGCTCCCGTTTACTCTGTTTGTTTGTGGTCACCAAAATTACACCCGAAGAGCCCCTTGCGCCATAAATGGCCGCTGCGGAACCATCTTTAAGCACATCGATAGACTCGATGTCATTTGGATCCACATTTTCTAAAGAAGCACCAATTACCCCATCCAGTACTACCAGCGGGGAGGAGTTAGCTCCGAATGTGGACAAGCCTCTGAGTCTTACTTCAAAACCACTGTTAGGATTCCCGCCTGGTCTTGTGATAGAAAGACCGGCTACTTTTCCCTGTAGTAATTGTGCAGGATTGACGATGTTTCCCCGGTTAAATTCCTCGGGCTTCACTCCCACCACTGCAGAGGTGATTTCTTTCTTGTCCTGTGATCCATATCCTATGACCACAGCTTCTTCCAGGCTTTGGATATCCTCCTCCAGATTTATGGTCAGGTTAGTCTGATTGCCGACTTCCACTTCCTTAGGGAGGTAGCCGACGAATGAAACCACGAGTACATTGTCCCCGGGCTGCAGCTCGATAGTAAACGTGCCATCAATATCGGTAGGCACTCCCCGGGTCGTGCCCTTTATCAGGACAGTAGCTCCTGGGATTGGTTCTCCGAAAGCAGGATCCATGACTGTTCCGGTTACAGTCCTGTTTTGGGCGTGGGCTGCAAGTGTGGCGCAGAAAAATAGCGCCATTGCCAGCAGAAACGCTTTTGGCTTTTGTAAATAGTTTATCATAAGGTTTATTGGTTGACAAGCCAGTAACAGATACTGGACTATAGATTACAAGCCTAAAGTCTGGCATTAATTTTAATTTTGCAATTCTTAACATTTCACCAAAGTGAATGTGGGAAAAATGGTTTTAACAGAATAAAGTAAATTTTAAGAATTCGGTAATTATACCATGGATTGCCTATGATTATGTCAATGGAAATCGATTTCTTTTTTCTAAAAGTCATTAAATCCACTTTTTTCTAAAAAGCGGAAAATATTTATTTCTTAGTTCCAAAAGGGTTTTAATCTGTGAAACATTTATAAAAATTTCTGGTAAGTAAGCTTAGCCATGGAGGTTGTAGTCCAAGAAGTAAAACAGCAACATGAGCCATCCCAGCTGATCGGAAGTGGCTACTCGTATCAGCCACCTGACATCACACTATGAATGACCTCTGCGATTGAGAACTATAACTGCCTGCTTCTATCTCGGTATTGCTGGGAATTTGCCACTGCAAACTGCTAACATCGGATCCCAAACACTAACTTCCTACATAGAAATCTGTTGCTAAATCATCTTAAAACCACAATGTCATAAAGCCCGTTTTTGAAAAGCTTTTTATCTTGAGGATCAAACCGACTTTTATGAAAAAACCAATACAGTCAATCCTTTTCTTTTCTGTTGTTTTAGGAGGAATGTTTTTTAGCCACCACTTGGTAGCACAAGGAGTCCGCGGAAAGGTCAGCACTGCAGATGGAGAGCCCTTGGCTTATGCTTCAGTTTACATCCGGAATTTGGGGGACGGAGTGCCTACCAACGAGGAAGGGAATTATGAATATAAGCTTCCCAAGGGAGTGTATGATGTACTGGTCCAATTCCTGGGATATAAATCCCAACTGGAGACCATCGTAGTGGGGGATGAATGGATCTCCAAGGACTTCGTGCTGCAGCCCCAGGATTATACCTTGCAGGAAGTGGAAGTAAGAGCCGGTGCTGAAGATCCTGCGCTGACTATCATGCGCAAAGCTATAGCCAAAGCCAAATATCACAGGCTTCAGATCCAAAAATACAGCATGACCGTCTATCTCAAAGGAACGGGGAAGTTGACGGATGCGCCATTTTTTCTTAAGAAAACCATAGAAAAAGAAGGCCTCAAACTCAATGAGGCCTATACTTCTGAATCTGTATCCAGAATTACCTTTACCCAGCCAAACAAAGTGGAGGAGAGGGTAATCTCTATCCGCACAAATGGGGATAATCAATCCACCTCACCGGCACCGTACATACAGACTACTTTCTACCAGGAAAAAATCAATGGAATCATCTCTCCACTTTCCCGCTCCGCATTTCAATATTATAAATTTCAATATGAAGGGAGCTTCCTGGACCAGAACGTAATTGTAAATAAAATAAAGGTGACTCCACGGTCAAGGGGCGAACAGGTGTTTGAAGGCTACATCTACATCATCGATGATTTGTGGGCTATCCACAGTCTCAACCTGCAGACATCATTGTTGGGATTTAAGATTCTGGCCAAGCAGCAGTATGCTCCCGTGGCTGAGAATGTATGGATGCCGCTCACCCACACCTATGAGTTTGGAGGTAAAATGTTGGGCTTTGAGGGGGATTTCAAGTATCTGGCCTCTACCCGGGAGTATGAAATAGAACTGAATCCTGATCTACAGCTAGTCCCTGAGATAATCGATGAAAAAGTGCAGGATATTCCTGACGGGGCTGCGAAATTCGATAAATCAGTCTCAGCGCTGGAACAGCTTGCCTCCGAAGAACCAAAAACCCGGAAAGAGTACCGCAAACTACTGAACCAATACGAGAAGGAAACAATCAAAGAGCAGGAAGAACCGGAGGTGATACAGGAAAGCTACTATGAGGTGGACAGCATGGCCAAAAAGTATAACCAGGCCTATTGGGACAGTATCCGCCCCGTGCCGCTGACAGAAAGCGAGATCCAGGGGTATCAACGCGACGATAGTCTTGCCACAGTGGAGTCTGCTAAAATGAGTGAGGTGGATTCTGTGGCGAAGAAGGCAAAACGTAAACTGAAACCACTCGATATTATGAATGGGGGATCCTACAGCATGGGAAAAGGTGTTTCGTTAGGATTCAGACAAAACTGGACCAAGATTTCATTTAATACAGTGGAAGGTTTCAAGCTGGGAATGGGACTGTTCTACCGGAAATATTCTGAAACCAAACTAGCAGATAGTGTAAGTGTGCTTCGAAAAAGCTTCAACATAGAGCCGGAATTGCGGTATGGTTTCTCCAGTGAGCGCTTTTATGGAAAAGCAGATTTTAGATGGTCCAGTACTCTGGCACTTTCCGGGACCACCTTTGGCGTGAGAGGGGGTAGATATATCTATCAGTTCAATGGTGGAGAACCCATCAATGAGCAGGTGAACGCTTTGTATTCTTTGTTTTTCAGGCAAAACTATATGAAGCTTTACGAGCAGGATTTTGCTCAGGCTTACTGGGCCCACCGTGTCAATGGAGGGATTACTTATCGGGTCAATATGACTTATGCGCAACGTAGGGAATTATTCAATACGAATAATTACAGCTTCTACAATAAAGAGGGTAGGGAATATACCCCTAACGCCCCGGAGAATGTAGAAACGGATCCGGTGTCGTTTGCCGATCATGATATACTGAAATTGAACACTGAACTGGAATGGCGGCCGGGAATTAGATACGGTATCAGGAATGGCAGAAAGTATGCTATATCGGATCGTTCTCCCTTGATTAGGTTAAGCTATAACAAAGCTTTTGGAGGGATCTCCTCGGATGGCGCCGCTGCTGATTTTGACCAGCTGGAGATGGGGATACAGCACAATTATACCTTTGGGGTAAGTGGCAAACTGGACTTTAACCTCACTGCAGGAGCATTCCTCACGAATGACCAGGTTTACTTTCCAGATTTCCAGCATTTCGGAGGGAACAGGACTATTTTCTCCAACTTCGGGCCGGCATCGAATTACCGGTTTATGGATTATTATAAATACAGCACCAACTCCAAGTATTTCTCCGGAATCGTACATTACCAGTTTAGAAAGTTTATTTTCACCCAGTTGCCTATGCTCAGGTTCTCTGGCGTAAGAGAAAATATCTTTTTCAATTATCTGAAAACAGACAACTCGCCCCACTACTGGGAAGTAGGATATTCATTGGATAACCTGTTCAGGATTTTCCGCGTGGAAATGGGAGCCGGCTTCGAAAATTCAGAATTTCTCCGTGGTGGAGTACGTTTTGGAATAGCCACCTTTATCAATGTTAATTTTGATAATTAGGGGAAAGTTATAGGAACCCAAAAACCCGGCCTGAAAACCGGGTTTTGATTTTAACAGTATTATCCACTTCCCTATCAGGGATAAAAACCATAAAGGATAGGGGAAACACCTACGAAAGCAACTATGGTCATCCGTCACCCGCTTGTACTGAGCGAAGTCGAAGTATCGACCTTAAAGCCAGTAAAGCAAAGGATTTGAGGTTACTGGTATCAGTGATGGATGTTACAATTTTTTTAGACCTTCATGATGTCTGTTTCTTTTTTGGCAAGTAGCTCATCTATTTTGGCAGAGAATTGATCTGTCAGTTTTTGTACCACATCCTCAGCTCTCTTTATTTCATCTTCTGCAACGCCTTCTTTTTGGAGTTTTTTCAATTCGTCATTGGTTTCTTTGCGAACGGTTCGTAGGGAGATTTTCCCCCCTTCGCATTCATGCTTTGCCTGTTTTACCAGGGAGATACGTCGTTCTTCCGTAAGAGCCGGAATGGTGAGGATGATTACTTCCCCATTATTCTGTGGAGCAAGACCCAGATCCGAATTGACAATAGCCTTCTCAATCTCGGAGATCATTGTACGCTCAAAGGGTTTGATGGATAGTGTTCGTGCATCAGGAGTATTCACTGAGGATACCTGGTTCAACGGGGTGTTGGCTCCGTAATATTGTACCATGATGCCATCCAGTAGATTAGGCATGGCCTTTCCTGCACGGATTTTCAAAAGTTCAGATGCGGTGTGGTCCACTGCTTTCTGCATCAATTCTTTTGCTTCGTCTAAGTATAGTTCGATTTCTTCCATGATTGTTAAACTTAAAAAGAGTTGATTAAAGTACCAATTTCTTCGCCTTTGACCAATTCGCTGAGATTTCCTGCTACGTTCATGTCAAAAACGACGATCGGGAGGTTGTTTTCCTGGCAAAGGGTAAAGGCCGTCATGTCCATGACGTTGAGGTTTTTCTCATACACTTCCTGGAACGAAATAGTTTTGTATTTGGTGGCTGTTGGGTCTTTTTCAGGATCGGCAGTATAGACGCCGTCCACTCGGGTACCCTTCAATACTATATCTGCTTCCACTTCTATAGCTCTCAGGGCTGCAGTGGAATCCGTAGTGAAATAAGGGTTGCCGATCCCCGCACCAAAGATGACTATGCGGCCTTTTTCCAGATGTCGGATAGCCCTTCTGCGGATAAATGGCTCACATACGCTTTCGATTTTAATTCCCGACATCAGGCGTGTGTACATACCGCCCTGTTCCAGGGCACTTTGCAATGCCATCGCATTGATCAATGTTGCCAGCATTCCCATATAATCACCTTGTACACGGTCTATACCGGATTTCTCGGCTTGTACTCCTCTGAAAATATTGCCTCCGCCGATCACAATCGCTACTTCCACACCCATGTCATGTACTTTCTTGATCTCCTGAGTGTATTGCTGAAGTCTAGTAGGGTCAATCCCGTAATTCTTGTCTCCCATTAAGGCTTCTCCACTGAGTTTGAGCAGTATTCTCTTGTATTTCATGTGATTATAATTTGTTTTTAAAGGCCACATGGAATCTCGCATATGGGATAATCATCCTAGTGTGTGCCGTTTTCGACATGCTCGATTCCATAAGTGTATTTAGTTTTCAATGGTAGCTCCAGTCTGCCTCAGACAGGCTTGATTTTATGTATATGGTCTGGTTTTTCAGAGGTGAATTATCGTTTCAATACAATTATTTGAGGCATTCCGCTTCCAGTTCCTTGTTCACAAACATTCCTATTAAAAACTGAGGACTGATCGGAGGAAGCCCGATCTGCGCAAAATAATCCGACAAATATAATTTCTTCAATTCATTATGCTAGGCTTAGCTGTTAAAATTGAATAAGGATTTGGTTTTTTTCCACACTTTGGTGAAGAGATACTTTGACAACTTTCACTACCCCCTCACCAGGGGATTTGATGATGTTTTCCATCTTCATTGCTTCCAGTACCAGCACCACGTCCCCTTTGTTGACTTTATCTCCGGGCTTCACCTTCAGATCCAGGATCAATCCTGGCATTGGGGCTTTTATCTCTCTAAGGGACTGGGAGGCTAGATTGCCCATCCCCATTTGTTCCAGCAGCAGATCAAATCTATCCTTGACTTGCAAACTTGCAGTTTTATGGCCTAGCCTTATTTGAAGCGTTTTTGTTTCTTTATCGATGGACACCAATTCTGCCTCCAGAGACTTGTTTTCATGAATAAGATGCACTTTTCGATCTGAAATCCATTGAAGGTCCCAATTGATCGGATTGCTGAGCACTTGGATGGTATCATCGGTTTTTTCTACCGAATAGCTTTTGCCTTGGATGGTAACTGTAAACATTCGCGTTAATTTGATGCCCAATATACAATTTCAAATAAAACCAATTCTTTTTCATTTGTATTTACTATGAATCAATCGCCAGCAAAAAAGCTAATTATCAAGAGGTGCTATATTGCAGTTCAAGCTGTTTTTTTAATTACATCTGCAGCTGCATGTAAGTCGGGGCAGATCCTGGATCAGGAGATAAATGAAAATCCAGTTGCTGAAAGGAACCAAAACCCAGACAAGGCAGATAGTGTCGCTTACCAAGAGATAATTTTCCGAAAGGAAGCTGCGATTGAAAATTACAACGCTACTCCCAAGCGGGATTTTGATGTGCTGCACATGGAGTTGGACTTGTCGTTTGACTACCTCCGGCAGGAGGTGATCGGCAAGGCGGAGTTGAGCATTGTCCCATATTTCCATCCTATAGATGTACTAGTACTGGATGCCCGGGATTTTGAGTTTAATGGTGTGTTTTTTGCCCAAAACGATCATCGTGAACCGGTCAACTATACCTATGACGGGCAGCAGATCAGGCTGGACCTTCCTAGGTTATTGACTAGGCTGGACACTTTCAGGATTAGCCTTGATTATATAGCTTTTCCAGAGCGAAATGCCGGGGATGGGAGTGAGGCTATTTCAGACGCCAAGGGACTTTACTTCATAGATCCCCTAGACACTCTCCCAGACAAGCCACGGATGATCTGGACTCAGGGAGAGACCGCACATAATTCCAAATGGTTTCCCACCATAGACGCTCCTAATGAAAAGTTCACCCAGTTGCTTAAGTTGACGCTGCCAGATACCTTGGTGTCTGTAAGCAATGGGGAATTGGTCAGACAGGAAAAACTGGAAGGCGGGATGAGGAGGGATTATTGGGAGATGAAGCTGCCACATTCGGCATACTTGGCTGCGTTCGCCATTGGGGATTTTGGGAAAGTGGAAGCAAATTGGGAGGGTGTTCCTTTAGGCTATTATGTGGAAAAAGGGCATGAGAAAGGAGCGGAGAAAGTGTTCAAAAACACTCCTGAAATGATCGGTTTCTTCTCTGATATACTCGGTGTCAGGTACCCATGGCCAAAGTATGATCAGGTCGTGGTCAGGGACTTTGTGTCCGGGGCGATGGAGAATACCACAGTTTCTATTTTTATGGAGGAACTGCGTCTCAGCGAGCGGGAGGCAATCGATTCGGAATGGGATTACATCATAGCCCATGAGCTTTTCCATCAGTGGTTTGGAGACTATGTGACCACAGAATCTTGGGCAAACCTTACCTTGAACGAAGCATTTGCAAATTACAGTGAGTTCCTCTGGAATGAATACAAGTATGGGGAAGATGAAGCAAAACTGAAGTTGGTTGCTGAGATGGAAAATTATTTTGCGGAAGCAGAGACCAAGCAAGTGGATCTGATTCGCTTTGATTATGGGGAGGCTGAGGACATGTTTGATTCACACAGCTACTCCAAAGGTGGTGCGATCCTACATATGCTTAGGGAACATCTGGGGAAGGAAGCTTTTTACGAGGCCTTGCGGTTTTATCTGCGGACACATGCCTTTTCTACCGTTGAGGTACACGACCTCCGCTTGGCTTTCGAGCGGGTGAGCGGTGAGGATTTGAATTGGTTTTTCAATCAGTGGTTCCTGGATAAGGGGCATCCGGAGCTTCATTTCGAAGTGGATTATTCGGATCCAAATAACATCCTGATTTCCGTATCACAACGCCAGGATTTGACGGAAACCCCACTTTACCAGCTTCCTCTTCAGGTCAGCTAGTATGAAGGAAAGGAGAGGAAAACCAAGGAGTTTACGATCAACAAGGCATCCCAGGAGTTTGTGGTGGGCAATGATACGCCTATTTCCCTGGTTTTAATAGATGAAGAGAAAAACTTACTCGCCAAGAAGTATATAAATATGGACGCAGGACAAATGCTACAGCAGTTCAGATCCTCAGTGTCAGGCATAGCTAGGTATGAGGCATTGGATAGTCTTGCGGCTTGGAGAGCTGAGGAAGAATTGAAGATGGTTCTCCCGGAGGCCTTGGAAGATGGGTTTTGGGCAATCAGGGAATCTGCCTTTGCTGTTTTGCAGGGAGCTCCGGATTGGCTGGAACAAAGCCCAGGGCTATCAGGAAAAGTAATCATGATGGCGACCCAGGATGAAAGGAATTCAGTCAGGGCAGGAGCAATAGACGTGCTTTCGGTCCATTCCCCGGATGAGCATTTTTCCCTGCTCAAACAGCTCGCAAATGACTCTTCCTACTTGGTTGCCGGCTCAGCCCTTATGGGCTTGGTGAATAGCACTTCTCCAGATGAAAAATCCGAAGCATTAGAAAGTTTTGCAGGAGAAAGCAATTTCCGGATGGTAATACCAGTAGCCGATTATTATCTCTCTGATTCGGTGGCCGGCAAGGGGGATTGGTTTATGGACAAAGCGGAAGCCATGCACGGAGAAGGGTTGTACTACTTTTTAGGTTATTTTGGGGAATATTTTAGTCGTTATCCGGAGGAAGGGGAAGCAGAAGCGGTGAACTATTTGTTGAAAATAATGCGGAATGACAGCAAAAGCTTCATAAGATTGGGAGCTTTTCAGGCACTGTTGGGTTTTTCAGACAATGTGGAGACCTTGGAGAAAATAAGCGTTGTGGCCGGCTTGGAAAAGGACAAAGAGCTGTCTGTGTATTACAATTATTTTTTAGAATCCCAGGAAGATGAAAATTAATCTATTGATTTAGAAAAGGTTGGGTTTAAATGTGTCAAAATTTCATCAAATTTGAAATACATGTTTTGAATCTTTAATAAAAGCCTATAATTTTGCCATCCGTTACGATAGAAAAGCCTGGGGAAAGGGTGGTAAAAGTAGCGCTAGTTGGGGGAATACCAAAGCGGCCAACTGGGACGGACTGTAAATCCGTTGACTTATGTCTTCACAGGTTCGAATCCTGTTTCCCCCACACCATTGCCGAAATGCGAAATTTTTTTCTAATTTTGCTGGGCGAAAAAAATCCGAAATAGATCGGGTAAATGGAAGTAACTCTCCATAGTATTGTACCAAATCAGTAATACTAAGGGCAGAGTGTCACAAAGATTACAAGCGGGAGTAGCTCAGTTGGTAGAGCGGCAGCCTTCCAAGCTGCAGGTCGCGGGTTCGAGCCTCGTCTCCCGCTCTATGTTTTTCCGGGGATTTCCCCGGGGAAGCATAAGAGTCTAAGCCGACGTAGCTCAGGGGTAGAGTACTTCCTTGGTAAGGAAGGGGTCAGGGGTTCAAATCCCCTCGTTGGCTCATTCGGCTTAATTAAGAAAAAATTAAACATATCTTTAAACTTAAACTGAGGATTTTCACGCATGGCAAAAGCACAATTCGACCGTTCCAAGCCGCACGTTAATATCGGTACGATTGGTCACGTAGATCATGGAAAGACCACTTTGACTGCTGCCATCACTACCGTACTGGCTAGTAAGGGTCTATCTGAATTAAGAGACTTTTCTTCTATCGATAACGCTCCGGAAGAAAAAGAAAGAGGTATCACCATTAACACCTCGCACGTAGAATATCAGACTGAAAACAGACACTACGCTCACGTAGATTGTCCAGGTCACGCTGATTACGTTAAGAACATGGTAACGGGTGCTGCCCAAATGGACGGCGCTATCCTGGTAGTGGCTGCTACTGACGGACCTATGCCTCAAACTAGAGAGCACATCCTTTTGGCTCGCCAGGTAGGTGTACCTCAGCTAGTGGTATTTATGAACAAAGTGGATATGGTGGACGATCCTGAGCTTCTTGAGCTTGTGGAAATGGAAATCAGAGAACTACTTTCTTTCTATGAATTTGACGGTGACAACATCCCTGTAATCGCCGGTTCTGCACTTGGTGCATTGAACGGTGAAGAAAAGTGGGTAAACACTGTAATGGAATTGATGAGTGCTGTCGATTCTTATATCCCTCTTCCTGAAAGAGCAGTTGACAAAGACTTCTTGATGCCTGTAGAGGATGTATTCTCTATCACTGGCCGTGGTACTGTGGCTACTGGTAGAATCGAAAGAGGGGTAATCAACTCTGGTGAGCCTGTGGATATCATCGGTATGGGTGCTGAAGGACTTAAGTCCACAGTTACCGGTGTTGAGATGTTCCGTAAGATCCTTGACAGAGGTGAAGCTGGTGACAACGTAGGTCTATTGCTAAGAGGTATTGAAAAATCCCAGATCAAACGTGGTATGATTATCTGTAAGCCAGGATCTGTGAAGCCTCACGCCCACTTCAACGCTGAAGTTTACGTTCTTTCAAAAGAAGAAGGTGGACGTCACACTCCATTCTTCAACAAATACCGTCCACAGTTCTACCTTAGAACTACCGACGTAACCGGTGAGATCAAACTTCCAGAGAACGTGGAGATGGTAATGCCAGGTGATAACGTGACTATCGAGGTGACTTTGCTTAATGCGGTTGCTCTTGAGAAAGGTCTTCGTTTTGCGATCCGTGAGGGTGGTAGAACCGTGGGAGCCGGTCAGGTTACTGAAATCCTTGACTAATCATCAATCACTGATTGATTAATAATATACAATGCGATCTCAAATATTTTGGGATCGCATTTGTTTCTTAATGAATCAATACCTAATTTTGCGTTCCCATTTAGCGGGGCGTTCATTTACACGGGCATAGTTCAACGGCAGAATAGCGGTCTCCAAAACCGTTGATGGGAGTTCGAATCTCTCTGCCCGTGCCAGTAAGTTAAGTACACTATGAATCTAAAAAACTTTGTCCTCGAATCTTATGATGAGATGGTGAATAAGGTCACTTGGCCGAAATTTTCATTTCTTCAGAATAGTGCGGTACTGGTGTTGGTAGCATCTTTGATCTTCGCCTTGTTTATAGGCGTGGTAGATCTTGGATTTGAGAACATCATGACATGGTTTTATGATTTATTCTAATTGAATTGACATTACAGAATGGCTGAACATAAATGGTACGTACTCAGAGTAGTAGCGGGGCAGGAGAAAAAAACTAAAACCTATCTGGATAATGAGATTACCAGACAGGATATTGGCGATTTTATTCCTGAGGTCTTGATACCCTCCGAGAAAGTATATGAGATGCGGAATGGCAAAAAGCGCGTCAGGGAGAGAAATTTCTTTCCGGGATACGTTTTGGTCAACGCGGATCTCTCCAATGGTGAGGCCAATCACGTAATTACAAGTATTCCGGGAGTAATCGGTTTCTTAGGATCCAACTCAGGTGGGGCTTCCAAAACCCCTGAGCCACTTCGTCAGTCGGAAATCAACCGTATTTTAGGTAAGGTTGAGGAGATTGATGAGTTCGCAGAGAAACTGGATACACCATTTATAGTCGGAGAGACTGTCAAAGTGATGGACGGTCCTTTCAGTGGATTTACCGGAACAATAGAGGAGATATTTGAGGATAAGAAGAAGCTTAATGTTATGGTTAAGATCTTCGGCCGAAATACTCCTGTTGAATTAAACTTTATACAAGTAGAAAAACAAGACTAAGCAATGGCTAAGGAAATCACTGGTTATTTAAAACTACAAGTGAAAGGTGGCCAGGCAAACCCGTCGCCTCCAGTAGGTCCGGCTCTTGGTTCCAAGGGTCTGAACATCATGGAGTTTTGTAAGCAGTACAACGCACGTACCCAGGATAAAATGGGTCAGGTGCTTCCTGTACTGATTACAATCTACTCAGATAAGTCATTTGACTTCGTAGTAAAGACCCCTCCTGCGGCAAATATGTTGCTTGAGGCAGCGAAAGTCAAAAGCGGATCTGCTGAGCCTAACCGTAAGAAGGTGGGATCAGTGACCTGGGATCAGGTTAAGGAGATAGCAGCGGTAAAAATGCCTGACCTTAATGCTTTCAAAGTGGAGTCTGCTATGAAAATGGTGGCTGGTACAGCAAGAAGCATGGGAATCACAGTATCTGGTAAAGCCCCTTGGGAAGTATAAATAAAAAACAATGGCTAAGTTAACAAAAAAGCAAAAAGAAGCTCTTTCTAAGTACGACCCAAGCCAAGTGTACTCCCTGGAGGCAGCTTCTACTATCGTGAAGGATATTACTATGACGAAGTTTGACGCTTCTGTAGATCTTGACATCCGTTTGGGTGTGGATCCACGTAAAGCTGATCAAATGGTAAGGGGCGTTGTCGCGCTTCCTCATGGTACAGGCAAAGACATCAAAGTATTGGTGCTTTGTACTCCTGACAAAGTAGCAGAGGCGACCGAAGCAGGTGCAGATTACGCAGGCTTGGATGACTATATAGCTAAAATCGAAGGCGGATGGACTGACATTGATGTCATCATCACCATGCCTAACGTAATGGCAAAAGTAGGTAGATTGGGTAGAGTATTGGGGCCGAGAGGTCTTATGCCAAATCCTAAATCAGGAACTGTTACTCTGGATGTAGCCAAGGCAGTAAAAGAAGTTAAAGCGGGTAAAATTGATTTCAAAGTAGATAAATTTGGAATTATCCACGCAGGTATTGGTAAGGCATCCTTCACTGCGGCGCAGATTGAAGAGAATGTGAAAGAACTTATCCTTACCATTTCCAAGCTAAAGCCTTCCTCTTCCAAAGGAACATATTTCAAGAGTATTCATTTATCCAGTACAATGTCTCCTGGAATTGCAGTGGACAAGGGTAGCATTCAAGGAATTTAATCATGACTAGAGACGAAAAGAAAGTAATAATCGACGGTCTTACTGAGAAATTTAAAGAAAACCCTTTCTTCTATATCACTGATGCGTCCGGTTTTTCCGTAGCTCAGGTTAATGCATTCAGAAGAGCTTGTTTCGAAAAAGGCGTGGAGTACAAAGTGTACAAAAACACCTTGATCAGCAAGGCACTGGAAAATTTGGACGGCGACTACTCTGAGTTGTCTGATAAAGCGTTGAAAGGATTCTCTGGAATTATCTTCTCAAGTGAGACGAGTAATCTTCCGGCAAATGTATTGCTGGATTTTAGAAAGAAATTAGGTAAAAAAGCAACAAAGCCAGCCTTTAAAGGAGCCTCTATCGATGCGGACATATTCGTGGGTGAAGAGAACCTGGAAATGCTATCTAAGTTGAAATCAAAGCAGGAATTGATCGGCGACCTTATCAGCTTGCTGCAGTCTCCGGCTATGAACCTTCTTTCAGCATTGCAAAGTGGCCAGAACAATATCACTGGTGTGCTTAAAACACTCGCTGAGAGAGAAGAAAAATAAGTAAAAAAAAATCATTCAAACAAATATTAAATTTCAAATACAATGGCAGATCTTACACAACTTGCAGATCAGTTGGTAAACTTGACTGTAAAAGAGGTTAAAGAATTGACAGATATCCTTAAGGATCAGTATGGCATCGAGCCAGCTGCTGCAGGTGCAGTAGTTGTAGCTGGTGGTGCTGGTGCTGGTGAAGCTGCAGTCGAAGAAGAAAAGTCAACTTTTGACGTGATCTTGAAATCTGCAGGTGGATCAAAACTGGCAGTTGTCAAGCTTGTTAAAGAATTGACTGGTCTTGGTCTTAAAGAGGCTAAGGAACTAGTTGACGGAGCTCCTAAAGCATTGAAAGAAGGCGTAGCCAAAGACGAAGCTGAAGGCTTGAAGAAGTCTTTGGAAGAAGCTGGTGCTGAAGTAGAGATCAAATAATTTGTTGAACCGCAACTATTAGGTTGGGGTTCAGACCTAAGACCTGACTATTATAGTCAGGTCTTTTCCTGTTTATGCACAGGTTTAAAAATGCATTATTCTAAGCGGAAATTGGATTTTATCGCTATTAATATTTCACCATAAACATACACTACCTTGGCTATCAAGAATCAAACCGAAAGGAAAAGTTTCTCCTCCATTAAGGTGGTCAAAAGCTATCCGGATTTTCTAGATATTCAGTTGCAGTCTTTCAAAGATTTCTTCCAACTGGATACTCCTGCGGAAAAGCGCCGGGCAGACGGGTTATTCAAAGTATTCGCGGAAAACTTCCCAATCAGTGATTCCAGAGAAAATTTCACTCTTGAATTCATCGATTATGCAGTAGATCCACCCAAATATTCCGTGGGCGAATGCATTGACCGTGGCTTGACCTACTCTGTACCGTTGAAAGCAAAGTTGAGATTACTTTGCCATGATGAGGACAATGAGGATTTCGAAACGATTGAGCAAGAAGTATTCTTAGGTAATCTTCCGTATATGACCGAGAAGGGGTCATTTGTGATTAATGGTGCAGAAAGAGTTATTGTTTCCCAGCTTCACCGTTCGCCAGGCGTGTTCTTCGCACAAAGCAAGCACACCAATGGCACGAAACTATACTCTGCCAGAATCATCCCTTTCAAAGGATCCTGGATCGAATTTGCCACTGATATCAACAATGTCATGTACGCATACATCGATCGTAAGAAGAAATTCCCTGTCACCACCTTGTTGAGATCCATAGGTTATGGCTCCGACAAGGATATTCTTGACCTGTTTGGACTTTCTGAAGAAGTAAGTGCCACTAAATCAGCGATGAAAAAAGTGGCCGGCAGAAAACTAGCGGCTAGGGTTCTTAGGACATGGGTAGAAGATTTCGTGGATGAAGATACCGGTGAAGTTGTCTCCATCGACCGAAATGAGGTATTGCTTGAGCGGGATACCGTGCTTACAGACGAAGACATCGAAATGATCTTGGACTCAGGCTCGAAGAGCATTATTCTCCATAGAGAAGATGTGAACGTGGCTGATTACTCTATCATCTATAATACCCTACAGAAAGATAGCTCCAACTCTGAGAAAGAGGCTGTGGAGGTTATCTACCGTCAGTTGAGAAATACGGAAGCTCCTGATGAGTCCACGGCTCGTGAAGTAATTCATAGTTTGTTCTTCTCTGACAAACGTTATGACTTAGGTGAAGTTGGTCGATATAGAATCAACAAAAAACTGGGACTTGACATCGATTCTGAGAAAATCGTCCTTACCAAGGAAGATATCATCAACATCGTAAAATACCTGATCGGACTGATCAACTCCAAGGCTGTGGTCGATGATATTGATCACTTGAGTAATAGAAGAGTAAGGACTGTAGGTGAGCAGCTTTACAGCCAGTTCGGTGTAGGCTTGGCCAGAATGGCCAGGACGATCCGTGAAAGAATGAACGTTCGTGACAACGAAGACTTTAAACCAGTCGATCTGATCAACGCGCGGACACTTTCTTCTGTGATCAATTCCTTCTTCGGAACCAACCAGCTTTCCCAGTTTATGGATCAAACCAATCCATTGGCGGAGTTGACTCACAAGAGAAGACTTTCGGCTTTGGGGCCAGGTGGTCTTTCCAGAGAAAGAGCCGGTTTTGAGGTTCGTGACGTTCACTATACGCACTATGGTCGTCTATGTACCATCGAAACTCCTGAAGGTCCAAACATTGGTTTGATCTCTTCTCTTTGTGTTCATGCAAAAGTGAACTCAATGGGCTTCCTGGAAACTCCTTACCGCAAGGTGAAGGATGGCAAAGCTAGTATGAAAGCTGAGGATGTTTTGTTCCTCACGGCTGAGGAAGAAGATGACCATAACATTGCCCAAGCTAATGCTCCTCTGGACGAAAATGGCAAGTTTATCAATGAAAAAGTAAAAGCAAGATTCGAGGGTGACTTCCCGGTATTGGAACCATCCGAAATCAGCTACATGGACGTTGCCCCTAATCAGATCGTATCTGTGGCGGCATCATTGATTCCATTCTTGGAGCATGATGATGCCAACCGTGCCTTGATGGGATCCAACATGCAACGTCAGGCAGTTCCTTTGTTGAAAGCTGAAGCTCCTATTGTGGGAACTGGCCTGGAAGCAAAAGCTGCTGTAGATTCCAGGTCGCTGATCATTGCTGAAGCAAGTGGGGTTGTGGATTATGTGGATGCCAAGAGAATCACCATCAAATACGATTTGACGGAGGATGAACTTTTGGTGAATTTCACTGACGAGTACAAAACCTACGACCTGATCAAGTTCCGAAGAACTAACCAGGATACTACGATCAACTTGACTCCTTTGGTGCTGAAAGGGCAGAAGGTGAAAAAAGGTCAGGTGTTGGTTGAAGGTTACTCCACTAACAACGGTGAACTGGCTCTTGGTAAAAACCTTAAAGTGGCGTACATGCCATGGCAAGGATATAACTTTGAGGATGCGATCGTGATCTCTGAGCGTGTGGTAAGGGAAGATATCTTCACTTCCATCCACGTGGAAGAATTCCAGTTGGAAGTCCGGGATACGAAAAGAGGCGAGGAAGAATTGACTTCTGAAATCCCTAACGTATCCGAGGAGGCTGTTAAAAACCTGGATGAGCATGGGATCATTGCCATTGGAGCTGAGGTAAAAGAAGGTGATATTATCATCGGTAAAATCACTCCAAAAGGTGAAACTGACCCTACTCCGGAAGAGAAGTTGCTTAGAGCGATCTTCGGTGATAAGGCCGGCGACGTGAAAGATGCTTCGCTGAAAGCTTCACCTTCTCTGAATGGTGTTGTGATCGAGACGAAGCTATTCGCAAGACCCAAGAAGGACAAAGACGTAAGAGCTAAGGCGAAAGCCGAAGTTGAAAAGCTTAAGTCCAGATATTCTAAGGATCTCCTGGGTATCAGAGCCCGAATGATCAACAAAATGGTCACTATTCTGGATGGCAAAACGTCCCAGGGTGTGAGGCATAAATTCGGTGATGAGATCATCACCAAAGGACAGAAGTTCAATGCCAAAAACATTGAAAACAACCTTTTCCCTGCTAAGAATCCTTACAGAGATGAGAGTAACTACAATGTGCCTGAGGAAGCTAACTTGATCTCTGATATCGTTCTTGACGACTGGACTAATGATCCTCATACCAATGAGCTGATCGTCCATTTGGTGAAAAACTACACGAACTCAAGAAATGAGATCTCCGGTACCTTCAAGAGAGAAAGATTTACGCTTGAAGTAGGGGATGAACTTCCTGCGGGTATCGTTCAGCTTGCTAAAGTTTACATCGCCAAGAAGCGCAAGCTGAAAGTGGGTGATAAAATGGCGGGTCGTCACGGTAACAAAGGGATCGTAGCCAGAATCGTAAGGGATGAGGACATGCCATTCCTAGAGGATGGAACCCCTATGGATATCGTATTGAACCCGCTGGGTGTACCTTCCCGAATGAACATCGGACAGATCTTCGAAACGGTACTGGCTTGGGCTGGACAGAAGCTGGACAAGAAATACGCTACGCCGATATTTGACGGTGCTTCTATGGAAGAAGTATCCCATGAATTGGAGTTGGCAGGCTTACCGGCTTATGGACGTACCTACTTATACGATGGTCTTTCAGGAGTGAAATTCGATCAGCCAATCACAGTAGGTATTGCATACATGCTGAAATTAGGCCACTTGGTAGATGATAAGATGCACGCCCGTTCCATCGGCCCATACTCATTGATCACGCAGCAGCCATTGGGTGGTAAAGCTCAGTTTGGTGGCCAGCGTTTCGGAGAGATGGAAGTTTGGGCACTGGAAGCATTCGGTGCATCACACGTACTTCAGGAGATCCTGACAGTGAAGTCTGATGACGTAATCGGTAGAGCAAAAGCTTACGAGGCGATTGTGAAGGGTGAAAACCTTCCTAAACCTAATATTCCTGAATCCTTCAATGTACTGGTTCATGAATTGAGAGGTTTGGCTCTTGAAATTACCTTGGATTAATAAAGCGAATGGGCTCGCAAGAGCCCCTTACATATCTTTCAAAAAACTATGGCGTTCAGAAAAAATAAAAAACTTAACAATGATTTTTCCAGAGTCACCATCAGTTTGGCTTCCCCAGAATCTATTCTGGACAGCTCAAACGGCGAGGTGACCCAGCCAGAGACCATCAACTACAGAACCTACAAGCCTGAAATGGGCGGCTTGTTCTGTGAGCGGATTTTTGGTCCGGTCAAAGACTGGGAGTGTCATTGTGGCAAGTACAAGCGCATCAGGTATAAAGGTATTATCTGTGACCGCTGCGGTGTAGAGGTTACTGAGAAGAAAGTAAGAAGAGAGCGAATGGGGCACATCGAACTGGTAGTACCGGTAGCTCACATTTGGTATTTCAAATCTCTTCCTAACAAAATCGGTTATCTTCTTGGTCTTCCGACTAAGAAACTTGATCAGATTGTCTATTACGAGCGTTATGCGGTAGTTCAGCCGGGAATCAAAGCGGAAGAAGGAGTTCAATACCTAGACTTCCTTACGGAAGATGAGTACCTGGATATCATGGACAAGCTTCCTAAGGAAAACCATATGCTTGACGATGAGGATCCTAATAAATTCATCGCCAAGATGGGTGCTGAAGCGTTGGAGATGCTATTGGCGAGAATTGATCTGGATGACCTTTCTTACTCACTGCGTCACCAGGCTGCTACTGATACTTCTCAGCAGAGAAAAGCGGAGGCGCTGAAAAGGTTGAAAGTGGTGGAAGCGTTCCGTGATGCGAGAACCAGAATTGAAAACCGCCCTGAGTGGATGGTAGTCCGTATGGTTCCTGTGATTCCGCCGGAATTGCGTCCGTTGGTTCCTTTGGATGGTGGCCGTTTTGCGACTTCAGACCTGAATGACCTATATAGAAGAGTTATTATCAGAAATAACCGTCTGAAGCGATTGATCGATATCAAGGCTCCTGAGGTGATTTTGAGAAACGAAAAAAGAATGCTCCAGGAAGCTGTGGATTCTCTATTCGATAACTCCAGAAAAGTAAATGCGGTAAGATCCGATGGAAACCGTGCCTTGAAATCCCTTTCCGATATGTTGAAAGGTAAGCAAGGACGGTTCCGTCAAAACTTGCTCGGTAAGCGGGTGGATTACTCCGGTCGTTCTGTGATCGTGGTAGGGCCTGAATTGAAGCTTCACGAGTGTGGGCTTCCCAAAAATATGGCGGCTGAGCTGTTCAAGCCCTTTGTCATCAGGAAACTGATTGAAAGAGGTATTGTGAAGACCGTGAAGTCTGCTAAGAAAATCGTGGATCGTAAAGATCCTGTGGTTTGGGATATTTTGGAAAACGTATTGAAAGGGCACCCTGTGCTCCTCAACCGTGCTCCTACGCTTCACAGACTGGGTATTCAGGCATTCCAGCCTAAATTGATTGAAGGGAAAGCCATCCAGCTCCACCCATTGGTATGTACTGCATTCAACGCCGATTTTGACGGTGACCAGATGGCAGTTCATGTGCCTCTAGGGCATGAGGCAATCCTGGAAGCTTCTACCTTGATGCTTTCCTCGCATAACATCCTTAACCCGGCCAACGGTGCCCCTATAACAGTACCTTCCCAGGATATGGTATTGGGTCTATACTATGTGACCAAGGGCAAGAAATCTACTCCAGAAGAGATGGTTGCCGGTGAGGGAATGACATTCTATAGCACGGAGGAAGTGATTATCGCCTTGAATGAGGAGAAGATCTCCAAGCATGCGAATATCAAATGTAAAGTGCAGGTAAGAACCGAAGATGGAGGATACAAGGATGAGATCATTGAGACTGTAGCCGGTCGTTTGATTTTCAACCAATTCGTACCAAAAGAAGTAGGTTATGTAAATGAGCTATTGACCAAAAAGAAACTTCAGCAGATTATCGCTAAAGTGGTGAAAGTATGTGGAATGGCACGTACAGCTCAGTTCTTGGATGATATCAAGCACCTAGGATTCCAGTCTGCTTACAAAGGTGGACTATCTATGGGGTTGAATGATGTCATTATTCCTGAGGAAAAAGAGCCGATGATCTCTAAAGCCCAAGAAGAGGTTGACCAAGTTTGGAACAACTACCTAATGGGGCTGATCACCGACAACGAACGATATAACCAAGTAATTGATATCTGGACCCGTACCAACTCTCATCTGACCAATAACCTGATGAAGCAGATGGAAGAAGATAAGCAAGGGTTCAATGCCATCTATATGATGATGCACTCAGGAGCCCGAGGTTCCAGAGAGCAGATCCGTCAATTGGGTGGTATGAGAGGTTTGATGGCCAAGCCACAGAAGAACCTCCAAGGTTCTGTGGGTGAGATCATCGAAAACCCTATCCTTTCCAACTTCAAGGAAGGTCTGGATGTATTGGAGTACTTTATCTCCACACACGGTGCGCGTAAAGGTCTCGCCGATACCGCATTGAAAACTGCCGATGCCGGTTACCTGACCAGACGTCTGGTAGATGTGGCTCAGGATATGATTGTCACTGAAGAGGACTGTGGTAGCTTGAGAGGCTTGCTTGTACAGCCGCTGAAAGATAACGACGATATCGTGGAACCACTTTCTGAACGAGTAGTGGGTAGAGTCTCTGTCCATGATATCTATCATCCTGTGACCGATGAGCTGATCATCGAGTCAGGAGTAATGATCTCCGATGAAGTAGCCCAGCTAATAGATGAGTCTGGAATCGATGAGGTGGAGATAAGATCAGTGTTGACTTGCGAAACCCGTAGAGGAGTTTGTAGCAAATGTTACGGAAGAAATCTAACATCCTCTGGGCATATGGTTCAGACAGGTGAATCCGTGGGGGTTATCGCGGCACAGTCTATCGGTGAACCAGGTACACAGCTTACATTGAGAACTTTCCACGTGGGTGGTACAGCATCCAACATGGCCGTAGAAGCCAGTGTGATCGCTAAGTTCGACGGTGTGGTGGAATTCGATGAGGAACTGAGATTGATCGAGACTACCAACAAAGAGGGCGAGCCGGTAACGGTGGTCATGGGTAGATCCGGTGAAATCAAGATTAATGATCCTAAGACTGGTAAGACACTTGTTTCTAACCATGCTCCTTACGGTGCTATCGTAGATGTGAAAGATGGTGAGAAAATCACCAAAGGACAGACGCTTTGTAAGTGGGATCCATATAATGCCGTTATCCTTTCTGAGTTTGACGGGACTATTGAATTTGAAGCAATTTCTGAAGGTGTTACCTATAAAGAAGTATCCGATGATCAGACGGGTTACCGCGAAAAAGTAATCATCGATTCAAAAGATAGAACCAAGAACCCGGCAATCATTGTAAACTATGGGGAGGAATCCAAAGCTTACAATATCCCGGTAGGCGCTCACTTGGCTATTGACGCTGGGGATAAAGTAAGATCCGGTCAGGTTCTTGTGAAAATCCCAAGATCTGTAGGTAAGACCAGGGATATTACCGGTGGTCTTCCAAGAGTTACCGAGCTTTTCGAAGCTAGAAACCCATCCAATCCGGCTGTAGTTTCTGAAATCGATGGTGTAGTGACTTACGGTGGTATCAAGCGCGGTAACAGGGAGATCATCATCGAATCCAAAGATGGTGTGATCAAGAAATACATGGTATCTCTGTCTAAGCATATCCTTGTGCAGGAGAATGACTTTATCAGAGCTGGTGAACCACTTTCTGATGGAGCGATCACTCCAAATGATATTCTTGCGATCAAAGGCCCTACAGCTGTTCAAGAGTACTTGGTGAATGAGATTCAGGAAGTTTACCGACTTCAGGGTGTGAAAATCAATGATAAGCACATAGAGGTGATTGTAAGCCAGATGATGCAGAAAGTTGAAATCCTTGACGCTGGTGATACTGGATTCCTACAAAACCAGGTAGTGGATAAGTGGGCTTTCAGAGAAGAGAATGACAATATTCTTGACCGCAAAGTGGTCATGGATGCAGGTGATTCTTCTACCTTGAAGCCTGGTATGATTATCTCTGCGAGAAGATTGAGAGATGAGAATTCCAGCTTGAAACGTAAGGATCTTAAGCTGGTACAGGTACGTGACGCTGAGACTGCGGTCTCTAAGCCTACGCTACAGGGTATCACTGCGGCATCTTTGGGTACTGAGTCATTTATCTCTGCCGCGTCCTTCCAGGAAACCACTAAGGTGCTTTCTGAGGCAGCTATCAGAGGTAAGCGTGATGAACTGAAAGGTCTGAAAGAGAACGTGATCGTCGGCCACTTGATTCCTGCCGGCACCGGTCAGCGAAGATTGCAGCCGATTATTGTGGGTTCTCAGGAAGAATATGATAAGCTTTCGGAAAACATGGAGCGCACATCTAGTAAAAGATCTAGTGAAGCAATCCTGTAAAAGTTTAATAAATTAATTCAAAAGGCCTGTTTCACGACAGGCCTTTTTTATGAATATCTAGGATAACCACAGTGGACACAGAGGTTTACGCAGAGAACGCAGAGCATGTGGCCATCAGAAGATAGAGCAGAGAGTTTCACTATCAATATATCCTGGTGAAATCATTATGGATAATTTAGTAGGCTTATCCTCTTTGGCACCAGTAAAGAGACTAAAGCATTATAGGATTTGGTCAACAATGGAATTGAGACCACTTCGGTCTTCGGCCTTCCAGCCGATTAGCCAAGGAACATAAGGCTACTGGCATCATCGCCTATAATCAAATAAACTAATATCAACCATGCAAGACGACAACAAAAAAGTAGATCAGCAGATCAATGTAGAGCTTTCAGAGGAAGTAGCTGAAGGCGTATATTCCAATCTGGCGATGATCGCACATTCCAATTCGGAATTTGTGATTGACTTTATCCGCCTGATGCCGGGTGTACCCAAGGCAAAAGTGAAGTCGAGGATTATTGTCACTCCGGATCATGCCAAGCGATTGCTTGCCGCATTGAAAGACAATATCGAAAAATATGAGGCTGCTTTTGGTAAGATTAACCAATCGGGAGGAGCACCGCAGTTTCCGATTAGCTTTGGTACACCGGGAGAGGCTTAGAATTGTCTTCTGATAAAAATTATTAGACCTGGGTCAAGCTAAGATCCTAGGTCTTTTTTACCACAGTGGATGCGGAGTTTTTCACAGAGAGCACAGCCTAATTTCGGTTGTCCTGCTTCTCCAAGCTAGAATAGGCTGTTTTACTTTTATTGCCTCCGTGACTGTCTCACTCACGGAAAAAGGATATTTTCAATCCGGTTGGGCTAAAATATTATTTCGATGAAGATATTCAGGAGGGCAGATTCCCCCGCCAAGGTCTGTGTCCGCACAGACCTTTATTTTCCTAGTAGGGTTTCTCGTTCATTAGTATTTTTTGTCAGGCGAGTTTAACAAAGTTATCTTCAAGTTTTACGTTAAAGTTTATTTCTGCTTTTAATGCTTTAAATACTTTCAAAATAGTGTCAATTGTTGCACTATTGGCACTGCTTTCAAGTTTGGAAATTTGAGCTTTCTGCACGCCAACAAGTTTTCCAAGTTCTTCTTGTGTCAAGCGTCGTTCTTGTCTTGCGGATTTTATCATTTTGCCCAAAACGTCCATACGGAGTTCATATTCGTATTCGTCTCGGTCTGCTGTTCCAACTTTGCCGATATACTTATCCTTCATTTCGGCAAGCGAATAAGTTTTGATTTCTTTGGTTGCCATAATATTATTTTTTCAGTTTCTTATTGAAGTAGTTGTCTTTTAGTCTCACTGCACGGTCAATTTCGTTTTTTGGAACTTTGTCAACCTTTTTTATGAAACCATGGGTCGCAACTACCAAAGTTTCTTTGTTATCTGTTTTGTCCCAAAATGCAAGAAGTCTGATTTGAAGTCCAGCGTATTTTGTTCGGAACTCCCAAATATCATTTTGAAGTTTCTTTAAAAGTTTTGGGGCATTTGTCTGTTCAGCAAGGTCAATATTGTAAAAGATTTTTTGACGGTCTTTGAGTCAAGTCCAGCAATGAATTTATCGGCCTCGTCTAAAAATATAGTCTCAAAATATTTCATCCAATATTGTCCTGTTTAACGTCCCCAAGATAAATAATGTTTCCAAATATAGAAACTAAGATTCAGATTATTTCTATCGGTTCGGTTTTCTGAGCTGACTCACAATTTTTTATATGAGGTCAATTTATTTTACTGAGTTTTCTATCGCCTCCGTGAGTGTCTCCTCACGGAAAATCGATAATTTAAATCCTGTTGGGGTGAAGAACTATTCACCTGAAGATGTCTTAGAGGGCGGGTCCCTCGGGCAAGATCTGTGTCCGTACAGGTCTTTATTTTTCCAGTAGTTTTTCAGGTAAGATTCTATTCGGCTTATCTGATGTATTAATTGGATTCATTGTTAGGGAAATAGGTGTATTTCATTTTCATCAATTGAGTAAAATCGAAATTAGGATCATATTCGATTTCTTCCACCAATTGATTTTGTTCATTGTAAAAAAACTTGAGAGCGTCTTTTCTAGAATCTGCTCCCAGTTCCCAGGTCTCTTTTGCCTCTAGCTTGTCATAAGTATTATACCTGAGATGATATTCTATTAACGGAGCATCTCCTGATCCCCAATACAACTGTCTTGACAGTTTACCTTGATCATCATAGATGAATTGATCCCATTCCATTTCCTGATTTTTACCATATTTTTTGGATTCCAATTGTCCGGAATCATTATAGAAATAGGTTGCGAGAAGTTGTTCATTTTGATCAAACTCTTGATACCGTCTGCCCAAATCATCAAAGGAATAAGTTTTGAGTCCATAAACCGAAAAATCACCGTTCCCGAACGCATAATAACGCTCCTCTACAAGCCGCCCCAATTCATAGATGTAAACAGTCGCTCCTGTGGTGTCAAATTTGGCTGAATTTTGGCCTTCAGTAGGGTCGGTCATATTAATACCAATTGAAAGAACATTGTTTCCTTCGTCATCATAATAAAGATCAGTTCGTGAAATGTGCCTTTCAAATTCAAACTGGAAAAAATCCAATGATTTTAATTGTTCCGGGGGCGTGAAAAGTCCTGACTGAAGCAAATCCTTAGGGTTGTTTTCGTCAATCACCTCATCCACTATTGGTTTCTCAGCTTCATTTATGTCACAAGCAAATCCTGCTAGGAGTAAAATTAAAATTAAATTATTGGAACTATTCATTTGATTTTTAGCTATTTGCACCTTAGTTTAAGTAAATAATTTTAATGGATGAAATATGAAACACAAAATTTTACTTATCCTTTCTTTTTTAGTTTCCCTTTCCAGGATGTTCTCCTATTCAGTTGTTTTTCAGATCCCTGTGTTTGGTTCTTTTGTCCTTTTTTGTGATTTATTGAAGCGTTTAGTCCACTTTTATCGTCCTCTCTATAATATCTGATTCTTAGATCTTATGAAGGCTATATTCACATTATTGGTATTGATCACAGGGTGATGGTTTCATCCTGTCAGGAGAGTGATGGGTTAGGTTTTTGCGATTTTAGTAGTTAGCTGCTGAATGATAGTATTTAGGGATCATTAACTAAAAAAACATGAAGCTTTTACTTAAAACATCACTGATCATATTGCTTTCTCACCTATTGGGTTGTACAGAGGAAGAGCCTAACCAGAAAATCAAAATGACCTTTGAACTACGAGATGATGCAGGAAATAGGAAAACAGACTTCCAAAGCGGAGAAAACTTTCATTTTAGGTTTGTAATCAAAAACTTATCCAAAAAGAATATAGAATACCAGTCTGGTTTTGTTGATGAAAACTTTTTCTCCGTGATCAAACTAGACACTTCTGAAGGGGATATATATATGGGGCAACCCTACGAAAATGTTTTTTGTACATTCTTTGGGACTCAGTTTATTATCCAACCAGATGAAGAACAGTTGTTTGAGATTCCTTGGATTCCGTCAGAAGATTTCTGCTGTCCTCCTTTTTGCATTATTAATAAAGATAATGAACTGTTGACTACAGGAAAATATAAAACCACTGTGAAAGGGTCCTTTCAGTTTATTCAGGAAGAAACGACATTTACAATTGATGAAGATTTTGAGATAGTGTTTGAGTTTAACTAACCCCTTCCTTTATGAAGCAACTATGCACTACAACCTTATTACCTTTCCTCTGCTCGGTTTTGTCTATACTACCACTTGCAGGATGCACAGAAAGTGAAAGTCCGGATGAAGTGCTGGGTTGTCAGGTGGAGACAGTAGCCGGTCCGGAAGATGATGTCACTGGAAAATGGAAATTGATTCGGCAGAATACATTCAGACTTTATAATGGAGACATTGAAGTCAAGGACTACTCCTGTGACAATATAGTGTATCACTTCAACCCTAACGGAGTGGTGAAAATAGACAATGATGTTGAAGGAGGGGGGCGGCATGTCACAGGTGAATATGTTTTTGAGCTTATTCGTCATGCCTTTGATGGAAAGGACTACTACGTATTGAAAATAGGTACTTTGAATTGGCCTTGTAGGATTAAAGAAAGCCATATGACTTTAAATATGGCGCATGTCGATGGTCCGACTTTATATTTTTCAAGAATTGAATAATTTCTAATACCAAGAACACCAATATGAAAAGAACACTTTACAGTTTACCTTTTGTTATTCTGCTTTTGCTTTTCTCTCATAACGTTTTTTCACAAGAGAATCTCTTGTTTGATGAAGTACTATAGCCTCTGTGAGTGTCTCACTCACGGAGGATCGGTAATTTGAATCCAGTGAGGGAAAAAACTAATCACCTGAAGGTGTTCTGGAGGGGAAATTTCTCCGCCAAGGTCTGTGTCCGCACAGGCCTCTATTCTTCCAGATGGTCTCTTTTCTCTCCGGATGTTTGTGTATTTAGTTGTAATTCAGGCAGCTGTGTTTGGTTTTTTTTATCGTTTGTTGAAGCATTTAGTCCACTTTTATCGTCCTCTGTATAGTATTTTAATTCTTAGATCTTATGAAGGCACTGTTCACATTATTGGTATTGATCACAGGGGTGATGGTTTCATCCTGCCAGGAGATTCAGGAAGGTATGGTCTCGATAGAGGATATGGATGGATAAGAACCAATTATTCACAAATCTCCCGCTGGTGGGAATGGAATGGGAATTGGTAGGCTATGGAAGTGATGGAAGTAAGCATTTGGAACTTCCCAGATCCAGTTTGACGATTGTTCTTATACTATTTCATTCTTAGAAAGGGGAGAAATAAATGCGCATACCTGCCCTAATATTATATTTGGATCTTATGCATTGGGTGATTCCATTGTTGGAAGTATTTTAATCGAGAATTTTAAAGTTGCTACTTTGGCAGGTGAAACTTTTGATCCATGGTATTTTGATCGGATGGGGGCTGTCCAGTTTTATAGGATAACTGAAATTGGACTGAAATTATACTATGGCGGAGATAAGAAATTCATGTTATTTACTCCTAATTAGCCTTCCTTTTTAAAATTGATGTATAGAATAGATGTATAGAATAGATATGTGAATTACTAAACTTTTCGAAAACGAGCGCTTTTTCTGTTAAATTTTTAGTTATTATTCTTTTTCTATTGTCACATTCAATACTGGCACAGGTCAGTACCGACGAGCCTCCAGTTAGTTCCCTTTCTAGGTTTAAGCATTTTTTTGGAGACGAAGTCTTTATCCTTTAATATAAGGAATATGCCAAGGATAAACTCTTGGGGAAATCTGGAAAGAGGATGAATCAGAACGGCCAATTGGTAGTACCTCCCAGACTCAAATATCCGATTGAAGTAAATCTAATTATTTAGTTTTTTTTAGCAACCTGCCCAGCATACTTTAGGGCTACCTGCGATAATATATTCCGAGGAAGCCCGCATACAGGGAAACCTAAGCTGAGGCATAACAAAAATATAACTGCTTAGCTTTGTTACTCTTATTACTTTGTTTACCTTTGCAGTCCAAAATTTAACAGTTTACGGGAAAACTAAATTTTATCAGTTAATGCCTACTATTCAACAGTTAGTACGAAAAGGTAGAACTACACTGGAGACCAAATCAAAATCAAGAGCTTTGGACGCATGTCCACAGCGAAGAGGAGTTTGTACCAGAGTATATACTACAACCCCTAAGAAGCCAAACTCTGCAATGAGAAAAGTGGCCAGGGTGAGATTGACAAACGGAAAAGAAGTGAATGCTTACATTCCTGGAGAAGGTCACAATCTACAAGAGCACTCGATCGTCCTGATCAGAGGTGGTCGTGTGAAGGATCTGCCTGGTGTGAGGTACCACATCATCCGAGGTGCACTGGATACCGCGGGAGTAAAAGACCGTAAGCAAGGTCGCTCTAAGTATGGTGCTAAAAGACCGAAGGCTGGAAAAGGCGCTCCGGCGAAGAAATAATACTTTATAACAGTTAGAAAAAATGAGAAAAGCGAAACCAAAGAAGAGATATATTCTTCCTGATCCAAAGTTCAACGATACGCTAGTGACTAGATTCGTGAACAACCTGATGGTAGATGGGAAGAAGAGTATTGCTTACAGAATTTTCTACGATGCAGTAGAAAAAGTTGAAGAGAAAGTAGGTGAGAATGGTCTTGAAGTTTGGAAAAAAGCGCTAAACAATATTTCTCCATCCGTAGAGGTGAAGAGTCGTAGAGTTGGTGGTGCTACATTCCAGGTTCCAATGGAAGTCCGACCTGACAGAAAGATTGCCCTTGGGATGAAATGGATGATCAGCTATGCCAGAAGAAGAGGTGAGAAAACAATGATGGACAGACTAGCCGGCGAAATTATCGCTGCTTCCAAAGGCGAAGGTGCCGGAGTGAAGAAGAAAGATGATACGCACAGAATGGCTGAGGCCAACAAGGCATTCTCCCACTTTAGATTTTAATCAATATGGCTAAAAGAGATTTAACACTTACCAGAAATATTGGTATTGCCGCGCACATCGATGCGGGTAAGACTACTACGACAGAGCGGATACTTTTTTACTCAGGCGTATCTCACAAGATAGGTGAGGTTCATGACGGTGCGGCCACCATGGACTGGATGGCCCAGGAGCAGGAGAGAGGTATTACTATTACTTCCGCTGCGACTACCGTTTTTTGGAATTACAGAGACAAGAAATACCAGATCAACATCATCGATACTCCCGGTCACGTTGATTTTACTGTTGAAGTAAACAGATCACTTCGTGTTCTCGATGGATTGGTATTCCTTTTCAGTGCTGTAGATGGCGTAGAGCCACAGTCTGAGACCAACTGGAGACTTGCGGACAACTATAAAGTGGCCCGTATAGGCTTCGTGAATAAAATGGACCGTGCCGGTGCAAACTTCCTTGAGGTTTGTAAGCAGGTGAAAGAAATGCTGGGCAGCCACGCAGTTCCTTTGCAGCTTCCTATCGGTGCAGAAGATAGATTCCGCGGTGTGGTTGATTTGATCAACAACCGGGCAATCGTATGGAATGAGGATGATTTCGGAATGACTTTCGAAGAAGTTCCGATTCCTGAGGATATGCTTGATGAAGTAGCTGAATACAGAGAGTATTTATTGGAGGCGGTTGCGGATTATGATGAGTCATTGATGGAGAAGTTCTTTGAGGATTCTGATTCCATCACCGAGCAGGAAATCCTTACAGCTTTGAGAAAAGCGGTTATTGACATGAAGATCGTACCTATGGTATGTGGTTCTTCATTCAAGAACAAAGGCGTTCAGACTATGCTTGATCTGGTAATGGAATTGCTCCCTTCTCCTATGGACAAGGACGATATCATCGCGCATTCCAAAGATGATGAGGATGTGGATGTAAGAATCTCTCCGGATGAAACCGAGCCTTTCGCAGGTCTTGCGTTCAAAATCGCGACAGATCCTTTCGTAGGACGTCTTTGTTTTGTAAGAGCCTATTCCGGTATTTTGGAGTCTGGTTCTTATGTATATAATAGCCGTTCTGGCAACAAAGAGCGTATTTCACGTGTGTTCCAGATGCACGCCAACAAGCAAAACCAAATCGATGCCCTAAGAGCGGGTGATATTGGAGCTGTGGTTGGGTTTAAAGATATCAAGACAGGAGATACCCTTTGCGACGAAAAGCGTAAAGTTATCCTTGAATCCATGGTGTTCCCAGAGCCGGTGATCGGATACGCCATCGAGCCTAAGACTCAGGCGGATGTGGACAAACTGGGTATGGCTATCGCCAAACTGGTGGAGGAAGATCCTACCCTTCAGGTAAACACGGATCACGAAACTGGTCAGACAATCTTGAGAGGTATGGGTGAGCTTCACCTGGATATTATCATTGACCGTCTGAAGAGAGAGTTCAAGGTTGAGATCAACCAAGGTGCTCCTCAGGTTGCTTACAAAGAAGCGTTATTTGGTTCTGTAGAACACAAAGAGGTTTACAAGAAGCAGACAGGTGGTAAAGGTAAATTCGCGGATATTTCATTCGAATTGAGCCCAAGAGATCCAGATCCTGAAACAGGTGAGATCAAGCCGGGGCTTGACTTCGTAAACGCCATCGTGGGTGGTGTGATCCCTAAAGAATTCATTCCTTCTATCCAGAAAGGTTTTGCCGAGTCCATGAAAAATGGTCCTTTGGCAGGATATCCTATTGAGTCCATGAAAGTGAGATTGTTCCACGGATCATTCCACGACGTCGATTCAGATGCCCTTTCTTTCGAACTGGCGGCTAGACTCGGTTTCAAAGAAGCCGCTAAGAAATGTAAGCCTCAGCTATTGGAGCCGATCATGGCAGTAGATGTAGTGACTCCTGATGAATATACTGGTCCTATCACCGGTGACTTGAACAGAAGAAGAGGCTTGATGAAAGGAATGGATACCAAAGGCACTTCATCTGTAATCAAGGCATCTGTACCATTGTCTGAGTTGTTTGGTTACATCACTGACCTTAGAACGATCACCTCTGGTAGAGCGACAGCTTCATTGACATTCTCTCACTATGAGTCAGTGCCTAACAACATTGCCGAAGGTGTAATTGCTACAGTAAAAGGTCAGAAGGACTAAATAATATTTGCGATGAATCAGAAAATCAGAATAAAACTAAAATCATACGATCACAGCCTGGTGGATAAGTCATCAGAGAAGATCGTGAAGGCAGTGAAAGCCACTGGCGCAGTAGTAGTAGGGCCAATTCCATTGCCTACCAAGAAGGAGAAATTCACTGTGTTGAAATCTCCACACGTAAGCAAGAAAGCCAGAGATCAGTATCAACTTTGTACGTACAAGAGATTGGTGGATATCTACTCTAACTCTTCAAAGACTGTGGATGCTTTGATGAAAATCGAACTTCCTAGTGGAGTTGATGTGGAGATCAAAGTTTGATCGGACTGGATTAGTATACAAAAAACCTGCTTTTCGGAGCAGGTTTTTTTTGCGCCGTCACCGCAATAGCGTATTCAGCTCGATCTAAACGCCTGAGTCACAAGTGAAATATTTCGTAATACATTGAAAATTTAGGATTTGGGATTTGTTGCAGAATTTTATTTCAGTAACTTTGCAGTCCTTTAAAAGGAGCCCCGGCAGGTAAATGCTTGTGGGTTATTATATTATCTTATAAAAGATGTCTGGTATAATAGGTAGAAAAGTAGGAATGACTAGCATTTTCAGTGCCGATGGACGTAACGTCGCATGCACGCTAATAGAAGCTGGTCCTTGTGTAGTGACGCAAGTAAAAAACGTTGAGACAGACGGGTACAACGCAGTGCAGTTGGCTTATGGTGAGCGTAAGGAGAAAAATACGCCAAAACCATTGATCGGTCATTTTAAAAAGGCCGGTACCACACCGAAGCACAAAGTTGTTGAGTTCAGGGATTTCCGGGTCGAGTTTGAAGGCCAGGTAAATCTAGGAGCTACTGTGAAGGCTGGTGAAGTATTTATCGAGGGTGACTTCGTAGATGCGATCGGAACTTCAAAAGGTAAAGGATTCCAGGGTGTGGTAAAACGTCACGGTTTTGGGGGTGTGGGTGGACAAACTCACGGTCAGCATAACAGAGGCAGACACCCAGGTTCAATTGGTGCATGTTCTTGGCCTTCCAGAGTATTCAAAGGAATGAGAATGGCTGGTAGAACGGGCGGAGACAGAGTAAAGGTAGTCAACCTTAGAGTGTTGAAGATCTATGCTGACAAAAACCTGTTATTGGTTTCTGGATCTGTACCTGGTCCTAAAAATTCTTTCGTTATTCTAGAGAAGTAAGCCATGGAATTAGCAGTAATTAATCAAAAAGGAGAAGACACAGGTAGAAAAATCAGCTTGTCTGATGAGATCTTCGCAATCGAACCAAACGATCACGCGATCTACCTTGATGTGAAGCAGTACTTGGCCAACCAAAGACAGGGGACGCACAAGTCAAAAGAGCGAAATGAGATAGCTGGCTCTACTCGTAAGATCAAGAAGCAAAAGGGCACTGGTAGTGCGCGTGCGGGATCTATCAAGTCGCCACTATTCCGAGGAGGAGGAAGAGTATTCGGCCCTAAGCCGAGAGACTATTCTTTCAAATTGAATAAAAAGGTAAAACAACTAGCCAGAAAGTCCGCACTTACTTATAAAGTAAAAGACAACAGCCTGTCAGTATTGGAAAGCATTTCATTTGACTCTCCAAAAACCAAAAGCTATATGGCATTGCTTGACGGATTGTCTCTAGGGGATAAGAAGACGTTGTTGGTGCTTCCAGAGGAAAACACCAATGTGTTCCTTTCCAGCAGAAACCTGCCAAAGGCGAAAGTTGTGACTGTAAATGATGTAAATACTTACCAGGTACTTCATGCTGATCACCTAGTGATCTGTGAAGGTTCTATCAGTAAGTTGGAAACCATTTTATCGAAATAAGACAATGGATATTCTAAAGCAGCCTTTGATTACAGAGAAGATTTCTGCCATGAACGAAAGAGGCGTTTATGGATTCATCGTGGAGAAGACCGCGAAGAAACCGGAAATCAAAAACGCTGTAGAAAAAAAGTTTGGTGTGAAGGTGGTTTCTATCAGAACCATCAGATATGCGGCAAAGCATAAGTCAAGATACACCAAAGCTAAAGTGGTTTCAGGCTTTACCAACGCTTTCAAGAAAGCAATCGTGCAGGTAGCCGATGGTGAAGTGATTGATTTTTACGGAGAAATTTAATTGAATCTATATCATGGCAATTAAAAAGTTGAAGCCTGTAACTCCAGGGACAAGATTCAGAGTAGCTCCGGCATTTGACGAGATTACTGCGTCAAAACCGGAAAAGTCTCTTCTTGCTCCTATCAAGAAGTCAGGTGGACGAAATAATGAAGGCAAAATGACTGTCCGCAATATCGGTGGAGGTCATAAGAGAAGACTACGTATCGTGGACTTCAAAAGAAACAAGTTTGGTGTACCTGCGGTGGTTAAATCTATCGAGTATGATCCAAACAGAACGGCACGTCTCGCCCTACTATATTACGCAGATGGTGCTAAGGCCTACATTATCGCCCCGGAAGGTTTGTCAGTAGGACAGACAGTGATTTCCGGTGAGCAAGTTGCTCCAGAAGTGGGCAATGCGATGCCAGTGGTGAACATCCCTATGGGTACAATTGTACACTGTGTGGAATTGAAGCCAGGAAAAGGCGCCGCAATGGTAAGAAGTGCCGGAGGTTATGCGCAGATCGTAGCCCGTGACGGGAAATACGTGACCGTAAAACTTCCATCTGGTGAGATGAGACTTGTACTGAACACATGTATGGCCACTATCGGGACTGTTTCCAACGGTGACCACATGAACGTAGTATTGGGTAAAGCCGGTCGTAAGAGATGGCTCGGATCAAGACCACGTGTAAGAGGTGTTGCTATGAACCCAGTAGATCACCCGATGGGTGGTGGTGAAGGTCGTTCTTCTGGAGGACATCCTAGATCTAGAAAAGGTCTATTGTCCAAAGGTAAGAAAACAAGATCTCCTAAGAAGTATTCAAACAAGTTCATCGTAAGCAAAAGATCTAAATAATTATGGCACGTTCATTAAAAAAAGGTCCTTATATCGAGCACCATCTTGTGAAGAAAGTGGATGCTCAGAACGAATCAGGCAAGAAATCGGTAATCAAGACTTGGTCAAGAAAATCAATGATTTCTCCGGATTTCGTAGGACATACCTTCGCTGTGCATAATGGAAATAAATTCATTCCGGTATTTGTAACAGACAACATGGTAGGTCATAAGCTAGGTGAATTTGCTCCTACCAGAAATTTCAGAGGCCACATTGCCAAAAAAGATAAAGGAAAGAGATAATCATGGAAGCATTAGCAAAATTAAATAATGTCCCTACATCTCCGCGTAAGATGCGCCTTGTGGCTGACCTTGTCAGAGGCAAGAGAGTAGGATTGGCACTTAGCATATTGAAGTTCACTCCTAACCATGGAGCGATTCGACTTGAGAAGTTGCTGCTTTCCGCTGTAGCCAACTGGCAGGCGAAAAATCCTGATGCCAAACTGGAAGAAGCCGACCTGTTCATCAAAACCATCATGGTGGATGAAGGAAGATCTCTTAAGAGATTGAGACCGGCTCCTCAAGGCAGAGGCCACAGAATCCGTAAGAGATCAAATCATGTAACCTTGGTTGTTGATTCATTCAACGATGAGGAAGTTACCGCTGATGTAGTAGAAACAAACGAAAAGGCAAATTAAGAACAGACTATGGGACAAAAGATCAACCCAATAGGATTTAGACTTGGTGTAGTCAAAGGCTGGGATTCCAACTGGTATGGTGGGAAAGACTTCGCTGAAAAACTACATGAAGATCAGAAGATCCGTAAGTACGTCCTTGCCAGAATTCCTAAGGGTGGTATTTCTAAAGTGATCATCGAGCGTACGCTTAAGAGAATCACGCTTACGATCCATACTGCCCGTCCAGGTGTTGTAATTGGTAAAGGTGGAGCCGAAGTAGATAAACTGAAAGAAGAATTAAAGAATATCACCAGCAAGGATATTCAGATTAATATCTTCGAGATCAAGCGTCCTGAGTTAGACGCGAAATTGGTAGGTGAATCGATCGCTCAGCAGCTTCAGGCAAGAATTTCTTTCAGAAGAGCTATGAAGCAAGCTATAGCGGCATCCATGAGAGTGGGAGCGGAAGGAATCAAAGTTAAACTTTCTGGACGTCTGGGCGGAGCCGAAATGGCCCGTTCTGAAATGTACAAAGAAGGAAGAATTCCTCTTCACACGTTGAGAGCAGATATTGATTACGCATTGTCAGAAGCCCTTACGGTTTATGGCCTCATCGGGATCAAAGTGTGGATCTTCAAAGGTGAAGTGTACGGTAAGAGAGATCTTTCTCCTAATCAGGGAGCCGCTAATGAGCCTAAAGGCGCTCGTAATGCAGGCCCTAAGAGAAATGATGGTCCAAGACGAAGAAAAAGAAATAACTAATTTTCACCCCATAAGTGAGAACTCATGTTACAGCCAAAAAGAACTAAATATAGGAAAATGCAAAAGGGCCGTGTCAAAGGCATTGCACAAAGAGGGCATACGCTTTCTTTCGGCAACTTTGGCATCAAGTCCCTGGAGCCAGGATGGATCACATCCCGTCAGATCGAGGCAGCTCGTATCGCAATGACGAGAGCAATGAAAAGAGAAGGACAGGTTTGGATCAGAATTTTCCCTGATAAGCCTATCACTAAAAAGCCCGCAGAGGTTCGTATGGGTAAAGGTAAAGGTGCTCCTGAGTATTGGGTGGCCGTTATCAAGCCAGGAACGATCCTTTTCGAGGCTACAGGCGTGAGCCTGGAGACAGCTCAGGAGGCGTTGAGACTTGCACAGCAAAAGCTACCTGTAAGTACCAGATTTGTTGTTCGTAGAGATTACGCTGAATTATAAGCACTATGAAAAATACAGAAATCAACTCACTTTCAGTAAGTGAAATCGCCGAGCGACTTGTCGCTGAGCAGGAGAATCTGACCAAACTTAGGTTTGCGCATTCGATATCTCCTATAGAGAATCCTAACAGAATCCGCGAGACCAAGCGCTTTATCGCAAGATTAAAGACTGCATTGGCTGCCAAATAACTAGCTAACTAAAAGAATATGGCTACGATAGAGAGAAATCTTCGAAAAGAAAGAGTTGGTAAAGTGGTAAGTAACAAGATGGACAAGTCCATTACCGTAGCGGTAGAACGTCGCGTAAAGCACGCTATCTACGGTAAGTTTGTTGCCAAAACTACCAAATTTATGGCTCATGACGAGAAGAACGAGTGTAACCCAGGTGACCTTGTGAAAATAAGCGAAACTCGTCCGCTGAGTAAGAACAAACGTTGGAGAGTAGTTGAAATTATTGAAAGGGCCAAGTAATTATGATCCAGCAAGAATCAAGACTAAGCGTAGCGGACAACTCAGGTGCCAAAGAGGTATTGGTCATCCGCGTATTGGGAGGAACAAAAAAGCGATATGCTTCGATCGGCGATAAAGTCGTGGTGACAGTAAAATCAGCGCTTTCTTCCAGCAACATGAAAAAAGGTACCGTGTCAAGAGCGGTGATCGTGCGTACCCGTAAAGAAGTAAGAAGAAAAGACGGTTCTTACATCCGTTTCGAGGACAACGCAGCCGTGCTATTGAACAACAACGATGAGCCTAGAGGCACTCGTATCTTCGGCCCTGTGGCCAGAGAGTTGAGAGAGAAGCAGTTTATGAAAATCGTTTCATTGGCTCCTGAAGTATTGTAATCATGGAAAGAAAAATGAACAAGCAAACAAAGCTTCATATCAAAACCGGAGACACTGTGAAAGTGATCGCAGGGGATGACAAAGGCAAAACCGGGAAAGTACTTTCCGTAGATAAGCTTAAAAGCAGAGCAATCGTAGAGGGTCTTAACATGATCACCAAACACGTGAAGCCTACAGCCGCTAAGCCTCAAGGGGGCATCGAGAAGAAAGAAGCTTCTATCCATATCAGTAACCTTATGCTTGTAGATCCTAAAACCGGTGAAGCCACCAGAACTGGGCGTAAAGCAGGTGAAAACGGTAAATTAGTAAGATACTCTAAGAAAACTGGGGAGGTGATCAATGGCTAATCCAAGAATAAAGCAAAAGTATGTGGACGAGATCGTCCCTGCTTTGAAAGAGAAATTTCAGTATTCTTCAGTAATGCAAGTGCCTAAGCTGGAGAAAATAGTAATCAACAAAGGTATAGGCGCTGCAGTGGCAGACAAGAAATTGGTGGACCAAGGTGTAGAAGAACTGTCTTTGATCACTGGACAGAGAGCCGTTTCCACTATCGCCAAGACTTCTGTATCCAACTTTAAGTTGAGAGAAGGAATGCCGATCGGAGCTAAAGTTACGTTGAGAGGTCAGACTATGTATGAATTCCTTGATCGTCTGGTTACTATCGCACTTCCACGTGTGAGGGATTTCAAAGGTATTTCTGATAAAGGTTTCGACGGAAGAGGCAACTACACACTGGGTGTACAGGAGCAGATCATTTTCCCTGAAATCAGCATCGAGAAAGTCAATAGAATCTCCGGTATGGACATCACTTTCGTTACTTCTGCCAAAACAGATGAGGAAAGCTTGGAATTGTTTAAGGCTTTCGGAATGCCTTTCGTAAAAAAAACTAAAGAAGAATAGTTATGGCAAAAGAGTCAATCAAAGCTCGTGAGAGAAAAAGAGAGCGTCTGGTAGCCAAGTATGCTGAAAAGAGAGCCGCGCTGAAAGCAGCCGGTGATTATGAGGCACTTGACAAGTTGCCAAAGAACGCTTCTCCAGTAAGACTTCACAACAGATGTAAGCTTACTGGTCGCCCTAAAGGCTACATGAGAAAGTTCGGTATCAACAGGGTAACCTTCAGAGAAATGGCCTCAGCGGGCAAGATCCCTGGAGTGACAAAGTCCAGCTGGTAAAATAACGACAGTAGTTTTTATTATAAAAATCAATTCGTAACTTTGCACGCCCAAAATGGGTGTAGCTAGACTATAAATACAATGACTGATCCAATAGCTGATTACCTGACCAGGTTGAGAAACGCCATCAAGGCTTCTCACCGAATCGTTGAAATCCCTGCTTCTAACATCAAGAAAGAGATTACAAAAGTATTGCACGACAAAGGATATATTCAGAATTACAAGTTTGAAGAAAACGGTCCCCAGGGATCTATCAAAATTGCCCTGAAGTTCAATCCTGTCACCAAGCAAAACGCAATTGTGAGCTTGAAGAGAGTTAGTACACCAGGTTTGAGAAAATATGTGAAACATACGGAGCTTCCAAGAGTGATCAATGGTCTTGGGATAGCGATCGTATCCACCTCTAAGGGTGTGATGACTGATAAGGAAGCTCGTACCGAGGGTGTAGGTGGAGAAGTTCTTTGCTACGTTTACTAATTTACTATCATGTCTAGAATAGGTAAAAAACCAATAAATATACCTGGCGGTGTTACTGTAGACGTTACAGCTCATGGAACTGTAACTGTTAAAGGTCCAAAGGGTACACTGGTCCAGGAAGTGAATCCTGATATCACAGTGAAAGTAGAAGGCAGCGAGATCGTTGTCACCAGACCTACCGACTCCAAGAGACACAAGTCTATTCATGGTCTTTACAGATCGCTTATCAACAACATGGTGATAGGTGTATCTGAGGGATACAAGAAAGATTTGGAGCTTGTGGGTGTAGGTTTTAAAGCCACTAATCAAGGTCAGATTCTTGAATTGAACCTTGGTTACTCTCACAGCATCTTTATGTCTCTACCTGAAGAGGTGAGCGTGAAGGCTGAAACTGCAAAAGGTAAGAATCCAATCGTTACCTTGGAGTCTATTGATAAAGAATTGATTGGACAAGTAGCTGCAAAAATCAGATCATTGCGTAAGGTAGAACCTTACAAAGGAAAAGGTGTGCGCTTCGTTGGTGAACAAGTTAGACGTAAGGCTGGTAAAACTGCCGCTAAAAAATAATAGGTTATGGCATTTAATAGGAATTCCAGAAGACTTAGAATCAAGCAGGGTATCAGAAGAAAGATTTCCGGTACCGATTCCAGACCTCGTTTGTCAGTTTTCAAAAGCAATACTGGCATGTACGCCCAGCTTATCGATGACCTTAAAGGTCAGACCTTGGCTCAGGCTTCTTCCAAAGAGTTGGGAGCAAAGGAAAACACCAATGTATCAGTGTCCAAGGAAGTAGGTAAAAAACTTGCTGAAAGAGCTGTTGCAAACGGAATAGAATCCGTAGTATTTGACAGAAATGGCTACTTGTACCATGGTAAAGTGAAAGCTTTGGCAGATGGTGCCAGAGAAGGTGGCCTTAAATTTTAATCAGCTATGTCTCAATTAAGAAGAAAGCCTATCAGGGCTACAGATACAGATCTAAAGGAAAAAGTAGTAGCGATCAACCGAGTAGCCAAAGTGGTAAAAGGCGGTAGAAGATTCTCTTTTTCAGCAATCGTTGTAGTAGGAGATGGCCAAGGTGTTGTAGGGTACGGATTGGGTAAGGCCAATGAAGTGACCGACGCGATCACTAAAGGTATCGAAGACGCAAAGAAGAATTTGGTTAAAGTGCCGGTTTTGAAGGGAACTATCCCTCACGAGCAGATTGGTAAATACGGTGGAGGTTTTGTATTGATCAAGCCGGCAGCAGCAGGTACCGGGGTTATCGCCGGTGGTGCGATGCGGGCGGTATTGGAGAGTGCCGGCGTCACAGACGTATTGGCTAAATCCAAAGGATCATCTAACCCGCACAACGTGGTAAAGGCTACTATTGAAGCCTTGGTTCAGCTAAGAGATGCTATTGCTGTGTCACAGCAGAGAGGCGTTAAGATGTCTAAAGTATTTAACGGATAATCATCATGGCTAAAATCAAAATCACGCAAACCAAAAGTACCATTGATAGACCAAAAGATCAGAAAGCAACTATCACTGCACTGGGTCTTGGTCGTATCAGCAAATCTGTGACCGTAGAGAATACGCCTCAGATTGCAGGTATGGTAAATAAAGTTAATCACCTTGTAAAAGTGGAGGAAGCTTAATTATGAAACTGCATACATTAACACCAGCTGAAGGATCTACCAAGAATCGTAAGAGAATTGGTAGAGGTACAGGTTCAGGTAGAGGTGGTACTTCTACTAGAGGTCACAAAGGAGCTAAATCCAGATCAGGATATAAGTCTAAGTTAGGTTTTGAAGGTGGTCAGATGCCACTTCAGAGAAGAGTTCCTAAATTTGGATTCAAAAGCTTGAACAGAGTTGAGTTCAAACCAGTAAATTTGGATACATTGCAAAGTCTTGCTGAGCAATACAACTTAGAGGCTGTAAACATGGAGACTATGGTTTCTCATGGCATTGCTTCTAAGAATGACAAAATCAAAATCCTCGGTGGAGGTGAATTGAAGTCCAAATTAGACGTCACTGCCCATAAATTTTCGGCAACTGCTTCTGCGGCTATCGAAAAGGCCGGCGGAACGGTAAACACAATTTAATTTAATGAAAAAGTTTATTTCGACAGTTAAGAACATTTTCTCTATCGAAGACCTTAGAGTTAGAATCATGAATACGATCGGTTTTCTGATCATATTCAGATTGGGGTCGTTCATAGTTCTACCAGGTGTGGATCCAGCTCTGCTAGGAGATGCCCCGGAGGGGATCTTTGGATTGATCGATACTTTCCTTGGTGGAGCGTTCAGTAACGCGTCTATCTTCGGTCTAGGCATTATGCCATATATATCTGCCTCCATTGTGTTGCAGCTATTGACTGTCGGAGTACCATATTTTCAGAAGATGCAAAAGGAGGGTGAGTCTGGAAGAAAGAGGATCAACCAGATCACCCGGGTTTTGACCATCCTGATCACCATAGCCCAAGGTATCGGATATGTATCCGCTACCATTATACCTACTGGTGCTGTGATGGTAAGCTCTACCTTGTTTATGTTTAGTTCCTTGGTGTTACTTTCAGCAGGTACCATGTTCTGTATGTGGCTGGGAGAGAAGATCACTGAAAAAGGCATAGGTAACGGGATATCAATGCTGATCATGATAGGTATTATTTCCAGATTTCCCGGAGCTCTTATTGCCGAAGGGCTTGAGAAGGGGACTTCAGGGATGTTGCTTCTGATTATCGAGGCAGCAGTATTGTTCTTTGTGGTCGTTGGGGTGATTGCTTTGACAGAAGCTACCAGAAAGATTCCTGTACAATATGCCAAACAGGTAGTAGGTGGTAAAGTATATGGAGGACAGAGACAGTATATACCTATTAAGGTCAATGCTTCTGGTGTCATGCCTATCATCTTTGCCCAGTCGTTGATGTTTGTTCCTGCACTTATAGCGCAGATCTGGGCATCCGAAAATGACATTGCCAATTATATCGGTGCTACATTCAGTGATTTCACATCATGGCAGTACAATTTGCTCTTTGCATTGATGATCATCCTATTCACCTTCTTCTACACTGCCATCACGGTGAATCCTGAGCAGATTGCAGAAGATATGAAAAGAAACGGTGGGTTTGTTCCGGGTATTAAGCCAGGAGCTCCTACTTCAGAGTTCATCGATGGGATTATTTCCAAGATCACGCTTCCGGGATCTATACTTCTGGCGGCGGTAGCTATACTTCCTGCTCTTGCGATCATATCAGGAGTCGGCGGGGAGTTTGCCCAGTTTTACGGTGGTACCTCCCTATTGATTATGGTGGGTGTGATCATGGATACATTGAGACAGATAGAAAGCTACTTATTGATGAGACACTACGAAGGCATGATGAAAAGTGGTAATGTGAAGAATAATCCTTCTAATTACCAAGTTGCCTAAGATGATTCATTACAAGACTTCTGGCGAAGTTAAGTTAATAAAAGAAAGTGCCGACATATTAGCTAAAGCCCATGGGGAAGTAGCCAAGTATGTCAAGGAGGGGGTAAAGACCTCTTTCCTGGATAAAATTGCTGAGGAGTTTATCAGGGATCACAATGGAGTGCCTTCATTCAAAGGCTACAATGGATTCCCCGCTTCACTGTGTATTTCTGTCAATGAGGTAGTGGTACATGGTTTTCCCAGTGAATATGAATTGAAAGATGGCGATATAATCTCAGTAGATTGTGGAGTCTTTCACCAAGGTTTTCATAGCGATTCCGCTTATACATACCCTATTGGTGAGGTCTCTCCGGCTGTTCAGGCATTATTAAAGGCCACCAAGGATTCATTATACATTGGAATAGAGCAAGCTGTTTTTGGGAACCGCATAGGAGATGTGGGTAATGCTATCCAGAAGTTTGTCGAGGCAAAGGGCTACACAGTGGTCAGAGAGCTGGTCGGGCATGGATTGGGCAAAAGCCTGCATGAAGGCCCTGAGGTTCCCAATTATGGGAAAAAGGGAAGTGGCCCTTTACTCAAAGAAGGAATGGTGATCGCTATAGAGCCCATGATTAATCTTGGTACAAGAAATATAGTCCAGGAGCGTGATGGATGGACTATTCGCACAGCGGATAGGAAACCCTCAGCTCATTATGAGCATACAGTAGCGATATTTGAAGATAGAACAGAGGTGTTGACCTCTCATAAATACATAGAAGAGAATTTTAAATTCTAATATGGCCAAGCAAACATCAATAGAGCAAGACGGTACCATCAAGGAAGCATTGTCTAATGCGATGTTCAAAGTGGAACTGGAGAATGGACATCAGCTGATCGCCCATATATCCGGTAAGATGAGGATGAATTATATAAAGATCCTTCCTGGTGATCGAGTAAAACTGGAACTGTCTCCCTATGATCTGAGTAAAGGCAGAATTGTATATCGATATAAATAAGACTGAGATGAAAGTAAAAACATCCATCAAAAAAAGAAGTGCTGACTGCAAGCTAATCCGTAGAAAAGGAGTATTGTATGTCATCAATAAGAAGAATCCTAAGTTTAAACAAAGACAAGGTTAAATTATGGCTAGAATTGCAGGTGTAGATATACCAGACAATAAGCGTGGCGTAATCGGACTTACCTATATCTTCGGAATAGGAAACTCTGCTGCCAAAGCTATCCTGACCAAGGCCGGTATCTCTTTCGATAAAAAAGCAGGTGAGTGGGATGACGATGAATCAACCGCTATCCGTAACATTATTGCCGAGGAGTTCAGAACCGAAGGTGTATTAAAGTCAGAGATCCAATTGAACATCAAGCGACTACAGGATATTGGTTGCTATAGAGGTTTGAGACACAGAAAAGGACTTCCGGTTCGTGGTCAACATACCAAGAACAACGCCAGAACAAGGAAGGGTAAGAGAAAAACAGTTGCTAACAAAAAGAAGGCAACTAAATAAAACCTGATTTAGATTATGGCTCAGAAAAGAAACGATAAAGCAAAGGGTAAAAAGAGAGTAGTAAAGGTTGAGGCTGTAGGACAAGCACATATCAGAGCGTCCTTCAACAACATCATTATCTCTCTTACCAACAATGCAGGTCAAGTAATATCTTGGGCTTCTGCCGGTAAAATGGGTTTCAGAGGTTCAAAGAAGAATACTCCTTACGCAGCGCAGATGGCCGCACAGAATTGTGGACAGGTAGCATACGACTTAGGTTTGAGAAAAATCGAAGTGTTTGTAAAAGGTCCTGGATCTGGTCGTGAATCAGCGATCAGAACATTGCAAAATGTAGGATTGGACGTGACTACGATCATCGATGTGACCCCAATGCCACACAATGGCTGTCGTCCTCCTAAGCGTAGAAGAGTTTAATCATAAAATTGTAATACAATGGCTAGATATACAGGTCCTAAATCAAAGATTGCCAGAAAATTTGGTGAAGCTATTGAGGGACATAGCAAAGCACTTGCAAAGAAAAACTATCCTCCAGGCATGCATGGTAGAGGTAGAAGAAAAAAGCAGTCTGAATATGCGATCCAGCTTGCTGAGAAGCAAAAAGCAAAATACATCTACGGAGTATTGGAGAGACAATTCGCAAAGATGTTTGACATTGCTTCCAGAAAAACTGGAATCACCGGAGAGAACCTTCTTCAGCTTCTTGAAGCAAGATTGGACAATACGGTATATAGATTGGGAATCTCCCCTACCAGAAGAGGTGCTAGACAGCTGGTCTCTCACAAGCACGTGCTTGTAAACGGTGAGGTAGTCAATATCCCTTCATTTACACTTAAGCCGGGTGATGTGGTTTCTGTAAGAGAAAGATCCAAGTCTCTAGAAGCGATCACCAGTAGCTTAGCTGGTAGAGGTGCTAATAAATATTCCTGGTTAGAGTGGGATGGTGCTTCATTGACCGGCAAATTCGTCAGTGTTCCAGGCAGGGATGATATTCCTGAGAATGTCAAGGAGCAACTCATTGTCGAACTATACTCTAAGTAATATTTTACTATTTTCAGCTTTTAAAAAAGAACGAGATATATGTCCATACTAGCATTTCAAATGCCCGAGAAAGTGGTGATGGAAAAAGCCGATGATTTTCATGGCTTATTCACTTTCAAACCACTCGAAAAAGGCTATGGAGTTACAATCGGTAACGCCCTGAGAAGAATTTTGCTTTCTTCCTTGGAAGGTTATGCCATCACTGCCATCAAAATACCTGGTGTAGTGCATGAGTTTTCGACCATCGAAGGTGTGGTTGAAGACGTTACAGATATTATTTTGAACTTGAAGCAGGTGAGGTTCAAGAAAGTGCATGAAGCATTTGACGGAAAAATCACTGTTGAGATTAAGAATCAGTCTGTATTCACTGCAGGGGACATTGCCAAGTTCACTTCTTCTTTCGAAATCCTCAATCCTGAGTTGGTGATCTGTCATATCGACGAGAGCAAAAACTTCGAGGTTGAATTGACAATGGAAAAAGGAAGAGGGTATCTACCAGCTGAAGAATCCAAACCAAAAGAGCAGATTTTCGGGACCATCGCTATTGACGCTATATTTACACCTATCAAAAACGTGAAATACAGTGTTGAAAATACGCGTGTAGAACAGAAAACTGACTTCGAAAAGTTGATCATGGAAGTTTCCACAGATGGCTCTATCCACCCGGAGAAAGCTCTTCAGGAATCCGCCAGAATCCTTATCCAGCACTTTATGTTGTTCTCTGACCAGACGATGGTTCTTGATTCTACAGGAGTAGCGGAACCGGAGCCAATTGACGAAGAATTCTTGCACATGAGAAAGCTTCTTAAGACTTCATTGGCTGATCTTGACCTTTCGGTAAGAGCTTTCAATTGTCTTAAAGCTGCAGACGTGAAAACTTTAGGCGACCTGGCCAAACTTGAAATTTCTGATATGATGAAATTCAGAAACTTCGGCAAGAAATCCCTGGCAGAACTGGAGCAACTTATCCAAGACAAAAGCCTGACCTTCGGTATGGATATTTCTAAGTATAAACTTGATGAAGAATAAATAATAATGAGACACGGTAAGAAATTTAACCACCTTGGAAGGAAGGCCGCTCATAGAAAAGCAATGCTTTCTAATATGGCAACTTCGCTGATTCTTCACAAGCGTATCTCAACAACGCTTGCCAAGGCAAAAGAATTGAAGAAGTATTTAGAGCCTCTGGTGACAAGAGCTAAAGAAGATACTACGCATAACAGACGTATGGCTTTCGCTTATTTGAAGAATAAGGAAGCTATCATCGAGCTTTTCGGTGAGGTGATCTCCAAAGTAGCCACTCGTCCAGGAGGATATACCAGAATTATCAAAACTGGATTCAGATTAGGTGACAACGCGGAAATGTGTATCATCGAATTGGTGGACTTCAACGAATTGATGTTGAAAGATGCCCAGCCAGCTAAGAAAACCACTAGAAGATCCCGTAGAGGTGGAGCCTCTAAAGCTGCGGCTACCGAAGCCCCGGCTTCAACTGCTCCGGCAGCTGAAGAGGTACCTGCAAAGGATGCTGAGGAGCCTAAGGCACCAGAGGCTGCTGCGGATTCTGCTGAAGAAGAAACTGACAACAAATAAGTTGTCGGTGGATTAGCAATAGTGAAAGGATTGGACATTTGTTCAATCCTTTTTTTATACCCTTTTCATTTATCTTCCTTCCCAATAAATATTTAACTTTGGGCAATTATCTAGCAAAATGATCAAACAAAAAGCAACATTACTCCTGGCCGATGGCACAGTCTTTCGCGGCTCTTTAATCGGTAATCCTGGTACAAACGGTGGTGAGATTTGCTTCAACACCGGAATGACCGGTTATCAGGAAATCTACACAGACCCATCCTACACAGGACAGATTATTGTCACTACTACTTCTCACATAGGTAACTATGGGGTGATAGACGAGGAAGTAGAATCTGATCATCCCACTATAGGTGGGATAGTAGTGAATACGTTTTCAGATGTCTATTCCCGTCTAGATGCCACAGGCTCGCTACAGGACTATTTGGTCTCTAATAAAATTACGGGAATAGCCGATGTAGATACCCGCCAGCTGGTAAGGCACCTGAGGTCAAAAGGTGCAATGAATGCTATTATCAGTTCAGAATATGAAGGTGATCTGGATGGCTTACAGGCTGAGTTGGATAAAGTGCCTGATATGGCTGGATTGGAACTTTCTTCTACTGTATGTACACCAGAGCCTTACTTTGTGGGAGATGAAAGCTCTCCGATCAAAGTGGCGTGCATGGATTTTGGGATTAAGAAGAACATCCTGAGAAATCTTTCCGATAGAGGAGTTTACTGTAAAGTTTTCCCGGCCAAGACTTCTCTTGCCGAGATGGAGGAATGGGCTCCAAATGCCTATTTTTTATCAAATGGCCCTGGAGATCCTGCTGTGATGGATTACGCTGTAAAAACGACTAAAGACATCCTGGATACTGGCAAACCAGTTTTCGGGATCTGTCTAGGACACCAGCTTCTGGCTGAAGCCTGTGGTATCTCTACCTACAAAATGCACCATGGGCACCGTGGCCTTAATCATCCTATCAAAAACCTGCTTACCGGTAAAAGTGAAATTACTTCGCAAAATCATGGTTTTAATATCACCCGTGAAGACAGCGAGCAAAATCCTGAGGTAGAAATCACCCACGTACACTTGAATGATAATACAGTCGCAGGAATCCGACTCAAAAACAAGCCGGCTTTCTCAGTACAATATCACCCAGAATCATCGCCAGGACCGCATGATTCCCGCTATCTGTTTGATGATTTTATTTCTTTAATCAATAAAAATTAATTCTCTAAAACCTTTTGAAACTATGACGTTGATCCAATCAATTCATGCAAGACAAATCCTCGACTCTAGAGGTAATCCTACAATCGAAGTGGATGTTTACACCGAAAATGGCGCTTTTGGACGTGCCGCTGTACCAAGTGGTGCATCTACTGGTATCAATGAAGCCGTAGAGCTCCGCGACGGAGATAAAAGTGCATACATGGGTAAGGGAGTTATGAAAGCTGTAGCAAATGTTAATGACGTTATTGCTTCTGAACTTGTAGGCTTCGATGTGTTTGAGCAAAACATGATTGATCAGATCATGATAGATCTGGACGGAACACCAAACAAAGGTAAGTTGGGCGCGAACGCAATCTTAGGTGTTTCCTTGGCGGTGGCCAAAGCCGCTGCCGTGGAGTCAAACCAGCCACTTTATAGATACATAGGTGGCGTGAATGCTAATACTCTTCCGGTTCCAATGATGAATATTATCAACGGAGGATCCCATTCAGATGCACCTATTGCTTTCCAGGAGTTTATGATCCGTCCTGTAGGAGCTCCTACTTTCTCTGAAGCTATGAGAATGGGGACTGAAATTTTCCATAATCTTAAGAAAATCCTTCATGACAAAGGTCTTAGCACTGCAGTAGGCGATGAGGGTGGATTTGCACCTAATTTCTCTGGCGGAACCGAAGAAGCTCTTGGAAGTATCTTGGATGCTATTGAAAAAGCTGGATACAAAGCCGGTGATGACGTGACTATCGCATTGGATTGTGCGGCTTCTGAGTTCTTCGTTGATGGTAAATATGACTATACTAAATTTGAAGGTGCTACAGGTGTGGCCAGAAGCAGAGAAGAGCAAGTCGCTTATCTGGCTGAGCTTACTGAGAAATATCCTATTGACTCTATCGAAGACGGCTGTGCTGAAGAAGATTGGGAAGGATGGGCTATGCTTACTGCCAAAATCGGTGATAAAGTCCAGTTGGTAGGTGATGATCTTTTCGTGACCAATGTGAAGTTTCTCCAGAGAGGTATTGAAGAAAAATCTGCCAACTCTATCCTAATCAAAGTAAACCAAATCGGCACCTTGACTGAGACTATAAATGCAGTGAATCTTGCCCACAAAGCTGGTTTCACAGCTGTAATGTCACATAGATCAGGGGAAACTGAAGATTCTACTATTGCCGATCTAGCGGTAGCATTGAATTGTGGACAGATTAAAACCGGTTCTGCTTCCAGATCTGATCGTATGGCTAAATACAACCAGCTACTTAGAATTGAAGAACAATTGGGTGACTCTGCTGTATTTAACGGCAAACTATAAAAGCACCTTTAAAAAGATATGGTATTAAGACAGTTCACCTAGTGAGCTGTCTTTTTTTTGCATCATTTTTGTAACTTGACCTCTATTAAGTCCCTTTACTATGAGCAACTATCTTAAGTACACGAAAAGCTTTTACTTTCTTGGAATTGTTTTCTTTCTGGCGTGGATGATTTTTATCGATTCCAATAATGTGGTAAACCAGGTGAAATTGAGTAATAAACTGGGACAACTGGAGGATCAAAAAGAGTTCTATCTGGATAGAAAAGAGAAAATCAAGACTGAAAGGGAAGAATTGATGAGTAATCCTGAACTCTTGGAGAAGTTTGCCCGTGAAAAGTACTTAATGAAGAAAAACACCGAAGACCTCTATGTCATTGTTAAAAAATAAATACCTTCTCTTATTTTTTCTTGGGTTTGTGTTGTATCAAACTTCATCTTTTGCTCAGCGTGAAATTTATGATGGTGATTCTATTCCCTTAAAGGAGCGGCTCTATTATGGAGGGAACTTCGGAATGCAGTTTGGCACAGTTACGCTCATTGACTTTTCTCCATTAGTGGGAGTGATGATCACCCCTAAGTTTTCTTCTGGTGTTGGGATTACGTATCAGTATTTTAATGATAGGCGGTATATCGGAGGTCAAACCTCCTCCTACGGGGGAAGGATTTTCAGTCGCTATAATATATTTCCTAATATTTTCGCCCATGTAGAATACGAGTCAATTAATTTTGATAATTATAATCTCCGAACGGATCAGTTTGAAAGAATCTGGTCTAATGCGCTCTTCCTCGGTGGTGGATATTTTGCTCCATTTGGTTCTAGGGGAGGGGCTAACTTCACTTTTCTCTATAATGTTCTACATGACAACTTACGTTCACCGTATGGTGAACCTTATGTGATCCGTGTAGGTTTTGTGCTGTAGATACATTTAACGTTTTTCATGGAATCTTTTATTTCAAAATTATACAAGGCGCATCAGGATTGCTCGGAATGCCCTTCACCTAAGATCGTCCAGCAATTTTTTGAAGATGTGTTGGGTTTACTATTCCCGGAACATACCGTGGAGAAAATATGGGATAAGTCACAAATCGAGGCCAATCTAATACGCTTAGAGGATGATCTTTCTTCTATTCTGGAACGGAACCCACATCTTCATAGCGGAATGGGATCAAAGCTGGCAAATGCGTTTTTTAAGAACCTTGAACAGGTTTTTGATTGGATTCATCAGGATGTGGACGCCATGTTTGAAGGGGATCCCGCAGCCAAGTCCAGAACAGAAATCCTACGGAGTTATCCTGGGTTTTATGCGATTTCGGCTTATAGAATTGCCCATTCGCTTCACATGTTGGGAGTGAAACTGATCCCGAGAATGATCACTGAATTTGCCCATAGTCGGACGGGAATAGATATTCATCCAGCCGCAACTATCGGTCAGTACTTCTGCATAGACCACGGCACTGGGGTAGTGATCGGGGAGACTACTATCATAGGAGACCATGTGAAGATATATCAAGGGGTGACATTAGGGGCTCTGAGTGTGGACAAAGCTGATGCAGATAGTAAAAGGCACCCGACTATTGAGGATAATGTGGTGATCTACTCTGGAGCTACTATTTTGGGAGGTAGTACGGTAATAGGAAGAGGAAGTGTGATAGGAGGGAACGTATGGTTGACCAAAAGTGTGGCACCTAAAAGTAAAGTCTATTACCAAACGCAAATGTATCATGCAGATTCAGCTGTGACTGATATGTATGTATTCAAAAACGACCAAGACGAACTGAGTCAGTAGAATGTGATTTTTACTCGGGAAAATTAAATCTACTGGTGAAAAGATGTTTTTAGGGGCTTTCCGATAATTAATCTTGAACACATGAAGCTATTTGAACTTATAGGAAATACACCGCTGGTGCAGTTGGATCATATTCCCGTAAATCCAGCGGTTAAGGTTTTTTGCAAACTGGAAGGCCAAAACCCAGGCGGGAGCGTAAAGGATAGGGCAGCCTACAATATGCTCAGAAGCGCTATGGACCGTGGTGAAATCAAATCCGGGGATAAGCTGGTGGAAGCTACCAGTGGAAACACAGGGATTGCTTTGGCGATGGTAGCGAAAGTCCTTGGTTTGGAGATGACCTTGATCATGCCTGATAACTCCACTAAGGAGCGGGTAATCTCAATGGAAGCCTATGGGGCAAAGGTGATTTTGACTCCTGCGGCTGACACGATAGAGTATTCTAGAACTCTTGCCGAACAGATGAATAGAGAGGGATATTATATGCTAGACCAGTTTGGCAATCCGGATAATTACCTGGCTCATTATAAGACCACCGGCCCGGAAATATGGGAGGATACCGACGGCAAGATCACACATTTTGTATCTGCTATGGGAACTACAGGTACGATCATGGGAGTTTCCAAATATCTAAGGGAGAGAAATCCAGATATTCAGATCGTAGGCACACAGCCTACAGACGGATCCAGCATCCCGGGAATCAGAAGATGGTCACCAGAATTTTTGCCGAAGATTTTTGACCCAAGCCGAGTGGATCAAGTGATAGATGTAAGCCAGGATCAAGCGACCAAGATGACCAGAAGAATGGCCAAAGAGGAGGGGATACTGGCAGGGATGAGCAGCGGAGGGGCATTGCATGCCGCAATCGAGCTTTCCAAAACCTTGGAGGAAGGGGTGATTGTATGCATTACCTGCGACAGGGGTGACAGGTATCTGAGCTCTGACCTATTTGGTTGACACTCCTAGGAATGATTTACCCTGATTGAGGTGCGAATGCTATAGAATGGCTGAAAGTTGTTTTTTTGTTATTGTTAACTATATTTTGATATCCCTTTTTACGGTATTTAAAAGCCGATTTGGTGGGCATTAGCCTATTTTTTTAGCATATAGTTTACTTGGGCAGTTGGTTTGCACTAATTCCTTTGAACCTAATTGACAGGGTTGAATTTGAATGACTAAACCAACAATAGCCATGAACTCTATAAATAAGAACCAAGAAGAACATACTAGGGAAGATCTAAGAGGATCAGAAGCTGTGGAAAAAATCCGTAGTCTGATCGATAAGTCTGGATCATGCTTTTTCGTGACCTCCACCAGCCTGAATAATTCCCACAAATCACGTCCCATGTCAGTACAAAAAACTGATGAGGCTGGAAACATCTGGTTCCTGAGTGCCAAAGACAGCATGAAAAACATGGAAATCGTAGCCGACACTGATGTGACATTATATTTCCAAGGCTCATCTTATTCCGACTTTCTGGAGCTTAATGGGCATGCTGTTATCTCGTATGATAGGGATAAAATCGAAGAACTTTGGGATCCTACGGTCAAAGCATGGTTTACTGAAGGTAAAGATGATCCTCGAATTTCAGTGATCCAATTTATCCCGGACAGTGGATATTATTGGGACAATAAGCATGGAAATGCCGTTGCTGGCATCAAGGTATTGATCAGCGCCATTGCAGGAAAAACAATGGATGATTCCATTGAAGGGACTTTAAACGTGTAGTTGGGGCACTTTAAAGTTCATAGGTGATCCGGATTCCGGATCACCTTTTTTTATATCCTCAGTTTCTGTTGAAATAGTCATTTACCCCGAAGGGCGGCCCGCCTATAGTGGCAATAAATCGATCAAGTCTATATCCTGAAGAATATTTTTTTCTTGTAGAGAAAATAGCACAAATACCACATCGCTCCCCACGTCAACAATGCGGTTATTACTTTCATAGTATGATCTCCTAAGCCTAAAGGAGCAAGTAATCCGGAGCTGAAAATATCCACAAAACCAAAGAGCCAGTGATGTGCCAGAACCTCTGCAAAAAGGTAAATGAAGATGGAGTTCATGCCGACCACGATGATGGGGAAAACCCAAGCTTGACTTTTCTTGACATCCACCAGCCAGTAGAAGAATGCCAGTGTCAAGATAGCCCAACCGCCGGATGCAAAGCTGAAGGCGGTTGTCGCTATGCGCTTAATAATAGGAGTGGTTCCTGTGAAATCCAGCCCATAGCCTATCGCTAAACAGATACTTCCCGCAATTATTAACGCTTTGACTTTTACTGCATCTGTTTTTGAAGAAAGCAGCAAATTGCCGCAAATGGCTCCCCAGATGGTATGTGCTGCTGTGGGGATGCAATTGATCGCTACCCAGCCACCATTGTTGATTTTGCCCATTAAGAGCATATCAGTGTAATTTCCGAAGTTACTGCCATGCTCATAAGGTGTTTCAGGATTGTACCATCTATACATGATTTCGGTCAAAAGCAATAAACCCACCGAAACTCCCAATTGGACTTTCCAAGATCTTCTTATCAATAGGAAAGTGACAAGAATGGTAAAGGAAAGTTGCGTCAGTACATTCCAAAGTTCAAAAACCAATTCCCCTGCATACACACAATGGAGGCCTGTGCCAAACAGGAAAAGCAACAAGCATCTCTTCAAAATATGTGTTGTGACCTTCTTCCTATCTCTGGAATCAGCCATTCTTTTATGCAGTGAAAATGGCATCGCTACCCCCACGATAAACATAAAAAAGGGCTGGATCAAATCCCAGAATCTCAATCCGTGCCAAGGATGGTGGGTAAACTGCAAAAAAAAGGCATGTGCCAAATTCCCTTCCGGGCTGGCATTCAAAAACGATTCATAAATCAGTGCCGCCTCGGCTATTAGCAGACACATGGTAAGGCCTCGATATACATCTAATGATACCAGGCGATTTTGGATTGGGCTTATTGTTCTCATTTGATCCTGCTAATAACTATCGGTGCTGATCAAACAAGATCATATTGCCATCAGGATCTTTTAACATGAAGCTGGCAGGGCCTGAAGAAGCTTCGTTAGCCGGATTGATGATTTCTATTTCTTGGTTTTTTAGCTTTTGTTGGATTTTTCGGATATCATCGAATTCCGGAATTTCCTGTGCATTTTCATCCCAGCCTGGATTGAATGTTAGGATATTTCCTTCAAACATTCCCTGAAACAGTCCGATCAAAGAGTTCTCGTTTTTCATAATGAAATACTTACTTTCCAATGCCCCACCAAATACTTCAAAACCCAGAGCCTCATAGAATGCCTTTGATTCTTCCAGGTTTTTGACACTCAGGCTGACTGAAAAAGCTCCAAGTTTCATGTTTTCCTTAAGGTTAATTTCTTGCTTTTGTTTCGCAGAAGGTGAGAAGTGGGAATGTACGAAAAAACCCATGCTAAATGAAATGGATATGGCTGTAGCTAGTGTGTAAAACCTGTTCATGATATGGTTATTTGAGAAATTTCAGTAGGCTTATCATTGCGCCTAAGTGCATGCCTTCGTGGTAATTGTTAAATGTAATCGCATCGGCAGCATTGGCAAGATGGAATCCTTTGGAGGTGACATAGGGCATGTAATCATCTAATTTCCCTGACTGGTAATCCGATTTTGTCTGCTCGATGGGTTGAATCAAAAGCTCTGCGAAAAGATCCACAGTGGCTTGAGGTTCGGGGATGCCAGGCTTTGTTCCGGGTTTGTATTTTTGAAAAAGATCATCAGTGATATTCAAAGGTACATTTGCGAGACCATAGACCAGGCGTTGTTGCACTACGATTACGTGGCCGATATTCCAAAGCAAGTTATTGTTGAATCCTTCAGGGATCTTGTTTAGTTGTTCCAAGGAGTTGTGAAGGAGAAATTTCAGGTAAATGTTGCGGTTGTTTTCCCAGATATGGAAGTCGTTATTCATGGTCTATAGTTAAGTGGAACTGAGGTTTTTGTTATTGGTTTTCGAGTTTGTATCGTCTCAGTCGGCTTTTAGTGTCTGCCAGCTCATTTTGAAGTGAGTCCACTTTACGGAGTAGGTTGAATATCACATCTATGCCTTCTGGATTGACCTGTAGATCCTGATGGATTCTGATCATTTTTTCCAGATCAGCGACTTTTTCTTCAGGGATAAACCGGGTTTGTTCGATGGTACGGATTTCGATTAGGCCTAGATTGGACAAGGCGTCCACAAAGGATACTTCGATCTCGTAATGGGTGCAAATCGTCTCGATTACTATCAATTCTTGCTGTGCCATCTTATCGTAGTTTTTTTAGTTCTGCAAATAATCTCTTTTCTTCTGCGCTCAGATTGGTTGGGTTTTTAATAGAGAAGGTGAGGATGAGATCCCCGAATTCCCCTTCTTTCTTATAAACTGGAAACCCCTTTCCTTTCAGACGGACTTTAGTGCCATTTTGTGTCTCTGGAGCTACTTTAAGTTTGACTTTACTATCAAAAGTATCGGCTACAAGTTCTCCACCCAGCATGGCGGTATAGAGATCCACTTCCACATGAGCGTAAAGGTTGGCTCCTTCCCGTTGGAATTTCGTGTCGTTCTTGATATGGAATTTGATATATAGATCCCCATTTGGCCCACCATTGATGCCAGGGGCTCCTTTTCCTTTGATCTTGATCGTCTGCCCATCTGCAATTCCCGCTGCTATGGTCAGGCGAATATTTTCCCCATTGACAGTGAGTACTTGCTTGTGTGTTTTATAGGCATCCAGAATGCTGAGCCGCAATTCGGCATGATAGTCTTGACCTTTGAATTTGGCAGTACGTCCACCTTGGCGAAAGCCTCCACTGCCGAACATGGACTCAAAGAAGTCTGAATAGTCTTGATTTTCAAATCCTGCCTGCCTCCCAAATCCTGATCCTCCATATTCTTGGCTTTTTCGCTGCCCTGCACCTTGGGCACCTGCCTGCTCGAATTGATCGGCATGCTTCCAGTCCTGTCCATATTTATCGTATTTCTTACGCTTTTCAGGATCACTGAGCACCTCGTTGGCTTCGTTTACCTCTTTGAATTTCCGCTCTGCTTCCTTGTCGTCAGGATTGACATCCGGATGATATTTTCGGGCGAGTTTGCGATAGGCTTTCTTTATGTCAGCTTCACTGGCGTTTTTGTCAATTCCCAGGATACTGTAGTAGTCTATAAATGCCATAATTCTACTTGGAATTTATCTTTATGATTGGAAAAAATGAGTCAGAAACTCCCCGAGGGAGCTTTCGATTATGAATATAATGAGAATGAAATTGAGAAGGAAAAGCATCTGCTTATTCCTTCTCAATTTCCCTTACCAGCAAGTAGCCGTCCAGGTTTTGAAGCATTGGTTTACCTTCTTCGTTAGCTATCGTCATAGAGCTGATTTGTATTTTGATTTCAAGCTTTTCCTCTTTTCCGGAAATGATTAATTCTTCTGAAGGCACATTGTGAAACCCACTGTTATATAAGTTTAAGAGATCCTTTAAATATGTTGAAATATCAATATTCATCGAGCCATCAGCCCACGTTAGAATGAGATTTGTTTTGTTGTCCCTGTCCACTTCCAAGTGATATTTCAGTTCTGAAAAGGCTTTCTGACGTGTGTTCCATGAGCCTACGGTAATGTGGCGTAAATAGTCGAACCCGGATATGGTCAACTGAAAATCATTTTGCCCAATCAGGGTCAGTTCTTTGTACTTTTCTGACGAACCTAATCTATCATAATAGGGGACATAGGTCAGGTTCATGGATTCAACTAGAAGCTTGTTGGGATTAACATTGATATGCGCTTTGCTGCTCTCTGATCTTTTGACCAGGGTTTTTAGATCTTGCTCAAACCATGGGTAAACCTTTTCCAATCCATGAAAACCTCCCAGGTATTCGAGTATCGAGTTTATCTCGTGGAGATCCTTTATTGGGATTGATATTGTCCGTAATTCTCCAACAGGTTTAAGGCTGCCATTTTCTCCGATTACCCATTTGACCTCATTTTGGATTTTGTCCTTGACCAAAATGTTGTTCTCTGTCAAAATTTGGGCTAGACGCCTTCTTTGCATCGTTTCGCTCAGACCAAACATTCCCCATGGACCAAAGGAGGAAAGGATCATAAGGATAGCGAGTGAAATAGGTATAGTCTTAATGTTCTTCTTGCCAACAGAATAATAGATGGAAACGAACGCTAGCCAAATTCCCATCAGCATAATAATATAGCGGTTTACCGTCAAACCATAGTCTTGCAGCCGGATCCCGATTGCAAGGAAAAGCAGGATGATAAGGGGGATGAGAAAAAGATAGTACCCTTTATGGAATTTCTTGATCCAACCACCTTCTTTCCATCGCTGATAAGGATATAAAAGCAGATTGGTAAATATTCCCAAGACTGAAATAGCGATGATCATATAGCTTACTATTCCTTTTGGCCAGTCCCCTGAAATGATGATTTTGGCTCCATAGAAATATAAGATGCAGAGGTAAATCAGAAGCAGTGGAATCAGGATGAACTGGGTGAAGATCTTAAGTCCTTTTGGGTATCCGTCAAGCGATAGTGTATGATCAAAACTCTTTGGAATACCTGCCAAAAAGAACCAGGTATTGAAAACCCCGAATATAATAACGAAGATCTGGGCGTAGGTCCCGCCTTGGATATCGGCTTCGAAAAGTGCATTAATAGCCAATAATGCCAGGCTGATGCCTAAGAAAATCACCAAGGAATAGTAAACCCCATGAACCAACCTGATGAATAGATCCTTATTATAATTCCAGAAGCTCTCCTGACCAGCATTGCCAATGAAGGGGACGAAGGCGACCATCAAGTGAATGGTAAGGTTGAAAATGGAGTAGCGGATATATGGGGCCCGGGTATTGGTAAATGTTTCCTCAGTAGGAAAGCTCATATAGATTGTTCCCAGGAAAACTAATCCAATTATCCAAGAAACTTGTCTTTGCCAGACCTTGGCTTTTTTGCTTTCCACCAGGACATCAATGCAAAAATAAAGTGGGATGCCCAGGGCAAAAGTCAGCAGGAGGTTTAGCATCCTCAAGTCCTGGACTGGCTCCATTTCGATAATCCAACAGCCTAATGCTGAGGCTAAAAACCCGAAAAACAAACTTGAGGGGAAGCGTGTTGCGGCACTTGTACCTTCTTTCTGAAGCTGGGCTATGGAAGGGAATCTCATGGATTCTTTGTTAAAAATAACATTTACCTAAGTTAACGGACAAAGTCGGTATTTGAGCAATTAGAACGGATATCCTATTGCAAAATTGAAAATCAGGTTTTCTCTTCTCCATGTTTTGTTTCCTATATCAAATGTATTGCCCCATCGCTCCCCATCTTCCAGATAAGGAACACGCACAGGTGTTGCCAGATCGAAACGGATGACAAAAAACTGAATGTCCACCCGTAAACCTACACCTGTGCCTACTGCAAGCTCATTCCACCAGACTTTGGTGAATTTACCTCCAGGCAAACTTTCGTTGTCATTCATCAGCCAGATATTTCCGGCATCCACAAATAGTGCTCCTTTCAAAAGTGATACAATAGGAAACCGGTATTCTATATTTCCCTCTATACGTATGTCACCGGATTGGTCAAAGAAGGAGTTTACATCAAAACTTTCCGGTCTGTAGGTACCCGGGCCAATGGACCTGATCCGGAAAGCCCGCACACTGTTTGGCCCTCCCGAAAAGTATTGCTTCACAAAGGGGAGAGAAGAAGAATTACCGAAAGGAACGCCAACTCCTCCGAACAGTCGGGTAGCTATGGTTTGGTTTTTGGTTAGATTCCAGTGGTATCTCAAATCCACATCTGCTTTGCCATATTGTGCATATTCTAAGCCTAGGAATTTTCCGTCGTCCCGTCCAAAAGCCTGATCGGCCAGGCTCAGTGTGTTTCCGGCAAAGTCCAAACCTACCCCTAGAAAATAGCCATGTGTCCTGAAGCGGTCATTAAGCTTATTATAGTTAAACGTATAATTGATCCCGGCAATGAAATTCTGCTCAAAACTCCTTCTCAAAAATGGATTGTTGTCCAGGATCTGCTCAAATTCAGGGGAGGTTTTACTGAGATTCACCACACTCAGGCTTATTGGATTTATCTCATGATAAGCAAATTGGTTAGCGTTCCAGAAGTAGCCATAGTTAGCTGACACAGAGTTTAAGTTATAAAGACCTCCTCTGCTAAGGTATTCTACCCCTAGACCCATTTTGGTTTTTGGGACAGAGTAGCTGAATTTTTCATTGATCGGCACGAAAAAGATTACGCGCGGGAAAATCAAATCTGCTTTCAACCCAAGTTCGAGGGACCTTAATCCTTTCCTGTCCTCACCCCCGGCGATCTGAAACTCATACCCCATACTCGCGGTCAGATTGATTGTTTCCCCACCTTTGAAAAGATTGCGGTTTCTATAGACAAGGTTCAATGCCGGGCCGGCAAAATTATTTGATTTGGATACCCCTAGTAATTCTGCGCGTACTGAGCGTTTGGTCATTGGAGACAGGTAGAAACTAGCTTTTAGAAGACCCAATGAATCATTTGTGGACAGCTCTTCGTAGCGAAGATTTACAAATTTATAGTTGCCGATGGTACTTAGTCGATTGCTGGAAATCCGGGAAAGGCTAGGGTTGTACCGTTGTCCATCCTCGATGAGTATGTATTCATTTAGAAGTCTTGGCTTGAACACCAGGTTTCCTTGGATGTAGTTCTTATTGTCATATCTGGTGGTATCTAATTTTTTCCCATCCTCGTCGATGGAATAATTCGGAAACACATTGATCGTGTCGATTTGATATGGAATTATGCCGTTGGGCGGGACATTTTTCTTTAGTCTTAAGTAAAGCTTAAATTGGCGTAAGCTGTCAGAAATATTGGTATCAGCCTCAAATATCAGATAATCGGAATTGAAGTTATAGTATCCTTTTTCTTTTAGTGTGGAATCTACTCTAGTCCTTTCGGCATTCAGGGTGTTTAGATCAAATCTGCTGCCTGAGTCCAGTTTGGTCTCTTTCATTAAAGCAATGAGCTCCCTGTCGATTTCCATACTGTCCCGCTCCACAACTACTTCTGTCAGGGTATAGGGAGTGGAGATATTCGCCACATAGTCCACACTGGCAAATTTACCTTTTCGGGTAACCTCTGAATCTGTGGTACTGTAGAAAAATCCACGGTTTTCGAGTCGGTTTATAATGAGTTCTTCAGTTCGGGACGGTTCTACTTTACTGAAATAAACAGGCTCTTCTCCGATTTTCTTGTTCAGAAAGCGATTGATGAACCCAGGTTTTTCTTGTGTTCCCTTATAATGTGCCCAAAGTCCTACATACATTCCTAGAAATTTGCTGTTGGGTTCTGGCCGTAATAAGTCCTCTAATTCTTCTTCTACCTTATCCAGTCCTTTGATGTCCCCTTCCGCATTAATCTCCAACTCAGCTCCTTTATAAAGAAATTCTCCCTCAGGGATGTGTTTTTTCACATTGCAGCTGATAAACCCCGCAAGCAGAATCAAAGTCGTTATGAATGAGTTAGTCTTCATTTTCTTCCACTTCTTTTTCTTGTTTTCTTCCCTTGACTCTCTTTTCCTTCTTCTTTTTCTCTTCCAACTCATCTATTGGATTGCTTTTCTCTTCGTCTCCAGTATTGGGAGCTTTCCATAGCTCAGGGAACTCATTAAACTCCCGGTTGAATATCAAGCCCCCTCCGGTAAGGATAAGTTGTCCATCTATGATGCTTTCGAATTGGTTTTTTCGGAAGGCCCGTATCCTCCATCTGCCATCCTCGGTAAGCATATATTCGAAACTAATGTTTGCCAATACAGTATTGGCCTGTTCTGAACTCTGGGAACTCCCCTCCAGATCCACCTGACTGCCCACTTGTACTATGAGCCTGTCATCAAATAGTGATTGCTGTGCATTAATATTCAGGTCAGTCCTGTTTTGTGCGCTACCCGATTGATAATCCTGATAACTATCCACATCGAAACCTACCTGGAAGCCGCTGTCTCCAAACAGTTTGTTGGAAAGCGCATTCATCTGGTCTGAGAGAACCTGACTGACACTGTTTCTGGCTATAGCTTCTGCCCCTCCCCCAGAGCCATCACTTCCTGTAGAGGGGAAGAATCTATTGAGTACCAAAAGTGAGAAAACCTGTTTGTTGAGCTCGTCCTCCTGTTCGTTGATCTGTAATACTCTGGAGTAAATATTTCCTCCAAAAGCACCTCGCTGGTTTTCCGGCATATCAAGAGTAAAGGAGATTTCGGGTTTTAGTAATTCTCCATTGATATTCAGATAGACTAAGAATGGGAGCTGCTGTTGATATTGGGATTGAGTTTGATTATTGCTCCCTGTAAGCTGTGCAGACATCAATGCAGACGGTGCCGTTTCTACCTTATAAATTGCTTGGATTTCCATGGAGGCATCCATGGGATCACCGTTCCAGGTGATGCGGCTGCCCGGATTGATTTCGAACTTTCTGCTTACCAGATTGTAAAGTGACATTTCATAATGTCCTCCTGTAATTTCATAATTCCCGCTTAGCGTAATCCGTCCATTGGGATTAATATCCACTTGCAGGTCAGAATCCCCTGATATCTGTAGATTGTCACCAGTGGCGGGATCTATGACAATGGTGAAGAGTGCCTCTGGATCGGTCTTCAAAAGAGCTCGGATATCGAATCCGGAGAAGGCATTGGTCGTTTCTTCGATCTGTCTTGTGAGGATATCGTCTGGGTTTTCCTTATTGACAAAAATGACCACCCCCTCTCTTTCTATGAGGTCTAATTGTGATTCAGGTATAATTACTGTTAAGTCGGTATTGTTTTTTACTCCCAATTCAGCACGGACTACCGGAAGCGTAAGGTCTCCGCGGATTGTCACATTAGCATCCAAGCTGGCTTTACCATACACAAGATCATTCTCTCGATCGGTGGAATTGACAGCCATAAAGTTCTTTGCTGTAAGTTTCAGATCAAAAGATGGATTGATGTAGCTTTCAGTAAAGACTGTTCCGTTTATCGAGAAGGTATTGTTTTCCGTATCCCTGATAGTAAAATCATCCAGGTAAACTCCCTCATTGTCGATCCTGATAGATTCATTGGATAGCAGGTACTTGGTGCTGAGCTGAGCCGGGACGAAGGAGGCTTCATGGAACCGGAATTCCCCCTCGTAATTTGGTTCAGTGGTGGTGCCGTTTGCGGTGATGGTGCCAGATAGATAGCCTGATCCATCGAGAACCTGATCCTGTGATAGCCCTGCGATTTTCTGCATTTCTATCCTGTTCAGATCTATTTTCAGATCAAAATTTCCCCCAGTCTCTTCTGCGATGAATTCTCCGTTCAGATCGAAATCCACGCCATCGTCTTTCAGGCTCAGGGAGAGAATATAGTTTCCCAAACTCTTGGCTGTTGCCTCCAAATTCATGTTCCCCAGGGGTACATCCAAGACTTTCAGGCTGTCCACTTGTAGATCACCCATTAGTCCTGTGGCTCCAAATGGATTCTCAATGACAAGTTTCCCGTCCATTTTTCCCCCTGCTATGATTTCATCGGGATTCAGAAGACTGGTAATAGTGGAGAGTCTAAAGCCTTTGAAGATTAGTGCTATATTTTCATCAGTGAAACCTTCGACATTGTTCACCATGGTGAGTTCTTGGTTGGCTTTGGTGAATTTGAAGTCTTTAAATTCCAGATTATCGCCAGAATATTTAAGGGAATTTTCTTCAGGTACATTCCATTGTTCGCCTTTCATAACCAGGTCTATGGAGGAGACATGATAACTCAGCGTATCCCCTGTGATACCTATATCTGAGGATACGTGATAAGTACGCTTATCCTCTTCATAGGAATGAAAATCAAAGTATAGCCTTGAGTCGGCAAGCTGGCCGGTGACAAAGGTCTTCCCCATGTTCAGAGGTCCAGAAGTCAAGTTCTGAAAACCAAAATAAAGACGGAGTTCCTTCTCATTTGAGCGGATTCTGAGCCCTAGACTATCCACTTCCGTGCTCGCATAGTTAATATAAGGGAACTCAATGGTGGCCGTAAGTGAATCGATGTTTTGGAAATAATCCGCTCTCACACTTGCTGAGTCAAAGTCTTCCAAACCTTGTAATATTACATCAGTAAGTAGGGGGTCATCCGAAACCTTCAGATCCAAATTCATGACTATATTTCCGGTCCCAACTTGTGTAGAGGAGTCCAATTCGTCTAGGTAATTCCGGAAATGTGCCGCCAATGCGTCACTCAAATCAGTGGGATTTGTATTGGTGCGCACATATCCATTGAGAAGTCTGCTGGCAATATCCACGCTAGTAGAATCCTCTCTGATGCTCGCATCCAAGGATATTCTTCCCAGCGGATAATTGCGGTTTTCGTAGAGGATTGTTCCTTCATGAAGCAGTGTTTTCAGGTCAAATTCTGCTGGGTTTCCTTCAAAATCCGCATCTAATTTTAACTTCGCTCTGGATTGGTTTGCAGTCAGGCCGAGAGCATAGAAATCCGCCCCTTCTAGGTTCAGGTTGAGATTGATGATAGAGTTGGTCGAATCAAGATCTAGCTTGGTCAACAAAGAAAAATCCAAGAACTCTGATTTCAATCCAGCTTCCAGATCTCCCGCACCATCGACTAATCTCCCTTCCAGTTTCAATCCCGAATAATCCGATCCATATAAGCGAAGCCTTTCAAAAGAGGAAGTTAACTCTGCATTTAGATTGTTCAAGTTTGAGCCAGAGCCTTTAGCCTGAATTGCAAATGTCAGCGTATCTAATTCTGGTTGATTGAGGAGATTCCCCAACTGAAGCCGATTTACCTTCAAGTCGGCAACGAAGCCGATTTTCCCATCGTTTTGATAAGTTCCTACTAACAGGATATTGCCCATCTCTGTTTCCAAATCCAAATCTGCAACAAGGTCATCAAGCTTCCCCCTAGCACCTGCTCGCAGGTCGATTTGCTCCGGGAACTGTACGCCATAGTCTTCCTCCTTTACAAATTTCAACAGCGTTTCTCTGTTTGTGAAAAGAGAGATTTCAGGAAAATCAAAGGAAAGTTGATCAACATCCATCGGATTTTGGATAGATCCTGCAGTGCTGAAATCACTTGATCCCCAGTGCAAATCCAGTCGGGGAATGGTCATGGCTTTCAGATCTCCCCGGGTTACCAGATCTACTAGAATCGGTGCTTTGGCCAGTTCACGTATCAGCGTGTCCTGGGCCAGCGAAGGTTCAAAAAAGTAACTGTCTCGGACATCCAGATTGGATTTATTCACTTTCAGGTCAAACCCAAGATTTCCGTAGTCGTCAATAATCGTCTGAATAGATGGGTATTTGAGTGCTATGCTCGCATTTAAATTACTCCTGTTGGTACTGAGTTGGAGATTCTCCACCTCAGCATATTCATTTCCAGCTGCTAAGTCAAATTGAAATTTCTTTAATTCAAAACCGCTGCCTTCCTGGAAATGAAACTCATGCAGTGATACGCCTGCTTTTTCATCTTTTAGGTAAAGATCTTCTGCGGAAAAAGTAAGGTTGGAGATAAAGATAGCTTCGGGGTTAAAGCTTCCTTTTCTTACAGGTACATCTGAGGACTTGAATTCTATGTCGGTAGAGTCTATGGCGATTTGCCTAATATCTACAGTCCAATCAGGCCACTCAAACGGCCTAGATTCGGAGGGCTCTGCTACGCCATTTGTAGCAGCAACTGAAAAATCGTGGTAAAGAATAGTGGAATTGTTCAAAGCTATAGTCCCAAGTCCGATGGATTGGGACCGTAGATCTGCTTTTGGTAGTTCCACCAATAGGTTTCCGATCTGGATTTGGGCCTTCTGATTGTCTGGCTCACTGGTGTAATCTGCTACAATATTGGTAAGTGTCAGTTCATCCACGTTCAGGATGGGGAGAGGCGATTCTTCGGCGGATTCTTCTGTAGCAGGAAAAGGCTTAGATTGATGGTATTTGATGTTGGTGTTTTGCAGTGCGATTTTTTTAATGTCAAATTCATATTTTTCCAGGTCTATACCAGGGATAGTGACTTCCAATTGACCCAGTAGCATGGCAGCATCGATCCCCATCATCTCGTCCACATAAGTGATATCAAAATTTCGAAGGGAAATCGGTGAGAGCTTGATTTTTAAGGGATCTGAAGCAGTGGTGTCCGCAGCGACCTGGGAGGTGTCCGCAGGTTGGGTAACGAAAGCCCCAATTAAAAAATCAAAATTGAATTTCTCTGTCTCAGCACTTCTGTTTACCCTGGCTACGAGCCCTTCCCATTCTAGTTTTGTTACATTGATGTTTCCGGTGGCGATCAGTGGTGCAAAGGCTACTCCGGCCTCTAGATTTTTAGAATAAACCAAAGTGTCTCCAGCAGTATCTTCCACATATAAATCTTCCAGATAGATATTACCGGAAAAGGTGATAAAAAGCCTCTTTATTGATAATTCAGTGCCTGTTTTTTTAGATATAAAACCTGTCGCTTTTTCCACGACTATCCCTTGGCCCCAAGGGCTACGGATGAAGAGGATCAGGATAACTAAAATCACTAGAATGGCAGTGATAATGATACCCAGGATCTTTAAAAATTTTTTGAAAAAGCGTTTAATAGACTTGAGCGTTTAAATAACGGCAGTAAATGTACTAACCACTAAGCTAAGTAAGCGACAATAAATAAGCCAGCTTAGCAGAAGTATTCCATTACTTTTTTAGCTCAACGGCGAATGAATATGGATTATGGTTTTCTTCAATTCCTTTTTTTATAGGTTCTCATGTATTCAGCCATTTCCTCGGGTGTCATTTTCTTCTCGGATCCGGGAGTTAGCTCTATGGCTTCCTGGATTGCTTTATCAGACCTATCGATGAATTCTTTGGGTTTTCCTTCAGATTTGATCAGGTCAAATGCATCATATAATTCTCCTGTAGCAGTATAGGCACCATAGCTGAGTTGGTTCCCATCTACAGATATCAACTGATATAACTGAGTGTTGGATGCTGCTCGATCCATCCATTTGTCAAATGTAAGGTTGTACATTTTCGGTCCGCTTACAGAGACCACATACACCGGGCCTTGTGCGGCTGGATCCTGATTTGCCACTCCGGAAGGAAGGTTTCTGCCCCTTCCATAGGAATGGTCGTGGCCTTGCAGTACCAAATCTACCTGGTATCTGTCAAAAAGAGGCTTAAATGCTTCTCGGAATTCCTTGTTGTCCCTTCCAGTGCCGGAAGAGTAGATAGGGTGATGAAAAGTAATGACAGTCCATTTCTGAGTATTCGTGGAAAGCACTTTTTCCAACCAAATCCGTTGGGTTTCCATTGATTTTTCATCCAATACAATCTCCTGGGAATTGAGGGAAATAAGCCTCAAATCTGAATAATCGGTGAAATAAACCGTTTCTTCAAAGCCTTTGGGACCATTTTCCGGAAGGGTGAATTGCTTTTGCCAATGATAGTCCAGCACCAAAGCACCATCCTCATTGCGGTTGTACTCATGATTTCCGGGAGTACTTATACTAGGGATCATGGCATTGATAAAACCTCCCGCATGAGTCCATTCCCCCCACTCCTGATCGGAATGGGTACGGTTGATCAAATCACCGGCATGGAGCATAAATCCGGCCTTGGGCAGATTGGAATAGGCCTGACGGATGATTCTGGACCACTGTGATTTAAGGTTGTTCTGAGCATCACCGAAATAGATAAATGAGAAGGGAGTTCCTTTTTCAGGCGCAGTGGTGAATTGAAACCATTCAGACCATGTGCCTTCATTCCCTACCCGGTATGCATAGGTAGTGGCAGGTTTTAATTTCCGGAAAGTCACCGAGTGATAATTTGCCTTTACACTATCCACTTCCAGATATTCAGTCTTCGCCTCAAAAGTCTCCGCACTGTCCAGATAGATTGGTGTATTAGGAGCCAAAATAAACTGGGCTTTGGAATCCTTTACTTCTGCTGCGGTTCTCCAGGTCACGGATTGTGTGGTCATAGGATCATCCGACCAGGTAAGGACAATACGGTCTGGGTATTTGGAGGGACTGAAATCTTGGGCGCTGAGATTAAGTGTGAAACCCAGGATGAAAAAAAAGACGGCAGAAGAGTTAAACAGGTAGTTCATCGGATTGGAGAGTTTAGAAAAAGTAAAGGAAGATTTAAATATTGGGGATTTACGGGAATATAGTGTTAAGAAATTTTTAAATCATATTTGTAGTAGCAACCTGGGGGAACTTACGCCCAAAAATAATTTTGTGATTTTTCTTTCCGAAAAGTAGTGAAGAACTAAATACAGGGAATACATACTTACAAAAGCGGAAGGAGTGTTTTTCATGAAACCTGTTCAGGGATTATAATTCAAGTTAATAGATTGAAATTTAGCAGATAGATGAAGTTTTTGGGTTTTCATTAGATTAATTCTAAATAACACTTGTTTAGAATTGGTCTAAGTAATAGGTTTGTGGAATATTTCTAAACAAACCAAAATGAATCGTAGATTTCTACTCCTCACCAGCCTGTTTATCCTTTGTGTTTTCGGCGCATTCGCCCAGTCTGCCAGCATCAAAGGTTACGTGACTACGTCGGACGATCAGCCGATGGAATTTGTGAATGTCGGTATCAAAGGCCTGACCAAGGGCAATGCGACTGACAGAAACGGATTTTTTGAAATCAAAAATATCGCACCGGGTACTTATACCGTTTATGCTTCTTTTGTAGGGATCGAAACTCAGGAAAAAAACATTCAACTGAGCGCAGGAGAAGCACTATCCGTAAACTTTTTATTATCAGAAAGCTCCACTGACCTGTCAGAAGTAATAGTGACAGACCAGTCTTCCAATAGATTCTACTCAGACAGTAATTTTACCATTGCCAAGCTTCCGCTTACGGATCTTCAGAATCCCCAGGTTTATAACTCTGTTTCTTCCAAATTATTAAAGGAGCAGGTAGTGACAAATATGAATGATGCATTGAAAAATGCTACGGGCATCACCCGACTATGGGAATCTACCGGACGAGGTGGAGACGGCGCAGAGTATTATTCCATGCGTGGCTTCTCTGTGCAGCCGACTATGGTAAATGGCATGCCAAGTCTCAATAATGGTGGTCTTGATCCGGCAAATGTGGAAACTGTGGACGTAATCAAAGGCCCATCCGGAACACTTTTTGGCAGCGCTGTGATTTCATACGGAGGCTTGATCAACATTACTACAAAGCGGCCTGCTGACACTTTTAAAGGTGAAGTGGGATTCATCACAGGGAGCTATGGACTGAACAGAATCACCGGTGATGTGAATGTCCCGTTGAATGAAAGTGCCTCTATGCGGGTAAATACGGCTTACCAATCCAACAATACATTCCAGGATGCGGGAGGGAGAAATTCATTTTTTATCGCTCCGTCATTCAAATTTGAAGCCAGCGAAAGACTTACTTTTTTGATTAATACTGAGTTCCTGAATTCTAATTCGGTCAATGCTCCGATGATTTTCTTAAATAGAAATAATCCACTTACGTTCTCCTCTATCGATCTTTTCGAGCGGAATTATGAAAAATCCTTTACAGGAAACGAGTTAAGCATCAATAATTCTTCTTATGCGCTTCAGGCTCAGACATTTTACAAGCTCTCCAATAGTTGGACATCCCAGACGGTAGTTTCCAGAAGCTCTACGAAAACCGATGGATATTACCACTATCTCTTCGATGGAAGTGATGGGGATTCTTTTTATCGGTACATTTCTGATCGTAACGGGCAGACATTGACGACAGACATACAGCAGAACTTTATCGGTGATTTCCACCTGGGATCCATGAGAAACAAGATGATCATAGGATTGGATTATTACGATGCTGATATTCTCAACAGTAGTACTGGATGGGTGGCCAATGGTGTAGTGACACTTTCCGATGGGGCTGATACAGGTGTGTTGACCCAAGCTGGTGTTGACGATTTGTTGAAGGATTCTTTTGAAGGAAACTCTACCGGTAATACCCGTATCATGAGTGCTTATATCTCTGATGTCATTGAATTGCTTCCACAGCTTTCCGCAATGGCAAGTGTGAGAATAGATAATTTTAAAAATGAGGCCTGGGGAACAAATTCTGAAGAAAATACCCAAACAGCTGTCTCTCCAAAATTCGGGATTGTCTATCAGCCAGTGAAGGACAAAGTCTCTATCTTCGGTAACTATATGAATGGCTTCTCCAATGTGGCGCCAGCCACGGTATCGGATGCAGATGGGACTAACCAACGGTTTGTGACTTTTGATCCGGAAAAAGCCAACCAGCTGGAAGTGGGAGTGAAAACAAACCTTTATCAGAACAAAATCTCGGCTACAGCCAGCTACTATAATATTACCGTATCCAACCGAGTGATGACTGACCCAAACAATATCAACAACTCCATCCAAGGAGGTGAAGTGGTAAGTAAGGGATTTGAGTTTAGTGTGATCGCTACTCCAGTGGTAGGGCTCAATCTGGTAGCTGGATACAGTATGAATGATGCAGAAGTGACAAAGGATTATCCTGAAAGCGGCTACTTGGGACTTCGGCCGGAAGAAGCGGGGCCAGAGAATTTGTTCAACTTCTGGGCGAGTTACTCCTTCTCTGCCGGAGCACTCAAAGGCTTCGGACTAGGGTTTGGTGGAAATACAGCCAGTGAATATCTGACCATGAATAGAGAAAATATTGGAAGCTTTGCCTTGCCTGCCTATCAGGTGTTTAATGCATCACTTTCCTACACAGGTTCCAAGTATTTCCTTGCGTTGAAAGTGAACAATCTAACAGACCAGAAATACTACTCAGGATGGTCCACGGTGACTCCACAGAATCTTCGAAACGCCTCCATCAGCCTTAATTATAGATTTTGATGAATGTAAAAAAGATAATAAATAAACTGCACCTCTGGCTCGGACTTTCGTCCGGGCTCGTTGTGTTTATAGTGGCAGTGACAGGATGTATCTATGCTTTCCAGGCTGAGATCAAGGATTTGACTTATCCGTTTTTATTTGTGGAGCCTCAGCAGAAAGCCGTCTTGCTACCAAGTGAGATCAGTGAAATCGCACAGGAAGCATTCCCTGAAGGTCACTTGCATGCGGTGCTTTATCCAACCAAGGAAAAATCCGCACAGGCGATTTTCTTCAGCTATGGGGAGGGCCACGACCATTATCAAATTGCCTATATCAATCCTTATTCAGGCGAAGTTCTGGAGCTGCGGGATGAGTATGCGGATTTTTTCCGATTCATTCTCGACGGGCATTTTTACTTATGGCTGCCCCCTGAAATCGGCCAGCCGGTTGTGGCGAGCTTTACCTTGGTTTTTCTGTTTATGGTGATATCTGGTCTGATCCTTTGGTGGCCCAAGAAAAAGAAGAATCTGAAACAAAGCCTAAAGATCAAATGGTCTGCGAGATGGAGAAGAAAGAATTACGATCTGCATCAAGTAATGGGCTTTTATGTGTTGACCTTTGCGTTGGTTTTTGCTATTACTGGATTGGTTTGGGGCTTTATCTGGTTTAGAGATGGTTTGTATTTTGTGGCTTCCGGTGGAGAGAAATTTGTAGAATATTATGATCCGGTTTCTGATTCCACGGAATCTTATCAGGGAGAGATCCCGGCTTTGGATGCAGTGTGGATGAAAATGAATGCGGAATATCCGAATGCAGAGTGGATAGAAGTACATCCACCGGAGTTCGAAGGAGCGGCTATAGCTGCCAATGCAAATCCGGATGCATCCACTTATTGGAAAACTGACTATAAATATTTTGACCAGAATACGCTGGAAGAATTGCCTGTGGAGCATTTTTACAATCGGTTTGAAGAGGCTACAGTAGCACAGAAAATCATGCGCATGAACTATGATGTGCATGTAGGTGCCATTGCTGGACTGCCGGGTAAGATTTTGGCTTTTTTCCTTAGCGCAATTATTGCTTCACTGCCAATAACTGGATTTTTGATCTGGTGGGGGAGAAGAAATAAAGCTAAAAAAGAACCTGTGGCCCAGGTGAAAGAGAAGATGGTACTGACGGAAGTTTAAGATTCTTTAAGTTTAAAAGTTGAATGTGGGAAGGTTGTAAGGTTTTGCAGCCTTTCTGCATTTATTAGAATGGAGTTTAATAGGTGAAACGCTGCATTTAGGTCCAGTCTTCAGTCTTCCCACTTTTAGATCGGGGAGAATACGGCTATTGGTATCCTCGTCCCTGATCATTTTATTTTTTTGTGAAAAAACCTCAAAAAAACTGTTCAATTCTTTGTCAGACTGGTGCTCATACCTTAGATTTGTTTTAATTTAAAATCAATCTAAATAAAAATAGAAAAGATTTACAGTATATAAAAAGATGAAGCCATACGGCGGCAACCGTATGGCTTCGGACACTAAACTTTCTAATTCTCCAATTAAAAAGCGATGCAATATAACAAAATATTGTCCATTGTATTTTTGTGTGGTTATTTTGCCTTCCCGGCATGGGCTCAGCAAAATACCAGCCTCAATGGCCTTGTAATCGACCAAAGCGGCAATCCCATCCCTGGGGTGCTGATCATAATCTCTCCGATTTCCAAAGGATTAGTCACTGATGCCAATGGCAAATTTTCCGTTGACCTTCCTTCCGGCAAAACCTTTACGTTTGGCTTCTCTTTCATGGGATTTGCTGATCATACTGAGGATATCAGTCTTGGATCAGGTGCGCGAACCATCGAAATCACACTTAAGGAGAATGTCAATGATCTGGATGAATTTACCGTTTTGGGTAAATCAGAATTGAAGGAAATCAGAGAACGAGCTTTCAATGTGGAAGTCGTGGATGCGCGTAAACTTCATCACACCAATCTTGATTTAGGTCATGCGCTGGATCGGGTTTCCGGTGTACGAGTCCGCGAAAGTGGAGGAGTAGGGTCGAGGATGAATTTTTCCCTCAACGGCTTCTCCGGTAAGCAGGTCAAGTTCTTCATCGACGGGATTCCCATGGATGATTTTGGGTCTTCCTTTCAGCTGAACAATATCCCGATCAATCTGGCCGAGAGGATCGAAGTCTATAAAGGTGTGGTGCCGATTGGTCTTGGTGCCGATGCACTTGGGGGTGCAGTAAATATCGTCACCAAAAATGTACAGAAAAACTATGTGGATGTAAGCTATTCCTACGGTTCGTTCAATACGCATCGTACAGTCATCAATACAGCTTATGTCGCTGAATCAGGCTTCACAGTCCAGCTGAATGCCTTTCAAAATTATTCTGACAATAATTATTGGGTAGATGTGGATGTGGCGGATATAGAAACCGGCAAGTACTATCCTGACCAGCGCGTGCGCAGATTTCATGATACCTACCATAACGAAACAGTGATCGCCCAACTTGGTGTGCAGGGGAAACCATATGCTGATAAGCTCTTGGTGGGGCTGACAGCTGGGAGAAATTACTCGGAAATCCAAACTGGCGCCCGCTTGGTTACTGTTTTTGGGCAGTGGCATCGAAAGGGTACTATCCTGATGCCCACATTGAAATACCAGAAAAAAAACTTGTTCGTCCAGGGGATGGATGTAAGCGTGAATGCCAATTACAATTTTGGCTCAGAGCAGAATATCGATACAGTCAATCGCCGCTACAACTGGTTTCGGCAGTACAAGGAATATGAGGTGCCAGGAGGTGAAAGATCCTACACGCTTTACAAGTTTAGCAATAATAATGCGGTCGTTACCGCAAATGCATCTTACCGCTTCAGGGAGATCCATACCCTAGCAGTGAGCAATGTGTTCAATAGTTTCAACCGGATAGGGAGCGATGCGCTAAATCCCGATAATAACCGCTATGAAGAACCTCGAAAAAGCCAGAAAAATATTACTGGTCTGAGTTATCAGCTGAACTGGGAAGATAAGGCCAGTGTCTCCGCATTTACTAAAATCTATAATCAAACCAATTACTTCACACTGTCATACAACCCAACGGGTAATTATGGTGATGTGGCCTACCGGAATGAACGGGAAAATTTCACCTACCCAGGATTTGGGCTGACAGGCTCTTACTTTGTCACTGGGAATATTCAGGCAAAAGCTTCTTTTGAAAAAAGCTATAGACTGCCCGAGCCGGAGGAACTCTTCGGAGATATGGTAAACCTTCAAGGTAATCTGGATCTTAAGCCAGAAACAAGCTACAATTATAATGTGGGATTGAGTATCTGGAAACAGCTCAATGCGGATCACCGAATTGATTTTTCCTCCAATGGTTTTTACCGTGATGCCAAAGATTTCATTCGCCCTCGTCTGAATAATAACCAGGCTATGCAAGTCATGGATAATCTCTACAGCGTGACCAATATCGGTGTGGAGGGGGAGGTACGCTGGACTTATAAGAGTGTTCTCTCGGCTGGCGCAAATATCACCTATCAAAATCTTCGCAACAATACTGAGTTTGAAGAAGGACAGACTATTCCGAGCGTGGTGTATAGAGACCGTGTGCCAAATATGCCTTACCTCTTTGGGAATGCAGATGCCAGCCTGATGATGCAGGATGTTTTTGGCAAGGGAAAGGATATATCCATAGGCTATAACCTCTTATACGTCCATGCTTTTTATCTCTACTGGCCAAGCTTGGGAAGCGATAAATTTGATGTTCCAGAGCAGCTTTCCCATGATATGAATGTGACTTATACCATGGGGGAAAAAGGAAGACTTCAACTCATCGCTGAATGTAGAAATATTCTCGACAGTAAGCTCTATGACAACTTCAGCCTTCAGAAGCCTGGACGAAACTTCTCTGGCAAAATCAGATACTTTATTTATTAATTCTTTTACAATCCTTACATACTATTTATGAAAACCAACTTTAACTATTTCTATGCATTTGCGGCAGCTATATCAATAGGATTTTCCAGCTGTGACTCTGATGATCCAAAACCTGGGCCAGTGACACCCGCTGGAGAAAGTAGATATATCATCGCTTCTACACCACTGGCCTCTGATGGAGTGGCAGATTACCTGTTAACAGCGGAAAGCCTGACCGAAGGATCTGTAAGCACAGTAGGAAATGGCATCGAGCAGGATGGGACTTATCGCTACTATGTGACCCACAAAAATAGGTTTTTCAGCATGCTGTATGGACAGGGAAATCCTGGTGCCGTGACGACTTACGAATTGAATTCTGCAGGAGCGTTACAGAAACTATCAGACTTTCAATCCGAAACTGTACAGGCTTTTGGTCCAATGGATGATGATATAGTCATGGTGAAAATTTCACGAAATTCCGCCGATCCGGTATCCTCTTGGTATAGATTGGATGCAGACCAGCTACAGATAGTAGCGGATGGTAAGTGGGATCAGGAGAACATTGCTGACAATGGGGAGCAGGCATTTTTTACTTGGGTCACCCAGGTGGATGATAAGCTTTTTGCCCCTTACTTCAGTATGAAGGCCTGCTGTAATGACAGCTTTGGGACCAGCTATCCTGATAGTGCATGGATTGCGGTGTTTGATTATCCAAGTATGGAGCTGAATAAGGTGATCAAAGATGACCGGACCAGCTTTATCGGGAGATATTTTCTTTCTGGGCTGGAAGTGGATGAAATGGGGGATACCTATGCTTTTTCCGCTTCAGTAGCCACTTCCAACGGAGCAATGGTTTCTTCGCTTCCTTCCGCATTCACCCGAATCAAAAAGGGAGAATTGGAATTTGACCAGTCTTATTATTTCAATGTGGAGGAACTTGCGGATGGCTATTACATTACTGCGAAGACTTATGCAGGAAATGGCAAATTCATCCTGACCATGAATAAGGAGAAAGGTGCATACACCACCGGTAATCGCTTTGCTGTGGCCGATGTCTATAATAGGACTTTCACTTGGGTAACTGGAGCTCCAGCTGAATCAGCTATAGTCCAGGTGACAACAAACAATTATTCTGAGAAAAGCGGTCTTGCCTATGTCGGGATTACTACTGATACAGGAAGCTGGGTGTATGAATTTGATGCCAACACGGCTACTGCAAAACAGGGGCTGAAAGTCGATGGAGGTAGAATCACAGCGATCAGTAAGCTGGAAGTAGCAGAATAGATGTCTAAAAAACTAAGTCCTGGGAAATCAGCTGCCTTTGGAAACTAAACCGACAAACGCTCTTATCCCAGGCACCAATTCTTTTGAACTAAAACGATCCGCTTATGTCAGCATGCAGAACAGAAATTATCTATCAAAACGAGGATTTTGTTTTTACAAAATGTACCGATTGTGATCGGATGGGTCTCATGTACAAGCAGGCTATGATCAGCTTTGATGAGCTTAATTTTAATGCCTTTTGCAGGTACATGGAGCGGATGGAATTTGAATATGAAAAGTACCCCTTCTTCGATGGACTTGACCGGGTAGTGATCGAGACCTATCATCCAGATGTACAGTTCACGTTGCTTGAGGAGGAGTTTTATAGATTGAAAGCAAATGTGGTTGAAGCAAATGCCCATTTGCAGCTGATAGAGATGATTCGGAAGATGTAGAGGAGTCTGTCAACAGTTGACTGCCGACAGTCGATAGAAGCAAGCCGCTTACTTCTGGCAAAGAGTATTAACACTGAGCAGATGATATTCCCCCTTGGCAAGGGTGCTAGGGGATTTATTTAAATGTGATTATCCGCAATGATGCCAGTAACCCTATTCTCTTTGCTTTACTGGACGGAAGACCGAAGACGGGTGACCGAAGTGGCCTTGACGCTGGTGTTTTCCGAATCCTATGATGCTTTTATTGTTTTACTGGCAGAAAAGCGGAACATATATTTAAAAAAAGTCCAGCTTCTGGAGAAGCAGGACAACCTGAGAAGCGGGTCAACCAAAATCAACAATAAAACAATATGACCTCTGTGTGATCATCAACGGATCCAGTGGTTTAAACAACTAAAAACATGAATACAACAAAATTTAAATCAGCTTATTTAACGATGATGCTTTTTATGCTTGTCATCGGAGCACAGGCGCATGCGCTTTGGATACACACTTCTTCCAAAAGTGAGATAGGCCAAGTACATCCTTATAAAATCTACTATGCCGATTATCATGAAAACGCCATTGAGCCGGTGGAAAAATGGTACTCCGATGTAAAGGAGTTTGAGCTCTGGTTGGTCAGCCCTTCTGGAAAGAAAACCAAGCTTGAGCCTACTGCTACTGAGGAATATTTTGAGGGGAGCTTCATCCCAGAGGAATCAGGGGAATACAGAATGCAGATTTCCCATACGGCAGATCCCGAAACTGGCAAAACTTCCTACCAGTTCAATGCTTACGCCCAGATATGGGTGGGAAAAGGCAAAGCTCCTTCACCTCCTGAATCAGATCTGGCTTTGGTTAGAAAAGCCAAGTCTGATGAATTGCAAGTTTTGTACAAAGGGAAGTCATTGTCTCATGGTGAACTTGCTGTCCTGGGACCGGATGCAGAAACCCAGGAGCTGAAGACCGGAAAAAAAGGGAAAGTCAAAGCCTCTTTGGAGATAAAAGGAACCTACTTCGTGGAGGCCACACATACAGAAAAGCTTTCTGACAATGAACCTTCTGGACTGAAAGCCATTTGGAGATGTGCTACCCAGGCAATAGAGATTGATTAAATGATAATTGAGTGGGTAACTTTTATAACTGCTTTTTGAACTATGAGCTTTTCTTTTTTAACTCCCGTTTTTTCGCATCAAAGAAACCAACCTTGCAGGGTTTCTTTGGTGCCTCTTTTTGACACTTATCAAAATCAGTTGACCACCTTATAAAGCATACCATACTATTCTATAATACCTGTGATTTCTTTCGAGCAGTGGGCAAGTACCCCACCAAATAATACAACTTCATGATAACATTGAGCATACTTCTTACTTTAACAGGTTTTGAGTTTTTCTATCAAACTTCCAAAAAAGCCGAATTACGCCGTTCCGAAAAGATTGCCAGATGGTTTGGTGCGAATGAAATGCTCGCAAAGGTCTGCGGAACTTTTCTTTTAGCGACCGCTTTGATCCTGTCCGTACTTCATCTCGGCTTAGGATCTGGAGTCTTCGCGTTTGTATGCATGCTTATGTTTACGGGAAGTTTGGTGGTGCTGATAGCGCCTCTTGGCAAAGTGAAAGTAACCTGGGTTTTGGCCGGAATGATTACGCTTTTCATCCTTGAGATTCTCTGACTATGCCTGCGAATAAAAAATACCTGACGCCTACGTTCATTCATAGATTTTCCAGAATTACCGCCGGATTTGTCGGAGGATATCTAGTCACTGTGTCTTTCTTTCTGTCTCTTTCATTTTACTTCGATAAGGTACCGGTGCTTTTTACGTTGGTTTTTGGAGGGTTTTTACTGTGGGTAAGTCTGATGATCATTGCGTTCATCGCCAAAAGCGGATGGAAAATCTGGGGGATTTATCTCTTGCTGTTCCTGTTCTTTGCCACCATTGTGTACCTCAATCAACCTTCACCTTCGCTATAATACAAGACTATGAGCAACAGGATTTATAATATTCTTTTCCACACCCATACGATTTCGGGGATTATTATCAGCGTGGCCTTATATGTCATTTTCTTTGCGGGGTCTTTTTCGTTTTTCCGGGATGAAATTGTCAGTTGGGAGCGTAATGAGCCATTGGCTCAAGGTTGGAAGCTTGGTGAGATGGATTTCGACCGGGTCATGGATACATTGGGAAAGGATAAGCCACTTTTAGGAAGTACTGTTTCGTTTAATCAGCATTATGACGAGCAGCGCCTTTCTGCCACGGTGACTCCGCCGGTAGCTCCCGAGGCTAAGGAAGAAGGAAAGCGTGGCCGAAGGGGGGATTTCGTTTACCTGAATACCCAGAGTTTTAAGACTTATGACTATCAAAGTTCTTATTCACTGGGGGAGTTTTTGTATAGACTCCACTTTTTTGCCCAGTTGAATTTCTTTGGGCGATCCGGCTATTTGCTGGCAGGTTTGGTAGCCTTCTTTTTTCTGTTTGCGGTGATCACCGGGGTAATTGTGCATTGGAAAAAGATCATCAGCAACTTCTACATTTTCCGTCCAAACAACAGCATCAAAAACCTGTGGACGGATGCCCACACGGCACTGGGGATATTGGGTTTGCCCTATCAGTTTATGTTTGCGCTCACGGGTGTTTACATTATTATAGGATTGACTATCATGTCCCCTGCGATTATTTCATATGTATATAATGGGGATCAGGAGAAAGCTTATGATGATTTTGGATTCAATCCACCCAAATTTGAGGCAGCTGGTACTCCGCTCAGTTCTGATTTTTCTATCAATGACTTTCGGGATAAAGCCAAGAAAAAATGGCCTGAGTTTGAAATAAACCGAGCCACGGTTTTCAATTTTGGGGATGAAAATATGCATGTGCTTTTTGAAGGGAAATCCTCTTTCAAAAGCAAGTTTGCAAGCGTGGGTAAGGTGATATACAATGTCATGACAGGAGAGATCGTCCAGGAAAAAAGCCCTATGGAGGGAGTATCCTATCTGGATGGGGCTAGAGCCGTCATCCTCCGATTGCATTTTGGGGATTATGGGGGCATAGCGGTAAAGCTGGTTTATTTTGGATTGGGGATTTTGACCTGCTTTGTGATCATTTCCGGGGTGATGATATGGCAGGTGGCACGCGATAAAAAGCATGTGTCACCTGCTAAAAGAAAATTCAATGCATGGCTGGTCTGGTTTTATCTGGCGGGTTGCTTGAGCATGTATCCGGTGACCGCACTTACTTTTCTGATGGTAAAGGTGGGCTTACAAGCTCCTGATGCGGATCGTATGGGCTTCATATTCCAAACCTATTTTTGGTCTTGGCTTGTATTTACGATGCTTTTTACCTTCCTGAAAAACAATTCCCTTACAAATAAATACAGCTTGCTTACAGGGGGGGCAATCGGTCTGTTGATACCTATCGCCAATGGATTGGTAACAGGGAATTGGCTTTGGGTATCTTTGGGACATGGCTATTCGGATATCTTTCTGATTGATCTTTTTTGGCTGGTGACTTCGGTGACTACGATTTTAATCGCATTGAAAATCAAAATAAAAAAGGGAGAGGTTGTACAGCATAAAGCTGCCGTCAAACCAAAACCCCAGACCGTGACAATGAGTTGATTTTTTTGCAGTTGGCGGAGCGTGATTTGGACTCTGTCAACTGCCATTTGTAGTGCGTCCTGGATAACTCGAAAAAGGGGAAAACTTGAAAACTTATTACAATTATTTTTTTACCAAATTGAACCATATGGAATTACATTTCATTTATTTTTGTGCCTGCATATTTAATGCGGCTATTTGCCTGATTAAAAAATGAAAAAGCTTAACTCCCTGTTTTACTTGTCGTATTATCTCCTGCTGTGGGTGGTTTTGCCGGCTACAGGGGTGGGGGCTAGCGTGTTTGCCTACGATTTGAATGATCGTAGCCAATACAGTATCACCAAGGGGGAGGCTGATTTTTCAGATTTTCTTCAGGGAGTCAATCCCGATTGGACTAGACTGAACAGTGCGGAGACTACTAAAAACTTGCTTTTTGACACTGGTCATTGGCCACTTGTTTTTTCGTCTGATCATAGGTTCCGGCATAGTTTCGGTAAGGAAGAGGATGTTAATCCAAATTTTTCTAATTCCCCGTTTTTGGGAGCTTTTGCTGCTTTCAAGATCATATTTCCATTTCATTATTTCTGGTAAAGCGGACTGCAATTCAATCTGATATTGCTACATCCTTCAAGCTTCATAGAGGCAGGAAGGAATTATTTTCCATTTTATCTATTCATAAAAACAATGAGTGAACTAACATTGATATTACTGTCGGTGGTACTGACCGGCATGGTATGTATTCCATTGGTTCTTGTCCATTTCAAGCAAAAAGGCAAAGGACAGCTGCTAAAGGAAAAACTCAAATCCGAAGCACAGATTAATCACCTTAAAACAAGCGATTTCCAAACCTGGCGGGAAGCGTATTGTATAGGTTTGGACCAGGAGGGAAATCAATTGCTATTCTTGAACTCAAATGAAAATGTGCATCTATTTCAAAAAATAGACCTCACTAAGGTGAGGCTTTGTCGGCCAATCAGAAATTTCCGACAGGTCAAAAATGGCAAGGAGAAGCGGCAGATCATCAATAAAGTCAGTTTGGTGATGGATCCGTACGATGATCACGATCCTCCGTTCACAATTGAAGTATATGACGAGGAGAAAAGCGACTATCTCATCAACGAGTGGGACATAGCCCAAGCTTGGTCAAAAAAGATAAATGAACTGAAGAAATAAGAGTAAGAGGCTGCCTCATAAGTAGGTTTTCTTGTCAGGCTAAGCGAAGTCGAAGCCTTTAATGCGCTAATTAAGCCCATTTGGATTTCGAGACTGTCGTCTCTCAAGTGCTCAATGTGACAATTATGAATTATGAGACAGCCTCTTTTTTTATACTTTTTGATCCAGTTTATCCCGATTTATGAATTTTCCTTATTTTGGGTGTCAAAATCTTTTTTAAAACTATGACATCAGCAAGTGAACTAGCTCCAGGAAGTAAATTAGTACACCCAAAGTTCGGTACTGGGATGATACTTTCCTTGGATGACACGTATTACAAAATCTATTTTTATGCTTCTGAGCAAGTAAAGACCCTTGCCAGAGATTATGAGGGGTTTACAGTGGAGGAGGCAAAAGCACCTGACTTCCCTATGCTGACTATGAAAGATGTGGAAAAAGCGATTCGGGAAGCATTGATACAGACGACCGAGCGGGCTCCTATCGTGCCTCTTGGGGGCAAGTGGATTGGCGGAAAAGTGGTATTTGAGCCAAACGATGAAAACCTTCAATCCAAAGAGATCCCTATGGCCACCTTCTTCCATAAGATAGTGATGGTACGGGAAAAGCTCCGGGTACTGGAACAGAACATCAATAATCATCCGAAACTTGACGATGAAGATAGGGTTCATCTCCAGCAGTACATTACCCGGATTTATGGTTCTCTCACGACCTTCAACGTCCTGTTTGCTTACAAGGAAGATCAGTTCAAGGGAAGCAGGGCATAGAAAACACAGTCCAGACAGTCTTTAGACCCTGGCACGTATTCGACTTAAAGTCTCTATGGTCATATCAAGAAATGAAGCGATTTGACCTACTGAAGCCTTATGGATGACTTTTGGCCGGTATTGCATCAGTTCGAGGTACCTTTCCCTGGCCGTTTTGAATTTATTGAAAATCTGATGCTCTTCGAGTACAATGTAATATTGCTCCAATATCAGGCGGTAGGCATGTTCCAATTCAGGGAATTCCATAAAACTGGTCTGTAGATCGTCATGTGAGATTTTAAAAACCCTGCTTTTCTCCATGGTTTCAATGTTTTCATAGGAGGGCTTTCTGGTGATGAAGGAATGCATAGCGGTGACAAATTCCTCATCTAGGGTGAAAGAAACCGTAATGTCACGATTGTCCCGGATATAATAACTCCTGGCCGAACCTTCAGCCACAAAATAAAGATACTTGCTTACCTGCCCCTCCCTCTCTAATAAAAAGCCTTTTTCAACCACAAATTCTTCCAGATGTCTTGCAAAGGCTGCTTTAGCTTCATCGCTTGTGGTAGGGAATTTGTTTAAGAGTGGCAAGAAATTTTCCATTTATTCGTTACTAAAAAGTTAATATGACGGCAAGGTGTATTATATTTACCCTAAATTAGCCCTGTCAATTTAAATATAAGTGCAGGATTCTGCATGCTTAAGTGCTTTATAACCCTGTATTTATTTCAAAAATTATTGAATTTCACGTAATCAAACTCTCTAACAAAATTATATTTTATGAAAAAGCTTTTGGTATTAGTATTTGCTCTAGGCTTCTTGGGCACAGCCCAAGCTCAATTCGGTGTCCGTGCGGGATTCAGTAGCGCTAATTTCACGGATTTTGATTCTGACGCTATTGCAGGGTTCCATGTAGGAGGATATTACAAGAAGGATCTGGGGTTTCTATCATTAGAGCCAGGGGTGCAGTTTTCGCAAAAAGGGTATCAAAGAAATTCCACGGTTGGCCACACTACAAAGAATGACCGTATAAATTATTTGGATATCCCTGTTTTGGTCCGTGTTAATTTCTTGCCTTTTCTGAATGTCTTTGCCGGGCCTCAAGGTTCACTTTTGGTCTCAAGAAACATGGAATTGGTAAATGGGGACAATGTGACAGACACCGAGCCGATCAGAGGGTATGATATCGCGGGGGTAGTAGGCGTAGGCGCGAACTTACCGTTTGGTCTGAATGCCCAGGTGAGTTACGATATAGGATTCCAAAGCGTGCAATATTATGATCAGGATGTTAAAAACAACGTGTTCAAGATTTCAGTTGGATATGATTTCTAATCGGTTCTGATGAGTAAGCTGAAAAAATAAAAACCTGGGTTAACCCGGGTTTTTATTTTTTCAGCCTATCAGGATTTTCTTCTATAAAGGATTTCCAGCCTTCATTCCTTCCCCTGGTCTGTACCCTTCCTTCATGGAAGTGATGGCAAAGAGCGACTGCCAAAGCATCAGTGGCATCCAGCATTTTTGGGAGTTCCGTAATAGAGAAAAGAGTCTGCAACATAGCGGCAACCTGTTCTTTGGAGGCGTTTCCATTGCCTGTCACAGATTGCTTTACTTTTTTAGGAGAATACTCTGTTATGGGTATCTCTCTGGCCAGTGCTGCGGCCATGGCGACTCCCTGTGCCCTTCCCAGTTTGAGCATGGATTGTACATTTACTCCAAAAAATGGTGCCTCCAAGGCCACACTGTCCGGGAGGAATTCCTCTATAATGCCGGTAATGCGTTCAAAAATTTTTTTGAGCTTCAATTCATGGCTCCCATACTTTTTTAGATGGATGACGCCATATTGTAAGAGTTTGTATTTTTTTCCGTTAGTTAATATCACCCCATATCCCATCACATTTGTGCCTGGATCTATTCCTAATATGATTTTTTCCTTTGGTGCTTTTTCTTGTTCTTTGCTCACCTCCGCAAGTTAGCCCAAAAGATGCTAAGTTTTTACCTGATCTGGTCTCTGAGTTACTTTACCTTGCTGTGGTGGATGGGTAGCAATTGGAAGTCATGCAAAATTGAATTCTCTTCGATACGCTCATTTTCTCCCCAAGTGACTCTTATTATTCCTTTTCGGAATGAAAGGGAAAATATCCCCGATCTGCTTGTAAATCTTACCAGGCTTCAGTATCCAAATCTGGAGATTTTATTGATAGATGATCACTCAGAAGATGGTTCGCCAGGGCTTTTGACAGCGGAACACTTGCCTGGAATGTCACTACTGTACAGTCCGGCACCCGGGAAGAAAAGCGCAATAGAATTTGGAGTGCAACAGGCCAGAGGTGAGGTGATTATTTGTTCGGACGCTGACTGTGTGTTTACAAAGCATTGGATAGAAGGGATGGTTTTGCCTTTTTATGATCCTCACATCCAGCTGGTAGCAGGGCCGGTACTTGTAAAGGACGGAGAGGGTGTTTTGGATAAGTTCCAGCGCCTGGACTGGGCTAGTGTAGTGTTGATGACTTCTGGTTCTTTTACCAAAAAAAGCCCACTGATGTGTAGTGGAGCCAACTTTGCCTATAGAAAAGAAGCTTTTGAACGGGTGGAGGGCTATGAAGGGAACCGTCATTTGTCTTCCGGAGATGATGAATTTCTGCTGAAGAAAATTTATAAAACCTATGGTGCTGATTCTTGCGCCTATTTGACGTCACCTCAGGTACTGGTGTGTACAAAGCCAGAGCCTACTTGGCGTGCACTGATCCAGCAACGTGTCCGTTGGGCGAGCAAGTGGAAAGCGCACTCTTCTTTCGTACATGCATCTTTGGCCATAGCGGCGCTCTGGGTACAAGTAATATGGATTGGAAGCTTTTATTTACTAACTATGGGGGCGCGGGGGATACTGGTTTTCGGAGGAATCTGGTTATTGAAAGCATTAGCTGAAAACCATAGCTTGGGTAAGGTTTTGCGAAGTTTCGGAGGGGTTCTAGACAGTGTGTCAGTTTTAAAAATTTCTCTCCTTCATCCGTTTTATGTGTTACGTGTCGCTTTGGGAGCTTTAAGAGGAAAATTCACTTGGAAAGGTCGGGAGAACTGGAGAAGTGTTAATTTAGGACCTGAAATCTAACTTATGAATGACGACGAATTTGACTTGATGGACGAGCTGTATTTCGTCCAGTCATACGGATACCTCAAAGAAGCTTTAGGTTGGGATGAAGCATTGCTCTTGGCCACATTACATAGTCTGTATTCTCAGGGATATATTAAATGTCTAGATGATCCGGATACAGAGCGGTTTGAGGCAGTGGATGTTTTAAATGAAGGAAGAGACCTATTCTTTTTGGCGACTAAGAAAGGTCTGATGGCCCATAATACACTTTGACTTTGACTACTGAAATACACAAATTCCAACGGAAGGAACTGCAGCTGAAATCGCTGTTGGAGATCACCCAGGCGATAAATGAAAATCAGTCGGAAACAGTTTTGCTTAATATTTTCAAATTTACCTGCCTGGTACACCTGAATATCAAATCACTGATACTCTATGTCGCCAAACAGGGAGCCTTTGAAAATAAGATCTCACATGGTGTGAAGGGTAATGTGCCGAGGTTGATTTCTGCTGCGCAGGTAATGGATGAGAAGGCCACAGGTGAATTGAGACTGGAATTGGAGGAGGAGTATTCTTTTGAAGAGTTGGAAACTTATCTGCCCGTTTACCATAAAGACAAGATGCTTGCAATCTTGTTTTTGAGGAGAAAAGATCAAGGATTGGAATTGGATCTGAATTTCACACAAGCCTTGACCAATATATTGGTGGTAGCTTTGGAAAACAAGAGGTTTGCAAGAAAGCAACTTGAGCAGGAAATCCTGAACAGGGAAGTGGCGATTGCATCCCAAGTTCAGCAGATGCTGTTTCCGGCAGAGTTGCCGATAGATAAGGAACTCAAGGCTAAGGTGACTTATTTGCCCCATAGTATGGTAGGAGGAGATTATTATGACCTTGTCCGCAAGTCTAAAGATGAAGTTTATTTTTGCATAGCGGATGTATCAGGCAAAGGGATGGCCGCGGCTTTATTAATGTCTAACTTTCAGGCTGCCTTACGGACGCTTTTGCGCAGTGATGCTGATCTGGAAATGGTGGTGAAGCAGCTGAATTATACCTTGTTTGAAAATACCAATGGGGAACGCTTCATTACTTTTTTCTTGGGATATTTTAATTTCAGAACGAGGGAACTTACCTATGTAAATGCAGGCCATAACCCTCCTTTGCTCTGTCGTGATGAAGTTGGCCTATGTGACAGTCTCGATGCGGGTACCACTATCTTAGGAGCTTTTGATGAATTGCCCTTTCTGGAAGTGGGTAAGCGCGAGGACTTGGGGAACTTCTCCTTACATCTGTACACTGACGGACTTACTGAAGCTATGAACCCATTTGAGGAGGAATATGGGGAGGAGCGTTTGGAAAAATTTGTGAACAAAAACCATAAGCTTGATCCGGATGATTTCCATCGGAAGTTCTTAAAAAAAATCAATGAATTTTCAAAAGATATTCCCCTGCGGGATGATCTTACCTTGCTGAGTTTAAGGTTTCAATAAGATGGTTTGGCATGTTGTCCCTTCATTTGTCCAACGCTTGTATCCAGCCAGAATATGGGCTAAGGAAGATAGTGGAGATGTGGTCTATTTGACATTTGACGATGGACCGGTGCCGGGAGTTACGGATTACGTGCTTGAAGAACTGGCAAAAAGAGATCAGAAGGCCACTTTTTTTGTGGTGGGGGATAATGTGAGGAAAAACCCCTCCTTGGCCAGGGAAATCCTGGATCAAGGTCACAAACTCGGAAATCACACCTTTAATCACCTCAATGGCTGGAAGACAGAACAGGGCAAATATTTGGAGAATATTGCCCGGTGTGACAGGATTATTGAGGATTTGCTGGGGATCAGGACTCAGCTTTTCAGACCTCCCTATGGTATGATGAGATCAGCCCAGGCAGCGGAGGTACTATCATCTCAACAGATTGTGATGTGGAGCATGCTTTCAGGAGACTACGACCAGAATTTAAAGCCGGAATTGGTCGTGAAAAAATCCATACAACATACCAGGATCGGATGTATCGCGGTTTTTCATGATCAGCAAAAAACCAAGAATGTATTGCCTAAAGTGTTGCCCCGGTACCTGGATTATATCCGGGAGAAGAAATGGAAAACAGGTTTGCTATGATAGTTTGGGTTTGTTATGGTATTGTTGCCTTGATTATCCTGCAGTTTTGCACGTTGCTGATCCGGATTGGCTTTTTCTGGAAAAATCATAGTAACCCTCCCTCAGAATTACCGCCAGTGTCTGTTTTGGTAGCTGCCAGAAATGAAGAGGCGTATCTCCCGGATCTTTTACGGTCACTGGAAAATATAGATTATCCGGCGGATAAGGTGGAGTTTCTATTTGCTGATGATCAGAGCTCTGATCGTACCACAGAGATATTGGAACATTGGTGCGCCCTTGCGCCCAACAGGTCTTTTATAAGTATAGGTTCTTCTCAGACGGCATTATATAATGAGAATGGGAAGGCCAATGCATTGGGCATATTGGCAGAAAAGGCTAAGGGAGATTATTATTTCTTCACGGATGCCGACTGTGAGGTGGGTGGGGAGTGGATCAGGGAAGGGATCGGTTCATTTTCAGGGAATATTGGTCTGCTGATAGGAGTCACTCAAGTCAAAGCGGGGAGTATGCTGGGCAGATTGCAGGAATTGGATTGGTGGCTGACTTTGGGATTTGTTAAGGTGGCCACGGATCTGCAAATCCAGACTACTGGACTGGGCAATAATATGGTGATCAGCCAGGAGGCCTATGTGCAATGTGGAGGATTTAAAAACCTCCCTTTTTGCCTAACTGAAGACCTTGAAATATCCCGTGCAATTCAGAAAGAGGGATATGGTATAGCTCATCAGGTAAGTTTGGGAATACTTGTGAAAACGAAACCTGAGACATCCTTACGGTCCCTGATGCGCCAGCGCAAGAGGTGGATGCATGGGATGATGACTTTGCCTTTGTATTGGAAAGTGGTCTTGGGACTTCAGACGGGATACTATCTGGGATTAATTGGGCTATTAATCCTGATGCCAAAAGTAGGTTTGGCTTTGGCTTTGATTAAGATAGCTATACAGGGGCTGTTTCTTAATGGGTTTGCAAATAAGGCAGGGCAGAAAATCAACTGGATATATTTACTGTTTTTTGATTTTTATAGTTCTATTACCACCCTCCTTACTATTCTTTATTATTTTTGGCCTTCCAAAACAAATTGGAAGGCCAGAATATACCCATGAATTACATAGAGACACACGCACATATTTATTCCACTAAGTTTGACTCAGATCGGGATCAGGTGATCCGGGATATAAAAGGTGCGGGCATAGAACGACTATACATGCCAAATGTGGACGTGGAGTCAATAGAGGCAATGCTGGCCTGTGAAGAAAAATATCCTGATCTGTGTATTCCCATGATGGGGCTGCATCCATGTGATGTGAAGGATGATTACCCTGAGCAATTGGCAGTGATGGAAGGCTGGCTGAATAAGCGCTCCTTTGCTGCAATAGGGGAAATAGGGCTTGATCTGTACTGGGACAAGACGTTTTTTGAGCAGCAGAAAGAAGCACTCAGGATCCAGATCAATTGGGCAAAGGAGAGAGAATTGCCAATAGTACTTCATTGCAGGGAATCTATCGATGAGACCATCGCCCTCGTCAAAGAAGCGCAGGACGGTAAACTGAAAGGTGTATTCCACTGTTTCACCGGCACGTTGGGTCAGGCCAGACAGATTATCGAGTTGGGGTTTCTTTTGGGGATAGGCGGAGTGGTGACCTATAAAAATGGAGGGTTGGATGCGGTTCTTCCTGAAATCAGTCTCGATCATCTGGTGTTGGAGACTGATGCTCCGTATCTTGCACCGGTTCCCCATAGAGGTAAAAGGAACTCTCCGGCCTATTTGCCGATTATAGCTGAGAAAATCGGAGACCTGCTCCATCTGTCGAAGGAAGAAGTAGCACTTAAAACAAAACAAAACGCCCTTAACCTTTTCCGTGAGATTGGATCATGAACTACAAAATAGTACGATTAAATACAGCGCTGCGTACAAGTAAGACTTCTTCAGTATTGATCATCTATACCGGAGGTACCCTTGGCATGGCGTACGATGAAAGTGGAGCGCTGGTGCCCTTTAACTTTGGGCAGATTCTTGAAAAGATCCCGATCCTCTATACCATGGATATCGCCATTACGGTGATTTCTTTTCCTGAGCCTATAGATTCTTCCAATGTCTCCATGAGCCATTGGAAAGATATGGCCTATATTATCTATGAGAACTACGACAGTTACGATGGTTTTGTGGTGTTGCACGGGACTGACACCATGGCGTATTCTGCCTCTATGCTCAGTTATATGCTTCAGGGGTTAAACAAACCGGTGATCTTCACCGGGGCTCAGCTTCCCATCTCTGCCATGAGATCTGATGCACGGGAAAATCTGATGACCTCATTAGAAATCGCCACGGCTAAGATCAATGAGGAGCCAATTGTTCCTGAGGTTTGCATTTTCTTCAACCACTTATTGCTGAGAGGAAACCGCTCCAAGAAAGTGCAAAGTGTGCATTTTGATGCGTTTGAGTCTGAGAATTATCCCCCACTTGCAGAGTCCGGGATTGTAATCGACTATAATACCCAAGCCATCCGTTCTTTGGAGTCTAATAAGAAACTGGTGAATAGAAATTCACTTGACAACAATGTGTTGATTCTCAAGTTATTCCCGGGGATCACCCAAAGAGTCATAGATGCGACGCTTGATATCAAAGGACTCAAAGGCGTAGTGCTGGAAACCTATGGATCGGGGAATAGTCCAAGCGAGGAATGGTTTATGAATTCCCTTCAGAGAGCCATCAAAAAAGGGATCATAATTTTGAACGTGTCACAGTGTAACGGGGGACGGGTAATACAGGGCAGATATGAGACTAGCAAAGAGCTTTTGAATGTTGGCGTGATCAGTGGGACGGATATGACCACCGAGGCAGCTATCACCAAATTGATGTTTTTGCTGGGACAGGAGAGTTCACATGCTGACGTGGTGGAGAAATTAAAAATGCCTCTTGCGGGGGAAATGAGCGCATAAATACAGATTCCCGAGGCTATTTTTCAGGATAATTTGGAAAGGGCGTTAATAATAATTTTCTTTGCACTCCGATTTGGCATACGGATCGGATAATTCAACTAGAGAGGTGTCCGAGTGGTTGAAGGAGCACGCCTGGAAAGCGTGTATACCCGTGAGGGTATCGAGGGTTCGAATCCCTTCCTCTCTACTTATAATAGATTGAAAATCAATAGGTTACAGATTTAAAAATCTGTAACCTATTTTTGTTTTTACCTTAAATATTAGCAAATAATTGATTTTCAGATATTTACGTTTATAAACGTTAAGATTTTCCAGAAAATGCGAAGGCCTGTAATGAGTTGTGTTACAGGCTTTTTTGTATTCAAACCCTCAAAGTTTTCACAATTGCCTGTAATTCCAGTGCGTCATTCGTGTAGTTCACCTACTTCGAAAAAAAAGACGCACTGAGATCTGTATTATTCTTTGAATATCAACTAGTTCAATATTTAAACCTCTTGTGGATTAGAGTCTGTTTTTCGAGTTTTATTAACCTAAATCAGTGCGTTATGTTAGAAAAAAGCTTCGGATTGCTCTTCTTTTTGAAGCAATCCAAAAAAAACAAGAATGGAGAAAAGTACATCTATCTCCGAATTACCGTCGATGGAATTCCTAAGGAGTTGTCAACCAAAAGATTATGGCAACTTTCTAAATGGAATGTGTCTGCCGGTAGGGCTTTTGGGAATTCTGAAGAAGGAAAGACCCTTAACTCCTATCTGGACACTCTTTATTACAAAGCCTTACAGGCCAAAAAGCAATTATTGGATCGGGATCAAGAGGTCACAGCAGAAGCAATCAAAAATATACTGCTGGGAGTGTCTGAAAAGAAAAAGATGATCATGGAGATTTTCAAGGAGCACAATGAACAAGTGGAAGCTCTTTTAGATAAAGAATTCGCTCCGGGCACCTTGCAAAGGTATCGTACCTCTTATGACCACACCAAGGCCTTCATGAAATGGAAATATAAAAAGGAGGATATGGATATACATGCCTTGGATTATGAATTTATCTCTTCCTATTCCTTTTGGCTTAAAACTGTTCAGAATTGCAGCCATAATACCACCATGAAGTATTTGGCTAATTTCAAAAAGATCGTTCTAATTTGTCTTAAAAATGGCTGGCTAGACCGTGATCCTTTTATCCGTTTTAAAATGGCGAAAAAGGAAGTTCATCGTGTCTATCTAACATCAGAGGAGATTGCTATTGTTGAAGCAAAAAGATTTCCGACGGAGCGACTACGGCATGTCAGGGACATTTTTCTATTTAGTTGTTATACTGGCTTGGCATATATTGATGTCAAGCGACTAACTAGATCTCAGATAGTAATCGGAATCGACGGAGAGAAGTGGATCTTTACCAATCGGCAAAAGACTGATACTCCCACCCGTCTTCCATTGTTGCCAAAGGCACTTAAGCTTGTTGAGAAATATAAGGACCACCCCTTGTGTGAAGATGGATCGCATGTCCTGCCAGTATTGAGCAACCAAAAAATGAATTCGTACCTCAAAGAGATCGTTGATGTGTGTGGGATTGATAAGCCCTTAACCTTCCACATCGCCAGACATACATTTGCCACGACTATCACTTTGGGAAATGGAGTTCCTATTGAAACGGTGTCCAAAATGCTTGGACATAAGTCTATCAAACAAACGCAGCATTATGCCAAAATCTTGGACACGAAGATAAGTTTTGACATGAAGGCTCTAAGAGAGAAGCTTCAATGAATCTAGACTGACTTCTTTTTAAATGAAGAGACTGAAACCCAAAAATGAAACTTAAATTGAACAGTAACAATGGAAAATAAAATCGAAATATACCAAGCAGAAAATGGGCAGACTCAGATTGAGGTAAGATTTGAGAATGAAACTACCTGGTTGACGAACAGCCAGCTAGTAGAGCTTTTTAAATCCAGTAAAGCAAACATCAGTGAACATATCAAACACATTTTCGAATCTGAAGAACTGGACAAAGACTCAACTGTTCGGAATTTCCGAACAGTTCAAGTGGAAGGCAAAAGATCAGTTGAAAGAGAAAGAGTACATTATAACCTAGATGTAATAATCGCTGTCGGTTATCGGGTTAACTCCAAAAGAGGCACACAATTCCGTCAATGGGCAACCCAACGGCTTAAAGACTTCCTTGTGCAAGGCTATGCAATAAATGAACAGAGACTTTCTCAGAAGCAACAAGAAGTCCAGACCCTTAAAGACGGAATCCGAATCCTAAGCCGGGCAATAGAACAAAAGGCACTCGATCAGAATTTGGACTGGCTCAATCATTTTGCCAAAGGATTGGAGTTACTCGATGATTATGATCATGAGAACTTAGATAAGAAAGGGTTAAATAAAAGACAGGCAAACTATCCAGGGTTAGTTGACTACAAAGAAGTTATCCAGTCAATGAAATCAGATTTTGAATCCGGTGTGTTTGGAAAGGAAAAAGACGGAAGCTTTGAAAGTGCAATTGCACAAATCAGTAAAGGTTTTGGTGACGAGGATTTCTATCCGACCTTGGAAGAAAAAGCCGCTACGCTTCTATATCTGATTGTCAAAAATCACGGATTCGTCGATGGCAACAAACGGATTGCAGCAGCTTGCTTCCTTCTCTTTTTGCAGTCAAATGATCTATTGCATAATAGTGAAGGCCATTCTATAATCAGCAATGATGCATTGGCAAGCCTGACCTTGTTCATTGCTTCCAGCAAACCTGAAGAGATGGAAACGGTAAAGAAACTGGTGATCAGTGTATTGAATAGGAATTTGTAATTGAATTCTTGGTTTACCATTTGATTTTATAACGGCGATTATCGCCGTTATTTCTTATTTATATAAACAAAGAATTTATATAAATTTGTTTTTACGGTGATTATCGCCGTGTAAATTAAACTATATAAACATGGCGATTAATACTGAGAGACGTAAACTTTTGGAACAAATAATGCCTGAGACTATGATTGTTACCCGAAATTGGTTGGCAAATAAGGCTTTTTTGGATAAACATGCCATCGATAATCTAGTTAAGAGTGAGCAGCTAAAGTTACTATGGCCGGGGCTTTATACACGAGGAAAATCGCAGCTTTCTTGGCAAAGTATGGTTTATACGCTTCAGGCTGTTATGAAAACTGACTTCGTTGTAGGTGGATTGAGTGCATTGGAGCTAAAGGGATATTCCCACTACATACCGATTTCTAAAAAAGAAACAGTTCATTTATACGGCAATGATAAATTACCAGGATGGGCAAATAAGCTAACTGAAAAGGTAGCCTTTAAACGCCATACCCGAAATAAACTGTTTTCAGGCATGGAAAAGGAAATATCTGAAAAATATACTACTACTGTTACCTGGAAACTGGAATTAGACGAACTGAGAATATCATACCCAGAAAGAGCCTGCCTTGAAATGTTAAATGAAGTTCCGGGAAAAATATCCATCGAAAATGCCGGCCAGCTAATTCAAGGGATGACAACATTATCTCCACGGACTCTACAAAATTTATTGGAAGCCTGTACTAATGTGAAAGTCAAACGGCTATTTCTTTGGTTCGCTTCAAGGCACAACTATATCTGGTTTTCAAAATTAAATATGGACAAAATAGACCTTGGTTCTGGCAACAGGGTAATTGTCAAAGGTGGTAAACTTGATAAAACCTATCAAATAACCGTACCCAAAGATTTCCAATACTAAAATGAAAAAAGACAGTATATACTATAAGCAGGTTCAGTTATTGGTCCGTGTACTTCCGCTATTGGACTCTGAAAAATGTTTTGCATTGAAAGGAGGAACTGCGATTAATCTATTTTAGAGAGAACTTCCCAGGCTTTCGGTGGACTTTGATTTGCTCTACATTCCGTCAGAAGGGCGCGAAGTAGCTCTTGCTAATATTCGTAATGCCTTGTCACGATTAAGCGAATTGATTATGAGAACCATCCCGGGAATCCATATTCAAAATACACATGAACAGGGAAATGCACTCCGGTTGATTTTGCAGTTGGACGATGTGCGTATAAAAATAGAATTATCTCCTGTTATCTGAGGGTCAGTATTTCCTGAAGTGCACATGGAAGTATGAGAAACCGTAGAGCAAGAATTTGGATACGCGGAAATTCAAGTAGCTTCCTTACCTGATTTATATGCAGGGAAGATCGCTGCAGCTTTGGATAGGCAACACCCACGAGATCTTTTCGATGTAAAGTTTTTGTTAGAAAATGAAGGTTTTACAGATGATTTACGAAAGACTTTTCTGGTATTCTTAATCAGCCACCAGAGACCATTTGCAGAACTGCTGGATCCGCACCGCAAAGATCTAAAGGAGATTTATGAGGCGGAATTTACGCAAATGGCACTAAGGTTCAAAAACGTTTTACCCATTCGGGGCGTAGGTGTAAAAACAATAGCTGTTTTACCAGCAGAGACAAATGGCCTTGAAACTTTTTGAAAGCCAAGGGCACCTGGTAAGCTATTCCGGCAAGACCATGATGTCCAAAAAAGGGAATGTCTATACCCGGTGGGTTATGCATTTATCGGCATTTTTAGAATTCAAATACTGGTCATCTCTTTACAAACTTATATAGCCTGTTGATGGAAAGAGGGAAAACAAAAATGCTGGCATAAGTAGCTGTGCAGAGAAAATTATTGATCCTAATCTGGGACTATGGAAAAACGACCAGCTCTACTATCATGATTGCCCTCACAACAATTACAAGCGTAATTCCGGTAATGTTAAGCCTAAGCTCCTCGCTAATGTAAAAAGAATAATCTTTATAATGATTTGGTATTTAAGACAGTACCTCTATTATGTCTTCGTTGTTCTATTTCGTCAGTTGCGGTGGGGCATCCATACTCTTTGGCAAGTTTTGGCTTGCGTTGCTCGAATTGAGTGACTTGCCAATGTATATGGATGTGACAGATTGGATTGATTCTGTCTAAAGATAATAGCTGAAAAGTCTGAAAAAATAGAGACTTAAATAAAGTAACGCCAATCCGCTTATAATTTGAATACTTTTCCTTAACCAAGTCAATTTGGCAAGTTTTGAAACAGAGCTCGCAAATAGTCCAACGACCAAAAAGGGTAGTCCTCTTCCAATTCCAAACAAAAGTGCCAAAACTAATCCGTTTAAAACGCTTGCCTTAGCTGCTGCAAAAGATAACAATAGTAGTAATGGAGCTGCTGATGTTCCTATGCTAAAAATTAAGCCGTATAAAAATGACCCACCCATTCCCGGGCTCCGAAGCGATTCAAGTTGACGAACACGTAGATATGGCCCATAAAAAGCAATTCCGGCTGCGATTAATGATATTATACCCATTGCCATTGCCCAGTATTTTCCAAATATTTCTGTTAGGAACGCCCCTAAATAACCTGCAATGGCTCCTAATAATGTCAAACAAAATACAATACCTAAAAAGAATGAAAAAGTTATAGAAAAACCTGTTTTCGATTCTCGAACAGAAGCACTGCCAACATAGCCCGCAAAACCAAGTCCAACGGGTAAAGTGCAGGGGCACACACCACTTGAAATTATACCTGCTAACAAAGCAATCCCTAAACTCACAATCGAGCCTTCTTGAAGTGTGCTTATAAATCGGTTTAGAAAGTTCTCTAACATTATTCCATTAATTCTTTTATGTCGCCTGCCTTATAGCCAATTTTATTTATAGCCTTCTTCAATTGCTCCGAAGTAACTTTTTCAGAGTTACACTTTATCGTTGCATTTTTATTCTGAAGGCTTACATTTGCTCCCATTACCCCATCAATACTTGTCAGTGTCTTTTTTACATTTGCAACACAAGACATACAACTCATACCCTCAATAGATATTTCTATTGATGTTACCTCTCCTTCATTTAAACCTGTTTGATTTTTTTGAGAATTATTTCCTGAACAAGCCATAAAGAATGTTTGCAGAATGAACAAAATGGCAAATGATTTTCTTATGCTCATAATTCCACTTTTGGTTGATATCCTGCTTTTGTCAATATGGCTATGAGTTCTTTTTCATTCGTTTCAGTGGGGCTAAATTTAATGTTCACCAATTTTTTCATAGCCTTCGTATTTACATCTTCCACACCATTTGTTTGCTTTAAAATATCGGATATATTTTCCGCACAACCCTGACAAACCATATTGTCAATGGTTAATGATATTTCTTTCATACTTTCCTTTTTAGTGAGTAAAAATTCATAAATCTTATCAATCTCCTGCATTTTGTCTGTTAGTTCGTAAAGTCCTAAATCAGGAAATTGGTTTTTAATAATTGCTATTCGTTCTTCTTGTCCACAATTACCAGGACAGGCTTCCAATGCCTCTGAAATTTTCATTGCCAAAGTTTTCCTGAAAACTTCATCTAATAGAAGCTGCTGGGTTTTCTCAAATCCTTTGTTGATCGCTTTAAACTGGTTTAATATTTGGGCAGGGTCATTGCTTTCGTCAAGCATTTTTATTATTCCTACAACCTGACCTTTAATGCTATTTAGTCGGTCTTTAAGATCTTTTGTCAAATCTCTTGGCAACATATTAATTAAGTTAAAAACCACCCAGACTCCATTATTTGCAAGTTGGGTGGTAATGGTTAATAAATTAAATAGCTTTACCGATACCTGCTGCTGCTAATTCTTCCTTACTTACGCCTCTGCTCTGACAGCAAGCAAGTAATTTTCCATTAACTGCAATCGCTGGTAGGGAAGTAATATTATACTCTTTCATTTTTTCAATACAGACTTTGTCGTCACATTGTTTAACAAGGTCGTAAACGGTTACTTCACAAGAGTCGCAAGCCATTTCTTTTACTGTTTTTACAGTTGGTTCACATACCGGACACCCGGCTGTAAATACTTCAATTTGTCGTTTCATTGTTTTACGTTTTTAATGATTAATATTAATTACGCTACAAAGATGTGTCAGGTCAGGGGGTGGTCGCCAAATTTTTTTTTCAAATTCTTTTTTTAAGCTTGTGGCGTTGGCAAATATTCAGCCTCTTTTGGTTTTCAGCATTTGCCGTGAGTTTCGGGAAAATCATATGTGTCTGAATATGCGGTCAGCGTCCTACAATGAGGCATAACTTGGATATAATAGTCGCCGTCGATTACCGAGTTTATTCCAAAAGAGGCACACAATTCCGTCAATGGGTAACCCAACGAATTAAAGATTTCCTCGTTCAGGGCTATGCAATTAATGAACAGAGACTTTCTCAGGAGCAACAAGTAGTCCAGAACTTGAAAGACTGAATCAGGATGTTAAGCCGGGCAATTGAGCAAAAGGCCCTGGATCAAAACTTGGAGTGGCTCAATCAATTTGCTATGGGGCTTGAGTTACTGGATGGTTATGATCATGAGAATCTGGATAAAACCCGTGTTAATCTAATTAAACAAGATGGCTTTAGTTATTGTCAAATTTTTATTAAATAATCGGATTATTTCCGATTATTGAGCTATCTTGTGACAAGATGGAGTTTAAAGATCTTTTATCTGAATATCAAGAAGAACCACTAACGAGGCAGGTTATTTTGTCGCTATTGAAGAACTATAAGCGGCCTAATGATAAAATATCTGAATTGATAAAGGCCAGATGGCTGATTGGTTTGAAAAATGGCTTGTATGTTCCAGGGCCAAAAAGTAAACTGTTGTTGCCTGAATCCCTTCTTATTGCAAACCACCTATGGGGGCCAAGTTATGTCTCCATGGAATCAGCCCTTTCATTCTGGGGATTAATACCAGAGCGGGTCTTTGAAACCACTTCAATGACAGTTAAACCTACTAAGACATTCAAGACTGAACTTGGGAGATTTAGCTATAAGCGCACTTCGTTGCCTTATTATTCTTTTGGTATCAGAACGGTTGATGTTACTCCAAAGCAGGCAGTGATGATTGCATCACCTGAAAAGGCTATTTGTGACAAAATTGTTATGACAAGTAGACTGAATTTGAGAAGTATAAAACAAGCAATGGGATTTTTAACAGAGGACATAAGAATTGACGAAGACATAATTCGAGGTTTGAAAGTAGATGTGATCGAAACCTGGATTTCTGATGCTCCAAAACAAAACAGCCTACTCATGCTCATCAAAACAATCCGAAATTTATGATAAAGGAGTGGCTAGCCGAATATGATCCCAAATCACAGGATGAGGCATTCTCAGCTTTACGTGAAATCATGCAGGAGGTAGCTTTGGCAGGACTGCAGCGTGCGGGTTTTTTTGAGAAAGCCGCATTTTATGGAGGAACGGCATTACGGATTTTTTATGGACTGGAAAGATTTTCTGAAGATCTTGACTTTTCACTGTTGGAAGTTGATCCTGAATTTTCACTGGATATTTACTTTGAAGCTATTATCACGGAATTTGACGCTCTTGGGATGAAGGTCACAATTGCTGAAAAGAAAAAGCAGAAAGAGTCAAGTATAGATTCCGCTTTTCTCAAATCCGCAACTGTTTGGAAAGAGTTGGTATTGGAAGGTATCATCCCCCAATCAGGTGTTAAATTGATGCCTAGTATAAAGATTAAATTGGAAGTTGACAGACTTCCACCTTTAGGTTTTGAAACTGAGGAGAAATTGCTGTTGCGCCCATTTTCTTTCTATGTTAAATGTTTTACGCCTCCAAGTTTATTTGCAGGCAAAATGCATGCATTGCTTTTCAGGAAGTGGCAAAAAAGAGTGAAGGGGAGGGATTGGTATGATCTGGAATGGTATATTAAAAAAAGAGTTCCTTTAGATCTTTCCCATTTTCTACTTAGGGCTTTAGACACGGATGATTGGCAGGAAAAATCAATTACGAAAGCGCAGGTTTTAGAACTTATAAGAGAAAAAATTCAAAGTGTAGACTTTAATAGTATTAAGGAGGATGTAATCCGATTTATCCAAGATGATTCATCATTATCAATCTGGAGTCCGCAATATTTTACAGACCTCATAGAAAGTTTGAAATTCAAGGAGGGATAAGTTGACCTTACTTATAATTGATTTAAATCGATTTAACCAACATGGTTAATATAGTGTTAAACTTTTGCAATAGGCTTCCCCTTTATTGTAGCATCGACCAGCTACGCACTGCTCAAAATTCGATAGAAACAGCAAATACAATTTGATTTTATTGTCGGTGCCAATTACGAGGTCAACAAGGCATTACAGGTAAGGGGAAATTTCAAGGATCTGCTCAGTTCCGAAAAACTATAATCCTGGAAACTGTACCTTAAATGGACTGGTGATTCGCATAAGAGAAAGATCAAAGAAATAAACAAAGTGGTAGATATGTTTAATAATCATATCAAGGGTTTCGGTGTCAATGCATTATTGATGAATCTAGCCAACGCAATGGCTGAGCGGACAAATTGTAAAATTAAATAGCTCAATACTGTACGGAAAGGCTCTAGAACTTTTAATAACTTTAGGAGGGCTATCCTCTTTTTCCATGTTGGATTAAATTAATATTACCACTAACTTAAAGGTAGAGCCTTATTGAGTTAATAATAGGAGCATTAATGATTAAGATGTTTTTTTGATGCCAACAAACCGAATAACGGATGCTGTGCCACAATGATAATTGCCTTCACTAAGCTCAATCACTTCTTCTTTTAAAAAATTGAATTCAATTTCTGGAAATTCCATTTTTATTTCTTCAATAGAAAACAACATTTCTTTATCTTTTGGAACACCTGATGCGTTTCCCAGCTGCGCTTTTGAAAAACCCTCAAATATAATAGTACCACCAACTTTCAAAAATTGTTGGAGATATTCGAATGTCTGCTGCCGGATTTTTGAAGGGAAATGGGTATATATCAGCCCAATAACATCAAATCCTCTAGGTGATTTAAAATCTAGTGCTTCTGTGACTTTATAATCGATAAAAACATGGCTTTGTTCAGATAGTCTAGTTGCCTTTTTCTTGCCATTCTCGCTGATGTCAAAGGCAACTACATCCCAATTTCTAGAAGCTGCATATACAGCGTTACGTCCTTCTCCTTCGGCAGGTAGGAGAATGCTAGCTGGTTTTAATTTGTCAAGTTGTTCCTTAAAGAACTTATTGGGTTTTTCACCATAAATAAATTCTTCATTGCCATATCGTAGATTCCAAAATTCAGTTGGATTTTGATTCATATTTGTACTTATGTTAGTTATTAGGTGAGTTGTATATCTAGTTTTAAATTTTATATGTCATAAACCAAAACTACAATACAATAGTAGACAAACCGCTAAAGGAATTATTTATATGCTGTCATTGCTCCAAAAAAACTGTTCTTAATGTAGTGGTATTTACAAATTTGATCAGTTTTATTTCCTGTTTATCTTTTTCTGGGACAGGTATTAAGGCCTACTAGTTTATAAAGGGGGCAAAAACTCACCAAACTTGTAAGTAAGAAAATGGCTGCAATGACCAATAAAGCAATTGCTGTCTTTCCTTCAATAATACCTTGCCAATAAAGCACCACAATTATTCCAGTGATGAAAATTCTAATTATGCGGTCTGCGCCGCCCATATTTTTTTTCATAATAATGAACTTAAGAATTCAATTAATAAAACTATAGAACCTATTGTGAGTAGGCATAATATGCAAACAAGCAAGAGTTTTTTTATTTTGGATTTCATCAGTTGACTACATAAATAAGTGTTCTATAATACAGGGTTTTATTTATGAGGTTTTTGGCCTTCTGGAAATATTTCTATGAAACGGTCGAAAGAAATTCCCCTAGTATCAATTAGCTTTGTTTTTTACTACCGGGTTATCCTTTTCTATCCATTCCTTCATACCTCCTGAAAAGGTTTTTACATGTTTAAAGTCATGCTTTTGTAGAATGGAATTGGCAATCGCTGCTCGGTCTCCGCTCTGGCAATGGATGACCACTTGCTTATCCTTACTGATTTTATGCAGGTTCTTTTCCATGGTTCCCACAAAGACATGCTCTGCTCCCTGAATGTGCCCGTTCTTGAATTCTGATTCACCGCGAACATCTACTACCTGTACCTGCTCTTGTCCCAAGTATGTTTTGAATTCTTCAATAGTCACTATTTCAGACTGGCTTAACTCAATGCCAAGGTCATCTACGTTTTCAATAAATCCATACATGTTGTCAAGGCCTATTCTCATCAACTTGCGGGTCAGCTCTTCCATTTGTGCTTCTTTTGCCACCAATACAAACTGTTCTTGGTAATTTAGAAGCCAGCCCACCCATGTTGCAAAGGAATTGTTGTCCTGAATATTCAGGCTTCCGGGAAGAAATCCTTTCCCGAAATCGCTTTTGTTCCGGGTGTCAATTACTGTAACCCCATTTTGGTAGGCACTTTTGAATTGGGCGTTAGTGAGCTTAGGATGTTGGGGGATTTCCACCAATAATGGACGTGTTTCCTTATTTAGCCGTTTCATCGTTGCAAAATAGGTGGGAGGCTCAGGTTGGTCTTCCAATAAGTAGGAGACAAAACCCTCCTGGTCATCATCAAATTGAAATGCCCAGTTCCTTATTTTTTCATACCCAACCGTGGAGCTGGGAACTGCACCAAGTGACTTGCCACAGGCTGAGCCCGCACCATGTCCTGGCCAAAGCTGCACATAGGAGGGTAGTTCCCCAAATCGCTTTATTGACTGAAACATCTGTTTGGCTCCCTTTTCCTGTGTACCGGACATTCCGGCAGCCTTCTCCAATAAATCAGGTCTTCCTATATCTCCAACAAATACAAAGTCCCCTGTAAATACCATCACGGGCTTATCTGTCGCCGGATGATCTGTGAGGATAAAACTGATACTTTCAGGTGTATGGCCGGGGGTATGCAGAACTTCTAGACTTAGATTTCCTATCTTGATTACCTCACCATGGTGTAAACCGATATGGGGATATCTGTATTGCCACTCCATACCTCCTTCATCCGAAAGATAGAGCTGGGCACCGGTTGCTTCTGCAAGCTCCCTTGATCCAGCCAGGAAATCCGCATGGATGTGGGTCTCTGCGATATGGGTTATTTTAAGGTTGTTTTGCCTTGCTATGTCTAGGTACGTGTCAATATCCCTTTTGGCATCAATGACAATTGCCTCTCCTTTTACCTGACATCCGATAACGTAACTTGCCTGTGCCAGTGTTTTATCATATACATGTTGAAAGAACATACGTGTTATGGGTTAATAGTTGATTCTAATTCAGTTTACTTGTAATTCTATAATGAGTTGCCATGATTCTCTGGTACATTATAACAGCAGCTCTTTGACAAGGATGTAAGTACCCATAGTCATCACAAACCATCCAAATGCAGTCTTGAGGTTACTTCCCTTTATTTTTTTCGATAGCAGGATTCCCAGCCAGATTCCAACTATTGCCAAAGCGGTAAACAAAGTCAGAAAATGCCAGTTTATAACCACTCCGCTCAATGCGTATCCGGCAAAACCCAATAGAGAATTGAGCGATATTATAAACAGGGAAGTTCCAACAGCAAGTTTCATGGGCATTTTAGCGAAAAACACCAGTGCGGGAATGATAAGAAATCCCCCACCTGCTCCAACCAAACCGGTAAGCAGTCCAACGCCTAGGCCTGTAAGTAAAATTACGGGGTAGTTATAGGCTATTTTTCTCTCGCCGCTTGCCTCATCGGATAGACAGTCCTCACAGGGACGGATCATGGATATAGATGCCACAATCATTACGGCAGCGAATAAGACCATGAGGAAAATTGCTTTTGAGAACACAAAATCTTCCCAGGTAAACAGCACATCGGGTATGAAGGGAATGACCAACAGTCTTGCAACATAAAGAGATGCAATTGAGGGAAGTCCAAAGATCACCGCTGTCTTAAAGTCAACGTTTTTCTGAAATGCATTTTTCAGGCCACCCACAAGGGAAGTACTGCCTACGATAAAGAGTGAATAAGCTGTAGCAATGACTGGGTCAATGCTAAAGATATAAACTAAAATAGGTACAGCAAGGATGGATCCACCACTTCCAATCAGTCCAAGTGATGCTCCTACCAAGAGTGCCAGTACGTATCCTAAAATTTCAGCTTCTGGCATGATGTTTTGATTGTTGATTTCCTGATAATTGTAAACTGACGTCGAGGTACTCACAGTAACCATGGTTACATAAAATGTAAATGCTTACAAATCTCTGATTGATAGTCCGATAAATTTTTTCAGTCAATCTGTTGAATGCTATGATTGTCAAGGGATGGATTAGCTTGTTTTCCAATGATTTTAACCGATAGTAGTTCGACGCTCGCTGAGCTATAAAACTGATCATGCTTTTCTTCTGTGATAACGCTGTTTGCTGGTCTAAGAATTTTATAAGAGTTTCTTAACTGATGACGCATCAAAATCCATGTGATTTAATGGGGGAGTCTGTCCCTGACCAAACCGTATAGCCAGGTTCCCAGCAAAGAACCGAAGATGACAACCAGAATCGGAAAGAAGCCTGCACCCGTTAATACAAACATGGGACCCGGGCATGCTCCGGCTAGTGCCCAACCAAGTCCAAACAGGATTCCTCCTATGAGATACCTTGCAAGACTTTTTTCCTTGTCGGGTATGATGATCTCTTCCCCATACATATTTTTGAGTCTTTTTCTTTTGATCCATTGTACCACACCTATCCCCACAACAAGGGCAGAGCCCATCAATCCATACATATGGAAAGACTGGAAGCTGAACATTTCATAAATCCGAAACCAGGAAGCGGCTTCCGATTTGTACATGATGATACCAAACACTGTCCCGATAATCAGGTATACTATATTTTTCATAGAAGTTTAAGTGAAAAAGAGGATATTACTGATTAAATAAGAGTGGAAATAGCAGGTGAATCATGATCAGTCCACCTATGAAAAAACCTATTGTAGCAATCATAGAAGGGAGCTGCAGGTTGCTTATCCCTGAGATGGAATGGCCAGAAGTACAACCTCCTGCATATCGAGCACCGAATCCTACCAACAGTCCCCCTAAAAGGAGAATAATGAGTGTTTTTGGGCTTTGGAAGGCTTGATTTCCATATAGCTCATCTGGTACATAACTAGTCCCGGCACTGGAAAACCCTAAGTCATGAAGCTGAGTTATGGTGTCAGGGTTGATGTCAGGAATTTGGTTATTTGATAAGTATTGGGAAGCAATAAACCCACCGATAACTGCCCCTACCATCACTAATAGATTCCATTTTTGGGATTTCCAATCAATCCGGAAGAAGTCCGAAGTTTTTTCTGCCCCGCATAGGGTGCACATTGTGCGTAGGTTGGAAGACATTCCAAAGTTTTTTCCTACATAGAGCAGGGTAAACATGGTAAGCGCAATCAGAGGGCCAGAAATGTACCAGGGCCAGGGTTCTAAAATCCAATTCATTGATTAATCTGTTTTTTGTATCCGTGCAAAGGTGCATATTTCCATTTTTTAAGAATGTCACATAAGTCACACAAGCTAGACTGCTTTTCCTTTTAGCATTTTGTTCCAGTACAAATAGGGCAGCATATATTTCTTTAACAGCCAAAGTCTCCAGTGTTCCTTCGAACTGTCGGAGATTAGCATTTTTTTAAGTTGGGGATCGGGGGTGAATTCATTTTTATAATTGAATTCAGCCAAAACCATTTTACCATAACCGGTTACCAAAGGGCAGGAAGAGTAACCTGTATAGGATTTATTGTCAGCTTCTGATCCTTTGATCAATTTAAGGATATTGTCCACTACGATAGGGGCTTGCTTTCGGATAGCCGCCCCGGTTTTCGCGGTAGGTAAACCTGCCACGTCACCGAGTCCAAAGATATTGGCATATTGACGATGCTGCATGCTATGGATGTCCACATCCAGCCAGCCAGCTTCATTGGACAATGTAGAGTTTTTGATAAATGGAGGTGCTGTCTGTGGGGGCGCCAGATGGAGAAAATCAAAGGGCATCTCCACGGTGTCCTCTCCCTTCCTGAAAAATGCAATTCTTTTATCAGGGTCTATCTTGTATAAGAAGTGAAGCGGTTCAAGACGTATTTTATAGCGGTTAACCACCTCGAGCAGAGTTTGGGCAATTTCTTTTACCCCAAAGATTACCCCGCCCGGGTAAGCATATGTGATCTGTGTGCTACTTGATATTCCCTTTTTTCTAAAGTAATCAGCTGCCAAATACATGATCTTTTGGGGAGCACCGCCACATTTTATGGGCGTATTTGGAAGGATAAAGAGCGCTTTCCCCCCTTTGAATTTCTGAAGGCATTCCCAGGTATAATCCGGATTGATGTAGTTACTGCATACTATTCCTGCTTCCAGCGATCTTTCTAATCCCTCTACCATGCTGAGATCATACACCAGCCCAGGGGCTACAATTAAGTAATCATAGGAAAATGTCTTATCTGATTCTGTAGTCAGCTGGTTTTGTTCCGGGTGTATTTCACTGACTTTATCTTTAATCCATTGGACACCTTTAGGGATAACACTTTGGGTAGTTCTTCTGGTCTGTTTATAGTCATAGGTTCCCGCACCTACCAATGTCCATGCAGGCTGGTAATAATGAAATTCTGATGGATCCAGCAAGGCGATCTTTAGCGTTTTGTCTTTTTTTCGAAGTTGGGCAGCGGTCATTATTCCAGCAGTCCCTGCACCGATTATGATAAGTTGATAATGGGTTTCCATGTTATTAAATTTTACGTTTTCCTAAAAATCAATAAATTTCTGGTGAATGTTGGTGACATTTATTACATAAAGAATTTCTTATGATTGAATGTCATCAATGTACATTCAGCTGAAGTGCGGTAAATTCTAAGTGTACTTGAGTTTTCTCCTAGACAATAAAAATCCATTTAATAGTTTTTTGAACCTTATTTTGATTGTCCCGTTTATTTCAAACTATACGTTAAAATGGGCAATTAGCAATACCTATTGCCCTACAACACTAGGATATATTGGGAGTGATAACTAATCAGGACAGCAGTGAAATCAGAAAGAACGGGTGGCGTTCCTTTTTGGGAATAGTGGCTGTATTTTTTATTCTTTTATCGTCCTGTGGGGTCAAAGCAGGTGTTAAAGAATTTCTGGGAGTTCAGCGTGAAACTGCCAAAACAGAAGATTTCCGAAAGAATAACCACACATTTTTGATTACCCATGGCGCTGACTGTGTACAGCAGCAAGCCGAAGAGGAGTTAATGGTCCAAACCCCGGAAGTGAAATTCCCTGCGCCTGCGCTTGCGGTTTTATTAACTTCGGCTATCCATGTACTCTTTCTTTTTGATCCGGTCTCCACAGCTCCGCCACATCCTTTATATGGAGATACTTCCCGGAGACACTTTCCAACCCCTATTTTTATCCAGCACGAAAGTCTACTTATTTAGGCTTTACTACTTAGTCCCGATATCGGGATTCTTTCAACTATACATTTCAATTAACTAAGTAGATGCCCGGGTTTCTGGGCAAAGAATTTTATATCAACATGTTAAAACTAGTATTGTCTGCCTTATTTGGGCTGACGCTGGCAGCGCATTCTGTGCAGGGCCAACAAAAATCCTATACCTTGGGTGAATTGTGGTTAGAAGTAGAGAAAAACTACCCTGGTATCCAGGCAAAGCAATCAGCAATACAGTCAGCAGAATTCAACCAAAAAGCAGTAAAGAGCAAAGCTCTACCCGAGGCCAACATCCAATTTCAGAATACCTATGGAACCTTTGAAGGGAATAATGGAGGCTTTTTTCCACAGCCCGGTTTTTTCAATGTTAGCGGCAATCCGGCTCTTTCGCAGGGCTCATCATCAGCCGCCAATACGTTTGGTTCAGCTACCTTAGAGTTTGAGGTATTTTCGTTTGGAAGACAAAAGGCTGAAAATCATGCAGCTAAAACACTGACAACCCAAGTCTACACAGAAAAGGAAGGGTACCTGATCCAGCTGAAAAAAGAATTGACCCAACGGTTTGTAGCGGTGCTTTATGCAGATTCAAAACTGGGATGGGCAGAGAAGAATGCAACCCGCCTGAAAGATATCTACCAGACTGCAGCAGGGCTTTCCAAAAGTGGCCTGAGCCCATCTGCAGACAGTTTATTGGCGCATGCTACCTATCTCCAGGCGCTGGCAGGGAGGGATTATTGGCAGGGGAGTACGAATTCCTCAATCCAAAAGCTGGAAGAATTACATGGCATACAGGAAATTGATTTCACTAATGCTGTAGTAAAATTTTTGAGACTCGGTCCGGACAGTGCAGCTGGCTACCGGCAGATAGATTCTGCACACCCGTTTATCGAATACTTTACCCTGAAGTCCGACTATTACAAACTGCAAAGCTCAGTGCTGAAAAAGAATGCGCTGCCTTCGCTAAAACTCCTTGGAGGATATGCTTATCGGGGCACGGGGATCGGAGCGAATGGTTATGTGAGCGGAAACTGGGAGGATGGTTTTTCGAATTCCACCAATAATCTATTAATCGGCGCTGGAGTAACCTGGAATATTACCGGTCTCCGGACCAATAAGCTGAAGGCAGATGCGATGCTGATGGATTCGGAGCATTCCATTCACCGACAAAAGCAACAGGTACAGGCTATGGTGAAGGATCTGTCAGCTGCCAGAAGCTTTCTGACAGAGCAAAGAAAACAGCTGAAAAAGACTCAGCAAGCGGTAAAGCAGGCCGGAGAAGCTTATGAAATGTACATGGCCCGCTACAGAAGTGGTCTTATCTCCCTGACGGAATTGCTACAGATTCAGGTTTATCTCCAGCAGGCAGAGGCGGATCATGTGGACGCTTCCCGCGACTATTGGCTGCAGGTGGCCGGAGAAGCAGAGCTTACCGCAGACTTTGGGTTTTTGTTTGACAATCTCTAAAATATATCCGATGAATATAATACGCTTTGCGCTGAGAAGGCCGATTGCCATCATAGTAGTGGTACTGGCTATTGCCGCTTTCTCTTTTAATGCAATCAAAAATATAAAAGTTGACATATTCCCTGAAGTGGAACTGCCGGCAATGTATATAGCCATGCCTTATGGAGGATTGTCTCCGGCATATATGGATGGCTTTATGGCCAATGAATTCCAAAAGGTATTGCTCTTTGTCAGTGGGGTTCAGAATATTGATTTTAAGAGTGTGCAGGGGCTGAGTCTGATGAAATTAACATTCTACCCAGGCACAGATATGGCTCAGGCAGCAGGGGAGGTGTCAACCCAGGTTTCCAGAGCCATGGGTTTCTTGCCCCCAGGCGCAGTGCCACCGATGGTGGTCCGCTTTGACGGCAATTCCCTGCCGGTCGGCCAATTGGTCTTTGAGAGTCCCGAGCGTTCTATTACTGAGCTTCAGACGATGGTCCTCACCAAAATCCGACCCATGTTTGCGACTATTCCCGGAATCACCGCCCCGGCTCCTTTTGGTGGAAATATCCGGTCTATTGTGGTCAGTATTGACCCGAAAGCGTTGCAGTCAAACGGATTGAGTGCGGAGGAAGTAACTTTGGCAATCGCAAAAAACAGCCACCCATCACCCGCAGGAAATATTCGGATCGGTGATGAAAACCTGATGGCTCCCATCAACTCTATTGCAAAGGACCCAGAAGAATTTCTGAATATACCGATCAAGAATGTTGACGGACGCATGCTGTTTGTAAGGGATGTGGCACAGGTAAAAGACGCTGCTGACCAGACGGTGGGATATGCGCTTGTAAATGGGAAACGGTCCGTTTACCTTCCGGTGATCAAGAAGTCCGACGCCTCAACGCTGGATGCCGTAGAGAACCTTCGGGCTGCACTTCCTACATTGAAAGAATTGCTACCGGAGGATGTTCAGATACGTTACGAATTTGACCAGTCCAAATACATCGAGCGCTCACTTTCTAATCTGATCCATGAAGGGATTTTGGGAGCCTTGTTTACAGGTCTGATGATTCTGTTGTTTCTCGGTGATCCGAAGGGCGCCCTCATCGTGGTGCTCACTATTCCTATTGCCATATTGACGGCAGTAAGCGGACTTTATCTATTCGGATATACCATCAACATCATGACGCTGAGCGGACTGGCGCTATCCATCGGTATCCTGGTGGATGAGGCCACCGTCACTATTGAGAATATCCATCAGCACCTGGAGCTCGGGAAACAAAAACAACGGGCTATATTGGATGCCCTACTTGAAATCTCAGTTCCCAAGCTCTTGATCCTGCTCTGTATTCTGGCTGTCCTTACCCCGGCGGTCATCATGACAGGGATACCAAAGGACATGTTCCTGCCCTTATCGGTTGCAGTGGCTTTTGCCATGATTGCATCTTTTGTTGCTTCCCAAACTGTTGTGCCCATTCTGGCAAATTGGCTGATGAAAGGATTTAAGAAGCACCAGACCTCCGGACGGGGTCCAAAAAGTTTCTTCTCAAAGTTTAAAACCAGATACACTTTCTTGTTGAGAAAATGGTCCGGGAATTCTTTATTGCTTTTCGCATCTTATTTTCTGGTAGCTGGGGGGATGGTGTTCGTTTTATTGAATGCAGTGGGGACTGACGTGATGCCTGTATCCAATAGCAGTGATTTTCAGATCAGATTAGAAGCCCCTCAGGGAAGCCGGTTGGAGATTACCGAGAAGTTGGTAAAGGATGTGATAGCAGACATCAGGGATGAGCTGCCGGAGAATGGGCTGGCGATCACATCTGCATTTGTAGGAATGCATCCCGCAGCAACACCTATTAATCCGATCTTTTTATTCACCAATGCTTCCCATGAAGCAGTGCTCCAGGTTTCAGTTGATCAAGAATACTATGAGGGCTCGATGGAAGAGTTGAAGGAACGCATCAGGACTGTGGTGGCACAGAAACACCCGGAAGCAATGATGAATTTTGAGCCCATGGAACTGACAGAAAAGATTATGGGGCAAGGGGCCATGACACCGATTGAAGTGAAAGTAGGGGCTTCACAGTTGGCTACTGCGGCAGCCCACGCGGGTAAAATTGAAGCCAATATGAAGAAAATTCCTTACCTGAGAGATGTGAGAATGGCAGAGCCTCTGGATTACCCCACCCTGCAGATTGATGTGGACCGGGAGCGCGTTGCCCTGTTTGGCATGAGCATGCAGGATGTGACCCGAAGTTTGGTTACTGCTACCTCCTCTACCCGGTATACAGATAAGAATCTGTGGATTGACCCGCGGTCAGGGCTGGTGTTCCAATCCCAGGTCCAGATTCCAGAGGAGATTATGGCATCTGAGGAAATGCTCCGTTCAATTCCGCTTAAAAAAGGAAGTCTAAGGCCGGTTCTGGAGGATGTGGCCACCATAAAGCGGGTCAAGTCTGCCGCTCAGGTCAACAGAAAAGGGCCTAACCGTTATGTTACATTGATCGCAAATATCCATGAAATGGACCTTGGTACTGCATCAAAAGCTGTGAAAGAGGCCATCAAAGAAGCTGGGACTCCACCTAAAGGTACTGCGATCTGGACCGAAGGAACATTACAGCTTCTGGATGATACCATGAGCAGTCTGATTGCGGGGCTGGGTGTTGCTGTGATAGCAATATTTTTAATGCTTTCGGCCTATTATCAATCTTTCAAAGTCCCTTTTGTGATTCTCTTGGTGGTTCCTTCAGTTTTGGCAGGCAGTCTGTTGATGCTTTACCTGACCGGAAGTACACTGAATCTACAGTCCTACATGGGCATTATCATGTCCATAGGAGTGTCGGTTTCCAATGCTGTTTTATTGGTCAATCAGGCTGAGTTTTACAGAAAACATGCAGGCCTGGAATCTACCCATGCAGGTAGGTTTGCAGGAACTTCCCGTCTGAGACCCGTATTGATGACCGCAGCGGCTATGCTTGCCGGAATGCTTCCCATGGCAATGGGGATAGGAGACGGAGCCGAGCAGATTGCCCCTCTTGGCAGGGCAGTGATCGGAGGGCTGCTGGCTTCTACTGTTACCGTTTTGTTACTGTTGCCCCACTTTTTTGCTTCAGTAATGGCAGGGTCTTCTACGGACAGTTCCTCGATGGATCCGGACGATGAAGAGAACCGCTTTTTTAAAATCAGTGCACAAAAATCAACTTATTAAAAAGTTAAAATCATGAAAACACAGCAAAAGTACATTAGAAATATAGGCTTGGGGATTTTATTTACTGCATTTATTACTGCCTGCGACTCCCAACATTCAGAAAAGACGGGTGATGGGAAACCAATCCAAAAACAGAGTTTAATCCCAAAAGCAGAAAAAATCCACTATCTCAATCCTGAGTATTCACTTTCCCTACCGGGTGAACTGGCACCTTATGAAGAGGTAGAGCTTTATGCAAAGATTAATGGGTTTTTGGAGAAAATCTATGTAGAACGAGGTGATATAGTTCGTAAGGGTCAGCTTCTGGCAGAACTTGTGGCCCCTGAGGTGGATCAAAAATATCTTTCTGATCAATCCACCCAGTCCAAGATGGAAAGTGATTACCTCTTTTTAGCTCAGGCATATGAAAGACTGCTTGATGCTTCTAACACCAATGGAGCAGTAGCCCAGTTAGAGCTTGACCGTGCCAAGAGTCTGATGATGAGTGCTAAATCTGCCTTTGAATCTTCCCAAGCGGGTACGGCTCAAAGTTCCCAGTTAAGACAATACTTGAAAATTACAGCTCCCTTTGATGGGGTGATCACCCAGCGTAACTTATCCCTGGGAGCCTTGGTGGGACCTGGCAATCAGACCTCTCTGTTCACGATAGCCCAGACCGATAAGTTGCGTTTGATTGTAGCTATTCCCGAAAAACATGCTTCAGCTGTTTCCAAAGAGCTAAAAGCAGATTTCAAGGTTAGTTCACTACCGGGAAAGAGCTTTGAGGCAAAACTCTCCCGGTCATCCGGTATGTTGAGTCAGCAGACCAGAGCAATCACATTAGAGTTTGATGTGGAGAACAAAGATGATGTGCTCAAGGGCGGTGAATATGCCCAGGTGAATCTTAACCTGCACAGAGGAGATTCCTCTTTTTGGGTTGCTCCAAACAGTATAGTCAACGCCCAGTCAGGAACGTTTATCATGACGCTCAATAACAATACCCTCAAGCGGGTTTCAGTAGGAGAGGGAATAAGATTGGACAGTCTGATAGAAGTTTTTGGAGAATTGGATCAACGGGATTCAGTATTGATCAGACCATCTGAAGAACTTAAAGAGGGAAAACTCACCGCCTCCAATTAGTGGGGATTGATCAAACATTGATTTTCGCATTGTAAAAAGTCAGGATACTACGCTGACGGGTGTATTCGCTACCCCAACTAGATCGAACAGTAAACTTATCAATTAATTAGAAAAATTTTGACAACATGAATTCGAGTCTGCCTGAGGCGGACATGACTCCGGCTACACTAGGATGATCATGATGCGGGATTCAATAAGCTGACCCGACTGGTCAGGGAGGGGCTAAAAAACAGATAATAAAAATAATGAAAACTAATATATTAATAAATATCCTTCTTTTGGTTATGCTTTCGCTTTCTGGTTTGAACAGACTGGAAGCACAGCAGGTAGATTCAAACAGGACAAACAATTATGTGGTACTAACCCAAAAAATACCACAGTTAGAGCCGATAATTTTAACGGCTGAAACTCTCAAAATGGAAGAAGGAAAGAACTTTGGTGATTTTCAAATAATCATTTGTGGGAAGGGAGTAGAGGATCTTACAGATCCCGATAAAATAAGTGGTTATGTTGAGAATGCTAAAAAAATGGGGGTGAGGATCATAGCTTGCGGATTTTCACTAACTAAATTCAAGGTTGATAGAACACAAGTTCCCAAAGAAATAACGGTTGTTGAGAACGGTATTCACTACAACTTACAGCTTCAGAAAAAAGGCTATAAAAGCCTGAGTCTTTAACCTAGTTAACATCAAATCAAATCAAAAATGAAAAATAAGGAAATAACGAATAAGTGGATTCAGTATGGAGTAGTTGCCGCAGTAGCAGTCACACTTTATGCTACAGGTTTGCATGCAGAGGTAATTGGTTTTGCCCAGCGTGGATTTCTGGCTACAGGATTGATGGATCCCGATGTAGAGCAATATGCACAAATGGCCAAAACTGAAGGCCAAAGTTTAGATGAAATGCAGAAGCCAAAACCTACCCAGGCAGATTTTGACTTCAACCTGATCGATAAAGAGGGCAAGGCTGTTTCTCTGAGTAAATTTAAGGGTAAAGTCATCTTTCTGAATATGTGGGCAACCTGGTGTCCTCCCTGTATAGCAGAAATGCCTACTATCGACAAACTACATGAAGAAATGGGTGATGAGGTAGCTTTTGTCATGCTTTCTCTGGATCAGAATTTCGACAAGGCAAAGGCATTTGATAAACGAAAAGGCTATGACCTGCCTATTTACTCCCCGGCAAGCAACCTGCCTGCCATGTATGAATCCAATGCCATACCTACTACTTATGTTATTGATGCTGCTGGAAATTTGGCATGGACACATAAAGGAATGGCTGATTATAGCGATCCCGGATTTAAGGAATTTCTGCAAAGTTTAAAATAAGTTTTAGAGAAATGGATAGGATGCCTATTGGGATCATTTCCCCAAATCGACAAAGGGTGATTACGGCGGACCAAATAATTTGAACATGAAGGAATGTGAGGTCTGGAAAAGGATTTATAAGCATTCTGATTGAGCTGATAAATGAATGAAAATGAAAAAAATACTAGTAACACTCTTTTTGGTTGTTATACGGGTAGTCTATGCCAATGCTCAAATCTATGATCCTATTAAATGGGAGACGACCGTTGAAGATATAAGTAAAAACGAAGCGACTGTAGTAATAACAGCCCAATTAAAACCTGGATGGCACATTTATTCGCAGTTTATCGAAGAAGGCGGCCCTATACCTACGAAATTTACATTTAAAGAAGGGACAGGCTACCTTTTGAGCGGTACCATCAAGGAGAGTCCGGAGGCGATTACAGCATTCGATCCAAATTTCGACATGCAGATAGCCTGGCATAAATCAAAAGTCAGATTCTCTCAAAAGGTAAAACTCACTGAGCCCAATGTTGAAATTGCAGGTACCGTGGAATTCATGGTCTGTAATGATGCGAATTGCCTTCCACCAGATGAGGTCCCTTTTGAAGTGTCATTTGCTTCCAACGGTAGTGTTGGAAGCACTGATATGGAAGGGAAGGAGGAAAAATATAAAGAGGAAGAGACTTTTGGCGGTGAGTCATGGTCAACTGATGGTCTTATTGCAGCTAATCAGTCAGGTAATGAAACATTGTGGGGAATTTTCATAGCTGGATTAATGGGAGGCTTTGCGGCCTTTCTTATGCCATGCATTTATCCAATGGTACCTCTCACGGTATCTTTTTTCACTAAACAAAGCAAGAGCCGACCCAAAGGAATAGTAAATGCCATTATCTATGGCATATCGATAATAGTAATCTATGTTGTATTGGGGATCGTAATCACGATGGTCTTCGGTACTTCAGCATTAAACGAGGCAGCAAGCAGTGCATTGTTTAATTTGGTTTTCTTTTTCATCATTTTAGTCTTTGCGGTTTCTTTCTTAGGTGCCTTTGAAATAACTCTGCCTTCGAGTTTGGTAAATAGGGTAGATTCCAAATCAAACCGGGGTGGACTAATCGGAATCTTTTTTATGGCCTTTACATTGGCTTTGGTTTCTTTTTCCTGTACAGGACCAATCATCGGCTTTCTCCTGGTTGATGCGGTATCAAAGGGCTCCCTAATGGGGCCGGCTTTTGGCATGTTGGGCTTTTCGGTAGCATTGGCAATTCCGTTTGTCCTGTTTGCGCTCTTTCCTTCTTTTTTAAAGGAGATGCCCAAATCTGGCGGTTGGCTTAACACGGTGAAGGTGTCACTTGGTTTCTTAGAGCTAGCCTTGGCCTTTAAGTTTTTATCAAACGTTGATCTGGCCTATCATTGGGGAATACTCGACCGAGATATTTTCCTGGCAATCTGGATTTCAATATTCTCATTGTTCGGGTTCTATTTGTTGGGTAAGCTAAGACTTTCGGAAGCAGATAAGGAAAACATTACTTCTATGCCCCGATTGTTTTTTGCTCTGGTGGTATTTTCTTTTACCATATATATGATACCAGGCATTTGGGGGGCTCCTCTGAAAGGGATAAGTGCATGGCTACCCCCTCAGACCACGCAGGATTTCGATCTGAACCAGCTTACCTATGAGAGTCATGCAACCAGTGAGATTGATAGTCAATCATCCGGGAAAAAATACGCTGATTTATTCCATGCCCCGCATGGCCTGAATGCTTTCTACGATTATCAGGAAGGGCTTGATTATGCAAGAAAAGTAGGCAAGCCGGCATTGATAGATTTTACGGGATGGAGTTGTGTGAACTGCCGTAAAATGGAAGCATCAGTTTGGCCGGATCCTTCTGTACTCAATCAATTAAAGTCAGATTATGTGTTGATTTCGCTATATGTAGATGACAAAACAGAGCTTGAAGAATCAGAGAAATATGTTTCATCGTTCAGCGGAAAGAGAATTACTCGGATAGGTCAGAAATGGAGCGATATGCAGGCCTCCGTATACGGAACCAACTCACAGCCTTATTACGTGATCGTGGGTGAAGATGGCAAAACATTAGTGCCGCCGACAGCCTTTGATCTAAGCATACAAGAATATGAACGTTTCTTACAAAGCGGGACAGAAGCTTACAAAAAGAAATATAACTAGTAAATAACATTAAGTGATAGAACTATGAAAATAGGATTGGTAATTACGAAAATATTCACCCTGATCTTCCTTATTTCCTGTGACTCCAAAGAGGATGATAAATTTATTATAAATGGTCAAATTGAAAATGCGGGGGAAATCAAAAGCATAAAGCTGTTTGAGGGAGAAACCGCCAGCCAATCCATCATATTGGAAAATGGAGGCAAATTTAAATTTGAAAGTAGCTCACCCCATTCAGCCTTATACTCCCTGCAAGTGGGGCAGCAGCAATATATGCTAATAGCAAAAAACGGGGAAGAAATAGAGTTTTGGGCCGACCTTAATGACCCAGGTAACTATACGGTGGGGGGGTCGGATGCATCGGTTAAAATGAAGGAGCTTCACACGATCACTGAAACTTTCCGCACCCAACAAAACGGCCTACAAGTGGAATTACAAGAGCGCATTAATGCCGGTGAGGGCACGCCCGAAATCCAAAATTATTTAATTGAAAAAAATGTATTCTTTGTGAGGGAGCTTTCAAAGCAGATTTTGCCCTTTTCCAGAAGAAACGAGAATAATTTGGCGGGGTTTTACGCTATGCTGACCTTATATTCCGTCGATCCTACGAGCTACGAACAAGAAATGATCAACTATATGGAAGATATACAGGGCAAGTTTAAATTTAATCAGGAAGTTCAGTCTATTGCCACCCAAATGAAAGAGATTAAACCTTTAAGTATCGGGCAAAAGGCACCAGATTTTAGCTCATTAACTCCAGAAGGAGAGGAGGTTAGTCTTTCAGACTTTAGGGGGAACTATGTTCTTTTGGATTTCTGGGCTGCCTGGTGTGCTCCCTGTCGCCAGGAGAATCCCAACATTGTCGAACAATATCATAAGTTTAAAGACAAAGGTTTTACTGTTTTAGGCTTATCCCTAGACAAGGATCGTGATGCATGGCTCAAGGCCATAAAAAATGATAAATTGGTTTGGACGCAATTATCGGATCTCAAAATGTGGGATAGTGAAGTTGGCCGTTTGTATAACATCACCGCAATTCCCGCATCCTTTATGATCGATCCCAATGGCAAAATAGTCGGAAAAAATCTTCGCGGACCGCAACTGCAGAAGTTTCTGGAAAATAATTTATAATTAGTTTAGTGCATGAATTCAATTAAACCCAAGTTCTGAGAGTAGGTTGCGAAATGATTTTTGTTTTTTTAGATCAGCCAATTCCATGAATCTTATCGACTTTATCTTACATTTTCCTGTTGTGTAAAGAGGTAAGTTAACTGCAAGCTGGCAAAAATGTAGGATAAAATTGACTGACAGATTTTTAAAATGGAATTTTGCAACTTGTAGTGATTTATGTTACAAAATATGAACTAACTCAATTATAACTTTACTCATAATAAACAAACTAAAAAATAGTAAAATGGACAATACAAACTTAATCGGACTTGATAAGGATAAAGCAAAACATTTAGCGGAAAAACTGAATGAACTCTTGGCAAACTATTCCATCTTTTACCAAAATACCCGTGGCTATCATTGGAACATAAAAGGAGAGAAGTTCTTTGAACTACATTTGAAATTTGAAGAGTTGTATAATGACTTACTTTTGAAAATAGACGAAGTTGCAGAGCGAATTTTGACTTTAGGACATACGCCAAAGCATAATTATGCCGACTATCGCACTACTTCAAAAATAAAGGAGAGTGTGCAAGTTAGTGACGGAATAAAAGCTGTAGGAGACATTTTAGCTTCTTTTCAAACAACAATCGTTCTTCAGCGAGAATTACTTACAATATCTTCAGACGCTGATGACGAGGGAACAAATGCACTAATGAGTGATTATATCAGAGAACAAGAAAAATTAGTGTGGATGTATTCTTCATTTCTAAATAGACAAGCGAAATAAAGCCACGATGTAACAATGTGAAAAAATAGGCTAAATAGTAATGAATTCGAGGCTTTTAGCTTATCAAACTTTGTGATTAACCGAAAGTTATTTGCTTGGAAATCGCCTTTCATATACTAACCGATATATCAGATCATCAAATATGAATGAGCTAATGTTAGTTATAAAAACTTATAAGAATTTGCAAAGCATTTCTGGTTTAGCGCTGGAAAATTATACGGATGAAGTGAGTGCAGCCGGAGAAATTCCCTTAAAAGTTCAACTCAGCGTCAGTAGATAATAATGTTTTTGAAGATATGGCTATGGTGTTTGTGCTTATGTAAGTATCCAAAAAGATGTTTCGTGTTTCAGTTGACTTAGAGTAGATCTGAGACAGCTATAAAATAATACTTAGTTCTGAGCTTTGCCTTTAGCGATATAAACTATAAGTGTTAACCAGTTTCGGGAGATTTGATGATCATAATGACTCAGTGGCTAACAAGAAGGTGTGAATTGCATAGTTAAAAAGGTAAAGGGTTTAAAAAAATGTTTAAAATTTGGCGTGCCTTCTTATTTGGATTAGTGGTTTTTCGGTTTGACAAAGTTTATGGAATATGCTATTAGTTTTAAACCAATTATTTGTTAAAACTGATCTTTCTATTTTTTTTACTTCAATCTCACCTTACTCCCCAATTTCGGATGGTACGAAGGCTGATATTCCACAAGCCCCCGGTCTTTTAATTCACTGATGCAGGTATGATAGGTTACAATGCTTTTGATCCCTGAAAGCTTCATGATTTTACGTCTGGAAATCTGAAACGGGTTACGGTGCTTTTGTTCTTTCCAAAGTTGGAGCATCGCTAAGAATACAGAAGTCCGGCTAGGTTGCAGACCACGTTCTTTTACAATCCTTTCCACTAAATATTCCATTCTTAGGGATTCCATAAATCAATTTTTATTTTTTAAAAAGTGATTTCAGCTCTTCTGTTTTGTAGTAATAAAGTCCCGAGATTTTGACAGGATGCACTACTCCCCGGATACGTAAGTTCTGCAAGGCTGCATCGGAGATGCTCAGCATTTTTTTGACATCCCTGCTTCTTAACCATTCTTTGCTTTCAGCCTTGGGTTGATCCTGTTTTTCCAGAAGTTCCTTCAGATCGGCAAACAGCTGAAAGCGTAGTGTTTCAAGGTCTTCTTTGGTGATGGTTTCCATGGTTTTTTATTTTCAGGTTCTCTAGATTTTGTTTTAGTCATTATTCTCTTTGGAGGATAAGCTTACCCTGCTTTGGCTCATCCGGTTGAAAGTAGGCAGGTAGTGGATATATCCGTATTCGTGGAGCTGACGGATGATTTTAAAATAAGTGGCAGTGCTGGATATCTTGGCTGATTTCATTAGCTCTTCCCGCCTGATTGGAAAGGGTTCTTTTCCATCAAATTCTTCCCTTACATGGAGTAGCACGGAGAACAGCCCTATATGGGACAGACTGATCCTTGGATCTTTATCAATCCCGTCCATAAAGTTCTCCAGTGCTTTTTTTATCTGCTCCATCTTGGGGGTGAATCAACCGGCTATTCCTGCCCTTTTCCTTTTTCTTGTCTTCTTCGAGGGTAAATCTTCCGATTCCTCAGCCACATCTTTTTTCTGGGATTTAGACTGAGATGCTGAGGCTGTTTCTTTTTTTGATTCTGAAGTCCTCATCTGGTTGGAGTCATACACGTTGAGGTTTTTGAACTGGGGACTTGCTTCTAGATAGCGTTTTTGCTCACCGCCTTCCAATTGGAATGTGACCGATTGGCGGTTTCCTTTTTTAAGTGAATCCTGCAGCCTGGATAAATCTTCAGGGTTATTCAGCTCCTTGATCGGGTGTTTTTCCAGCGCTTTATTCAGGTCAAATCCATAATTCTCATGGAACTGCTTGAGTTTAAAGTTTCCCTGATTGTCGGTTTCCATAAAATTTAACTGCACCCAGGCATTGTATTTTTCCTGCTCCTTGTTGACCAGGTCCTTGTTGACTGCGCGTCCGTCCAAGAGATTATACCCCTCTTTCAGGGTGATGTTGTTGTCCTTTCCGATGTAGAAAGTCTGGTTGATGGCAGGTTCGTCCTGTCCTGATTTGGTAAGGCTCAGATCGTATTTGTTGAAGAAATACATATCTGTCATGGCGGATTTTCTGAAGTGGAGATTGGCATCGACCGTATCGCCCCCGAAATCAGCCTGATGCTTGAGTGAGAAATCAGGTCCTCCTTTTTGGATCTGTTCTTTCAGGGGAGCTTCCAGCGAATCTCCGAATCCGCTGTACTTGACCTGGTTTTTGAGGTAATCAAAGTTTTGCTCGTTCATGGTGTTTGTGTTTTTTGGTTAAAGTATAGGTATGTGAAATGTTGTCAACTTGACAGCACTTCTAATCCACCTGTATGGCGTTCATCAGGTGTCGGTTTTTTACTTTGATCTTTAGGTGTCGTCCTCCGTTTTCTTCCATCAGTTCGATTTTCAGGTGCTTTTGATCGGGAATGGTGAATTTGGGGAGTGCAACAACCAGCGTTTGGGTGGATTGGGCAGGGATGCGAGCTGCATCCCCATATACCAAGAGTGGAGACTGTTCCAGCTCCTGGGATGCGCTGCGTTTGCTTTGCTTATTGTCCAGTATAAACAGTCGAAACTGCTCGATGTCGTAAGGGATGTTGGTCTGGTTTTCCAGCCTGATCTGAAAGTAAAGCAGGTCTTTTTCAATGTAAATTCCTGTCAGCGCAATCCCTGTCAAAAACCTCCGCTGGCGAAGGGCCCGCATGGACCTGTTTTTCATGGCTACCTTATTTGCGGTTTCTGCCAATTCAGATTCTGCCTGAATCTGATTCCCAAAATCTGCCAAGTCTGACTTGACTGCTTGCTGGATTTTCAGATTGAGGTTGTGGGGAACTTCCAGGTACTCCACCGTAAAGGAATAGAAGCTTCCATCCTCAGTTATTACTGTGAGATTGCTGTTTTGCAATCCGCTGTTTTCAGCTTTTACCTGCAGGATGTTTTCAACGGCATTGGCTTTCTGGACCAAAATGTTGCGATTTCCCCGGTCTACGCTTTTTATAGCATAGGGGAAGATCAGGTTGGTGGTCATCTGATCGCTGATCTGGAGCTGGGAAACAGGAATTGTCTGTGATGTGCCACTGGAAATCCCTTGTGCGGTTAAATCAACGGTAATAAGCAGGCCCAAGGCGGCAAATAAAATGAGATGGGTAATTTTCATGTGATTAGATTTAAGGAGTCGGGGAATAATTACTTGTTTTCAACAATCCAGACCTGATAGCCTGCTTTGAGATTTATTTTGACCTGCCTGATTTTTTTGCCCAGAAAGCTTTTTGCGGTTTCTATCCCGGCAGTGGTAGCCTGGGCTTCCAGGGAATTGTCAAAGGTGCTCAAACCTATTCCCTGTAAGGCCTGACTTCCTGATTGCGTACTGACTTGCTGTGGGATGGAGCCGGGAATCCGTATTCCTTCCATGCCATCGGCATCGTGGATGCGAAGATCTACAGGGATAATAGCATTGGCTACCCGGATATTGCGGATGGAAATCTTCAGTCTGTCTCCGTTCAAGGAAGCTACACCATACACCAGCTGGTCTTTGGGGATGATTACTCCTGCAATAGTAGTTTCTTGGGTTAAACGCAACCTGACCGTTTCTCCTGAAACCAGGGTTTGTTCCTCATGAATTACCGCCTTGATCGATTGGGATACATTGGGTGTAACTACACTTGATTCCAATCCAAAGAAACCGTTTTGGGTCAGACTTTCATTTGGTGATGAGTTATCCAGGCTGGTGGATTGGGGGGTGGGAATTGGTGAAATGACTGGGCTTTGATCTGAGACAATTGCTTTTCGTTTTGCTTCCACCCGTTGCTGCACCCGTTCTGGATGCTGGATGTCGAGGATCTTGTCCAGCAGTTCTGCCATCTGCTGAAATTCGGGATCTGGCTGGGCGTTGGTACGCTGCATCTGCTGCATCATTTGGTCCAGCCGGTCCAGATCTGCCTCCAATCCTGAGTTTGATTGCATTGAGGCAGTAGTACTGACTTCATCAGGATAAGCAGCTGCTGTAGTCACGGGTTCAGGACTTTCAGAAAGGGTTCTGTTGAGTACTTCCAGTCTTTCCATAATCAATTCTTCCTGGGTATCACTGTACAGGTTGTTGGAAAGGTGTTGACTTGATGGTTTATCTATCTCCGGTGATTCCAAGGATGGATGGGATTTACTTTCAGTCTCGGCATTGAAAGCCATCCGGTAGTAGGGGTCTTTTTTGACTTCCTGAAAGTATCGGCTGGAGTCGGCAAGGGAGCGTTGGTAATGTCCCATTTTGTCTAGGGGTTTTTCCCCTGCTTCTGATATTCCCGGAAGCTCCAGATTGAAGCCTTTCTGTGCAGAATCAATTGGGAAATCACCCGGGTTTTTGCCTCCTCCCAATGCCCAAAAGGTCAGGGTCAGGAAGGGGACAGTCAGGATAGGGATCATCATCAGCAGCTGTCGCTTTTGTCGGAATTTTTGGTTGTGTGAATGGTTCATAACTATCGTGTTTGGATTTTGATGTCATAATTTTCAAGGGTAGCCCAGTTTTCGATGAGGAAGCCATGGGGATTGTGTTCGCTTCTGGAAACAATTCTTAAGTAGCCTTCGGTGATCAATTGTCTGGTGACAATGGAGCCGGTCCGGGTTAGAACCTGCTTGCCGTAGTACCTGAAATAATAAGGGGTTTGCTCCAGATCGACCTGTACACTGTCTGTCTGGATTTCCTGGCTGATATTTCCTGCAATGATGTTGGAGTAGTAATTGCTTTCCTGTAGGTTATCGTATTGCCTTTTAGCGGAAGCATCAGCCAAGTAAAGGGCTTTGGTGGTATTGGCTTTGATTACTTTTTCATCAGGGTCCAGCGTAAAGAAATACCGGTGGAAAGTTGAAATGTGGTCTTTGGCTTCGACAGAAAGGTTTTCTCTTCTGTCGGTCAACAAAGCTTCCAGAACTTTTCCATTGGCCAGGATATATACCTTTTGCTGCAATGCGGCAGTAAGTTGCTGACTTTGGTAAAGGGTAAACCCGGAAAATAGAAGGCAGCCGATGATTATCACGAGCGTGAACAGCCGGATTTGACGGAAGGCAGTATCGATATTTTTTGGTTTGGTAAACATGGTCGGTCTTTTTTAGCTGTTGTTCCCTTTGAGTTTGTCGGATTGATACCCGTCTCCCTCATTGAAGTATCCCGAGGAGGTGCCGTGAGAGGACATGGATTGGCGGAGTTTACCAACCTGATCTCCTAGGTAGTCTGCTGCCATGCTGGCACCTTTCCCCGCCAATACAGCTCCTGTTCCTGCCGCAGCTACCGTGTTGGTCGTTCCTCTGGTAAAAAAGCCAGTCACTTTATGTGGCAGAGATCCTCCCGAGGCAGCGTGGACGATGTAGTTTGCCATTGAAGGCACTGAGAAATAGCCTATGATCCCAATGATCAAAAAGATCAGGTACCCTGTATCGGTTGCCGAAAAGAAGGTGTCGCCATAATTCTCAATTTGTCCGATATCCAGTACCAGCATTTTTTCCTGTACAGTGCTGATGATGGCACCGAAGATATTGGCTACAGGAAGCCAGAGGTAGATGTTAATGTACCGGGCCAGCCAGACGGTCAGGGTGTGATGGAAACCGTCATAGATAGAGAGCCCAAAAACCAATGGCCCCAGGATAGACAGGACGATCAGCTGGAAGGTTCTCAGTGTATTGATGCACAGCGCTGCGGCTTCAAAGAGCAGTTGTAAGATTTCAGCGAGGGCCTGTTTGATCCAGTGCTTAAAGTTGAAACTGAATTTTTCCCCTGCAAATGCCAGGCTGTTGCCTATGGATTCCCAAAAACCTTCTTCTTGTGTTGGATTTTCATCATCCAGTCCTTCGGTGTATTTCAGCCATTTTTCATAATCTCCCTGTCGGTGATTATTGCGGTACATTTCTCCCTGAATGGTCCCTTTGACGAGTTCTTCTTTGTGCTTTAACAGATTCTCGATTGCCTGATTGGAATTGTCCATCATGGACGCTGTGGCTTTGACGGTCGGGTTCATCACCCCATTGATCAGGGAAAGGACGGATGGGAATAACAGGATACAAAAGCCGATGACAAATGGACGGAACAGCGGATAGAAATCGATGGGTTCAGCATTGGCAATGGAACGCCAGACTCTCGAGGCGATATACCATAAGGCTCCAAATCCTGCTATTCCCTGTGCCACGCTGATCAACTGGCTGCATAGTGGCATCATCTCAGTGTATAGCTCTTCCAAAACCCCATGCAGTCCTCTGTCATAGCCCACCTGAGCATGTGAAGTCACCGGGATAAGAATGGTTATTGAAAGTGTAGTGATGGATTTAAGAAATAATTTCATGATGCTAGCAAAACTTAGTTGTCTCTTTTTTGGTAGAGGTTTCTGATTCCATCCAGTTGCTTGGTTTCTCTAAATCGGCTGATAGCCAATAGCTGGGTTTCCTGGTTGAATGCGGTCAGGAACATCAGCTTGTTCTGGATATCCAGATGGATGCGGTCTATGGCTTCCAACCGTTCTTCATCGGACATTCTCAGTTTTCCTGCAGTCAAAACCAGCGTCAATTCATCGAGTTGTTGCAGGCTCTTTTTAAATAGATTTCCATAGACCTGGGACAGGTAGGAAATTTCATTTACTGTAAACTGGCCTGAAGCTTTGAAGCCGGAAAATGCCCGTTTGTAATCCCTGACCAGCTTGAGCTGATAGCTGATGATTTCTGCTGTTTTGTGGTAGTTTTTGACAGCAGGACTTACCTGTAGCAGTTGGTTGAGGAAGGCCTCATGCAAGTTGAAGTTTCCCGATGCCAGGTTTTCTATCTGGGAATAGCCTGTCCTCAAGGTGGTGTACCCTTTTTCCAGATCTGAAAGGATTTGCTTGAGCTGTTCGAGTTTGGTGACGTTGAGCAGGAGCTGGGCAGCCTCGTCGGCCTGGGCATTGGAGTTCTGAAGCCCAAGCGACAGGTATAGCGGAAGTAGAAGAATAAGGAATGGTTTCATAACTTATTTAATCTTGGGATGGGAGAAATTGAATTTTCTGGTGTTTGATTGCCCGGGATTCATGCAGCCTCGAAAGGCTTAGGTTTTGGCAGTTTTGGTAGAAACGGACGGTATAGGTGTAGGCTTCCAGCATTCTTCCATGTATTTTTTTGAGTAGAATGGCCCTTTCAGAATCACTCATTCTCAATTCATCATTTTCAAGCAGGGTTTGGAGCTCAGCCAGGATATCATCGCAGTCTTTAGCAATGGACTGAAGCACATACCGGATGATATTTTCCTCTGAAGCTTTAAACTGATTTTCGGCAAAAAGTTTAGTGGGGATCTGCAGCGTCAGTTGCCTGGTTTTGGAATAGAGGGCAAGGGTACGTTCTGCTTGTGGATGCTTTTTGATCAGGGGATTGACAGTAGAAAATGAGCTGAAATAAGTTTCATGCTGCGCGTAATCACCATTTTGCATGGTATGCACCAAACCCAATCCTTTGGATGCTACTTCATAGCCTTCTTTGAGCACAGCTCCATAGGCTTTTAAAGCAACAATTTGTTCTGCCAGATACTTCTTTTGGGTGTCTTTCTGCTTCCACCATTCATTCCAAGTTTGGGCATGGGAAGGCAGGGACATGCTTGCCAGAGAGAAAATGAGAATCAGTCGTTTCATGTTTTTGGAGTTTAATTGGGTGCTGCTTTAGGGGGTGATTCCGTAGAGGTATTGGATCTGGTTGATTTCCTTTGTGTTTGCAGCCCGTTGCAGACTGAGCTGTCCGTTGCTGAGATTGAAAGCAATCAGATCCTGATAGTTTTGATCCACCCGGTTTGCGGTTTCATTGATCAGCGCCAATCGTTCCCCTTCACTCATCTGAAGGGTAAAGGATTTGACCAGGAGAGCCATCTGGTCCAGATTTTCCACCGTGGTTGCCAAAATGCCCCCATAGACCCTGGCCATGTATTCTTTTTCCGATATGGTAAAATGCCCGTCCTGCTGGATGACTGCCCAGACTTTTTTGTATTCTGATACGATCAGGGCCTGCTTCTGGGAAATTTCTTTGATCCGCTGAAATCCTGAAATGGCTGATTTGACTGTCTGTAATTCATTGAAATATTTCCCGTATAAATCCCGCTGCTTTTCGGTCCAATCGGTGATTTGTTCCAGCTTGAGTTTGGATAGCGTGTTTTCCAGAACCTTCTGGGCATTCTGCATCCAGAGTACTTTGTTTTGCTCGCGCTGGATTTTTAAGTCCATGGCCACAATCACTTTTTTCACACCCGCCTTGATGATTTCAAGTATGGCCAAGGGGACAGCTGCTTCACTCTGCCGTGGGGATAGCGTAAGCAAGGAGCACAGTAGGGTTAGGATCAGGCTTCTTCGGAGTATGTTTCTGTGGATTTCCATAAGTGAACGGTTTAGTGTTGTGGGTTAGTTATCAGATTCGGCACAAAGGGCAGCAATTCCCTTTTGGATGGAACCAAAGCGTTCGGCATATTCCATGACTTTGATTTTCTCGGTTTCTTCGGTGGTATAGGCTAGGTATTCTTCTTTGGAAACCTCGGTTCGATATACCTTGGAAAGCGTTCCTCCCAGACTGATAAACACTTCCTTGTATTTGCGGTTGGGATCATTGGCCTTGTTGACAGAAAGGACCATCGCCCGTTCCTTATCGGTAAGTCCAAGAAGTTGCTGGATCTGGTCGAACTTGTTCTGGTATTTGGACTGGTCCAGCAGGATCTTACAGTCACTGTTGTTGATGATGGCCTGCTTGACTACCGGTGAGCTGATGATGTCTTCCACTTCCTGGGTGACCACGATGGCTTCACCATAGAACTTGCGGACAGTTTTAAACAGGTACTTGATGTATTCTGCCATACCTTCCTTGGCGATGGCTTTCCAGGCTTCTTCGATCAGGATCAGTTTGCGGATGCCTTTCAGCTTGCGCATTTTGTTGATAAAGACCTCCATGATAATAATGGTCACCACAGGGAAGAGGATAGGATGGTCTTTGATGTTATCCAGTTCAAAGACAATAAAGCGCTCCTGAAGCAAGTCCAGATTTTCAGAGGCATTGAGCAGGTAGTCGAATTCCCCACCACGGTAATAGGGGCGCAGCACATATAGGAAATTCCCGATATCAAAGTCCTTCTCTTTAACCTTGTCGGACGAGAGTGTTTCCTGAAAATCCGATTGCAGGTATTCATAGAAGCTGTTGAAACTTGGAAATAGGGATTTATCTGAATCCAGCTTTTCGTAATAGCCTTTTAAGGCATTGGAAAGGGCGACGTATTCACTTCGCTTAAACGTCTCATTGTCTTTTTTCCAGAGGGCAAGCAGGAGAGTCTTGATGCTTTCTTTCTTTTCGGTGTCCAGTTGATCTTCTTCAGCAATGAAGAAAGGGTTAAAGCGGATCGGGTTCTTTTCATCGTAAGTGAAATAATATCCCTTGACCATATCACAGAGCCCTTTGTAGGAATGCCCTACATCTACCAAGACCACATGGGTGCCCTGCTCGTAATAGCTACGGATCAGGTGGTTAGTAAAAAAGGATTTTCCTGAGCCACTGGGGCCGAGGATGAATTTATTGCGGTTGGTGCAGATTCCTTTTTTTACCGGTTCATCGGATAGATCCACATGGATAGGCCTTCCGGTCTGTCGGTCACCCAGTCTGATTCCAAATGGACTGATGGAGTCTTGATAGCCTGTTTCCAGATTGAGAAAACAGGATGCTTGCTCTACGAAGGTGTCAAAGCAGTCATTCATCGGGAAATCCGCGCTGTTTCCGGGGATCCCGGCCCAAAAGAGCTGTGGTGCTCCCACGGTTTCTTCTTTGACCGAAGCTTCAATCTGGGAGAAGGCGGAGCCAACTTGCTTTTTGATCTCTGAAAGTTGGTCGAGATCTTCTGTCCAGGCCAGGATGTTGAAATGGGCTTTGACCGGAATCCGTTGCTGGCTTATGGCTTCATTGAGAAAATCATTGGTGGCATCCCGTGCGATGGCATTTTCCCTGCTGTAATTGGCGAGTGACTGCAATCGGAGCCGTTTAGATTCCAGTTCTTTGAGGCATTGATGCTTGTCACCGATAAAGAGGTACTGATTGTAGATATGGTTGCAGGGGAGCAGCTGCCCTAGGGAGGATGCAAAACCCACACTGAACTTAGTGGTATCAGTACTGTATTTATCGTAATTGATCCGAGAGCCACAGAGTAGAGGCAGGTCATCGGTTTCACTTATGCTGAAGATCCTGCAGGATTTGTTACCTATCTGCAGGCTTGGTTTGAAACTGATATCGGAAATCCAGACCGGTTTTATATCACTTGTCAGGCTGCAGTATTTTTCCAGAATCCCTGCCTTAGTTTGATTGCTAGATAGCCAATCCTCTTTCAGTCTGCTTAGGCTAACAAATCCGCTGTCGGATAGGATTCGCTCAAACTGTCCACAGGCATCCAGAAAATCAGGAAGTGCTTGGGGTGAATTCAGCTCTTCAGGAATGATATGGGAGCGGAGTAAGGTGGAGAACAGACTGCCGGATGGTTTTCTGTTTTTAGGTTTAAGGGTAAGAAACAGGTAGCAGGAATGAGCCAGAAAGGGTCTTTCATGGAAGAAGCGCTCACTGCTTCTATTCAGAAAACTCTGGTTGTCTTTGCTGAAATCTGCCTGATGGCTGCTCTCTGTAAACCAATCCTGCTTATGGAGAATGCTGTTTTTAGGGAGTGTTTTGATTGCCTTAATCCAGGCTTGATGAAATGCTTCGTAATCCCGGTCGCTGAGTGTAAAGATTTCAGGAAGGATGGCCTGATAGGCTACTGTGATATCCCCCATTTTGGAAAGGATACAGTCCTGTTCTATACTCAATATCGGAAAATGCTTTTCCAGTAATCGTTCCATGGGAATCAGTGGTTCGGAGATGAAGGATTGATTTTGTTTTGGGAGAGAGAGTTTACTTGCTTGGGGTTTTCACCTTTCGGAAAACCCCTCTGGATTTTAGGCGGATGGCGTGGGGTACTTGGCGGTAGGCCAGTTTTTTGCCCAGTCCATGTTCCCCATAGGTCTTGCTGAGCCGATAGATCTGGAGGACCAGGATGGCTCCTGAAATACCAACCAAGGCAAGACAGATAAATGGGTTGATTCCGAGTATATATAGAATCGCAAATAGGATAAGTAGTGCCAGCACACCGGCAGCTAGGTACCAAATGTACTGGGCTTTTAATCCTTTAAATTCTATGGGCTTGTTGATCCCTTTGTTGATTTTGTAGACGCTGTTGGCCATGGTTAGGAGATTTAAAAAGATGGTTGATTAGACCCCGAAGAAGGATTGGATGACTGTGGCTACTACCACCAAAAACACACAGCTGCCAAACCAGGCTGCAGCGACTTTTCCTGTATCGGGGTCTCCCGCATTCCATTTTTGATAGACTTTTACCGCGCCAATAAGTCCCAGGATGGCTCCGATGGCATACATCAGACTGGTGCCTGCGGCAAAGTAACTTCTGACCTGACGGTCTGCTTCGGCTATTCCTGCCAGGCCATCCTGGGCCTGTGATGAAATAGAAATTAATAAGAGGAGTAATGCTGTGATATAGGCTTTGCTACTTGTTGGTTTTAGGAGGTTTGGCTTTTTCATAGGAAGGGATTTTAGAAGTGTTGGTATGTTTTGATTGGAGTTTAGGGAGTAAGGGAGGATGGTTAATTGGATTATTCATCCCAGATCTTTTCCAGCTCAGATTCGCTGAAGTTGAGGCGGGTTAGTTTGGGGATATTTTCTGAGAGGTAGTTACCAATGGCAACCCGGTAGGCGGGATCCCGAAGCCCGGGGTGGCTGGACAAGACTTGCTTTAGCTGCCCAAGCAGCTGGTTCTTGTCCGTTATGGTTCCCGCCCTTCCGAGGATGCCTTGGAGTTCCGCAACCGTAATCTCCAGTTCTTCAAAGCGATCAATGTCCTCTTGGTCAGTCCTGCTCAGATGCCGTTCCTTATCCTGCTGACCGGTTGGAGTGAACTGTAATGATTTTCCGGAAATCAGGCTACGGAGTTCTTTGGGGTAGTATAATCCGATGATGATGAGGTAATAGGATGTAATGCCTATTGCCAAAGTGATAAAGTAGTCGTTCCAGGTAATTGCTTCCAACATAGGATTTCTGTTTTGTTGATTCGGGTTTGTTTCCCGCTGACAGAAGCAAATGTGGGTAGTGTAAATCCCTGTTTTTTACACCGTTGTGGTAGCTACCAAAAAAAGTTTTGAAATTATTTGTAGCGAATAAGAAAGGGTAGATGCATTCATTGACCTGTAGAGATTGGTCAGGGGAATATGGGTTATGTTTTGGAGGATTAGTTTTTTATTATGATAAGGCTACCGTTGGTTGTTGAAAAATTTAAAGGGTTTTTGACTATTTATCTTTAGTGACCAGGCTTACGTGTGACTTTTTTTTTGAGTAATTAAATTAGGATAGAGCCGTACCTTCGGCCTGGCTTTTCATTGCAATTTCCTTTCCGAGGATTTACTTTTCAATCCCTAACGGGTGAGCTGCAGACTGAATAGAAGGGCATGAGCGATTATTTGATTTAAAAGTTTTGTTGGTGTAGATCGATTATCAGAAGAGGAATTGTCATACTAAATTTTCCTACGGACACGACTAATTGAATCCTTTCTCTTTTTATCCCTGAATTCCTCGCCAAGTTAGTCCTCTGGGCTCTGGGCGACCGTAAGCTTCCGGCATAAAGCCGCTTGCTGCGCTACGCTTTTTATTCCTTTTCCTTTCGGTCTTTGTCGCCCAAGGCCTGATGGTGCTTCATAATTCATTGTTCCACAAAAACGAAAAAGATTATGGAGACTTCCGAAAGAAAAATTGATTTGTTTGAAGTAGCTGAGATTAAGCTGAGCTACAGCGCAAAAGTTAAGTCATCAATGCGTCCAAAAGTTGCGAGCTCAAGACAGGTATATGAAGTGTTTGCCAAAGCCTGGGATCAGGACAGGATTGAGTTTGTTGAGGATTTTAAAGTAATGCTGCTTTCCAGAGCAAACCGGGTGCTGGGCATTGTGAACATCAGCTCAGGAGGAACCGCAGGCACTGTAGTGGATGTAAAACTGGTTTATGCAGCTGCCATTAAAGCTAATTCCAGCTCTGTAATCTTGGCGCATTGCCATCCGAGTGGGAATCTACTGCCATCAGAACAGGATAAGCGATTGACCCAGCGGATTAAAAAAGCAGGTGAAATCCTGGATATCCCGGTACTGGATCATTTGATTCTGACAGCTGAAGGATACTATTCCTTTGCGGATGAAGGGGAGCTCTAGGGCTCTTCTTCTTTTTTAGCTTCCATGAACTTTCGGTTCTGAAAATTCATGAAAGCTATCCATAGGCATTTATTTTTATAAAACTGCGATTGATTGCAGATTGCTATAAAGGGGTATTTCAAATAATGAACATTCCTGATTCTGTAGCTATCTGTATGTTTTTTTAGCTGTTTCTAATGAGATTTATATACTTCGATCAATCAGACTTCCAGTAAGGAATTTCTGCTAGGCCAACAATAAAACTTATTATTTTTCCATTCCTTCTTCCGCCAATTTAGCCTGATACCGTCACACGAGGCAAGAGACTTCGGCATAAAGCCTACGCGCTTGACTTTGCTGGTTTATTCCGATTCCTCTTGCACTTAGTGCCGTTTTCAGGCTGGTGCAGCTTCATAAGTATTTGTCAAACCAAAACACAAAAGACTATGAAGACTCAAGCAAAAACATCGGCAAAGCCATCGGTTAATAGAAAAGGCCGAAGTGACTTAGGAAGTCGAGGTTACAGCTCGCGAAGCGCAAAAGGCTCAACGGATATCTATCAGAAGGTTACCGATCTGATAATTGAGAAACTGGAACAGGGGGTGATTCCCTGGAAACAGCCTTGGCATGAGATGGGAATGCCCTCCAATTACCTGACTAAAAAGCCATATAAGGGGATTAATCTGTGGCTGCTGTTATCCTGTGGCCATCAGTATCCTTATTATCTGACTTTCAAACAGGCCAACTCATTGGGTGGGAAATTAAAGAAAGGTGCGAAGGCGCTACCGATCTGCTACTGGAACTTTGCCTTTCGGGATAAGAAGACTGGAAAGGTGATTCCAGAAGATAGAATAGGGGAATATGATCTGAAGCTGGTGAGTAAATCCGGTTTTCTCAAAGAGTATAAAGTGTTTCCCATAGAACAGATTGAGGGAATTAACTGGGAGTTTCCAGAAATCAGCAAAGAAGAGCCACTTCCTGATAATGAACAATGCCGGAAGATCTATGAGGAAATGCTGCGGGCTCCTGAGTTGGTCCATACCGGTTCCTCAGCTTACTACCGGGCAGATCTGGATCAAATTACGATGCCGGAGAGGAAGCTGTTTGCATCCGCTGAGCACTATTTTGGGGTATTGTACCATGAGATCTGCCATTCTACAGGGCACCCATCCAGATTAAACAGGGTAGGCATCTCTGAACCCCAGCAATTTGCGTCAGAATTTTACAGTCGTGAGGAGTTGATCGCCGAGATGGGAGCAGGGTACCTGAATAACCTTACCGGGATATTGGATCAGAATCTGCTGGAGAACTCGGCAGCTTACATCCAAAACTGGCTAAACGAACTTCGAAACGACAAGCACTTACTGATAGAGGCTGCAAGTAAAGCACAGAAGGCCGTGGATTATATCCTGATGGAGCCGCCATTTTAGGGTGAGGGGAGCGATCCCCTTTTTTTGGTCATGGCTGAATACTGAATAGCTTTTGTTCTGCTAAAGCCCAAGATTGGAAAATAAAGCTATTGAACATTTGAGGGGCCCATCGAGCTGTGCGGAATGAAAGTCTATAGGACGTATTAGCCAATTCTCTGAATGATTTATAATAGAAAATATTTTACAGTTTTAGGTATATAGTGGAAAATATTTATCCAGTCCGGTAGTGAGAGCGCTTGTAATGGAAAATATTTGCGAAAATTGGTTTTACTATCATTAGAAGAGGTTTGTCAGGCAAAGTGATCCTAAACCATACATTAGAATGCTTACCCGTACCCATGAATTCAGCGCCACAATAGTAAGCGGGGACATGGACAAAATGCAGGCATTATTGGAGCAAAGCAATGCCTTTTTGGAACATACGGAAGGTAAATTGAGGATTATTGGCTAAGTGTCCGGTAGCTATTGATAACTACATCCAATTACATTTATTCGGACACCACTTGCGGGAAGGCCTCTTCCGTCTCCTGTCTTCCCTACGGTCAAGTAAGAAAATATGGCTATTGGCGTTATTTAGGATTATCAGATTAAAGAATTTCCTCCAAATTGATTTCCGGAAGATCTTCCAGGAGGTTATGGAGGTAGCTGTCTCCATGGGCGATAAATACCGGGGGTTGGTTTTCTCCGCGTCTGATCCGCACCGGAATTTCATTGGTGTTGGATAAAACAAAAAGTTCCCATTGTCCGGATTCAATTCCCTGAATTGCCTCTTTGGTACTGATAGCCCATCGCTGAACTGTATTGTTTACTCCTCCGATCTTCAGGATCTGGATAGATTCCTTGCTTTTTTTGTCCTTTTCTATAAAATGGACGGTTAATTTTCTCATGCGTCTCTACTTCTCTGCTACTGCAAATATGTAAAATACTCCCCAAGTTGTCGTCACCAGATTGCCTGCTGCCTGATTTCTCTGAGACGCAAAACTCACATTAAATTTGATTAAGCCCTATTCCCTCACCGATTTCAGTTTGATTCCTTTGTCTAACAGGATTCTTAGGATCATTTCAGCATCTTTATCCAAATCCTGTTCCATCAGCAGACGGATGGCTTTGGATAAGGCGATGATTTCCTTGCCTTTCCGCAGACGGTCATAGGGCGTGGGATAAGGAGTGGAAAACATGATTTTATCAAGTTTTTCCTCAGCCCTTTTCTCCAGGGCTTTAAGCTCACTGCATATCTCTGCCCAGTTGTACATGCGGTTTTTACGGATAAATCGAATGCAATATCACGCTATGTCGGGAAAGTCCGAAGCCAGAGATTTAAACTAGCCAATTTTTGAAACAAACTGTCACAGTTACTTTTAGGATTTGGCTGTGGCGTACAACAGCTATTCATCCTATGATTTTTACTCTGTGGCTGCAAGGCTAGAAGTTTTTTAGTAAGAGGAGCCAGGCCTGAGAACCAAGCAATTTGATGTTGGAAGAGGTGCGCGGCACTGACTTATTTTAATCCTATAGACATAAATTAACCTGAACAAAGCGAACGCGCTCTCCAGTAAATAACCAAATCCGGTTTACTCGTATTGACGGAATTGTTAATTTGGTCACAGACAGGCTGTAAGCCACTGTATTGAAATTAAAGATTCTATAAAATGACTAAAATTGTTTCCAGCCCAAACTGTGGGAACTCACCAAAAATGGAGTTTCTGAAAGAACTCAATATCGCCTTTGCAAAGGGGAATTCGGGATTTGTAACCGAAAGTGTGACCGATGACATTGTTTGGGATATAATCGGTGACAGAAAGATCGTGGGGAAAGAAAGGTTTGTAGAAGAACTGGAAAAGATGAAATCCCAAAAGGCGACTGAGTTGATCATCCACCAAGTTTTATCCCACGGAAAAGAAGGGGCTGCGAACGGAATCATGAAAATGAAGGATGGAAAGACTTATGCATTTGCGGACCTCTATGTATTCAAAAGCACAAAAGGAGAAAAACTAAAATCCATAACATCCTATTGTATTGAAATTTGATAAAAAGGATTGTCCCCGCTAGGTTTGTACTGATTAAAATTTCTCAACAATGGATTATAGCTCGTTGATCAAAAAGTGCAGTAAAGTCAGTAATTTTTCTGAACCGGTTTTAAACGACCTCATGTATTATGCGGCAGAGCGGAACAAACTGGATCAGCGATTTGATCTTCTGGTCAAAAAGCACAAAAATGTCTTTGGGAGACTGGGTAAAGCAAATCAGGCTATGTTCAAAACCCAATACGTTATCCATGAGCTCTTTAAAAACGAAGGACTTATACATAAATACCTGAACCATGCCCACATCAAGGCTTTGCCCAAAGAGGAGTATGAATATCTAAAGGCGCAGGCTGCAAATCCATGGAGGTTTACCTATTGGTTTGTGCGAACTAATCCCTATCCGGATTTTTTCGAGTCAGTGGATATTATCACAGGCGAGGAGTTTTTGCTTTATTCCCCCGGAGCAAGCCGGACATTGGGTGAGCAGAATGTGTTGACATTTGGTGGGTTGATCAGTTCCAATGGGGATTGTTATCAGACCTATGGTCCCTTGATGGGATTCAGCAGTTTTCAGGCAGATGATATTTTCTTTTACGCAGGGGAATTGGATCCTACGATTGAGACCATTGAAGAGCTGACTGAATTGATAGAAAAAGACCTCTTTTCCTTCTTGTTGCTTTCAGTTTACTCCGCTATTCCCATGGTGCAGCACCAAGGCCATGAAATCCTGTATGTCTTATCAACTATAGATGCTACGGCTTTTGAGATGGATCTATGGAAGGATGCTTTCCGGGTGGAATATTCAGCAGATGTGTTTAAAATGAGCCTGAAAGAACTGGAGGCATTCCCTCACTATGCCTGTGTGTATTTTGATGAGCTTCAGGAAGAAATGACGATCACTGCCATGACCGACTTTGGATATGACAGGTTAGCCGGGGAATTGAATAGGATGGGAATTGATGCTCCGGCTGAGCCTTATATTAGATTACATGTATCCATGAAGTCAGCCATTGAGGAGATTACCGGCCATGATACAGAATTGCTTCCCCATGAAGGTCTTTTCAGCCAAGTGTCACCCGAACAGGAAGACAGTCCTGAACTGGATGCGATCAACAAGTTCCTGGCAGAGTTGATGCCGGCTATCAATTCCAGAACAAAATTCGATCTGGATGAATTGATCACTCGGACCGGGGCAGATCCTGATGCTGCAAAAGATATTTATAAGGATTTAATGAAGAAATTGAACAGGTGATTTCTGTTAGAGACTGGGAGATCAATTGTTCTTCTTTAGGTGGAGGAAATTTTTGAGTGGGTTTAAAAGTCTAGTGAAACAAAACACTAGCGGTGCATTTCCTGCCTAATAGGATGTCTTTAAGCAAAAAATATTGCTCCATTGGCAGCTTTTAAGGAAAATCATCCATAGCAGCCAGAACTGCATCTAATTTTTGCCCAGCGCAATTTTTATTCCCATACCGATAAAAGCGCATCCACTGACTCTATTTATCCACAATCCGGAGGCTGGACGGTCCATGAGTTTTTGTGAAAAAGTGCTTGCTGTCACTGCCACGATTAAATACCAACAGATTCCTATCAACGCATAGGTAAGACCCAACAACATAAACGGTATAGGGTTTTCAAATTGATCCGGCTTGATAAACTGGGGAAAGAAGGCAAGGAAGAATAATGCAACTTTCGGATTTAATGTGTTGGTCAGAAAACCGCTCCAAAAATCATTTTTTTGCTTTGATTCTGTGTGGTTTCCTGTGCTTACTGACATTAAATTCTCGTTGTTCCTAAGCTTCATGAAGCCTAAGTAAACCAAATAAACTGCCCCGAGATATTTGATCAGCATAAATGCAAAAGCTGATTTTGCAATCAGCACAGACAGACCCAACGCAGCAAATAACGTATGAGTCAACACCCCCGCATTGACTCTCAGCATGGCATATATCCCTGATTTTCTGCCCTGGCTTATTGATTTGTTCAACACAAATACGGTGTCAATACCGGGAGTCATTATAAAAATCAGTGCCGTGACCATAAAGGCTAATCCATTTTCGATTCCCATCATTTTCAATCGTTAAGTGTTTCCAATTTGCTTACACAAATAAAGGGTTTGGGATCTGCCCAAAAAATGCATTATATTGATCAATTAATGCAGAATTCACATTAAAGATGACTATTCTCCAAATCAAATACTTCTTGGTATTGGCCAAAGAGCTCCATTTTTGGAATACAGCCGAAAAGGTTTTTATATCCCAATCTTCTTTGAGCAGGCAAATCCAAGCCTTGGAAGAGGAGCTAAAATTGCAGCTTTTCGAAAGGGATAAGAGAAATGTGAAACTGACGGATGCGGGCAGATTTCTTCAGGCGCAACTTACGGTGAAGATGGAAGAACTTGACCGGATTATAAGACAAGCTAAAAAGATTGATGAGGGGACTGCGGGAACTCTTTCCATTACTTACCCAGGGTCTGTTACTTTTAAATTTTTGCCTGATTTCCTGAAGGAAGTATCGCTTCATCTGCCAGATCTCAAGATAGAACTGACAGAGCAAACTGATGAAAACCATGAGAAATTGTTGCTGGATTACCGAACAGATATCGCTTTTAGCCGGGATCAGATAAGTAATGCGAACATAGATTCCTTGAAATTATATTCAGAACCAATCTGCCTGGTGGTACCGGCAACGCACTGGTCAGTGGGAAAGCCTCAAGTACGATTGACTGACTTAAAAAATGAGAACTTTATAATTTCAGGGCTGCACCAGACTACTTTTTTTGCTTCCTTGCTGAGAAACCTGTTTGATTCCTATGGTTTTGAACCAAAGACAACCATCGAGTCCGACTTTGGCGGGATGATCCTGAACCTTGTTTCCAAGGAACTCGGGATTTCTATTCTTCCTTACTCATTCAAATCAGCCAAAGTTGAAAATGTGGAGTTCATAGAATTGGATGTGAAAATAGATCTCTACGCGAATTGGCGGAAAAATGAACTCAACAAAACGGTAAGTAAAGTGCTGGTGTATGCAGAACGTATAGCAGAAGCAATTTAGATAGTTAACTAGCTACGGTGTAATCAGGGACAAACCTACCTGACCTTCGATTCTGCCTCGCCTTTTAATCGATTTTGGTTCTACTCTTCATCACTGCCCTGCCGAAGAAAAGTGGACGGAATGCCGAGCTAAACTAGATGATGAAGGTTTAAATGAAAATAGTTCGTCATTGACAAACCAATTAGAAAATAGTAAGCCTGAAATGAGTTCGTTATCAACGAACCAATTTGAAGCTAATGACTTTTCTAGGTTTATTTCGATTGCTCTTACTCATCATTAGAAATAATAAAAAGAAAGAGCAGAATAACACTGGTAATGTATCAATCAATCCGCAGTAAATTTCTGGACGGTAAACCATTTACGTAGCGAGTTAACCAACAGAAGTCACCTAAATGAAATCAACACAAGTAAAATAAAGGCTGATCATACAAGTGAATGCTCCAGTCTTTCCTTCCATTTCTTCCAATCCGGCATGATGGTTTCCTGTAACGCATAAAAAGCACGTGTATGATTATGGTGGATTAGATGACACAGTTCATGTATGATCACGTATTCAATGCTTCCTTTTGGAGCTTTGATTAATTCAGGATTTAAAATCACCTTCCCTTTAGGCGTACAGCTTCCCCAACGGGTGGACATATGTCTGATTTCAAGCTCAGGCCGATGGATGTTGTGCCTTGCGAAAAGTGGTAATATTTTTTTCAGTGTTTCTTCGAAATGAACAGTAGCTTTTTCCCTATACCATTCTGATAGCAAACGCTGGGTAGATGATTTTTTGTGTTTATACACCAACAATCTTCCTCTGAATAGCTTGACTTCATTGGTATCTGCATTTTCGATCCTCAGCTTATATTGCCTCCCAAGATAAAGATGGGTTTCTCCATTGATATATTTTCTCGCCGGAGTCAAGGGATGGTAGGATAGAAATTCAAGTTGCTGCTTAATGATCCAGGGTGCTTTCTCTCTGAGTTTAGCTTTTAGGTTTTCCTTAGAAGTTTCAATAGGTGCAATGACCTTTACCCTACAATCAGGATAAACCTTGATTCCAAGGGTTTTTCGGTCCTGAAAAGTGAGTTCATAATCGATTTTTCTGGAGCCAAATACTAAGGATTCAATGGTGGCTGCTTCAGACATACTTTAATTTGGCTACTTTTAGTCCTTCCTCTACCAATTCATCTACCAGATCAAAAGGCAATTCAATGTCCTGCTGTGCTTTTAGATCAAATAAATAGTCATCTATTTCAATCTTAATCCTGCCTTCAATATCGGATTTAGTGATCCAATCAATTATTGGTTTCCCATTTTCAAAAACGATGGATTTGATCACATGATCGATTCCTTCAGCCATTATTGCTGCTATATTTTGAGAGCTTTCTTTACGTTTTAGATGTCCTTTAAACAGCTCATTGACTAGATTGTAAATCGCAATACCGGTTTGGTTTCCTGTCAGGTTTTCAGGCACATTATCCTGCTTACCATTGTGAAATTGATCTTCGTAACCCTTGGCTTTAGTGAGATATTCTGCTTCCGAGATTCTATGCTGATGGTAGTCGTCTATCGTATCCCTAATAAGCCTTGATAGTTTCTTATAGTAAACAGGATCTTCGTTCATCTTCACATTGATGGCTTTGATGGTCCTGCTGGCAATATGATCCGCTTTGGCAGCCTTGCTGGTTATTTTTTCTAACTCACGATCCCGCTCTTCTTTATCAAAAATATTGACCAAATCTGTAATGCGAAGAATTTCTCCCTCTGTGGTGATGTGCTTGTCGATCAATTTTTGAACCTGTGGCTCAAATTCTTTATACTCCAGATCGTCAAAATACCTGCGTTTAACAGAGATTCTCAGTCCAAGGAAGAACTTGGCGTCCTGCTTGTATTTATTGATTTGCTGCTCTGGTGTTTTGGTTATGAACTCAAAACTTGAGAGTGCCAATTTCAGCAAACGGGCAAAGGCCGAAACTTTTTCATAGAAGATATGCCGGATAGCCTCATCTTGCAATAATTCCTCATAAGCCGATTCATCATACTTGTTCTTTACTTCCTTGAAGATGTCCCAAACTTCAGAATGGGCTTGAGGCAACTTCTTCAGCTCTTCACTGATGTTGGTCAATGTGCCCTCCAGATCCTCAGAATCATAGTTTTCTGCGCCCGAATACGTTTCTAAGGCTGTGTCCAAATTGGTGAGATTACCGTAATAGTCGATGATCAATCCGTATTCCTTCCCTGGTGCCAATCTATTGACCCTGGCGATGGCCTGCAAAAGTGTGTGCTCTTTGAGTTGTCTGGTTAGGTAGAGTACATAATTATTCGGTGCGTCAAATCCCGTAAGCAGTTTGTCCACCACAATGATGATTTCAGGATGGTCTTTCTTTTTGAAAGAGTTGATCAGCGCTTTCTCATATTTTTCTGTACTGCCATATTTATCCATCATGGCTTTCCAGAATTTCAATATCAAATCTTCGCTTTCTTCAAAAGCGTCTTCATGATTCTCCCTGACATCTGGAGCTGATATCAGAACTTCACATGAGACCTTATTTATCTCCTTGATAAATTTCCTATACCTCAGCGCAGTCGTTTTATTTGGGGCTACGAGTTGACCTTTTGCCTTTAACGTACCAAAAAAAATATCCTGCACATTTTGTTCAAAATGATCCGAAATGTCCCAAGACCTGGCATATATTATTTCCTCAGCCTTATTAAGTTGGTTTTTGGAACTGAATTTTCGTTTAAGTGCAGCTTTACCGTAAGGTGTGAGAGGTTCAGAAACCCGGTCAAAATAATTATCCAGTGGCTTCTCATTGACTTCAATCAGATTGTGGCGTCCTTCATAGAGTAGGGGAACGACAGCACCATCTTCTACAGCATCAGTGATGGAATACACATCTATCAGGCCACCAAAGCGGTTGGCAGTGCTTTTCTCCTTTTTCATTAAAGGAGTTCCTGTGAAGGCTATAAAACAGCCTTTCGGAAATACCTTTTGCATTTTGATGTTGAAGGTCCCGTATTGACTTCTGTGGCCTTCATCTACTAATATGAAGATGTCAGGTGAATCAAAAGGTGAAATCGATGCATTGACAGCCGCTTCAAATTTGTGTATTAAAGTTGTAATTACGCTATCCCCTGGAGTTGACAAGAGATTCAATAAGGACTTATCATCCTTCAGCTTTTCTAATTCGTTATCCGATAGGTTTTCGCCTCGAAGCTTCTTAGCAATTATTTTGGAGGCACCTTTATCAGCGTTCTCTACAGGTATCTGACATTTTTTAAAAGTCTCAGTAATTTGATCATCCAGATCAATACGGTCAGTAACCAATATGATCTTTGGGTTCTTGATTTTTGGGTGTGTGGCGATCAATTGAGCCAGCATGACCATGGTCAGTGACTTGCCGCTACCCTGCGTATGCCAGATTACACCACCTTTTCTCAGTTCTTCCTGATCTGTTTTCACCACCTTATCCAGTGTATTGTGTACCGCAAAATACTGCTGGTATCTGGTTATTTTTTTGATACCATCATCATACAGCGTGAAGTTGAATACTAAGTCTAAGAGCCGTTCAGGCCGGCAAAGGTTATAAAGGAGCTTGTCTTGTTCGGTAATCGCCTGTTCTTCTTTTTCAAGGTTTTGGAAGAAGGCCCAGACATTCTTATACCTTTCCTGAAAAAGTGTTGTCCTTTCATTTGCGGGTAGGGGCTGATTTTTTAATGCGTGGAGCTTATCAAGCCAAGCGGTTTCTTCTGCTTTGGTTTTAAGTAGCTCTTTCCAGAAACTCCAAAACTCCTTTTGGGTAGCTGTGGTGGCATATTTAGCTTCATGGCATGCGAGAGCCATGACCAGACTTGAATATTGATACAAGGAGCGGATTCCATCTTCCTGTTGGTTTCTCAAATGCTGTTCTATTGCTTTATCTATCGGGTCTTGGATCTTTGGACTTTTACACTCGATCACCACGACTGGGATCCCATTGATGAATAAGATGATATCCGGGCGATAATGCTCACTACTACCACTTCTGAGTACGCTGAATTCCTCGGATACGTGGTAAGTATTGTTTTCAGGATGCTTCCAATCGATGTAATGGAATGAGAAACTTTTTTTGTCTCCTAATACCGCTTGTTCAAAGCTTCTTCCTAGTGAGATGAGCTCATAAAAAGCTTTATTGGCAGCCAAAAATCCATCTTGAACTGGCAGATCACGGATTGCCAGAATAGCATTGTTTACATTGGCATCTGAAAAGGGAAATTCCTTTTCTTTGTATTCGATGGTGTTGATGACTTGAAGCTGCTCTTTCAAAATCGTCTCCAGCAATACATTGGATGTTCTTCCTCCACGGGCGTCCAATGCCTGCTCTGGAGTAAGGTATTTCCAGCCCATATTCATAAGCAGTTTCAATGCCGGAAGCTGCGAGATATGGTCTTCTTTGAATGATGGTACTGCCATGCTTAATAATTTTATCTCCTAGGTTATACCCTGGTTTATCTACTAGTTTAACTCCTAGTACTAGGGTTTAAAACCCAGGTACCGGTTTTTCGCGATCCTTCTCTTTTTAGGATCCCCTCTTTTTTCATCTTACTCAAGTGATAGTCAATGCCTTTAATAGTAATTCCCAACGCAGCAGCAAGTTCTTCTCGGGTTAGAGATGGTTCCTCTTTGATGAGAATAATTATTTTTTCTCTAGCAACAACAGAACTTTTCCCCGAACTTTTTACAGGGCGTTTTAAAACCACGGTAAACATACCATCTGTTTTAAACTGTGGTTCGGGTAGTCCAGCGTCCTTCATTTGATCTTTGATTCTGCCTACACCGGAACCCACTTGTTCGACCATATGAATGCGGACAAACAAACCAAAAATCAATGGATTTCTGCTATGGCTTTTTGTGCCGAATTCTGCCTCTGTAATTGCGCTGGTTAAACCTCCGGGGTTGGTGATTTCTACTCTATCCTTAAAAAGCTCTACGGTAATTCTTGCTCCTTTATCGTAATAGTCACGATGACAAAGGGCATTGACGATAGCTTCTTTCAACGCCGTCTCCGGTATTTCCCAGAGCTCCTTCCTCGGGCCACTTCCTTCGATTTCATAGCGTACATCCAGCTTGTTTTTTAGCCATTGCATGGCCTGTTCGTACTGCTTGATCAGTGGTCCGCCAAAAGTCTTATCATCGATGATCTGGGTTTTAGTCTCTCCTTCAAAAGCGATACAACGAACCACAGCTGTTTCCACAAATTGCTCTGGAGCTGATCCAAAAAATAATGCTCCTCCATTTTTAATATTTCCGTCAGGCAAAATAAGTCTGAGGTTTTGGATGATTTGTTTCTGTGAAACTGTTTTGGACAGCCCGCTTTCCAGGCGAAATTCTTCAAACCAACTCAAATCCATATCCTTGGCGAGATCGAAGGCAGGGCAGGGAGCTTCATCAAAATAGATACGGTCGGATTGCTGGAAAAAATCCCGCATTTGCTCTACTGTAGTGAGCTTTTGGGTATTAGGACCTTGCCTGACGTAGATGGCCCCAGATAGTACGTAGGGTTTTTGTGTACCACTGTCCACCTCAATCACCCAGACAGTTTTTCCTTCCACTTTCACTGGATATAGGCTGGTGGGAATATGGGGATTGATTTCGTTTAGGGAGTTTTGTATGGCGGATCGTTTTGTATTGTCGATTTCGGCTCCATGAATGATATTGTCATCACTTACCCCAATCAACAACACCCCACCTGCGGCATTTGAAAAAGCACAGATTTCTTCACTCAGCTCCTTAAGCTTGCTCGGCACGCGGATTTTAAACTCTACGTTATAACCTTCTCCGGATTGGATTAGTGAAAGGAGGGAAGCGGTATTGAGAAATTTTTTCATTTATTCTAATTCTCTCAACTTATTCTTGAGTTTATCTGATACTTTATGATTATCCTTTCTATCTTTTATATTGCCTTCATTCCAAAACCTATTTCGTATTAGATTAAGAAAAACTAAGATGACTGCAGCCATGAAATAGCCCGCTACTTGAAAACGATCATCTTGAACAGTAATAGGGTTTTGTTCAATGGGAAGTATAAAAAAGAGAGCTGCAATTGTACAAGGAATTACCCAAAGTAAGTTCCACCAAGTATTTCTTTGCCACTTTTTTACATTTTCTTCCTTCTCTTTTTCTATTTGGTCTTTTATATCAGCTAGGTATTTCTTTTTAAGATCTGCAGCTTTATCTTTTTCTCTTAGGGCTTTTGCATTTGCTTCACCTGCTTCAAAATTGATTTTCTCTTGGCTGTTTGACCTATCTCCAATTTTTTCAAAGCTCTTTAACTTCTTACTAAGATTTTCAATTGCCTTTTCGTACTGTTCAATATCAGATTCTAAAATCGTTTTTTTTGCTTCTAGTCTTTCGTTTTGTTCTGCTCTAGAATTCGAAGTTTGAGTTGTAGATGCAAGTTCTTTCTGTGTTTTTTCGAGTTGTTCTTGAAAGATTTTGAATTCACGATTAAGTTCAGACTCAATAAACTCTCCTTGGTTAAAATCTTCATTCTGAGATTCATTATGATATTTTTCAAGAAAAATGTCTTGAGAAATGATATTGTAAATAACTTTTTCATCATCAATCCCTTGAGATTTAAGGTAATTGACAATTTTTAAAATATCTCTTGATTTTGATGAATCTTTGTGAAATCCTTTCGTAGTTACGGCTTTAATGAAGGCTTTCTTGTAGTCTTTAGTTTGAATTGGTAAAACTCTTACAAGTTTATTGAGTAAAAAAGAAGGCTTGAAAAATACAGGAAAGCTATTTACATCATTATTGTCCTTTAAGCGAGACTTATCAAATTGTATAAGGAGATCGTCTAGAGTTACGCCAAAGTATTTGATGGAATTTAGTGACATATCTCCTCCATTTATTTCCTTCTGACGGCTATCTAAAAGTAATTCACGAAGAGTGATGTCATGTATAGCTTGTTTGTCACTCTTTTCAATTGGTGAGAATTGGATGTTTTTTAAATCGTAGAATTCCTTTCTTGTTTCATTCTTGCTTGAAATGTATTCTTGGAATTCTTGAACTTTGGCACTTATATAGCCCTCTCCGAGGTGCTCAATTCTTATCTTATTTCGTGCAATTTCAATAGTTTTATGTTTTAAAGTAGTCTGGGACAATCCAATTGCTTCAGTAGGATGAATAGTTCCCTCTCTGTTTTCTAAAAGACTTTCGTAAAATTTTCTTGAAAAGCTATCTAGATTTTCACTTTTCAAAATTGCTTTTATAGAACTATCGGTTAGCTTATCATCTAAGAGATCAAACTCAGACTTCTTTTTTCCTAGCTCTTTATATGTTATGTCTGAATAGCGAAGTTTTACTTTGATGTGTTCTGTGTTGTCTCTTACCAATTGAATAAGTGCCTTACATGCATCGTTTTCTGGATGAGAATGTAAGTCAAGAAGTGAGTACAGAACGTTTGTGTCAAGGTATAAAACCCAATCCACAAGATCCTGCTCAATTGTATCTCTCGCAATTTCTGCTTGAAAACCTAGTGAAGAAAATGATAGTGTTCTCTGAGCTAGGTCATTAAGGAAGGTAAGATCCTCGGTTGATGCAAAATCAGGGAATCGCTCCACTATTTGCCTGAAAGGAAGTTTAAGCTCTGAATCAATTATACCCTTCAAAGTATTGGTAAGAACGTTTACGTAATAATTGCTTCCATCTCCATTTTTAATGTGAGGATGTAAGGTTTTAATGGCTTCTTGACCATATTCGTAAAAGGAGTCATACAAATATTCTAAGAAAGTGTTCCAAAGGAACTTCACTTCCTCTCCATTCAATTCAATGCCAAGCTCATCAATAATAAAATTTTTAAAGTTTTGATATCGAGTTTTTTCTTTATCTCTTGCCTCTATATCTAGGGCATCAATTGATGACTTTTCTTCTTCTGATAAGGAAAGGATTTTCTTTTCTACTGTAATGCGCCTTTCTTTTAAAAGAAAACTTACTACATCGTCTAACTCCGCTTGGTAAGGCTCAAAACCAAATTGCTCGTTAATATATTTAGCTAAATCTTTTGTCTCGCATGATTTTATCTCATTAAGGGTTCTGATTATAACAGAAATAAAGGTGTCCTTTCTGGTGTCAGATGCCGCAACTGAAAGTGCTGAGAGTATTCTTATTTGATTTTTTAGATCTTTCATAGCTAAATATTTTAAACTCTAACCCTAATTGATCCCGTCAACAGCTTTTGCATTAAGCCTTTCTTTTGTTCTTTGAGGGTAGCTATTTGCTGCTTCAATAGTTCAATTTCTCTATCGGCTTCAGATAGTACCGATACAATTCTTTTCTGCTCAGCTAATGAAGGAACTGGGATTTTTAGCTTGGCAAATTCTCCTTGACCCAAGGTTTTGTTACGTCCTGCTCCGCCTGGAGAGGCTAAGCCTAAAAGGTGCTTTCCTCTGGCTGTTTTGAAGTAGTATAATAGGTAGTCCAAATCAAGAACTCCTTTCTTAGGCTTATACATTGGGAAGCGATGCGAGGCAATCATACCTACTTCTGCTTCTGTGGTTTTCGCAATGGCATGTTCCCATGCAAATACGATGTTGACCACAAAGCAATCTGGTTGAATCCAGAAAACTGACTTGTCACCCAAGCTTGCTCCGGTTACTTCCATTTTATGAAATATACCCTTGCAGTGAGAACGAATGCCAATTTCTCTGTAAAGTCTTTCTGGTTCAGGAGTGAATGGTTTTTTAACTTTTTGAACTATTTCTGAAATTGGTTTTAAATTCCAGTCAGAAGGAATGTCGCCCAAGTATGTACTTATCTTGTCTTCATTCTGATGAAATTGCTGAAACCTTATTTCACCTTTAAATAAACCTATTTCAATACCTTTTCTTCTTGTTAGCAATTCATTAAGAAGTAATTCTTTCTTGTCAATTGCCTTTTCCCATGTAATTAAAATATCAACAATTCTGTTTTGTTCAGCATCAGGGGGGAATGGAACTTTTAGATATTGGAACTCAGAAATCCAGTATCGTTTATGGTCTTCGGCTTGAAATTTTACTGTATCAAATGCACTGAAAATATATTTCAAATTCAAACCCTGTCTGTTCGGCTTAAGAATTTTAGTTGCTGAACTTCTTATTTTAAAGGGAAAATCAACATACTTCCTGTCAGTCGTAAAATCGTCAAATAAAATGATTGGGGTTTTCCTAAACACGCCATTAGTTTCGCTAGAATACCCCAACACGAAAGATTTGTTGGAGGTAAGTACGGGGATACCGTTCTGAGCATCAATATCCTTAGTTATATACTTTGTGGGTTGCTCATAATCCAACAATTCGCCTAAGCGAATAGTATCCCAATCCGATGGAATTAAGCCAATATTTGTAAGTCTATATCCTTCTTTTTCCTCCATAACTTAATACCCTAATTCCTTTAAGTAAGTATCCATTTGCTGCTCAACTGTCACTAATTCCTTTTTCAATACTGTAATATTCCGTTGAGTTGCAGGAATGTCCACTACTTCATCTTCCTCAAAAGTGTCCACATAGCGAGGAATATTCAGGTTGTACTCGTTTTCCTCCACTTCTTGAATAGTTGCACGATAGGCAAATTTTTCCTCCAGAACTACACCTTCTTTGGTGGTTAATGGTGTTGCGGTTTGAAAAACCCTATACATGTTCACCACTTTCTCAATGTCCTTGTCACGCAAGCGGTTTTGGTTAGTGCCTGATTCATAACCTTGGCTGGCATCTATGAAGAGAATATCCTTGTTGTCTCCTTTAGCTCGGTTGAATATCAAAATGGTGGCAGGAATACCTGTGCCGAAGAAGAGGTTGGCAGGTAGTCCAATTACCGCCTCTAATAGGTTTTCTTCAATGAGCTGTTGTCTGATTTTACCTTCACTGCTTCCCCTAAATAGTACGCCGTGAGGGAGTATTACACCTACACGACCTGTATCGTGGTATGTAGACTCGATCATGTGAGAGATAAAAGCGTAATCACCTTTGCTTTTGGGGGGTACACCTCTATGGAATCGGGTAAACTGGTCAACCATGGCAACATCTGCTCCCCATTTATCGAGCGAAAATGGAGGGTTTGCTCCTACAATGTTTCCTTTGAGTAGGCTGTCATTTTCTAATAACTTAGGATTGTTGAGTGTGTCGCCCCATTCTATGGTAGCATCATCAATCTCATGTAGGAACATGTTCATACGAGCGAGTGCCCAGGTGCTTCCGTTGATTTCCTGTCCGTAAAGCGAGAAGTTCTTGCTACCTACCTGTTTGGATAGTTTAATAAGTAGAGACCCCGAACCGCAGGTAGGATCAATTATTCTGTCACCGGGTTGCGGATTGAGCAACTTGGCTAATAGTTTAGATACCTGTGCAGGGGTATAAAATTCTCCTGCTTTCTTTCCTGCATCACTGGCAAATTTTTCAATCAGGTACTCATAGGCATCCCCGATCACATCATTGTCCTCCAAATGGGAGGGTTGCAAGTCTAAAGCTGAAAAGTCAACTAAGAGGTTTTTGAGTCTTCTGTTACGGTCTTTGGTTTGCCCAAGGTTGGCTTCTGAGTTGAAATCAATGTTTCGAAACACTCGCTCCAACTTGCTGCGGTTGGCGTCTTCCAAACTTTCAAGCGCAGTGTTGATCAGCTCACCCACATTGGCAGCATTGCGATTTTCAAAGAGGTAATCGAAGGTGCAGGTATCAGGTAATTGGAAGCGCTCGTTTCTCAACGCTCGCTGCATACGGATTTCATCACCATTATATTTTTCTGCATAGAAGTTCTTTTTGTCCTTCCACACATCCGATACGTACTTTACGAAAAGCATGGTGAGGATGTAATCCTTGTACTGGGAAGGATCAATTACACCCCTGAACGTGTCACATGCCTTCCAGACTATGTTGTTGATTTCGCTTTGTGTAATTGCTTTTTTACTCATGCTTTTTGAGAGATAATATTTTTAATGACGGCTTGATATACTTTTTGCTTTTCTGCAATGATTTTTAGGGATAGATCCATGTCTTTATAATGTAACTGTTTAATGTCAATGGCTTTTTGCTGTAGTTCCATCGATGGAAGTATAAAAGAAAAAGCTTCCAGTTCTGATTTTCGAATAGAAGGGATGGAGCTACCTGCTCCCAAAGTAAGAAAGTATGCCTGTGTTTGAGGCATATTAAATAAAGTAGTAAGGAAATCAGGAATCACTCTTGATTGATCTACTTTGATCACAAAGAAGATAGAGGAGGCAATGGCAGGACCAAAGTCTTTCTGATAAGTCCATGCGAAGTTTCTCATTCCTTTTCCCACCAGGATGACATCTCCATCTTCTAATAGATGGGATTCATTTTTTTGATCGATTAGAGCGAAAGTGTCTATCTGTTCCGACTGATTGCCCCACTCATCAAAATGCTTTGCCTGTAGATAGGCAGCATTTCCTTCATCCGCTGGTTTGGTATATAGGCCAAATTGTAATTGGGTGATATCACCTAATTTTACCTTCATTTATTTGTAGTGAGTTTCAAATTTTAATAAAGGTAGTTTAATATCCTGTGATAACAAGTAAAAATTATTGTAGATGTTTTCAAAAAAAATATTAAGGAGTCAATAAGCTTAACTCCTTATTGTCCGATCAGGTGGTGTGACAATCATTACTGCAATGAAAACACCCATTGCTTTTACTATAGATTTTTTTTGCTTCGGCGACTGCTGTTCTGCATATTGGATGCCAGCCTAGATCCCGATAATTACTTGGGAAATAGTCACACCCAGTTTGATGAACTTCATGGTCGCCATTGGGTTGGGCGACATTGTTTACTACGAAATTTGGCATTTTAGTTTGGGTTTTGTGAAGTATAAACATAGGGTAAATTGCTTAAAGTGTGTGGTTTACGTGATGTGGTTTGGTTCATTTTGACATTAATTGGCAGGGAAGTCACCTTTTTACGTCAATAGTATCGTCTTAGAGTAGAGATGAAAGAGTTTTAACTAGGTGGATTTACAAATCCCACTAAGTCAGAACGAGCATTTTGACTACACCTAAAGGAGTTAATCCAATCACCCCACAACAGATCATGAACCTCACCTTCTGTTTTTGTCAGAAAAAGGATGCGGTGAGACGAAGATAATTCTTCAGATCGAGTAAAAAACACCGCAATTCCCTCACATTTCCTCCCATTTCCCCAAAAAATACCCTGTATAGGGTATGTGCTGGTATCATTTTATTCCTTTTCTTGTGACTGTTCTTTATCGCCTGCGGCTCTCAAGCACTGAGACTCCCAGAATCCTGGAACTACGCCAACTTTTATAGTATCCTTGTGTCTCGTTTAAATTTAGAAACCCAAGCCATGCCAATTTCAAATAGGTAAAGGATGGGTGAGGAATTTAAAGTTCCTCCCAGTAACGACATGACCTATTATTAGTGGGATTTATCATAAAGTATAAATATTAAGTATGTGGAGTGACAATGAATCGCTATCAGACTATATTGATTATAGTCATTTATTAAATGCTGTAACGGGTATAATAGATAATCCAGATCTTTTGCCGTGTAGTATAGGTATTTACGGTGACTGGGGTAGTGGAAAATCGAGTTTAATGAAAATGGTCGAACATCACTATGAAGATAATAAAGACGTTTTGGTAATTAGATTTAATGGGTGGCTTTTTGAAGGTTATGAGGATGCGAAGACGGTATTGATGGCAAGTATCGTAGATGAAATTATCGCAAAGCGAACCTTTACAGAGAAGGCATTAAAATCTGCTGCAAAACTTTTAAAGCGTATTGATTGGATAAAAGCCGCAGGGACTGCTTCGAAACATGCAATTGCGTATGCCACAATGGGTCCATTGGGCTCATTAAGCATTGCTGCAACAGAAGCGATTGCCAAGCTAAAAGATGTGGACTATGAAAGCTACATTAAGGCCAAACAGGAGAAAAAAGAAGGTGATCCGGATGATACACTCCGGAGTAATATCCAGGAATTCCATAAAAACTTTGAAGATCTCATCAGTGAAACAAAGATAGCGAAGATAATCGTACTCATTGACGATCTAGACCGCTGTTCCCCCGATACGGTAATTGGGACGCTGGAAGCCATCAAGTTGTTTTTGTTTACAAAAAATACTGCCTTCGTGATAGGAGCGGATGAGCGACTGATCAAATACTCTGTCAAAAGAAGATTTCCTGAGGTTCCGGGTGATAATATGGAAGTCGGGCGTGATTATTTGGAGAAACTCATCCAGTTTCCAATTCGCATACCAGAGCTGAATACTGTTGAAATGACCACGTACATCAACCTTCTATTCGCCAAGTTATATGTCGATGACGAATTGTTTGAAAAAATGAGGAGTGAGGTAATTCTAGCCAAACAGGCCAAAGGCTTCGATTTTATGTTTGACCAAACTAACTTGAATGATTTTTTCGCCTCCCCTGATAACGAATTTGTAGATGCGATTGCGCTTTGCTCACAAGTAGTGCCAGTCTTGAGCAGAGGTTTAAATGGTAATCCAAGACAAACGAAACGTTTTCTTAACACCCTATTGATCCGAATGCAGATGGGGGGCTCCAAAGGAATGACTCTTAAAAGAAGGATGTTGGCCAAATTGATGCTCTTAGAGTATTTTAAACCGGAAACATTTAGCAGTTTCCATGATTTTCAGGCCAAAAATAATGGATTGCTTACACTATTGGCGCCTCTGGAACATTTTGATCTAAAAGAAGGAGAGCAAACGGGGCTGAACGAAGAACAAAAACTTTTACTGGAGGATTTATGGCTTTCAGATTGGGTAAAAAGCGAACCGAAGCTCTCCGGAGAAAACCTCCAGCCCTACTTCTATTTCTCTCGAGAGAAACTGGGGATAACCGCAGTTAACCTGCAGAGAATGACACCAAAAGCCCAAGAAGTACTTCAAGGTCTTTTGAGTGAGTCTCAAACTATTCAAAACAACACACTAAAGACGATTTCAGCGGTTTCAGGCAGCGAAGCGGCTTCAGTTTTTGAGGCCTTGACACAGAAAATTCGACAGGGTGAAAGTTCTAAGGAAAATACAGCTCCCCTTAAAATGTTAATCGAATTATGCAGATTAAAACCTGAGCTCATTTCCCAACTAATCACTTTTCTAAGTAAAGTAAATGAAAAGACCCTGCCATTGACAACGGTAACGATGGCGGAAGGATTATTAAAAACATCACATCCTCAGCAGCTAAAAACACTCCTGAAAAAATGGTCAGGTTCAGAAAATAAAAGACTGTCAAATCTGGCGAAGACAAAAATAGAAAAATAGTTATGGGAACTTCCGCTTCAAACGGCGGGCCTAAAGGCTCACCGCCACTTTTGCCGCCCTGGTATAACGATGACGATTTACCTGCTCCCGATCCAAATCCTGATGCACCCTTACCAGAACCTCCGCCGTTTGACAGCTCTGATATTGCACCTGAACGCTCCCCCGAAGACCAAAATCAACCTGTCAATGATAATGCTACGCCTGCACCTGTGCCGGAAGCTCCCGCAACAGAAAGCGTCTCGCGAAACTGGGGGAGTGCTAAAGGGGCGATGACGCGCATGTCTAACAATACAGGAGGTGCTTCATTCAGAAAAGCTGGTAAAAAATACGTTGGTAGTTTGGGAGGATCAAAGTCGGCAACTAAAGCCGCCTCTAAGGGAATCAGGGTAGGTAGTACTTATGCCTCTTTCCTCGGATCGTTGTCTTCACGTGGCTTTGCCGAAACATTGGATAGCCTTGGGTTGTCAGATTTTATAGGGAAATCGACGGAAGAGACTTGCATGGCCATTGCAAATGTGCTGGCACCAGTGGGTTCTACAAATGATGAGGCGATTGCAAGAGACGCTATGATTTCTACCCTTGATACGCTGTATATGAAAATGGATGAAAATGATATCAATTCATTGGAGAACCTAACTTCCGAGCTTGTGAAGGAAACATTGATAGAATATGTAAGTAATTATATATTCAGCAAATGGATGTATGAGTTGGGCAGTACCATAGAGAAGGGGAATATAACTGTGCAGGAGGCCGTGGAACTTGAGTGTTCCGTGAAAGACTTAATCTATGCGGAGACGACAGAGCAATATAGGTCAGTTACTATTGAAACGAGTAGCTTGCAAGATGTATCGACATCAAAAATTATAGAAGATATTTTTTCCACTGCTTATTCTTTATTGGAAATATGAGTACTATACACATAATAGTGAAGGTCAAACAGGCTGAAGTACTAGAGTTAGGATTGCCTGAAGGGAAAATGCCAGTGGTTGTTTCTTTGGACCAGGGTGATGAGAACAAAATGTTGCGTTCCTCGATCCTGAATGAACTAGACAGAGTGGGACTGGTATTGAACAATTCGATGTATGACGTTTTGAACTTTGCTCTTGGCCTATATACTATTGATCAGGTTGTTTCCAGGAGCATGAACGGTTTTCAAGGCTGGAGTAGGCATATGGTTGTTTATCTTGTTGTACATGATATCGATGCCTGGAACAGTGTAAAGGAGCCCCTCGAAAATTATATAGGATTTTTAAGTGGGGATAAATGGGTTTTCAATTTCAGAAAACATGCTGATGATCGGGAGGTAGAGATTTCTGAACAAAGAAATGCTGGAGGATTTACAAAAGTCAGCCTTTTATCGGGTGGCCTGGATTCTTTCATCGGAGCCATTGATCTTCTGAGTAGCGGAAATGAAAAGCCATACTTTGTGAGCCATTATAAAACAGGTACTGAAAGCAGTACGCAAGAAAAAATTCTTCAAGGACTGATAACTAAATTCGGAGCCGACAAATTCAGCTCCAGTCGTTTTTATGTGCAACCAAATCAGAAAAATAGTGATGCGCAAAAAGAAAACTCCTCAAGAGCAAGGTCATTGCTATTCATTTGCCTAGGACTGGCTATGGCCAATTCGTTAGGGAATGACATTCCGCTAATACTTCCTGAAAATGGTCTTATTTCGTTAAACATTCCTTTGACAAAGACCCGCTTGAGCAGTCATAGTACAAGAACGACCCATCCATATTTTGTGGATGGCCTTAACCACATTTTTCCAGCGCTCGGGATTTTCAATATAATCATTAATCCTTATAGGTTTAAAACCAAAGGACAGATGATGGTGGAGTGTAGGGATGGAGAATTTTTGGCGCTGCATTCGAAGGAAACAATATCCTGCTCTCACCCTGAAAACAGCCGTTACACAGGAAAAGCACCAGGTTTAAATTGCGGCTACTGTGTGCCATGTATTATCAGGCAGTCGGCTGAAAAGAAGTTCGGCGAAATCTCTACTGACTATGCTCTTGAGGACGTAAGGAGAGAGCCTCCTTCACAGAAAACTAAAAAAGGTGCCGACTATCGCGCATTCAAAATGGCCCTAGAAAAACTTGATGGGATGTCTGCCCGACATTCGTTAGCTTTACAGATCAGCAGGTCAGGCCCAATACCCTATGAAAACAGTACATCACTGGATGAATACATTTCTGTCTATGTACGCGGGATGAACGAGGTTAAAGACTTTTTAAATAGTTAGCTACATGCTTTTTGACACTCATTTTCATTTGGACTTAGTTGAGGATAATCTTGGTTTACTGCAAAGATTGGAGGAGATGAAAATATACACAATTGCTGTTACAAATCTTCCAAAACTATTCAGTCACACTGAAAAGTTGTGCGAAGGATTTAAATTTATTAGGCCAGCTTTGGGGTTTCACCCTGAACTGGCCTCACAGTACAAAAGCCAGCTTTCAGTGTTTCGCGAATTAATCGACCGATCTAGATATATTGGAGAAATTGGTTTAGATAATCTTCGAAAGGCATCACAGGATTTTAAGGATCAGAAGGATATATTTAGTTCAATACTAAATATTTGTGCAGAAGATGGCAATAAGATTTTGACAATACATTCCCGTAGAGCTGAAAAACAACTAATTTCGATGATCGGGAATAATTTTCCTGGAAAGATAATACTTCACTGGTATTCAGGTTCCCTTAAAGATCTCGAGACTGCCTTATCTTATGGTTTTTACTTTTCGATAAATTATAACATGACCCAATCGGTCAATGGTAAAAAGATTATCGGAGCTTTACCCCTCGACAGAATTCTCTTGGAGTCTGATGGTCCTTTTACAGTCTTAGAGAATGTTCCATTCACACCTCTGAATTCAAAAATTACTATTAATGAGATTATACGAATAAAAAAAAATATCGTGAATGCTGAGGAAATAGAGGCATCAGTGTTTTTTAATAATTTTAAGTCTTTATTGTCGGGTAATTAGAACTTCTATATAATCATTTAAAAAACGGCACTTCTATAAAAGGAAGGATTAAAGTTGGGAGAGAATTTTTCTAATCATTGTCTAAGAGAGCTAATTTGGAAAGTGAGGCTACATATGATTAATACAGAACAAAGCAGTATTATTAATTAACTAAATCTTCCAGTTATCTGCTTTTACCCACTCAGGGACGATTAATGATCAACTTATTTACTCTGTTTTCCTACTGCTTTATCAGCTAATTGTTGTAGCTCTTCCATGGTAAGCTTTTTATTAGCGTCTACAATTAATACACCTCTTATTTCTTCTGGTTTAAAATCTGCTTTTCCAGATTTGCCTGTTTTGGGATCATAGTACATTAAGTCTTGATTAATAGTTGGTGTTTGAAATTCGATGTATCCATAATCATTAGTATTTTTCTCAGTGGAAGATAGATTTGTCATTTTTGTTTGGAGGGGTTGATCCTGAGTAAGCGGGGATAGATATATAGGTGGAGGGAACATGAAATTTATTCCTGAATTATATAATCCGTTTTTACAATCTCCTAAATGAAGAGGAATGGGGATTGATATAAATATATTTTCATAGTGAATTGTAAAAATATGAAAAGGTGCTTTCTCTGTAATATCTTTTCTGCTAAATAGGTAACATGCCAGCTTTTCTTCATTTTGATAAATTGGCAATCCCGTGCAATGAATGAACTGAGCAAATTGTGTTAAGATATTTTCCTTGGTTGAAGTAATAAGATTTTTTATAGTATAAATGTAATTTGGAGCTTCTGTTTCTGGTATGATGGAAAGAGCAATTTTTAATAATGATTTGTAAACATTAATTGGAATATATGGTTGCTTCTTATAGTTAATTGTGTTTTTAGAAGTTTCAGAGTCGAATTCTATAAAACTTTTATCTGAATTTAATAATACATTGTATTTGTCTTGCGAGTTTTCTGTAAAGTTTGGGTTTGCGTTTACACCGTCTGTCGATTTGTATTTAGACTTTCCTTTTTTTCCAATAGTTCCGTGAATAGATCTTGATATTCCTAACCAATTAGCGAAATCGTTTTCAAATGTACTAAACAGCATATTGCACTTGTCGCATTCAAAGTCGGAAACTAAGTGTTTGTTACCAAGAAAGTTAGGGATTAGATGCGCATCATTTCTGAAAGTGCTGCTTTCATTTGATGCTGCGCAAAATCTACATATTCTATCTTTTTTGGGTTTCATGCCTCTTTGTGTAGAATTTAGAGGCTTTACTATATTTTGAATCTCGTATAATTTCAAAAATTCATTTAATGCCGTTTCCTGTGAAAAAAATGTATGGATCTGTTGATTCATGGTATAGTTCACTGATTTGGTTTAAGACTAGAAGCGCAATTTTTCACTTCTCAATAATTGGAAATTCAATTTCTTCCCTTGGGGTGAAAAACCCTTTAATACAATTTGGATTACGAACACATACTTGAATATGGCTTTTTTCAAAAAGCCCTGCTCCTTCAAAGGCGGGCCCACCCTCTGTAAAGACACCTCTGGTAGTATCGAAATTTTTAGTAGAACTATTTCCTTCAACTTCAATTTCTTCATCCCAAGTTTCAAAAATCGATTGATGCATGAATTCTATCACAGCACAATCTAATTCCCTAAGCAGTAAGTTCTTGTTTGAATCACTATTTACATTCCTGTTTTTCGGAAGTTCATCTCCAAGAATATCGTATAAATCTTTGAATCCGGTATAGTGATGTTGAATTAGCCTGATATACTTAGAATCGAGAAAATCACAACAATAGCCTAAGTGGATGACCGCCCCGAGAACAGATGGGTTTTTTATCTTGCCATTTTTCTTTTTTTCTTCTGCCCAAAGCAAGGCTCGGGTATAATTATTCTCCCAAAAATACATTCCATTCCCTAGCCAGTCATATGGGTTTTTCGAAATGAGTATTTCATTCGGATGATTAATCAATTTGTCTCTATCAGATTTCTCGCACCCATGAAATCCAATAATAAAATTAGGCCTTACATCATACATTAAAAAATCAGGTTAGTTTTAAAATCGTCTATTTCCTTTTGGAATGTGCCTTTAATGCAGGATAATGTTTAGTGAATTCTCCTTTCTTGGTTAGGATACCCGCACGGTTCAAGGAGGCTATAGCCTCCTTCTTGGACATGGTCTTTGCTGCCTCAATACTTTCCTTGGCAATCTCCATCAATTTCGCAAAATCCTTATCACTCATTTTTACCTCCTTTTTATCTGTAATACAAAATAGCAAAAACTGGTTCAATTTTTACGTTTTTCGCATAAATTTTAAATCACCCTCTTCCCCTCCTCACTGATCACATACCTCTACTCCAGACTATTCCGGCTTTCTGGATTGGTCAATCAAGATTTTTATGTCTCAATATAATGGTTTACGGATAGTTTACTTTTAGTACCATCCTTTTTGATAGATTGCTTTTTTTGGAAAGTTAAATATCCGGTTTCAGTAAGATAAACAAAAAATCAGGTGTTTTATTTTATTCGGAAATATAGAAAGTTGTAGTCGGTAACTGACAATGCACCAAAAATGGAAAACAGGAATGCGCCACTAATGGCAACAAGGGTGCACCAGTTAGTAAATATAGTTTAGCTATTTCTGATGTTCAAAGAAAGACTGTCTATTTT
>NZ_JAJUWR010000004.1 GCF_021390545.1 Algoriphagus sp. AGSA1 | reverse complement strand
TTCTCTCCTGATAAAAACTGTTTTAATACTTTCTTCTTGAATGCTGTTTCTTCTTCTTTCATACTGCTCTATCTTATAAACTTTAACTAAAATTCAAAGTCTTAGACAGAGTTTAGATTACAGTCTCCTGTACTGGGCATTGAGTCAGCGGCTCAAGGTTTTCATTCAGTGTTTCTTATAGGTTTTAAAGTTCATTTTTCTATTTAAAAGAACTAACATTTGATAATCATTTTTCATAATGTAGTACAGCAATGCCGCATTGGAATGGAATAGTATTCACGAGTTTTAGCGGGACTATATCATTGAAAATCCTTAATCCTTGACCAATCGCCGCTGGATTTAAGATCAGATGATACTCATCAATTAAATTTAGGCTTATGAGGGACGAAGCTAGGGTTGCACCTCCGTAAACAATGATATCGGAAGGGAAATCTGTTTTTATCTTTTTGATGGTTTCTTCAAGTTCTTTGTAGATAATCTTACAGTTTGACCAGCCACCTGGTATTTCGACTTCTTTGTTCAAAGTTGTTGAAACGACCAGTTTCTGAGATTTAACAATATGAGAGGCAAATTCAAATCGGGTATCCTTAGGATCCGAAGCGGCATCTTGCCAGTGAGCATTGAAGCCTTCTTGTGCCATTTGACTGCTAATAATAATATGATTCGCTCTTTTGTGAAGATCGGTATGATAGGATTTTAGCGCTGTATCCCAGGGCCATTCGTGACCCCAATTCCACAGCATCCAGCTGGTACCACCATCTTTATCTGCGATAAATCCGTCCAGGCTAACTTGTGTTTCAAGAATTAGCTTTCCCATTTTAAATAATTGTATATGGAGATTTAGCCTGCTTTTCTGACTATGCACTCCACGCTATCAGAACCGAAATGATCATAAACTTCTATACATCTGCCATTGGGATCAATATCGTCCTGGGAAAGGATCAGCTCGAAAGCCTGAGAAATCAAGCCTATATCCTTGCTGATGTCATTGAGCTTTATGGAGTAGTAGTCACCACCTTTGATAATCAACCTACCCAGACCAAGTGCTTCTGCATTAACCTCAGGCAAGGTGGTAGCTGCCGCACGGTAAACTATGCCATTACCTCCTTCGGGATTGGATATTCCGAAATATGAGACCCTTTTAATATGGCCTACTTTGGACTTTAATGTGTCAAATGCTTCCTTGATGCCGTCAGGAAAGGTTTTTGACTGGACAAAAACCACAGACATGTCTTTTGGGAATGACTTCTCTCTTACTTCCATTTTTTAGCTTTATTGGCAAAACTAGAATTGAAATCAGCTTTTTGAGTGTTGTAATTACGACTTTGTTCGGGGTTGATTGCGACATCATATCACTTTTTTTCTTACAGATTATTTGTAAAATATGATTCTCCGGTACACAGACTGTAATAATATACTGTTTTGAAGACGATCGACCGTTTTTCGTGTTGATGAAGGTTTGTTTGCAACAATGAAAAGAGGTTTTCACACCTCTTCTCATTCTGAAACATTCTCGCGCTTATTCCAGTCCTAAGCTAATGGCCTGTTCAACAGGACTAAATTTGACATCAGCACCTTCAATTGACAGCTCACCTTTTAAAATTAATGGGGGTTGCGCCATAAATTTAGGCGTGGTTCCCCTGTGGGCTTGACCTGAATGAACCAGGAAAGGGTGACACAGATAAACTGTCCCCGCTTTGCCTGTGGCGTAAGCTTTCTCCCTTTTTGGTAATCCGTCCAGCTTACCCAACAGTTCCATAAATGAAAGACCCATATCTCCTTCTTGCGATAAAAGACGTGCCACATCGATGTGCGATCCCTTGTCGATGACAGTCGGTGCATCATTTTCGCTCACATCGGAGTATAAAATCAACATCAACAAAGCCCTTCCTTTAGACTTTACATTGACCCGCCATTCGAAAAAGTTGCCGGGGTCACTTCCCGGGAAACTGGCATCTACATGCTTATCTGTGTCGTTCGGTTGCTGACTTGTGGGAAACCTGACTGGGAATGTGCCTACACTTCTGCAAGGAATCCATTTGTCTTTGCCTACCAGTTGATCAAAGATGGCATGTAGCCTCTGTGTGTTTATGGAATCGATGAAAGATTGTTGTGTGTACATTCCCAACCGTATGACAGGCTCCACCCAAGAAGCAGGGTCTGATCTATCGCAAGGAAGGTCTTTCCACAGTATGTCTAAACATTTCTCTACAGTTTTTGATGAAAATGCATTGTCAATTCGAATGAAGCCATCCTGAATGAACTGATCTATTTCGTTTCTACTTAAAGTATCTCGCATAATTTTTATGTTATAAAACCGAATTGAGCAACAAACCTTGTTGACCAATGGGTTTAAGTGATTACTAAAAAAGTTATGAACAATAATAGGTACGCTATGTAAAGGGTATAGCGTGTGGCTTAAGAGCTAAGCCGTGAAAAGGGAGATACTTAAAGCATTACTGTCATCCTCATAACGCAAAATTAATTGGTAGTGATCGTTTCTCAAAATACCATTTTAGTGTGAGATGATCATCTGTTTGCAACTGTTTCCATTTTCCCATGACGATTTTGATTTCAGTCAAGCAGACATTCAGGGTGTCTTCAGGTAAAGCAAAATTGAGGTGCCCTATGGTTTGATTGAAATTGTGTTCAGCAATATGTCCTGAATAGATAGATTGTAACAGGACCTTAGTTCAATAAACCTTAGTTCATTGCTCTGTGGATTGTCTTTTCCAAATAACCTATTGAACCTATATCCTTGTGCCTGCATTCCCCAAAAACCTTTTTCATACTTCAGTTTTTTCTCTACTGCGAAATGACAGATATCATGTAGGAGATATGTTTTGGTTTCAACCGTAATCTGTTCAGTGGAGTGATCGTTTCGGGTGATGAGGTATGCACATTGATGGTTTGTCTTTTTCCTTATTTCGATTTTCATAACCAATGATTTGTAGACTCAAGGTGATCCTATTTGCGTGTAAACAGGTACTCAATGGTCTTCTTTTCAGATTGGTTTCCTTCCTGATCAAAATTCTCAATCACAAACGAGTCCTTATCCATAAATGCGATTTTTTGTCGAACATTTATAGCCTCCCCGGTTACCGGGTTGGTTAAAGTTCCTTTCATTGAGGCTGTTTTATCTTCTGGGCTCCATTCTCCATGAACGGTGAGTGTGCCTGTTCCCATATTGGTAATGGTGGTCGTTGAGATCGTTTTATCAATGGTATTGTAACCAATTGTACTTAAGGCCTCATATCCCATCCCCATCATCTGTCCTTTCTGGTCAATTTGTAAAAAACGCCCTCCAAGAATCATCCTATTGGTTGCATTTACAATGGTAGATCCTTGCTGGCCTGTCATACGTATTTCCAATGTAAACTCACCTTGATAGTTTGACAGCATGGAGTGAACATCTGATGGAGTCATGTAGGTTACCCATGCATTTTGGTCTTGGGCCATCCCAATTAAAGGGATGGAGAGAATAAGGAGGGAAATAAGAAGACGTGCCATTTTATTTTTTTGACAAAGATGATTGGTTCCAGATGATTGAACTTGTAAATAATCGACATGACCAGAAAGAATCATGGTAGCGAATAATTATGATGAAGTTGATTTATGAATATACTGCCTGACTATTGTATTTATTCTTATAGTCAAGGGGGGACATGCCTGTGTTTTTCTTGAAAACTTCCCTGAAGGCCTTCATGTCCGAATAGCCCACTTCATACATGATCTCGTTGATGGGCTTTCGCCCATTTTCCAGTTGTTTTTTGGCTGCTTCTACTTTCACGCGCTGCAGGTACTCTACAGGGGTGTTTCCAGTTGCTTTAATGAATCGCCTGTCAAAGTTTCGTCTGCTTACAGCCAAACTGTTGGCCAGTTTTTCAAAGGAAATTTTTTCTGTCATGTGGTCTTCAATGTATGACTGGGCTTGTTCTATGATTTCATCGCCATGGGTTTTCTGGATATGAAAGATGGAGAACTGTGATTGTGACGTACGCTCTATATCAATCTGAAAGATTTTAGAACAGAAAATGGCGACTTCCCGATCAAAATACTTTTCTACCAAATAGAGCATCAGGTTGAGGAAGGAATAGCCACCTCCGTTCGTATAAACTCCTTTTTCATCGGTGATTATCTTATCCTGGGCTACTTTCACATCGGGGTACATTTTCTTGAACTCCTTAGTGGAATTCCAGTGGATAGAACAGGTTCTTCCATCAAGCAATCCTGTGGCAGCCAACAGGAATGCTCCCGAACACATGCTGGCAATCTCAGCCCCTTCTTTGTATTGCCTGGTTATCCAGTTGATAAGTTTTTCATTTCTCTGAATGGTTTTATTGAAATCATCGAAGATAGAAGGTATGATCACCAGATCTGTCTTCCTGATCTGATTGAGATCATCGGGATAAACCTTGAAAAATTGCTCCTTTAAAGCCTGCTCCTGAGCATAGCCTGCAATTTGGATTTGGAGCTTAGGGATGTTTCCGACCTTCTGCCAATAGTCATTGGCACGGCTTAGAATTTCAAATGCCCCTCCAATGCTATTAAGGTTGACAATGCACTCCGGTACTACAATGGTGACGTGCTTCATGGTTTTATTGTTTGTGCAAAATACGCGTTGAGCGTGTCCAAATCAACCTGTCAGAAAGTCTATTTTACACGCTATTGTTTTGTTGTTTGGCAGATAGTTTCGTGAACGTCATAATTCAAACAAAAACAAACTCAATGAAAAAATTAAACAACAAGGTTGCTGTAGTATATGGCAATGGAGCCATTGGAAGTGCAGTTGCTATGGCATTTGCCAGTGAGGGAGTTAGCTGGGCGGACACAGGAAAAACTTAAAGCCATTGCAGACCAAGTCAAATCTATAGGTGGTAAGATTGAGACGCCTCTACTCTATGCTTCTGATGAAGGAAGTGGAATTACCGGAACCACCTTTAATCTGACTGCAGGAATGGTCTTTTAATCCACTGGTATTCACTGGTATTTCCTGAGCTGATATACGATTTGAACATTAAAAATATGCAAAGGAAAACGAGCATCAAATTTATAGAGCTGATCATGATAGGAATAGTTCCTGTCATACTCCTGATGGCTATGGAAACCCAGGCAGCGGACTTGAAGAACCAAAAAGAAATAGAAGAATTAACAAAACAAGAACAAAACGAAAATATGAAAGAACAAGCAGAATCAGATTTCAGCACCACATTTTTGGTAAATCAAAGTCCAAAGGAGGTCTTCAATGCCGTCAAGAATGTACGAGGGTGGTGGTCAGAGAATATTGAGGGAGGTACTGACAAGTTGAATGATGAATTCATCTATCATTATAAGGATGTCCATTATAGTAAAATCAGGCTTGTTGAGGTCGTCCCGGATCAACGGCTGGTATGGCATGTCGTGGAGAATTATTTCTCTTTCACTAAAGACAAACGTGAATGGACAGATACTAAAATCATTTTCGAAATCTCTAAAGAAGGGAGCCAAACAAAACTCCACTTTACCCACCAGGGTTTAGTTCCAGCATATGAGTGCTTTGAGGTATGCAGTGAAGGCTGGACCAACTATATTGATGGTAGTTTAAAAAACCTTATAACCAAAGGTAAAGGAGAGCCCAATCCAAAGGAAGGAGGATTTAATCAAGAGTTGGTTGAAATGTGGAAGTTGGAGCCAATTTCGGAATCAAGCGACCAGCACTTCACTGTTTCTTTTTTGGTAGAACAATCACCGGAGGAGGTTTTTGATGCCGTTACCAACATCGGTGGATGGTTGACGGAAAACTTCACCGGAGGAACCCGAAAGTTGAATGACGAATTTGAGGTTCAGTTTTGGGATGTACACTATTCAAAACAGAAGCTGGTAGAAGTGATCCCTAATAAAAGGGTTGTCTGGCAGGTGACGGATAGTAAGCTCACTTTTATTGAACAACAGGATGAATGGACTAATACCAGGGTCATATTTGATATTTCCAGGGTTGGCAACCAGACCAAGGTTCAATTTGCCCACGAAGGATTAACTCCTGATATAGCGTGCTATACAGATTGCTCCAGCGCATGGAATGGGTATTTGACCGGGAGTCTCCGTGATTTTATCACTACAGGAAAGGGCAAGCCGGAGGTTCGGGAAGACGTGGTAAACAAATAGCATGAAATCATTGAGTTTTTTTACAGGTCTCCGGATAAATTACGGAAACCTGTATGATGCTTTATTACGGAGGGAAGCTAGTTCACTTCAAATAAGATAAAACATGATGGATTTTTCAATGTCGAATTTTTACAATTATAAACCAAGCCAGGTTGCTATTTTCATGTCATAAAAATCTGATCAGCTAATAAAATTTAAGGATAATATATTTTCATAAGGATGCTTCAAGTGATTGAAAAGGCAATTTTGATTTTTTTGCTATTGGGTTCATTTCAACGTTGCGTTCCTACAACCGATAAATGATGTAAAGATATACCTCTCCATGTACAAGTCAGATTTAATAGGAAGATTCAAAATTGTCTAAATCAGCCCTTTGTAAAGTCTATTTCACACGCCCTTAGCGTGTGCCTTAGCAGCTAGCTTTGTAAAAAAAGTAATCTCAATAAAAATGGAAAACATGACTAAAGAAGACCTGTCAATAACCCTGCAAGTGGAGCAGACACCATTCAAGGTGTATAAGGCCATTAACGCTGTAGATGATTGGTGGACAAAGATCGAGGGTGCGGCAAATAGCACTGGGGACACTTTTACCGTCCGTTTTGGGGATGTCTATATCACCCATAGAGTGGCAGAACTGATCCCTTGCAGCTGTGTGGTGTGGGAAGTGACGGATAGCAATGTAGCGAGCTGGCTAAATACCCGTATTCAATTTGCCATTGGTGTTGAAGGCGATATGACTGTGCTATTGTTTAACCACAAAGGAATGACAGCAGATGCAAAGGACTATGAAGACTGTGTGAAGGGATGGACCAAATTTATTAAAGAGGGTTTAGCCGGACTGATTCAGGTGGTACCAGTGACGAATGAGGAAATATTAGAAAGATTCAAAACGCTTGCTGCTGAGGAAAGATGGTTTGATATACAGGATGACCTTTTTTCCAGTAACGTGAAGAGCATCGATCCACCCAACTCGCCCTACATGGGATTCGCAGAAGGCAAAGCTGCTGTTCGTAAAAAAGGCAAAGATTTTGTCGCCAAGGTGGAAGAGTTTCATGGGGCGAGAACTTCTATGCCGGTGATTGGTGGAAATTACATTGCCGTAGGCCGGGATATGGATATTACCGGACAGGGTTTTGGACGAATTCAAATTAATGAGATTATGCTGTATGAAGTGAAGAACGGAGAAATCGTATCTGAGCAGTTTTTTTATTGAGAATGAGATGAAGAATCAAGATTTTAAACTGACATTATTGGTTGACCGACCTCCAACCAAGGTTTTTGAGGTGATAAAAAATGTCCCTGGCTGGTGGTCTGGATGGCATGAAGAGAAATTTGAAGGTAAGTGGGAAAAGCTAAATGATGAATTTTCATTTACTGCTGCAGGAGGAGCTCATTATAGCCTACAGAAGTTGATAGAACTGGTTCCAGACAAGAAGATCGTCTGGCTCGTAACAGAAAGCGAGCTTAGCTATATCGGAGATACTACCGAGTGGGTTGACACCCAGATATGCTTTGAGCTCTTCCAAGAGGATAAGGGGACAAAAATCGTATTTACTCATAAGGGGTTGATCCCTGAGGCGGAGTGTTACGGAAGCTGTTCGGTTTCCTGGACTGACTATCTCCAAAAGAGCCTTTTGAAGATGGTCAGCACAATTGTATGATAAAGAACGTCTTTCAGAAATCAACAAGAACTTCTCCTGAATACCGAAGTCAGCAGATGTCGAATTTATACAATTATCTACTGAATGAGTGTATCCAAAATTTCAATCGACTGAAACTATTAGGCGTAAGACAATTTTCGGAAGGTGAAATAGGAATTCATTATAAGATATAGCGGTATCATCTGCTTTAATCAGTAACCATCACATAATAAAAATGACAGAAGAAATTAAAATAAGACAACTGAAAGAAAATCTGAACAGAGCAATTCGAGAAAAGGACGCTGAAAAAGCAAATATGCCATTTGCTGAAAATTGCGTGCTGTTTTTACTGGCTCCCCCTTTGAAGATTCGCTTTGGGACAGGTGATGAAGGTTTAAATAACCTGGAAGATTGGTTTTCAACCTTTGAAAATCGTATTGGATTAGAGTCAAAAGAATTGGAAATAACCTGTAATAACGATATGGCCTTCATAAATAGCCTTGAACATTTAACTGGAAAACGCACAGATGGAAGCGAAACCAATGTTTGGTTCAGAGAAACCTTATGTCTTCGAAAAATAAATGACGAATGGAAAATTACACATCAACACCAATCTTTTCCTATGTATATGGATGGCACTGACAAAGCAGCTACTGATTTAGAACATTGAATAAATTGACCCATCCAACTCTCCCTACATCGGTTTTGCGGAATGTAAAGCAGCTGTTCGTAGAATAAGGCAAAGATTTTGTCGCCAAGGTGGATGAGTTTCATAGTGCGAGAACTTCTGTGCCGGTGATTGGTGGAAATTACATTGCCGTAGGCCGGGATATGGGTATTACAGCTCAAGATTTTGGAAGATTGTAGGTTAATGGGATCATGTTTTATGAGCTAAAGCATGGGGAAATCGTATCAGAGCAATTTTTTTATTGATATAGATGATGTGGAATCAAGATCTTATTCTGACATTATCCATTGACCAATCGCCAGCCAAAGTATTTATAGAATGGACTTAAGTAGATTTGTTTGCCCCTGTTTTTCCTCTGAACTTGTCAAAAGTTAATTAAGCCAAAGTTTCTATTAAAATTTTACCCTTAATAATGTAAAAAATGGATTTACCGGATTTTAACCCGGTAAATCCTGGATTGAGACGGATTCAAATGGAGGACTGTTGGTTTATTGAAAGACAGTGAACCAAGGAGCCGGTACAAGGAATTAACTTGTTACATCGCAGTCTCCGTTGCAGGGTAAGTCCACAATTGCACAAACCTCTTGAATATTAAAGTTGATTGTCCTGAGTTGCTCATCAGACAAATTTTTAAAAGCCTGCTTCAGATCCAATGTCAGTAACTCGGTTTTTCTGGATTCAGAGTTTTGGCATCCTGTGGACGTCAAGTTTAGAAAAACGTTGGCCACCGGAGGATCAACAAAGAATAGAGAGCCGTTCCAAATCAATTCATAGTCAATTTCACAGTTTTCGGGAACATCCACCTCGACCTTCAGTGTGTTTCCACTTCTGTTGATTTTCTCTATACTCCAGTCAAATGTACAATATTCAGAAGTGGCTCTTCGGTTGTTAATTTCCTGGTATTTACCGGGATTTGAAAAGAATTTGAAGTTATCACCGGCTACTTCATAAACCTGGGCTTCCGGAAATGTTTCATCTTCATTGCATGCTAAGGCAATCATCAGAAGTCCAATCAGCATAAAATTGGACCATAGCTTGTCGCTAATGTTTGTTTTGTTTTTCATAGTAATGGGTTTTTTAGTGTTTGTAATATTTTTTCAACTAAACGTATTATGTTGTTTTTATGCTACAGCGTTATATAGAAATTATTTGAGTTTTATTTCTTTTTAAAGTTAAAAAAAAAGTTGCAAATATAGGGTTTTTTAAGTGTCTGAAATTGTATAAATACGACATTTAAAATATTTTTTTTGAATTAAAAAATAGATTTTTTCCAAAAATTGAAAGAAATAATTTATTTTGCTGGTGATATATCAACAAACTTATGTGGGTTAAATTTATAAATAATAATTTCGAATCTCTTAATTCACGAATGTAATAAGTATTCAAACCATGGTATCGTTGAATTTAAAACTGGCGGTTTTTCTAGTTGTATCCCTGTTTATGCTTGAAGAGGCAGTACTACAAACGACAGAAACCCCACAACTGGGAGTTTCACACTCTGCTGAAAAGGGACTGATAAAGATTTCGATCATGTACCCCTACGAAGAAGGAAAACAATTTGATATGGAGTACTACGAATCCAAACACATGCCCATGGTTGCCGGATTTTTGGGCTCAAATCTGGTTAATTATACCATAGAAAAGGGGATTGCAAGCGGGATTCCCAATACACCCATGCCATTTGTGGCCATTGGAACCTTTTACGTTAAAAGTCTTGAAGACTACCAAGCAGCAATAGGACCGAATCGAGATTCCATACGGGCGGATTTCGCCAATTATACCAACATTAGCCCGGTTATTTTAGTAAGTGAAGTTGTAACTTATAATTCGTCGTTAGAAAATCCTTCTGGTATTAACTAGAACTTTTGTAAGGGAAGTTTAAAAAAGTCTTTCTGGTAAAACCCCTTCGATTTCAAGTAATCTCTCCTTTCTCCAGATTCCTCCTGCATACCCAGTCAATTTTCCGTTTGACCCGATTACTCTGTGACAGGGGAGCATAATCGCTATTTTGTTCCTGGCATTGGCAGATGCTACCGCACGAAAAGCACCTGGAATCCCAAGCATTAAAGCTTGTTTTGAGTAAGAAATAGTTTTACCATATGGTATTATCTGTAAGGATCTCCATACTTTTTTTTGAAACGCTGTACCAATAGGATCCAGACTAGTGTTGAAAGTATTTCGGCTTTTAAAAAAATATTCCTGTAGTTCATTTTTTGCCACTTCAATATGAGAATTGGAACCATGAATTAATGGCTGCTTAAAATGCTTTCTATAACCTGTTAGTTTTGATTCAAGGTAGTCAACATCAAAAAACTCTAAAGCGCAGATTCCAGCTTCTGTAGAACAGATAATTATATCCCCAATTGGGCTTAAATATTTGGAGTACCTGATCATTGGCGAAAATTTTTAGTTGCGCTTTTTCTTACGCACATCGATTGTTAGCCAGACCGATAAACTAAATAACATCATGGAAGTGAAAAAAGGGACGAGGAAGGTCTGCTTCTCAAAAAAGGACCATGCGATAATAAAAGAGCCTAATGAAATTATACCTCCAAAAACGCCATAGTATGGATTTTTGTAAAGCCAGCTAAATGGGAATAAATGAGCACCCGTAATGATGGCATATGCCATGATGAAATATTCAGGCATATGTTTCAGGAAGACAAATAGTAGGGGGAAATAAAACAATTGGGCAAAGTTGAACCAAAGTCCCAGTGGTTTAAGTGGATTGCCCTCGAGTTTCCAGTTGGTTTTAAAGATTTTTGATAATCCAAACGCCAAAGGCAAAGTACAGAAACCGATGTAAAATGACAGGACGGAATTGATAAAATCAGATTTGGGGGAGGTGTACCAAACGATACCTAGTAAAGCCCAGACCAAGCTTGCGCTAACTGTAAAATCCATTCCATTTTTGGATTCTATGGATAATTTGGTTCGTAGGAGCTGGATTTGTTCTTGACTTGGAAATTGGAAATGGTCGGTAGTTGTAGCTGACATAGCTAGGAGGTTTTGACTTTAGGGATTTAGGGGGGGTGTAAATAGTAGCTGCATATTCTCAAAATCGAGAGTCATTGATCCGAATCGGTCAATTAAATCCTGACCGATATTTCCATAGACATGTTTCCACTTCTCATTTCTGCTTTCTGTCAACAGGGGGGTGTTGGGAAATGATAATTCAGTGTCATTTACCTTGATTCTGAAATCAATCTGATATCCAGGGAATTTCCCATGCCCTCCGGCACCACCAAACTGAATCTCTTCCAATTCGTACTTGGATTCAATTTCTTCTTTGTTTTGACTGTAATACCGCGGATAAAGCATGCTTTCATCCGCTCCGGTATCCAAATAAAAGTGCTTTCCTTCCAATTGTACCAGCAGACTCAAGCCATCCATAGCCATGTTAGCTTTCACGGTCTTTTGGATTGTAGAGCCGGAAAATCCTGCTTCGAAATGCCCGTTTTGATCTATTCGAATGCGTCTTAAGGATTCCATCACCGGAAATCCAAGGATACCATGAATCTGGTAATCGATTTGGGGGAAGGCTAGGTGTTCATCCGCCAGCACCAAAAAAACAACATTGCTGAAAACAGCAGATTCCAATGCCAGTTTTTCACAAATGCCAAGATTTGCATAAACCATAGTTCCGGTAATGGTTCCCACCTGAATGGAGTCCGGAAGCACTTTCATTTGGAGACGCTTTGCCGCTGACCGGGTGATTGTGGAGAGATTTGCACCGGTGTCAAAAATCATCGGAATGGAATCCCTTTTCGTGGTCAATAAGAGATTGTTCAGCCCTGCCAAATCCCGGATCATTTGCTGTTGAACAGACCCTAAAAACTCAGTTTTCTGGGGAGGTTGATGTTCCAGGATTGACCATATTTTCAGGGAGTTTTTATAGCCATCAACCTGATCAGCATGAAGCAAATGTGCAAATTCCTGCAGAATACGGGAGACGGCCTCTTTTGCTTTAGCATAGTCATAGGATTTATAGGCATTGTCGTGCCGGACTTCAAGTAGCTTCAGTCTGATTGAATCCGGTAGGTTTATACCGGATTGGTCCAATAAATTGGCAATGGCAGTTTTTGACTGGTTGGTTTGGTTAAATGCGTTTTTGAGAATGGCAGACAGGATATTCTTTTCTGTATTGCTGAGCGGTGACCTGTCAAGTTCCAAAAGTTCTGCTGCTTTGAAAAAATCCTTTTTTCCAATTTCGGTATAAATTTCAGTAAAGTAGCTGTTTTTTTGGGCTCTGCTAGTAAGGTTAAAATTCAGAAGCAGCAACCCCAGGACAAAGTATTTCATAATGTTATCATTATTGACAAATATCCGTGCTGAGCTAGTTTTAAAATTGTAAAACTGCGACAAATGCGTTTATAAGGCAGAGCTATTCAAAAGGTGTATGAGGACTGGGTCGGGATTATTTGGAATATAATCCACTAATTTTTAATTTTCATCAGTTCGAAATTCCCTGTCTGTTTATTTTTGATCAATTGATATCCCTCCTCCAATAGCAAAGTCCAGCCATTTCCGGAATATCCCCGTCCGTAACTCTGAAAAGGACAACTGATGGAGATTCTGTTCCAGGAATGATTCATTAACAATCCTCCATTTTCCACGATTAAGATCCCCCAACTATCAGTAATGCGAATGTCGGGGTAAACAGTACCCATATCCTCCAGAGGAAAAATATTTCTTGGGTCGAAAGATATGGACATTTTTTCCAGGGGGATTTCTACATGAGGTTGATCTGCAAGGAGCTGCTTATAGGTAGCAATCTTTTCGAGCTGGGCAAGTTCACGTTCCGTTTCCTCTTTGAAAATGAGGTCTCCATTGTAAGTTTTTTCCAGCTTCGCAATTTGCTCGTTTAGGTCATTGGGAATCTTCAGATCAAATGCAGTTATAAGATATTCAGAAAGATCTGTTTGCCCTGAAATGTTGAGATTCCAATTTTTGTCTAGTGTTCTCAGAAATACACCATAAATTGGAATGGTCTGATAGGCAAACGACCTAACGAATGTTGGGCTTTTCCCAAACCGGCTAAGTTGTCCGACGAGATGCCGCCTAGTCTCAGCTTTATTTCTGTCGCTATGGATCAAGCCGGAATACTCTGCAATTCCTTCATTAAGTTCAAGAGAATTTTCGTCGGCTTTGGAACCTTCAAATAGCGATTGTCTGTAAGCCCTGAAAAGCAATGCGTTCCGGACATGGGAAAGGGCAATTTGATGTTTCGGTTCCAGGACAGCATGCTTTAATGCCTCCAGTTCAAGACGCAGATATATTCTTCCGTCTTTTGTGTCAAGGTGATTGTTTTCTGAATGGGTAAGCGGAAATCCCAATTCAGATTGAACACTATGGAAAAGCTCATGTGACAACAGGTTTATTCTTTCCTGTTTATTTTCTGCTAATGGCAACATGACCATTGCCCAACGCTTACCGGCCCAGTCAATCGAGGTATTTGCTATGTTGAGGCTTTCCGGGAATATTCCTGTGTAGACTCCATCCGTCAGCGTGAGACGTCCTTCTCCATCTGCTTCATTGGCATACAGTTTCCGGGTTTCCGGTTCGATCAGAAGAACGGGGCCATACAGACTTCTTTTCCAGAGCGTTTTGCTGTTATTGGCGGTTTTTTGAACCTCCTTGAAATACTTTTTATAATCCGCAGAAGTAGCGGAATCAGTCTGGGCTTCTGTCCAATTGCAAAACAAGAAAAAGAAAATGGAAAACAGGTGAAGTTTCATTGGATTATTGGTTGAGTTTAATGGACAGATAGCCATTTTCGCATGCGTTTTTATCATCCCATTGTTGGGTGATTCTGACAAGCCACACTGATGCTGACTGTTTTATTATTTATCCTCGTAAACGTTAAATATCCCAGGCGTTTAGGCAACTCCTCAGATTTCAATCTTTGCTTTTCTTTTCCAAAATATCAGTTGCTGTCCCACGGCCGAGTTGTTCCGCTAATCCGATTAGCAATCCCTCTGTCCCGCGGATGTAGCAAAGCCGATACATATCTCCGAACTGAACCACTTCTCCCACGACTGTAGCACCGTGTTTTTTAAGTCTGATCAACAGTTCGTCAAGGTTGTCAACCCTGAACATTATCCTGAGATAGCCAAGTGAGTTTACCGGAGTTTTCCTGTGGTCTTCAATTGTTTGAGGTACAAGAAATCGTGACAGCTCCAGTCTTGAGTTTCCGTCCGGTGTAACCATCATGGCAATCTCACAAGACTGATTGCCAAGTCCGGTAACACGTCCGGCCCATTCACCATCTACCATCATCCGTCCTTCAAGCGTCAACCCGATTTCTGTGAAAAATTCAATGGCACTGTCAAGTGATTCCACTACAATACCCACATTATGCATTTCCATTAACTTGCTTTTTTCCATGATATTCAGTTTGTTTCCGACAGTTATTTTGATTGGATACAGTATGAAGATATTTCGAAAATACTTTTGCTACTTCTGTTTTGTCATACCGTTATAAAAGATTGTTGCCTAAGAATCAGAGTTAGACCGTGTTTTTGTTCACCCATTGAAAAAAAGCCTGCTTATATAGGTTCCCCAGAGGGAAAATTTTCCCTCCGATGGTTACATTAGTTTGACTAAATCGTTCAATCTGACGGGTATTGACAATATAAGAACGATGAGTCCGAATGAAGTGACTGGGTAATTTTTGCTCCATTTCTCCGATACCAATCAAGGTAAACAACGCCTTTGAAGGGGTGACCAATTTGATATGGTTCTTCACACTTTCCACATAAAGGATTTCTTTCAGATTGACTTTAATGAATTCCCTATCATGTTTGATATAGATAAATGGTTCAGCATATTCGGTTTCTATAGGCACATTTAAAGGGGATTGGAAAGGATGTTTTCGGCTTCCATATATTCTGCGTACTGCGCGGACAAACCGCTCAAAAGAAATTGGTTTGAGAAGGTAATCAGTAATTTCCAGTTCATATCCTTCCAGTGCATATTCCCGAAATGCAGTGGTAAGAATAATGGACGGTCTTGATTCCAGTGTATGAAGCAATTCTATTCCGGACATTTTGGGCAATTGAATATCCAAAAACAAAACATCAACCGGTGAGCGCTGTAACTGCACCATTCCCTCTACAGCATTATGGAAGATATGGGTGATTTCAAGATCCGGGAAATGGGAAATATGATTCTGAAGAATTTTTACTGCTGGAATCTCATCCTCAATTATCATGCATTTCATTGACTTACTATCTGGTTAATATTTGTGGTATAATTGTCTCGAACAAATTTTAATTGGACAGGATCAATACATTGGATTTCTGTAGATAGGTACATAATGTCTGATATCCCTCGAATGGATACTGTCATGGCAATGTCTATTTTATCTTTATCTGTTTAGCTTTCGAGTTTTATTGGAAGTGATATTCTGCAGCGGTTGATAATTTTCAAGTTTTGGTTTTGATTCGGTTTTTTGATTTAGAGAACAATTTTTAGCCTGACCAAAAAACTATCCTTTATCTTGATAATTAATTCGTGGCTATCCGGGTAAAGCAAAGAAAGTCTTTTCCTAACGTTCTGTAGGCCTATTCCGCTTTTAACCGGAGAATTATGGGTTTCATCTGGTGTAATCTTATTTTCAACCATAAATACCAATTCTTCTTCATTTGCAAATAGATAGATCCTGACCCATGAATTACTTATGTCTTTCGAAGGGCCATGCTTAAATGCATTTTCCACAAAAGGCATCAGCAAAAGTGGGGGCATACATACTCCCCCTACACTTCCCTGGATATCAAAATACAAATCTAAACGTTCACCATACCGTACTTTTTCCAAATCAATGTAGTTTTTTATCAAACTGACTTCTTTGCTTAACAGGACTTTTTCAACGTTGCATTCATAAAGGATATAGCTGAGTATTTCTGAAAGTTTCAAAATAGATCCCGGGGCTGATCGATCCCCCGATATTACCATAGAATAAATATTGTTAAGCGTATTGAATAAAAAGTGAGGTTGAAGTTGATTTTTTAGATTTTGAAGTTCTGCCTGTACTTTTTCTGATTTTAGCCGTTCATTTGCACGAGTCTGAAAAATATTCTGTTGTATCAACTTAATTGCCACTACGGGTGATGCTATATAAATCAGATCAATAAACATGTAAAGGGTTCTTGATGAAAGAAACTCCTGAGTCTTCCCTGACTTTTCCATGGGAAAAAGCTGATCCAGAAAATATAGAATAACCATTCCAACAAAGGCATAAAAAGCCACGAGCAGGGCTAATTTGATGTATTGGGAACGAGGAAGATATCGGGGAAAAAGCTTGTATGCCAAAAAATAACTGTATGGGATCTTAACCGTCATGAAAAGTATCTCATAAAAAAACCAGTCAGCGTAGTTGCCCTCGTAAAATGAACCGTTTACTATGCCGTAAAAAGTCAGCCAGAAACCCCAATAAACTACATGTCTGGCGATACGCTCCAGGGTCCATTTATTGTAGTTTTTGTCCAATTCAATCATACTTTTTTGATGAAATTTAGCTGCTTATCTGACAAAAGCAGTAAAATAAATACCAAACAGTACTCTGATAGTATAAAAGAACGATTTGTCCATACAAAGCCAATCTGTTAATCCGAAGGCTGTTTTTGTCCCCATTCTACTCCAATCAGTCCTGTTTTCCGGTGGGCAGTGTGTTTTCTGTATAACATGCGTCGAAAATTAATGGTAAAAACGCATGCTTCGACAATCCGTATTCCTTTGTTCCTTATTTAGCTGTTTGATGCTGAATTTCTGGGTATCTGCACAAAATTCAATTACAGGTAAAGTTGTTGATCCGCAAAATATTCCGCTTGAATATGCCCATGTCTTGTTGTTTCAGGATTCATTGTTCATTCAGGGAACGGTGACTGATTCTTTGGGGAAATTTGAAATTCCGTATTCCAGTTCTGATAGATCTTATCTAATTCAGATTCAGGCCATAGGATTTACGGATTTTCGGAGTGCTCCTTTTTTTTTCTCAGGCAACAAGGATTTTGAAAATATACTATTGACGCTTTCTTCCACAGAACTAGATGAGGTTACGGTAAATTCCTACCGTCCGCTTTTCGAACAACGGATAGATCGGACTGTCATTCACGTACAGGATAGGGTAACTAACCTAGGTAGCTCTGTTCTTGGTGTTTTGGGTAGATCACCGGCAGTTAGGGTAAACCGGGGGATCAACCAGATCAGTATGATGGGTAAGGAAGGCGTAATTGTCATGGTGGATAACAAGCAGCTCAGAATGGAATCTGCTGATCTGATCAGGTATTTGGAAAACCTGAATACGGATCTCGTTGAATCCATTGAACTGATCACAGCCCCTCCGGCAAGTTATGATGCACAGGGTGGGGCAGGGATTATCAATATCAACACCCTTCGGGGTGAAGGAAAAATAGGCGGACAGTTCTCAGGTAATTTTGCATACGGAAAACGCCCGAAATACGGAATAAATCTTTCACTGAATGGAACAGGGAAAAAACTGACTTATTATTTCAATGGAGCTTACTCATTAGCCAGAGACCTTGAATTGGTTGAAATAGAATCCGAGCTGAATTTTGGGAATAGTCCCATTATTTCAAGATTGGATGTGGAGCGAAAGCCCGCGACTGCTATGTATACCGCCGAGTCGGGGTTGGAGTGGAAAATTTCCCCGCAAACGGGAGTAGGAATAGGGCTGTCCTTATTGCAATCCAATTGGAAAATGGATGCTACTGCTCTAACGAAATCAAGAGAGGAAGAAGAAATCACTTCATCCCAAACTGACAGTTATGAGGAAAACCTGCTTTCCCAGGCCATTCTGAACCTTAATCTTTCCCATTCTTTTTCGGACAAAACCAGGGTTGAAATAGACTATGATTATATCAGGTTTGAAAGGGATAACCCAACTGTATACCAAGTTAAAGAAACTGTGAACCAAGATGACGAGCAAAATTCAAGTTTTTTATCCAGAGCTAAGACACCGCTGGATATCCAGGTAGGGAAAATCGATGTGCACAATGATTATGCTGAGAATTTAAGTTTTGATCTTGGTTTGAAAGGGACGCATTCAACCTTTAACAATCAGGTCAGGGTGGCCGGAAAAAACCCGGAAGGTGTTTGGGTAGATATTCCTGGATTTACTGATTCTTATCAGTTGGATGAATCTTTGTATGCGGTTTACCTGTCTTCCAATTGGCAGATCACGGATAAATTCAGGATGATTGCCGGGCTGAGATATGAAAACTATGAACTCATTCTCGAATCGTCTGATCAGGGAAAAGTAAATGATCGGAAAATGAATAATTTGTTTCCAAACCTGCACGGGAGTTTTTCTTTTGATGAAAACAACGAGCTTTCACTCTCATTTGTAAACCGGATCCAGCGCCCAAGTTTCTCCATGCTGGCACCTTATTTTTATTTCTTTGATGAACATACTCTATTTACCGGAAACCCTGAATTGGTACCATCATTAACCCATCAAATTCAGCTGGCATATCAGGGTTCAAAGCTGAGCACCACCCTTCAGCTGACAAAAGAATCCCAACCGGTATTTGATGGTCAACCTGACATGGATTTTGAAAACAAACTCTTGGTAGTAAGGCCACTGCAAGGAATTGAAAGCCAAAGCGGGACACTTTTGATATCCTATCCAGTGGAAATCACCACAGGCTGGACAAGTCAGTATGATATCCGTGGAACTATACAAACCCAGTACCCCATTGTAAACTCGCTTCCGGTTAAATACGCTTCGGCAAATTTTGAAGTTTCCACCACTCAGATTTTCCATGTTTCCGACTGGTTTGATGCTGAACTGAATGCCGCATACTTTTCGGACTATCGATCGGGAATAATGTATATGAAAGAACGGTTTATGCTGGATTTGGGAATCAGGAAAACCTTTTCATCAGGAATTGGTATTTCATTTAATGTGAATGATGTATTAAACACAGGCAGCCAGTGGCCAATGACCGCTGATTTTCCTACCAATGATTTGGTTTATGATTGGCTTTTTGATGCAGAGGGAACTGTGTTCCGGTTCAATCTTTCGGTTCCATTGGGAAGTAGATCAGTCCGGAAGCTTGGGAGCAGATCCGGTTCAGGGGATGAACAGCGAAGACTATAATTTGGCATACCAATCTAGGCGCCAATAATGGAAAATGAACTGTAAAAAAGGCTGCTGCGAATGATTTGAACTTAAAATGCACACCTAATTGGAAAACTGGGATACAAATAAGCATAACATTACGAACAATATCCGACTGCATAAATAATAAGAGCGTATAAATCGAGAGGTTCAATGGCTCTGTCCCTTAGCAAAGCATATGTAAATTGTAAAATTGCGACATTGATCAAATAGTTTAGACTATAAGTTTACTTTTAAAAAGTGCTTATAAGCAAGCCGTTTCCGGTATCCGAAGTTTACCAGGGCTTTGGAGAACTTTATTATACCTATTTATTTAATTCATTGATCTGATTCTTGAACCTTCTTATTTTTCCAGTGAAGCTGGAGATTTTGGGTCTGAATTTTAGCTTGAATTGCTTGAAAATTAATTTCTTTGATATTTCAAAGATGGATCCCAAAACGAAAATTTCCCTCAGTATTTCCTTGGCCCTGTCAGTATTTTTTTTATTGCCATGGGTATCACTTTTTGAAATGGCGGAAATACTTAATCGGACTTTTCCGCGAGCCCAGGTAAATCCTAGAATGGGGTATCTGTTTTTTTCGACTTTTGTAGGCTCATTTGTATTATTTCAGTTTAATTTTTTCTGGAAAAAACATCTTATTCCGCCCGGTATCTACAGGAGGGCTAAATTGGGATTATTGAATTTTCTGTTGATCGTCTTACTTTCCATTCTACTTTCGGGTATTCTTCGAATTATATTTGATCTGGAATATTCCAGAGCATTCTTTTTGGTTTTTCTTTTTCGCCATTTGGGTATCCTGATCGTTTGTCTCTTGGTGGTATATGCTTATGAGGCATCGGAACGGGCTAAGCTAGACCAACGGAAACTGGATGAATTGGCTCATGAAAAAACCCATACAGAACTTGCGGTTTTAAAGAGCCAGCTTGATCCCCATTTCCTATTTAATACATTAAATTCACTCTCGGGATTGATCAGAAATGACTCTGGAGAGGCAATCCGGTTTGTGGGAATGCTGTCAGACTGTTTTAGATATACCCTGGAAAACAGAAATTCTGTATTGGTTGAACTCAATGAGGAGTTGGAATTTTTAAAGGCTTATTTGTATGTGATGCAAATTAGATTCGGATCCGGTCTTTCTGTGGAAGTGGATGTCCAACCAAGTGATCTTTGCAAGAAACTCCCCCAATTCGCAATTCAGTTATTAGTGGAAAATGCCCTGAAGCACAATGTGATTTCTGTAAAAAAACCATTGAAAATCAGGGTTTTTCAAAATAAAAATGAAATCATTGTTTCAAATGTTCTTCAAAAAAAGGAGAAAATAGGAGGGGGGTATGGAATTGGGCTGGCTAACCTAAAAAAACGCTATAAACTGCTGGGTTATGATAGTGTTAGGATAACCATTGAGAAAAATTCGTTTTGTGTAAGCATTCTGTTGATATGAGGGATAATAAAAATGGAAAATTTTACCGACCTATAGTCCGAGAGCAATGGATTTTAAAAAATAAAGTATCCATAGGGTTGGTTAAGTATAAAAATCCGACTTGATAATAAATGAAAGAATTAACAGATGAAGCCTCTGAATATACTTTTGGTAGAAGATGAGCCGGGAGCAGCAGCTAACCTAAAGTCCTTGCTCTCCAATGTGGTTCCTGATTTTCGCCTGCTTGCTATACTTCCAAGTGTGGAAGAGGCCGTGGAATGGCTTCGGGGAAAGGGAAATGATCCTGATCTGGGATTCTTCGATATACAATTAGAAGATGGCCTTTCTTTTGAAATATTCACCAAAACGACAGTGGGTTTTCCAGTTATATTTACTACTGCCTTTGATCAATATGCCATAGAAGCCTTTAAGGTCAATAGTATCGATTATCTTCTCAAGCCCATCAATGAAAAACAACTGGCATTCAGTATTCGGAAGTTCGAACAGCTTCGAAAACCTACCTTGAATGAGACTTTGATTCAGGAGTTGATGCAAAAGTCCAAACATTCAATCCCAAGAACATTTTTGGTGCATTTTAGGGACAAGCTTATTCCATTACCATCCGGTGAAGTGGCATTCTTTTTTATTGAGAATACGGTAGTTCATGCCCGGACTTTTAAAAATCTGTCTTACCCCTTGGATCTCCGACTCGATGAATTGCAGGATGAATTGGATCCTGGGACGTTTTTCAGGGCTAACCGGCAGTTTTTGGTAAATAGAAAGGCAATCCGAAGTGCGGAATATTACTTCAACGGAAGGCTCTCCCTGCAAGTAGAACCCGAATCCATAGAACTGATCTTAATCAGCAAAGCCAGAGTTACAGAATTCAGACAATGGTTTGAAAATAGATAGCAATTTTGCTCCATTAAGGATAGGTATCCTTTCTCCTTTTCTTTATTTCCTCCTGAATTTCCTTTTGGAATTGCTCAAACAATGCAAATTGTCTGGTATCCAATACCGATTTCATTGCCTGATCCCGACCCTCTTTAAGTGATTTCCAAGTCTTGTACTTTTGCAATTTTCCCATGTTTGATTGAGACAGGGTACCCAACTTTTTCCAATATCCTTCCAGAATAGCAGTCGTTTCCTTCTTTTGGCTGTCAGTTAAATTCATCTGCTCCTTATACGTTTCAAATTTCTCAAACATTTGCTGTTTGTCCTCTTCACTCAGTTTTGTTTGGGCCCTACTTTCTGTAGCATGGGCCAATAAGATCAGAAACAGACCGATTAATAATTTTTTGCTTACATGTGTTTTCATGGGATTGATTTTTTTGTATCCAAAATTGGGTGTATTGGATGATTTCATTCCGATCCATTTATGCCAAATGGTCTATTTTCGATCTCAAACTGACCATATCCCAGTTGAAGCTATTTCTTGCGCCTGGTTAAGCTCAGGTTCATTTTTTTCAGCTTCAGATATTTTTTCAAGAAAGAATATTTCCAACACCTCGAAGTTTGCCTCAATTAAAAATCATTTTAAGAGGAAAACTGTCTGGTTGAGATGCTAAGTACTGCATCCGGAATTGGGACACTTTTCTCAGAACCAAAAATCCAAAAAATGAAAGTATCTATGAACTGGCCATTTCTCAAAGTTTTAGGCTTGATTCTGATCATTCTGGTTTCTTGTGTCCAAGAAGAAGCACCCGATGAATTCAGATTTTACCGGGACTTGAATTTTGACGGAATACAAAGATCCTACCTCATTAACCTTCCACCAAATTTCTATCAAAAAGCTGGAAGTCAAAAATTTCCGGTAGTAGTAGCCCTTCACGGTACCGGAGGAAATGCTGGACAAGCTGAACGGGATTATGGACTTACTGCCAAAGCGGCCGAATCTGAATATATCATCGTCTATCCTGAAGGTGTTCCAAGACCGGGGCCATTGGGTATTAGAACCTGGAATGCCGGTAAATGCTGTGATTATGCATTGGGAAATCAAGTGGATGATGTAGGGTTTGTTTCCGTGTTAATTGACGAAATGATTGGACAGTTTCATGGTGATCCCGAGAAAATATATGTAACCGGAATGTCCAATGGAGCAATGCTCGCCTATCGATTAGCATGTGAAATACCTGAAAAAATTTCAGCGGTTGCCCCTGTTAGCGGAACCTTGATGGCAAGAAATTGTGAGCCTTCAAAACCGCTACCTATTCTTCATATTCATTCTGTATTGGACAAAATCGTGCCATTTTATGGGGGGCTTGGTTTAGGTGGATATCATTTTGCATCCATTGATTCCACGATGGGTGTTTGGAGTTCAATTCATGGTATTTCCGAGTACACAGAAAAACGCAACTTGGGAGATTTCACCTATACTTTCTGGGAAAAATCTTCCGGATTAGCCATGGAGCTTTACACAACCGAGGATGGAGGCCATTCCTGGCCCGGTGGAAAAATTGCAAGACCTGGGGCAGATCCACCTTCCACAGCTATTGACGCGACTGAATTGATCTGGTTTTTTTTTCGAAGGCATTAAACCCGCCTTCGTCCTCTATCATCGGGTTTATGTCCTTTTTCAATGAATTAAGGGATACACATGCCGTAATCTATGAATAGATCCCATGGTCAGCACTCTAATATCAGCCCAGTACATTCATGAAATATCAAGTTATAATGCCAGAGGATCGGTTAAGTTCCTTAGTCCAAAATTTTTGGACGCTTGAAATAAATAATAAGGAGTCAACGACGTATGAGTTGATTTCTGCAGCAGACATTACATCTGGAATTATTTCGCAACAAGCCAAATTCCAAGGTAATGGAATAGCTAATGGAAAAGGGAAAGTGTTACCGAAAACTTTTATATATGGGCTGCAAACACGTCCAGCAAAATACGTGGTTCAAGCACAGACTTCACTTGTAGGGGTTGTTTTTAAGCCGCAAGGGTTAAATAACCTCTTCAAAATCCCAGCAGTCCATGCTACCAACAGAATTATTTCCTTAAAAATTATAAATAATGAGATCTCCCGATTTGATTTATTCAGGGCCTTACCAACTTTAGAAAGATTGGCTTGCATACAATCTTTTTTAAGATCACGGATCGATAACAATTTGGTTTTAGAACAAACTTTTTCAAGAGTAATTAGCCATATACAACATCAACCTGAGCTTTTTTCAGTGACTGAACTAAAGGATTTATTAGGTATATCTACCAGACAGTTGGAAAGAAAATTCAATCATTTTATCGGGGTTAGTCCAGGCCTTTATCTACGGGTCTTGAAATTTAAAAAGGCTATCGGATTAATCAAATCCGGAAAATATGAGAAATTCTCCGATATAGCGTATTCATTAAACTATACAGATCAGTCCCATTTCATCAAGGAGATCCGTTTTTTTTCAGGCCTTAACCCCAAAAAGCTGAGTAGGTACCATTCCCCGCAATTTGATGAACTTGGCATACCGGTTTCTTTGATAAATGCCCCTGTATAAACGGTTATAGTTAGGTTTACCTATAAGTCAATCTTAATCGTTAGGTACTTACTGTTCTATTTTATGGTTTATATGTTTTTCAGAGTGCCAACGGCACGATCAGTAGTGTAAAGGTATTTGTCGATCAACCCAACAAAACTTGCATAGGCTAAACAAGGAGCAAAATCACCTTGCACAAAAAAAGGTTCTTCATCTTGGGGAAATGAAACAGGGTATTGGGGAAATCAAAAACTGCTTCATACAGGTTTCTACAGCACGCTATCGGATGAATCCCTGACTTTTTGGACTGAGCCCTTTTCATCTGACTGATCATTAACGGGTTAAAAAGCAAAAAAAATGGGCAAAACCATTCGAAAATGACTTTGCCCGGAGTAGTGGGCCCACCTGGGCTCGAACCAGGGACCACCTGATTATGAGTCAGGTGCTCTAACCAACTGAGCTATAGGCCCTAAAGAGAAAAACACTGGTTTTTGGCCTCTATAGTGCCGTAAACCTTGGTTTTGGGAGTGCAATGTTACATATTTGAATTCAAATTCACAACAACTATTCCGAATGAAGAATGCATCTGATGCAGACTTTTTGATTTTTGACCTGGGAAATGTCATCATCGATATCGACTATCAAAGAGCCATGCAACTTATCACCCGGGAACTCTCACCTGGTTACCACGAGCGGGTAAATAGCTTTTATCTCACTGATTTTCACAAGGAATATGAAGTGGGGAAAATAGATTCACCTACCTTCAGACAAGAGGTGAGAGACTACTTTCAGCAGGACTGGAGTGATGAAAAAGTAGATCTGCTCTGGAATAATTTACTCCTGAAAATCCCCGAAAAAAGACTGAAATTAATTTCAGAACTAAGAAAAAAATTTCAAGTTGGGGTGCTCAGCAATACGAATGCGATACACATTCAGGCGGTAAATCAAATCCTACATGATGATCATGGATTGGAAAGCTTGGACCCAATCTTTGACTGGGTGTTTTTCAGCCACGAAATGGGGCTGGCAAAACCCCATCCGGAGATCTATGAAAAAATGTTGCTGGAATTAGGGACCTCAGGGGATAGGGTGATATTCTTTGATGATTTATTGGCAAATGTGGAAGGGGCTAAAGCAGTAGGTATTCGGGCAGTACACGTGACTGGCCCTGAAGTTATTTTCGACTTTTTCGGGAATGTATAGCAAGAAAGAATACCTCCGTCATTCACTCCTGTTTCTTATTACACTGATTGCCACCACGCTGGCGGGAGGGGAGTGGGTATATAGCAAGTCAGTTTTAGGTGAGGGGGACAACATGCTTGACATCGAGTATTTTCTGAAGAGCCTGGCATTTTCGCTTCCCTTTATAGGAATTCTCTTAATCCATGAGTTGGGGCATTTCTTCACTGCCTTACACCATAAGGTAAAATGCAGCCTGCCCTATTTCATTCCAGGATGGCTAGGCTTTCTCGGAATGCCTTCTATAGGGACTTTCGGTGCTGTCATCCAAATGAAAGGCTTTGTCAATAGCCGCAAGAAATTCTTTGATATAGGGGTGGCCGGGCCGCTGGCTGGTTTTGTGATCGCGCTTGTTGTCCTCATCTATGGTTTTACCACACTCCCCGAGGCAGATTATATTTATACGGTACATCCAGAGTATGCTGACCCCGATTTCCAAGGGTTTGAAGAAGGAGCTTTTGAGTTTGAGCTGGGAAACAACTTGCTCTTCTGGGGGCTGGGGCAAATCTTTGCGGATCCTGAGCGCATGCCTGCCATGTCTGAATTGATCCATTACCCATATCTTTTTGCAGGGTTTTTAGCTCTGTTTTTCACTGCCCTGAACCTGTTGCCTATCGGTCAGCTGGATGGAGGACATGTGATTTTCGGACTTTTCCCGAAGATTCATAGAGAGATCTCCCTTGTTGCCTATGTCCTGTTTATGGGATTTGGTGGACTGGGACTGGTCAGCCCTTATGCGCCTGTTGAAGATTTGATGATTTATATTCCGCTATATTTGGGCTTTCTGTTTGTCTGCTTTACCAAGTCCGGTTTAGGTGTCCAGAGTAGGATCACCCTTGCGTTGAGCATAGCCGCGGTACAATATGCCTTGGCATTCCTGTTTCCAGGAGTGGAAGGTTACCATGGTTGGTTGTTTTACGGTTTTTTGCTAGGAAGGATAATGGGACTGAGACATCCAGAAGTGACAGGTACCAGGCCGTTGGATGGGAAACGCAAAGCATTGGGGATATTGGCTATCCTATTGTTTATCGTTTGCTTTTCCCCAGAACCTTTTGTTTTCAAGTAAAGAAGCAGCTCTAAAAACCAACCAAAAAAGATAGGTCAGTAAGCGGGTGGAAATGGTCTCCACTTGCTAAACCTCCCGGGATTGTCAATTGATATGCAATAGGGGCAGGAATTCGGTTTTGCCCAATTCCTGCCCCTTTCTGAAAGCCCAAAGCCTCGTACATTCAGCCTGTCGGCGCGGGATGATATGAAAATCCAGGACTCTTTTTTACAAATTCCTGTAAGCTAAGATTCCGCCTGTTGTATTACGGACTTTGGTAAAGCCTTTGGATTCCAAAAACTTCTTCGCATTCATACTTCTGGCACCGGAGCGGCAGTGTACTACGATTTCACTGTCTTTATAGCTTTCCAGTTCTCCCAGTCTTGATGGCAAGTCTGCCAAAGGGATATTCTTAGCTCCCAGGTTGTCGTCTTCGTATTCCCATTCTTCACGAACATCTAGAAACACGAATTTCTCATTCTTATCCAATCTGGATTTCAGGTCTTCTACGGTTATGTCTTCCATATTATTATTTAACTAGTACTCTATACGATTGTACACCTTCTTCGGTGGTCATGTTTAACACATATATGCCCGGACGTTGCCCACTAAAATTAATGATTTCTCCTTTGGAAGAGCGTTGACGCTCAAGAAAAATCTCTCTACCGAACGTATCAAAGACCCTGACTTCATTGAAAGCCCCCTCTAAGTTGAGCTGGGTCTCTACCGGATTTGGGTAAATCCTTATTTCTTCCTCAGGGACGGAGATCTCTTCAAAAGGTGCCTCCAGGCTGATGTGGGGCCTGATCATCAGAGAACCCTTTACCTCTTCATTTTGAGCCCAGGCACCTACTACGTTGTAGAAAAGCTTATCTCCGCTATCATTTACCTTATCCAGTCCCACGTGCAGAAAATCATTGGTAAATTGGGTAAAGCCTATGAAAAAATCCCCTTCCACCTGGATGTTGGTATCCAGTGAATAATAGAGGAATTCCTGACCCGCTTCCTTTACTGGAATCAGTTCCTCACTGGTGAAGACAGGTTCCTGATCCAGGTCTTTCCATACATGGATATCTATAGCTTGATTGGCTTGCTTAGGATTGGTGAAATTGATCGAAATCCCCTTGATATATACTGCCGAAGGAGCGGAATACTTCACTGCCAACTGACCGGATCGCTGATTGATCCCGGCAGCATAATCTGCGGAACCGTTGTCATAAGCAAAATAATCCATAAGCGGAAATGAAGTCCGTACCGTATCATTGAGCTCGTAATTTACACTAGGATAAAAGACAGTGTCCCCTGCCACGATATTGTATAGCAGTCCATCCCCCGAGGTGATAGATGAGATGATTTCCAGATGGGTTTCGCCCAGGGGCACGGGGATTTCTTCAAATTCCCTGCTTTCAAACGTTCTTCGTTCCAAAGCATTCGGAACTGGGTTGAAAGGGGTGTTGAGGTTGATAGGAATAGAGCTCATTGTGGAAGAATCCCTGATGACTATGGAATATTCCATTGCCCTGAACCGGTTTTCCAGGTTGTTGAATTCATTCTTGATCCTGCCCCATAGCCCTTCCTGATCGGCTTCCAGCAGTGCAAAGGGATAGGCTCCATAATCTCCGATTCTCAACTCATTTGTTCTGGTCAGGCTTCTGTCAAGATAGGATAGATCAGTCCCGGATCTTCCGGTATTGAGGTAGATATAGTCGATCAACCAGCTATCGAATGGCCCGGATTGTCTGCCTTCGGCAAAAAAGCGAAACTGGAAATCCGCATGCTGCCAAGCTGGTAGGATCTTTACTATTTCCTGGGTAAATACTTCTGTGTCCAGACTGACACCACCGAGCTGTCTCCAAATGGTGATCCAGCTGCCCTCGGCATCCAGTATCTGCAATGTCAACTGATCATTTTCATCAGGAAGCTCAGCCCGACCTCCAGCTTGCCAGAAAAAACTGAGAAACAAGCTTGAGCTGTCTGCAGCTGTCAAGCCACTCAGGTCAAATGGCTTGGATGTCACAAAGTCTGTCTCGCCTTGGTTGGTTTGGGTGAGGGAATACGGATTGCCATTGGTATCCACTCCATCGAGAAGTAGCATCCCTAGAGATGGGGCATTCAGCCCTATTGTTTCAGTATAGGAGGCTCCATTGATGCTCCATCTTAGGGTGTCTATCCCTTGGGAAAAATCATCCCAGAATGGAAGCTCATTGTACTGGGATATTCTTGAATTTTCTCCAGGGGAAAGATCGTTCTTCTTGATTTTATGATGTTGGATGGGAGCTAGCTCCACAAGTTGACACTCAGCCACAGTCGGGATGATTAAGGCCAGTAATAGCCCAATCACCTGAAATATATGGAGAGGTTTTAACATCAAGTTTAAAAATTATCCTTTGCGATCCAAATATCAACTATCTCACCTGTTTTCACTTTTGTGTTCGCTGAAGGGGACTGTCTCAGTATTTTTCCTGCACCCACAGAATCTGTATCCACATAGTGTTTGCTCCCTACTCTCAGACTAGATCCCAAAATAAGGAATTCCGCATCCACTTCCTCCATTCCTTTTAGATTAGGAACTTCTAGAATCTGGTTTCCCATGCCATCACCTACTACAAGATCTATCCGGGCACCTTTAGGAACCTCAAATCCTTCAGTAATTTTTACTCCCCGGTACTTTTGCTCCAGCACTACATTGGAAGCGATATCGGGCACATATACGATATCACCTCTCTCTAGTCCCATGTTTGCCAATATCTCCTGCACATTTTTCAAATGCGTATTGACCAAGTTTGGCATTTTTAACATTGGGGGATTCTTGGCATTTAAGGTGATGTAAATGGTTTTACCGGTTTTTACCTGCGCATTGGCTTGCGGAATTTGTTTTAATATAGCGTAGGTCTTTAGATCCGTATTGAATCCGGAGTCCAGGGATACCTCATATTTCAGGCCCGCGCGTTCCATGATTTCCACACCCTCATCGTAGGTGTATCCAGATAAATCTGGCACTGAGACCGATTCTCCATGGTTGGTGTACATGGGCAGATAAACTTTCAAGAAAAGGAAGCCCAGAAAAACTGACATTCCAATGATCACTAGGAGGTTGATTAATATCTTTTTCAAAAGGAGGGTTGGATGTAATGCCTAAGAAATTTTGAATAGTTAAAGATAAGCGGGAAAATCAATCCTTACAACGAAGGCTTATCCTATTACCATAAATCCCTTCGGCAAAAAATAAGCCGAAGAGTAATTCATGACCTTTTTTATGCAATTAATCTAAAGCTTACAAAGAAATAGTACGCTGGACGAACAGACAGCTAGGCTCCACTTCATAGAGAACCTACAGTGGCTTATTCCCTTAATTGCTCAGGGGTTGGCCCCAGAAAATCAATGAATGATGAGTCTTCTGGTTTCCCTGATGCTGTTGCTGTTGATTTTCACAATAAACACTCCCTTGGAAAATAACCGGGTGCTAAAGCTATAAGTCTGGTTCAATGTGCCAGGATATTCTATTTCCTGTACCAAGGCACCTGTACTTGAAATGATCTGGATGCTTACATCTTCGAAGTCCGGAAGATTGAAGGCGATATTAAATACCTCCCTGGCCGGATTGGGGTAGAGGACGGCCATTCCCTCGGTAGGGATCACCGGCTCCTCATTGGCACTGAGGAATAACTCTATGTTGTCCAGATAAATAGGGGTGTCAGTATTACTGCCGTTTTCTACTACAAATGCTACTCTTCCCCGTTCATTTCCTGCCCCTGCAAAATCACTCAGGTTTACATAGCGTCTCACATAATCTCCCGGACTGTTAGGGTTTGCTTCCCCTGTAGCCACCGTGGAGAGCGAGGATCCAGTAGCTTTCCATACTTCGGCATAGTCAGTGCCACCATTGGTACTTGCCATCACTTTCAGGCTAGTGGTAGGACTAAGCTGGCCCGCAGCCAAATCAAAGAACAAGCTGGCCTGGCTTCGGACGGAAAGATCGAAGACAGGTGTGCCCAACCAATAGGTCTGACCGATGGATTGGCTGCTGAGGGTGACTACATTGTCGGGGGCTTCTCCTATGGAAACTGAAGAAAGTGACCATGCCGAATCATCTGATTCTGGATTTATGGTCTGCCATGGTATCAATGTGCCGGAGTTATTGAAGTTTTGCCTCCAAGGCACAGAGATAGTGGAGGCATCCTCGATCACATGCCTCGTGAGTTGGTTTGGTATCTCTTGGTTTTGATCGAAATTTGGTGCCGAAGCCTCAAAATTAAGGGTGTTTTTTCCTGAACTGGTATTGTTGGGAGTGCTTATATCAAAGCTTTCTCCAGGCTGCACGGTGTTTCCACTTGCAATGTATGTCTGTCCCGGTGCATCGTTCACACTCGTGGAATAAACAAATGTAGAGAAAGGAAGATTGCCTGTGTTGGTCAGTCTGACGATATTCTCTTCATTGGTTCCATCAAAAATAGGGGATGGAGACACTAGTGAGTCCAAAGAGACCCCATAGCTGAACTCCTCATCTGGAAGTATCCGGATGTTTTTGATATAAATATTGTTGCCATAAGCATTTTCCGCTATAAAAGCCAGGCGGATCGACCCTAAATCAGCATAGTCCGCAAGGTTGACCAATTCTGTCCTGAACTGGCTTTCGTCAGTAGGGATAAACTCATCCAAAGTGGCGGGGCTGGTTTCCAACTGTTGCTCACTTTTCTGATAAGGCGCATTGATGAAATCAAAAGTGTTTCCGCAGTCCTGTGAAATCGCCACAATCAATTTATCCGAAAACCCTGACTGGTCATATTGAGCATAGGCCATTTCGAACACGAGTTGGGCACTTGGGTATTGGGCCAGATTGATGATTGGAGAAATTAAGTAGTCCAATTGCCCAGGAGCTTCATATTCATAATTGCGTAGATAGATCAGATCCTGAGAGTTTCCTGAAATCGTAAGACTTCTCTTTTCCCAGGTAAACGCCTCATCAGGATTGGTTATGGACCAAGGTGAAGGGAAGGTGTTAAGGGATTCGCTATAAGGCAAACTGATAGGCTGTTCTAGGATAGGCGTGATCGTCTGGATATTGTTTGCGCTGACATTGTCAGGTACATCATTGGTCTCTGTGATCCTAAACTCCACCGTATTGGTCGTCGGTAGCAATGAGAATTGATTGAAATTCACAATAAAACTTTCCCCCGTTGCCAGGTTGAACGTGACTCTCTTGGATTCCAGCAGGGTGCCGTTGCGTCTCAGCTCCACTCTGCCTGAAGTAAGTGTGTTTTTTCCTGCGTTCAGTACTTCTATACTTGGGTTGATCACTGCGTCGCATTCGAAATTTCCCGGTTCGAGTACCCGTGCTATCGCGAGGTCATTGTCAGCAAGAACAGGTTCACGGGTCGCCCTGTTATTGATTAGAGTGACTCTTCGGGGACTATTGGCAAGCACTACATCCATACGCTCTACCTGGCCTTGGGTAAACAGGTTCATGCATGCATCGGGAGTATAATCCATGTAATTTTGGATCATATCGTTTGAGTCGCAGCTGAATCTTGAGGGATTACTGCTACAAGAGTTGTTGGAGTTGTCTTGGAGAGGAGTGTCGGCTACAAAATCATCCACTCCACAGCCACCGTCTCCCCATATATGTCTCAATCCGAAGAAATGGCCTACTTCATGTGTGGCTGTTCTTCCCCTGGATGCCGCTAGGGCAGTACCCCCGGTACCGAAATACCGGTAATCGATTACTACCCCATCTGTTAGAGCCGAGTTGGTCGCTCCCGAGAGACCGGGCAAGTCAGAAACAGGGAAAGAAGAATATCCAATGTAGGGACTGGTAAGACTTGTGACGTAGAGGTTCATGTATTCCTCAGGATCCCACTGGACTTGTTGTGCTATTAATGTCGCATCGGTATTGGGGTCATAGGAGTTTTGGGGGCCTAGGGTTCGAGTAACCCCATTTGTCGGCAATCCGGACATATCCTGTTTGGCCAATACGAATTCAATGTTCAGTTGACCCGCAACAGGAAGAAATTCCGCAGGTGTATTCACGGCATCATCGTTCATACGTTGGAAATCCTCATTGAGTATCCTTATCTGCTCTTCGATTTGGGAAAAGGGCACATTGGCACCTTGACCTACTGGATCCCCGTTATGGATCACATGCACCACTACTGGAATGAGGACCGGCTCTTCTGCTGTTCTGGAAAGTATCTGAGGCTGGCTGGCCCTATGTTCTATTTTGCCGTCGATCCAGGTTTCAAAAAAAGATTTGGAACCGAAGAACCCCAGCTCTTTTTCAAGCTTTTGTTCCATTATTCCATGCCCGCATTTTTCCTCATGGATATGATGTGCGGTTTGCTTACTTGTCAGACCGAAGGTTTTGGTTTGTTGTGCAAAGCCAATGGTAAAAACAAAAAAGGCTCCAAAAAGGAGCATACTGGCTTTGCCAAAAAACCGTGACCTTCTTTTCATTCAGATCGGAATTAGGCTACAGTTAGGTTGACGGCTTCTACTTTTATGATTTCTGGTATGGCACGTTTGATTGCTTCTTCTACCCCGGCTTTAAGTGTCATAGTGGACATAGGGCATGAACCACAGGATCCCAGCAATTCCAACCTGAGTACCATATCGTCAGTAAGTTCCACGATCCTCACATTTCCACCATCTGCTTCCAGATAAGGTCGGATTGTATCCAAGGCAAATTCTATTTGTTCTCTAAGTTCTGGTTGCATAATGTTAAGCTTTAATTTCCACCACTTCGGTTTTGTTTTGTGAGGCGTTTCTAATGGCGATTTGTCTGGCGATAGCTTCTGCAAGATTCATATAAGACTCTTGGGTGATTCCGTTTTTCAATACAGCAGGGTAGCCGGAATCCCCGCTTTCCCTTATACTCTGTACGATAGGGATCTCTCCCAGAAATGGCACGTCGTATTTTGCCGCCAATCTTTTCCCTCCTTCTTTGCCGAATAGGTAATACTTGTTTTCAGGCAGTTCTTCGGGTGTAAAATAAGCCATATTTTCAATAACACCTAAAATTGGCACATTAATTTGGGGCTGTCTGAACATAGATAATCCCTTATTGGCATCAGCTAGGGCTACCTTCTGAGGGGTGGTCACGATCACCGCGCCTGTCACTGGCACCGTCTGCACCATAGTAAGATGGATGTCCGATGTCCCCGGAGGCAAGTCGATCAGCAAATAGTCCAACGCTCCCCATTCCACGTCAGAAATAAACTGCTTCAGCGCTGAACTTGCCATAGGTCCTCTCCAGACCACAGCACTGTCCACAGGTGTAAGAAAACCTATTGACATCAGCTTTACCCCATACTGCTCTATGGGCACGATTATATTTTTCTCCCCCACTTTTTTTACGGTAGGCTGCTCAGCTTCTACATTGAACATGGTAGGGATAGAAGGCCCTGAAATATCAGCATCTATCAACCCCACTTTTGCACCTGTTTTGGCTAGGGATACGGCCAGGTTTACCGCTGTGGTGGACTTGCCTACACCACCTTTGCCGGATGCTATGGCGATGATGTTTTTCACCTGAGGCAAAATAGGGGCGGAATCGCGTATAGTAGTGACCTGGGATGTCATGAACAGATCCCAATCGTAATCGCTTCCAAAGTCTTCTTCCAGTACTTCTAGACAATTGTTTTTAATCACCTCTTTGAGAGGACACGCAGGAGTAGTCAAGACTACGTTGAAACTGACTTTGTTTCCGTTGATTTCGATTTTTTGTATCATTCCCAGAGTCACCAGATCTTTCTTTAGATCGGGATCTTGTACTCGGGAAAGTGTTTTCAGGAGGTTCTCCTTGGATAACTGCATGGGGTAAATGTTGTAATTTGGGCGCAATTTAGAGCATAAAGCCTTCTAAATAAAGAACGAAGTGAAATGTCTTGTTCTTGTGAACTGGCAGAATCACCAGAAAGTTCTCATTTTACAGATTCAGCGATTAACTTTGTCCCATTCATTTACCTATGGGCATCAGCAAACTTACTACGGACAAGGTCAAAGAACGCATGGACATCGAAGAGGTGATCGGCGATTATTTGCCCATGAAAAAGAAAGGCCAAAATCTCTGGGCCAACTGTCCGTTCCATGGTGAAAAAACCCCCTCTTTCTCGATTTCCCCTGCAAAACAGATCTATAAGTGTTTTGGCTGTGGCAAAGCCGGCGATCCCATACAGTTTGTGATGGATATAGAGGGCATCGGCTTCCAAGAGGCTATCAGGCACATAGCAGGTAGGTACGGCATTGAAGTGGAAGAGGATGTTTCCCGCACACCGGAGCAGGACGAGGCGCAAAATGAACGGGAAAGTTTATTGATCGCCTTGAGTTTCGCCCGAGACTTTTTTGTGAAGAACCTGCAATCCGAAGAAGGCAAATCCATAGGGCTTAGTTATTTCAAAGAACGTGGATTTACCCCTGCGATCATTGAGAAATTTGATCTGGGATATGCATTGGATGGATGGGACAATCTGCTTAAAGCTGCACACGAGGCAGGTTTCAAGGAGGAGATCTTGCTCAAGGCAGGCCTGATTCTGCAAAAAGAAGGTGATGCATCCCGTGTCTATGACCGGTTCAGAAACCGGGTGGTTTTCACTATCCACAACATAGGGGGGAAACCACTCGGATTTGGTGCCAGAATACTTACCAAGGAGAAGAACCAACCCAAATACATCAACTCCCCGGAGACTCCGGTTTATCACAAGAGTGATGTGCTCTATGGGATGTACCAGGCGAAGAAGGCTATCCGCGAAAAGGATAACTGCTATCTGGTAGAAGGCTATACGGATGTGGTGAGCCTGCATCTCTCCGGAATCGAAAATGTGGTGGCTTCCTCAGGTACATCTCTTACGGAGGGGCAAATCAAGCTTATCAAGCGCTTCACAGATCAAGTGACTGTGCTCTATGACGGAGACGCGGCAGGGATCAAGGCGTCGCTACGGGGTATAGATCTTTTGCTTGAGGGAGGGCTAAATGTGAAAGCTGTGGTTTTTCCGAATGGGGAAGATCCCGATAGCTACTCCAGAAAAGTGGGTTCTCAGGCATTTCAGGATTACCTGGAAAGCAACAGCCGGGATTTCATTGGCTTTAAAATCAGCCTATACAAGGAGGAATTCTCCAAGAACCCCATCCGAAAAGCAGAGGTAATCCGGGAGGTAGTACAGAGTATAGGGAAAATCCCCGATCCCATCATACGCTCTGTGTATGCCAAAGAAGCATCGGGACTATTGAGGATTGAAGAAGATGTCGTCCATGCGGAGCTGAACAAGATTTTGCTGAAAGGGCAAAAGGAGCATTCTTCAAGGCAGCAAGATGAGCTTTTTGCAGAGCAGGCAATGGATGAGCTTATCCCTGACGAAACAGCTACTTCCTTTTCAGAAATCCTGAAGATCCAGGAACGTGAGATGGTCAGGATTTTAGTGAATTACGGCTGGCAGAAACTGAGTGATGAAGAAATGCACCTTTGCCAATATCTGTTGTCTGAAACAGAGGAGTTGGAGTTTACTACGCCTATCTATAACAGGATACTTACCCTTTACCGCTCCAATTTATTGCAGGGTGAAATCCCGACAGCTGAATATTTTATCGGACTAGGCGATCAGGAAGTGCAGAAAGAAGTGATAGATCTGATCACCCTACGGCATGAGGTGTCCCGTCATTGGACGGACACTCACCAAATTGTCATCACTACTGAATCAGATGATCTCACCATGACCGGATTTAAATCCATCTTGAGACTGAAACGGAAAATGGTGCAAAAACTCATGGAAGAGGCGAAGGATAAAATAAAAAATGCTGAGTCAGAGCAGCTTGGCGATGAGCAGGTCCATGAGTTTCAGGTCATCTATTTTGAACTTAAAAAAGTACAGCTGGAAATAGATAAAGAGCTTGGGATTGTCATAGGCTAAAACCAAACTTTATTTGGCTGTAACCTGTTTAAGATATGAAAGCGTGTAAATTTGCCTTTCTAAATACTAATCCAAATAGAAATTTCGTGGAAAAATATATTCTTGATCCAATTGAAGATGCGATTGAAGCAATCAAAAATGGAGAGGTAATCATCGTCGTAGATGACGAGGATAGGGAAAATGAAGGTGATTTCGTATGTGCGGCGGAGACCGTGACACCTGAAATCATTAATTTTATGGCTACCCATGGTCGCGGTTTGATCTGCGCTCCTTTGATAGAGGACAGATGCGAAAAACTCGGTCTTGAGCTGATGGTAGGGAATAATACAGCAGCTTTCGAAACCCCCTTCACAGTTTCTGTGGATTTGATCGGACATGGATGTACCACGGGGATTTCCGCATCTGATCGGGCCAAGACTATAAAGGCCCTAGTGGACGATTCCATTGATCCCAATGAACTAGGTAAACCAGGGCATATCTTTCCGCTCAAAGCGAAAAGAGGAGGGGTGTTGAGGAGAGCTGGGCACACAGAAGCTGCTATAGACCTGGCCCGTTTGTCTGGCTATTCCCCCGCCGGAGTATTGGTGGAGATCATGAATGAAGATGGGACCATGGCCAGACTCCCCGATTTGGTGGAAGTAGCCAAAAGATTTAATCTAAAGTTGATTTCCATCAAAGATCTGATCGCTTATCGCCTGAAGCATGAGTCACTGATCCAGCGTGAGATAGGGGTGGATCTCCCTACTGATTTTGGGGATTTTGAACTGATCGCTTTTAGGCAAACCAACACCCAAGAACTTCACCTGGCCTTGATCAAAGGAAAATGGGATAAAGATGAACCGGTGATGGTAAGGGTACATTCCTCCTGCATGACAGGGGATATCTTTGGCTCCTGCAGATGCGACTGTGGCCCACAACTTCATAGTGCTATGCGGATGGTGCAGGAGGAAGGCAAAGGAATCATCCTATATATGAACCAAGAGGGTAGAGGAATAGGGCTGATCAATAAACTAAAAGCATATAAGCTACAGGAAGAAGGCATGGATACCGTACAGGCTAACCTTGCCTTAGGATTGCCTTCTGATAGCAGGGACTATGGGGTAGGAGCCCAGATCCTGAGAGACCTGGAGGTGAGCAAATTGAGACTTATATCGAATAATCCTCAAAAGAGGGTAGGGTTGCTTGGTTATGGCTTGGAGATCGTGGAGCAAATACCGATTGAAATAGCACCCAATGCCCACAACGCAAAGTATCTGCAGACTAAGCGTGATAAAATGGGGCATAATATCCTAAAGTAACGCATCCTTCATATCTTGTATTTGTCAATAATTGCATATGATTTCAACCCGAAATCCTTTATTTCGTACATACAGTCATGACGCAAACCCTGAATAAAATATTTCTCTCTCTTTGTATGCTGGTGCTAGGAGTGGCTTCAAGTGTGGGCCAGAGCCAATTCCCTTCCCAGATGTGGCATAAAGGCAATATCTATACAACAGACGGGCAGGCCTATGGAGGGCAGATCAAGTATGACTTAGATGCTAATGTAGTTCAGCTTCAAGGTCAGACTGTAAATACCTTCACTTCAACTAATGTTACTTACTTTGAAATATTTGATGAGGTTTACGGTGGCATCAGAAAATTTTTCAGTTTACCTTATGCCCAGGAAAGTGATTATGCCACCCCTATCTTTTTTGAAGTATTGACTGAAGGTGAGAATATCGCACTGTTGTGCAGAGAATATGTGGCTACCGATTCCCGCGGTATGGGGGGCTATGGTATGATGGGTGGATATGGGATGAATCCCTTTTATGGCCCTCCAGCCATGATGGGACAGAGGTTAGCTTTCAAATTTTACTTTTTAAAAGACGGCAGAATTGAACAATACAGCATGAAAAAGAAAGACCTGTTCGACATGCTTCCAGGACATGACGAGGAAATTTCACTTTTTATGCGGAAAAACCGCCTGGATTATGACAAAAGAGGGGACCTTCTCAGAATAACCGCTTATTACAACGAACTGAATAAAAACTAAATGCCCAAACCATTAATTCTCGTCTCCAATGATGACGGGATCACGTCCATAGGGATAAGAGTACTTGTGTCTGTAATGAAAAAGCTTGGAGATGTAGTCGTGGTGGCCCCGGACAGCCCACAGTCTGGTATGGGACATGCGATCACGATTGGCGAAACACTGAGATTGGAGGAGGAATATATTTTTGAAGATGTCAAAGCCTATAAATCCAGTGGAACACCTGCAGACTGCGTGAAACTTGCCAAGCATTACGTCATGAAGGATAGAGGGCCGGACTTGATCGTAAGTGGGATCAACCATGGATCAAACACTTCTATTTCCGTGCTCTATTCCGGGACAATGTCCGCAGCTATCGAGGGTGCTATGGAAGGCTATCCTTCCATAGGGTTCAGCTTATGCGATTATTCTTCAAAAGCAGACTTCTCTCATGTAGAAGAATGGGTGGAGAAAATAACCAAACAGGTACTTGACAACGGTATGCCTAAAGGGGTAGCGCTCAATGTGAATTTCCCACCCAAACAAAATGAGCAGATAAGGGGAGTGAAGATCTGCCGACAAGCAGAGGCTAAATGGCAGGAGGAATTTGATGAGAGAAGGGATCCTAACGGCAGAAGGTATTTCTGGCTGGCCGGTAATTTTGTCAATTTTGATAAGGGAGAGGATAACGATGAGTGGGCTATCGCCAATAATTATGTGTCCATAGTACCCTGCCAGTATGATTTGACGGCACATCATGCCATTAACCAAATAAACAAGGATTGGGATTGGGAAGAATTTAAACGATAGGTTACGACGGTATTGAAGTTAATGTGTTGATTTTGATTGATTTTAGTTATTTTTACCATCCTTACTTACTGTATGCCGTTTGAATCCAAAATCATATATTTTTCTTGTTTTTATTTTCTTGGCTCCATCTGGAGTGTATGCCCAGATTCCAAATATAGATAGCCTGAAAAGTATCCTTCCCGTTGCTGAAGGTAGGGAAAGGCTATCTATATTAAATGAACTGGCCACTCACCTCCGCGAAGTGGAACAACAAATTGCCTTGGACTATGCGCTGGAAGCTGAGGAACTTGCCATTTCTATTGATAGTAAGTCAGGCGAAGCTATAGCCAAAGAAAACATTGGATGGATTTATTACCGAAGGGGACATTGGCAAAAGGCCTTTGATTATTCCAAGACTGCCTATGATCTCTCGATGGAAGATAATAACCAGGGACAGGCTGCACGGGTGCTTAATAGTATGGGTGCGCTCTACTATGAGCAACACAGCTATTTGTTGGCAATAGAGCAGTTCAGGAAAGCGTTCACTATCAGTGAAAAAGTCGGTGATCTTGGGACAATGATCAGAAGTCTTAATAACATAGCCTTCAATTATATACAATTAGATGAACTCGATTCAGCAATGTTCTATGTTTCAGAGGCAATTGAAGTAAATAAAGAGCAAGGATCACCTTATATGCTGTCTTTTTCCAATCGTGTAGTAGGCGATATTTATTTTAAGAGAGATCAATTGGAATCTGCCGAAAAGACCTATGAAATAGCATTGGTGCAAGCAAAAGCCAAGAACTTAAATTCATTTCTAGCGAGTGTTCTCCACAGGCTTGGAAACACATATTTGTTGAATGATAAACCTGAAAAAGCCAAGGGAGTGTTGATGGAAGGCTTGGAAGTATCCAGTGAGAATGGGTTACTGGATGAACTTGCTAAATGTCATAGTTACCTGGCGGAATATTACCGTCAAAAGAGTGATTATGAACAGGCTTTCAGCCACCAGTCCAAATTTGTGAAGATAAGCGACTCTATCACCAATAAATCGAGCAGAGATAGGCTTGCGCTGATGCAGGGAATGTTCCGGGATGATATAGAGCGATCCGAATACGAATTGTTGTTGGCGCAGAATGAAATCCAGGCTACCCGATTGACTATGAACAAAAAGATCATGCTACTGGTGGGGATAGGTTTGGCTTTGATTTTAGGATTACTAATCCGGCTTTACTTCCTGAATCGGAAAATCAGAAAATATAACGCGAGTCTTATTCTACAAAAGCAGCAGATCCACAGGCATAATATTGACCTGGAAATCAAATCAAGGGAGTTACAGGAAATCAATCAGACCAAAAACAAACTTTTTTCCATAATAGGGCATGACCTGAGGGGACCCGTAGGGCAGGTGAAGTCCATCGTAGATTTACTTGGCTCGGGGCACTTGACGCAGGAGGATTTTAATCAACTGATCGAGCACCTAAAAATGGATGTGGATACGGTCTATTTTACCTTAAATAATACGCTGAAGTGGTCAATGACCCAAATGGAAGGGTTCAGAATATATAAGGTAAACTTTACGTTGGAAGAGCTGATCACAGCGAACATAAAACTAATATCCCCTATATTGAAGGAAAAGTCTTTAAATATAACCTGTACTGGAAATAATTCTGGAGTCCAGGTGTATGCTGACCGTGATTTAATAGATATTGTAATCCGAAATATTCTGAATAATGCGGTGAAATTCTCAAACCATGGGGATACCATTCACCTTTCCGTAAAAAAGGAAGAAGATTTGATGGTTTGCTGTGTAAAGGATCAGGGAATAGGCATGGATCAGGAACAAATCAACCAATTGCTCTCCAAGGAGTATGTATTTACCAATTCCACATTGGGTACTAGTGCGGAAAAAGGATCAGGCTTGGGAATCCAGATTTGTAAGGAGTTTATACGTATGAATGGAGGTGATCTTCAGATAAACAGCGTGAAAGGTGAAGGTACTACCGTGTGTATCAAATTAAAAGCTTCTCAGGTTTTAGTTTGTAATTGACAGGTTGTCAAGGGATAAAAACTTCTCAGGTTGAAGCTTTTCTTTCAGTATTCCCAGTTCCTTCATGGTTTGCATGGAGCGCATAAGCTGAACCCGTGAAATATCTGGTTTGGTCGCCCATACTGTCTGATTATGCCATTCGCGGACGTCTTGCAAGTTTAAATCATAATTTCTTGAGATATCTTCTACAGACGATTCACCATGCTGTAGCTTGTTAGACTCATCATAGACCAAGTCTCTCAAATTAAAAATTGTTTCACCAAATTCAGTGATGGCTTTGTCTGAAGCAACCATCACAAAACATGGCCAAGGGCTGGGCACTTCGCCGATCCGCTTCATCTCTCCTGAATCTACCCATGGCTTAGTGGTGTATTTCTCCCAGAGGAACAGTTCATGCAGTTGGGGATCCATGGATTCCAAGGCACCTGGAAGATTGCCTATGACTTTGAAATTCATGTTTTCTTTCTTCCAATTTTCTTTTTTTGCCAGTACAAACGTCATCAGATGGGAACCAGACCCTATTCTACTGATTAGGAAATTGGGTTCTTTTATTTCCGAGAGTTGGGTTACTGGGCTATTTCCATGTGTATGTATGCCCCAAATCAAGGGGGAAAGCACATGATATCCTATGATCTTCGAAGGATTTCCATTTTCGAAATCCTGAAGGAAGCTTTCGGTGAGTACAAGAGCTATATCTGTCTCATTGTTCCGCAAAGCTTTGTTCATCTGTCCCGAGCCCCTAGATTCATCAGTCCAATCCAGTTGAATTCCCTGCTTTAAGAAAGGCTGTGTCTTGACCACTTTTTTCCATGGAAAATTAAAATGTTCAGGTACACCGGTAATTCGAATAGTTTTCATCTTTGTCGGAATCTTTTGCTCTGGCAAATGTAGAAAAGCTCCCCTTTTTATTGAGCAGGCATAGTGGATTTTTAAATTATAGCATGCGTTTTATATCGCTTTTATTCAAAAGATCTTCAAATCTTGCTGCATCTAATCATGGGTCACTCTTTTGTCCGTGATCAAAAGAGTGCTTAAGGCAGCCAAAATCAAAAGTACCCCGGCTAATAACATTGTATTGATAACAGCCTCTCCAAAAATCAACTTATACAGAAAATTCACCCCGCCCAGAGCAGCTACTATCTGTGGGATGACGATAAACATGTTGAAAATCCCCATAAATACCCCCATTTTCCGTGGCTCCACCGAACTGGAAAGCATAGCGTAAGGCATAGAAAGAATGCTGGCCCAGGACATGCCCACCAGCATAAAACTCAGGTGTAGCATCCAGGGAGCTGTGACAAAGTAAATGGAGATGAAGCCACACCCACCAGCCAATAAGCTTAGTAGGTGGCATAGCCTTCTGTTGATTTTATACTTACTCGCTACAAAAGCCAAAATCAAGGCATAAATCATGGAAACCAAGCCATACGTTCCCAGGTAGTTGCCGACGCTGTCCGCGGCATTGTTATAGGCTTCGGAACTGGTGTCCACCACCCCGAATACATGCTCGGTAATGGCCGGAGTGGCGAAGCTCCACATGGTGAAAAAAGCAAACCAAGAGAAAAACTGCACTAACCCCAGTTGTTTCATGACTGTAGGCATGCCTGAAATGTTATCTAAAATGTCCTTGGATCCCCGTAAAAACCCCCTCTTTTTCTCCCTTCTGAATGTCTCTAAGTCATCTGGTGGGTATTCCTCGGTGGTAAGAATAGTGTAAAGAATGGAGGTAAACAAGACCAAAGCACCCACGGCAAAGGCATATTTCACCGAATCAGGAACCACACCTGGTGCCGCAGTATTGGGTACCCCAATTTTAGTCATAAACCAGGGAAGATTGGAGGCCACCCAGGTACCTATTCCTATGATCAGTGTCTGGATTACGAAGCCATAGGATCTCTGGGATTCGGGTACCTTATCCGCCACCAAAGCTCGGAAAGGTTCCATGCTTATGTTGATCGATGCATCCAGGATCCAGAGTGCTCCCGCCGCCATCCATAAAGCAGATGAATAGGGGGCAAAGAAAAGCGCAATAGTACTGAACAGGGCTCCTATAAAAAAGAAAGGTTTTCTTCTCCCAAATCTTGGAGACCAAGTATGGTCACTTAGGTACCCAACTATGGGCTGTACAAGTAAGCCGGTAAGTGGTGCTGCTATCCAGAGAAAAGGAATGGCATCTTTATCGGCTCCCAGGGTTTGGAATATTCTGGACATAAATCCACCTTGGAGGGCAAAGCCAAACTGTATCCCCAGAAATCCAAAACTCATATTCCAGATTTGCCAGAAGCTTAATTCCTTTTTAATTGGGGTCATTTGGGCGTTGGGTAAGATGTCTATTTTGATTAGCTGATAACAAGTTGATCATCAGAGTAATCAAACTCAATGTGGGGAAGGGAACCTATCGCTATATAAGGACGTGCTGAATCAGGGAGTGGGTCAAATTCAGTCAGTTGATCCAAAAATGGGTAATTTCTAGATGATAATGGCATCTCTTCCCCGTTTAGACTAACTGATGTGAACTGGAATCCGTGAAAATATACCTGTATCTTGGAAAACTCACTTGGGTATGATCCACTGGCTTTCTGAAGGATCAACTTTCCTGAAGCTGCATTGTATTCCATGGTTCTTTTATGGTACACACTATCCTGATAGTCCCAGCTGATCCCGTCATCCTCATAATGCGTAAATCTTCCATCGGCGCCTTCATATACATGTATTCTCAATATTCCGTCATGTTTTTCTCCGGTGTGCATTACGGGTGATTGCATGGTAAATATACTGCCAGCTTTCACAAACACAGGAAGATAGCTCAATGGACAATCTTGATATATCAGTTGCTGCCCCGTGTACTTCTCATCAGAGTAGAGGTAATACCAATTTCCTTCAGGCAGGTAAGCTTTTGTGATTTCCTTATAGCTCTCCACAGGTATCACAAGAAATGTATTGCAGAAAAGATACTGATTCTGAAAAGCCCCCTGATAAATTATTTCATCTTGGCCATAGTCTATAGCCAGACTGGAAGATATAGGGAGCCCATGAATCGTAGATTCCATTATTTTACTGTAAATCGTCGGCAAGAGCTGATATCGTAACCTGATATAATTTCTGGAGATTTCCTCTACCTCTTCCCCATATGCCCAAGGTTCGGCATCCTTGGAATTGATCATCGTATGGGCCCGGAAAAATGGGGAAAATGCCCCGATGCTCATCCAGCGGGCATAAAGATTTTGCCTTGATTCTCCGGCAAATCCTCCGACATCATATCCTGAAAATGACACCCCACTCAGTCCCAGACTATTTACCAAACGGACTCCCAGAAGCATATGCTCATCAGTTGCCTGATTATCCCCCGTCCATGCGGCTGCATACCGTTGGATTCCTGCAAAACCGGATCTGGTCAAGATAAAGGGTCTTTCAGCTGGATTATGGAGCAAAGAACCTTCATTTGATGACTTGGCCATTAACATACCGTAGAGATTTCTGGACTTCCTGTGGGAGGCAGGATTTCCATCCATATCAAATTCTATCAGATTTGGTGTGAATTGCCCCCAGGATGCAGGCTCGTTCATATCAGCCCAAAATCCATCCACACCAGCTTTGGTATAGAATTCCATTTTGTCTGCCCACCATGATCTGGTATCGGGTTTGGTGAAATCAGGAAATGCACACCATCCTGGCCAGACCTGGGCAATGTAATCCTGCCCATCAGGGTACTTAATAAATAACCCATTTTCGCTTCCCTCATCATATGGCAGATAACCTTCCTGCTTTTTGATGCCCGGATCCATAATCACCACCACCCGGAAGCCAAGGCTTTTAAGATGCCTGATCATGGCTTTAGGATCAGGAAATTTGATACCATCAAATGTGAATACCTTATACTCCTCCATATGATGGATGTCCAGATAAATCACATCCGCAGGGATGGCTTTATCTCTGAAAGTCTGGGCCAAAGTGGTGACTTCCTTATCCGGATAGTAGGAATATCTGCATTGCTGGAAACCAAGTGACCACTTGGGAGGCATTTGCATTTTCCCTGTAAGGGAGGTATAGGTGCTGATAATTTCCGAAACAGAAGGTTCATGGATAAAGTAATAGTCCATATCACCATCCTCAGCGCCGAAAGAGACAAACCTATCTGTGGAGGCTCCAAAGTTGAAAACTGATTTATGTGTATTGTCAAAATAAATCCCATAAGCCCCCTGGCCATGTATTCCAATATAAAAAGGAATACTCATGTACAAAGGGTCATCTTCTATGCCATAGCCAAAGTAATCGGTATTCCAATTGACAAAAGCTTTTCCAAACCTGTTGAGATTACCTGTTTTTTCACCTAATCCAATAAATTTCTCATTCACCTGTACCTGCTTATAGCAAGTGACTTCAGTGCCTATCCAGGCTGTGCCTAAGGAGTCATCTGCATTGATCAGCTTGCCGGATAGGTCATAAAAGGAAAAAGTGGAATTTATCCGATTTAGTTTTAAACGAATCTTTTCTGTTGCCAAGAGGATGAATTCATCTTCCTCAACTATGCTAAAGTCAGATGAACATGGTGCAGAGATGACCGAATAGGGGTTAGGGTCGAAATGAGAAGCCTGATTGACTTGGATTCTCAGAACACCTGATCGATATACCGTTACCTGAAAATTTCCCTGGGCCGTTTTCCCTGAAAAACCAGTTGGATTTTTATCCCAGGAGATGACCTTTCCCATAGGGCAGAAGCGAGCGGAATTGTTTGAGGATGTATAGCTTTCAATCATGCAATTACTCAATAAATAGGAGTCGGATTCCTGCTAAAGTAGGTATGAATATCCTTACAAAAAATTCACTTGATGTCTCTAAAACCGCAGTTGTGTTGTGCAAAAGACACTAAATCCCTTTGTTTGAAAAATGAAGGCATATTCAAACGTTTGCAATAAAAACTGGAAAAAATGGGATTATTTTTCACCTTTGAGCCTATTTGAGGAATTTCTTAGAGCCAGCTCTGTAGGCAAGATCATGGGAGAGGTGATTTGATCTGCCATTACTTTCTTTTCTATTAAGTCTAATAATAGTTCGGTGGACTTTGCACCTATGTCAAATCCAGGCTGGGAAACGGAGGAAAGTGTAGGATCCACCATGGTACACAGTTGCCAGTCACTAAAACCGATAATACCAAGATCTTCAGGAATTCTTAATCCTGTTTCCTTGCCAGCCATCATTGCGCCTATTGCCACCGTGTCATTGTTTGCAAAAATAGCATCTGGTCTAAGCTGGCTATTGGAAAGCAACGTTTTTGTAAGCATTTTGCTTTCCTCTGCTGTACCGTGAAAACATTCTATTATAAATTCTTCCAAAATAGGCATTTGATGAGCCAGCAACGCATCACGATATCCACGTTCTCTTTCCATACATATCTTTAGATTTTTTGGCCCCGCCAGATGAACTATCCGTTGGTATCCCTGCTCGATTAAATGACTGGTAGCGTTGTAGGCTCCCTGATAATCATCTATCATGACGTTGATAGCCCCAAGCAAATCAGGTGTTCTATCAAAAAACACAATGGGATAATTTTGAGACAGCAATTTGGAGAAATGTTCGAAGTCAGTGGTTTCTTTCGAGAAACTAATCATAATTCCATCTATCTGATTGGAAAGCATGGTTTGGATGCTGGACATTTCCCTGGCCAGCTTTTCATTTGTTTGCGCAAGGATCACATTATATCCTCTGGCGAAAGCTACCTCCTCTATTCCGCTGATAACAGAAGAGAAAAAGAAATGAACTACCTCAGGAATAATCACTCCTATGGTAAAGGATCTACTTTTTCTAAGCGATAGGGCAATGGCATTGGGACGATAGTTTAACTTTTCCGCTACTTCTTTGACTTTTCTTTTTGTTTCGGCATTGATTCCATGGTAATCTTTCAATGCACGGGAGACTGTAGAAACAGAGATGTTGAGTTCTTTGGCAATATCCTTTATTGTAGCTTGTTCTAGTTTCATGATTAGTTGTCTTTCAGCGTTTAATATAACCTTGCCTGAACTGGCTTTCAGACGATATGGGGTCTAATTAACTGGATTTAGACAGACATAATGATCTCTCCTGCGAATTGCCCGAGCAGGTAGCTATGTCCCCCATAGGCTGTTTCCTATTAAGAATATAATTCTAAAGTAGCCTATTTTCCCCGGGATATATATAAGAAGTTTTCGAACTTTCTCTATCAGAACTTTACAACTGGATTTAAGTTTTTTTACAAACATGGTTTTTTGTCAGTTCTTCTGTCTTTTATTTCTCAGCTCTTGGCTCTGTGTTCCCAAATTCCCGCCTTGATCATTGAAAATTGCATATTGAAAATTTTATCATCTACGATTCAGTGTTCGGTCTTCCATCTCCTGTCATCCAACACGGTTTCTAAGGAAAGTTAGGGACAGAGGTATATATTTTAGATTTAGTTGTAAGGTTTTTTAAGAATGGGATTTATATCTTTGAAGCATCCGATAATAAAAGGGCGCCTCGAAAACGCTTTATCATGAATTATTCAAATCTTATTTACCTATGAAATTCAAACCTGGAGTAAAATACGGTGAGGAGCTTAAAGACCTTTATGCATACGCTAAAGAGAATGAGTTTGCAATGCCTGCTGTCAATGTAATCAACACCAACTCGGTGAATGCGGTATTGGAAACTGCAAAGAAGCTGAACTCACCGGTAATTATCCAGTTCTCCAATGGGGGGGCACAATTTTTTGCGGGAAAGTCTCTGGCAAATGACAAACAACAAGCCAGTATAGTAGGTGGGATCTCAGGAGCTCATCACGTTCATCTTATGGCTGAGGCTTATGGTGTGCCGGTGATTTTGCACACCGACCATGCTGCTAAGAAATTGCTTCCTTGGATAGACGGCCTACTGGATGCTGGCAAGTCTTACTATGCCACTCACAAGAGACCTTTGTATAGCTCGCATATGCTGGATCTTTCTGAAGAGCCTTTGGAAGAAAACGTGGAAATCTCCTGCAACTATTTCAAGGAGTTCAAAAAGCTGGAAATGGCCATCGAAATCGAGTTGGGCGTGACCGGTGGAGAAGAAGATGGAGTTGACAATACAGATATTGATTCATCTAAACTTTACACTCAACCGGAAGAAGTAGCTTATGCATACGAACATCTGAAAGAAATCGGTGATCTATTTACTATTGCCGCGGCATTTGGAAACGTTCACGGGGTATATAAGCCAGGAAACGTGAGCTTGAAGCCTATTATCCTGAAGAATTCACAGGATTATATCAATGAGAAATACGGAACGTCTGGCAAGCCATTGAATTTTGTATTCCATGGAGGGTCTGGATCTACTGTAGAAGAGATCCGTGAGGCAAACAGCTATGGTTCTATCAAGATGAACATAGATACAGATATGCAATGGGCATTTTGGGAAGGCATCTTGAACAATTATAAGAAAAATGAGGCTTACCTACAGACTCAACTCGGCAACCCGGATGGTGCTGATAGTCCTAACAAGAAATATTACGATCCGAGAAACTGGTTGCGTAAGGGAGAAGAAAACTTCGTGAAAAGGCTTGAGTTGGCGTTTGACATGCTGAATGCAGTGAATAGAAACTAATTTCTGTTAAGTTCATAACCAAAAAAGTCACCCGAAACGGTGACTTTTTTTGATTATCTATAATTTACGATGCGATCTGATAGTAGCTGTGAGAAAACTCAAAGTACGTATGATTTCACCTTCGATTTGCCTTCCACACTTGGAATTCCGTTTCCGGTCTGCGGTCTTCTAGCCATAATACATATCGACATGCTTTAGGATACCCGCATACAATTAATCGCCTCCCGTAGCTTCCCCTTGCAATTCCCGTAATTGCCTGGCTGCAATTTCATTCCCTGGTTCCAATTCAAGAACCCGTGTAAACAGTTGTATAGCCCGATCATTCTGCTTGTTGGCCATCAAGGCCTCACCATAGCTATGCAGCACATTGGGAGAGTAAGGAAATATAGCAGAATTGATCTCAAAGGTCAGTAATGCCTCAGGGAGGCGGTCAGAATGTTTAAACACATAACCTAAAGTGTTCAACTCTTTTTCTCTCCCCACTAGGGAGTAAATCTTATAAAAATGAGTCTGCACATTTTTATAAATGGAATCAAGTGGTTCTGATTCAAATAATTCAAGCAGGTAGGTAGCAGCCCGGTAATTGGGCTTAGAAGCATGTCCTAGTGCGATCTGCGCTAAATCAGTTTCCAGGTCGTTGACCGGATACTCTACAATTCTGGAATACTCCTTGCCCTCATTTTTAAAGATAAACGTCGGCACGCGGTGAATTGACTTACCCTTTTCCTCGCCGTTCGGCCCTTGTTTGTAGAGTTCCTCTCCATCATATAGGGCAATGAACTTTAGCTGGCTTTCCTGCAGTCCGATACCTGTCCAAAGTTTGACAAACTGAGGGACCCAGCGCTTACTGTCCCCACACCATGTGCCCAGATATATTTCAACTTCAGAATTTTGAAAGGTGTTTTTCCAGTCAGTGTTTTTTCCGGAAAGTTCAAACAAACGTTCATTTTCTTCATACCATCCCTGGAAAGAGGCGTCTGATCTAAGAAAATTCAGCTCAAATTCCCCTGCGAGATGTTTGTCTCCGGCAGCATTGATGTATGTCTTTGGAGTTTGCGCCCATAGCAAGGAGGGAACAGTCAACAATAGAATGAATGGAAAATAGTTCTTCATGATGCTTAAGTAAGAAAGAAAATGAACAAAAACCGAAAATAATGCAAAAAGTCCAAGCTTATTAACTTGGACTTTTGTTTTCTAATCTTTTTAGTCGGTTAAGTTGAAAGGATCTTTGCTACTCGGAAATCATCCTCATCTACAGACTTATCATCTACAATTGCTTTTTTGATAGGAGTATAGACAACCTTATTGTTGATGAGCCCGGCCATGACATCGTATTTGCCTTGTAGTAGCCCTTCTACAGCAGCTACGCCCAGTTTGGAAGCAAGGAGACGGTCATAGGAGCTAGGAGATCCCCCCCGCTGTAAATGGCCAAGGATGGTGACTTTTATGTCATAATATGGAAGATGCTTTTTTACCATGGAGGCGATTTCATTTGCCCCGCCGCTTTTACCCCCTTCAGCCACAATGACAATGTTTGAGGATTTTTTAGCTTTGGTTCTAATCTTTAGTTTGTCCACCAGGTGCTCAATGGGCATTTTCTTTTCAGGGATCAGGATAGCCGCGGCGGCACTGCCTATCCCGGCATTGATCGCTATAAATCCAGCATCTCTTCCCATCACTTCCACGAAGAAAAGTCTGTCATGGGAGGTAGCTGTATCACGGATTTTATCTATAGCCTCAATGGCCGTGTTGCACGCAGTATCAAATCCTATAGTGGAATCTGTTCCTGAAAGATCATTATCTATGGTGCCCGGAAGTCCTATAGCTGGTACCCCGAATTCTTTATAAAACAAATGCGCACCAGTAAGAGACCCATCTCCACCGATTACAACTAGAGCATCGATTCCATGACTTTTTAAATTATTATAAGCAATCTGTCTCCCTTCAGGAGTACGGAATTCGGCACTCCTGGCAGATTTGAGAAAGGTGCCGCCGCGTTCCAGCACATGGGTAATATGCTTAGATTCCAGTTTTTTGATATCGTTTTGGATCATACCTTCATAGCCACGGTAGATTCCATACATTTCCAGGTCATAGTACAATCCAGTGCGTACTACCGCACGGATAGCTGCATTCATACCCGGGGAGTCACCTCCGGAGGTAAGAACGCCAATTTTTTTAATGGGTTTAAGTTCCATTTTCTAGGTTTGGGTGAAAGCTTTAAACATTAATTGGGCTGAAGCCGGATTGGTTGCCAAGGGAATATTGTGTACATCGCAGATCCTCATCAGCATCTGCACATCCGGTTCATGAGGATGTTTGTCAAGCGGATCTCTGAAAAAAACGACCATTGCAAGTTCTTTCTGGGCAGCCATGGCCGCTATCTGGGCGTCACCACCGATAGGGCCGGAAAGTAGTTTTTGGACTTCAAAGCCTGCTTTTTCTATATGGGAACCGGTGGTGCCTGTAGCTACCAGCTGCACATCGGCCTGATGCAGTCTCTCTCTGAATCCGCTTAAAAAATGAACCATGTCGGCTTTTTTACCATCATGGGCTATTAGAGCAATTTTCATTTGAATAGGAGAATAGGTTTGTGCCAAAGTTAGGAAATTTTATTTCCCTGTACCCTTGGCTAATGTTATAAAAAGGCTATCAAGTCGATAGTTTAGATTAATTTTTCCAAATAAAGCAAGAACGTGTATTCCAAAGCCAATTCTTTAAGTGAATTGAACCTTCCAGAGGCTCCTCCATGACCTGCTTCCATATTAGTATAAAGGAAAAGCAGCTTGGAGCCAGTTTTCATTTCTCTTAACTTGGCCACCCATTTGGTAGGTTCCCAATACTGCACCTGACTGTCATGCAAACCGGATGTGATTAGCAGGTGAGGGTAGTCTTTGGCTTCTACATTGTCATATGGCGAATAAGAAAGCATGTATTCATAGAATTCTTTGTTTTTTGGATTTCCCCACTCCTGAAATTCACCAGTGGTCAAAGGAATGTTTTCGTCCAGCATGGTGGTCACCACATCGACAAATGGAACTGCAGCGATGATGCCATTGAATAGATCGGGACGCATATTCATTACAGCGCCCATAAGCAGCCCACCGGCACTTCCACCCATCGCGTACAGATGCGCTGATGAAGTGTACTTTTCATTGATCAGATGTTCTGCACAGGCGATATAATCGGTGAAGGTGTTTCTTTTTTTGAGCAGCTTGCCATCTTCATACCATGCCCTTCCCAGGTCTTCCCCTCCCCGTATATGTGCTATCGCAAATACAAACCCTCTATCCAGTAAACTCAACCTGCTGCTGGAGAAGTACGCATCCATGCTGAAGCCATAAGAACCATAAGAATAGAGTAGGAGGGGATTGGATCCGTCCGGAGTGAATTTATCTATCTTATATACCAGGGAAACGGGGATCATCACGCCGTCAGTTGCCTGGGCCCAAATCCGTGCCGAAGTATATTCTGTGGCCTCATATCCACCAAGGATTTCTTGTTGCTTCAACAGGGTTTTCTCCTTAGTGATCATATGATAATCAAAAGTACTTGCGGGCGTTACAAGTGAATTGTATCCAAACCGAAGAATAGGAGTGTTGAATTCGGGATTGGTACTGATCCAGGCAGTGTAAGTCTCATCATCAAATTCAAGTGAGTGTTCGGCTGTGCCATCCCATGGTTTGATGTTTATTGTGCAGAGACCGTTTGATCTCTCCTGTGTTACCAAGAAGCCGGAGAAAATATCAAAATCCTCCAGTAGTACCGATTCTCTATGTGGAATCACATCTTCCCAGGATTCCAGGGCAGGGCTTGAAATAGGAGCCTTTACCAGCTTAAAGTTTTGGGCTTCATGATTGGTTCTGATCCAAAAATGGTTCTCGTAATGGTCCGCGGCATATTCCAGATGGGGAATTCTGGATTGCAATAGTTGAAATGTGCCGTACGGATTGGCAGCATCCAGAAATCTGATCTCCGAAGAAATCGTGCTTTCGGAATGAATGAGGATAAATTTCTCTGATTTGGTCTTATGGACAACACATGAAAACTCCTCGTCCTTCTCCTCATATACCAACCGATCTGTGTCTGTAGAAGTGCCTAACTGGTGCGAATACACCTGAAATGACCGTAGGGTTTCCGGATCCTGCTTGGTATAAAATAGAGTCTGGTGGTCTTCTGCCCAGGCAATATTTCCCGTAGTGGAGGGTATATGGTCTGGAAGGATCTCGCCGGTTTCAAAATCTTTGAAAGAAATCCCATAGATTCTTCTTCCTACTGTGTCTGTGGCAAAGGCCAGGGTTTTCAGATCAGAAGTAGCGGCTGTGCTTCCTACTTGATAGTAGGATTTGCCCTCGGCCAGTTTGTTGACATCCAGAAACACCTCTTCATCAGCGTCCAGACTCCCTTTCTTGCGACAATACAGAGGGTATTCTCCTCCTGTTTCATATTTTACATACCAATAGTATCCTGATTTGAAGTAGGGGACGCTTTCATCATCCTCTTTGATCCTACCTTTCATTTCCTGAAACAATTTTTCCTGGAATTTTTCGGTAGCCTTTAGGCTGTTTTTGAGGTATTCATTCTCTGCATTGAGGTACTCAATGACTTCTGGGTTATCACGGTCACGCATCCAATAATAATTGTCAGTACGCTGATGGCCATGTATTTCTAAGAGTTGGGCTATTTTCTTGGCTTTGGGTGCCTGCATTTTTGTGGGTTTTAAGGTGCAATGTTAATGAAAAAAAAATGCGTTGGGTTCTATTTTAGTTGCGAAATTCTATCTGGAACTGCTTTTTTTGGTGATTTAAATTATTTGTTAAATAAATAAGTTCTTGGATTGAACGATAATTTTTAAAATATTCAATATATAATTAACCATTAACCAAATTTATATGGGATTTCTTAAAGAGTTTAAAGAATTTGCCGTGAAGGGCAATGTAGTTGATCTGGCAGTAGCCGTGATCATAGGCGGAGCGTTCGGCAAGATCGTGTCATCCTTTGTGAAAGATGTTGTGATGCCTCCTATCGGGGTTCTGCTTGGAGGAATGGAATTTACTGATCTGGCACTGGTATTAAAGGAAAGCAGTGTCGGCCCCGCAGGGGAAGAGTTAGGCCCTGTGCTTTTGACCTATGGTATATTTATACAGAATGTTGTCGATTTCTTGATCATTGCGATGGTGATTTTCCTTGCCGTAAAAGGAATCAACAGCATGAAGAAAAAAGAAAAGGCCGCACCTGCAGCTCCGCCCGCACCTCCAAAATCCGAGGTGCTGCTTGAAGAAATAAGGGACTTGTTGAAAAAAAACAATCCATAACAAAAAGAGGCTGTCTCAAAAGTAGGTTTTCTTGTCAGGCTGAGTGGGGGCTAAGCCTTTTATAAGCTAATTAAGCCCGTTTCTACTTCCTGCCCACCAGGAGATGGGCGCTCAATGTGACAATAATTATTAGTTATGAGACAGCCTCTACTTTTTCTGCTCTTCTTTCCGTCTTTGATAGATATGCCTGGCAAATTCCCTGGACAGTCCATTCAGCTGTAGAATTTGGTTGTAGGTCAGGATGCCTGATAAGTTTTCGACAAATTTTTCTTCATCTTCAACCAGTTTGCGCTGTATATCAAATTTTTTCGATATCCTTGATTTGGCCTCTGATTCGCTTAAATCTGTATCCTTGGACTTTCCTAAAGCTATCATTTCTCTCAGGTTTTTGTCCCTTGACTCCTCGAATACATTATAAACAGGCCAAAATTTCTCAGCTTGGCTTGGTGTGAGATTTAGCCGGGTAGTGATAAAAGCCACTCTGGCCGCATCCAGCTTCTCACGGTCATATCTTCCTTCGGGTTGTTGGGCAAGGACTGTTCCTATAGTCAGGAAAAACACAAAGATGATCCATGAATATTTCTTCATAATTCTTAATACCAGTTTTCTATGTTATCATCTGCAAAATCCACTTCATAGATCATTTCTTCCGCAATGATCTGATCAAGAATTTCTTCTGGGTTATCCACCATACTAAGGACGTCTTCTGCAGTCCAGTACTGGCTCTCTATGTAGAGATTGACCTCGTCCTCCAGAGTCAGCAATTCCCTATCCGTTTTGGAAGTATTGATCTGCCAAACTCCCCAAGACACTAACAGAACTGCTATGGCCGCGGCATATCTGAACCAATTTACGGGTTGCTGCCGCGGGATCCTGCGGATTATCCGGTCAGGCAGACTCTCGAAATACCCATCTGGTGCTTTAAAATCTTTAATATCAGGTAAGTTGTTCATATGTATAAGTTTAGACTGGGTTGTGGGGCAATAGTTTATTCTATCATGAGGTATTGTTCGATTTTTTTTACGGCATGGTGGTAACTGGCCTTTAATGCACCTATGCTAGTCCCGGTTATCTCCGACATTTCTTCGTAGGTCAGCTCATCCTGATACTTAAGATGAAAAACCAGCCGTTGTTTGTCAGGCAAGCGGAGTAATGCTTTTTGGAGCAGGCGCTGAATCTCATCCCCGTCGATTGAGCCTGTCTGATCGATGAACGATTCCATTTTTTCCTGATGATCTTCTAGTGAAAAGAAGAAGCGCTTTTTTTTCTTTTCGAGGAAACTCAGGGACTCGTTCACGGCTATTCTGTATAACCAGGTGAAAAGGCTGGATTGTTCCTGAAACTTGTGGATGTGATGATGCGCTTTGACAAAGGTGTTTTGGGTGATATCATCCGCATCTTCATGAATCAATACCATCCTACGGATCACATGATAAACACGCTTCTGGTAAGTCAGGATAAGCTGCCTAAACCCCATCTCCCGGGTGAGGGGATTTTGGATGAGTTCTAGGATTTCCTGATCACCGTTTTTCTTCATTCGCCTTTTAGACCCAATTTATTGAAAATGGTTTATTGCGAAATAAAGAATGTTTTCTTGGGTATTGATAATCAGTGATAAAAATATTTTGACCAGTCCAGTTTCCGGGCAGGATAAAGCGATATGGGCAACGTATGATTAGGAATAGTGACATCAGGGCAACTTAAGCCTGACTCACGACAACTGCAGACTTAAGGCCACGATCCTACACACCGCATATTCCCAGAAGACCTGCCACTGGAATCATTGCGGATACTTTTCATTTATATTTCGAGAATGTATTCCAATATACCTGCGTTTTTGCCTTTGGGTCTGGTCACCAGCAGTGGAATACTGTCGTTGTACTGGATCAGGCGCTCAGCCATACTTCCCAAAAATAAGGCGGTGGCCGCGGTACGTCCCTTTGCGCCTATGATTATACCATCGGCCTCTATCTCCTTAGCCTTGGCCACGATTTCTTCCACAGGGTCATCGTTAATATCCTGGGTATAGACAGGAGTGATCTTCCTTCCCTTAGTGTCTATCTTCCTGATAAATTTTTTGAAGTTTATCTCCGCGTGCATGCGCATGATCTGGGTGAATTCCTCATAGCTTTTGCCAGTATAATGGTATCCTGATGGCACTGTGAACACATTTTGGCATACTATCTCTACATTCCCGTGTTTTTCAGCAATCAATATCGCCTCTTCCAAGGCATCTTTGGAATAATCGGAGAAATCACTAGGAACCAGCAGTTTTTGCACTTTAGATACTGATCCTTCCGGTACGATCAGAAGTGAACAACTAGCCCTTCTGGCCAGCCTCGAAGAAGCTACACCTGTGCCGGGTAAGGTGACTTTTCTGCCTATAAGGATCATGTCAGCAGACTTTTCCTCTGCAAGCTTCAATATTTTCTTGGATAATGAGCCCTCTTTTACTATGTAGTTTAATGATATGCCCTTTGGGCCAGTGAAATGTTCCTTCACCATAGCCTCCATAGCTTCCTGCCTTTCGTTGACCATATTCTCCACCAGATTTGGGAATTCCTCCAGTACCTCTTTAGGAATACTGAGGTTTTTGATCACATTTACAAAGTAGATTTTTTTTGTTTGATTGACCTGAGCTATAAAAGCAGCATGATGAATGAGAGTCTGATCCAATGATGTCTGATCAAGGCAAACGACCATTTTTTTAATCAAATACATAGAGCGCTATAGGTTTTAAGGAATTGCAAATTTAATGTTAATAAAAGTAAAACTTTACGGGTTAGTTGAAATAAAATTCGGGTTTTAAGATGCTTGGGGTAAATAGAGGCTTTTCTTATTTCGGGTTTGAGGATTACTTGAAATATTATACTGATTTAGAGAATTAAGTACTGGTTTGCTCATGTCAGGTTATACTGCATTATCGCAATCATATTCCAATTTTGCCAACCTACGCTATAATAAATCGTATATTTGTGCTGTCCGGGTCGCCGACATGTTCAAACTTCACAAATTACAAATTTACCGAGTGAAGCCCTTCCCAAAAGCAGGCCTCACCTCGATTATATCGGGGCCTCGATTCGAAAGAATCAGGATAACAGTGGAAACTTGCGGTTTACAGGCAGCTCAAATCTTGTCAAGTAGGAGGTTTGCAACACTCTAAGACCCGGACTTTTTGATTTCTTATATAGCCCCGCTGACCTAACTAGGGAAGGCAGGTTATCGCTGAAAAGGACGCAGATCACCATAGATTGCATACTACAGAAATTCAATCTTCATTTCAGTTTTGGGATTCTTGATTTTTTATTCTGTTTTTTATCCATTCCCATTCTTCGCTGCCCACGTTGAATAACCTGGATATCAGAAGGTATAAAATCAGAATAGCCAAACTGGTCACCACAATACTTGGAAGTGGGGCAAGTGGCAATACTATAAGATAAACAGGAATAGAAGTCAATATCCCTACACTGATGATCTTAGCGGTTTCCTTCGAAAACGGTTCAAAACCAAATTTTGCTTTCAGGAAAATATATTTCACCAAGTTAAACAGCAACATCACCGCTGCTGAAGCCATTGCCGCGCCCTCGATTCCATAAAGGGGGATCATCAGATAATTCAAAACGATGATGAAAATACTCATGCCTATGGTGGCAACCAGATTGAAATGGTAGTGTTTTGAAAAAACCAATATCTCACCGTTTACAGAAAATACCACATCCATCAGCTTTCCTAATCCTATCAAGATCACCACATATTTTCCCGCCTCATAGATTTCCCGATTTGGAATAAAATGATACAAGGAGTCAAGATTTGCCCAGAGTCCAATGAAAAGCAAGAGACATACAAAAAGCTGACGGTTGGACACCTGCTTGTAAAGCTTGTTTATTTCGGTGATGTTGCCCTTGGCAAAATGATCGGCTATCACAGGCATCACTACCTGGGAAATAGCTCTTCTGGGAAGCTCTATTACTAGCGCCATACTGAAAGCAATCGTGTAAATAGCGTTAGCCTCCAGACTTATCATGGAGCTCACCATGATGCTATCGATCTTCATGATCAAGGTGGAAGCGGCAGTAGCAAGAAAAGTCACCAAGCTGAATTGCATAAAAGAGGTTCGGAATCCTTTAGGAAAAGTGTTCCAGCGAAAATCCAATACCAGGACTTTTAGCCACAGCAGATAAACCAATACCCCTAGAAAAGCAAGGCCATATACCATTACCAAACCCACCATAACATCTGAAAACGCGATCCATTCCAGCAGATACATCCCGACAAGTATGCCAGTCAGCAGTCTCAGAAAAACTTCCCTGATCAATGTAGGGACTGCCACTTTTACGTAGGAACGGCTATATGCATCCATTATGCTGGCTAGTAGCGCAAATAAAGTGATCAGAAGTACTATGCCGAAAAAGTCAATCACTTCCGGAGAATTCACCGCAAATAGTTCTACTATACTGTCTTTGAAGCCTAAGAAAATTATGCTTACCAACGCAAAACCCACTAAGGAAAAAACCAATCCGTAACTCAGAAAGGCGGAGTGGTGGGATTTAAGTTTGGGGAAAAACCTAGTGATTCCATGTCCTACACCAAGCTGGGCAAAGGGTACAAAAAGCAGCCCTAAATCCTGAATAGTCCTGAATATCCCCAGTTGAGAGGCATCCAAGGCATAGGGATAGAGCCACAGGACATTGATATATCCTATGACTACGCCCAGGTAAGAAAAAATGGTGGTCTGAATACTCTGCTTGGCTACTTTGCCCATGGGCTTAAAAGTATCAAAAAACTGGCATTAAGAGATCGATCCCGGTATAATTCAAGGCTTGGCGCATTTATCACATCCCGGCGCAGTCTTGGATTTGAAAAAATATTTTTTCACCAAATAGCCTATCGCCCCCAATACTATAATACCGACGAGAATTTCCTGCCACATGCTATGATAAAATCTGATACACCAAAAGAGAAGATAAATACGCTAATGCGGTCATATATACTGTCTGTATCAACGGCCATTTCCAGCCTTTGGTTTCCCTATATACAATCGCAAGAGTACTCATACACTGCATCGCAAAAGCATAGAAAACCATAAGTGAAAAAGCAGTGGCGGTATTGTAAACTTTCTCTCCGGTTTCGGAATTGACCTGTTGATTGAGCTTTTCCCTGATTGTAAGCTCATCTTCTGTATCGCTCCCTATACTATATATGGTAGCAATCGTGGATACAAACACCTCTCTGGCTGCAAAGGAAGTGATGAGTGCGATGCCGATTTTCCAGTCATATCCCAATGGTCTGATTACCGGTTCTATGGTTCTTCCCATTATTCCAATAAAGGAGTTCTCCAGTAGGAGTGAGGCGGTTTCATTTTCTATTTCAGCAATTTCATCAGGAGAAGATTGGGCAATTTTGGCTTCGGCCTCAGTTCGGATTGAATCCATACGTTCTGGTGGGCCATAGGAGGCCAGTACCCAAAGAACAATAGAAATCGCTAGAATAACCTTACCTGCTTCCAGGACAAATGTCTTTGATTTGTTGTACATGGTAAGCAATACATCCAGCCACCTAGGAGCGCGGTAGGTGGGAAGCTCTACCATCAGAAAACTTTTCTCCTCAGTCTTTAGGATGTATTTCAGGAGTAATGCAGTGAATAAAACTCCCAAAACCCCTAATAAATACATTCCCAACAAGGCCATTGCCTGTAGGTTGAAGATTCCAAAGATGACCTCGTCAGGCACTACCAGTCCGATCAGGATAATGTAAACCGGGAGTCTTGCAGAACAACTCATTAGCGGAGTCACCATGATGGTGATGATTTTCTCTTTCCAATTGCCAATATTCCTCGCAGCCATGACCCCGGGGATTGCGCAGGCTACTCCAGAGACCAAAGGTACTATGCTTTTTCCATGCAGGCCAAAAGGGCGCATCCACCTGTCCATAAGGAAAACCACCCGGGACATGTAGCCTGTATCTTCCAGAATTGCCAGGAAGCCAAACAGCATGGCGATCTGGGGGATAAATATCACTACTCCTCCGATCCCCGGAATGATTCCCTCTGTAATCAGACTGGATAGAGGGCCTTCAGGGAGTAGGCTGGACACCCAACCCGAAAGTTCAGCAAAAAAGCCGTCAATCATGTCCATGGGCACCGAAGCCCAGGCAAAGATGGCCTGGAATATCAGAAGCAGGATCGCTCCAAAAATCAAGTAGCCGAAGACCGGATGAAGCAAGATCTTGTCAATCCCTGATTCCTTATTAGTTTCAGGAGATAATACCACTGCTTTATCCACTATCTCGGTGATCTGTTTGTACCTTACCTTAGTTTCCTCGAGTTGGGCTTTTTCCAGATCTATTCCGCTTTCGCTAAGTTTTGCTTTTATCCAACTTCTGTTTTCATGGGAGTATGCCTTGTCTTTCTCCCCAAACCTGAGCATCTGATAGGCCTGATAAGAATTTGATAATCCGAATTTAGATTTGACTTCATTAAGCAAAGAAGCCGGTACTATTTCTTCTATTTCTACGAATGAGGATTTTTTACTGAAATTCTGTTCATGGATCAATTCCCGGATTTGATCCAAGCCTTTATCTCCCCTTGCATCTGTACTTAGTATAGGCACTCCAAGTGCTTTGAATATCTCAAAGCTTTTAATGGCAATGTTCTTCCGTGCCGCGATATCTGCCATATTGAAGACCAAGGCCAAATTCAGCCCCAGGTCCAATAATTGTGTGGCTAGAAACAGACCCCGAGAAACCTGGCAGGAGTCGATGATCATCAGGACAAACTCAGGCCTTTCTTCATCTCGCAATTCATTCAATACCCGATGGGCAATGATTTCGTCTTCAGAATTGGGATAAAGACTATAGGTGCCGGGCAGGTCTATGATCTCATAGTTGCCTCCGCGAAAATTCATCCACCCGGTCTTTTTATCCACCGTTACGCCGGGATAATTGCCGATTTTTTGGCTTAATCCTGTGAGTTGGTTGAAAATTGTGGATTTGCCCACATTCGGATTACCGATTATTGCGACTTTAGGGGCTTTTACTTGGGGAGGAATTGTGGACTCAGGCATGTATTTCAGAGCAATTGTACTTCTATCAGAGAAGCTTCGGATTTTCTTAAGGCTAAAATGGACTCTTCAAGTTTGAAAGCCATAGGGCCTCCTAAGGGGGCAGAGTGATTCAGAGTGATCGTTTTGCCAGGAAGAAATCCAAGTTCCATCAAGTTGATTTTCAACGGGGAGTCCAGGATTTCCTGGATGATCGCAGCCCGGGAGACCGGTATAGTATCGGCGGTAATGAACATAGAATTAGAGAGTGCCTGTTGACTGATGGCAAAAATAGAACTATTTGGAATGAATCTAAAGAAATACGGATAAGATTTTTGTCAGGTTTCCAATGGGCAAGGTTTTGAGGAGTTGAATTCGTAAACGGGGTTTTTCAAACCTGAGGTTCAAAATGTCTAGAATGGATTGGGGATTTTAGTTAGGTTTATTTGCGAAAAATACTAAAATAAAAATCATAATTATTAGGTTTTCAGTGTGTTACGGGTTGTTTGATTGGGTGTTTATTTTTATATTCACAAAGCTTTTTTGAACAAGAATTGGTTTGCGTTGGATTTTTAGTTAAAACCGGATTTTTCAGTTTTTGTAAGGAAAAGCTCCCATTTTAAACAACTTTTTACCATGGAAAAAGATCAAATTCAAGCCCTGTTAGCGGAAATATTCGGCCATCTGAGTGCAGATAACTCCAATGACAAAAAACTATGGGAGGAGGGATTGCCTCTCTTAGCCAAATCACTTCTGATTCAGGATAGTTCTGAAATTAAAGCTGAACCATTCAGTTTTGAACGTTCGGAGCTTTTTTTCCAGGATAGAATCCCGAAGAAAAAAATTGAGATGATACGCAAAGAGGCTGAAAAAGCCACTGAAACAAAGGCGACAAAAAACGAAGAACCAGAATTAAAGGCTTTTGTACGTGAGGTTCCTGTCAGGAGTACACAGATAAAGGCCAGCGTTCCGGCATGGGCTGCCGGTGCCAAGGTGGAAAAAACAATTGGCCCTCTGACAAAAGCTGATGGACGGGTTATCGCCATTGATTTTTATAGGGTTACCAAGCTGATAGCTATTTATCAGCAAAACAGTAGTTTACCAGTGATCTTGTTTAAGGCGTCATTCCAAAATCTTGCGGTTAGGCCAGTTAATTCCCCGCCGGTTGAGGTGTCAAAAAACTATGATGTTGTAGCTGGGAGTTTTTATGTACGCGCAGACATGCTTGCCACAAATGCCCCAAACACCCGTTATGCAGGGCTGAAAGTCAAAGACGGTAAAATACAGTTGAGTGCAAATCCGGTCTTACAGGGACAAAAACTAGTCTTAGCGGCTAGTACCAATGTTCAGGTGTCACTGGAACTGGATCAGACACCGGATGCCATAGATTCGAAGAAGAAACACGGAAAAGATGCTTTTGAGGCTAAAGTCCAAACCCCTGACACTTTGAAGTTTTCATTCTCAGGTGCTTCAAAAGCCCAAATAGCTGATAGCGGGAAGGCCCAATGGGCTGTGTATGGTCAGGCGGCGTCTTTTAGCCGACTCAATAAAGTGCCTATTTACAGTACTCAATTGTCCAGGCTATTGATTCCTTATAGCTGTTCCTCAGCTGAATTTGCTCCCAAAAAGCAAAAAAGCCCGATGGTTGAGATCCAGGGGGATGCCCCCGTCAGTCATTCCTGGTGGGCAATTCCAGCTGCGGAACTGGATATAAACGCCCCCTTAGAAGTAGCAGGTTCCGGGGGCATGCTGCAGGAGTTAAAGCCGGGGCTGAAGTTTAGATGGAAGGGGCTCACAGGTAAAAACCTTAAACTTGAAAAACCACAGATTCTTGTAGAAAACGGTAGAATAGGGATGACTGATCCCCAGTCCGACGGAGATGGTGCTTTCCAGGAATTAGAGCACTGGCAAGATGAGTTGAATCCTTATGGGACTTCTGTTTTTTTAGCGCTGAATAAGTCAGCCATCTTTATGTACAACTCTCTTGCGGAGGGTACAGAAATGTTGATTGCCTTGGCTAATGCCCAACTTAAAGTAGATAGACCTTTGCAGGTCAACGGACTTCCAGTAGCGGTCAAAACCAAAAACTCCGCTTTATTAATGGCAGGCTCGGATGACAAGAATTTGGTTTATATTCTGGATGATAATATACTATGGGACAATAAGTTGCCTTTTGATAGAGTGCCATCGTTTAAAAGTATTGCCATAGCCTTGGAAAACGCACTTTTCACCCTGTCTCCAGTTAATGGAGCTTTGTTGTTCGGGGAGTGTGACACGGATTGGAGTAGGATTACTAAAAGCCAGACATTTTTGGTTTTCGGGATGATCAGTTACATGCCCACGTTGCCGGATCCATATGTCGCTAATTTGGGTGTTTTAAACCGTCAATTTGGCAATAGAGGCAGTTCATTGGATAGCATTCAAAACTGGTTGATTTGTCAGGTATCCCAAGAACCCATAGATGAAAAAACAGATAAGGTTGAGGTGGGGTTTCATTTTGGCCCGGCGAACAATTCTGCGGCCACTCCAGGGGCTGCCTCAGTCGAAATGTCCTCGCCTGCCCTTATAGCTGTGAATCAACTGAAATCCTCTGATATACGGAAGGAGACGCTGAAGTCATTGGCATCAATAAGGTCTTCATCTGTAGCTAATTCCTTACCTCCTTATGAAGACCAACTTCAAAACTTTACCAGACCTTTTGAGACGGATTTTTTCGCACTGCTTGATGTAAGTTCAAATGCCAACCAACTGGGAGTAAGTTTGGGGTTGTCCAGAGGGCAGCGGGTGACTACTGGGGTTGTCAGCTCGGTGAGCGGCTCAGAGGCCACTGTTTCCCAAAGCGACAATCAGCTGATTTCAGTAGAAGGGATGGAAGTCATCGCCCAAGGAGCAATGACCAGACTGTTTATGTTGCCTCAGGTGGCTTGGGAACCTATATTTAATTTGTCACCTCCTGGTACCAATAAGCCGGGTGACCCACCTGTACTCTTCAATTATTACCCTAACGATGGTGGACCAACAAGATTTGTGAACAACCATCCGGAAAGAATTGCGATCTCACCGAAGCCCCTTGTTGATTTTATTCTGGAAAAGTATCAGAAGAAGCAAACGCAAGTAGCGGCCTTGTTTACGCTTCCATTCGGACTTAGAGCGATGGCAGAGTTGTCCCATACCAACCCGAAAGAGACTGTCAAACCTCAGCTTGATCAGGTCAGACCTAATTTTCCAAATGATCTGCAGGGAGGCATACAGATTAGGGCCACTGCCGGCAATTACGGTAAAAAAGATCCTGATGAACCTAAGAAAAATGATCTTCCGATGTTTGCTGGATTCACGGTTCAGCTTGCCAACGTGTTGGGAATGAACGGTGTTGCTACAGGTGCCAGTACATTGGGGGATAGTGTGACCCGCATATTCAATGGGGAGTTTTTTGTAGATCAGGCCAATCCAACACAAATTAATGAAAGAGGAGTGCCGGTCAGTAAGATTGACTTTACCGGTTATGGAGCTAGTAGTTTCAGTAATTGGCTTAGCCCATCTGCTGCAATCGCCCAAACAAGCCAGGCCAGATTTGACATCATGTTAGGAAGGACAGCGCATGAAGTCATCCAGGTGAAAAGTTTGATCTACCCTTGGGGAATCCGTGTAGTGCGGACAATTACCATTTTTAGGACAAGTTCGGGCTTTATCTACAGGACCGATAGCGGATGGCAGCCGGAATCAGACGGGATTTTTGACTTTAGGGCAAAATTCGTAGATGAGAGCACGCCGGGAAATCTGGTCGAAGAGCAGCGCTATGAACTTCACCCTGGTACTTTAAGAGGCTTGTTCAATATCACTAACATCAAAGAAGATGGTACAATAGCTGATTTTGTCACCACAAATCAAATTGCCATTGGTAAAAAATACATCAATGAAAGCGGAGATGTAATAGTCAATAATGAAACTACACCAGGTAAAAGTTTTTTAGAACAAGAAGTAAGGTGTACTGCCGTATATTTTGATGCGGATGTGGCGATTGAGAATCTGGTCCAAGGGCATAAAAACGGAAAAACTCCCGCTAAAAAGATTCTTGGCTATGTGCAATTGTCCCCTCCCGGTATCCCATTGACACCCGCCCAGCTCAAATTATTGTTGGATAGTCAGGGAGGGCTAATGGGAGGAGACATTAACTGTGTAATGGATGTGGGGCAATCTGGACAACTGATGCAGATCAACCGCTTCGATATTTCCCCTTCAGTAAGACCGGGTAACCCTGCTAATATCCCCATTTTTGTGGCAGCTTCCCGGGGATCAGTTCTTCTGCCCAAAGATGGCAGTTGGAGCATGGTCCAGCACGATACAGGTTCAGGGGAAATAACCCCACTTCCACCCCATGTGCCTATTCCTTTGATCCGCATTGGTAAATGGGTGAAGGAAACTGTGGTGAGCCAGTCTGATGTGAACAGTAATCTAGTTAGGCTGGCGCATCCTACGGAGATTCTCAGAAATCCCGTGGCGGCCACCATAAATTATGGGTATCTACAAAGCACCGCTACCCAGAAGGCACTGTTCCTTACCCCAAGTTATAAGAAAGGAATATCAAAGCTGTTAAGCAAGACACCTCCTATATTTTCAGATGCTTACAAATTGATGAATGGCAGTAGCATATTTCCAAATGTGGGAGATGCCTATTCTAATTTTGGGAAGGCCATTGCACTATTGGATGGTGTAGATGGAGATGGCAATAAAGTGGCGGCCTTTATAGAAAATACTGCAACAGATGGTGGAAGGAAGGTATTGGAACTGATGGAGATCACTGCCAAAGAAGAGGCCGGAAAGATTGTGGATAAAGGGTTTAAACTACTTTCAGGCGAAGCGAATGGTGTTCTCAACAAAGCTATGGCATTTGATATCCCAAGTCTAGATCCACTATATCTGGTCAATATGGATGCTTTGAAAATCTATATCGAATACAAAGCTGAGCAAAATAAAAACGGGTCTAAGGAATACGTGGATTCCAAACTCAACTTTGATGTGGATTCCTTTGCAAATGACCTGGCTGATACCTGGAAAAGCAAAGTGAATAACGTGGCTATGGTTGTGGATCTGGGCTCTTTTGAGCGACTGATGACTATCAAGGGGAATTTTGATGCAGGAAAGGGGAAAGAATCCGGCTATGCAGGTGATAAGGACAATCCGGGGCCACTGGATGGGATACCACTTCCTGAAGTAGAATTCAGCGATGCCCTACAGCCCGTAATTGAGTTGTTGCAGATGCTTGCTGCCTTGAGTACAGGAGATTATGGTGCGGTGATGAGAAAGGGGCTCCAGATAGCAATGAGCAATGCGGGTGAGATATGGGAATATAAATTTGAGGCCACCAAGGAAATCCCCCTTATCAGGTTTCCGCCAGAAGACTCCGTGTACAACTCCCCCCAATGCCCATTAAGATTAGAAGCAGGCCTCTCTTTGGGGGTTTATTTCAACGCAGCATTGAAAGTGACAAATGATCCTAAACAATTGCTGCCAACTGCCGGAGGTTTTGTACAATTCAACGGTGGCTTGGAGGTTATGTGTGTGACCGTAGGGGCAGCTACTATTTATGCGGTAGGATCAGTAGAGGTCAAGATCGCTTGCGATACCAAAATTGGCCCAAGTCTTATGATGAAATTTGGATTTGGGGCTAACATTTCCGTGGGGCTTCCGGTGGTAGGAAATGTCAGTGTGACCTATATGGTAGGCTGTGAAATGTATGCGGATGCCAATGTTATTGAGATCACGGCATTTATGCTTTTCAAGGGACATGCAAATCTATTGGGAGGTATTGTCAGTGTGACAATTTATATAGAAGCGAGCGGTTCTGTGAAGCGTATCTCCAGTCCGGAAAGGACAGATTGTACCGCTTCCGTGACCTTTGGTTTGGATATCAGTATTTGCTTTGTAATCAATATCAGTTTTGAAGAGACCTGGCAAGAAAGCCGTCAGATAGCCTGATTTTTTACCTCAAAAACAAAATTATGGAACCTAGAAGATTAATTTCCTTAATGACTTTTCCTCAACGTTTTGATGGAAATACACTTTCTGTTAACATCGTGGTCGTTCCCAGAAATGCCGACCCCTTTTCCGATTGGGCAACTGGCTTGCCTAATCCTGTGAATGTGCCGGGATTCGCTCATTTACAGCCTGAATTCAGTTTTTCAATAGTAAAGGGAACGGATGATTTTCCTTTGAGCAATGCGACAGATGAAAGTAGAGTTCCCATTGTAAGATCAGTGAATGCTGTCCCTGCAACGGAAAAGGCCGGCATTATCCAAAAAGTGGCAGACGCAATGCCTCTTCCGGTGACAGACTCTTCTGACAAGTTACCGGATCCCGTACCCGTAGAGAAAAGCATTAAAAAATATTTGCCTCAATCTTATCGGGAAAGCTTTAATTTCACCCAACCCAGACACCCCAATGCAGTGACTGACGATGGGTATCACTGTGCCGTACGGGACAAAATACCCCCTATTATAGATTATAAACCGAAAAACAGTCTCAGCTGGGGCAAAGTATTTGCGAATATCCTGCGTCAACCGCTTTTGGCAAAAGCCTGCGGAATGATATATGAAGTCCAGCTGGAAGTAGAGGCTGGATGGTTTGAAGAGGGAGGATACCTGTATGCAGATATCACCAACGAGCCGTATGCGGCAGCTCATACTTCCCTTTTGGAAGAATCGGATGGGCCTTTGATTAAAAGATACGCCGCCAAGATTCCAAAGTTGACTAAAGGGGCAGCAAGGCCTGTTTTTGCTCCGGTACTGTTTCCGGTTTTGTATAAGAAAGCTTCTGATGCAAATGAACCTGTGCCCTTAGGCCCGTGGGATGAGCTTTTTATGGAAGCCCAAGCTTACAATGATGGGTTTGCTAAAATAGTACACGCCAACCAGCCGGTAAGTGGGAATTTGCTGGAGGAAACACAGGATGAACTGCCACCTCAATCAGATTCGGGAATCCGGCTAGGATGGGATGATGAGCAAATCCTGGTTTGGTATTTACGTCAAATGATTGAAAATCCTTCTGCACCGGGATCTATGAGCAGAATTGATGCTCCCCTAGGGGTTATGGGATACCATATCGATGTGAGACAGAAAGCTCCTGGAAACCCATGGGAAAGTCTTAACAGGATCCAGATCAATGAAGCTGAAAATATGTTTTCAGGACAACTGGGTGATGATTCTACCGAACTTCCATACCAGGTATATCCCAATAAGATCTCAGGTCCTAACAGCGATCATTATTGGCTGCCAATGTATTATGCCCACTGGATAGGCAAAAGCCTGGTGACTGAGGATAAGGATGCGCTGGAAATCTATAGGAATCATGAAGATAATGGGGGGCAGCTGAATGAACTGCAGGATAGAAAAGTCAATCAAAATCAAGCGTTGATACCTGTGCCACTCCAAACCCAGCTTAGGTATGGAAATTCATACGAATTTAGAATCCGAATGACGGATATATCAGGTGGAGGTCCTGATTTGACAGATGTCCCGCTCAATTCAGCACCAAGTCCTGAAACCAGCGTTTCTTTTAAAAGATACGTAAATCCGGGGATGCTTAGAATCGAGAAGCCAATTGAAATAAAAAATAACCTTCGAACTTATTTCAATGCTACTAATGATGAGGAGACAGAGTTTGACTCAAATCCTTCTTTTACTATCCAACGACCTTTATTAGAATACCCTGCGGTTGTTTTTACCAATAAATACCAAAGTATAGGACAGGATCCAGTCAGCCTATTGAAAGGATTGGTGTTTCAGGATGATATGCTAAAACCTGCTTTGTCAGATCCTGATGTACAGCAGGTTAAAGTTAGGGTTGAAGTCAAATCTCTCAGGATGGATACGCAGTTGAGCCAAAATGGAAGGGATAGCTTTATTACACTATACGAGACCACTAGGGCATTCCCCGCTGATTTTGATGGTGTTTTGAATGTTCCGATAGATTTTATTGATGTCCCTGTCTTAAACCTGGGCGAACAAGCCAATCCTTTTCTGGATGATGGGTTATTGCTAGAAGATATCCATGGGATGGAAAAGCTCATAGTGCCGGCAGGAAGGCATATACGGATATCTTTCCGGGCAGTAGCGAGTACAGATGAGGCACCTGAGAGTTATTTTGGGTTTATAGATGATGATGAGGACAAAGACAGCAGATTTGGAAAAGTTCAGCGGTTTATGCTTTACAAAGCACCCGTTGGGGAGCTTGATTTGTTGCAGCCTTATGAAACTGTACCGCCTGTCCAGGCTTTGTTTCTAAAACCCGACAGCGTACCGGTCATCAAAAAAAACATCTTTTCTTCCCTTCTCAGAAGAGATTCCGGGGAACAACAGGCGGGGGTAGTGGAACGGCTTGCCAATGCTTTGGGGTTGGAGGCCAAAGGATTAACCCTAGTAGCTCCTAAAGGAGAGCGGATTGCAATAGGATGTAATTCCAGAATACGGCATACGCTGGCGCCTGACGGAAGTTCCATCACATTTGCAACAAAGGCGGACCTCTATAATCATTGGATTACAGCGCTTAGCTATAAAATCAATAGAGATTGGGCTTGGGATTGTCTGGAAGACGTGGCTTTTGTAATTGAAAGAAAATATAAGTTTAGAAAAGATAAAGTCAATGAAAGTAGGGTAAATAAGTATGTAGGAGATATAGAATTAAAGCATACCGTATCCTTTGAAGCACTTCAGCCCGATCGCTTTGAGCGGGTCAGCCGGAATTTTACCCGGATTATCTATATAGACGCCCTGGATCCAAAAAATGAATTGAAGCAAAATAACGGAGATCTAAGGTTTCCGGATGAACTTTGGGCTGAGTATATAATTAATCCTAAAACCAAGGATGGCCACCCTGACTCGGAGGCAGTTCAGACTGGGCAATTGACATTGCCCACGGTTCTTCCTCCTGTACAGATTCCCAAACTTGTCAGTGTTGGAATTGCTTTTTCACCATATGAGAGAACTGATGACTATAGTTCTTCAGATGCAAGAAAGCGGTATTTGTGGGTTGAGTTTGACCAGCCTATAGAGAATCCGGATGATACTTATTTCTGTAGGGTTCTTGGTAATGCCCCCGATCAATTAATTGCAAGTAATTCCAACGAACAATTGCTTCCACCTGAAGAATCGCCGATAAACCTGGACCCCGAACTTACCAGGCAAATAACCCCGGGACAAAGTGATGATAAAGCAGGAATGGGAGCCATGCTTCCCATGACCCAAGCCACAGACAGTGACAGGCATTACATTATGCCCATACCTCCGGGATTGCATGCGGAAAGCGCGGAAATGTTTGGGTTTTTCACCTATGAATTTAGAGTAGGTCATGGGCACTGGTCTGATAGAAAGGATAATCTCTGGTCCACAGCCCAGGGAAGATTTGGCAGGCCATTAAGAGTAACTGGTATCCAACACCCCGTGCCGACTCTACTCTGCTCGCTGAATAGAAATGAGAATCACCTCTATGTAAGCGCACCCTATGCAAAAGCAGTACACAATGGAAAAAATGTGACCTCCAAACCACCGAGGACTAGCTTGTGGACATTGGTGTATGCCCAAGTCCACCAGGCTGATGGTAGAGACCACCGCAATATTTTATTGGGCGAGATAGAAATGAAAATAGGAGTACGGGTGAATACCGACCCAAAACGACTGAAGAAAATTAATGAATTGACGCAGCAGGTGTATTTTAAACCTACTATAGGAGAATATACCACAGGAAGTATAAAACTGGATCCTTCAGCACTTCAAATGGGGAACCTGTTGGCAAGCATAAAAGATGAACAGCCTGTGGGAACAGCCGTGGTGACTTCTGAGGACATTGCTGAAAAACTGAAGTCATTTGGTTTGCCGGAAGATAGTCCGCTCAGTGTTTTGGTGGTAGAGGTATATGGCAATATTACCAATATACATGATCACATGGCGGACATGAGAAATTCAGGGGTGAATGCTGTGTCAGAAAAGGTGGCAGAAGGACTGAAGGCTAAAAGAGCCGAAACAAATCTCATGTCTGAAATACAACCTTTGAGTAGAGGGTTGGGACATTTTAGGATTTTACGAACCTCCCCGCTCACAAAAGTTCCGTTCGTATGTTGTCCTACGTGCTGATAATATTGGCTTGGGCAGATGGAAAACCCTTTGATTTAATTCATTTGGCCAGATCAAATAGGGCTTGCTGAAAAACCGCTCGCATGAAAAATGGGCTAATCATTCAAAACGAAAGCTTTTAATCTATTGCTGGCATTTTTCGGCAGGCCCTAAGTAGGAAAATAATTCTGCTCGGCGAGGTAAAGACGGAGGACTGACCTCCTCTCTTTTCCAGGATATGCATGGGCATATCCCTCCAGTCAATAATTTCTGATTGTAGATTTTTAATGCCTTTCAAGTTTCTTGGAAGGTATTTTTTTAAGTTAGTGTGACAAAAAGCACATGGTGAAAATCTTTACGCCAATAGATTTACTGTTTACTAATAATTAAATGACTTTAGAAGAACTTCAAGTTGCCTTGCCCAGATTTACAGATCCCAAGCTCCTCAAGGAGATCTTGGATAAGGGAGAGGTTATGTTACTGAAAGCCGGGACAATTATGATGGAACCTGGCCAGTTTATCAAGATGGTGCCCATTGTGTTAAAAGGATCCATAAAGATTTCCAGATTGGATGATGAAGGAAGAGAATTGTTTCTATATTATCTGGATGCGGGGGAGACTTGTGCGCTTTCATTGACTTGTTGTTCGTCCTCGAAACCCAGTGAGATTAAAGCTGTCGTGGAAGAGGATACGGTTATAATCGGTATTCCGATTTTATGCATTGAAGAATTATCAAATGGTCATAAGCAGTGGAAGGATTTTGTCTCCGATACATATCAGTCCCGTTTCCAAGAAATGCTGGAGGTTCTTGACGCAGTGGCCTTTAAACGTATGGATGAAAGGCTCATGAGGTACCTAGTGACCAAAATGAAACAACTCCAAACCAATGAGCTTCATACTACTCACCAGGAAATAGCAAATGAGCTTACCACTTCACGGGAGGTAGTATCCCGACTTTTAAAACAACTGGAAAAAAAGAAATGGATAGAGCTTGGAAGAAATGTAATCTATATCCGGGATGATTTCGAGGAATTGATCCGTAAATAGGCTTGCCGAAAAAGTCTCAGGTCTGGTATGGCTTAGGCTAGCTTGAAAATCGCGGTTTTGGTGTATTTCGGTGAATAGGTCAAGGCCTCCTGTTGTCAAAAAGCTTGCCCTTGCTGAAAAGCCATTCGTATGAAAAATGGATTTAGCATTCAAAAATGACAGCTTTTGGTGTATAGTGGACGTTTTCAGCAGACCCTAAATAATCAAACCATCACTAGCAATGGTACCTTAGAATGAAAAACCATCTTTATGGTTTGGCTTCTGCTGAGTATTTGATCCCATAAGTTCTTATGCTCATGACACATTACTAATATCACGTGTTCGTTTTCCTCCAAAAACTGATCTAAGCCCTCCACAGGGGTTGTGGCGTAGAAAGTGTGGATTTTCACTGGCAAGCCGGGATGATTTGTAGTCAAAAAGTCTTCTAATTTATGGACTCCAGGTGTTTCTTTTAAATCCAGGGAGGTTTGGACATGAACAAACTCCAGACCGCGGCCCCATCTCTGACTCATAGCAATGACCCAGTCAATGAATTTTTCCTCATGATTGGCAAATTCCAACGCCAAAGCTATCTTTTTTATTTCCCCGGCATTAGCTTCAGTTGGAACGACAAGAACGGGAATTGAGGATTCCTTAATAACATTGATTGTTGTGCTTCCGATAAGTGCGGCTTTTATTCCGCTCAAACCCTGAGTCCCCATCACTATCAAACTAGCACCTAAGTCTCTCGCGATTCTTACGATCGATATTGAGGCAGTTCCCTCTTTGATGACAGAACTGATTTTTAAATCCTCATCCTGATGTTTTTTAAGCGTTTCGGCCATTTGGGATTCAGCGTCCTTGTACAGATTATCCATGGCTAGGGATGCCTGGGATGCAAAATCATAAACCATCTCAATTACATGAACTAGGATGATCTCACCGTCTTTTTTTCCAGCTATTGCAACTGCAAAATCCAAGGCGTTCAATGAATTGCCGGAAAAATCTACTGGAATTATTATTTTCATCGCCACTGTTTTAGAAGAATTGATTTAGCCAATATTGGAAGGATAAATAACTTCATTATCTGGACTAAAAGTGTTCCGGTAATTTTCACCAAATTACAAAATATTAGATTCGGAGTGATAGGTATATCCACTTTTTTGGCAATTAATAAGTTAAGACATCCAGGTAAGGATATGGCTGGTTCTGAGACTGCCTTCAACTATTGGATTGCTAAGGCTGTTCACTGTTCCTGTGTTTTACTGTACCCTTGCTTTACCCTTGAATATTAGTTTAATGTCTGTTTTTTTAGCGTGATGTGTCCGAAAGGCCGGTTTTTTCTCAGATCGTAAAAGAGCGAATGGTAAAACACCCACAAAAAAGTGCAACTATTAATGAGTGGAGGTAAATCCAAACAAGAGAAAGACATCGTAAATGTGGGAAATCAACTGTTCAACCAAAATTTCCACCAATGAAAAACAAAACATTTTCTTTAGCTATTCAAGTCAGTATGGCTCTTTTACTGGCTTTCACTTCCTGTGATGATAAGGAGGAAGACATGGGACCCACCATCGACATGCCTGGCGTGGCTCCGGAAGTTAGTTTCACTGCTCTAACATCTGACAATAGGATTTTGATGTATGATGCTCAAAATCTAGATTCCCCCACTAGCTCTAGCACTATTACAGGTCTAGCATCCGGAGAAATGATAGTTTCCATTGACTATCGCCCAGCAACTGGGCAGCTTTATGCTTTAAGTTCAGCTAGTCGCTTATACCACATCAATGAAAACTCAGGTGCTGCCACTGCTTTAGGTGCAGAGCCTTTTTCTCCTGCTTATTCTGGTGCTAATCCTTCGTTGGATTTTAATCCTACAGTTGATAGAATTAGATTGGTCACTGAATCGGGTCAAAATCTCAGACTACATCCTGAGCTCGGTACTGTAGTGGCCACTGATGGGTCTATCAATGGAGGGGAAAATCCACGTATCGGAGCTGTGGCTTATACAAACAGCTTCTCCGGTACCACGAGTACTACCTTATATGATATTGATTTTGAGCAGGACAAGCTCTACAAACAAGTTCCGCCTAACGATGGGGGATTGGAAGAAGTTGGAGATTTGGATGTGGACTTTGAAGGAACCGGGGATATGGACATCAATCCTGATAATTCAGTTGCCCTGGCGGTAAACAGAAATGAAGATGAATCCAGGCTTTATACAATAGACCTTTCTTCAGGTAAGGCTATGTGGGTAGGTACATTTTCCGAACCAGTGGTAAGCCTTGCTTTCAAAACCAACCCAATAGCTTACGCTACTGATGCTGACAACATACTATATAGATTTGATCCTACTAATCCAAACCCCATTGCTGTGGATATCATGGGGCTGAAGGAAGGAGAGATGATTACCGGTCTGGATTTCCGTCCTGTCAATGGCCAGTTGTTGGCAATCTCAAATATGAGTCAGTTGTATAGTGTAAATCCTTCCAGTGGTGCCGTAAGCGCAATTGGGACAGCCTTGGACCCTATGGTTATGGGGGATTTTATAGGGTTTGATTTTAATCCTACGGTAGATAGAATACGCTTGATCACTGAGAATGGCCAAAACCTGCGATTACATCCGGATTTGGGAACAGTAGTAGCAGTGGATGGAAGCCTCAACCCAGGCTCTCCAATGGCCAGTGGCGCCGCATATACCCAAAACTTTGCGGGAGCTACCGCAACTGCACTATATGTAGTGGACGCACAAAATGACATGCTGTATCAGGTGTCACCTCCCAATGACGGTGTTTTGGTTGAGATTGGAGCTTTAGGTATTGACATTACAGATGATAACGGCTTCGATATAGGAGGTACTTCCGATATGGCCTATGGCGTGTTCACGGTAGGAGGAGCTCCTGGGGTTTATTCTGTAAACCTTATGTCTGGAGCAGCTACCAAAGTGGCTGACCTCAACTTTACCCCAACATCAATGGCTTTGGGATTAGGATTTTGAGCGAGTAACAAAATTTTAATATGGGGGTTGGAAATTTTTCCAACCCCTTTTTTTGTGCGAACTTTTCTCACGGGTACGTCATATCCTCGTTTAAAATCATACTCTATAGACCATGATATACCAACTGAGCCAGATTGCCAGCGGTAAATAGTAACTAACAATGACAACGATGGTACATTCCCTCAACGGTCTTCTGCTGATCATGTGGAAACCATACATCCAGACAATTCCGTATATGATTTCAAATATGTTAATTGTGGCTAAAGCATAATGATATTGGGGAAGAACATTTTCAGCCCCTAGTAGAGAAAGGATCGAAAGTGCCCGATACTCATCGATCTCCATATAAGTGACCCCGGTTTGTGGAACTATATAAACCAAGAGGCGGATGAGTTCAGGAAAAATAAATATTACTTCTGCAATAAGCGCAAACTGCCATAGTTCTTTATAGGGTACTTTGTAGCCTATCACAAACGCGCCTAGCCAAAACAGAAAAGATATAACCGTAAATTTCCATAGTAGAGCGAAAGGGGTCCAGAGATAGTTTAACGCATTGAAGATATGGAATATCATAAAGTCACCTCTTGCTTCAAGACTGTCATAATCCGGGATAGCCTCAAGTATCAGGGTGTTTGTAAGAAATCTGATGAGTAAGAACAGGAATACAAGAACAAGAAAATATATCCGCTTATCAAAATCAATCAGTTCTTTGAGACGTTGTCCTATAGGAGTTAAAGTTTTAGCCATTTTTAAGATGAATCTGGTTCAAATCTAAAATTTTGTTTGGGAATACATCTAATTTTGAAGTGTAAATAGAAATAAATATATGATAGCACGGGTTGCTGTAATTATTGGTGTTTGGATACTTGGGTTGGGAGTGACGCAGGCGCGGCAGGCAGAGGTAGATTCGATGATCCATGCCTCATCTGAATACTTGTTGTTGGATAGAGGTCTTCAGTTTAGAATAACGAAGGCAATCAACAGCATGTACAATTTTGATTTTCCTACTGCCGAAAGGGATTATGCAGTCCTTGCCCTTCAGTATCCTGACCATCCCTTGCCGGAGTTTTTAGTGGCACTAGGCTACTGGTGGAGGATTGAGGTAGATGTGACAAGCGAGAAATATGATGCCACTTTTGTCAAATATTTGGACAGGGCCATAGCCAAAGCCAAAACATTATTTGATGCAGATGAGACAAATAAGGAGGCTGCTTTCTTTTTGGCTGCGGGCTATGGCTTCCAGTCCCGCTTGTATGCGGAGAGGAAAAGTTGGACCAAAGCTGCATGGGCTGGAAGGAACGCCTTGAAATACATGGAGCTGAGTAGGGGGGAAGAGGAGTTTAACCCGGAACTGCTATTGGGCGATGCATTATTCAATTATTTCTCTGAATGGATACCGGAAAATTACCCTCTTCTGAGACCGGTTATGGCATTGTTTCCAAAAGGAAATAAACAATTAGGGCTTCAGCAGCTAGAACAAGTAGCAAATAATGCGTTTTATACCCGGGTGGAGGCTCAGTATTTTTTGTTCAGGTTATATGCTTCTGAAGAAAAGGAACCATTTAAGGCTTTGCAGATTTCGGGATATCTGCATTCAAAATTCCCAAACAACCCTTACTTCCATAGATCTTATGCCCGTCATCTCTATGCTGTGGGAAGATGGCCTGAATCTGTCCAAGAATCAAAAGAAATACTTGCTCGCATAGAGGAGAAAATGCCAGGATATGAATCCAATAGTGGACGGTATGCCGCATTTTATATTGCCCAATATAGTGAGCGTATGGGGGAAATGGGTGAGGCAAAAAAATATTACCTGAAGACGCTTTCCTATGGTGAGGAGTCAGAATCACAGGAAAGTGGCTATTATTTACATGCTTTGCTTCAATTGGGAAAAATGGCAGCCGCTGAGAAAGACAAGTCTTTGGCCAAAAAATACTTCAAGGAGGTAAAGAAGTATGCGAAGCGCAAGCACCCCGCCCATCAAGAAGCCAGAGAATTTATCAAAAAGAATAAACTTTAATTTAGAATGTCACGTTGTATCATCTACATAACAGGAGAAAATTTGAATTTCATCTAACCGACACAGGATTTTGTAAGGATTGTTTGTCCAAAGGCTTAGAATTATTAATAAAATTTCGAAATTCCTCTCTAAAATTTTGATGAAAGGTTAAAAACAATCATCAAATATATTAACTTTGCACCATATAAAATTTTGTAAATGCAAGAGATCATGGATCATAGCTTAAGAATAAAATTCGATAAAATCGACAGGAAGATTCTAGAAATACTTCAGGCTAATGCCAAAATCACAAATGCCCAATTGTCAAAAGATATTGGGCTTTCTCCAGCCCCTACTTTGGAGCGTGTGAAAAAATTGGAGCAATCGGGAATCATCAAGAGTTATCATGCTAAACTGGATCCTGAAAAGATCGGTTTAGGTGTCAGTACATTTGTGCTGGTCAGTCTTATAGGCCACAACAAAGGGAATATTGACGCTTTTATGCGGGAAATCAATATTATACCTGAAGTCATTGAGTGTCATCATATTACCGGGACTGGTGACTTTATCCTGAAAATTATCGCAAAAGATATTACTTCTTATCAAAACTTGATGCTGGAGAAAGTATCTGAAATCAAAGAAGTAGATTCCATGCAATCCATGGTGATTCTTTCTACTTTTAAAGATTCTAAAGTAATGCCAATCCCGGCTTAATAAAATTAAATCAGTATTACAGGGTGGCGAAAGTCACCCTTTTTTTTTGAGAAAATGGAACTAAACCCCTGGACTACAAAGAAGATTAATCCGGTTTATGAAAACCCCTGGATTGAAGTGGAACATCACGAGGTCATCAATCCCGCCGGTAACGATGGGGTGTACGGAAAGGTGCATTTCAAGAATAGGGCAATGGGGATTATTCCCATCGACCAGGACTTGAATACTTGGCTGATAGGACAATACCGTTATACCTTGGATCAATACGCTTGGGAAATCCCCATGGGGGGCGGACTCTTGGAAGAGGATAAACTGGAAAGCGCAAAACGTGAGCTGAAAGAGGAAACGGGCCTCACAGCCGGTAAATGGACTGAAATCATGACCATACACACATCAAATTCAGTGACAGATGAAGTTGGTTTTGTGTATCTGGCAGAAGAACTCTCCCAGGGTGAACCCGAATTCGATGAAACTGAAGTTCTTAAAATAAGAAAATTGCCTTTTGCGGAAGCTTTGGAAATGGTAATGAATGGGGAAATAACAGATGCAATCAGTTTAGCGGGGATTCTCAAAGCCGCAAGGATTTTAAAATTGTGACATGACGATCAAAGATCATTTTAGTATCACCTTCAATCTGGCGTTCCCGGTGGTTTTGAGTCAGCTTGGACAGGTATTGGTGGGTGTGGCAGATAGTATGATGGTTGGCCGCTTAGGTGCTGTCCCTTTGGCGGCCGCTTCCTTGGGAAACAGTATATTTTTCGTGATCCTGATGTTTGGGATGGGAGTATCTATGGGGATTACACCGTTGGTCTCTATTGCGGATGGGAAAGGGAAACATAAACGTATAGGCCATCTTTTTCAGCATGGATTGTGGATCAATATAGCCACGGCAGTTCTTTTGACTGCGGTGATCGTAGGATTGTCCCAAGGTTTACATTTCCTGGATCAGCCTGAGGAGGTGGTGGATCTTACTATACCCTACCTTTTTATCATTACCTCATCTCTTTTGCCTTTTATGATATTCCAGTCTTTCAAGCAACTTGCAGAAGGGGTATCGCAGACTAAACAGGCAATGTATGTCACCGTTATCTGCAACTTGGTGAATGTTTTTCTGAACTGGGTATTGATCTACGGAAATCTTGGCGCCCCGGCAATGGGGCTGAATGGAGCTGGCCTGGCTACCTTGATATCACGGGTGATGATGCCTGTGATGATGGGGTTTTACGTGATGAAATCTGCCAGATATAGTGTCTTTGACCTTAAGTTGGGAATAGGGAAACTGAGGCTTTTACTTTTGGATAAAATATTGAAAATAGGGATACCAACCGGGTTCCAATACATTTTTGAAGTAAGTGCTTTTAGTGCCGCGGCCATCATGATGGGTTGGATAGGTGTCAATGCCCTTGCAGCGCACCAGATAGCAATTAACCTGGCTTCTGTAAGTTATATGATGGTTTCTGGATTGAGCACTGCAGGAATGATACGGGTAAGTAACCAGATCGGCAGAGGTGATTTTAAAACAATGCGTGAAGCTGGGATGGTGGTCTTTGGGATGACTCTGGTATTTATGTCCATTACTGGTTTGATCTTTATTTTGATGAGATCTTATCTGCCAACACTCTATATAGATAATGAAGAAGTTGTGGCTTTATCTGCTTCTTTGCTCATTATTGCGGGGATGTTCCAGCTATCGGATGGTATTCAGGTCGCTGGTCTGGGGGTGCTACGTGGGTTGGAGGATGTGAAGTTCCCCACCTTGATCACCCTGGTCGCTTATTGGGTGATTGGTCTCCCTCTTGGATACTTCTTGGCTTTTCAACTCGATATGGCTGAAAAAGGTATCTGGTATGGCTTGTTGCTTGGATTGAGTGTGACAGCAGTGGTGCTGTTTTATAGATTTTATAAACTAAGTAACAGGATGATTTCTGCTAATAAGCCTGTGGTGTCCGTGTAAGCATTTCTATTGGCGATGTTTATGGGTTAGTGATTTTATTATATATTCAAGAGAAATCCATCTGAATATGATCAATAGGCTACTTTCCGTTTTATTTATTTCTCTTGCTACCCATGTCAGTCTGGCACAAGATCTTGCAGTATTGACTCAGCGGGAGCAGGCGGCAGTTATAGATGGCTGGCTTGAATACCGTATCCAAAACCTCCTTCCAGAACTTATGACAGAATCGGGAATTGATATGTGGGTGGTGGTTTCCCGGGAATATAATGAAGATCCTGTGATCCAGACCATGCTTCCGGCTACATGGATGGCTGCTAGAAGAATGACTATTCTCGTCATATATCAACCTTCCGAAAATGCTCCAGTGGAAACTTATGCTGTTGCCAGATATGATGTGGGGAGATCTTTTAAGAGAGCTTGGGATCCGGAAAGCCAACCCGATCAATGGGAGGCTTTGGTGGAACTAATTGCCTCTAAAAACCCCAAAAAAATAGGATTAAACTATGCTGAGGATTATGGGCATGCGGATGGTCTGACTTCTACTGAGCACCAGCTCTTCTTAGAATATCTGCCCGCTGGCCTTCATACAAAGATTGTTTCGGCCCAAACTCTGGCGGTACGCTGGTTAGAAACCAGGACTGAGCCTGAAATGGCAACTTACAGACATATCCAGGAAATCGCCCATTCGATTATCGCAGAGGGGCTGTCTGAGGCCGTGATTACACCTGGAGTAACTACGACGGAGGACGTGGTATGGTGGTATAGAGAGAAAATCAAGGAACTGAAGTTGGATACCTGGTTTCATCCTTCTGTGGATATTCAGCGGGCCGATCCCGCAAATACTGAGCATGAGATGAATTTTGCAAATAAAGCTCCTGACACGGTGATTATGCCAGGAGATCTGCTTCATATGGATTTTGGGATCACCTATTTAAGGCTAAATACAGATACACAACAGATGGCTTATGTGCTCAAGGCCGGAGAAACTGATGTCCCTGATTATTTGCAGAAAGCATTTTACCAAGGCAATAAACTTCAGGATATCCTAACTTCCAATTTTGTCGAAGGAAAAACAGGAAATGAAATTCTTCGGGCTACCAGGAAAGCTATGGATACACAGGGAATCCGAGGCAGTATCTATACTCATCCACTTGGGTACTATGGGCATTCGGCAGGGCCTACTATTGGTATGTGGGATAATCAGGGAGACACCCCAGGAGCGGGTGATTTTGCACTTCATGCCAATACGGGTTATGCGATAGAATTGAATACTGTGGTTTTTGTGCCTGAATGGAATAAGGACGTAAGAATTATGCTGGAAGAAGGGGCTCTATTTGATGGTGAAAAAGTAATTTATTATAATGGTCGGCAGAAGGAAATTTTTTCTGTACCAAGGATGAATAAGCCTTGGGGCAATTAAGTTTCTGAATGGAGTTGATTTGGGCTTTTGATCATGAGTAATAGTATAAAAGCTATAGCGGCGATGCCTGCGCTGGTAAGGAATACCAAGCGGAAATTTTCCGCACTATTGGCGAACATAAACCCTGAAACCAACGCTCCTATACCTATTCCTGCTTCCAAGAAAATGTACATTGTGGCCAGCGCTCTCCCTCGGAAACGGTCAACGGCCAAATCCACTACCCATGCTGCACTGGTAGGGCTATACATTCCTACAGCACAGCCAAAGAGTACTCCTGAGCCTAACAGAGCGAATTTGGTTTCAGCCAAGGCGACCAAAACCATTGCGCAGACCAATGTTATACTGGCAGCCCGCATCACTGGAATTCTGCCGTATCTATCCGAGGTCTTTCCTGCCAAAAGTCTAATTCCTAGAGATGATAGCGTAAACACACCGAAAAACAATCCCTTGTTTTCCACTCCCAGGTGAACGGAGAAATCGGGAATTATTGTCAATACTACTCCAAAAGAAAAACAGCAAAGAAATAATATCCCAGAGGGGATGAGTACTCTTTTTTCAATGATTTCCTCCTTTTTCAATCTTAGCATTTTCCAGGAGATTTTTTCTTTGGAAGGAAGGGTCTCCTTCAATTTTAGAAGAATCAGGATGGAAAAAATCGCAGTACATGCTGATACGTAAAATACAGTTTCTATAGTGAGCATAGTAGCCAGCCATCCACCAATCGCAGGACCGGCTGCCATCCCCATAGAGCCAAAGAGCGAGAATAATCCCATGGCTTCCCCACGCTTCTGATATGGGACAATATCAGCGACATAAGCTGAGGCACCAGTAGGAGTGAAACCGGTAGAAAAACCATGGGCAAATCTCAAAAACAGGAAACCGCTCACGAAACTGAGCAAAGGGTAGAGCAAGCCTACAACAAAGCAAACACTGGCCCCAATCATCATTACTGGTATTCTACCGATTCTATCAGCCAGCTTGCCGCTAAATGGTCTGGATAGGCCAGCTGAAAGCGTAAATAATGCAATAATGAACCCTTTGTAATCCTCTCCTCCCAAAGATGTCAGATATTCTGGAAGCTCTGGGATGATCATATTGAATGAAGAAAAAAACAAAAAGGAACTCAAACAAAGTAGGCTGAAATCTAGGGTGAAAAAGGAGGGGAGGATTCGCATGAGAGTTGCGAAAATAAGAAAAAAGAAGGGATGAGAAGCAAGAATTCAGTAGTAAGACATAAGCAGGCAGAAGTAAGAGTCAAGAACCAAGAGATTCTGAGATGTTTTGTTGAAATGGGACAGACGAACAAGTTCACTTCTCCCGGCATCATTTAGCTCATAAGGACTGTCGCTTCAGGGCTGCCGTTTTATCATCGATTTCTACACCCTCCGTTGCTATCAGGTACATGATCCCTTCGGAAATACAAGATGCACGTGATAATGCTGTAAACGGAAAAAATTAAAGGCCAGAATTAAATCCTGGCCTAGCAACTAGTTGGATCAGCAGTGCCTAACGGAGATAGTTGTATAATACAATGAGTACACTGTCCTCAGATCACTGAAAACTGAATTTGATTAATCTTTGCTGGCTTGCTCTTCGCTTTGCGCCAGCAGGAATGCTTTCATAAACTCGTTCAGACCTCCATCCAGTACATGCTGGGTGTCTGAGGTCTCATATCCGGTGCGGTTGTCTTTCACCAATTTGTATGGGTGAAGTACATAGTTACGGATTTGTGAACCGAAATCCACTCTCATCTTAGAGGATTCGATCTTTGCTATTTCCGCGTTCCTCTTTTCCAATTCCAGTTGGAATAGGCGGGATTTCAGCATTTGCATGGCTTTTTCCCTATTGGCCAGCTGAGAGCGTTCGATCTGACAAACCACCACGATTCCCGTAGGTTTGTGGGTCAGCTGAACTTTGGTTTCTACCTTGTTTACGTTCTGACCACCTGCTCCTCCGGATCTGGATGTATGCAATTCCACATCAGCAGGGTTGATTTCGATTTCAATCGAATCGTCCACTTCGGGATACGCATATACAGAAGCAAAAGAAGTGTGCCTTCTTCCTCCTGAGTCAAAAGGAGATATGCGCACCAATCTATGGACACCAGTTTCGGATTTTAGAAATCCATAGGCTAGGGGGCCTTCAAATTCCAGTGTACAGGACTTGATACCCGCGACCTCCCCGGGCTGCATATCCACCTCTCTCACTTTGTAGCCGTTCTTCTCACCCCACATGATGTACATTCGCATGAGTATAGAAGCCCAGTCATTACTTTCTGTGCCACCTGCCCCGGGATTGATCTCCAGTACAGCATTCAGCTGATCCTCTTCTGAAGAAAGCATTTTTTTGAGTTCCAACTCCTGCACCTCTGCTTCCGCTTTGATGTACTCAGCTTTGATCTCTTCTTCAGAAACCTCGTCTGCGTTGTAGAACTCAAACAAAACATCGAGATCCTCGATGATTTTATTGAGTGATTCAAATGCACTGGTCCAAGCTTTCCGGGCTTGAATCTGCTTCATGCTTTTCTCCGCTTCCTCTGGATTATTCCAAAAGTCCGGTTGGGCTGATACGGCCTCTAAGTCTTCTATTTCGGCAATCTTACGATCGTAGTCAAAGATACCTCCTCAAAGCCGATGTGCGGGCTTTCAAGTCTTTCAGTTGTTCTGAAGTCATCTGTCTAGGTTAAAATTTAGGCTGCAAAAGTCCGAAAAAATATCTGTTTATACCAGTATTCTTTTATTAATCCATCCTCATTTGTATAAGTTGGATTTTATTGCGACCTGAATTTTTGAATGTTTTGTAGCGAATGGGCAGCATGGCCACTCCTGCTCCCAATAAGATCCCTGAAGCCAGTCCCACACCACTGTCTATCGAGAATTCATTGCCTTGGTAGATACTGTTGATGGATTCTGCGCCTATCAGTATAACGCCAGCACTCAGCGTCAACACATTCAATGCTCTCAGTGTGCCGTTTCTTCGGTCTTTATTCCTCACATCGAGCTCAGTAATGCTTTCAGGAGAAAGAATGTTTTCCCTTAGGTATATGTAATTTTGGTCAATACTCTGGATGACATCTGTGACAAAATAATCAATTTTGGTGCTTTTGTATGTTATTTCCTCTCCTGGGTAATAGCGGATTTGGGATTTTTGTTTTGCACCTCTTTTTAAAAGTACAAAGTCTGTTCCTTGGGCGTAAGAGGAAATGGAAGCTATCAAAAGCAGAAAAAGGACTGAGAGGATTTTCATTATTCTAAATAAAAGTAAAGTTGGACGTAATCATGGGTTCGGATGTTAAATATGTTGAAAAAACGTGAAATGATGGCCCATGTTCAGAAATGAAGATAATTACCACTAAAAGATCATTAGCGTCATCTTACCAATAGAGAGGGCTTGCTGAAAAATTGGATGACATCCAATTGTGGTTCACAAGGGGCATATAGGGGTATATCGCAATTGTCCGATTTCAATTCGGCTTCTAGTTTACCTACTTGTATTCATTCACACATGATTATTTTGGGATTTTGAAGCCAATAGCTAAACATAAATTGTGGGAGTACGTTGACTTGTTGTTATACGGTTACTTTTAAGCTTCTCATACAGTTGATTCTAAGCAAATCTCATATCCAGCGTCATTATTGTCCTACAGGAACAGCTGTAAGACCGGATATTTGTGCGCTTTGTCAAAAGAATAAAGCCTTTGTTCAGTAGCCCTCAGTGATTTCCAGTATTACGTAAGTAGGGCAATTTTTCCAGATTTCTTACTGTTTCTTCATCCGGACATTATTTGCCCGGAATTACTAATTAATTTCTAATAATCATGAAACCAACACTCACAAAAACCGACTATAATACCATTAAAGAACTGATCGTCAATACTCCATCTCATTTGGTTACCAAGGAGATTTCTATGCTTGCAAAAGAAATAGAAAAAGCAAAAAAAGTCCCGGATTCAAAGATTGAAGCTCAGGTAATTCGTGTTAATTCGTACTTTGAGGTACAGGATGTAGCTTCAGGAAAACTGCTGAGCTTTCAGTTGACCTTGCCAAAGAACGGTAACCTGGCGGATAAGAAGCTTTCCATACTTTCTCCCCTAGGAGTTGCGCTTATTGGTTTTCAAGAGGGGATGGAAATAGAATGGACACTTCCAGGCGGACTGAAAAAACTGAAAATCCTTAGCGTAAAGAATGCTGTCCCCGCAGAATAAAAAAAGTCTGCCTATGCAAAATAGGCAGACTAAATAGGTGATTTTTACACGCTGAGGATCCACTTATGAGGATCCTGAACCAACCCGTATTTGATGCCATCCAATTCTGCCAATACCCGATGTGAAAATGCATCTGTTGGTTTTTGTGGGAGGTCATAATCCTTTCCATTTACGTTAATACGCTGTACATGCGCAATCGTAGCTGCAGTGCCCGTCCCGAAGGCCTCTTCAAATGTCCCTTCTTGCAGTGCGGTTTCCAGTTCAGAGACGGTAAGAAACCGCTCTTCTAATGGCTCGTTCCAGTCTTTGGCTAATTGGATTACCGAGTCCCTGGTGATGCCTTTTAGGATTGTGCCTGTATGGGTGGGAGCGGTGATCAGTTTTCCATTGATTTTAAACATGATGTTCATCGTGCCGCTTTCTTCAATCTTGCTGTGGGATTTGCCGTCTGTCCACAGAAGTTGATCGTAGCCGGCCTTCTGTGCCTGTCGTGCAGGGTAGAGAGAAGCGGCATAGTTTCCCGCTGTTTTGGCAGCTCCAGTCCCCCCTTCAGTAGCTCTCGTGAATGTTGTTTCTACTTTTACACTGACTGGCTTATTATAGTAGTTGCCTACAGGACAGGTGAGGATGATAAAGGTGTAGGTGTCTGAAGGCTTTACTCCTATGTAATCATCCGTTGCAAACATAAAAGGCCTAATGTACAAAGAAGCTCCTTTAGCGGTAGGCACCCAATTTCTGTCCAGATCGATCAGTTGTGTCAGCCCTTCCATGAAAATCTCCTCAGGAAGCTCAGGCATACACATACGCTCAGCTGACTCATTTAATCGGCGCCAGTTAGCGTCCGCCCGGAAGATCAATATTTTACCTTCCTCGTTTCTATAGGCTTTTAATCCTTCAAAAATTGACTGCCCATAGTGTAACGTTGCATTGGCAGGATTGAGATTTAGAGATGCATAAGGGACAATCCTAGCATCACACCATTCACCGTTTTTGTAATCGGCCACAAACATGTGGTCGCTGATGGTGCGTCCAAATACTAAATTGGAAAAGTCTGTTTCCGCTATTCTAGAGTTCTGAACTTTAGTTATCGGTAGGGCAAGTTGTGTCTTCATTTGTATTGCCTTTAATCTGGCTGAGCAAAGGTAGCTAATAATTATTTTCTGGGTTTCCAGATTACTTCATTTACATTGAGTTCTTGGGCCATTTTTCTACACAACACAAATAGGTAGTCTGAAAGCCTGTTGAGATATTGAAGGACCAAATGGGAGACTTCTTCCATAGCGGCAAGTTCGGTCACTATCCTTTCACATCTTCTGCAAACTGTTCTCGCGATGTGGCCATACGATACAGAAGTATGGCCTCCAGGAAGAATAAAAGCAGTGAGCGGGGCAAGGGTTTTTTCCATTTCATCGATTTGCTTTTCCAGCATTTCAATGTCAGATTCCAACAAATCCGGTTTTTTCACATTTCCCTTGCTAGGATCTGTGGCCAAATCTGCCCCAATTGTAAAAAGCCTATCCTGTATTTCATTAAGGGTCTCTACCCTCATCCAGTTGACTTCCTGATCCCTAAGCAGTCCGATATAAGAATTTAGCTCGTCCACAGTGCCATATGCGTCTATTCGCACGTCGAATTTTGGCACCCGGGTTCCCCCTAAAAGCGAAGTTTGCCCTTCATCACCTGTTTTTGTATAGATTTTCATCTCCTTTCCCTGATTCTCCTAGGGCAAAAATAAGAATCTATTTGAATTTATAAGGTGTGATTAGACATGCATTGCAATTCCTCGCGTAGGATTTGGGTTGGTAGTGTCAGTTTCTACCAGACCATCGCGCAACCTTACGATACGGTGGGCATAATGGGCTATATCATCCTCATGGGTAACCATAATGATGGTGTTGCCTTTGGAGTGCAGTTCATGGAATAGTTCCATGATGTCGTAGGAGGTTTTCGAGTCCAGGTTTCCGGTAGGTTCATCAGCTAGGATTATGCTGGGATTGTTCACCAACGCCCTCGCTATTGCTACACGCTGGCGCTGACCGCCTGAAAGCTCATTTGGGCGGTGTTTTGTCCTTTCGCCCAGCCCCACATTTGTCAGTGCCTGAAAAGCAATCTCTTCCCGATCTGACTTACTCATACCTGCATATACTAACGGAAGGGCTACATTTTCCAGGCAACTTGCTCTGGGAAGAAGATTAAAGGTCTGAAATACAAATCCGATTTCTTTATTCCTGATCTCTGCCAATTCATTTTCAGTCATATCCGAAACATCCTTGTTGTTCAGCACATAGCTGCCTGAGGTAGGGGTGTCCAAGCAACCTATGATGTTCATCAATGTGGATTTTCCAGAACCGGACGGCCCCATGAAAGCTACATATTCACCTTTGTCAACAGTAATAGAAACGGACTTGAGTGCTTGGATCACTTCCGAACCCATTTTGTAGGTTTTATTGATTTCGTGGGTTTCTATAATTTTCATCTTGGCTGGGGGTTTTGCTAAATTTACAGATAAGGGTCAGAAATTGTATCTCTACCTTCACAAAAAACGTTAATAGAGATCAATAGTTCAAGTTCTTCAGGGTTTCAAGTTCTTCTTCACTCACCCATTGCCTTAAGATTTCCTCGGCTTCGTTCGCATACTTGTCCAGCCCGCTCTCTTTTGCCGCTTTGATTTTCTTCACCCATAAGGTGGGGTCTTGATTAAACTCTGTAGCCGAATTTAAGATCTCATATTGATCCAAAGGATCACTTATTGTTTCTAACTCGCTTATTATTAGAGGGCTAAGGTATGGGTTCGCAGTCAGTTCTCTACTTGCCTTTAACCAAGAGACCAAAGAATTTACAGACTCCTCATTGCTGAGGTCAGGATTATTTATGAAGTTGCTGAGTTGTTCCTGCCCACCGATTTTATTATTGATAAATTTTTCCAATTCTTTCAATTCCGAACCGCTAAGCCCATGGGCCTTATAAACGATAAGACGAATTGCGATGTCCGTTTTCAATGCATTTTCAGGAAATGAACGCCATTGGGACAGTAGATTTTTGGAGGATTGCTGGTGAAAGCGGCTGATTAATGAGAGGAATTGGGCAATTGCCGTATCTTCATCATTGATGAACCCAGGCAAGGACACGTTATATTTTTCTTGGATTTCCACTGACTTTTGCGGCATCCCCGCCAGCCCAAAAATACTCCAATGATGGGTGTCAAAGCCTTGAAATCCTCTTTCTTCAGCTGCTATAAATTCTAGGGCTGCTTTCCGAAAATCCATCTCCTTAGCCAGGATACTTCCTGAGAGCTGAAGATAATATGCCGCATCATTGGGATTTCTAAAGGCCAGACCGTTCAGATTCTTGACTGCCTCCCTCACACGTCCTGCTCCGAGGCTCCGGATTACGGCAGTTTCCTGCAGTGACATTACGTAGGGAGTCATTTCAGGTAGTTGCCCTAAACTATCCAAGGTTGCCAAATCATCTCTTGGATCTTCTCTATTGATCTGTGAAAGCAAATTCCTCCAACCCGCATTGAGCAACATGGGTGAATCTTCAGACTCCAGCTGCTTTTTGATTGACTGGGTAAGTTCAGCAGGAGGGATGTTCGCAAGGGAATTTACCGTTGCCAGCTCATTGAGTTGGGAGATTAGGTTGCTGGATAGCTCTTTTGTTTCTTCAGGTAGGCCCAATTTTGTTTTTAAAGCGATTAAGTTAGAGCCCAATACAGGATGGTTGATATCAGACTCATTTAATAAAGTCAATGCCTCTGCGGATTTATTGATTTTGGTGTAGAGTAAACTTAAGTTATTAACGAGATATTTATCCCCAGGAAATATTTCAAGTCCCTTTTCCAAATAGTAAATAGACTCAAACACCTTGTTCTCCTGGTGCAATCTTTCTGCAAGCAGTAGTATGTTATCTACTTGGGGGGCATCAGTGAAACTTTCTTCAAGGTGTTCCTTTGCCAAGGTGGGCTGCTTCAGGTCTAGCAGTAATTGGGCGGTGGCAAACTTTGCCTTTGGGTTTTTACGGTAACGCTTCCAGGCATTTTCATATAGAATACTGGCTTCAAGTTTCTTCTCTGTTTTATAATAATATTCAGCTAGAATATTACTTGTCATGGCATTTGCCTGTACGCCCACTATACCGTCAGTATAGGTGGCAATTACTAGAATTACAATTAAACCGCCTATCCTAACGTGGTAATAGACAAGAGAATAAGGCTTGTACAGGATTTTGTCAATTGCTTTACCTGAATTCATGACTGACATGAAGTTAGCCATCAAGTAAATAAAGAAGAACAGCGAAAAACCTAGCTGGGAATAGGTTAGTAAGTGTTTGAAAAGTTCTTCTGCCGGCTGGTTTCCGGACAGTTTGAGTTTCCATACTAGCCACAATACAAGTCCAAATCCAAGTAGATGAAGGGCTTTGATGACAGCAGGACTTGATGCGAGTTGATCACTTTGCCTTACTTTTTCACTTATAGAAAGGTAACCTAATAATCCAATAGGGATAAGAAGGTAAAGTGGTGAGAACATAGGAAAAGGAAGTTCTCCCTGAAGTGCCAGAAGGATCGAAAAAAGTGTGCCTAAATAGATCAGCGTAATCAAGCTGATCTGTAAGGAAATGTTCAGGTTTAAATGACGGTTTGCCCTGGCAAGCAGTATATAAGTTCCTGACAGGATGCTATGCCCATTCCAAAATACCCAGGCTAACACAAGACCAAAGCCTGGCATCAGACTATGTTCAGCTAAGTAGATCGATGGTTTCGGCACGGGGCTCAGAAGAATCAGGAAAACCAATGAAGTAAAAGTTGCCGCACCGATCACCAGCCACTTGAGGATAAGATGCGCGCCCTGCCCCCAGAGATGGAAACAAACCATGGGGATCAGCGTAGCCCCAAGCAATATGATCAGAGGATAATTTGCACTTTGTCCTCCGATATTTAAGCCGTTGAAATCACTGAGTGTAAGCAATACTATCCAAAAAATTCCTCCTAGGATAAAATAGGTTTTCTTGAATGCTGTCAGTAAGGTCAAGGTTGTTATAACCCCCAACCATACGATGCCTGCATAGATATACGATTCGTTTACATATGTTTTAGGTGCTAGAGTTTTGAATTCCTGAAATATCAGGTAATTATCCACTTTTATAGGAAAGGAAATAGGCCCAATCTGAGCCCAATCGAAAGGAATGGCAATGGTGTCCAAAAATGCGCCCGCTTGGATGTTTTTATAAGGCTGGGGGTCGATAATCAGGTAATAAAGCGCAAGAATCCCACCTACAAATATAAAAAGGGAGGCGAGAGTCTTAAATAATCTGGAAGTGTTCAAGGTATCTTTCAAGAAAATAGGTTATTCTAAAACCTTCGGAACCCGGAAATAGTCTGCATCCCGCTTAGGCGCATTTTTCAATCCTGATTCATGATCCAACTGATGGCCGATCTTGTCCTCCCGCATATCATTGATCTCCGAAGACATTGTGGTCAATGGAGCCACGTTTTCGGTGTCAATTTCATTTAACTGCTCTACCCAGTCCAAAATCTGGCTCATGTCTCTCGACATTTTTTCAGTACCTCTTTCATCGAACTCTAAGCGGGCAAGATGAGCGATTTTCTTAATCGTATTGGTATCTATTTTCATTTGATTGTATTTTATTTTTTTTGAATAGGGGTGGAGCAATGTATATGAAGCCTAGCTTTTCAAAATTATCTTCCGTAATGATTTCACTAATCATGCTTGGTATGAAGAGGGTGGGTTGTCTAGCAAAAGTTGATCCTGGATAACTCGATAGCACTTTTCTTTCAATACCTTTTCTGACTTAAAATTTTCGGGAAATAAAGGCTGGTGAAGTACCATTTTAGCCCTTCTCCAGCGAAGTAGGAGCTTCCCGTCATCGGGTAAAATTAGATGATTATAGGATAAAGTGACAGGGATAATTGGGATTTGTTTTTCTTTGGCCATCCGAAATGCCCCGTTTTTAAATGGAATCATCTCAGGAGGGTTTTGGGTGAATATCCCGCCTTCTGGGAAAATAATAATACTGCTACCGGATTCCAGTGCTTCATCAGTTCGCTTCATAGTTTCTGCACGGCTTTTCAGCCGTTCTCTGTCCACGGCTATATGCAGATTTTTGAAATAGTACCCGAACAGCGGAGCCTTACGGATGGAAGCTTTTCCTACAAAGAGTACATCCCCAGAAATAAATCCCATCATAGGGATGTCTAAGTAGCTAAAGTGGTTAGCCAGATATATATAAGGTTTTCCTGGGTCAAGTTCATCGGATTTTTCGATTTTAACCGGTAGGAAGATACAGGTGAAGAATCCTCTTGCCCAATAACGGTTGATTTTCCTGCCATACTTTTTCCAGCCTGGCACCCAAATACAGATCAGGATAAATGGAAATATAAGTAAAAAGCTAATCGCAAAAATTACAGCTGCATAGATGGAATACAGTCTTGCGGCGAGATTACGCATGGTTGATCATGTGATTGGCTGCTTTGACAAAATAGCTCATCATTGCTTCCCTTATAGTGGGGTCAATACTCAAATGGTCTAACGCCACAAGCATAGCATTCATCCAGTGGTCACGCATGGATGAATCGATTTTCCATTTGGCATGCCGCATTCTTAGCCTTGGATGCCCCCTTTGCTCAGAATATATTCCCGGCCCCCCGAATACCTGCAGCAAAAATAAATACAAACGCTCTTCCGCAGGTTGCAAATCTTTAGGATATAATCTTCTTAACACTTCATTTTTTGCGATTTCTTGATAGAAGACTTTACTTAGTTGTCGGATTTTTTCTTCGCCGATAAGCTCGTATATCGTCTGTGTAGAATTCATGCCGCAAACTTACCAAATTCTCTTAACCCTCCCATTTTTTAACTTTTAGAGAGGTTCCTTCGGTAGATATGACGATGATTTTTTCTCCTTGATCTATAAAATCCCCTCGTGAATAAGCATCATAGATCTCTCCTTCTATTTCTATTTTTCCACTGGGACGAAGCCTGGAATGAACCACTCCGGTTTTTCCTTTAAGCGTATCCGCATAAAAAGAGGAGGTGTAACCCTCACTCCTTTGCTGGGTACTGGCAAGTGAAATCGTTTTGAAGGCTCCCCATTCATTTACTTTGGGTGTGAGCCAAAAAACAAGACCCACTGACACGATTGATGCTAGGGTCACTGTCAATAAAGCAGTGAACAAGTCGCCTGCCGGTACGAAATCAAAGTTGAAATTCTGATTAGGGACCATGCCCAAAACCAGTCCCGTCAGTATGCCGATGATGCCAAGTATACCGAAAATCCCAAATCCCGGAACAACAAAGAGTTCTACTGCCAAAAGGATCACACCTATCAGGAAAACCAGAATTTCCCAGTTTTCGGCAAGTCCATTGAGATAATATGGTATGAAATACAACATGACCGCTACTACTGAAGCGAGAATTGGAAAGCCCACTCCTGGAGTCTGTAACTCGAAGTATAAGCCCCCAATAATTATCAGAATCAGGAATCCGCTGACGGCAGGGTTTAAGAAAAAAGCAATAATCTGCTCCGTTTGGGGAGGAGTATAAACAATTAACTCCGAATCAGCCAGATCTTGAGCATCAAGAATTGCTTCAATAGATGAATATTGTCCTTCACAAAACCCGTGTGTTATTGCCTCGGCCACCGAGAAAGTAATAACCGATCCCTCTTCCGAAACGCCCTCAATCTCAATTCTTTCATCCACCATAGCCTCTGCTATTCTAGGGTTCCGACCTTTGGCCTCTGCTGTGCTTCTCATCATCGAACGCATGTAGGACTGGTATTTGTCAGGGGCAGCTGCACCATCTGCTCCATTGACCACAGTGGCCGCCCCTATACTGGATCCCGGAGCCATATAGATACTGTCAGTCGCTATAGAGATGAGGGCTCCTGCAGAGGCGGCGTCCTTATTGATAAACACATATACAGGTCTCTTGGAATTGAGGATCATGGTTCGGATTTCATCAGCGTCGTTCACGGCTCCACCATAGGTATCCATCTCTATTATGATCAGATCAGCCTTTGATTCTTCAGCTTTCTCCAGCGCCAGTTTCACCCGTCTAGTCATGGCAGGATCTATGTCTTCATCGATTTTGAAGGTAAATACTTTCTTGTCACTCCCGATATCCGTTTGGGCCAGAACCAGTTGAGAAAAGAATAAGAGAAAGAGCAGTAATAGATTAATAGAGGTTTTCATTTTGTGATTTCATATACGAATGATAAAAGATACGAAATACCATCAAAAAGTGGTTGTTTTCTTTATTGATGCGGTATTTCTATCCACCCAATTCTGATTCCTGGACTATTCTACGATCTTTGCGGACATAGCATATTTAAGGGAGGTGACATTTCTTTTCTAGCATAATTCTTGCGCCTCTAATCTTTGGAAATTAATCTTGTATTTCTATTTCGTTTATCCCAACTCAGCACATCCCTATGGACAATAGATCACAGTTCTTCTGGTCGTTTCTTCTTATTTCCTCGTTTCTTTCTTCATTTTCAATGGCCTCAGGCTTGCATTCTATAGACTCTGTAGGTGTTCAGCGTATCGGAGACCAATCTTATATTTTACATGAAGTGGATCCCAAAGAAACCCTTTTTGGCATCTCCCGTCGATATAAGTCCCCTGTAAGTGATATAATAGAGGCAAATCCGGTTTTGAAACAAGGGCTAAAAATAGGGCAGACGATCAAAGTGCCGTTCATTTCCATGGCAGAGCTTCCTGCAGGGTCAGTGCTGCATAATGTGGTGCCGGGTGAAACGCTTTTCTCTATATCCAAGAAATATGGGGTCTCGGTGGAAAGTGTGATGCGGCAAAACGGTTTGAAAGGGAACGACCTTAGCGTAGGTCAGTCTCTGATCATAGAGCCTGCAGTACCGGTGACGGTAGAGAAAAAAACGGAGCCTTCAGTGACTGTTGCCGCTTCCACGGATGTCGAGAAAACAGAGGCAAAAACGAAAGAAAAACCAGCGAAGAAAACTGAAGCGGCTCCAAAACAAAATGAAACTATAGCTTCTGCTCCGAAATCAGAAACGGTAAAATCCACTTCCCCAAAGGCAGCGGTGGAAACTAGCAAGCCGATGGTACTAGGGGAATGGAAATCCCACACCGTACAGGTGGGGGAGACCTTGTTTTCTATTGCAAGCCAATATTCAGCCCGGGTAGAAGATTTGATCACCTGGAACGCGCTCACTTCAAACAATCTACAACAAGGGCAAGTACTAAAAGTAGGAAGAGGAGCCATGCAAGAGTCAACTGTCCCTGTGATAGGAACCCCTAGAGTGGTGTCAAGCGCTGACGAAATGATGGTGGAGCCTGCAGATTCCAAATCTTCCGGAGGCTTTAAAAACATCAAGGAAACTGGACAGGCTGAATTGATAGAAGGTACCGGCGGACACAAAAAGTATCTTGTCCTTCATAGAACAGCCCCAGTAGGAACTGTGATGCGTGTGAAAAACGAAGAAAATGACGTGACTATATTTGCACGTGTGGTAGGAACCCTTCCTGAGACTGGGGACAATAACAAATTGATAATAAAGCTATCCCAGGCAGCTTTTGATCAACTAAAAGCAGTGAATGGCAGATTTCCTGTGGAAGTAATGTATTAAGATGCCGGGATTATCATCAAAGCAATAGTAGAAGACCGTCAGCAATGGCGGTCTTTATTCGTTTTGAACCTTTGGATTACGCTTTAGGTTTTTAGAAGGGATTTTGGTTTCCGAAATACCCAAGTTAATTTAGCATCAGAGCTATGAACAAAGTCCAACTCGTTTTCCACCATATTTTCCGCTTTATCTGGAATCTGATCTTCATTGTCTCCTATCCGATATTGGCTAGCTTTGGATTGCTCTTTATAGGGGTCACCTATGTTTTTTCTTTGTTGTCCAGATTCTTGAATAGACTTCGGCAGGAAGGGAACAAAGTTGTATTACAGGAATCCGAATGGGAGGATTTGCCTTATTCCAATGAGTTACTAGAAGCCAAATTGATTAAACAAATCGTTTTTGGGCCATCAGGATTCAAGTTCCGAAGAAAAGACGGAGTGCCCTCCGTGCTTTCCGACTATGTGTTCGGGAAAAAAGTAAGAGTTTTGGAAGAAGGGTTTATCCTCGAAAAATGGAACAGTACCGATTCCAGAGATTTACCGGATTTTGATATTTGCCTATACGATCCGGATGTGGATACACTCCGATCCCTTACCAATATTAAATGTTTTGACTGGCATGTTTCAGATAAGGCCGGTAATATGCTCATTTTCAAATGGTTTGATGGGACGCAGGGCGGGGAAGTAAAAGTGGCCATTTGATGCAAAATCTCAAGGAATTTTTGGATCAGAAAGTAGAACAATACAATCGTCCCGATTTTATAGCGGAGGATCCTATCTCTATTCCCCATCGATTCTCTAAGAAAGAAGACATAGAGATATCCGGGTTTTTTGCAGCTATTTTGGCATGGGGGCAACGCAAAACGATTATCAACAAATGCTTGGAATTGTTCAAGATGATGGATGATTCACCACATGATTTTATGATGAATCATCAGGAAGAGGATCTGAAGCCCTTCCTTAATTTTAAACATAGGACATTCAATGATATAGACACCCTGTACTTTATCCATTTTTTAAGCTGGTTTTACAAAAAACACAATTCTTTGGAAGAAGCTTTTGTGATGGGACAAAGCGGACAGTTAAATGCTATGGAAAGGATCTTGGTCAGTTTTCAGGGGTTGTTCTTTTCCCTGCCAGATTCCCCGCTGCGCACCCGCAAGCATATAGCCACACCTGCACGAAAAGCAGCCTGCAAGCGAATCAATATGTACTTGCGGTGGATGGTCAGGAATGATGATAATGGGGTGGACTTTGGTCTATGGAAGAAAATATCCCCTTCCCAGCTTATCTGTCCCTGCGATTTGCACGTGGATCGGGTAGGGCGAAAGTTGGGGTTGATTTCCAGAAAGCAGACCGATTGGCTCACTGCCCTGCAATTGACGGAAAAGCTTCGTGAATTTGATGCCAGTGATCCTGTAAAGTATGATTTTGCGCTTTTTGGGCTTGGGGTGGAGGAGAAATTTTAACCTAACAATATTACCTTGTTTTTTCTATTGACTAGTTGGAAATCGGAAGGGAAAACCCCTATATCACCGATTTAGTCAGCATCTCATGCACTTGGCTTTGCACGTCACCTATGATTTTTTAGGTTAAATCTTTTCCTCAGGCCGGAAACGGATTTCATCTGGATAGGGAAAGGCGTGGATCAATTCGCCCTCCAGTATCCTTTGCTGTATTCTTTGCCAATAGGACGGGTCAAACAGAGCCTTATGATATTCAAGAAAATGCTCTTTGAGATCCTTGCGTCCGATCATCCAGCGTCTGAAGTCCTCCGGGAAAACATCGTTTTTGGCGATGGGATACCACGGCTCCGATGCATAAATCTGCTCATAAGTCTCTGCTTTTGGCTTTATCCTGAAGTTCATATCAGTCAAAAATTCAATTTCATCGTAATCATAAAAGATGACTCTTTTTTGACGGGTAAGTCCGAAGTTTTTGGTCATCATATCCCCTGGGAAGATATTTGCCTGTGCCAACTGAAGTATTGCTCTTCCATAATCCTCAGTGGCCCGCATACCTTCTTCCGTACTACAGTGCTCTAAGAATATATTTAAAGGCTCCATTCTTCTTTCTGTGTACAAGTGTTTTATTATAAGGTATTTATCTGTTTTTTTTAACAGCGAGTTTGTAGTTCTCCGTAGTTCAGTCATCAAGTCAGGGCTGATTCTGTCCATGGGGATTTTAAAGTATTCAAACTCATGGGTATCTGCCATTCTGCCCACTCGGTCATGGAGAGAAACCAACTTATACTTTTCCCTGACTTCTTGTCGGGTCATGGTTTTAGGTGGTTCAAAATGATCCTTAATCAGTTTAAATACAATGTTCAGGGAAGGAAGTGTGAAAACTGTCATCACCATGCCTTTGATCCCGGCAGCCACTTCAAATTGATCAGTACTGGTGTCTAGATGATATAGAAAATCCCGGTAAAACAGGGTTTTTCCATGTTTGTTAAACCCTATGGCATTATAGAGTTCATGGATTTTTTTATGGGGGATCACAGAATTGAGAAAGGACACCACCTGGGAGGGGATTTCTGCTTCTACCATAAAATAAGATCTGGTAAAGCTAAACATGCTACTCATCAGGTTGGGATCGAAAATCAAGGTGTCCACAAAAATACCCTTTTCCCCATGTAGCACTGGAATAATAAAAGGCATCCATTTATGACCCAAAAATGTCCTTCCTATCAAATAGGCTGCTTTGTTTCTGTAGAAGACAGGTTTTAAAAGCTGGGTTTTCGTGTCCGGCCCAACACGGTATCTAGTCAGGATTACCTTTTTCACACTAGAAACCAGAAATTTGATATCCTGTTCTTTATCCATAAATGGAGCCCCAAAATCATAATCATCGAGTATCTGCCGTATGTTTTTCTCCAGCCCAAGGAAGGATGGGTAAGTTCTCAGTAATTTGTCCGTCTCTCTCACCCTGCAGGAATCGAACCCTTCCATGACAAACATCAACTCTTCATCTACTGCCAGTTTGGGGTAGCTCTTTCGTATTACAGAATTGAAAAAAGTTTCCGCCAATTCCATATCCGGCCGGCCGGATATCAATAATTGATATTCGGATTTTATAGCTTTCCAACTCGTTGGATTACCTGCATGGTCTCCAAGGAGTTTTACACATTCCTCAGCTAGGGGATACAGCAGGTCCTTATACAGTCGAAGACGCTGTCTGCTGTTGATATGCGTAGCGTGCCAGGCTTTTTGGCTGAAATATTTAGGAGCCAAGCGGGTGTAGGTATTGAAAAGCTCCATGTAGGTAATAAAGCCTGTATGGATTTTATTGGCAACTTGAATTGATGGCATTTCAGGAAACGAGATGGATTGAATTAAACTCGAAAATAAAAGGAATTATTTTTATGATTTTTTACGGTTCCACTAAGATATAATTTCGTTGATTTTTAAGGGTTTATAAGTTAAAATCATTGGGAGAATAAAATTTTGAAAATCTTTCGCAATCGATTGTTTGGAGGATATGAAAACATTTTCTAATTTTCGCAGGTATTCATAAAACGAATATCTACAATAGGTTTAATAGGTTTGAGAGCAGGAAAAGGCCAGGATTTTATCCAGGCCTTTTTTGTTTTTTGCGTGCCCTGGATTAGCTTAACCTTTTGAAAACATACTACAATGAGGAGCCCAATTACCACATGCCTTTACTTGACCTTATTTGGTTCTATAATTCTGTTTACTTCTGCCTGCGACAATAAAGGGAAGAACTCCGGCGAAGAATCAGGGATTTACCCCGTTGATGCGGAAGAGTTAGACCGGAATAGGGCGCAGATAGACCAGGGGTTGAGCCAAAAGAAAGAGTGGCAAGACCATTGGAGCAAGGAAGTGGGGGATATTATAGATGGCTCTCTTTTCGAACTGACTATGACAGATTCCATTGATTCCATGGAGATGCCGGAAAAGAACCCTGTTTTAAAGGATGACCCTCTTTTTCCTTACCAGTTTCCCCATCCCGGGGGAGATGGGGTCATTGATATCTATAGTTACAAGGTAGTCACCCATGCAGCTGATGATACAGCGTATTTGAGTCCTGATGCTGAAGTGGCGTGGTATAGGAGAGATGGGATGAAGGAGCGCCTGCTTTTTATGGGGCCATCGGGAATGTTTGAAGATGGGATATGGTTAAATGAACAGGAGTTTTTGGTTTTTGGTTATTTCCACGGGAACTCGGGATTTCGGCCCATGGCATGGCTAATCAACGTAGATACCCATCTGTTGAAACAGTTTCAGCTGGTGGAGGCCATAGATGATTACCTTCCGCAGTCATACATCAAAACCAAAATCAAACTTGTGGGTTTACGCTGATATGGATTATTTAAGTGTGTTGAGTTTGCTGGTAAAAGGGATGAAACATCCGCTTCCTGGCAAAGAAGCGCAACTTTCCATGTCTCCAACGCCAGTGGATCACAGGAGGTTCGAGGCTTCCCTACCCACAGATCATAGAAAAGGTGCGGTTCTCATACTACTATATCCAAAGGACGGGCAGGCCTTTTTTCCACTGATCAAAAGACCGGAATATCCAGGTGTGCATAGTGGACAGATAGCTTTTCCTGGGGGTAAAATGGAGGAAGAGGATGAGGACGAGGTGGATACGGCATTGCGGGAGGCTTGGGAAGAAGTAGGAGTGAGACCTGAGCAGGTAAACATCATTGGGAAAATGAGTGATTTGTTTATTCCTGCCAGCAATTTTTTGGTAAGCCCCATAGTGGGCTTTTCAGAACAAATACCGGATTTTGTGCCTGAGAAAAGTGAAGTGGCAAGGATTATACAGGCTGCCGTAAGTACACTCTATGAACCTCATTTCCGAAAGCAAAAAGTATTGGAATTCAGCCAGTCATTCCGCTTGGATACCCCGTATTTTGAAGTGGACAAGGAAATGGTGTGGGGAGCCACAGCCATGATATTGGGTGAGCTGCTACAGATTCTGGAAAACGGAAAAAACTAGAATTCTGGGCTTTTTGAACAATTGTTGGTATTGTTGCAGTCAATTACCCCGAATATAATGGAAGAGAATACCCCTTTACTTACCAATGATGCGGTAGTCTTTGGACTACTTATGGCAATACTTGCTCTGATATTTATTACTTCTGCCCTGGACAGACCATTTTGGAAAAAATTTTATGGCGTAGTGCCTACGGTATTGCTTTGCTATTTTATCCCTGCCCTTGCCAACTCCTTTGGGCTTATTTCCGGTGAAGATTCCCAGCTGTACGCCGTAGCCAGCAGGTACTTACTGCCCGCTTCATTGGTTCTTTTTACGATTAGTATTGACATCAAAGGGATTTTGAAACTCGGCCCAAAGGCGTTGACCATGTTTTTGGCCGGTACTTTAGGTATTATGCTAGGCGGCCCATTAGCCTTGCTTACGGTTGGCGCCTTTTTTCCCGAGCTTATGGAAGGGGCAGGGCCTGATGAAGTATGGAGAGGATTATCGACGATTGCCGGATCATGGATAGGAGGTGGAGCGAATCAAACGGCGATGCTGGAAGTGTTTGGCCCCAGCCCTGCACTTTTCAGTCAAATGATAGCAGTGGATGTACTGGTAGCTAATCTCTGGATGGCGGTATTGCTGTATTGGGCTGCCAAGCCTGGGAAAATAGATAAGCTTTTTAGAGCGGATAGTTCCAAAATCTATGCGCTTCGTGATAAAATAGAGGACTTCAGAAAAAGGAATATGAAGATCCCTACACTGTCTGATACCATGGTGATTTTGGGAATAGGGTTTGGGGTGACTGGAATTGCCCACTTAATATCTGATGTAGTCGCTCCATTTATAGGGGAGAACTATCCCGGCCTGAGTCAGTATTCCTTGGATTCAGCCTTCTTTTGGATAGTGGTGATCGCCACCACATGCGGACTGCTCCTTTCGTTTACTAAGGTGCGAAGATTAGAAGGGGCCGGCGCCTCACGACTGGGGAGCGTTTTGCTGTATGTGTTAATAGCTACTATTGGGATGCAGATGGATCTGGGGGCAGTACTGGATAATCCATTGTTGTTTATAGTGGGTATTGTATGGATGCTTTTTCACATCATCATTATGCTTTTGGTGGCTTTTATCATCAAAGCTCCCTTTTTCTACGTAGCAGTAGGCTCTCAGGCCAATGTGGGCGGTGCGGCTTCAGCCCCAATAGTCGCCGCGGCATTTGACGCTTCCTTGGCACCGGTTGGCGTACTTTTGGCTGTATTGGGATATGCTGCGGGTACTTACGGAGCGTACCTTTGTGGTCTTATGATGCAGGCGGTATCGATAGCATAATGAAGCATAGCAGAAAATTGGTTTTTATTTGTCTAGGCTCAGATTGTAAGGATTCTGGGGCAAAGAAGCTATGCAAGTCCCTCAAAAATGTCTCTGATGAAGTCCCTCTGAAGGGAAGTTGCAAAATCATCAAAACAAAGTGTATGGATATGTGTAAAACTGCCCCAAATGTGATCGTAGGTGATCATTTCTGTAAAAAGACCACCTTGGGCAAGGTACTGGAACAAATAAAAAATAGCCTGTCCCATAACTCATAATTGTCACATTGAGTGCCCACCTCCCGGAGGGCAGGAAGTCGAAATGGGCTTAATCAGGACATAAAAGGCTTCGACTTTCATGCCTTCGGCAGACTGGCTGCTCAGCCTGCCAAGAAAACCAGCTTATGAGACAGCCTCTTTCGTTTTTAATTCTTCAGCACTTTTACTGCCGTGCCGCTGGCCGTCACCATCAGCATACCATCCCGAATAGTTTCATAGTCTAAATCAATTCCTATCACAGCATTTGCTCCAAATGCCCTGGCCTGCATTTCCATTTCAGCCATGGCGGTAGCTTTGGCTTCACGTAAGACCCGCTCATAAGCAGAGGATCTTCCGCCCACTATATCTGTGATACTTGCGAAAAAGTCCTTGAAAACATTGGCTCCAATTATAGTTTCCCCTGAAACTATTCCCAGGTATTGCTCTACCGTATAGCCATCGAGGGAGTTTGTGGTTGTTACTATCATTCAAATTTGTTTGTTGTGGTGAGATGATTTCTTCTTTGATCTCCACGAAAATACATCCTAAAAAGTTTTACCTGCTAATTTCAGACTCATAAACTGTGATATCGTCACCATGGTCAGTGCAGGATTAAGTTTCTGCTTCCTAACCCTATGAGGCTTCCAAGAAATTGTCCCACTCAGAAGAAAAATACAGGGCACCGGTAGAAGGATCTTTAAAGTAGAAGATACCGGAATTGGCATCCCAGGGAAAAAGTAAGCCTATATCTATGAGGCTTTTACCCAGGCTTCTTCAGATACCACACGCAAGTACCGAGGTACAGGAGTTGGATTGGCGGTCGTAAAAAACTTAGCGCGTCTGCAGGGTTCTGGAATAAAGGTTTCATCAACTCAGGATAAAGGGACTATATTTGATTTCACCTTGTCACTTGTTGGAATGGATAGCAATAGAAATGAACGTAGTACGCATATAGAATTTGAGAAGAAATCTCTACAAGTGGCTAAGGTGCTGCTGGCGGAAGATAATCCTGTGAATCAGATTCTGGTTAAAAAATTCTTTAAGATATGGCAGGTAGGTAAGCTTGTGATAGCCTCTAACGGACAAGAGGCTATAAATGAGTTCCGGAACGGAGAATTTGATATTGTGCTGTTGGACATTCAAATGCCGGTTTTGGATGGTTTTGCAGTGGCAAAATTTATTCGGGCAGACAAAGATGCCAGGAAGAGCCAAACCCCGATTTTGATTCTTTCGGCAAGTTCTTTTCCGGCGATCAAAACTGAGTTGGAGCTTAACAAAATCAATGACTTCGTAGGCAAACCTTTTGATCCAGATCTCCTGTATGGAAAACTTATTGAACAACTTAATTCTAAAGATGCCAATTGAAACCGGTTTAGCATTAATTTTGCCTTAGAGCAGTGGGTTTGACCCAGCTTAATCCAATAGATAATTCATGCCTCTTTTTAGTAGATACGTTTTCCTGCTTATGATTTTTTTGATTGTTGCCAATGTCCAAGCGCAGCAATTGATGACTAAGCGATCCTCTTTTTATGTTGTGGCTGGTACTTCAGCAGGTAAGCTGAACCAATTTGACAATATGTTGGCTGAGCGTGGATTGTCAGGATTGCGTAATAAGTATCAAACGATAGGACTAGGCTATCAGGCAAGGATCAACGATTTTGTGCTTGGAATGGATGTGCTTCACAATAGGGGTGGAGTGAGTGAACTAGATGATTTTAGGATGAATTACCGTACCTCCAGAGCCTTGTTGAATGTTGGGTATGCACTTACTGAAGAGTCCAGGTTTCAATTGATACATTACATGTCCCTTGGAGTAGGCTTCCTCAATTTTCAGATGCTTCCCGCTAATACCCCCGATGAACTGGACGTTTTTCTGGACAATCCTAAGCAGGGATTCATTCTAAGGGAAAAAGATATTCAAAAAGGAACATCCAATTATGGTAATTTTCTTACGGAAATCGGTTTTCAGTTAAGTTATGATTTTGACCTGCCCGGCAGAAGAGAGGCTATACAGTTCATCACCAAAATGGGCTATTCGTTCAGTCCTCTGGAAGGAAAATGGAACATGAACGGGATTTCTTTTGACAATGCGCAAAGTGGGGCTTTTATACGGGTGGGGGCGGGAATCTCGCTTCCTGACAGGAATTTTTTCTACAAGGATGCCAGTATAGGGATATCGATGATCCGGGGGATTCATTTCACCAGTCCAAAAGGTTTCAATGAAAAACTGAAAGAAGCAGGTATCAACCCGCTAACAGGAATGCCCTCCAATTTGGGCTTACGGATTTTGGGCAATACCGAACGGCTTCTCTATGGAGCAGAACTGTATAATCTGGCCATGAGCGGAAAGGCAAACGCTGAATATACCCATAGTCTGAATAGCCTTAGGATATATGCCAATATGGGGTATAATCTTTTGCAATTCAAGAATTTTGGTGTGGGAACTTTAGGAGGGCTGGGGTATGGTAACATACGTTATACTCATCTTCAGGCAGGGAAGCCTGATTTCCCCGAACTATTTGAGCAGAGGGAATTTGATGGGTATTTGAAAAACAGTGGGTTAATGCTTAAACCTGAAGTTTTTGTCGAATATGGTATTCCGATGACTAAAAGGAAACTATTTGACCTGGTATTGACCGCCTCGGCTGGATATGAAATCCCCCTAGCTAATTATAAACTTGCAGACTATAGCATGGCGAGCTATATGGCTGGCTCATATCTGAGCTTTGGGATAGGGGTAAGGCCATAAAAATATGTTTCGAGCAATGTTGTGTTTTTTTTGCGGTATCCTTTTAATCGATTCTCCTGTTTTATTGTCAAAATGATATTACCTTTGGGTTGCTTATCGAGAAAGACTGAGGGAAGGGCCCTGCGACGTCTTAGCAACCTGTAGCCAAGGTGCTAACTCCCATTCCGATTTATCGGAAACAGATGAGCGGACTGGTACTTTGTACTTTTCTCCGTGTTTTGCTCGACAAGCTTTTTGATTAACAAAAAAACAGTATGCAAAACAGAACGGAATCCTTACTTCAACAACTTTCTCAGCGAATCTTGATTCTCGATGGAGCTATGGGCACCATGATTCAGAGATATACCTTGACGGAGGAAGATTTTCGCACTCCCGATTTAGCCAATCATCCCAAGTCATTAAAAGGAAATAATGATCTGCTTTCATTGAGCAGACCGGATATTATCAAGGATATCCATGCCAAGTACTTTCAGGCTGGAGCTGATATCATAGAGACGAATACCTTCTCTGCTACTACGATTGCCCAAGCGGATTACGATCTTTCGCATCTGGCTTATTCCATCAATTATGAGTCAGCGAAACTTGCCAGGCAAGTAGCGGCGACCTTCACTGAAAAAAATCCTGAGAAACCCCGCTTTGTAGCAGGGGCAATAGGCCCTACAAATAGAACGGCCTCACTCTCCCCAGATGTCAACGATCCTGGGTACCGTGCGATTACCTTTGACCAGCTGGTAGAGGCCTATGCTGAGCAGGTCCGGGGATTATTGGATGGGGGTGCGGATATACTATTGGTAGAGACCATATTCGACACCTTGAATGCAAAAGCAGCTTTATATGCTATCCAGGACGTCTATGAAGAGAGGAATATTCCCTTGCAACCACATGAAGGCGGAGTTCCTATTATGATTTCAGGTACAATCACCGATGCCTCCGGACGCACACTTTCCGGACAGACTACAGAGGCTTTTTTGATCTCTATATCCCATGTGCCTTTACTTTCTGTAGGGCTGAATTGTGCCTTGGGCGCAAAGGAACTAAGGCCTTATTTAAAAGTACTGGCACAAAAAGCCCCCTTTTATGTGAGCGCATATCCCAATGCCGGACTTCCTAATGAATTTGGTCAATATGACCAGGATGCAAACGAAATGGCGGAGCAGGTTAGAGACTTTTTAAAGGAGGGAATGCTGAACATCATTGGTGGATGCTGTGGAACCACACCTGAGCATATCTCAGCATTGGCAGGATTGGCATCAATTTATCAGCCTAGAAAATTAAATCAAGAAGAATTAGAAGAAACGTTGGACTGAGAAGATGGCTAAGAATAACTACTTGAAACTCTCAGGCTTGGAGCCTTTGGTTTTTACCCCAGAATTAAATTTTGTCAATGTTGGTGAACGGACCAACATTACCGGTTCTAAAAAGTTCGCACGCCTGATATTGAACGGTAACTACGATGAGGCACTGGAAGTGGCCTTGGATCAGGTACGTGGAGGTGCCCAGATACTCGATGTCTGCATGGATGAGGGGATGCTTGACGGGGAATTCGCCATGGTCAAGTTCCTGAATCTGATTGCATCCGAACCGGAGATCTCCAGAATTCCTATCATGATCGATAGTTCCAAGTGGAAGATTATCGTTGCTGGACTGAAGTGTGTGCAGGGGAAGGGTATCGTGAATTCCATCTCTCTGAAAAACGGGGAAGAGGAATTTGTCCAGCAAGCTAAAATCATCAAAAAATTCGGGGCTGCGGTGGTAGTGATGGCTTTTGATGAAGATGGGCAAGCAGATACCTATGAAAGGAGGATTGAGATCTGTGAAAGAAGCTATAGGATACTGGTTGATCAGGTGAGGTTCAACCCACAGGATATTATTTTTGATCCGAACATTTTCCCTGTCGCCACTGGAATGGACGAGCACCGCAAGAACGCACTCGATTTTTTCAATGCGACCAAATGGATTAAAAGTAATCTTCCCGGAGCTAAAGTCAGTGGGGGGGTCAGCAATGTGAGTTTTTCGTTCAGAGGAAATAATCCTGTGAGGGAAGCCATGCATGCTGCCTTCTTATACCATGCGATCAAGAGTGGGATGGATATGGGAATAGTGAATCCGACCATGTTGGAGATCTATGACGACATTCCTAAAGATCTCCTTGAGCGCGTGGAGGATGTGCTGTTTGATAGAAGGGAAGACGCTACAGAGCGCATGCTTGATTTTGCTGAAACGGTCAAGTCAGCCGACAAGAAGGAAACGGTAAATGAAGCCTGGAGATCGGATCCGGTAGCCAAGCGTATGGAGCATGCTTTGGTGAAAGGAATCCTGGATTTCATAATTGAAGATACCGAAGAAGCCAGAGTACTGCTGAAAAATCCGCTCAAAGTCATAGAAGGTCCCCTAATGGATGGAATGAATGTAGTGGGTGATTTATTCGGGGAAGGCAAAATGTTCCTTCCTCAGGTGGTAAAATCCGCCCGGGTGATGAAAAAGGCAGTAGCCTATCTAGAGCCCTTTATGCCATTGCCTGAAGAGGGGCAAGAAGAGTCTTCGCTAAAGAAAATCCTCTTGGCTACCGTCAAAGGGGATGTACACGATATAGGTAAGAATATCGTAGGGGTGGTGTTGGCTTGTAACAGCTATCAGATCATAGATCTGGGAGTGATGGTGGATGCTCAGAAAATCATAGACGAGGCGGTCAAAAATAAGGTGGATATTATAGGTCTGAGCGGGCTGATCACTCCTTCCTTGGACGAAATGGTGAATGTGGCCTCAGAGATGGAGCGGCAGGGGATCAAAATCCCATTGCTGATAGGGGGCGCAACCACTTCCAGAATTCACACTGCCGTGAAGATCGACCCGGTATATAGCGGGACTGTGATTCATGTGATGGATGCGAGCAAGTCAGTCCCTATTGCCGGGGAAGCCATTTCCGAAGACACAAAAGAAACCTATCGTCTCAGATATAAAGAAATTTACCGACAGCTTCGTATAGAGCATGAAGCCAAGCAGTCCGTGAAGCAATTGGTGTCCTATGTTGAGGCTAAGTCAAATCCGGTAGAAATTGATTGGGCTGATTATCAGCCCGTCGTCCCTAATACACTTGGGAGAACTGTGTTGAAAGATCTGGACTTGAACATTGTCCGAAGGTATATAGACTGGACTCCATTCTTCAGCACTTGGATGCTTAGTGGGAAGTTTCCGAAAATTTTCGATGACCCCGTAGTTGGAGGGGAAGCCAAGAAAATCTATGAGGAAGCGAATGAAATGCTGGATAAGGTTATAGCGGAAAAATGGCTTTCTGCCAATGCTGTATTTGGACTTTACCCTGTGCTGCGATCCGATGATGATGTCACTGTCTTGGACAGTGAAGGGAAGCCCTCTGCATCCTTCCATTTTTTGCGGCAGCAAGGCAAAAAAGGCAAAGGGGTACCAAATCGCTCCCTTGCAGACTACCTACACCCGGAGCAGCAGGATTACTTGGGATGTTTTGCCGTGACTTCAGGGATAGGAATGGAGAAAAAGCTCGCCGAATTCCAAAAAGCAGGGGATGACTACAACGATATTATGTTTAAAGCTATAGCGGATAGGCTTGCTGAAGCAGCCGCGGAGTACCTTCACGAGCTTGTAAGGAAGGAATATTGGGGTTACTCAAAGGATGAAAATCTTGAAAATGATTCTTTGATCCGGGAAGAGTACCCTGGTATCAGACCCGCTCCCGGATATCCTGCCTGTCCTGAACACTCGGAAAAGATCACTATTTCCCGGCTTCTTGATATGGAGAATCAAGCGGGGATAGAACTGACTTCCAGTTTTGCCATGTACCCTACATCTTCTGTGTCAGGTTATTTCTTTGGCCATCCGGAAAGCAAGTATTTCGGCCTTGGCAAAATAGGACAAGACCAGGTCGAAAGCTATGCATCACGTAAAGGTATTTCTCTGCGGGAAGCGGAGCGATTGCTCTCTCCGAACCTCGCTTATCAACCTAATCTAACCTTAGTATAGAGCCTGTTTCATGAAAATAACCGAACATTTGGGAGACGCGAAAAACACGCTGTTTTCCTTCGAGATCCTTCCTCCTCTGAAAGGACAAAGCCTAAATCAGTTACTGGAAGGAATTGCCCCATTGATGGATTTCAAACCGCCTTTTGTAGATGTCACCTACCACAGGGAAGAATTCATCTATAAGAAGCACCCCAATGGTCTATTGGAGAAAATAAGCACCAAAAAAAGACCGGGAACCGTAGGGATCTGTGCCGCTATCATGAACCGCTTCAAAGTGGATGCAGTTCCCCATATCCTTTGTGGTGGATTCACCAAGGAAGAGACCGAAAACGCACTGATAGACCTGAATTTTATCGGGGTAGAAAATGTACTTGCGCTCAGAGGAGATGCGCCTAAGACCGAAGGCAAATTTATTCCCGAAGCCGATGGACATGCCTATGCCAGCCAATTGGTAGAACAGATCATCAGAATGAATGAAGGAAGATACCTCCATGAGGAAACAGAAATTGGTTTTCAAACAGACTTTTGCGTGGGAGTGGCAGGATATCCTGAAAAACATTTTGAAGCCCCTTCTATGAAGTTTGACCTGAAATACCTGAAAGAGAAAATCGAAAAAGGAGCCGAATACATAGTAACCCAGATGTTTTTTGATAATAAAAAATACTTTGACTTTGTGGATGAAGTCCGGGCCGCAGGTATTACGGTTCCTATTATTCCGGGCATTAAACCGATTACTACCCTAGGTCAGATCACGATGCTGCCGCGCACCTTCTTTTTGGATTTGCCGGATCCGCTAATGGACGAGTTGGAAAAGTGTAAAAACAATGCGGAAGTTAAGGAAGTAGGGATTGAATGGTCAATACAACAATGCAGGGAATTGGTGAAAAAGAACGTCCCTTCCCTACATTTCTATACCATGAGCAAAGCAGATACAACCTATAAAATAGCTAAGGAAGTCTTCTAGGATATTGAGTTTCCATACCTTGGAGAGGGGGCTGTGTACCCTCCTTGTCCCGTATAAATGATAAAAAAAGAAGGTCGCGATCGCGACCTTCCTTACGTTGTTGATTGGTAGTTTTTTAATCTTTGTTCAGTTCTCTGGAGATTTCCTCATATTTCTTTTTACTCTCATCGCCAAGTTTGTCAAAGTTCTTCTCTAGCCAATCTAGGCTTTCTCTGGTGGCGGCTTCTATATCCTCAGCTGTATTTTGCGTACCTTTTTCCACGTCCTCAGCGGTCTTTTCCCACCATGACTCTATATTGTTCATGTGCATTTCCGCAGTTCTTTCAAAGTTTTCAGACTCTGCTTTGGCGTTTTTTAGGACTGTTTCGTAGCGCTCTTCTATTCTTTCCAGATTGTCATCCTCTACCTTCAGATCATTGTACACTTTTTCTGCCCTGGCATCTAGGCTATCGTAACGTTCCTCTATCGTACTCCAGTTATGGACAGGGACTACTTGTACCGCACTTTCTACACTGTCAACGAAACTCTCCAGTCTCTCAGTGACTTGTATCCGATCTTCTTCAGTATAGTTCTTTGTATCGCATGAATACATAGCTACAACTGCTGCTCCGATAATTAACGTTGCTTTAGTTTTCATTTTTAGATTGGTTTTGTTTTAACGATTAAGGATGGTGTTTCTTTAGTTTAATTGCATAGGGAGCAATACTGTTTCCAACCTTGCGTTGTTTCCTTGTTTATAGCCAAAACCAGCTTAAAGAGCATCAAAAACAAAGTTTTACAAAAAAAAAGGAATAGTGGTACGGGTGGGCTTTCCCCATTTTATGTGGATTTTTACCCAATTTCCCCATTTATGATGCATCTTGGAAATTTCTCTTGCCACTCAACTTGATCACGGGGGATGGAACGGATTTGATAGACAACATACGGGAACCCAGAGCAGGTTCAAAGGTTTTAGAATTAAAGTCGGATTGCCTTTCTCAGTCCATAAAATAAGCCGCGGTTTTAATCCATCCTTTCCCAATTCTTCTTCCATCCCTATCCAGGTCTAACTGATCTTTGGTAACTTGGGCCATGATTAAATTGATAGAATGTCCCCGGGATGCCATGCAAGGTATGCCCATATTCATTGATACTGCTATAAAGGCTGCTTATATCAATCAGCTCCTGGAAGTTGGGTTCGACACAGTTGATTTTGGAAGCTTTGTCAGTCCAAAGGCAATCCCTCAATTGAGGGATACTGCTGAGGTGTTGGAATTACTCGATTTACACCAATCTAAAAGCAAACTGCTGGCAATAGTGGCAAATGTAAGGGGGGCAAGCGACGCCTTGCTTTTTCCACAAATTGATTACTTGGGATTTCCTTTGTCCGCATCTGAGACTTTTCAGCAAAGAAATACAAATGCAAGTATAGAAAAAGCCCTAGGTATAGTAGAGGAGATCCAGAATCTGTGCGAAGTGAGAGGGAAGACATTGGTTACTTATTTAAGTATGGGCTTTGGCAATCCTTATGGAGATCCTTATTCGGCAGGAGTCATTGCCGGATTGGTGGAAAAGCTGGATCAGCTCGGGGTGAAAATCGTCTCTTTGTCCGATACAGTAGGTCTGGCGTCCCCTGATTCTATCAAGAAACTCCTGCAGGCCCAGATATCGGGATTTCCCCATATTGAGTTTGGGGCACATCTTCATGGCAGGACGGGTAGTATCGCCGAAAAGATAAATGCAGGTGTTGAGGCGGGTTGCCGTCGCTTTGATGGAGCCTTGGCAGGCTATGGAGGTTGCCCTATGGCAGAAGATGAATTGGTAGGCAATATGGCTACGGAAGTGGTAATTGAAATCCTGGAATCAAAAGGCTATGCCCTCAACCTGGATAAAACAGAACTCGCTGAAGCATTGAAGCTGGCCAAATTTGTTTTCAACCAATAATCCTGGCTATACTTCAGCAAAGTATTCTATATTTCTTGCCAGGTAAGGATTTTACAATCCCCTCAAATTCCAAGGCAAGAAGTTTGGATGAAAGAAGACCTAGGGGGATTTCGGTAGATACACTGAGAGAATCAATCTCCACATCTCCTTTTTCCTGCATTAGCTCTAAAATCTTGCGCTCCTCATCATCCCGATCAGCAAGATTCAATGGTTTTTTCTGGGGTTTCACTTCTCCAGGCTTACTCCAAAACAATGCTTCTGCCACATCACTTGGCCCTGTATAGATGTTGGCTTTCATCTTTTTGATGAGCAGGTTGCAGCCTTCGCTATATTGGGATTGTAGGTTTCCAGGTACCGCGAAAACATCCTTGTCGTAGCTATATGCGATCTCAGCCGTGATCAATGCCCCACCCTTTTCCGCAGCTTCCACCACTATAAGGGCATCGGACAGGCTTGCGATAATCCTGTTTCTAGCCGGAAAATTACCAGGAACCATGGTGCTTTCTGGAGGGTATTCACTGATCAAAGCCCCGGTTTCCATGATCGTTTCGGCTGTTTTTCTATGTACTGCTGGATATATTCGATCAATCGGTGATCCCATAACCGCCACAGTGGGCAAGTCGGCAGCCAACGCCGCACGGTGGGCTTCTATATCTATCCCGTATGCCAGCCCGGATATGATGGCGGGTTGATAAATAGCCAGATCCTCTATGATCTTCCTGGTAGTGGATTTACCATAAGGTGTTGCGCTACGTGTCCCGACTACACCGACAGTTCGCTCAAAATTCAAATTTGTCCTGCCCCGGGCAAAAAGCACAACAGGGCTGTCTCCTTGAAACTTAAATCGTTGGGGGAAGTCAGGATGGAAAGGGGTGAGGATATGATAGTTATTTTTGCTGCTGTCCCCGATCAGTTCATCAGCCTTACGAAGCAAACGCTCTTCTTGGTTACGAAGCTCAAGTAGCTTGCTGCCTACCTTGGGTGTTTTGGCTACCTTGCCTTTAGTAAGTTTGAAAAATTGCTCAGCAGAACCCGAATATGCGATTATTGCTTTGAATACGCCAGCTCCTACCTTGGGAGCCAGTGCCAATGCCAGGTAATATCTAAGCTCATCATGATTTTGACTTTGCATTGAATTCGTCCCGGATATTAATTAAAAAATCTTTGATTTCCTGGAGTTTTTGAACAGCCTGCACCTTATCAAAGCCCTGCTCTTTACCTGCTTTGATCACTTCCTGGGCACCTTGGAGCGTATATCCTTTTTCCTTTACCAAATGATAGATGTACTTGATCTTCTGTATATCCACTTTGGTATATCTTCGGTTTCCTTTTCGGTCTTTTTTGGGACGGATGATGTCAAATTCCCCTTCCCAATACCTGATGAGTGAGGGCGCAACTTTAAACATTTGCGCAACTTCACCTATGGAATGATATTTTTTTTCTATTTCTCGCTCTTTGTACGGCACGGTAAAAGTAATCTTTGACACTAAATTAATGAAAATGCAATAGTTTCATTTGTTTATTTTTGATTTTTATAGGTCACATGGAATCTCGCATAGTAGCTAATCATCTCTCTCTCTCTGTCGCCTTCGACATACTCGATTTCATGTGTTGCAATTTAATTTTTGTTTGGTATAGACGAGCATGAACTGTAATGTCCCGGTGGGTGACGCTTGAGCCATTCCTGCCCGTCTTTGGTAGGCGTGCTTGACTGGCTTGATTTCTTTATCAATGACCTTTAACAACCTCATTAATAAACGATTTTTCTACCTGTTTAGTGTCTGAAGCATCTGTACCGCTGCCAATCCTGCCGTTTCGGTACGTAACCTTGCCTCGCCCAAGGAGATTGCCTGAAACCCCCTGTCCAATGCTTTTTGGATTTCGACAGGGTCAAAATCCCCTTCAGGCCCAATCAAAACGAGATACCTTCCATTTGACTTAGCTAAATCAAACAGATGATGGTCATGATGTTCATCCACATAGGCAATAAACTTCTGATAGTCCCCAAATTTGTCTGACTCTAGAATCTCATCCAACTTTGTGATAGGGTGTAGGGTAGGGATCCTATATTTTAAACTTTGCTTACAGGCAGAGATTACTTTTTTCTCCAACCTCTCTGTTTTTAAAAAACTCCTTTCAGAATTCATTGTTTCCAAAAGAGTGAGTTCATGAAAACCAATTTCCGTGATTTTTTCCACCATCCATTCCATACGGTCAGGACTTTTGGTGGGGGCTATAGCTAAGTGAATATGGTAAGTGTCATCTTCCACTTCCTTGGTATGAAGCACTTTAAGACTGGTTCTCTTGGGATTTGCTTCTAGGATAACACATTCGTAAAGTACACCTTCGCCATTGGTTACAAATACCCGGTCACCTTGTTTTTTACGGAGCACCCTACATAGATGCTTGGATTCATCTGCTTCCAGTGTGATCAGTGGAGGGACTATGTTTTCTTGGAAAAAAAGCTGCATGAACAATTTACTTAGACACAAAAAAAACACATTTCCGTGAAGAAATGTGCTTTATTATAAGGAATGCTTCTAATTATCCTTTGGAAACTTCCATATTGACACTTTTGCCCTTGATGGTATTGTTTCTCATTCCGTTGATCACTTGGTCCGCATCTTTGGAAGGTACATCCACAAACGAGAAATTGTCATAGATATCGATGCCTCCAATGCTACGTCCCGGTACACCTGTCTCTCCGGCAATCGCGCCTACTATATCATTTGGACGAATCCTGTCTTTTTTACCTAGATTCAAAAATAAACGGGTCATGTTCGCTTCACGGACTCTTTCAGGTCTTCTACCACCATCTCTAGATCCGCCTTCACGGTTTCCGAATTCCCTTCTACGTTCGCCGCCTCTTTCATTTCTTCCACCTCTTTCTCCGCGTCCACCTCTTTCGAATCTTCCTCCGTCACGTCCGCCTTCTCTTCTTCTCTCTCCACCGTAAGTGTCAATGCTGAAGTTCTGTTCGCTCATTTCTTTCACTGAGTCGCCCATTACTATTTTTATTAGACCCACTGCTACTTGATCAAGGGTAAGACCCTCAGCTAGCATCTGACCGATGGTGGCTTCGAAGATTTGATTGTCTTCATCTTTCTGGACTTGCTCGGTAACTTGCTGGATGAACTGGGCTTTTTTCAATTCTATCAATTCCGCTGCAGAAGGAGGGGACATTTTCGTGATGGTGGCTTTGGTGTATCTTTCCAAATCCCTCATCTTAAAGTTATCCCTTCTGCCTGTCACGAAATTGATCGCTTTGCCGTTTCTGCCAGCACGGCCGGTACGGCCTATCCTGTGTACGTAATATTCCTCGTCCAAAGGAAGATCGTAATTGAACACTGCTTCTACATTGTCCACATCTATCCCTCTTGCGGCCACATCAGTTGCTACCAATACTTTACAAAGCCCCTTTCTGAATTTGCCCATTACCTTGTCCCGCTGAGCCTGGGAAAGATCCCCATGAAGTGCGTCCGCTGCGATTCCTCTGGCTATCAAACCTTCCGTAACCTCATCTACCATTCTCTTGGTATTACAGAACACCACGCTTAGGTTGATGTTGTGAACATTCATCAGACGGGCCATCAGTTCCAGTTTCAGTGGGTTTTTGACCTCGTAATACGTTTGTTCTATATTGGATACCGTCAATTCCTTCTTGTCGATTTTTACAATCTCAGGGTTTGTCTGGTATTTTCTGGTCAAGTCCATGATGGGCTTGGCCATAGTAGCCGAAAAGAAAACAGTTTGTCTTTCTTCAGGCATTTCTTGCAGAATAGCTTCGATATCATCTCTAAAGCCCATGTCCAGCATCTCATCAGCCTCATCCAACACAAGGATGCCTACTGAATCAAGTTTCAATGTGCCACGGTTGATATGATCTTGTACACGACCTGGAGTACCTACGACAATCTGCACGCCTTTACGGAGAACCCTGATCTGACGATCGATTGATTCTCCACCGTATATCGCCACAGAGTTGATTTTTCTGTGGTATTTGGCTAGCTTTTGGATTTCCCCCTCTACCTGGACCGCCAGCTCACGGGTAGGGCAGAGGATTATCGCCTGCGGCTTGTTGAAGTCTGGATCGACTAGGTCGATGATTGGAATAGAAAATGCAGCAGTCTTTCCTGTGCCGGTTTGGGCCTGACCGATGACATCTCTGCCTTCGAGTACAAAAGGAATTGCTTGTGATTGAATTGGGGAAGGTTGGGTATAGCCCATCTCTTCCACTGACTTAAGAATTTCCGCAGAAATCCCCAAGTCTGAGAACTTGAGTGTTTGATCCATGATGTTTCCTTAATTTCCCTGCCATTCGGTCCTAGTAAATATCCCGACAAGCGACAGTAAGGAATTCACGGCACGAAAAATTGTTCTATGTCTTATTGACGGCACAAAAGTATGATTAGTAATTTGAAAAACCAAATAGTCTTCAAAAATTTTTAGAATATTCTTTATAAATGGGCGGGTTTAGAGAAAAAATATTTCGTTGTGCGAATTAGAAGGTCTGTTTGCCAAGGATTGTATTGAGATTTAAGTTATGATCTCAATTGTTTTCTTTACTACTATAGCAATGAATTATGAATCAATACATCCTGATCTATGAAGTATGATTCGTTGATCTGCTGTGAAAATCAGGTTGGGCCGTATGGTACTTGATTTAAAAAGCGATCCTTCAATAATTTGATTTTCAGGTAGTACTAATGCCCATTTGTCCTTTATAGATTTAGATGTGATTTGGCCAAGTGAATAATCTCCATTCTCTGCATTAGCTAAAACTAGAGCAGGCCGTCTTTTTGAGGCGCTAAATCTGAAAAGGGAAAAGAAACTACAACGATATCACCTTTTACAAATCCTTCCATTGCCCATCTTCTTCTTTTGATAGCCAATCTTTGGCCAGTGATTTTTCCGATGTCTAATGTATCACAGAAGGTTCTTCAACTCTATCACTGGTCAGCTCATTTTCTAAGAAAAATAGAGTTCCTTTTTGTCCTCGTTGGACAGGCTTATAAGTGATTTCTTCAAATCAGTTATTGATATATCTAGCCGCAAAGTTTTCATTACTCAAAGATATTCAAATGTTTAACCAATTTCTTGATTCAGTTGACTTTTCAATCTTCCAATCCTAACTCATAAAAACGACCTATCCTCACTTGCTTCTGCCATCATTTCTTCAGCAAGTTCCTTGCCCAGGTAACGGTCTATAATGCCATGTCCAAGGTAGAGTAGAGGTGTGAGCACGATAGCCACTACCATCTTATAAAGGTAATTCATGATGCCTACTGCGATGATCTGGTCCATGCTCCAGTTTCCGAAAACATAAAAAGCTATCCCCAATACCACGAAGGAATCAATAAACTGACTTACCAGGGTGGAGCCAGTAGCCCTTAACCAGATTTTGCTTTCCCCGGTAATGGATCTCAGTTTCTGGAAGACATATACATCTATCAGCTGACCCAATAAGAAAGCTGTAAGAGACCCGATGATAATACCTAACCCCTGTCGGAAGATCGTATTGAACGCATAGCTGATATCAAAGACTTCACCATCGGGTGTCACCGCATTCACATTCAACCAGAAATCAGCCGGTGTCAAGACAGTGACTACACTGATCACGACAAAGGAATAGGCAATCAAGCCTGCGGTTAGAAATGAGATTTTCTTCACACCCTTTTTGCCAAAGTACTCATTGATGATGTCGGTGGTGATAAAGACCACCGGCCAGATCACCGCTCCGGCGGTCAAGTTGAAGTCCAATAAATACTCGCCGAAAAACAGCCAGTTGACAGGGTCGAAACCTAGGGTTTTTTCCGCGGAAAATATCTTTACCCCGATGATCTCAGCAAGCAAGGCATTGGTCAGGAATATACCTCCCAAGATTATAAAGAGATTGGTCTTACGAGAGTTTTGAGTTTTGTTCATAGCGCATACGTCTGGCCTTCTTCACTTAGAATGGAATCTTCAAAAACCGTCCTTGCCTCCCCCAATAAAGGCTCCAGGTTAACATATCTAGAGGAGAAGTGACCTAAAAGGAGCTTCTTCACATTGCTGATTTTTGCAATTTCCGCTGCCTGTCGGGCAGTACAGTGGTACGTGGTGGCCGCCCTTTCCGCATTGTCTTCCATAAATGTAGATTCATGGTAAAGGAGGTCCGCATTTTCTATGTATTGCTTCAGCCCTGGGTTATAGATGGTGTCAGAGCAGTACGCATAGGTGCGGAGTGGGGGCAGGGGATGGGTGTACTGTTTTACCCGATATACTTTTCCGTTTTCATCTTTATAATCTTCCCCTTTTCGGAGTGATTGGATTGCAGCCAGTGGGAGCTTGTTTTCCTGAAGCTTTTCCTTGATCAAATTTCTCAAACCATGCTTTTCTTTGATCAAAAATCCAGTCGTGGGAAGCCTATGTATGAGAGGAAAGCTATATACCTGATACCTCGTTGTGTCCAGAAGGAGATTTAGCCCATCGTCATATGTTTCCACAAAGTTCAAGGGAAAGGGGAGCTTGGTATTACTGTATCTGAAATTAGTGGTGATAATCTCATCCAGTCCCCTAGGACCAAATATGGTCAGAGGGGTGGTTCGCTTGCCTAGACTATAGCTCGAAAGCAACCCTATCAAGCCATAGTAGTGGTCACCGTGAAGATGGGATATGAAAATGGAATTGATTTTTGATACCTTGATCTTATAAGCACGTGCCTGAAGCTGCATGGCCTCCCCGCAATCTAGCAGTAAAAAATCCTGCCCAAATCTTACGACTTGGGCAGTATGATGTCTTCCGTGTACGGGAATAGAGGAAGTGTTTCCTAATATAGTGACTTCAAAGTCCGGTATCAACCTTCCTCCTCCTCTTCTTCCTCCCCGTTTTCAATCGCATGCATGAAGATGGCTTCACTGGCTTCTTCTAGGGAACTTACCAGATTCAGTTTCTTATCAAGCATGGAAATCTTCAGCAGTTTCAATACGTGATCCTGTACCCCTGATATGACAAAGATACCGCCGTTTTTCCCAAATTCCCTGTCACCTACCAGCAGGGCACTAAGTCCTGATGAATCTACGTACTTCACTTCGCTCATGTCCAAAACCAGGTTTTCGAAGCCTTCAGCATGAATGGTCAACAATTCCGATTTTAATACTGGAGCTAGTAATGAGTCCAGTTTTTCTTCTTGTGGAGTGAAGATTACATACTGCTCTTTTTTATCTATTGAGTATTTCATAATTAGTTAAGTTGATCAATTAGCCTAGATGGGTAAGAATAGCCTTTTCTATTCTAGACTCGATTTCGGATGTATTTGCTTTTTGGAATGTTTCGCCGGTAATTTTCTCGTAGAGCTCAATATAGCGATCAGAGATGCTTTCTACAATTTCATCTGTCATTTCTGGTATAGATTGTCCGTCTTTGCCTTGAAATCCGTTGGAAATGAGCCACTGTCTCACGAATTCTTTGCTGAGTTGCTTTTGGGGTATTCCTTTTTCCTGGTTTTCCTCATATCCATCCGCATAAAAGTAGCGGGAAGAATCGGGAGTGTGTATTTCGTCAATCAAGAGTATTTTATCTCCTGATTTTCCAAATTCATATTTGGTGTCCACTAGAATCAATCCCATTTCATTGGCCATTTCCTGACCTCTCCGGAATAACGCCCTGGTGTGTTTTTCCAGTTGCGCATAATCAGTTTCACTGACAATTCCCCGCTTCAGTATTTCTTCACGGGAAATATCCTCGTCATGTCCTTCGTCGGCTTTGGTAGTAGGAGTGATGATCGGTTCTGGGAATGGATCATTTTCACGCATACCATCTGGCATTGCCACACCGCATAGCATGCGTTTGCCGGCCTTGTACTCCCTGGCAGCATGACCGGACATGTAGCCACGGATTACCATTTCTACTTTAAATGGTTCACAACGGATACCTATAGTGACATTTGGATCTGGGGTGGATGTGACCCAGTTGGGAACAATGTCAGCCGTAGCCGCAAGGAACTTTGCCGCAATCTGGTTCAAGACCTGACCTTTGTATGGGATAGCCCTGGGGAGAACCACATCAAAAGCGGAGATCCTATCAGACGCCACCACAACCAGTTCTTTGTCAAACATATAGACATCACGTACTTTGCCTTTGTAAAATCCCTGTTGATCTGGGAACTGAAAATGGGTTTCTTTGATCGCGTTACTCATGCTGTTTCGTTTGGGCAAAAATAGAAAAGCTTTTTCTTTCTTTACTCCAGCCCTTGATTATTTATCGATTTTGTTGCCGTTTTCGTAAAACTCGGTTTTTAACAGCTTTTCATTTTCATCGTAGAATTCACGCTCACCCTGTAGTTTGCCTTGGGAAAATCTTCTGATTTCTGATAAGCTACCATCTTCTCTATAGACCCTTACTTCTCCTTCTGGTTGATTGCTTTTAAAATTCGTGACCGAATAGATCTGGTCGTTTTCAAAATAGTGGATTTCCTGTACTTTATTCCCTGATTTGTCAAAACTTGTTTTTTGTTTGATCTTGCCGGAAGGATAAAATCTGTCCGAAGTTTGGATAGGTATTCCTTTTTTGAAAAATGCCCTTTCCATTACGGTTCCATTGGGATGGTAAGACACTAATTCACCGTCCTCATAACCCTTTCTGTATCTCCCTCTTCGCTCAGGGGAACCATCAGGATAATTTACCTCATAAATCCCATCTAAAATACCCTTTGAATAATCTATGACAGAAAGGACTTCACCGCTTTCATAATATTGTGTCTCTCTACCGTGAAGCTCACCGTTTGAATATCGGGCATCTACCAGAAGTTGCCCGTTCTCTGCGTACTCTTCAAACAAGCCATCATATCTTCCCGATGAGAAAACAGCTCTGGTAGCGGGTTTTCCCGATTCATAGAATGTTTCACTGAGTCCATCAGGCTTGTTGTTCTTGAAGTTGGTTTTGTCTCTGATCTGACCTGATTCATAATAGGTGGTCACCAGACCTTCTAATTGATTGTCCAAATAAGTGGAAGTCTGCTTTAATTTTCCTCCGGGAAAAAAACTTTTCGATTCTCCCGAACGGATATTGTTGACAAAGGGAATGATCCTAAGTGTATCACCTGACTTAGGATGTAAATCGACAAACAGTCCATTTTTTTTATCGTCTTGTAAGTGCCCGATGAGCACGAGATTTCCTTCTTCATCAAATCTCCTTACTTCACCATTTGCTTTGCCGTTCAGCAAAAAATACATCTCCTTCATGAGGGTTTCTTCCTCATCATAATAGGTACGGATGGTGTCTTGTCCGTAAGCATGCTGAGACAAAATGACGAAAAGCACAAAAGCAATAATTTTCCTCACACGAATTGGGTTTTGCAGATGGGGTGGGCAAGTTGACAAATCTTTGACAAATATTCCATTCATTGGAAAAAGAACGATCAAATCCTAGACCTGAGTATTTTCATTGAATAAGTTGTATTCTGCTGTCCAAAAATGGCATCCCTGAATTTTTATAGGATATCGTAATAAGAAATATCATGCCTATTTCTCTCGTGTACCGCATTTTCCATTTGTAAAAAAGATCAGCAGAATCATCAACGAGTTTGTGATATACTTCAGATCCTGTGCTAACATGCAGAAGAATCAGATGGACATGACACTATCCACATTGGAACAAAACGAAATTTTGTGGATCGGAAGTTAAGCATCTAAGCAAAGGGATAGGACTTTTTTTAAGTCTTGAACGATCAATAAGCCCAATAATAAGTTAAGTGAGAAGGTTTGGAAGCTGTCCATGCGGCTAAAAGATATGCTTATATCATTGACTTTTTTATGGATGCTGTCAGCTGCATATTCGGCTCATTTATTCAAAAAATTGAAGTTTTAACGAAATACTAGACTGACATAGGTCTGAATGGAATGAAAACCGGATTTAGGATTAAATTGAACAGCAGGCTTTGGTGTATTATACCATTGTTGTTGATTTCAACCCAGCAGCTGGCCGCCCAAGAAAAGCTTACTATTAAGGAGGCGGTGGAAATGGCGGTGACCAATTATGGAAATATACGGGCCAAAGAATACTATGCCGCCTCCTCAAAAGCACTGGCCGGGCAGGCCAAGCGGGAATATCTTCCGGATTTTACACTTTCGGCCCAGCAGGATTACGGTACTGTGAACGGGATAATCTCTCCCCTATGGGGATTTGGAGGGTATGGTGTCTCATCTTCGGGTTTACCTCGTAGTGAGCAAAATTGGGATGCGGCGTTTGGAGCGTCCTACGTCGCAAATATCAACTGGGAGGTTTTTGCTTTTGGTAGAGCGTCCAAAAGAATCCAAACTGCTGAAGCTGTTGCCGATCAGGACCAAAAGAACCTAATCCAGGAAATTTTCCAGCATCAAGTAAGAGTGGCGAGTGCATACTTGGATGGTGTAGCCGCCCATAAGCTTACGGCTTCTTTCGAAAGAAACATGGAAAGGGCTGAAACCTTTCAGCAAATCGTGAAGGTGAAGGCCAGAAATGGTTTGATCGCCGGAGTGGATTCTTCTCAGGCTGATGCTGAGTTCTCCAACGCAAAAATTGCTTATCTCAAGTCCCTGGACAGAGAGTTGGAAGCTCAAAATAAACTTTTGAACTTGATCGGAGTTGTGGATCAGGAATTCACATTGGACACCTTGTTTCTGTCTCAGGTCCCACATGGATTTATTGCCGATACGAGTTTCTCAACTCATCCAATCCTGGAATGGTACCGGGCACGGGTCAATGTGAATGAGCAACAGACTGCCTACGTGCGAACTTTTAAGTATCCTTCCATTGCTATGATCGGGATTGTACAAACCCGTGCGTCTGGATTTGGACCTACTTATAATGTGGACAATACGGATTTCAACCATTCGTATTGGGATGGGATCAGCCCTACCAGATCAAACTACCTGGTCGGTGTGGGGCTCACCTGGAACCTTTCACAGATTCTCAGGACCTCCAAGCAAGTTCAATCTCAGAAATTCATCAACTTGGCACTGCTGGAAGAATACAGACAAACCGATCAGCAGATCCGCCTACAGGGGACTTTGTCTGACAAAAAATTGCAAAACGCACTTGAGAGTGCCAAGGAAGCACCTATTCAGGTAAAAGCAGCATCACAGGCTTATCAGAGACAGGTCGCTCTATATGATAATGGACTCACTGATCTGGTGAATGTTACCCAGGCTCTTTATCTCTTAATCCGTGCAGAAACTGATCATGCTATTGCAACAAATAATGTGTGGCAGGCTTTGCTATTCAAGGCAGCGGCAGCCGGGGATTATAGCTTATTCGAAGACCAACTTTAAACCACCGAGATTGACATGGAATTGATACGTTTTGCATTGAGAAAACCGATTACAATCTTGGTGGTGGTCGTTGGCCTGTTGTTCTTTGGAATTAAGGCAGTGAACACGATCAAGATTGATATATTTCCCCAGCTAGATCTGCCGGTGTTGTATCTGTCTCACCCGCATGGGGGTTATATGCCTGAGCAAATGGAAGCATTTTATGGCAAGCGATATGTGAATATCTTCCTCTTTGTCAATGGGATAAAGCAGATTACGACTAAAAACATCCAAGGGCTGACCTTGATGAAAATTGAGTTTTATCCAGGTACGGACATGGCGCAGGCGGCAGCGGAGATCAGTGCCTTTTCCAATAGAATACAGGCTGTTTTTCCTCCGGGATCAAATCCGCCGTTTATTATTCGTTTTGATGCGTCCACTTTGCCGGTCGGACAATTAGTTCTAAGCTCTGACACCAGAAGCAACAATGAGCTGCTGGATATCGCAAATATCAACGTTCGATCCACATTTACGGATATTCCGGGGCTGGTTTCTTCACCTCCTTTTGGGGGAAGCTCCAGGACGGTGGTTATCAAAGTGGATCCCCAGAAGCTGCGTGACCACAACCTCACGCCTGATCAGCTCGTCGAAGCTATGCGCGTCAATAACATTACAACTCCTTCAGGGAATGTTCGGATTGGGGACAAAAATTACCTGACTCCTGCAAATACCATTTTGAACACAGTGGAAGAGTTTGGTGATATACCTCTTTTTAAAGAGGGGGTCCACAACCTCTATATGAAGGATATAGCCACTGTGGAAGATGGGGCCGATATTGCATCTGGTTATGCACTCGTAAATGGCAGAAGGTCGGTGTATCTGAGTATAGCCAAAAGTGCTGATGCTTCCACTTGGGAAGTGGTTCAAAACTTGAAGAAATCCATTCCCGATATACAGGATCAGTTACCGGAAGATGTCAAGCTGACTTTCGAATTTGACCAGTCCCAATATGTGATTAATTCTGTGGAAAGTTTAATGCATGAAGGAATTATTGGGGCAGTCCTGACAGGATTAATGGTATTGCTCTTCTTGGGAGATGCACGGGGAGCTTTGATCGTGATATTGACGATTCCGGCATCTATTATTACTTCAGTACTTTTTTTGAATCTTTTTGGTCAGACAGTAAATATTATGACCTTAAGTGGACTGGCTCTGGCCATTGGGATCTTGGTGGATGAAAGTACGGTGACGATCGAAAATATCCACCAGCATTTCGATATGGGCAAACCCAAAGCACTGGCGATCTGGCATGCCTGTTCGGAAATCGCTTTTCCAAAATTGCTGATTTTGCTATGTATTCTTGCCGTATTCGCACCGGCATTTACCATGGGAGGAATTCCTGGATCCCTTTTCCTTCCCCTTGCTTTGGCTATCGGATTTAGTATGATAGCATCCTATTTCCTTTCCCAGACTTTTGTGCCCGTCCTAGCAAATTGGCTGATGAAAGTAAAACACCATGTGAAGCCTGACGGAAGTCAAATGACTGACAGGGAAGAGATGGATTTCGCTGGTTTAGAAAGTTCTTTGGAAGGCAGTCACGAACAAAAAGTATTGCTTGCAGAGCGTGTCGATATAAATAAAGATGGTAAAATCAGCCTATTTGAACGATTCAGAAGACGTTATTTGGGCTTGGTTCAAGCATTGCTTCCTTATCGTAAGCCCGTATTGATCGTGTACTTGATCGTCAGTATAGGACTGGTAGCACTACTGGTAAATGGGATCGGTAGGGATGTTTTGCCAAGAGTGGATGGAAGTCAGTTTCAGTTGAGAATGAAACTGCCCGATGGGACTAGGATGGAAACTACCGAGGCAGAAACGATCAAACTGCTGGCTGGAATAGATGAAATCGTCGGGAAAGAGAATGTTTCAGTGACTTCTGCTTATGTTGGATTGCATCCCCAGCTTTACTCCATCAATCCGATTTTTCTCTGGATGTCCGGTCCACACGAGGCAGTGCTTCAGGTGGCGCTAAAGAGCGATTACGAAGTGAATCTTGATGAACTCAAAGATGCTATTCGTACTAAAGCCAGCACAATCAATCCCGGAATGACCTTGTCTTTTGAACCCATAGAATTAACCGATAAAATCCTTAGCCAAGGTTCTCCTACACCAATTGAAGTTCGATTTGTGGGCCGTAACAAAGCCACAAACAGGGAATATGCGAGGAAACTAATAGACAAGCTGAAAACCATTGATTATCTCAGGGATATTCAGATAGGGCAATCTGTAAACTACCCGACTATAACTATTTCTATTGACAGGCTTCGTGCCGCTCAGCTTGGAGTCGATATCAGTGATGTGTCACGTTCGCTTATTGCATCTACCTCTTCCTCCAGATTCACGGAGAAAAATGTCTGGGTGGACAGACCTAATGGGAACAGCTATAATGTGCAGATTCAGGTGCCGGAAGGGCAGATGAACAGTATCGATGAAATAGGTCAGATTCCTGTCAAAAGGAATTCGGCACGACCGGTACTCAGTGATATTGCCACGTTTGAGGAGGGTAGAACTGAAGGAGAAATCGATAACCTTGGTGCAAACCCCATGCAAACAATCACTGCTAATCTAAATGATATGGATCTGGCGACAGCGGCAGCTGATGTGAATGAGGCTATTGCATCACTTGGCGAATTGCCCAGAGGCTTGAAGGTGGAGCTAATCGGGATGAGTGCTACACTAATCGAAACACTGGATAGTCTGGAAGGGGGACTTTTAGTCGCAATCGTGGTGATCTTCCTGATGCTTGCGGCGAACTTCCAATCTTTCAAAGTATCAGGTGTGGTATTGGTGACGGTGCCGGCTGTTCTGCTGGGCTCGCTGCTTTTACTGATCGCAACAGGGGCAACACTAAATCTTCAATCTTACATGGGGATTATCATGTCAGTAGGGGTTTCTATTTCCAATGCGGTTCTTCTCATCACCAACGCCGAAGAACTGCGGTTGAAAAATGCTGATGCGTCCAAGTCTGCTATGGAAGCTGCCTCACTGCGTGTAAGACCGATCGTGATGACAGCGATGGCAATGGTGGTCGGAATGATCCCAATGGCCATAGGGATGGGAGAGGGGGCTGAGCAGACTTCTCCATTGGGAAGGGCGGTGATTGGCGGTTTGATCGCTTCGACAGTTGCAGCATTGGTTATTTTACCGATTGCATTCTCATGGGCCCAGGCCAAAAGTGCGACGCAAAGCGTTTCTCTTGATCCGGAAGATGATCAAAGTATCCACTACATTCCTCCCTCCAATTAACTTTTACCGATTGAATATGATTGCTTATCTAACTAGCAGAAAAATGAAAATCAGACAATTTATAAAGTTTACAATGCCTCTTTGCCTAGTGGTTGCAATGGCTGTTCAAGGCTGTAAATCCGAAGGGAAAAAAATCCCTGGCTCCACAAAAGAGACTACCGTTTTGACGCATAAGGGGTTTCGCTTAAAGAAAGGGGCAGTGTCTTCCTCTTTCCGAATTCCTGGAGAACTTATTGCAAACCAGCAGGTGGACCTCTATGCAAAGGTTAGTAGTTTTGTCAAGGTGATTTTAGTGGATGTTGGGTCTGAAGTGAAACAGGGCCAACTGTTGGTGACCCTTGAAGCTCCAGAGATCAGTTCTCAATTGGCTGGGGCAGAATCACAGTTGAAATCTTTTGAGGCTGTTTATATGGCAAGCAAAGCCCATTATGAACGTCTTGTGAAAACCAGTAAGACTCCTGGGACTGTTTCTCAAAATGATCTGGATATGGCCTTTGCCAATGAGCGGTCTGATCTGGCCAAATTGGAATCTGCCAAAGCCGCCTATCAAGAAATCACAGATACCAAGAATTACTTGGAAATTAGAGCTCCTTTCGCAGGAGTAATTGCCACAAGAAATATCAGTCCAGGCGCTTATGTAGGTCCTTCTGGCAGGGGGTCGGAATTGCCGCTCTTTACGCTGCTGGAACAGAAAAAGCTCCGGCTTGTGGTAAATGTCCCGGAGTTATATGCTTCCAGCTTGGAGAAAAACGATGTAGTAGAATTCACCGTTCGCTCTTTTCCGGGCAAACTATTCAAAGCGAAAGTTTCCAGACAAGCAGGGGCACTGGATGATCGCCTGCGATCCGAAAGAGTAGAAATGGATGTGGACAACTCTGAAGGTGAGTTATTGCCCAGAATGGTAGCTGAAGTAACTATTCCAGTCAATACTGATGGGAATAGTTTTGCGGTACCCCAATCTGCAGTCCTCAATTCTACGCTGGGAATGTTTGTCATAAAAGCGGAAAATGACAGTTCTACCTGGATTCCTGTGAGTCTAGGAAGAAATGGAGGTGATATGATTGAAGTGTTTGGGGATTTGACGGATGGAGATATTTTGTTGAGTAGCGTAACTGAGGAAATAAGAGATAACGCTCCTGTAATAGTAGAAATCAGTGAATAAACACGCGGCGATTTCTACTATTAGGCCGCTGATTCTAGTTACATTTTCTCAATAACCAGTGCCGAAGCACCTCCCCCTCCATTACAGATTCCCGCCACGCCGATCTTGCCGTTTTTATGGTGGAGAACGGAGTTCAATGTGCTGATGATTCTTGCTCCTGAGGCTCCCAGAGGATGTCCCAGGGAAACCGCGCCACCGAAAACGTTTATTCGGTCATTGTCCAAGTTCAATTCTCTCTGATTGGCCAAAGCAACCGCCGAGAAGGCTTCATTGATCTCATAGAAATCCACGTCTTCTGCTTTCAGTCCAGCATGCTGTAGTGCTTTAGGGATAGCCAAAGCCGGGGCGGTAGTGAACCATAATGGGTCAGTGGCCGCATCGGCGAAACCTCTGATTTTTGCCAGGGGTTTTAGTCCCAGTTCATCTGCTTTTTCTTTACTCACCAGCACCAAAGCCGAAGCTCCGTCGTTCATGGTGGAAGCATTGGCTGCTGTGACTGTTCCTTCCTTATCAAAAACGGGTCGGAGGGATGGGATTTTGTCAAACATTACATTCTTGTATTCCTCATCCTCGTCTATCAGGATTGCTTCACCTTTTCGTCCTTTTATTTCTACCGGAACCACCTCATCTTTGAAGTATCCCTTTGCCCAGGCGTCTGCGGAGCGCTGATAGGATTGTATGGCATAGGCATCCTGTTCTTCCCTTGAAATTTTCATTTCCCTGGCCGTATTATCAGCACAGTTTCCCATCGGGAATTTATAGTAAACCTCAAAAAGCCCGTCTTTTGCTAGGCCATCGACGAATTCCGCATTTCCATATTTATAACCAAACCTTGCTTTTGGTATATAATAGGGTACGTTTGACATGCTTTCCATACCACCGGCCACCACTACATCGTTTATCCCCAGCATGATGGATTGCGCACCAAACATCACTGCCTTCATCCCGGATGCACACACTTTATTTACAGTAGTGCAAGGCACGTTATAGCCGATTCCGGCACCAATGGATGCTTGCCTTGCAGGTGCCTGTCCCAAGTTGGCGGATAATACATTTCCCATGAAGACTTCCTGGACAGACTCGGCCTTTACTCCGGATTTTTCAAGTGCGCCTTTGATAGCCGCACTGCCTAGCTCCACAGCTGTGAGTCCGGCCAACTTGCCTCCGAAGCTTCCTAGTGGGGTTCTTACTGCAGATACGATATAAACTTCTTTGATCATGTTAATTTGGGTTTTGTTGATATTAGACGCTAGATTTTAGATACAAGAACCAAGAAGAGACATTAACCAAAATATAGTAGCCCCCTGTCAGGTAACATGCTACTCTAAGAATTGAAGCACTTTTTCTGACGTCATCTGGAATCTGGAATCCTTTGTCTCACGTCTAATGTCTTGATTCTAAAATCTGAATTTTACCAATCAGGAATACCTCTTTTAGGCCTCTCGGTTGCTTTCTTTTTGTTTTGTTGAATGTAGCGTAGTTCCGCCGAATTCATGCTTTCAAGAATTTGGGCAGCCTGCTCTGGCGTGAGGTTCATCGCTTTCAGCTTTTCCTTGAACTCCTCCATCGCTTTCTGCTTATCAGCTAGATTGGCATCCATCTGGTCATTGGCATTTTCTCCCGGTTTGTCCTCACTTTGTTCTGAGGGATCACCTGACTGGGAATCCTTAGCCTTGTCCTCGTTGGTTTTATCCCCATCATCTTTGGATTCCTGCTGCTCACCATCTTCACCCTGGCTGGAATTATCCTGCTGTTGCTCTTTCTGTTCTTGGTTTTCCTGGTCTTGATTCTGCTGGTTTTGCTGATCCTGTTTATCCTGTTCTTCCTGTTCTTTCTCCAGTTTTTCTTTCAAAGCTTGAAGCTTTGAATCTCCCGGGTATTTGGTCAGTCCATCATTTACCGTGGCTAAGGCCTGGTCTTTTTCAGTTTTGACATAGGAGCGCGCAGCCCGGTTGAAGTATTCACCGGAAGTTTGGGCTCTACCTTCAGTGGTGCATACTGAGAAAACAATGCCCAGTACTATAAGTAGTTTATAATTGCTCATCGATCTCTGTGATTTCTTGTAAACTTGTGATAAAATCCTGATAGGCAGCCACAGTCTCATCTTGTTGCAGCGCTTCAGTCATTGTATTCAACGCATCTTTAAATCGGAATTGTTCCACTAGCCGGTCCGCCTCTGCTTTTTTGCGTTTTGCAAAGTCTGAAGGCTCTGGTTTGTTTTGCTCTTCATTCTTTCGTTCCTCATCACGTTGCAGCCACCTTGACAGCAATTCGTAATTGTGTCTGGCTACTTCATTGTTTGGATCTTGTATAAGTGCTGATTTGAATTTTGACAGCGCCGCTTCATATTCTTTTTTATTCCCTAGAATCACGCCTCCCTGATTAAAGGCAAAGGAAGCCAGCATTTTGTTTGACGAGATGGAAGCCTTGTCGAAATACTCACTGGCTTCGTCAGGTTTTTCCGCATATTGATTACTGAGACCTAGGTTGTAATCAAGCTCAGGGGAAGAATAGGCAAATTCATCAATCAGAACCTGATGGTTGGTGATTGACTGTTCATATTCAGCTTTTGCATAGCTTTCACCTGCCCGATCTATGGCGGAATTCAGTCTGGAAACCCGGGTCCAGGAAGCGGGTATCAGGAGAAATAATGCCAAGGTTAGCTTAGTCCAGCTCATTTATAGTTTTATAGTTTTGATCGGTAACATCATGTCCAGCAAAGAAAGGACTAAGCCGGCCAATAGAAAATAGAAATATTTATTAGCTGAAGCTTCTACCAGTCTGGATCCGGTCACCCCGCCTTCCACACGTTCCAAAGCAGCGATCAAATCCCCGACTTCTGATACTTCATCCGAAATCTCAAAATACTGTCCATTTGTTTCTGCGGCAATCTGCTGCAAAGGAACACGGTCTAATACAGTCTGGGCGGGCTTGCCGGTCTGTGGATCTATTACCACTCCATTCCCTCGCGGAATACTACTTCCGGCTTCTGTTCCTATTCCTAGGGAAAACACCTTAATCCCTTCACTGTTTAGACGGCTACCTACATCATCCAGATCATCGCCAAAATTTTCCCCATCAGAGATTAATATTATTGTTTTGGATTTTAATTCCTTGCTTTCATCATTCAAGAATCTTTCCTCCGCCATTCTTAAAGGCCCTGAAAGATCTGTCCCATAATTGGGCACCAGACCGGTATTCAGCCCATCAATATACAACTGTAACACACTCTGATCGAACGTAAGCGGGCATTGCATAAAGGCCTCTGAACTGAAAATAATCAATCCTATCCTATCCGATGGAAAACTTTTCGTTAAGTTTTTCAACTCAAACTTAATACGCTGTAGCCTGCTCGGCCCGATGTCAGTCGCATTCATGGACTGGGAGAGATCCACGGCGATGAAGATGTCCTTGCCTTCTTCCTGGATTTCCTTCAGGGAGGTGCCAACGGAAGGCCCTGCAAAAGCAATCAAGAATAGTGAAAAGTATAATGTCCTGATCACTAGCTTCGTAAATAGCCTTCGCTTCTGTACGATCAGCTTTTTGTTGATCTTCCAGTAGCGGAATAAATGGATAAAATACAGCAAGCCGAAAATGCCGGCAAGCAAGAGGGTGAGTTTTACGTCCGGATATGCCCAAATCATAGCCTGAAATTATAAAATAAAGCTTACTTTAAAAGGAGGATTTTTAAAAGTGACGGGGCTATTTCCAAATGTTCTTAATAATTAACAAACATTAATTTTTTTGAAACGTCTAGCTTTAGGATTGTTATTTTAATAAAAGGAACATGAGGGCTATCGTAACCCAAATCAGATTGGTTATATTTTCTATTTTAGTTTTAACTTTTTCAGAGGTTTTTGGTCAGGAATCAAGCGTTTTTTCCGCAAAAGTCCTGGATGCAAGCAGTTCCACCCCGCTCCCCGGTGCTAGTGTATATTGGGAGAATGAGATGGCTTCCGGAGTAATCAGTGATGAAGATGGGCTTTTTCAGATCAAAGTCAAATCCTTGCCCATGCGAATAGTGGTTTCCTATATTGGTTTTGAAACCTCCTCCCGACAGATTAATGCAAAGGATCTGGAAAAGGAACAGCGTTTTTTCTTGAAACCCGAGGAAATGTCTCTGGAGGAAGTTACTATTCAGGGAAGAAAAGCCGACGAACAGGTGAGAAGTATGGAGACAGGCAAGGCTTCTCTCCCCATCGCCACTATCAAAAATATTCCCGCGCTCTTTGGAGAGGTGGATTTACTCAGGAGTTTACAATTGCTGCCGGGAGTACAGACAGCAGGTGAGGGCACAACCGGCCTCTTTGTTCGGGGAGGGTCGGCAGACCAGAATCTGGTGCAACTCGACGGCGCACCTATTTATAATCCTTCGCATTTTTTCGGGTTCTTTTCGGTGTTCAATCCTGATGCGCTGGAAAAGGTGGAGCTCTATAAAGGAAACATGCCTGCCTCGTTTGGAGGTAGGCTTTCTTCCCTTATCGATGTGTCCCTGCGTGAAGGCAATAACCAAAAAATCCATGGACAGGGAGGCATAGGGACGATTTCTTCCAGAATTACGCTTGATGGGCCACTTTTTTCTGACAAATCCACTTTTGTGATTTCGGGCAGAAGAACGTATGCGGATGTGTTCTTAAAACTATCCAATGATCCGGAAATCAATAATAATAAACTCAATTTCCATGATTTGAGTGGAAAACTCTCATTTCTGCTGAGTGATCGGGACAAACTTACCATATCCAGCTATCAGGGCAGGGACTTTCTTGGGCTTGATGATGAATTCGGACTGGGGTGGACCAACTGGATTTCCTCGGTCAATTGGAATAGGAATATTTCCGAAAGGCTTTATTTCGATCTGCAGGGATATCACTCCATGTATTCCTATCAGGTGGATTTCACAGATCCTGACAATGGCTTTGATTGGAAGAATAAACTTTCGGAGTCTGGGGTAAAAGCCAACTTGACCTATGTAAAGGATGAGTCTTTGCAGGTGTATGCCGGCGTTCATAGCCAGTATTACCATTTTGCCCCTATAGAATTGAATCCGGTACCGGATAGCAATATCCAGTCGATAAACACCAGTTCCAAGAACGGCTTACTTACCAGTCTTTTCGGAGGTGCCACGTATGAAATCACCACGAAACTCAGTTCGGAAATAGGACTTAGATGGGGCCTGTATAATCAGGTGGGAAGTGGGGTCGATTATATCTATGATGGGGGAGTGCCTGACCCTGACGCGGATGTTATCGACTCTGTGGCTTACGACACTTTTGAAAAGATGAACTATTATCAAGGGCTGGAGCCCAGGGTGGCATTTCGGTATTTGATTAACGACCAACTTTCGATCAAAACTGCCTACAACCGCAACTTCCAATACGTACAGATCGCATCCAATAGCTCTGCCGGACTACCTATAGACCGATGGTTGCTTGCAGGGACTTATGTCCCGCCGATACGCTCAGATCAGGTTTCTCTGGGCGTATTTAGAAACTTTGACAATAACCTCTGGGAGTTTTCGGTAGAGGGATACTATAAGAACTTTAAAAATATCATCGACCTGAGAAACGGGGCACAGGTATTATTTACTGATCGGGTGGAAACTGAAATATTGGAAGGGAATGGGTACGCATATGGTCTTGAGTTTCTATTAAGAAAAAATGAGGGGAAAACCACCGGGTGGCTTTCCTATACCTGGTCCAGATCCTGGAGGAAAACTCCCGGTGTTTCTGAAGGATTGAAGTATAATCCACGCTATGATCGCCCCCATGATGTGACCTTGGTGCTAAATCATGAGTTTTCCCCTACCTGGTCAGCAGGGGTCACTTTCATTTATACTACCGGGCAGGCTGTTTCCTTTCCAATAGGGCTTTATGAAGTCGATGGCCAAGGCGTACCGTATTATTCTAAATTCAGAAATGAAGATCGGTTTCCGGATTACCACAGAATGGATGCTTCCGTCACGTGGAAAAATGCTGACAAAGGAAGGAAGTGGAGAGGAAGCTGGAATTTCAGCATATATAATCTGTATGGAAGAAAGAATCCATTTTCTTATGAGTTTAAGAAAATCTACAATGAGGATATAAACTATGATTCCGATGAAAGTGGTCCTGCAACTACTTCCCGAAACGGAATAGTGATGACTTATTTGTTTACCTTCTTACCTTCACTTACCTATAATTTTGAATTTTGAAATGAGATTATCCGGTTTAATACTGCTTGTTTTGATTATATCATCCTGCCAAGAGGAAGTAAACCTTCCTTTGGGAACCCTAAAGGGGGAGATCCCGGTAATAGAAGGCGTGTGGACTGACAATAATTTTTATAATGAAGTGAAGGTCACTTTGGCTAAAAACTACCTGGATACCTCTGAAAATGTGATAATAAAAGATGCCATGGTCTCCATCAGCACAACGGATGGAAGTACCGTGTTGCCTTTTCGATACTATGAAGAATCTGGGAGTTATAGGGCGCAGCGTTCTGGTGCGGTGGGAGTGATCGGTGAGTCCTATCAGCTCAACGTGCAATGGGAGGATTATGAATTTCAATCAGAGGGCACTCTTTTACCTCCTCCTATTGTAGATAGCCTTACCTATAAGTATGAAGAAGAGAGGTTGTTCAGAGATGAAGGTTATTATATCAAAGTGTATGGGAAGATCCCCTATGAGGAGAATAATTATTACAGGATCAGGGTTATAGAAAACGATACTTTAAAGGATAGGAGGAGTGATTATATGCTGTTTGACGATACTTTTGGGCTCAGGTTCTTCGAAAATGGCCTGGAGTTGGATTATGCTTTTGACGCTAAGGATACTGTGCAACTGGAGCTTTACAGAATGAACAAGAAGCCGTACGATTACTTCGTCCAGCTGGTTAATCTCTTTTATTCCGATGGGGGGCTTTTTTCACCACCTCCCCAAAACCCGGAGACAAATATTCAAGACCTGAACGGCAATAAGGAAGTCTTGGGCTACTTCAGTGTGATGTCAGTCTTGCGTGAAAAGGTAATTATAAAACCAGAGGAAGATTGACTAGGGATAAAAGTCGGTTCTCACACTTTGGCCCGCTGGACTGTTCGTCTCTCCCCATGCGGGAAACTCACATTACCTCTGCTTTCTCTGGCCTCTGACAATATTTTTATTCAATTAGATGTCAAGTGTTTTTACTTTAAATGTATAGGATTAAATATCTGATAAATAGTAGATTATTAAATATTAATCAATTTATTTTTTGAAATCTACCCGTAGATTAACGAAAAAATCGTAGGATTCTTAAAATTTCGTATATACCTTGGAGGTATGAACGAATTAAACAGCAACGAAGAAAGGATCATGCGGATTTTCTGGAAACTCGAAAAAGCGCTGGTCCGGGATGTATTGGAGGAGCTACCTGATCCAAAGCCACCTTATACGACTTTGGCTTCTTCCATCAAGCTATTGGAGAAAAAAGGCTATCTGGATCACAAAGCTTACGGCACCACTCACCAGTATTTTCCATTGATCACCCAGGCTGAATACAGCAAGAAAAGTGTGAATCGATTGGTAAAGCATTATTTCGAAGGCTCAGTGGGGAATTTCCTGTCCTTTATGGTCAAGGAAAATAAGATTTCTGACAAAGAAATCGAAGACTTACAGAAGATGATCGATGATATGGACAAACCCACTGAATAATGAACGCAATCCTGATTTACCTATTGCAAGCAAGCACCTGTGTTGCCATCACGGTGCTCTTCTACAGGTTGGTATTGAGTGAACTGACTTTTTTCACGCTTAACCGGGTGATTTTGCTCAGTATGTTGATGCTCTCCTTTATCATCCCTATGCTATCCTTTGATTTTGGGGTTAGAGCTATAAGCACGGCCGAATTTGTACTTCCCGAATTCCTGGTAGGAAGTGAGGTGACCGAGCAATCAGCAACCTATTCCTGGCAGGAACTAGTGTTCTACACCTATCTTGCTGGAGTTGCGGTGATGACCATCCATTTGATTTTAGGCTTTTTTACTTCCCAGAGATTGCTGGGCAAGTCAAGGCTCATGCGGTATCAGGAATTCTGGATTGCTGTCCATCCTAAATTTATCCCTGCTTCTTTTTTCAGTTACATATTGTTGCCTGACTTTGATCCAAACAGGCCGGAGCAGAAGCAAATTGTTCTGCACGAATCCATGCATGTACGTCTAAAACATAGCTGGGATCTGCTGCTTATCCAGTTTGCCAAAATTATTTTTTGGTTCAATCCACTCATCTACCAATTCGAAAAGTCCCTTAGGGAAGTGCATGAATATCAGGCTGACCAGGGGGTGACTTCTACTTATTCCAAAAAGGAGTATTCAGGTCTTTTGCTACAGATGATCAAAGGTGGACAAGGCTGGCACTTCATGAATAACTTTAACCAATTTCAAACCAAAAAAAGGATAATTATGATGAGTAAACCACAATCCCAAAAAAGGGAAATGCGAAGGTTCTTGTTCGCAATTCCTGTAATGGCAGCAATGTTTGCCGTGTTTTCCTGCGAACTCACTGCGGAGGAAGAAGTGGATGGCCCTACGATGATGGGGGAGTCCACTGAAGCCAAGATAGGCCCTGCTGACATAGCCGCAAGGAAACTGGCCAAAGACGGGGAAATGATTTTTGATGTAGTAGAAAATCAGCCTGAACCTCAAGGAGGTATGGATGCATGGAATGCATACCTTAGTAATAACCTCACTTACCCTGCAGAGGCAAGGAGTCTGGGAATAGAAGGGACGGTAATCGTAGTCTTTGTAGTTAACACAGACGGTTCGTTATCTGACATCAATGTGTTGAGGGGGGTAGGCGGTGGCGCTGATGAGGAAGCTGTTCGGGTCATTGAAAATGCTCCGGATTGGGTGCCTGGCAAGCAAAGAGGCCAAGCCGTAAATTGCAGAATGAGATTGCCGATACGGTTTAAGCTGGGAGGGGATGTTGCACAAAAAGATATAAAAAGTGTAGATGAGTTTCCAGAAACCATAGAATTCCCATCTTCCATCTAAAAGAGTTAAGTTTTAATTGATTGAAAAACATCCGGAGATTCTTCGGGTGATTTTTTTGTTTAAAGGGTAATAACGTAGTTTTGTGTATATTATTCTTCCTGTTAATCAATGAGCCTACTCACCAAAATCACTCAATTTAGGGTTCTTGTTTTTTTGTGCCTGATTCTGTCCATAGGTATTTTTTCCTGTTCATCTGATCTGGAAGAGAAAGTTATAGGCACCTGGCAAGGCAGTGATTTTCTTTTCCATAAAACCGATGGCCCTGATCTGGTGCTTACAATCAATGGAGGATTGGAACAGCATTTACGCAGTAAGTTGATTTTTGCGGAAGATGGGACTTACCAGAAACTTGTAGGAGAATATGCTAATGGAAATGGTGTTTGGTTGGTTGACAAAGATCTTTTGTTTACCAAAGGCGAAAATGATTTTGAGCAGGTATATAAATTGGTACAAGTCACGGATACTAAACTGGTGACCCGACATGAAGTCACTTTAGAAACGCCCGATGGTGACCTGATGGGAGAAATCACCCTCACCTATTCCAGATAGATGGGTTGGAAATGCATATAATCCTTGCATAAAATCCATCAGTGGTTTTTTGAATAAGCGCAATTTGGAGTAATTTATCCCCCCAAGTTCTTATCCCTAAATAATCTAAGATATGACAATGAGAATCTTTACACTTGCGGCTACTGTAATTGCCTTGACTTTGAGCTCTTTGGCGATTGCCCAGGAGAAAACACCTCCCGCTATGAAGCCTGAAGCAACGGAATTTTATACACCGGTGCCGCCCAAAGTAACGCCTGGAGCTAATAATACAGCACCTCCTTCTGATGCTATTGTGCTTTTTGACGGCAGCAGCCTCAATGGATTTGTAAGTGCCAAAGACGGCAGCAGCCCTGCGGAATGGGCCATAGAGAACGGGGAGTTGGTAGTGACAAGGGGCAAAGGCGATATCCAGTCCAAATTGTCATTTGGGGATGCGCAATACCACGTGGAATGGTCGGCTCCTACCGAAATCGTAGGAGAAGGGCAGGGCAGGGGCAATTCAGGCTTCTTTTTGATGGGTATGTATGAAGTACAGATATTGGATAGCTACGAGAGCAAAACCTACACAAATGGACAAGCTGGTAGTATCTATAAGCAATTCCCCCCTTTGGCCATGGCATTGAGGCCAGCCGGCGAGTGGAACTATTACGATATCATCTTCAAGGCGCCACGCTTCAATAAAGATGGTATCCTTACTTCTCCTGCCACAGTGACTGTCCTGATGAATGGCGTATTGGTACAAAACCATGTGATTCTAAAAGGCCCAACAGAATACATAGGTATTCCTAATTATAAGGCACACCCTGAAAAACTTCCTATCAAATTACAGGATCATGGCAATCCTGTAAGGTTCAGGAATATCTGGGTGAGGGAGCTTTAATTGATTCTGTAAAAGGAGTAGGGTTTTTAAATTCTGCTCCTTTTTTATTTATTATGTATATCCGCTTTTCTGCCAATAAAACAATAAAAGCATCATAGGATTCGGAAAACACCAGCCTCAAGGCCAATTCGGTCACCCGTCTTCGATCTTCCGTCCAGTAAAGCAAAGAGAATATGGTTACTGGCATCATTGCGGATAATCACATTATTTATACTCAATAACCCAAAATACTATGTCATCAAGAAGAAAATTTATTCAAAACACCATGCTGCTGGGAGCGGGATTAAGCATGCCCCATCTGCTCACAGCTGCCGATTTCGGAACATTTACCCGGAAAATCAAAGCTTCAGACCAATTGAACTATGGCTTGATAGGCTGCAAAGGGATGGGGTGGTCAAATATGAATTCCCATCTCAAATTGCCCCAGGTAAACTGTGTGGCTCTGGCAGATATTGACCAGAGTGTACTGGATCAGCGAACAGAGGATGTGTTTAAACTTAGAGGTACGAAGCCAAAACAATACAAGGATTACAGAAAACTGTTAGAAGATCCGGATATTGATATAGTCATCATAGGGACTCCTGACCACTGGCATTGCCTCAACATGTGTGACGCGGTATCAGCCGGAAAACACGTGTATGTTGAGAAGCCCATCGCCAATACGATCGAAGAGTGTCAACTCATGGTCAGGGCTCAGGAACGATATGGCAAAATAGTGCAGGTGGGACAGTGGCAACGATCCGGTTCACAGTATGCTGAGGCTATAGATTATGTGAAATCCGGTAAACTTGGACAAATCCGCCTTGTGAAATGCTGGGCATACCAAGGCTGGATGAAACCTGTCCCGGTTCTCCCAGACAGCTCTGTTCCTGAAGGGGTGGATTATGATATGTGGCTAGGGCCTGCTCCCAAAAGGCCTTTTAATCCGAACCGTTTCCATTTTAATTTCCGTTGGTTTTGGGACTATGCCGGAGGGCTGATGACGGATTGGGGAGTACATGAGATTGATATAGCCCTCTTCGCAATGGGTGTCAGCGCACCGAAATCCGTGATGGCTTCAGGAGGAAAATTTGCCTATCCTGATGACGCTTCAGAAACTCCTGATACACTGCAGACCGTGTATGAGTACGAGGGATTCAATATGCTTTGGGAGCATGCCACGGGCATTGATGGGGGGAATTATGGCACTTCGGAAGGAATTGCGTTCATCGGTAATAATGCCACACTTGTAGTGAATAGAGGAGGATGGAAAGTGATTCCTGAAACTGAGACCAAAGATGGTGAGCGTGTCGGCAAAGTTGCTGAGGTATCTCATACTCCGGGTGTAGGTTCCGCATTGGATCTACATGCGGTGAATTTTGTTGAGGCCATCACTGCGAACGATCCCAAACTCCTTAACTGCGCTATTCAAACAGGAAGTATCGCGGCAATCAACGCCCAGATGGGAAACATCGCATATAAAACCGGTAAGAAAATCTATTGGAATGAGGGCAAAAACCAGTTCACAGACGCTGAAGCTAACCGACTGATGAAAGCCGACTATCACAATGGGTGGAAATTGCCAAAAATATAAAAACTTTAAGTATTAGGATTTTAAATGTTTATAATCAATGTATTATGATCCATAAGTGATTTAAAGTCTTCTACCTAATCATATAAAAAGCCGCAGATATCTTCTTCTGCGGCTTTTCTGGCAATCAATTATATAATACTAGAAGGCCAGAGCTGCTAGCCCTAACTTGCTTTTCAGCGGATTGATGGATTTCAGGATCTGACCGGAATACTTTTTGAATAGGTCATTGCCAAGCAAGCTCGTAAGGAACTTTGTCCTGTTATTCTTCAATCCCAGAAAAGCAGTCTTTTTATCCTCATCGGATTTTCCGCTTTTGCTGATGTTCATCAGTTGATCTACAAAACTACTGTTTTCTTTGGTGAGTTTGTCCTTCTGGTCAGCTGTGAGGCCTAAGCTCTCTGTAGTATTCAGGATTCCCAATACTTGGCTGGAAAGATCCATTTCAGGCAGATCCATTTTTGGAGTCTTTACTATCTGAGCATTAAGTTGTGTGGATATTGCCAAGAGAAACGCAAAGCCTAAGATTAATTTGATTTTGTTCATAATTATGGAGTTTAGTTTTAAAGAATTATTTGAAAAGTCCCTTTCCAAAATCCATCAGGCCTCCTAGATCCATTGCCCCTTTTCCTCCGCTGCCACTACCCATCAGCGAGCCCAGCAAATCCGTAGGATTGATATTGCTTTTTCCTCCCTGCATGGAAGATATCAAGGAGGACATGATGTCATTATTGTCCTGAGGTGCGTCATTGATGCGCTTGTTGAAAAAATTCATGATCATGGGGAGTGCAGCAGCTGCTATTCCCATGGCCTGTTCTTTCGAAATCCCAAATTTATCCATAAGGTTTTGGGATACGTCACTTTGCAGGGTGTTGATTACGGGCGCATCCGGAGAGGTTTCCTGTCCGGAAAACATTTCCTTTATTCCATTGATATTCCCGGAGGCTACCTGTTTCTGTAAACTTGCGGTGATAGCATCTTTCAGGGCTGGGCCAGATGCTCCATTTTCATTCATACCGGCGAGCATTTCCTGAAGTGGGCCTTCCGCCATTTTTAACAATTGATCTAGCATGATGCTCAAAGTTTGTGTGATGTAATTTCCCCAAATTGCGCAGGAAATCCAATAAAAAATCTAACTATTAAATTTGACTCTGTCCAGCTACTTTCTATCCAAATTTTAAACAATATGTATATACGCTTTCCTGACAGTAAATAGTCAAAAGCAACAAAGGATATGGTAAACATTGACGCTGCTTCGGCCTTCCGTCATCGGTCTTCTGACCAGACCAGCAAAGGATCTAAGGTGACTGACATCATTGCGGATAATCATATTAAATAAAAAAGGATTACTTCTCACTGCCAAAACACTGCACGCCCATCAGGTATGGCACGTTGAAAAATTCACGGTTGCTGTAGCTCTGGGCTCCACATCCCAGCTGGGTGAAATTCGGGTTCAGAATGTTCTTTCTGTGGGGAGGGGAATTCATCCAGAGTTTCACTGCCTCCCGGGCATAGCTCAAATAGGTATGTGGGAGAATCACCTCACGCCTGGAAGAGGCATAGGTGTACATGCCACCACTCCTTGGTATATTGATTTGCCGGCCTTCCTGATACTGCAAACCTATGCTTGAACTGATATTTTCACCGAAATATGTCTTTTTAATCCCCTCCAGGGCAAGGCGATCGCTGATTGTTTTTTTGCCCTTTACAGTGCTGACATGTCCATAGAAGTTATATTTCACCATATCGGCGGCATGTTCTGAAGCCACTTTTTCTATTGTCACTGAGTACTCAAGGGGCTGCAATCCATGCTTGATACGCACTTCATTGGTCACATGAAACATAGCTGCCTGCAATAGGCCTCTGTCCAGCTGTTTATAATTAATAGTTTGATGAACAGCAGCCAACTGAAAGAATTCTTCAGGTGTAAAGCGTTTATAATCAGAGGGGATCCATGTTTGGGCTAGTAAGCTTTTAGCGAAAAACAATAGGGGTATGGTGATAATCCTTAGGTTCAATGTGCTGTACTGGTTAGGCAGATTTCCGTTGTTTTCTTTTTCCTAGACGAAAAATCTTTCAAAATATTTTAAGCAAAAGGAGTGGATTGTGTGATATCGAACGTAAGTACTGTCCGGTTATGAAACAGTCTGGAATGGCCTTATTTGTACACCTGGTTTATTGTCAGTTACTTAAGGTCTCGATATGCCTAATGGTACTGTTTTTTCTATAACTTGTACCTAGTCAGAAATTTTTTCCATTCTGATCAATATAAAAACAATGACCTGTCTCTTTGAGAAGGGATTCAAAATAGATGACCCTAAGACCTATTATGTACTTAAATCCAACTTATTACTTTCTATGAGAAAACTTATTCTTTGCTTGTCTATTATGGCAAGTCCCATGTTAAGTCAGGCCCAAACGGACGCTAGGCTAATGCAGTTGCCCGATGTATCAGAAACACAAATTACGTTCACCTATGGAGACGATATTTGGGTAGTGGCCAAAGAAGGGGGCGTCGCTCAGCGGCTTACTTCCCCTGCCGGTCCCGAGATGTATCCCAGATTTTCTCCCGATGGGAAGCAAATAGCTTTTTCAGCCAATTATAATGGGAATGTTGATGTGTATGTAATGCCTGCCACCGGGGGGATACCTACACGTCTTACCTACCATGGCATGCCTGATTATGTACAAGGTTGGACTCCTGATGGACAATCCATCTTGTTTACCTCAGGAAGGGAAAGTGGTAAGGAGCGCTTTAATCAATTCTATACAGTACCAGTGACTGGAGGATTGCCTGGCAAGCTGCCCGTACCATACGGTGAATTTGCATCTTATTCTCCGGATGGGAAGAAATTTGCGTACACTGACCGAAGTAGGGTAAACCGTAATTGGAAAAGGTACCGTGGAGGAACAGCACCTGACATACTTATTTTTGATTTGGCATCTTATAAAACTGAGAACATCACAGACAACGCTGCCAATGATGAACTGCCCATGTGGATAGGTGATGCGGTGTATTACATGTCTGATAATGGTCCGGAGAAGAGAAACAACCTTTGGAAATATGATCTCAACACGAAAGAAAACTCCCAGCTGACCGAGTTTACTGATTTTGACATCACATTCCCATCCAATAGTGATAAGGAGATCGTTTTTGAAGCAGGGGGAAGTTTATACCTCTTTGATCTGGCTTCCGGGAAATCCAAGCGAGTAGAGATACAGATCATTTCAGACCAAAAGCCTATGATCCCCAAAATCGTTAGTGTGGAATCTGATCTTATGTCAGCCAGTATTTCTCCTGATGGAAACCGGGTCATAGTCGGCGCCAGGGGAGAGATCTTTAACCTTCCTGCTAAGAAGGGCTTTGTGACCAATCTGAGCAATACCTCCGGAGTGGCTGAGCGATATCCTGAAATAGCTCCTGATGGAAAAAAAATCGCCTACTGGTCTGATGCCACTGGAGAATATCAGCTCACTACCAAATCATTGGATGCTGACGGTCAAGCCAAGACTTTGACCAATTTCAAAAAAGGTTACGGGTACAATATCTACTGGTCTCCGGATAGCAAAAAGATAGTGAGTGTCAATCAGGCCATGGAAATCATGCTGATAGATGCGGCTTCAGGCGCTGTTCAGGTGATCGACCAGGGCAAGTATATGTTTGAAGGTAATCTCCAAGGTTTTGGGGTGAGCTGGTCTCCGGACAACCGATACATAGCTTATAGTCTTTCCAAGAAAAACAGGGCAACTTCTGAGCTGTACGTTTTTGATACCAAATCGGGTAATACCTCGCAAATCACTTCCGGTTTCTATTCTGACCAAAACCCTACCTTCAGTGAAGATGGGAAGTACCTTTTCTTCACCACCAACAGGAATTTTAATCCCCAATATTCGGATATAGATAATACGTTTATTTATTCCAATACCACTGGAGTGGCTGTGGGTACTTTGGATAAGTCGGTTCCATCTCTGATAGCCCTGGAAAATGATGAGATCAATTTGGAAGAGGAGAAGACTGAGGAGAAAGAGGAAGAAGGGAAGAAGGATAAGGAAGAGCCAAAAGGAATAGTGTTCGAAACCTCTGCGTTTGAGAGCAGGATAGAAATGCTGGATATCCCTTCGGGAAATATAGGCGATCTGGCTTCTCTGAAGGGTAAACTGCTATATGTACGGTACCCCAACACTGGTGAAGGTAATGGATCAAAAAGCAAACTGGAATTGTATGACTTTGAAGAGAAGGAATCCAAGACCGTGATCGATGGAGTGGGAGGCTTTTCACTTTCTGCTGACCGTAAAAAGGTAATGGTGTTCTCCCAGGGAAAACTAGCCGTGATAGATCCGGCCCCGGGACAGAAAATCGAGGAAACCGTACCTCTTGCTGAAATGCAGATGACGGTGGTTCCCGCTGAGGAATGGAAGCAGATTTTCAATGATGTTTGGAGGTTTGAGAGAGACTACTTTTATGATTCTACTATGCATGGTGTAGATTGGGATCTCATGCGAAAGCGTTATGGGGATTTAGTTGACCAGGCAGGCTCCAGAAGAGATGTGAACATCATCATTGGTGACTTGATCGCCGAACTCAACGCTTCCCATACCTACAATGGTGGAGGGGATATGGATTCCGGCCCAAGCCTTTCTGTAGGCTATCTAGGAGCTGATTTTGTTCTGGAAAATGGAGCCTATAAAATCACGAGGATTATCAATGGAGCTCCATGGGATGTAGAGGTACGCTCACCGCTTAGCAGATCAGGGGTCGATGTGAAAGAAGGGGATTTTATACTTGCCGTCAACGGCCAGCCTATCGATGCCACTAAATCTATTTTTGCAGCCTTTCAGGGACTGGCTGGTAAAACTGTTCAACTGACAGTAAACAGCTCGGCTTCTTTGCAGGGTGCGAGAACAGTGCTGGTGGAGCCGCTTGGGTCAGAAGCCAGACTTCGAAACCTGGCCTGGATCAATGGTTTCCGTACCAGAGTGGATGAGGCCACGGACGGGAAGATCGGCTACATCTTCGTGCCCAGTACTGGAGTGGATGGCCAGAATGAATTGTTCCGTCAGTTTTATGGGCAAATGGAAAAAGAAGGGATGATCATTGATGAGCGATTTAACAATGGAGGACAGATTCCCGACCGCTTTGTAGAGCTACTTGACCGAAAGCCCCTAGCTTTCTGGGCAGTTCGTGACGGACAGGACTGGGCATGGCCACCTTCCGGAAACTTCGGCCCCAAGGTGATGCTTATCAATGGGTTTTCCGGGTCGGGAGGAGATGCTTTCCCTGACTATTTCCGCAAAAGAGAAATCGGTCCACTGATCGGCACCCGTACTTGGGGAGGTTTGATCGGTATTTCCGGTGCCCCAAGTCTCATTGATGGCGGCTCTGTGACTGTGCCTACCTTTAGGATGTATGATCCTGACGGCACCTGGTTCAAGGAAGGCTATGGAGTAGATCCAGATATTGAAGTGGTAGAGGATTTTGAAAGCCTGGCCAAAGGCACCGATGCCCAGCTGGAAGCTGCGATTCAGGAGGTACTGAGACTCTTGGATACCAGTGATCGATTTAAAGTACCCGCAAGGCCGGCTTACGAGGACAGGAATTAAAAACCAGTGTGTTGTTGACTTAAACCTGTCAGTTTAGCCAGTTTTTAGCTTGCTACTGGCTAAACTGACAGGTTTATCAGATACTTTTTATACTTAACCAAACACTGGTCTGTGACTATAGATTTACCTCTATTTACTTAAAAGCTCTCTTTGGAAAATTTGTCCGAAGGGGGCTTTTTTCTGAAAGTTTCAAGAGTTCCCGCAGATTTTCGCAGATAAAGACGCAGACCAGCGCAGATTGCACGAAAAGGACCTTTATTTTTCATTTCCGTTTGTAAAACCCTACTTCATGATTTTTTGACAAGGTAGCTCCCCTTTACTCTTGATAATGGTACCCCTTGACAAAGGCAAGGCCAGTAAATGCCCAGAACTCAATTCTGGGTCAACGATATAGTTGATGTTTTTCAGAGTGCCAACGGCACGATCAGTAGTGTATGAGTATTAAGCAAATCGATTGGGTTCCCAAATAACATGTAGTTTGGAATGGACGGTTTCCTGTTGTACTCCCGTGACCATGGAGTGGTCAAACTTTTGATTAACCCCTGGTGCAACCGGGGGATGTTGGAATCGATGCAGGCGCTAGCAACCCTAAAGGGATTGAACTAGTGAGACTTGCTTAAAAATCGTTTGTATGAAATCGAGCATGTCGAAGGCGATACACAAAGGGATGATTATCTACTATGCGAGATTCCATGTGACCTATAAAAATCAAAAATAAACACATGAAAAATGAGGTGATCATTCAAAATGATAGCTTTTGATTTACTACTGGCATTTTTCAGTATGCCCTAGTTATAAAGCGTAATAAGATTCAAGTAACATCAGTGAAGGCAACTTCGGTCTTCCATCCAGTGAAGCAAAGAAATGAGGTAATTGTTATTTTTTTGGATAGGCACATTAACTAATAAATATTCTGTTATTTGATTATTTTCGTTTGTTTTATTCTGTATTGATGCTTAATTATTCTCTAATATTTCTTAATTTGTAATGGTTTCTGTGGTAAGTACACACCATGGACTGAGGTCGGCGAAGAGGTGGTTTTAAAAAATACCGGGACGATTTTTCCCCTCCCATTGCACTTATTTTAAGCGATATATTGGGTGGTGGCTGATATCGCGAATGATTGTTATATAAAATTTTAGTTATAATCTAACGATTTTTACCCATGGCTATTTTGAGAATAAAGCTAAAAGGACAGGATCATCTTCCCTATGTGACAGGGGAAGACTCCGGATTTGATTTATACCGGCTTCACCAGGCTTATACGGTGGTCAGTCCTTCCAGGGGCGATGTCCCCGAGCAAAACATCGACTTGGATGAGCAGTCTATCATCGAGTTTGAGTTTGAGGACGATACTGTATGGATGGGTGATAGCGAGACCATCCGGACACTGTTTCCCAAGGATGTCAAGCGATCAGCTGATGGGGATGAATTCTATCTGCCTGATGAATTGGAATCTGATCAACAGGATAGAGGCATTTTTAAGAAAATCGGCATTAAGCTGGTGAAGGTTTTTGTTAAAAAGAAAATCATCAAGCCCAAGATCCGAGAGATGGCCACCAACCTTGAAAACAAACAGTTGGCTTTTCCAGGAGTGGAATTTCAGCAGGTGCAGTTTGGGGTTTTGGCCAAATGTTCGCCTTCTATCGAATTGAGTAGCCTGGAATTTGACCCTTCTGGTGTCGCAAAGATCGATGTTTCTTCTCCTTATTTATTGTTGCTCCATGGGACAGCCTCATCCACTCAAAATTCCTTTGGGGATCTAAAAGACTCAGCGGATTGGCAGAATCTGTTTGATGGCAGCAGTCAATCATCTAAGTATAAGGAAGGTAATTTGCTGGCTTTTCAGCATAGATCACTGACAGCCAGTCCGCTGGAGAATATGCTGGGTTTGGTGAAGAGTCTTCCCGATAATATAGAACTGGATCTTTTGAGCCAATCCCGGGGAGGGCTTTTGGCAGAACTCCTGGCTAGGTTCTGCACTGATCCCTCGGGTTTTGATACCGTCGAAGACGAACTCCTGTTCAAAGCAGACCGGACAAGAGACCGGGAGGTTATCAGGGAAATCAAAGAGAATATTGCTGGTAGGGGGATAAAAGTCCGGTCAATGGTCAGAGTGGCGGGGCCGGCAAACGGTACCACCCTGGCATCCAATAGGCTTAATATATACCTTAACGTCACTTTCAATCTTATAGGTCTTGCAGTAGGGCACGTGGGCAATCCAATTTTTGTGGCGTTCAAGGAGTTTATCATGGAGGCAGTGGCCTGCAAGGACGATGTGGATGTGCTTCCGGGACTTGAATCCATGAATCCCAAGTCTCCGTTTATCAAGGTTTTAAATAACCAAAGTTCTGATATTATGATAAACTTCCCCTTGCTTGTAGTGGGAGGGAGTTCTGAGTTGAGCGTGAGTTTCAAAACCCTGGTGGTGCTTCTGGGCAAGTTTTTCTTCAGGGGGAAAAATGATCTGGTCGTTGATACGGAAAGTATGAAATGGGGATCCCGTAGGAATGACGATCAAGTAGGTGTGTTTATAGAACAAAGTGGTAAAATAGACCATTTTAAATACTTCTGTACTCCTCCTACTTTAAATGCGGTAGTTGCTGGCATATCTGCAGACCCAGGTGTGATTCCTGCAGAATTCACCTTGCGAAGCAAAGCCAAAGAACGTGGGGTATTGGGAATAGAACACGGTTCGTACCTGCAAGACACGGTCAGTGGAAACAAGCCAATATTAATCTTGATTCCTGGGATCATGGGTTCCAACATCGGCAGGAAGACCAATACCCCTGAGGGAAAAAATGACCTGGTTTGGATTGATTACCTGGGTTTTTTCAAAGGGAAATTGGAGGAATTGGCACTTTTCCCCGAACCGGTTAGTGAGCTAACGGCACACTCACTTATTAAGACTTCTTACCGGAATTTAGGTGAGCGCCTTGCCAAAACTTACGATGTGGTCACTTTTCAGTTTGACTGGAGAAAACCGCTCAAGGAAACTGCCGCCGCTTTTGATCTGAAGATCCGGGATCTGCTGGACAAAAACCAACCCATAAAAATAGTAGCCCATAGCATGGGGGGGGTATTGGTCAGGGATTTTGGTGTTTACCATGGCGACACCTGGCAGAAGCTGAACAAGTCAGCTGGATTTCGCGGAGTATTTCTCGGGTCACCTTTGGGCGGTTCGTTCAGGATTCCTTACGTTCTCTTCGGGAAGGATAGCATCATCAAACTACTGGGGAAAATAGATATCAAGCACAGTACGAAAGAATTACTTGGGATCTTTTGCAACTTCCCCGGTATCCTTAACCTACTTCCTATAGACCCCGAAGGACAATATGATTTTTCGGACATCAAACTCTGGGAAAAGATGCGCACAGCCTATGGTGATGAGGATTGGCCTATCCCCTCTAAGGAAATATTGGCGGAATTTGGAGCGCATCAACAGGAAATATGGAAAAAGAACGGGGCCATGGATTTTTCAAATTTCACATACATTGCCGGGCAAAGCGGCAAGAAAAATTTCACTGTCTCCAACTTGGCAATAGAAGAGGGGAAACTGGTATTCTATGCCACCAATCAGGGAGATGAATCCGTCACCTGGGCCTCAGGAATTCCTAAAAGTATGAGGCTGGGCAACCAAGTGTACTATGCCAATGTCACGCACGGCAATCTGTCAAAAGAGAAGAATCTTTTCACGGCAATTGAGGAATTGTTGATTTTCGGAAGCACAAAGAGACTGCAGAACAGCCTCCCGACCAGCAGAGGAGAGCAGGAAAACTTTGTGCCTCAGGAGATGGAAGTGTTCGATATCTCTGAGGAAAACTTGGTGGCCACCTTACTGGGAATCCATGAGCAGGAAGATACCTGGCAGGACGAGAAACCGATAAATGTGCAGGTCACACATGGTGATTTAAAATACTCAAAATATCCTGTGCTGGCCGGTCATTTCGAAAACGATGCCATCCTCAATGCCGAACGTGCCATAGATAGGCATCTGAACTGGGAGCTGAGCAGATTGCATTCCTTGGGTCTGTACCCTGGGGCAATTGGCACCAGCCAGATTGTTCTCAGTGGGGCTACCTCGCCTTCGGCTTTCAAAGGGGGGATTATTGTTGGTTTAGGCCCACAGGGTGAGCTTTCCGGTTATTACCTCATTACTTCTGTGGAAAAAGGTGTATCCAGATACCTGACGATCAAAAAAGAGCAAGAGCCAGAAGCTGATTCCAAGCAGGATTTTAGCCTCAATGGGATTTCAGTCATTGCCATAGCTAATAATTTCGGCGGCCTTTCCATAGAAAGCTCGATTAGGGCAGTATTGACAGGTGTACAGCGGGCCAACAGAAATGTATATGAAGTTTACAAAGGCAGTATCCGGGGGATTGAGGAGGTAGAAATCATTGAACTCTATCATGACAGGGCACTTTCCATACTGAAATCCGTCCAGCGTTTAAACTCCGATAGTCAGAAGGATTTCAATGTTGTTTTCAATGCCAATGGCCTTAACTATAGCCTGGGCAAGCAGCGGAGAATTCCTGTGGACAATTCATTGGACTGGTGGACTAGGATTACAATCAGTGTGGCGACAAGAAATTCACTGCAGGAAGACGGGGGGGAGATGATCAGGATGGCGATAACAACTGATGGGGCAAGTGAGAAAGTAGAGTATATACCATCTAGTGACCAGACCTTGGATATTCTACTCAGGCAGATGACCGCCAAGAATCAGTTTTCCCCTGAGATAGCAAAAGCCATGTTCGAACTTCTGGTTCCTTTCCAGTTTAAGGATTTGATCAAGCAGTTGAACAACATCAATTGGGTAGTGGATGGCGCATCGGCTGCCTATCCTTGGGAGATGCTGATGGACAGTGTGGAGTCGGATCCCCTCTGCGTAAACATGGGAATGGTAAGACAATTGGCCACTTCCCACTCCCGCATGACGATGGCGAAAGTGCCTGAGTCCACTGCGCTCATCATAGGGGATCCTGTGCTTGATGGCTTCATGACCCAATTGCCCGGAGCCAGGCAGGAAGCTGAGGCTGTGGGTGCTATCCTCAGAAGGCAGGATTACCGGGCCATGAGTCTGATCAATGCCAAAGCCCCGGATATAGTCATGGCATTATTTTCCAGAAACCATAAAATCATTCACCTGGCAGGGCATGGCGTGTATCGCTATGGAGCCAAGAACTCCACTGGAATGGTGATCGGCGACAATACGTTCCTTACACCAGGACAGATAGCAGGTATGAGTTCTTCAGCAGAGTTGGTGTTTGTAAACTGTTGCTATCTGGGACAGATGGACAATTCCGAAGAACTTATGAGCCAGCAGAGTAATAGATTTGCGGCTAACATAGGTACCCAACTCATCAACAACGGCGCACGTGTCGTCATAGTGGCAGGATGGGCGGTAGATGATGCGGCGGCATTGGAGTTTTCCATGGAATTTTATAAGTATATGTTTTCAGGATATGGTTTCGGTAAGGCTATAAAAGAAGCTAGAAAGACCATTTTCAAGAAATATAAAAACAATACTTGGGGGGCTTTTCAATGCTATGGTGATCCTTTTTATAAACTGACAGCGGGAGGATCAGGAGCTACACAGGACGAAGATCTATGTATGGAGGAGATTGAGATTGAACTGGAAAACCTGCTGGAATTAATGTCAGCAAATGAATTTGATTTTGGTTACGTCAGCGGTAGGGTAGAACAGGTGTATAGTGTTGCAGTGAAAAGATCCAGAAGCAACAGCAGGATTCTTGAATTGGTCGCGGGAATATATGCAGGACTTATGGATTACGAGAAGGCATGTTCAACTTATAATAAACTATTCAAGTCTGAGAGGGCAGGCTATTCAGTCAGGGCTTTTGAGCAATACTGTAATATCCGGGCTAAGCTCGCAGTGAAGCTATATGCTGACAACAAACTGAAAATAGGTGAGGCGCTTGAGGAAATTGACAAGGTCATCCAGGAGTTGCTGGACTTGAGTCGATTATTGGGAGAAACAGGGGAGAGGATTTCTCTTCTGGGAAGTGCCCACAAAAGAAAACTTCAGCTTTCACTACTCGCCGGTGAGGGGGATTTTGAGGCTTTGGATCATGCCATTGCAGCTTACCGATCAGCAAGTGAAAGATGCAATAATTCAGATCCATATCCGCTTTGCAACTGGCTGATCCTTCTTCAGCTAAAATTGTGGCTGGAGGGTAAGACCTATATTGGCAAAGCTCAGAAAGAGGCCATCAATTCCTTGCATAAAATCTATGAAAACTACTCCCAGAATGTAAAAGACTCTGATGATTATTGGACTATGTCCAATTTTGCAGGTATGACCTTAGCTCTATTCCTATTAAGTAAGTCACCGCAAAAAGGGGACAATATAACAGATGCTTACCTGATGCTCTGGAAAAAAGCAGGGCACAAAGGGCATAAAAAAGCGGAACTTGAGCAATTGGATGTTATTGAAACTTTACTGGGTAAAATTCCCGGTGAAAAGTCCTATACTGCTAGATCTGTTATTTTGGAATTAAAAAGTGCCTTGGCTGAAATAGGTTAAAATCGGTTTAATAGTAAGTGGCTGGGATCAACCCAGAATTTATCAGAGTCCCATTCGTGTTCCTAATTGTCGCAAGTCTTCAGACTGCCCCCAAGTTTGGCTAATCCTCTTTGCGAAAGGCAAGGTTTGTAAATCCAATTGTGGGGGGTGGTAAGGATTGTGTTATCCAGAGGATAATATGCTAATTCAGATTCTGTTTATTACTGATCGTGCCTTTGGCACTCTTATGTAGTCATGGGAGTTCTAGTTTTCCCGAATTTCGCTTCGCTGTATTCGGGGTTGACACTGGGAATGCCTTTGGCATTCTACACTCCCGTTCCTGTGACGCAAACGACTAATTTCTATCCCAACGCCAAATCCAGCAAACTCCCCCTTTAACTTCTAGTTCCTTTTGAAATAGATCTATTGTCAAAGGGCAAGGGGGATTTATAATCTATTAATATTTAAGGGAAGGACAGGCATCGGTCACCCCGCATCCGACATCTGACGGCAGTGGACGGTCGACCATGGACTGTTGACCTTGGGCATTTCCGACTCCTGCGACTGCGACTGATTACTGCAACTCTCCAAACTTCCCGCCTCCGTCTTGCTGGCACAAAGCTCTCGCCTCCGAATGATGTCTGTGGGCCAGCGCTTTTACTATATCATTTCTTTTTGCCCAGGATTGAGTCGTACCTCCTTACCCTGGGCTACCAACGAGGCCTACCTACGGCAGGCTTGTACTAGGAATAGTGTAGGATGCTTTGCAACTGCGACTGCCTACTACTACATGCTCCGAACATCCGACAAACATCGGTCACCAGGCATCCATCATCGGTCATCCAACCTCCAACTTCCCACCTCCATCTTTCATACCTTCTATCCTCGATCCAACACCAATTACCAAGCATCAATTCAAGGTTTTTCTCCAAATCTGGATTCCCCTGTATTTGTTGAGCATTTTCTTATAATCCAAGTGGTAGGTAAAGATCCATTCGAAGCCCACTTTCCTATAAAACTTCTGCGCCTGCAGCTGTGTGTCCATCACTTCCAGCCACATGTATTGAAGTCCTCTTTCCCTTGCCACAGCTTCCACCCATCTCATTAGTTGGGCAGCAATTCCCCGTCCTTGATAGTCTTTGCTCAGGTATAATCTATGTAGTTTGAGGGCATTGGGAAAGTGTACTACTTCGGGGGATTCAGGAAAATTATATTTGAGTACGCCTATCTTCCAGCCCTCATAGATGACGAAGTAATAATGACTGTTCGGAGTGGCCAAGTCCTTCTCAAAAACCTCCGGATTGTACATTTGTTCGAGATACCATTCCCCATCATCTGACCAGATATGCTTGTAGGAAGGTATATATATTTCCCTCATCAGCTCTATCAATTCCGGCTGCTCCTCAGGTTTTATCCTGATAATACTCAGATCCTCAGTTAGTTTAATCATATATGGGTAGGGCGGGTGGTGTGGTAAGTTTAAACTTCAATTTTGATGGTTTGATCAAAGCTGATTACAGTTCAAAGAAATGAATTTCATTGGTCTTGAAAAACATTTTTTTAAGATTTTAAATCCGTTTTAAAGTAGCTTATAACAAGGCAAAAGGACAAGAAAAACACTTCAAAGCTATCAATACTGGTCAATTGGTGAATTTCGGATTGATAAATATTTTTCGATCCTCCTAAAAACGGATTTCCAGTCTTAATCCCACTGCCTTTCCAAACAGCTTCTGTCGTCCGTGCCTACGACACTTTACCGGATCAACGAGTCATCTATATTCCAGCCGTCGAAACGGCTGTCAATAACATGCCCGTCCTTATGGGACAAATCCACAAGCAACCTGGGACAGTAAAGTGTTTTATTTAATAGCCTAAACGCTGTAGGACTGATCTTTTATTTGGGGCAACTCCCATGACCACGGAGTGGTCAAACTTTTCAATAACCCCCGGTGCAACCGAGGGATGGGAAATCGATATTGGCACTGGCAACCCCGAAGGGGTTGAACTGGTGAAGATCTCAACACTAGGCTCGTCTCCGTCTTGCTGGCACAACGCTTCTGTCTCCGAATGAAGCCCTCGTGCCTCCTTACCCTGGGCTACTCACATGACCTACCTACGGCAGGCTCTTTAGCTATTCATCTCACAGACGCTACAGACCTCCTCGGGCGGGGTCCATTAATCTAAATTCTATCACCTCACCACAGGTTAACCTTTAACATTTTAACCCTTAACCTCTCTTCTCTCGGTGCATCTCCCATTTTCTCTGTGCCTCTCTGTGGTCACCGGACATTTCTACCGTCTCCGTCTTGCTGGCACAACGCTTCTGTCTCCGAATGAAGCCCTCGTGCCTCCTTACCCTGGGCTACTCACATGACCTACCTACGGCAGGCTCTTTAGCTATTCATCTCACAGACGCCGCAGACCTCCTCAGGCGGGGTGTATTAATCTAAATTCTATCCCCTCACCACAGGTTAACCCTTAATCCTTAACCTTTAACATTTAACATTTGATAAAACTGCCCTGCCCACTGCGACTGAAAACTGACTACCTGCAAAATCTGTCTCCTTCTTGCTGGCACAAAGCACTTTCATATAAAAAAAAGCCACAAACTGTTTCCAGACTGTGGCTTTTTTTTTAATACGCTTCTTCCGAAGCTGTATCAGGATTTATTTCCTTCCCAATACCTTTTTCGCCGCGGCTACAATATTCGCTGCGTCCAGTCCGTATTTATCCAATAGCTGGGTAGGGGTTCCTGACTCACCGAAGCTGTCATTTACACCTACATACTCCACGGGGGCCGGATTATGTCTGGCCAATGTCTGTGCCACACTGTCACCAAGTCCACCATTGTACTGGTGCTCCTCTGCGGTCACCGCGCATCCTGTTTTGGCCACAGAGTCTAAGATAGCCTCTTCATCCAATGGCTTGATCGTATGGATATTGATTACTTCGGCGGAGATTCCTTCGTTTCTCAGGATAGCCTCAGCTACTACTGCTTCCCATACCAGATGACCTGTGGCGAAAATAGTGACATCGGTGCCTTCGATCATTTTCCAGGCTTTGCCAATCTCAAACTTCTGGGCCGGATCAGTGAAAATAGGCCAAGAAGGACGGCCAAACCTCAAGTAAACAGGACCCTCATAATCCGCTATAGCGATGGTGGCGGCTTTAGTCTGATTATAATCGCAAGGATTGATTACTGTCATGTGGGGAAGCATTTTCATCATTCCCACATCTTCCAGAATCTGGTGTGTCGCTCCATCTTCTCCTAGGGTCAAACCCGCATGTGATGCACAGATTTTTACGTTTTTGCCTGAATATGCGATCGATTGCCGGATTTGATCATAAACACGCCCGGTAGAGAAATTGGCGAATGTTCCCGTAAAAGGGATCTTACCGTTAATGGACAGGCCGGCGGCAATGCCCATCATATTGGCTTCCGCGATACCTGTCTGGAAGAATCTTTCAGGAAACTCCTTTTGGAATGCTCCCATTTTCAATGAACCGATCAGGTCAGCACAAAGTCCCACCACATTGGGATTTTTACGGCCGGCTTCTAAAAAGCCGTCACCAAATCCCGAGCGCGTATCTTTTTTTTCTGTATAGTTGAATTTTAAATCCAATGTCTTTTCCATGTTTTCTTTTTGTTGAAGGGTCTAAAAATAGCTTTGATCAATAATCTCCCAAGGTTTCAGGTAACTGGGACAAAGCGTCTTCCAATTGCTCGTCACTTGGGGCTACTCCATGCCATTTGTGCGTTCCCACCATGAAATCTACCCCATACCCCATTTCTGTATGAAGGAGATTGAGCACAGGTTTGCCTTTTCTGCTCAGTGATTTGGCTTCTTCGAGGCCTTCTACCACTGATTTCATGTCATTTCCCTGGAAGATATCATTGACCACCCAACCAAAAGACTCATATTTCGCCCTGAGGTCGATCAAATTCATGATGTCCTTGGTGGCTCCGTCGATTTGCTGTCTGTTTAGATCTATCGTAGCGATCAGGTTGTCCACCTTCCAGTGGGCCGCATACATTGCCGCTTCCCAGATCTGCCCTTCTTCCTGCTCACCGTCTCCCATCAGTACATAGACAGTGCTCTCGTCCCCATCTATTTTCTTTGCCTGGGCTGCGCCTATGGCCACAGAGAGTCCCTGTCCCAAGGATCCGGAGGCGATTCGTATTCCCGGAAGCCCTTCTTCAGTAGCAGGATGTCCTTGCAATCTTGAATTTAGTTTTCTGAAGGTGTTCATTTCCTCAGGAGAAAAATATCCTGACCTGGAAAGCACGGAATACCATACCGGTGAAATATGACCATTGGAAAGGAAAAACAGGTCTTCACCCTTGCCTTCCATTTTGAAATCCGTGTCGTGATGGAGCTGATCGAAGTACAGAGCTGTGAAAAACTCAGTACATCCCAGCGATGCTCCCGGATGTCCAGACTGAACGGCATGTACCATGCGGAGACAGTCCCGACGTACCTGCGATGCGATTTGCTCGAGTTGTTCTATCGATTTTTTTTCCATTGTTTAATAGGTTTATTTGAGTATTTGAGAGGTGTGTTCTTTTGTGTTTACTTTTTCGATGATCTCGGATATTTTTCCCTCTTCATCTATTACGAAAGTGGTTCGGACTGTTCCCATATAGGTCTTGCCAAAGGTGTTTTTCTCTTGCCAGGTACCATAAGCTTCATGTACTTTCAGGTCAGTATCGGCAATAAGGGAAAATGGAAGTGATTGCTTTTCCTTGAACTTCATATGTGATTTTTCCGCATCTGAACTGATTCCAAAAACCACATACCCTGCTTTTTGCAGCGCATCGTAGTTGTCTCTTAGGTTGCACGCCTGCGCCGTGCATCCGGGAGTGGCGTCTTTTGGGTAAAAATAGAGTACCACCTTCTTCCCTCTGTAATCAGAAAGCTTGATTGTTTCTCCTGTTTCAATTTTAGCTTCAAAATCCGGGGCCATTTGGCCTTCTTCTAGCTTCATATCTTTGTGTTTTGTCTTTTCTGGTATCCATGGCCTTTGCCGGACTTGTTCCGGGTTTTGCCAACCCGACAGGCGAGCATGGTTTGATATTCTTTTCTTTAAGGCGCCTAATTTAACCAATCGTTCCTTTCCATTCAGCAGTATTGCCAGCTTTATCCGTAACTTTTAGCAAAACTTCTCCTTTAAAGGGTTCACTTGTGAGTTTTTCAGACCAAATGGCTGATTGCTTGTGCTCATATCGCATCAGTACCCACTGCCCATTCACGTAAGCTTCATAGTGATCAATACCCGAGAGATCATCTCTGATCACAAAACGCAGTTCCCCTGAATTTACCCGTACTACCTTAATGCTAGGCTTGGAGTTATCCTGCAGTATGGAAATCTCACCAAGATACCTGGAACCAAAATCCAAGGTATCACCTTTCCATGTACCTCCCAAAAATGACTTGGATCCCCCGGAAATATAATAGGCGTGAGACCTATCCTTGTTTCCCGAAAACCCGGGTACTTTCCAAAGTATATTCATGGCATTCCAGAGATGTTCCCTTCTGCTGTTGACCATTAATTTTGGCTCAGAAGCTGATCCCGTATCGGATACTCTTAGAAACAGGTCATCTAAAAGAGTCTCCTGCCTGAAATTTATCTGCACGTTTGCATCCGCATAGGAAATCTCCTTTCCTGCTGGAATCAAGGTGTTGATACCAGGTAAAACCACTTCTGTACAGATGTCTATTTCCTCCGGAATACCAAAGTTCATGTCCCAAAGATAGGTTCTGCTGCTTGCATCCTCGTAGGCGGGAAGCATCTCAAAGGCATTTGCGCCCACATAAAATTTGGCCAATGCGCCTTTTGGAGAAGTAGGTGCCTTGATCTTCAATATATTATTGATGTATTCCAGTGAAGCTTTAGCGGGAGCATTTCCATCATTTACTTTTCTTTCCAGATCCTGTCCCGTAAGCGTGAAATTGACCGCCTGCACATTTCCATAGGCATCAATAAGCTTTAGCTTGTAGTTCTTTTTTATACCTGGATCCAGCTCCAGATGACCGGAGTTTTCTGCTAAGGGGGTGAGGAATTCAAACTTTAAATTCTTTTGGTAATACAGTCTTGTATAGCGGTTTTGATAGGTGTGCTGCAGGAATTGTCTGGAAAAATTGAAATCCACTTTGTCCACAGTCAGATTAAATACCATTCCCTGTTCATCTTCCAATTCAAAAGTAGGGAATCCGTTCCTGTTACTGGCACCGTCGAGCTGATCATAACTTTGGACTTCTATTCCCACTTTGCCGGTGATTTTTATCTCTTCAGGCAATCTGTAACCTGATCCTGTGCTTACTGGAGCGATTTCTAGTCGGGCAAATTTCCCGTTCACCCGAGAATCTATATTTAAAGGAACTATGGCTATGCTTTGGGCTACAGGAGGAGTGCTGTCCAAGATTTCAGGGAAATCAAACAATAGGGGGTCTATGGCTCTGTCCAAGCTGTCACGGATCTCAAAGTGCAGGTGAGGCCCACCAGATCCGCCAGTATTGCCGCTGTCTGCTATACGCTGCCCCTGTTTTACAGGCAATTCTCCAGGTTCAGGATAGATTTCCAGCTCATTTACCTTGGCTTCGTACATTTTTTTACGCATGTACTCGCTCAGCTCCTGATTGAAATTCCGCAGGTGACCGTAGAGGGTAAACATGCCGTTCGGATGCTTGATGTAGATTACATTCCCATATCCAAAGGAGGTGATTTTGATCCTGTGTACCCATCCGTCCGCTGCTGCCAAAATTGGCATCCCTTCTTGCCCACCGGTTTTGAAATCCAGTCCGGTATGGAAGTGGTTAGGCCTCAACTCAGCAAAATTCCCTGATAAATAATTTCTGGTTCCTGGCCGGATAGGGTTCTTGAAATAGCCCTTCTCTACTTCCTGTGCTATTAGCTTGGAGTAGGATATAAGTCCAAGAATTACAATCGTATAGATTAATTTACTTAATTTCAAAATCCAATAGTTTTTCCGCCCCTATAAACCCTTCCAACCGATCTCCGATCTGTACGGGGCCTACGCCCGCAGGTGTGCCTGTATAGATAAGATCCCCGGTTTTCAGCATGAAAAATCGCGACACGTATTCTATGATGGTACCAAAGTCAAAAAGCATCAAGGAAGTATTTCCTTTCTGTCGGGTTTCACCATTGATGGTCAAATGAAAATCTATATTTCCCAGATCTTCAAAATCAGAAACGGGTTTGAACCCCCCAATAGGTGCGGCACCATTGAAACCTTTGGCTATTTCCCAGGGCAAACCCCTGGATTTGCACTCATCTTGTAAGTCTCTTGCGGTAAAGTCTATCCCCAATCCTATTTCATTAAAATATCGGTGGGCAAACTTTTTCTGTATGTACTTGCCTTGTTTTGATACCTTTAGGACAAGCTCTGCCTCATGATGTATATTCTTGGAGAAATCAGGGTAAAAAAACGGTGCGCCATCTTTCAGCAACGCCGTGTCCGGCTTTAGAAATACCACGGGATTGCCCGGGGTTTCATTTTTCAGTTCTTCTATATGCGCCGCGTAGTTACGGCCTATGCAAATAATCTTCATAGCTTTTTCAATCTATAGCTGGGAAACCCGTATTATGTCCCGCCACATCCAATCAGGTAAAGTTGCTTGTTTTCCTTTTTATATCCTCGCAATTTCAAGAGAGCTTTGGAAAATACCTACTCCGTAGTTATTCTGGGTCAGTTGTCCTTGTTAGAAATTGATGGTTTTTACCTGCTCATATAGCTTGCCAGTCCATCGCTGATACATTGCGGCACTGGGATGCAATCCATCTGCGGCCAGCATCTCCGCCTGTGCACCTATGGAGCGGTAGTCTTGTGTAATGTCGATGAACCTTACTTCATGCTTTTGGCAGATAGCTTCCTTGATCCTGTTGTAAGCATCTATCTCATCAGCAATTATATCCAGGCCTCTGCCGCTTTGCTGTGCAAAAGGAGTAATGCCCCAATCCGGAATAGATAGTACAATTACCTTTTTAGAGTTTACTCCTGCAAAACGTATCGCTCTCAGCAGCATGGTCTCAAACTCTGTTTCAAATCTGGAAATGGGATATCCTCGGTATTGGTTGTTTACACCTATGGAAAGCGTGACCAGATCATAGGTGTTACTTTCTATATTGGCACTATTTATACCCTTTTCCAGTTCATCCACAGTCCAGCCAGTCTGGGCTATTACCTTGGGCGCGGCCCAAGATCTGGACGTTTCTGAATTTAGCTTCTCGATAAGCTGGTCAGGGTAGCGGCCTGAGTCGCTGACTCCTTCACCTATAGTATAGCTGTCTCCAAGTGCCAAATAGGTAAGTTGGCCTGAAGTGTCTGTTGGATTTTCTGTCATGGGTTTGTCACTGTCATCTGGGAGCAAGCTCTTAGAGCCGTTGCAGGAGAACATGCAAATTAATGCGAATGTAAGTAGGACGGGGTGTATATGTTTGAAATTTTGTGTCATGTTCTAATTTAATATTTCCAGTCTTCCGTCTCCATTAGTATCAAGTATCAAGATTTCAGAGCCAAGATTTCAGAACCAAGAATAAAGAGCCAAGCCTTCCTGCCGGAGGCAGGAGCCAAGAAACTGAAGTTCCTGCTTGAGGTTAGGCTTTCAGTTTAGTTGGCGCGAGTCTCATGACTCGTGCCTATATCAATGCAGTCTTCAGACTGCTAGTGCCACCTACTTCTGTCTTCTGTCTCCGGTCTTCATCAGATACCGAGCAAGTTACAAATCTGCCGTGCCTACGGCATTGCTCCGTTTCGACAGGATTTTGAAGATCAATCAATCTAGATTCTCACCACACTTTAAAGGTTAACCTTTAACATTTAACCCAATACCCAACACTTGTACTGAGCGAAGTCGAAGTATCAACCTTCCATCCTCCAAACTTCCCACTTCCAACTTCCCACCTTTAACCACTGAGAGCTGCACACACACCCGACACCGGTCACCGGACATCAAACACCCAACATCCGACATCATTGAAATACGGACTCTACCAAGGAAATGGTCCCCTTGTCCGCATTCATTTCAACCCTGGCACCTACAGGAATGATGAATTGTTTGGGAATATGTCCGATCATGGCACCGGAGTAAGCGGGGATCCCAAGAGGTAAAATATAGTCGTCCAATACCTGGTCCAGGGTCAGCGAACCATATCCTCCTCCTGGCTCACAGTCTGTACACTGCCCAAAGATAAATCCCTTGATCCGGTCCAATGTGCCATTGAGCTTCAAAGTACTCATCATCCTGTCCATTTTATAGGGGTCTTCCCCTATATCTTCTATGAAAAGAATGGAATCCCTGAAGTCAGGATAATAAGGCGATCCCGAAATGCCCGTCAGTACGGTGAGGTTTCCTCCCAGGATTTTTCCCTGAGCTGTTCCCCCCCGGAGTGTCTGGATCCGGTTGTTTTTGACCACCAGTTCATCACTTGCTGTATGCACATTCTCATAGGTTACCTTTTCCCGCTCAAAAAACACTTTTTCAAATTGGGAAACATTGAAACTGTTCCAGCTACCGGAGCCCATAGGGCCATGAAAGGTGACCAGCCCGGTCTGGGCCTGAATGGCACAATGCAAAGCTGTGATATCCGAATATCCAAGCAAGGGCTTCGGGTTTTTACTTATTGCCTTGTAATCAATCATAGGAAGTATCCTCGCGGCTCCCGAACCACCACGTATGCTCACAATGGCTTTTACATCCCCATCTGCAAACATTTCATTCAAATCTCCCGCACGCTCCTCATCGGTACCTGCCAGGTGTCCATACCGGTTTTTAAGGCTCTTCCCAGATTTCACCTGAAATCCCAATGCCTCCAATGCTTCTTTGGCATAAGTAAACTGCATCCTGTCCGCAGTAGCCGCTGAAGGGGATATCAGCCCCACTGTGTCACCTTTTTTTATTGCCTTCGGCAAAATGGTTTTTGGATCATACGACTTATGTGTGGTGTCCCAGGAAACCAGCGGCAAGGAAGCACTGAGAAGCCCAAGGGATTTAAGAAAAGCTCTTTTTTGCATCTGAAAAGGGGAGTGGTTCTATCACGTGAAAATAGGGCTTTTTTATTTTCTTAACGGTTGAGGTTTTCAGAACCTCGAAGTTTTAATTTGTTTGGCCACGAATGCTTTGATTTTTTACCGCGATTGCACAAAGAGATTTTCGCAGAGAACGCGGTATGGGCGAAAAATCTTTCGCCCAACGCTGTTCAGACCTAGGAGACAGGATCCTTAATCAAGTAATTATCCCCGTCAAAGATAGATCCAAAAGCAGGCTATGCCATAAATTGGTTCAAGTCTGCTTCTTGTATGTAAAAAGAGGCCCTTACAGAATTTCAATAATTTTTTTGCACCACACTTTTAGCTTTCTCACTTCAGCTTTTAACCTTCACTTGCCCATTGAGCATTGAAACTTGTGAATTGTAAATTCCTGCTGCCTAAATCATTTCTTTTAGCATCACCATCACCTTTTCCATCTCTCTTCTTACTTCCGAGGCTTTCCAGGGGTAGTTGGAGTTCATGAAAGCGAAACAATAGTGCCGTCCGCTTTTCCCTCGGATCAGACCTACCAGGCTATGGTTGTTGCTCATAGTACCTGTCTTGGCAAAGATATAAGGGGTCTCTGCTACATAACCGTTTTTTAGCGTACCGCTTTTTCCCCCTGTGGGTAACAACTCCTGCAACTCACTGTCTGGAACTATGCGATATAGCTTTTCAAAAAGTGCCACCATGCTCCTAGGGGTCATTAGATTATGCCTGCTGAGGCCGGATCCATCCACCCACTGGGGCTTGTCAGGAAGATCATACAGGTAGGTTTTTAGCATATATTCTATAGCACGCTCTGTGTCCAACCTCTGGAAAAGCCTGTCGGATACCATCAGCATCAATTGCTCCGCAAGGAAATTGTCACTTTCCAGCATCATTTCCTTTAGGATGGGAAATAGTGGGGCTCCCCTCCATTCCTCATGAATGGCAGGCAAACTATCTGGCTGATAGTCCCATGCTTTTCCGGTGATGTCACTTGCTAGTTGGGTCAAAAGCTCTGGGGAGCTGATAAAAGGGATGAATTCCTCTCTGGCCCGGAAGTTGTTAGGATTGTAATAGAACTTATTGCTATGAAAATCCCGCTCCAATTCCCGGATAGTACGGGTAGTAGGGAATACCAGCGGTTGGAAATAAGGGGGATAAACTGTTGGGGCATTGCTTGCTTTTTTTACCTGTACCAAATTCCCATAGATAGGGAGGGGGCTCCGCTCCGCGGAATAACCATAATAATAGTCGTCCCACTGCCATCCATAACCGAAGGCTGGAGAAATCATATTCGCATCTGAAAAAATAATTTTGTCAAAAGGAGCCAGGAATTTGGCGAAGTCAGGCTGAAACAACTTTTTATACTTCCAGCTTGGATCACCGCTTCCCCAGATCTTGATCCGGTCGCCCTCCTGTACATAGCGAAGCGTTTGGGTGCTGTCACCTAGTATGACCAGCGAAGAAAAAAGCGTGAGAAGCTTAGTGGTGGAAGCTGGTATAAACCGCTGATGGCTGTTTTTTTCATACAACACTCGCTGGGAATCCAGGTCAAAGAGCATAAATCCGGTAAGATGTCCGCTGAAAAAACTTCCCTCACCCAGGGCAGACTCTAGTTTGATAAATTCCTCTTTGCTGAGTTGGGCTAATAGCAGGTGAGAAATAAATAGGGGAAACAGCGTAAGAAGCAAGCCTTTTCTCATCCCTTAAGATTTTGAAGCTGCTATAAAAACATAAATCCAGCCTGCAATAAACGCAAGGCCTCCAATCGGGGTGATAGCGCCCAGCCAGGTGATTCCGGTCAGGGAAAGAATATAGAGCGATCCGCAGAAAATCACTATGCCAAAGACCATCAATGACGCCGCGGTACTGAGTTGCTTCCACTCAGGTTTGACCCCAGCTAAAATCCCGATCAGGAAAATGGCCAGGGTATGGTAAAAGTGATATCTCACTGCGGTTTCAAAAGTCTCGGTTCTGCCGGTTTCCAGCAATAGATTGTTTAGCCCATGTGCCCCAAACGCCCCGATACCCACCGCCGCTGCACCAAGTAAAGCCGCCATCTGTATAAGTTGTTTTCCTTTCATTGTCCTATTTATATGTGTTTACGCTGTTCTACTTTAAAGAATAGTAATGTGAAATTAGTTAAAATTCTAAAAAGAAGACGCCGTAGCCTACAGCACCAGGACAGTTACCAGACATCCGTCCGCCCGACGTCCACCTACCAAACTCCCCCTTTGACTTCTGGTTTCTTTTGAAATAGATCCATTCTCAAAAGGGGCAAGGGGGGATTTGTAATCCGACCCCAGCTGGCGAGTCTTCCCGAGCCGCCTTTTCCCGCTGGGACAGCTAAAGAAACAGCCTTATTAGATTTCATTTTGGAACAGTGCAAGATTATCCTGGCACTCTTTCCACTCTCACTCCTTTCACTGACCCTGTACTCGTTTTCGGACTCATTCAGCTTCCCATCTCCAGCTTTCACCTCTCAAATTCCGTCTCCCGTCATAACGCGATATTTGATTTTTTTCCAAAATAGTTCCAAGCCTTATTAGCAATCTGATAAAAAATCTCCGGATTTAAAGTGAAATGTTTAAGTTTGCGCAGTTTTTGAATGGAAAGTTAAAAAAATATATATATGAAGAGTTTGATGAGGGGTATAGCCTTAGCCCTGGTTTTTTTTACAGCGTTCAGCTGCATCTCAAATGAGAAAATTATCTACCTTCAAAACCAAGAAGGGAATCCTGAAATTGCGGACGGGGAATTGATCACCTACGAAATCCCGGAATACAAACTCCAATACAACGATATCATCGATGTGAATGTACAGACGGTAGATGATATGATCCAAAATGGCTTTAACAATAAAGCAATAGGAGGAGGAACAAACCAAATGGGAAATATGGCCAGCCAGAGCGGTGGAGACATTTATTATATGACAGGTTATACCGTAGATCAAAGCGGAAACATACGCTTACCTGTGATAGGGGAGGTGAATGTTAAGGAAAAAACCCTCGAAGAAGCGAGAATTACAATAGAAGAAAAGCTTCGGGTATATGTCACAACAGAACTTTATGTTAAGGTGAAATTGGGCGGTATCCGCTATGCTGCCTTAGGAGAATTTAGAAGACCGGGCAAATTTGTCGTGCTTCAGGACAGAATGACTATTTTTGAGGCAATAGCTAATGCAGGGGATTTAACACCTGTAGCTAAAAGGGATGAAATTTTATTGATTAGACAGTACCCTGAAGGGACACGATTACATAGAATTAATTTGATAGACAGGCAGGTGGTGGAATCCCCTTTTTACTTTATTCAACCTAATGATCAGTTGTATGCGGAACCTATGAAGGTAAGAGAAGTAGGAGCAGGGGAAAATGCTGCACAATCGCTTGCCTTGGTGATTTCAGCTGTAACTGCCTTAGCATTGATTTTGAATTTAATTAAATAAGATTTTATGTATCCTAATACCCCAAATCCAAGTAATTCCGGGCAAAATCCATTTATGATACAAAAGGAAGATGAAATCGATTTAAAAGTACTTTTGTTTAATTACCTTCAGTATTGGCCTGTTATTTTGGCTTTTATGATCCTGGGTTTATTGTCGGCATTTTTATTTAACAGGTATGCCACCAATATTTTTAAGATTGAAGCTAGTGTCCTGGTAGAGGATGATAAACCTAGCTTGGGCATGGATCTTTTTGAAACCGCGGGTTTTGGAATGCAGGGCAAGAATAATATAGAAAATGAAATCGGTATTCTTAAATCCTATTCCTTAGCCGAAGAGACTATTTCAGAACTTAACCTAAATGTGCAGTACTTTCATCAGGGCTTTGTTTCTACCAATCAGCTCTATGAAAAGTTACCTGTGATAGTGACAGTGGATTGGGATCATCCCCAGTGGGTAGGAGGGATGTTCAGTCTTGAGGTGCTAAATGAAGATTCTTTTGAACTCATTATTGAGGATGATGGGTTCAGCGTTTATAATCCAAGTGATCCTTTCTATAAATCAAGTTTAAAAGATGCAAAATTAAAAAAATCAGTTTATAGTTTTGGTGAGCAAATTCAGGAAGAGGGATTATCAGTTAAAGTAAATAGTATTTATGCGGTACCTGGGGAAAAGGTTCTTTTTAAAATTTCCGATACCCCTTCCCTTGCTTTAAAATACAAGAATGAGCTCACTGTTACCCCATTAAACAAACAGGCCTCCATTTTGACCTTAAGTGTGGAGACCCCTGTAAGAAGGCTGGGAGAAGATTACATCAATAAGCTGATGGAAATGTACCTTAAGCGGGAACTGGACGAAAAGAATAGAGCCTCTCAAAGCACGATCCGTTTTATTGACCAGCAGCTATCCGGGATTTCAGATTCCCTGGAAACTTCAGAAAATAGATTGCAGCAGTACCGATCAGAAAACAATGTTTTTAATTTGTCCCAGGAAGGATCAGTTATTTTTGAGAGACTACAGGATCTAGAAAGGCAAAAAGGGGAGACAGAAGTGAGTTTGAAGTATTATCAGACTCTAAATGCTTATCTTGAAAATAACCAAGGTGGTGACTTGGTTGCGCCTTCAATTATTGGGGTAACTGATCCCTTGTTGAATTCTTTGGTTAGTGCATTGGCTGAATTACAGGCAGAGCAAATACGTCTTAAATCCAATTATTCAGACCAAGCTCCAGCAGTTAGAGAAAACTCTACTAGAATTTCAAATACTAAAAAGCAGCTTCAGGAAAACGTTAATCTGGCTTTAAACAATACCCAAAACGTATTGGCTGATTTAAAAACCAGAATTAGTTTAATGCAATCCGATATTAATTCACTTCCTAAGACTGAAAGAGATTTGATTGGAATTCAGCGAAAATTTAATTTCAATGAGAATATCTATGTATATCTTTTAGAAAAAAAGGCAGAAGCGGAGATCACTATGGCGTCCAACATGCCAAAAAACACTATTTTGGATTATGCCAAGGCAAGCCAAACTCCGGTAGCTCCTAAGCGTAGCCTGAACTTACTGATAGGATTGATTTTAGGCTTGATACTTCCAATTGGGTTTATCACGGTCAAGGATTTTTTGAACACTAAAATTGAAGACCCTAAGGAACTGGAGAATCAGATCAAGGTACCGCTGATAGGCATGATAGGAAGAAACAATTCTGAGGATGTTATTCCGGTGATGAACAACCCAAGGTCCACAGTGACCGAATCGTTCCGGTCTCTTCGGGCAGATATGTCTTACCTGAGTCCACATAGGGATAATCTTACCATACTTTTTACCTCATCTATCTCGGGAGAAGGAAAGACCTTTGTATCCATCAACGTGGCTTCAGTGTATGCCTTGATGGGCAAAAAGACTCTTTTGATTGGTCTTGATCTCCGTAAACCTAAAATCGCTGAGGATTTTGGATTGGTTAATGACAGGGGGATGAGTACTTGTTTGAGTACGGATACACCCTGGCAGGATGTGGTCAAAGCTACCGACCACAAAGATATGGATGTGATTCTTTCTGGCCCTATCCCTCCTAATCCGGCGGAATTGCTGCTCCAGGATAAATTCGGGCAAATAATTAAAGAGATCAAAGAGGCTTATGATGTAGTCATATTTGACTGTCCTCCCGTGGGATTGGTATCAGAGACCAAGGAGCTTTTTGCATTTGCTGACATCAGCTTCTTCGTGTTCCGACAGGGATATTCCATGAAAGGGAATACACAGATCTTGAACAACCTTGTTGAAAAAGGTGGAGTGTCTAAAATTTATGGTCTTCTAAATGATGTGCACATAGACAAAGGATATGGATATGGATATGGATACGGCTATGGTTATGGCTATGGTAATAACTCTTACGGATACCACGAGGAGGTACAATTGCCCTGGTGGAAAAGGGCCTTGCGAAGGAAGTAATTCTTATAGTATCAATAGTTCTAAATCACGGGTGCAAGCCTGTGATTTTTTTTGTTCTATCTTAGTTGGCGCGAGTCTCATGACTCGTGCCTATCATAATGCAGTCTTCAGACTGCCCCTTTAAAAGCAAGGTATGTAAATGCTCCGAATTTCCCTCGGGACAATCCTTTAAATAATCTTACAATCACTGAAAGCCAGTCTCCGCTATGCTGCTTCTCCAGGAGCCGCAAAATTGAATCCAATTCGCCCCCGTTCTTCTCACACAAACGGTTGATTTCTATCCCAGCGCCCTATCCAGCACCTTCCAAACTCCCCCTTTAACTTCTAGTTCCTTTTGAAACAGAGTCCTTGTCAAAGGGGGCAAGGGGGATTTATAATCCGGCCCTGGTTGTCGTAAGTCTTGCTGACTTATGTTAGGGGACAATGTAGCCTTCAGAATGCCCTGAAGTTTTGCTTCTTGCCAAAGGCAAGGCCTGTAAATGCCCAGAATGCAATTCTGGTTTTAGTAAGGCTAGTGTTGACCTGAGTGCCAACGGCACGATCGGTATGATGTGATCCGGAATCCGTTTATTACTGATCGTGCCGTTGGCACTCTTATTAAAAGCATCCTGGTTTCAATTTCCCCGAATTTCGCTTCGCTGTATTCGGGGTTTATACCATGAATGCCTTTGGCATCCTCCCGCAGTCTCCGCTATGCTGCTTCTCCAGAAGCCGCAAAATTGAATCCAATTCGCCCCCGTTCTTCTCACACAAACGGTTGATTTCTATCCCAGCGCCCTATCCAGCACCTTCCAAACTCCCCCTTTAACTTTTGGTTCCTTTTGAAACAGAGTCCTTGTCAAAGGGGGCAAGGGGGATTTATAATCCGGCCCTGGTTGTCGTAAGTCTTGCTGACTTATGTTAGGGGACAATGTAGCCTTCAGAATGCCCTGAAGTTTTGCTTCTTGCCAAAGGCAAGGCCTGTAAATGCCCAGAATGCAATTCTGGTTTTAGTAAGGCTAGTGTTGACCTGAGTGCCAACGGCACGATCGGTATGATGTGATCCGGAATCCGTTTATTACTGATCGTGCCGTTGGCACTCTTATGAAAGCATCCTGGTTTCAATTTCCCCGAATTTCGCTTCGCTGTATTCGGGGTTTATACCATGAATGCCTTTGGCATCCTCCCGCAGTCTCCGCTATACTGCTTCTCCAGAAGCCGCATAATTGAATCCAATTCGCCCCTGTTCTTCTCACACAAACGGTTGATTTCTACCCCAGCGCCCTATCCAGCACCTTCCAAACTCCCCCTTTAACTATTGGTTCCTTTTGAAACAGAGCCCTTGTCAAAGGGGGCAAGGGGCCTCCCGTCTCCTTCATTCTCCAGATCTTCCAATTGCCCCTGAGATTTCCCTGGCCGAAGGCAGGACCCTCCGCAAGCTTCGTCTGCCTGTCTGCCGTAGGCATGGAAATTACCTGTTACTAAACTTTCCCCAATCCTACACCGGACATCGGTCACCGGTCTTCTGTCTCCCCGTCTCCCGTCTCCTTCATCTTCAAGAATATTTTTTTCGCAACTTCAGATTTGCTTCAATAGAAAGTAGTAGCTTTTGCAAGAGATACATGCATAGCAAAATTATAAGCATATAAAAAGTGCAGACCAATGAAGGTTCTTTTAGTAGAAGATAATGCGGAACTTACCCACAACATCAGCAAATACCTGCAAGACCAGGGCGTTCGCTGTGAAAGTGCTGTCAATTTGTTTGACGCTCAGGATAAACTTCTCAGTTATGGTTATGACTGCATTGTACTGGATCTGATGCTACCGGACGGAAATGGCCTGACACTCTTAGAGTTGATCAAATCAAATAAATATGACACAAACGTTTTAATAATTTCCGCCAAAGATTCCTTGGATGATAAGTTGTACGGATTGGATAAAGGGGCAGATGATTACTTGGCAAAACCATTTCATCTGTCGGAACTCTTGGCAAGGTTAAAAGCCATCTATAGAAGAACCAAGATGCAGGGATTTGATGAGTTGGCTTTTAATGAAATCACTATTCTCAATTCCCAGATGCAGGTCTTTATTCACGGTGATTTACTGGATCTTACCAAGAAGGAATATGATCTGCTGCTTTTTTTTCTGACAAATAGGGATAGGGTGCTCGGGAAGAACGCTATCGCACATCACTTGTGGGGAGATTACACTGATGACCTTTCAAATTTTGATTTTGTTTACCAGCACGTAAAAAACCTGCGGAAAAAAGTATCAGCGGCTGGCGGCAAGGACTATATCAAAACTGTATATGGTCTGGGATACAAATTTGATACTGCCGCAACATAATTTAAATCGGTTACATGCGGACAGGCATGGCTGTAGCGAAAATAAGTAGAACCAAGGGTCTAGAACCAAGAGCCTAGACGCAAGAACCAAGACTCAAGCTTGCCTACCGGAGGGTGGGAGCCTAAAATCAAGAATCTAGATCGGAAAATACATCATACAACATACATGGGACACCCATCACCCATCACCCATCACCCGACACCGGACACCTGACACCCGACAAAATATGAAATCGAGCATGTCGAAGGCGACACACACTGATATGATTATCACCTACGCGAGATTCCATGTGACCTATAAAAATCAAAAATAATCATATGAAACTAATCAACATCATAAGTCTCTGGTTTTTGGGAATCACTGTAGCCGCTCTGCTGATAGGCACTGTTGTGATCTATGAAAAACTCGGTTCTGAAATAGATTTTGAATTGGGGATGGAACTGGATCGGCAGATAGGATCCTACGCCGAAAGGATAGCGCAGGGTGCTCCGCCCGAAAAACTGGTTTATGATAGATTAGAGATTGATAAGATTCCTATGGACTGGCCCGAAGAGGAACTATGGTTAAGGGATACGCTGGCTTATCATGATCCTATGAACAGAAATGAGACCCAGTTGAAGGCCAGTAGGTCTTTCAAGATCAACGGAAGTCATTACCGGATTTCTTACTATAATCTTGTGGTCGAAGCAGATGATATCACAGAGACTATTGTGATTACCATGTTGACGGTGTTTTTTGCCCAGTTGCTGTTTATAGGCTATTTCCTCAGGGTAGTATCCAAAAAAATATTCAATCCCTTTCACAAAAGTCTGCAACTCCTACAGCAATTCTCCCTTCAAAAAAACAAACTGCTGAGTTTTACAGCTAGCGGAGTCTATGAATTTGATTTATTGAATAGTTTTCTGGAAAAAATGTCGGCCAAATTGCTCAACGATTACCGTAAGATCAAGGAGTTTTCCGAAAACCTCTCCCACGAGATCCAGACACCTTCTGCCGTGGTAAGAGGCAATCTCGAACTCCTGATGAATGAATCCATCACTGAACAACAGGCCGCGTTGATCCAGTCCGCTTTTGATAACAATGAACGGATCAGAAGGATAGTAAAATCCCTCGCCATATTGGCCAAACTGGAAAATGATGAGTTTCAGACTCCTGCCCCAATGGATTTCAGCAAGGAGTTGCATAATAGCATTACCCGTCTGGAGGAGGTGATCCAGATACATGATCTCCAGCTTAGGCAGGACATACAGCAGGGGGTGATGCTGCCTATTCATCCTTACGTGGCTGAGATTCTCATCCACAATCTGATGAGTAATTCAATCAAACATAATCAGGAAGGAGGGGAGATTGAAATCACGCTGGATAATGCCATGCTCCTAATCAAAAATACAGGTAAGACACCTGCCTTTGACCCTATGGAAATGTTGCAAAGGTTCAAAAAAGAAGGGGATAAGCAGGGTTCCGTGGGCCTTGGACTGGCCATCGTTCATCAGATCTGCAAAAATTACGGGTTCGTATTGCACTATGCTTTCCAGAAACCTTTCCATATCGTCCAGATCCACTTTCAATAAACTTCAAATTTGGTATAGAATGTTTCCTTAATCTTACATCAAAACCAACTAGCTTATCCCATGGACCTATTGCCTAAAATTTTCCTGTTTTTTATTGTATTGACTACGCCGCTTATAGGCTGGGCACAGGTCTATCAGGTGAGTGGGACACTGAAAGACGGGGAAGGAAAAGAACCGCTGCCCTACGTTCAGGTAGCCCTGTTTGAGTCTTCCGCCTCTTCAGAGCCTGTTTCCTTTTCCGACACAGATGAGCAGGGCAGATTTTCGGTTGAAGCGGCGAAGGGGACCTATGTCCTCAAAGCGTTTTTTATAGGTTACAAAGATTTGGTAGTGGAGGATGTGCAGGTGAACGGAAAGCTTTCCTTAGGGGAAATGGAGATGGTAGAAGAAGCTGAAAATTTGGAAGAAGTAGTGGTCCAAACCAGCAAAATGCCGGTTCGGGCAAGCTTGGAGGGGATTACCATTACCCCGGAAAACAACCTGGCAAATGCCGGAGGCACCTTGTTGGATGTACTCAGAAACACCCCCTCTATTTCGGTATCCGAAGATGGCACCATTTCACTTAGAGGTAGTAGTGGCACTAATATTCTTATCAATGGAAGAAATTCCTCTCTGACACAAAATCTGGATCAGTTGCCCGCAAGTGCGGTGGAGGAAATCAGGGTGATAAATAACCCAAATGCACGCTACGATGCAGCGGCGGAAGGCGGAGTGATAGATATTATATTGAAAAAAGGCCAGGATCTGGGTACCCATGGTGGGTTGGAAGGCACCTATGGTACCAGGGGTAGATCCAATATAGGTGGTAGGATCAATCACCGCACGCCTACTTTTAATGTGTATGGGGGCTATAATTTCCGAAACTGGAAAGGGGTGAGCAAACGGAGCTCCATTCGGGAGATTTTCGAAGATCAGGAAAGGCTTGAGCAGACTACCTATGGGTCTGACCGTAATAAGGGCCATAACCTCAATGCGGGTGCGGATTATTACTTTGGAAATAGTGTGTTAAGTTATGAGGGAGTGTATCAGTACGGACATGATTTCCAGACCAACACCCTTTACTCTGAGCTTAGCAGTCTCGATACAGAGGGTGGAAATGAAGCATTTGACTATGTGCGCCGTAACAATGAAGATGAAATCGACGAAGGGTTGGACAATGCCCTGATCTTTGAGCATAATTTTGATGAGGATGGCAACCTGCTCCGTGTCACTGCAAGCCACTCCTATAGAAACCAGTTTAAAACACAGAATATAGATATATTTACCAATACACTGGATCCCCTTCCGGAAAATCGGACCGGGCAGGAAAGGGCTTTTACGGATGAGGTAAGAAATATCACGGTACTTCAGGCAGACTACATCAAACCTTGGGAAACGGGGCAGTTTGAGGCAGGATTAAAGTCCAACATCAGGAAGTTTGATAATGATTACCAATACCTGAGGTATGAAGAGGCTTCAGGCTCATTTGTGGAGGATCCTGCTATCAGCAACCAGTTTTTATACCAGGATGAGATCCATGCGGGATATGCGATTTTTAGCTCAGCAAAGGAAAAATTTGAATATGCCTTAGGGCTACGGGGTGAATATACAAAAGTAGATACTTACCTCAGAAATACGGACGAGGAAAATCAACAGCGGTATTTCAACCTTTTTCCAAGCGTGCAGGGCATGTATAACCTCAACGACAATCATTCCCTGAAAGTCACTTATTCCAGAAGGATAGACAGGCCCACTGCCTGGAGATTGAACCCTTTCCCGGATATTACGGATTCCTTGAATATCCGGAGGGGAAACCCGGAATTGGAGCCAGAGATGATCAATTCCTTTGAACTGGGGCACCTGGCTAATTTTGATAAATCCAGTTTTACGACCAACTTGTTTTATAGAAAAGTAAATGGACAGCTGGACTTTATTACCATCGTTGAGGATGGGATTTCTTATTCCCAACCATCCAATTTACTTTCATCCCAATCTTATGGGCTGGAATTTATAGGAGTTTCTGAAGTCAGCGACTGGTATTCCTTAAATGGAGGGATTTCACTGTTTAGGATTGCGGTCGATGGTTCTAATATAGGTGAGGAGTTTACGAATGCGGGGTTTTCATGGAACGCAAAACTCACCCAGGATTTCAAACTGCCCCTCGGGATAAACTTACAGTTGGTAGGAAATTACGATTCTCCTGAAATCGAGGCCCAGGGTAGGGATCTTGCCCGTTATTCTATGGATGCCAGCATCCAGAAGTCCTTCTTTAAGGACAAGGCAAGTCTGCTGCTAAGCGTTAGGGATGTGTTCAATACAGATAGGTTTGCCGGCGAGACACTCACCAACACCTTCTCACAGGAATTCAGGGCCAAAAGGGAGACTAGGATAATGCTGCTGACTGCACGGTATAATTTTTAAGTCGCAGTCATCAGCTGCAAGTAGCTAGAACCAAGAGCCTGGAGTTTCTGCTGTACCCTAGGCTTTCAGCTTCCGCCTCCCGCCTGGCTGGGGCGTGACTACAACATCTGCCATGCCTGCCTGCCCTCCGGAAGGCGGGCCTACCGGTCAGACAGGCCTACGGCATTGCTCCGTTTCCACAGGGTTTTTTGAAGATCAATCAATCTAAATTCTCACCTGACACCCTGCCTACTGCGACTACCACCTCCACCGAACACCCAACACCGGGCATCCATCATCGTTCACCCAACCACCCACTTCCAACCTCCAACACCAAACACCGGGCATCGGACATCCAACATCTCTTCCGTCTCCACACTTCCCGCCTCCGTCTTGCTGGCACAAAGCGCCGGTCTTCGAATGATGTCCGTGGGCCAGCGCTGTTAGGATATTATTTCGTTTTGCCCAGGGTTGCGTCGTACCTCCTTACCCTGGGCTACCGACCAGGCCTACCTACGGCAGGCTTGTGGTAGAAAAAAGCAATCCGTCTTTCGTCTATGGTCTTTTTTCATCCAACCTCCAACATCTGACACCGGGCATCCATCATCGTTCACCCAACCACCCACTTCCAACCTCCAACACCAAACACCGGGCATCGGACATCCAACATCTCTTCCGTCTCCACACTTCCCGCCTCCGTCTTGCTGGCACAAAGCGCCGGTCTTCGAATGATGTCCGTGGGCCAGCGCTGTTAGGATATTATTTCGTTTTGCCCAGGGTTGCATCGTACCTCCTTACCCTGGGCTACCGACCAGGCCTACCTACGGCAGGCTTGTGGTAGAAAAAAGCAATCCGTCTTTCATCTATGGTCTTTTTTCATCCAACCTCCAACATCTGACACCGGGCATCCATCATCGCTCACCCAACCACCCACTTCCAACCTCCAACACCAAACACCGGGCATCCATCATCGCTCACCCGACATTGGCCATCTCTCTTCCCGTCGTTTCGGTATCTGAGCTAAAGCTAGCAAGTAGATTTGGACCCGACTTTGTCGATAATGCCGCATTGACGAGGGTACGGAAACTAAGCCCAGCTAGCTTATCCGTTCTTCTTGCTTGGCGTTTAAGTTCTTTTCCTGCTACATTTGATCAATAAATTTAGAAGACTGTAAATTAATTGGATGATAATTTTCCTACAGAATGATTAAATTGGACAGTGTTTTAGCCGCTACCACAGGTGCTCTCTCTATGCTTAGAAGCTCAGAAAGCTTAGAAGAGGCATTGCCAGAGTTTTTACAAGAAATAGGTGAGAAATGCGGTTTAAGTTGCACATTCTTGCAAAATTTTTCATCCCAAAAGGATAAAGGAAAAAACTATTCCTACAAATGGCCCAGGAGAGGCACTGACTCCGGTAAGAAAGCTTTTAAATCTGAGGTACCGGATATTCTAGATGGTTCATTGCTGGATAGATTAGGAAAAGAGGGGTACATCCTTTATCAAGAGATCCCTTCAGAAGGTAGCCATAGTGCTGAAAGTTTCGGGGCTGAGAAGAACGTTTCTTGCTTAATTGTTCCAATATATGCCGGTAAGGAGTTATGGGGTGTACTTGGTTTATGTTCCGGGCACTCGTCCCTATTTTTCTCAGATACATCTATAACACTTTTTAGGAATTTTGGGGTTGGATTTGGTGGGCTGATATACGGTATGGAAAACCATAGGGCACTTATTGAAAGTGGGCAGAAATATCAGAGGACTATTGAAAACATTCGGGATGTGGTCTTTTCTATTGATTTTGATTTTAAATTGATTTATTTAAATGGGGGCTGGGAATGGTTGACAGGATACTGTATAGGAGAGTCTTTGGGTAAACCTATTTTTTCATTTATTGAGCACACCTACAAGGACTTTTTTGTAAATGAACTCGAAATCCTTATTGACGGTGTGACACTGGAAATCTCTCTGGATTTGCCTTTAATCACCTCCGGATTGGGGATAAGGTGGGTAAGAGTCGCCGTCAAGCGTTCAGTAGGAGCGGAACAAGAACTATTCGGTTCTATTCTCGATATTCATCAATATAAAGTGAACGCAGAGAAATTAAGGAATAACCAATCGGCCTTCAAGTCCCTATTTCACACAGTAGAAGATGTGCTGTATATAGGAGACGCGTTTACCAAATCTTATAAAGTGATTTCTAAAAAAATCTCCAATTTTGGATTGAGCGAGGAAAAATTTATTAATGATCCCCTGTATTCGCTCAAGATTGTCCACACGGATGATCGTAATCGTGTAGAAGAATTTTTTAATGAAGCATGGAGAGGAAGTAATCAGAATCTTGAATATAGGATTATTAACGAGCAGGGAATGACTCTTTGGGTCGAAAATAGAACTTGGATGGAGTATGATACGCTGGGGAATCCTTATCGTTTACATGGGCGCTTATCCGATATTACCAACTCTAAAGCCAAGGAGTTGGAATTGCTGGAGAGTGAGGAGCGGTTTAAGGTGATTTCAGAGAACCTCCCTTTTCCGCTGATTATGTGCACACTGGATAAGCTTGAGGTTCTTTATTTTAATGAGTTCTTCCTCAATATGATTGCTCAAACCAATTCCCCTATTAGAAAAGATTTCAATATTGATGATTATGTATTCCATCCCGACTCTTCTATTTCTGTAAGAGATTATATTTTGGGCACAGTGGAAATAGAAAACCTGGAAGTTTTGGTGCGCGAAGAGAAGGGGGATCATTGGTATAGTTTATCATCCCAAAAACTTCCATATAAAGGGAAGGAAGTTGTGACTATAATCCTATATAATATCCATAAACGTAAGCTGGCCGAATTGGAGAGGATACGTCTGGAAGAAGTGCTTACCGCATTGGATCAGACCCAGATTAGTTTTTCAATGGAAGCTGAGGTAAGGGAAACTTACTCCAAGCTTTTATCCACCCTGATTTTTTTCACTAAAAGTGAATACGGGTTTTTAGGCGAAGTGCTTTATGATGAAAATGGACTGCCATACTTAATCTCAAATGCGATCAGCAATACTGATTCCACAGCAGATGTACAGCACTTTATAGAGCGGCATTTAGAGAAAGGTTTTGTGTTCAAGGAATTGGATAATTTGATAGGAACAGTGCTGTTGTCAGGGAAGCCGCTTATTTCAAATAATGTAGATAATGACTCTTCCTGTAGGGCTAACTTACCAAAAGGACATCCTCAGTTAAAAAGATTTGTGGGAATACCTATATACAAAGGGGATAGGTTTATCGGACTGGTAGGGCTGGCAAATAAAAAGAAAATTTATTCTCAGGAAGACATAGACTTTATACAGCCTTTTATGTCAAGCTATGCGAATCTGATCAGCATGGTTCATGAGAATAGACAGCGAATTAAGGCGGAAAGCCTGCATCGGGAGTCAAAAAATCTATATAAGTTGCTTTCCGATAATGTAGATGATATAGTGTCTTTACATGATTTAGAGTTTAAAATAAGGTATGTTTCTCCTTCCATAGAGAGAATAACCGGACTTTTACCACAGGAGCTATTAGGTGAGGATTTTTTTGAAAAAACCAATTTCAAGTTGGAACAAATGGTGGATTTTGAAAACTATCCCAAGTTTGTAATTCCTATAAAACATAAAATATCCGGGAAAATCAGAAAGATAGAAATGATATGGAAACCCTTATATAATGAACAGGGGGATCTTTATTCTTATTTGGCCACTTCACGTGATGTGACTGAACGGGAACTGAGCCTACTCAAATTAAAGGAAACTTTGGATAAGGAAAAGGAGCTCAACCAGCTTAAATCTAGATTTATCGCAATGACTTCTCATGAGTTCAGAACCCCTTTGGCTACTATTTTTAGCAGTAATGATTTGTTAAAGATGGTTTTGTCACAATTGAATGATTCTGAGATCAAAAATAAATCCCTGCGGCACGTTGATAAAATCAATACCCAACTTGGCAGACTGACCCAAATGGTCACAGATGTATTACTCATGGAGCAGAATTCAGATGGGAGACTGAATGTCAATTTGAAAACGCTTGATCTTAATCAGGTGATTTTACTTACTCTTGAAGAGAACTTTTTATTTGATGAGGAAAAACCCTGTCTGAATCTTGATTTGCCTAATAAACCTGTCCGTATAAAATCCGATCATACTTGGCTTTCGTATATTATAAAAAACATCGTGGGGAATGCGCTCAAGTACTCAAGGCCTTTGGACAGAATACCTGACTTAAGTTTGAGAGTAAACGGGGGCGCAGTGGTTCTCACTGTGCGGGATTATGGCATAGGAGTCCCAAAAAAGGAACAAAAATTCATCTTTGACCCCTTTTACAGATCTACAAACACTAATGGGGTCAAAGGGACAGGCTTGGGACTCAGTATAGTTTATGAATTGGTATTGAAATTGGAAGGAAAGATCCAATTCCGAAGCAAAGAAAATTTAGGCACAGCTATTACAATAGTATTTCCTTATGAATCAAAAAATCCTCCTTCTAGACGACGGGCTAAATCTGAATAAAGCATTTAGAAACATATTGGAAAAAGAAGGAATACAGGTAATTTTAATCGACGGGTCTATGAGTGTGTCTGAAATTTTGGAAAATAAAGCAGTAGATCTAGTTATAGTGGATTCTTTGAAGTTGTCGTATGAAATCCATAACCAGTTACTTATGGGCATAGAACAGGCGGAATCGCAAAATCTTCCTTTTATTTTCCTTGGAGGAGATATTGATCTTCCAAGCCCTTTCGATCTGGGACTAAAGATTGTACTAAATACTCCTGTAAGCCAAGAGTCGTTGCTCACTGTTGTACAGAACACCTTAGGAGAAAAAAGAAGAAGAGATCTATGGAATCTGAAAGGTGGGGATGAAAGTTTCAATAGAGAACTGTATCTCTAGCCAAAGGTAGCTTGATTCACGCTGAAGATACTTTGGCGGACAAAACCTTCGTCTGAAAAGTACCATTGTGGGTAGTAATTCCCCACTTTTTCCAAGCCTAGGTCACAGAGGGTCAATCCTCAATCACCTGCATAATCTCAATCCGTAAATGCTCTAGTTTAAATGGTTTTGTGATACAATGATCAAAAAAGTATCCGTTCAGTTCATCGTTTGACAGGAAATCAAGCGCGGATATGGCTATTACCGGAACTTGGGAGGTCACCTTGTTTTCTCGAAGCATTTTCAGAAACTGATATCCATCCATGTAGGGCATGTTCAAATCAGTCACAATTACATCAGGTATGTTCTCCAAGTTCAACTGCTCCATGGCATCTATACCGTTACTTGCCACCTCTACATGAAAGTTATTGACTTCTAGAAAGCGTTTCAGCATGAAACGATGGATCATTTGGTCTTCCACAATAAGTATTTTTTTCTTCATGACTACTATAGGTTTGAAATTAAAAATCCGCAATACACCTTCATATTATGTTCATTGGTGAATGAATTAGTTGGATTTGCTTGGTTAATAAAAGCATAATTTCAACTGATCCATATTTTTACTAAATAGTTTGAAGTTTCCTGACCGAGCGAAAATTGATTAACAGCTCTCTCATCTAAAAGAAAAAAGGAAATCAGGTTAATTGGGCGGAAGCGAAATTTTGTGCTTCTGCATACAAATTACATAATATTTATAGCTATCCCAACTATTCATCTTAAATCTGCGGAAAATCTTTATTTATAATGATCTCCGTTTTTTTGAATTGAACTCAGGCTATTAGATCAAATTAGTCGTGGGATGGGACATGCGGATTTCACATTACCAACTACTCCGGGAATAGTGCATTCTCTGGAATGGAACATTATTTTTCTACGGATAGTGATAAATGCATTTTAACTTTCCGAAATTGCATTCCTACTATTCAGTAAAATGGAACGGATTGTATAGGTGATTTAATGAAAAGTTTCAAAATAGCCTGATTGGGATTCTAAAAATGAACCTGCTTATTATATGGAGTTGACTGTGCTACTTCTTATCCTTTTGATTCTCTATACCTACATTGGGTATGGAGGGGTGGTTTTCCTACTAGTTAAACTAAAGCCTAAAGGAGATTTTGCTTATCAAAATCAATATTTCCCTTCAGTATCATTAATTATCCCATATTATAACGAAAAGGCGGGATTACAATTCAAAATTGATAATACGCTTCAGCTTGATTATCCGGTAGATAAACTTGAAATTATATTTGTCAGTGATGGTTCTGATGATGGTTCTGATGATATTTTAAAAGGCAACTATAGCATTAAATCAATTCGTGTCCCTAAAAGGGGAGGGAAATTTGCCGCCATGAAAAAAGCAGTAGCTGAATCCAATGGTTCAATTCTTGTTTTTTCGGATGCCAATACCTTGCTAAATCAGTCTGCCATCAAGGAACTTATACGCCCTTATCAGGATAGCAAGGTAGGTGCGGTGACCGGGGAAAAACGTATAATTACCCTGCAGTCAGAGGGTGCAAGTAGCAAGGGAGAGGGAGTGTATTGGAAATATGAGTCATTTCTCAAAAGGCTCGATAGTTATTTCTATACCCAAGTGGGGGGAGATGGAGGACTGATGAGCTACAGAAGAGAGCTTTTTGAAGATCTCCCGGACGATACCATTCTCGATGACTTCATGCTGTCCATGCGGGTTGCGGAAAATGGTTATTTGGTAAAATACGCTCCTATGGCCGAAGCATTGGAATACAGCAGTTCATCTGTAAGAGAAGAGATCAAACGAAAAATCCGAATAGCAGCTGGCGGGTGGCAAAGTATCTTTCGACTATCCAAAGCAATTAATCCATTTTACGATTTTAGACTTTTTTTTCAATATGTAAGTCATAGAGTGTTGAGATGGACGGTTTGTCCATTTCTTCTTCCAGTCATTTTTTTACTTAATCATTTTTTGGTAGGCATTTCACAAAATAGGCTATGGGATGTATTGTTAGTAGCACAGTATCTTTTTTATGCATTGGCTTTACTGGGCTATTGGGCCAGGGATAAAGCAATCCCTATAGTTGGTTTCTTTATCCCTTATTATTTCTCAGTAATGAACTATTGCGCTATCCGGGGATTTTTCAGATGGCTTACTGGAGGCCAGGCTGTTACATGGCAAAGAGCAGAGAGGGCAAATGAAAAAGGATTGGGTTAAACCCGCATTATGCATTTGATTTCGTTACTGAGCATTCCTGAGACTTTTTCAACAAGCCTTGCTTACTCTGCAGGAAGTTTGGGGAATTTCTAAAAACGTTAAGGTTTCACTCGTATCAAAGACACTAAATCTATTAGGAATGCAGTTTTCTCCATGCCGCTTTCAATAGCAGAGGGTAGTTATACCACGCCTGTTTTAAAACGTTTAAATAGTTGATTTGTAGGGATTTATTCAAAATTACTACTTTTATTAATGCGGTTATGGTCAGTGCGGACAACATTCCATAGGCTCCCCCTACCAGTCCATAGTCTTTGATTAAATACCATGAGAGCAACGCTGATGATATCATATTGGTAAAAACCAATACCATGTTGTAAGCAGGCTTACCAATGGCATCCAAAAAAACTCCTGATTGCCTATCTATAGGTCGGATCAGAGCAAGAAAGGATATTATTTGCAGGTAAGGGACAGCAGCAAGGTATTCCTCTCCCACAACGAGGAGTATTATCGTTTTACTGAACACCAACACAATGGCCAGATAAATTAAACTGAAACTTAACATGGCCCCCAAGGTCAGTTCATAGATTTTTGCCACTTCTTCAGGCTGCCTTCTTTCATGTGCCTCAGATGCTTTTGGAAAGGAAATTGAAGAAATGGAATTGATAGGGATGTCTAAGAGATTGCTGACCCTACCGGCACTGTTGGCCATTGCTACCTGGGCAGGAGATAATAAGGCGCCTAGAAGGAATTTGTCCATGCTGGTAGAAATAACTGAAAGTAGGTTAGTACCAAAGACATAAATCCCAAAACTATATAGTTTTACACACCATTCTCTATGCCAGCCCCAAACGATCCTGAAATGTTTCCGGACTTGTATTTGGGAGGAAAGTAAAGCCAGTACCACACATAGATGATATAACCAGCCGAGTTGTACCAGATCTATGGTAAGGTTATTAAAATAAATGATCAAGATAGACAGGAAAAAAGGGACAGTCTTGCTTATGCTGGCATAGAAGTAGGCGCGAAAATTAAATCTTGCCTGCATAAGGATTAAATTATGTGTATGGAAGATCAAGAAAGGGGAGAAAAGCACATGTAATCGCAAGAGTGCCCCAAGACCGGGCGCGTTTAATTTTAATTCCGCATAAGGTGCCAAAAAATATGCAAGACACATTAGCACCACTGTAAGGGCAAAATTTTGTTGTAGTGAACTTAGTTGTATTTGTCCTTCCTGGTCTGAATCGGATACTAGATATTTGATCAATCCGTTTTGCAAGAAGCCATTTCGCGAGATTTCAATAATTGTGGTAATAGTTATAAAGAGTACCCAAACCCCAAACAAATCAGGAGAATAGATCCTAACCAACATCATGAAACCTAAAAATCCCACAAGAAAATCAACCCCGCGGTGCATCATAGTAAAAAACCCACTGTTCAGCCAATAGTTTTTAGATTTCATATGCTTGTAATTGATTTTTCATGGTCATATGGAATCTCGCAATTATAACCATCCCACTGTGTGAGGTTTTCCTCATGCTCGATTTCATCTTTTTTTTCGTTTGATAGAATTATACGTTTCCAATACAGCTTGGGCTCCTGTTAAATAACTGAATTGTTTGGATCGCTCAATTCCCTTTGCTATTAGTTCCTCTCGAAGGTTTTGGTCTTCCTTCAGCCGCAAAATTGCTTCACTGATTGTAGCAGGTTTTTTTGGGTTGATCAGGATAGCGGCTTTTTTTGCTATCCCAGGCATAGATGAAGTATTTGAGGTGATTACAGGGCATTTGCAGGCCATGGCTTCTAGAATAGGAAGGCCAAAACTCTCTCTTAAAGAGGGATATAAAAAAGCTGATGCACCACTGTAAAAGCATGGGAGTTCCTCATTGGGGATATATCCAGGCAAATGTATCTTTTCCAAGAGTTGGATTGCATCTATGCTGCTTAACATAGCTTCCAATTCTTTAATGCCAAAATCCAGGATTACAACCCTCATGGTAAGTTGCTGGTTTTTGTCCAATTGCAAAAGTGCCTTAAGTAATCCCAGCATGTTCTTTTTTGGATCAGCATTTCCCAAAAAAAGTAAATAAGAATCAGGGAGTCCGTATTTCTCTTTAATCTTGGCAACCAGTTTGTTGTCCTGTGGCTTGAAGTGGGTCGCCACTCCATTGTTGATCACCTTGACTTTTTCCGGTTGGAAGTTAAAGTGTTTCTCAATTACTTTTTTTTCAAATTCAGAAACGGTATATATGGTGTGACAATTTTTTACTATCCTTGGCACTACCCATCTTCTATATAGATTTCCTATCCGCTGATACCATGTCCCGGATTTTAGGTGGATCTGTTCCAGATAAATAATGTCATGGAGGGTAAGTATCAAAGGTGTCTTTATTCCTATTGGGGCGGTGTTGCTTGTGCAATGCAAGACGTCAAGTTTGTAGTCATAGGAAGCTTTTCGCAAGTAGTACTGCTCCCATATTGGGTATGGACTTTTTTGCAAAAGGATGATTTTGAAATTATTTGTAGGATAAATCGTATGTATATCCTCATCCGGGTTAATGAAGATATAATATTGGTTATGGTGGTCTATACGCTGTAAGTTCTTGATCAGCTGAACGGCCACCAAATCCATCCCGTGCTTGTTTTTCCTGAATATCCGCTGTGCTTCTATACCAATTCTCATAATTCTAAAGGTACTGACTTATGGGGTATATGATTTTCTGCTTTAATTTAGGTCTCTGATTGCTTTTGCGGGCACCCCGCCCACAAGCGTATGGGGAGGCACGTCCTTTGTCACCACAGCCCCAGCAGCTACTACTGAGCCTTTTCCTATACGCACGCCTTTCATTACCATGCAATTCATCGTTATCCAAACATCATCCTCAATCACTATAGGTTTTCTATAACTGTCCCCACTTCCTGATCCTACAGGGTGGAAATCATCATCAATGATTACAGAATAAGGGCCTATATTCACATTTGATCCTATCGTAACTGACTCACTTACAGATATGTGTGCGCCATTGATAAAGGAATTGGCCCCTATCGTCAGGCAAGCATTTCTTTTCACAAATAATTTGCTCTGCTGGATCACTGACCAGATTTTAACATGATCTCCGAGTATAATATGTCCATGATTTTGCACCAATGGCCTTCCTTTTGCCAGCACTAGCCTTCCGGGTGTGGTTCGTCTGGTAAAGTACCATTGGCCTAACAGCACTTGGACTGCACCGGAAAAAAACAGTCTGACAATATGGAACATGCCCGCAGGTTCACCTTCTCGTAGTAGTCTCGCTTGCTTTTCTTTGAATTTTAAATAAACTGACTTTAACATATTCAAGAGTTTGAAAAATCCAGAGTATTGGGCTTCCTGTCATCAATTATGGCATAGGATCCATCTCCTGATTCACTTAATTTAGGATGACCATATATAGCACTGTTCTGTAGGTTCCACATACAGGCAGAAATAAATGCCCTTGCCAATTCCCACTTTCCCTGTAATAAATAATGAATTAGATTTTTCGGGAAAGCGACAATTCCGAAAAAGAGCAAGCTTCCTAGTTTGTTTATACCATGTCTGTTTCTTCTGGTATAGATCAGCCTTCCTCTGTTTTGATAATAGATTTTAACCGGACTGAATTCTCCCACAGTCATGGATTCCTTATGATAGACGGTGGCATTGCCTACATAATAAATTGAATAACCCGCCCGCTTAATCATTTCAGCCCAGTCATGCTCTTCATAATATAGAAAATAGATGTCCGGAATCAATCCAACTCTTTTGACAACTTCAAAAGGTACCATCATAGCGGCTCCATGTACCAGCTGGGTCTCCAGCACTTGGTTACATTGACCAATATCCTCTTCCTCTCCGCCATTTACTTTGCCCCGTACAGTTATTTTGCTGACCCCTTCTGATCCGCCCCATTGGATTATGTTTTGATTGGGACTATGGTAATATTTTATTTTAGGTGACGCTGCGCCTATAGCGGGATTTGTTTCAAATACAGCAAGTAAAGGCTCTAAAAATCCAGGCGTTACTTCCGTGTCGTTGTTGAGAAACATCAGATATTTGCCACGGGCCGCCGCAATTCCCAAATTGTTTCCTCCTGCAAACCCTAGATTTTCCTTACTTTCGACCACTTTCACGTAAGGGTACTTTTTCTGAAACCCAGCAATATCCCACTCCGTGGAGCCATTGTCCACCACTATTATTTCCAGGTTGGAATACTTTGCCCTCTCCAGAGATTTAAGGAGTTCTTCGGTAAGTTTCGATTGGTTGAAATTGACGGTAATAATGGAGACAAGGGGTAGAGGTAAGTTTTTTGACACGGCCTATAATAATATTCCAATCTGAAATTATTAAAAAAATGATTCGTTTGCGCTATTCTATCCACTTATAGATAAATTTGTGTATGAAATGTTTCTTTTACAGAAAATTGAAGTACTTGCCCTTGCGAACTTACATGACGGACTTAATGGCTTCAGGACATTAAATAGTAATCTGAAAAGCCAATAAGCGTCATCCATTTTACAGGAAGACATCCCCTTCTTTGGTGTTTGGAAATGAAATGAACCTAAGCCAATTTTATTTGATCCTTTTTAATATCGAGAATTAATTATGATAATACTGGACTCGCTGTTTTTTGCCTTATCTATTCTGCTCCTGTTTTATGCTTCTTTCGTCACAATTTCTATTTTGGCAATGCTGCTAATTCCATCTCCAAAATCCAAGAAACAGCTTACGACAACCCAGATAGACATAGCATGTGTAGTTACGGCATACCGGGACCTTACCATTGCCCTCCCTCTTTTAGATTCTGTTTTCAATCAAAATTATTCTGATTTTCATATTTACTTAGTTGCTGACCGCTGTATTCCTCATCCGGATTTACCAGTAAGCGAACGACTCACCGTAATATATCCTGATAAGCCCTTGGATTCCAAAGTCTCATCCTTAAAAGTTGGCTTGGCCCACAGGAAGAGAAATCATGATGCTGTCCTGGTCTTGGATCCTGATAATCTCCTCCATCCGGATAGCCTGGCTTACCTCTCTCATTCATTCAGTAGAGGAAATAATGCTGTGCAGGGAAGACGTACAGCCAAAAACCTGGATACCCGTGTAGCCTGTTTAGATGCCCTGGGTGAGATTTATTATAATTTTATACACAAGGAACTTCCGGACCGTTTAGGTTCATCAGCCACTATATCCGGTTCGGGGATGCTTGTCGAAACAGGATTGTTTGAGCAGTATCTAGCCGATTTGGATACAGTCAATTCTCAACTGATCTTGGCAGAAGATAAAATATTGCAAAACGCCTTGGTGGCTAAGGGGATTAGAATCGCATATCAAAAAAACGCATTGATTTTTGATGAGAAATCCAGTAGTGCCGCACAGGTACAGAAGCAACGTACCCGTTGGCTTAAGTCGTATTTTGACCATCTCAAGGATGTCTGCGCACTGTTTTCCAATAAATTGGCAAGCTTTGATTGGAATGGTGTTTATTTTTCTGTTATGACTTCCACCCCACCACTTATATTTTTGACTATTGGGGTATTGATTACATTAGGCTATGGATTGTTCGCCAATTCCTATGTCTTTATGATTTCTGCCGCAGTCATTTTTATGACGGGTATCAATTGGTTCGCGGCCTTGGTTTTTTCCAATACTCCGGTTGTCATTTGGAAGGCGATCCCATTTACTCCCGTATTCGCAGGACTCCAGGTTCTTTCCTTATTTGGCTTCAAGCAAGCTAAGACTGATTTCCTGGTCACCAAGCATGATAAATATCTTGATTTTGACCAGGTTTGGAGGGCAAGAAAAAATGATTTTCCGGACCTTAAGGATAATAAGCTATGAAATTGCGCATGTCGAAAACGGCACACACTGGGATGATTACCCCATATGCGAGATTTCATGTGACCATTGAAAAACAATTATAAACACATGAAAACTGCTCTTGGATCAAATAAACTTAAGGAACTTCCAATAGTCATTTTATCCATGTCCAGGTGGGATTCACCAATATCCTCTGCCTCCTGGTCTTTGGCCAAAGAGTTTGGTAAGAACAATAAAGTATATTACGTGGATTACCCTTACACTTTTTCTGAATGGTATAGAGGAAGAAATTCAGCACCTATCCAATGCCGTGCCCAGGCATTGATCAAAGGTGATCAGCAGTTGAGAACTATCCTTACAACTAGAGGTGGGATAGTCAAATGTATTACGCCAAGGATCGTTTTTCCGGTAAACTGGCTGAAAAAAGGTTGGGTTTACAATGTCTTTTCCTCTTTTAACAATAAGATTATGTCTGCGGCCATCCGTAAGAGCTTGGCTGAAGATAAAGTAGAGGAGTTTATACTGTTTAATTCCTTTAACCCAACATACCTTTCCAATTACCGAAAATACTTGTCTCCTAGACTATCAGTGTACCAATCTAGGGACGCTATTGGCGCTATAAATGCCTATACTCGAAAGCACGGTTCCTACAGAGAGATAGAGGCTATTCGGAATTACGACTTGTCAATAGCAACATCCCAAAATTTGTCGAAAGATCTCTCTCGATCAAGTGGGGTGCCGGTACTGCTTTTTCCTAACGGTGGAGACACAGAACTGTTTAAAATTGCTTGGGAAATGGATGGGGGAGCCCCGGCAGAGATTGAAAACATTAAAACTCCTATTATAGGATATATTGGGAATATATGTCAGCGCATAGATTATGTGCTCGTTAAGAAGATCGCCGAAGCCCATCCAGATAAGACGCTGGTGCTTCTAGGTCCGCGAGAGGATAAGATCCACACTGAAATCGATTTGGACGCTCTTCCAAATATCGTTTTCATCAGCCCTAAAAAAACGGAGGAGCTTCCAATGTTTCTTAGATATTTTGATTGTGCAATCATCCCTTTTTTGATTAATGATTTTACCAGAAGTATCTATCCTTTAAAAATAAACGAATATTTAGCATCAGGAAGAGCTGTGGTGACTACTGATTTTTCTCCTGATATTTCTGATTTCAGGAAACACATTTATCTTGCCGGTGACCATGGGCAGTTTGTGATCATGATTGATCAAGCAATCAGGTCCAATTCCAAGTCTGCTTACCAAAAAAGATATCAAGCTGCCAAATCCAATTCTTGGGAACTGAGGGTTGAATATTTTTGGAAGCTTGCAACCAATACCTATGAAGCAATTCTAAAAAACAATTCATGGTAGAAGTCTGGTTTATAGCTTTGTTATTGATCGCGTTCTACGCCTACCTGGGCTACGGTATGCTAATATACCTGTTGGTGAAAATCCTGGGAAAAGACAAAATGGTGAAATCATCTACATATTTTCCTTCTGTATCTCTCATTGTTCCGTGCTATAATGAAGGAAAGGGATTACGTGAGAAAATATTAAATACCTTAGAACTTTCCTATCCTGAAGGGTTGCTTGAAATCATATTTATCTGTGATGGTTCGGAAGATGGGTCACAAACCATTCCTTTGGAATTCCCGGAAGTCAAAACCATGTACTCTGCAGAACGAAAAGGCAAACTTGCTGCCATGAAAAGGGCCGTAAGACAGGCTTCAGGTAACATCCTTGTGTTTTGTGATGCAAATACAAGGTTAAATAAAAAGGCACTTGAACAGATAGTTCAGCCGTACCATGATCGAAGGGTAGGAGCGGTTTCAGGTGAGAAATCAATTTTATCCAGTAATCAACAGGGTGCCGGTGAAAAAGGAGAAGGGATGTATTGGAAATATGAGTCTTTCCTCAAAAAATATGACAGTTTTCTCTATACATTAGTGGGTGCCGCAGGTGAATTGATCAGCTGTAGAATGGAGCTTTTTCAGGACCTGCCCGACAATACTATTTTGGATGATTTTATGTTGTCAATGAAAATTGCCGAGGCTGGCTATCGAGTCAAGTATGTCCCTGAGGCGATAGCCTCTGAATATGCAAGCGCCAATGTTGGAGAAGAGGTAAAACGCAAGATCCGGATCGCGGCGGGAGGATGGCAGAGCATGTTCCGCCTACGTAAGGCTATCAACCCTTTTCACGACCCTGTGCTTACTTTCCAATACGTTAGCCATAGGGTACTCAGATGGGCCCTTATCCCGTTTCTGTTGATTGTGTTGCTTCTCCTCAACCATTACCTCGCTATACAGACACAAGAGCTGCATTGGTATATGATTTTGGGAATGCAGTATATGTTCTACCTATGGGCATGGTGGGGGTATCGTTGGCAGTATAAAGAAGTATCAATCAAGGGGTTTTTTGTGCCCTATTATTTTACCGTTATGAACCTCTGTGCAATTTTAGGGTTTTTCAGATGGCTAAAAGGCGCACAGCCCTCAACATGGGAAAAGGCAATTCGTATAGATGAATTGTCTGATTGATTATAACTCTCTCCTTAATTCCGTATCGCTTTTGCTTGTTTATCCCAGCCCGATGCTAAGAAAATTGCAGCCCAGGTAAAGTATATGATTATATTAATGGGGAACTGGCCTATAATGGGGTTCCCATAGGCTGCAACAGTAATTCCTGCAAATCCTGAGTGTAAGGCCATCATATATTGCTTTAATATAGGATCGTGAAGGCTGAATATAACCGCGAATCCCTTATATAGTATAAACAATATCATAAGTAGGTGGATGGATAGACCAATTACTCCCGTTTCAGCCCATATTCTCACATACCAGCTATCATTGGGGGTATCAGCTAATAATGTGTTAGGGGAGAATCGCTGGCCCCAGGATCCTGAAGTCCCTATTCCCCCCCCTAAGGGCCTGGTCGATAAGTATTTTTTAAGTTTTAGTTGGTTTTCGAAACGTACCTGCAATGAAGCGTCCTTAGGATCCAGTGCCGTTCTCATCCTTCTTAGTTGATAATTGCCGTTACCGATGGTCGTAAATTTCAAGAAGAAAAGTATCCCACAAAGGAAAACTGCTCCAACAATAATACTCTTAAAATTTCTTGTAGCGACCAAATAAGCAAAGGAGCCTACAATCACTACAAAAAAAGCCCCCCTTGTACCGCTCAAGGCCATGGCATATAGACTTATTGATCCTATTACAAGGAGTATGATTTTTCTCTTAATAGTAAAAGGGCCCAATGCCAGTAAGAATGCCACTATAGCACCATATCCCATGGTTGCTCCAAATTGGCCTGAATCGGAAAGAAAAGAGAATGCCCTTAAGACACCAAACAATACGTGTGTCCGAACAGGCCCTGATGCCAACCACCTGATTTCCCATTCATCTAGCCCTAGAAATATTTGTTTAAATCCCCAAACAGCTGCTATTATGCAGCATATAAGCGTAAGATTCGTAAACAAATAGACTTGTTTTTTTGCCTTTAGAAAAAGCAACAAAAAGGAAACGCAGAATAATTGGTATAGGGAAACTGCCCTGACCGCATAGAACCACGCAATTTTACTGACAGCCTCAGGATTAAATATCTCCAGGATGGTGAAAGCCAGCCAAAATAAGGTGATGTAGAATAACGACGAATTCAGGTTTTCGAAAGCAGGCTTTTCCCTGGAGAACAGTGCGATAAGAGGACTTGCAAATAGAAGAAAATCCACGCCTAGTCCTAAAGGAAGTTCCAGGTAGCGAATAAGCCCATTGGCCACAAAGGAATAGGCCAGGGTCAGGTAAATCCCCATGATAGGTTTGAGGTAAATCAGACGTACCAGGAATAGGAGTACTACCAGACCCAAGAGAAACGCCAATACTAAAATTTCCAATCTGAAAATTGCATAGCCAATCCCTCCAGCCACCAATGCCGAAATAATTGTAAAACCTAAAGTAGAAGAGGGCTTTATAGAGTTCACACGCTAGCCGGTATTACTATCAAAAGGGGGCTTATGCCCCAGTGTATTCTTTTACAAAGATAGAATCAACGTTACTTAACAACATGTCCGGTTTAAGTCTTGTAGATGATTGGATCATGTCCACAAATTTTGAATAATTTGGTTTCCAGACTACTTCCGCATCTATGATCATGAGATTCCAGTCACAGGCTTGCAAAATGTCAAAGGAAATATGTTGCTCTTTCCAGTAGGGGTGGATAATTATAACAATATCAAATCCCTCGGCGAGGCTGTTTTGTCCAATGCCTAATGCCATTGGGCTATTTGATCGGTGATAGGCCGTTTCCGTGTATGGTATGCCTGCCGGAATAACTCCGGGATGAAGAATTTGAGTTCTTACTTGCTCTTTTTCAAGATTACCGGCAAGGGACTGTATTAGGCCTAAGTTGGATTTATTCTCTTCATCGAGCAGCATACCAATCAGATAGGGGCTCTTGTTTTTATTTTGACTTCTCCTCAGGTTAAGTTCATTTAACCAATATTCAAATACAACCTTGTTCAACTTGGGATCCTTGCTTTTGTCCATGCTGGGGAAAGTCCCTGCCAAGGTCAGACCTGTGATCTCTTCTGCCCGTTTGGGGTTTTGTAAGGACGAGTCGGTGATTAATAGTATAGTTATAAAACTTAATACTAAGATGTTACCGAATAAAAAGCTTGCAATTACCAATATTTTTCTTTTTGATTTTCTTGCATTTGAGGGCAGATAAGGAGGGTCAACTACCACTTGGGATTGGGAAAGCTTGAAGTTTTCCTTTTGGATCCTGGCCTGGTTCAATCCCGTTATAATGGCTAAATATTCTTTTTCATGAATTGACACTTCCCGCTCCAAACGGTTTAGTTCAGCGCCCAAAGGGGCAAAAGTGTCTATCCTTTGATCTATTCTTTTTAAATCGTTCAGCATTACATCCGAAGCTGTGAATTGCTTTTCTTTCTCTATGTATAATTTGAGCCATTCCTGAAGGATGTCGTTCATAGGCACCCCATCTACGCTGAAATCCTGTTGATAGAGGCGGGATACTTTTAGGTTTATGGCTTCGTTCGCCTTGGAAATCTCATCCTTTATCTGCTCCGCATCCCAGGTATCCCTGCCTTCCCGGGTATTTAATTTTACCCGTAGTTGTGAAACATGTTTTCTTAGACTGGAAATACTGTCAAGGATATCGGATCTCCCAATATTTTCCTTTAGCCGTTCTTCCAATTTGATCAGGCCAGCTTCCGCCCCGGTGGCCAGCTGATACGCATTGCTTTGATCCGCTTCTACCTCTTTGCGATATAGATCAAGACTTTTTCCTTGTTCATAGTAATTCATGATTCTGTTTTTGGAAATAAAGTCTTTCAATTTTTGTTCTGATTCATTGAGCTCTGCCAGTACTACCTCCAATTGTGACTGGAAATACTCCACACTGCTGGCAGTTTCATTGTATCTAAGTTCACTATACCGTTTAAGATAGACCTCCCCCAAAAATTTAACTGTATGATAGACTATCCCCGCATCATCTTGATAGTAGGATATTTCTATCATATCGCTGTTTTTTTTCCGTGTTACTTGCACCTTTTGAAGGATTTCATCCACACCATAGTGGGGGTGATGCTCCAATAGGTAATGAAAGGGACTATTGTAATTATCCTCCATATAGCTGAGGATATTACTAAGGGTCTGCTCAGGATTACCTACTACCGCCACTTGTGACTTTAGATTGTCTGAAATATGGAGCTTCAGCTCCTCGGCACTTTGCGGGGACAGTACTGACAGTTCTGGTTCCTCTAGGGAAAGGTGTTGGGACAGCAATCTAAGGCTTACTTCTTCTATCGATTTTCTGGAACTGATCAATGAAATGATGTTGTCCATTAAATTATTTGAGGTGAAAAAATCAATTTTTAAAGATTCTGTTAAATCAGCGTTTTTCCTGGTAGATATGCCGGTATAGATCACCATGTGGGAATCATAGATCTTCGGAGATCCTGCAGTAAGCAAGAATACCACCACGGCAATTGTTAAAGGGAAAATAAGAAAAAGGAGATAGTATTTTTTCAGATACCATATCAGATGCTTTATCTGGATCATAGCTTCAAATCATAAAGTTTAGCACCCAGTAAGCTCTCTAGATTATAAAAAGCCACCATAAATTCCCCATAGGACTCATAATATTTTTGGCTTGCGATAGACTGGATTTCTGAAATCCTGGTATATTCGGTAAAACTCACCTGATTATCCCGAAGTTTGAGCTCAGCAAGCTGGACGCTATTGTTAGCCTGCTCTAAATAATTATGTTGATCTATCATCACTTTCTGAGCCACTATAAGATCAAAGTAATTTCTGATCACCAATTGCTCCACTGTGAGTTTGATTTCTTCAGCCTTACTTTCAAATGTTTTGATTTCAGACTGGGACAGTTTCACCCGATTGGATCTTGAAATAAATTCATATAGTGGCAAATTCACACTTAGCCCATATCTGTAACCGTTAGACAAGGTGTTTACCGTCGATTCATTTACCCCGGCAATATATACTCCCTGGCTTCCTGTAGCCATATTTCCAAACAGGGAAACATGGTTGGTCCAAAACTTCTTTTGCAACGCAAGGCGTTGCTCTTCTGTTTCGCTCTGGTAAACAGCGGTTTTTACACTGGGACTATAGGAGACAGCGATGAGTATCAAACTGTCTAAGGTAGGCAGCTGTTCGGATATATCCTGAAATAAATCAAATCCTTCAATCCCTTCTTCTATGCCTGCACTTGCGGATTGCTGAGCCTTAAGTCGTACCGGCAACAGGGTTGCCTGTATGCATAACAGAACAACTGCTACACCGATGAATCTTATCATACGTTTTCTTTTTGAAATAATGCAGGTATGGTCATTAACAGAATTTTAAGATCCAACCTCAGACTATAATTATCTGCGTAATGATTGTCCAGTTCGATGCGCTCTTCTTCTGACATGCCTCCTGCTTTTCCTCTTTTGGTCACTTGCCATAATCCAGTAATTCCGGCAGGGGCAAAAAACCTTTTGGAAAACTCGTCCGTGGTCAGTTTTTCAGCTTCATATATAGGAAGAGGCCGGTTGCCTACTATGGACATGTCTCCTCTGAATACATTAATCAGTTGTGGTAACTCATCCAGACTACTGTTCCTTAGGAATTTCCCCAAGGTAGTGATTCTAGGATCCTGTGATAGCTTAAAAAAAGCCGTCCCACCATCCTTATGGTAGGAACGGTAGGAAGTTTCACATATCTGCTGCCCTATAGCATTGTAAAGTGGGTTTTCGCAAGGTTGGTTAAACTGCTTGCACATATCGCATTTTTCCAAAAGAAACGCGGAAACTTTCGTTTCACTGGTTCCATTGATTTTGGCATATTGGTTCAGATGTCCCAGGTCCTTCAGTTTTTTATCCGCATCAGCTACCATTGTCCTGAATTTATAAAATGATATAATATCCCAGCCTCTACCTACCCGCTTTGACTTATAAAAAATTGGCCCTTTCGATTCTATGCGTATCAGAACCGCTATAGTGAAAAAAAGAGGTGACAATATGGCCAGCGCCAATCCTGAGACTACAATGTCAAAGAGCCTTTTGCCAATGGGGGTGGTGTATTCCTGATCGATGGGCAGGACTATATCTTCCTGAGAGAACGAGCGTCTCATAGGGGGGTGGGATATTAATTGCCGTATTGATGCGACCACCTCAATAGAGCGAAACTGATCAGTTGTGAATAAACTGCTAACCCCATTTTTGACAGCGTTTTTTTTATCATCGTAATCAAAATCACTACTCACAACTACAACTTGAAAGCCATCTCGAAAAGAATAATTGCCTATCTTTTTAAGTAAGTTGGTGAATTCTGGCTGCTTTAAACTGCCATATACGAACAGAATAGATACCGTGGAATTGGTTTTGATACTTTGTACAAAGGATAGTACATCATTGTAGCTTTCAATGTCAAACTCGGATTCAATAGACTTCATGATACCCTCAGGTAAATATAATAAAGGATTTATGAAGACTAATTTGTCTTTCATAGCTTGTCGAATTTGTATCTGGTGAAAAATCTTTCAATTCTAATCGATAGCTCCGCCATGTTGAATGGCTTGATAAGAAAATCATCAGCACCGGCATTGAATGCATCTATCCTGCTTGCTGCGGATTCCTCCCCGGAGAGAACTATTAATACAATGTGGTGCAGATAGTTAAACTTTCTGACTTCCTGAATAAATTCAATTCCTCCCATTACAGGCATATTGAGATCCAATATCACCACATCAGGCACATTGCCATCCAGAATATAGCTCAGGCCTTCCAGTCCATTAAGCTTTAAGGTTACCTCGTATTTTAATTTGAATTTGTTCTTTAGAAGTGCTCCCATTAATGGCTCATCATCAATAAGGAGTAACTTTCTTTTTTTAGCTTGAACTTCCATAGTTGATAGCAGTGATTAATTAGACGATCAGCAGAGCTTCAATAAAAAAATCCAGTAAGCTAGAATATGATTTAATACCAAAGCCGAAGTAATACATCCAAGCCGTAAATATATGTTTTATTAATAAAAAAGTCTGTTCTGCCCTGCCCATGTCTTGATTTGTGCCTCAAATTTAGATCCAAGACAAAAGTTAGGAGAAAATTAAAAAATGTATTAAGCTAATTTTTAATTGTAAATTACCAATTATTTTTGGATTATTATTGTAGTATAATTGACTGTATTTATCCGTTTTACGAAAATTTCAGTCTCTGTCCTCACATTCTTGAACCCTTATTTTGGAACATCTATCTGAATTGTTTGCTTAGGTTTTACGTGGTTTGAAATATGAATTTTGTATTTTAAAATATGCTTTTTATAATCAAATATTCTAATATACTGACTTATTTAAGTAGCTAGGTTTTTTATTATTCTATAATTATTTGCATTTCATTTACATGATTACGCTTTACATTTATAATGCACCGTTTACAGGTTTTTTTTACGCTTTAAATATCTAGTTTTATTCTTTAACAACGATTTTGTGAAACCGGGCAGCAAGGCTCGATTCCAAATTCTTTTTAGAGTGAAATCCAAGTCTAAATTTTATGAAGTTAGTTTTTGTCCTCGATTTCTTTTTTTGGCTTATCGGTCTTTCAAGTTTGGATACCCATTTTCAAGCCCAGGAGCTTGACCCCACTTTTTGGGAAAACAGTGAGTGCGTCCCCGCCCTTTTGTCTGATATTCAGGGTAGTTCGGAATATGTATTTTGTGCTGGAGACGAAGTTCTATTGGAAGTTTTTAGCAATTCTGTCGATTCCCCGGTTTTTACCTGGTATGCTGATCAAGAACTTACTGTCATTATCTCGCAAGGCCCAGAGTTGGTCTTGGATAATTCCCTCTCTCTTGAGAAGGTATTTGTATCAGTAGAGGGAAAAAACACTTGCAGATCAGATGTGGGAGAGGCTAAGCAAGTCGATGTGCGTTTTCATTCTATTTCAGAGCCTCTACTTCCAAGGGGATTGTCCTACTTTTCGCCCCAAGGCTTTGGAGTGGAGATTGTGGCCGAATATCCCGATCCGGCACAGTCAGACATTTTTGAGTTTCACTGGTTTGATGATGTAGGTTCATTGATTGAGGTTTCATCGGTTTTTACCGTGGACAAGGAGCTTCCCAGAGGGTTTTATCAGTACAGTGTCGCCTCCAAGAATTCTCTTACTGGCTGTATTAGTAATAGGCTGGAATTTACTGTGGTGGTGGACGATACGGAAATCCCCTTGGATAATTGTACTGAGGCAGGATCTTATACCATTTCCAGTAATATATGTCCCTCCTGTACTGTTGATTTACCCGACAATGCAGTCGATTATAATATGGAAACCTATTCCGAATTGCGGGCTGTAAAAAACACCTTCAATGGGGGATATATTGGGCAAAATCTGATTTTTCCCATTGTAGGAAATAAAGGAGACAGTGTGAGCGTTAGCCTGTCTTTTCCTGGTTGGAACGAACAGCTTGACAAGCTGTCATCTATTAGTCTTTCCTTATACAATGGAACTAGAAAAGTAAGTTCTGAATATTTTTTAAATACTGACGCTGTACATGTCAAGAGAGCAGGGGAGGTTTACAAATTTACCATTCCCGCTGATTTACAGGATAATTCAGAGTCTTATGTCAGTGTGTTGGTGAAAAGTTATACTGCTCTTCCTGATTTTTTTGCTAATGTTAGAGTACATATGGCAGAAATGATTTTTGCCATCCCTACCTATCCTTTAGATCCCTTTACTACCTGCGAGGGGACGAGTACCCGTATCTCAGCAATTCCTGGAGAAAATACTTTTTTAAGATGGTACTCCACAGAGAGAGGAGGGGTGGAGTTAAGTTCCGGAAACGGGTACACTACCCCAAAGCTATCCGTTCCGGGTGAATACACTTATTGGGTATCGGTCTTTAGATCCAATTGCGAATCCTATGCCCGATATCCCGTTAGAGTAACAGTCACTGCAAGGCCTACATTATCAGACATCGAAGTGGAAGGTGGGGGAGAATATTGCTATGGTGATGTTGTTGTGCTTAAGCCTGGTATTCAAAAAGATAGTCAGTTTAGTCAGGAGGAGATTAAATTCCTTTGGTACCATGATGCTTTAGGTGTAAACAAAGTGACCTCGACTGAAAAGATTGAGCTAACTCCGGAAGGTAATCTAATCCTTCAGGACTATATGCCAGGAGAATATTCATTTTTTCTTAGCGCCGGGACCGATGCCTCATGTATGCTTTTGCCTCCGGATTTCAAAAAAGTGGAATTCAACATAAGGGAAGAAATACAGCCTCCGGTTTTCAGTAATAGCGAAATTGAACTATGTAGTGAGCTAACCCCTACATTGGAAATCCTAAAGGCTACTGAAAATGTTCAAGTTAAATGGTACCAGGACCAGACCTTGCAAAGCCCCCTTCCGTTGACTACTCTTTTGAAAGACGGAGTCACCTACTATGCCGTTACAGTAAATCAATATAATTGCGAAAGTATCCAATCAGCTCCTGTGACTGTTAGCTTGATAAGTTGTGCACCGGTACTTTCTATTACAAAGTCATATATAGACTCAACTTCATTTACAGTCATTTCAGGAGAGGAATTGTCCTATTCAATTGTAATTAGAAATGATGGTTTATTTACGGCATACGATCTGCTTTTGGATGATCCTCTGCCGGCAGGGACTAGCTATGTTTCCTCCACGCCAGAGGGTGAGCTTGGTTCTGGAAAAGTCAGCTGGAGCCTGGATAGTCTTCGGGGAGGGGAAAGCCGGGTTTTTGAACTTCGGCTGTTGGTCTCTCCTTCCCTCGAAGAGGGAACGGTATTGCGAAACACGGCCTACCTGACTGGCCCAGACGGGGAATTGGAGGATGAGTCCGAACCTGTCACGGTCCTTCGTGAATCTTCCCTCCGAGTGGAGAAGGAGCTCCTCAGTTCTGGCTCGGTTTATCCGGGGGATACGGTGCGTTACAGGATCAGTGTCGATAATTCTGGTCCCAGCGATGCTTCCCTGCTCCGGCTGGTAGATGACCTGCCTGATGAGCTGGAATACGTTGGAAGTGAGGGAGGAGCGTACCAGTCTGCCACGCATGAAGTGATATGGGAGCTGGAGCGGCTCGGAGTTGGGGCACGTGCCTCCTTTGAGCTTGTTACCCGGGTATCCCTTTCCAGGGAGCCGGGACTGATACGCAATTCCGTGATTGTTCTCGATAGAAATGACGAGGAGGAAGATACAGATACCAATGAAGAGGTAGAGGTGGTTCCGCTTGTACCGGAGCTTTTCTTGGAAAAGTCACTTCAGGGCCCTGCAGAGGTACTGGCTGGTGGAGAGCTGGTTTATCGGCTTTTAGTAGAGAACAGAGGACGTGGTATCGCATATAACCTCCTTTTGGAAGACCCTCTTCCGGAAGGGACTAGCTATGTTTCCTCCACACCAGAGGGTGAGCTTGGTTCTGGAAAAGTCAGCTGGAGCCTGGATAGTCTTCGGGGAGGGGAAAGCCGGGTTTTTGAACTTCGTCTGTTGGTCTCTCCTTCCCTCGAAGAGGGAACGGTATTGCGAAACACGGCCTACCTGACTGGCCCAGACGGGGAATTGGAGGATGAGTCCGAACCTGTCACGGTCCTTCGTGAATCTTCCCTTCGCGTGGAGAAGGAGCTCCTCAGTTCTGCCTCGGTTTATCCGGGGGATACGGTGCGTTACAGGATCAGTGTCGATAATTCTGGTCCCAGCGATGCTTCCCTGCTCCGGCTGGTAGATGACCTGCCTGATGAGCTGGAATACGTTGGAAGTGAGGGAGGAGCGTACCAGTCTGCCACGCATGAAGTGATATGGGAACTGGAGCGGCTCGGAGTTGGGGCACGTGCCTCCTTTGAGCTTGTTACCCGGGTATCCCTTTCCAGGGAGCCGGGACTGATACGGAATTCCGTAGCTGTTCTAAATAGAAATGGAGAAGAGGAAGATACAGATACCAATGAAGAGGTAGAGATAATTGATAAAGAAAAGATTGAGCTGCAAATCAGTAAATCCATCATTGGTTCTCCAGTAAGGATAGGCGGGAAGTTCAGATTTGGAATCCAGCTCAAAAATGCTGGAACATTGAGTTTGAACGATTTAGTGCTTACGGATACACTTCAACCTTACTTGGATTTTCTCTCATCAGACTTATTGCCTACGGCAAATGAAGAAGGTGTATTGACTTGGGAAATTGATGAATTGGAAGCAGGAGAAAGTATCAAGTGGGAGTTTGAAGTTCAATTGGCCTATCAGACCAACCTTATTGGAGGAGAAGTGACTAACAAGATATGGGCTATTGCCGAAGGACAACCCGATAGGTGGTTCGCTGAAGTCACAGAAGAAATTTTCGGGGCGTCTTTAAGCGAGTTGCAAGTAAATAAATCGCTCATTGGCAATGTGTTTAATGTGGGAGATGTTGTTGAGTATGGCATCAGCATCCTAAATCAGGGTGAACACCCTATCTGGAATGTAAAGATGAAGGATTATTTTCCCACAGGTCTTCAATTTGTCGGTTTTGATGGGGCTGGATTTCTGGAGCTGTACGACATTGACTCACTGGAAATTACCATCCCTGTATTGGAAGTTGGACAAGAACTGGGTTTTACTTTGTCCTTTCTACTTGTGGAGTTTTCTCAAGGAATGGTCAATGTGGTTACTGTTAGTGCGGACAATGCACCTGATGTGACTGATGCCTCTGAGATTCTTGAGTTGAGGGAGGTGGATGTTGCTGTTTTAAAAGAGGTGTCCGCATCGTTAGTGGAGGTTGGAAGGGAGTTTGGTTATAAAATCACTGTGTCAAATATTTCGGAAGTTGAAGCTTCAGCTATTGAAGTTATTGATGTTCTGCCTGTTCAGCTGGACTATGTCAGAAGTATTTATTCAACCGGACTGGCAAGCTACAATTCTTCCGAGAGGTTGCTTACCTGGAAAATAGAAAAGCTTCTACCCGGAGAGGCGGTTGAACTGACTGTGATTGTGCTCGCTACCACTGAGGGTACATCCATAGCCAATAGTGCCTCAGTCTCTTCCCATGAACAGGATTCCGATTATTCCAATAATGAAAGTACTGTCATTCATGTGCAATTCTCCATTCATTTTCCGAACGTATTTACACCTAATGGTGATGGGATCAACGATACCTGGGAGATTACAGGTATAAATCTTTTCCCAACCAATTCACTGGTAATAGTCAATAGATGGGGAGTCGAGGTATTTGGCACTGATAATTACAAGAATGAATGGACAGGTGGTAATCTGGTTGAAGGAACATATTTCTATTCATTTAAATGGAAGGATGATTCCAACCAGGTTTATGAGAAAACAGGATTTATTCACTTAAAGAAATGAGCATTATGGAATCCAGATATATTTTTAATCCAGATTTATTGATCCATAGTCCGGGTATAGTAGTAAAAAAGACCCAACTGCCGGGACATTTCCTGAAAGTTCTTTTCACTCATAATAGTTTAAAATCCTTTCTATCGGCACTGGTTTTTTTGGTAGTCATATTCCGAGGATCCGCTCAGCAGGTTCCACAGTATAGCCAATACCTGTTCAACCCCATTTACATCAATCCTGCATATACTGGTTATAAAAACGATGTGTTCGTTCAGACTTTCTTTAGAAAACAATGGGCAGGTCTTGAAGGTGCGCCGACTACTTATGGAGTTGCAGCTGACGGGATCATACCTCTTCATAATATCGGATTGGGGGTAGTAGCATCTTCTGACCAGCTCGGCCTGCAGACTACGCAATCACTGTATTTCAATGCTGCCTATCACCTCCAGACAGGAGAATATTCATATTTAAGTTTTGGCGCCGGATTAGGCTTTGTAAACTATAGGATCAAATCAGAGAAATATGATCCAACTGTAGCTGCAGATCCCTCATTGATCGGCACTGGCGGAGGTGTGATATACCCCGATCTAAACCTCGGCTTATTGTATTATTCAGATAGGTTCTATGCGGGCTTTTCTATAGATCATGCGCTCGAAAATATACTTCAAATAAATAACGTTGATTTGGCTGTTAAACCAAAGCGTTCCTATTCCCTTACAGCAGGGGCATTAATTGATCTTAATGGATATTTTTCCCTTAAACCTAGTCTTTTACTGTTGGATGATCTGAAGTCTATGACGCGCATTGACGGAAATTTATTTCTACAGTATGACCAATTAGTTGGTTTGGGACTAGGGTATAGAAGAAGTTTCAACTTTTTTGAAAGGGTGGATGATATAGGCCTTCAGAAAGAAATTGCATTCATAGTACTGGCGGAAATTTTTATACGTAAGAATTTTAGGTTTGGGTATGCTTTTGATCTTCCCGTATCAGGCCAATGGAGCAGACTCAATTCACATGAGTTTTCGCTGGGCTATATGATCTCTTCCCCTAGATCTAGACTGAAGTCGCCCAGGTATTTTTAAATAGTCTATAATGAAAAGTTTAATAGCATATGTCTTCTGTCTTTTATCCCTCTGTGGTTGTGTTTCCTACAAATCCATTCAAAGAGAGGCTGACAAGCAATTCGGATTGTTTGAATATGATCCCGCAATAGAGAATTATAAAAAAGTTTTTGAAAAACGCCCTAGCCATTATTTGGCACTTAGACTTGCAACCTCTCATCTGAAAAAGAGAGAATTCAAAGATGCGGAATTTTGGTATATATGGTATAGGGAGGGTGGCGATATGGAGGTTGGAAATTACTATGACCTGGCAGAGATATTTATAGGGAATTCCAAATTTGAAGAGGCTAAACAGGCATTGGCCTCCCTGGCAACCTTGGATCAGAATCAGACATCTTCGCCCAGATGGCAGATGCTATACAAATCCGCATGGGAAGCGAAATCCATCCTTAATTCCGCTACCACTTCCGAAATCATACCATTCAAAGAGGTCAATACTACCTATTCTGAATTTGCATATACCTCGCTGGGGACTCAGAAATATTTTGTCACTGATAGGTTCTCTGAGCCCCAAAATGGTTCTAAATCCAAGAATTACAAGTCAGGGAGATATGGTTGGACTGGAAATGGTTTCCTACGGATTTATGAAGGCAGATATGATTCTTTGAAGAGAGATCTTCAGGATATTCATCCAGCTTCCGATTTCAATTTCCCCCTTCACGCTGGACCACTGAGCAGGGACAGTATCCACTTGTTTATTACCAACACTCCTAGGAAAGGCCCTGCAAAGCATAGAAAATCAGAAGATATTATTCCTCAGATCACCTGGGAAAATCAGGACACAGGTATAGCTAAATTAATTACCGATACCCCGGCTAATTTTCTTACTGACCCATTCTGGGATTCGGAAAATCAAAAACTATATTTCGCCGCTGACTATACTGGTGGCAATGGACAGTTGGACCTTTACCTGATGGAATTACTTGAAGATGGCAGTTGGACTGAGCCCTTGACCCTGGGTGACGCCGTTAATACATTTGGTACAGAACGAAGCCCCTTTGTACATAGGGATACCCTTTACTTTGCCTCCGATGGATTGGGAGGCCTTGGCGGTCTGGATATTTATTACCTTCCCCTGTCCACCACCATAGATGGCAAGCCTCATAATATGGGAGTTCCCTATAATTCAAATAAAGATGACTTTTTCTTCTTTATTGATGAGGAGTTGGATGGGTTGCAGGTGCTCTCCTCAGATCGCGAAGGAGGTATGGGGATGGATGACATCTATTATATAAACAAGCTTCCGGACGAACAAGTCAGACGGATTATAATACAGGTTGACGATGCCGAGACTCATATTCCTCTTCCAAATATCGGCATAGAACTTCAAAAACATAGTCTTAATACGTACCAGAATTTTCTTACAGAGGATAATGGTACCACTGGTTTTTTTGTAACCCGGGCTGATACGCTAATAAACCTAAATGTTTTTGGTCAGGATTACCTTAACTACGAGGTCAGAGATCTGAATATCCTAAATGTGGATACTGTTTTTATTGAACTGCAGCGCTTACGACTGAATACGCCCATGGTTCTTAGGGATATTTACTATGATTTTGACAAATATACTATTAGACCTCAGGAAAGTGGGTCAGTCACCAAACTTTCTGCAATACTAATTGAAAATCAATCTCTGAATGTACTGCTTAGGTCACATGCGGATTCCAGGGGATCCCTATCCTATAATCAAAAACTTTCCGAGAAAAGATCTAAATCTGTAGTCGATTTCCTGATCAGTCTGGGTATAGACAGAGATCGGATTTTTACCGAGTCTTATGGGGAGATTTTTCCGGTCAATAATTGTGGGGATAATTGCAGTGAAGATGATCATCAGTTAAACAGGAGAACGGAAATTCTGTTTTTTCAGGGTGGTTATAAGGCTAAGCCTTATGAATATCCCTTGCTCGATTTGAAAAACGGAAATAAATTGGACGTTAATACTAAAGCACCTGAAATTATTTCCGAGCTGTTTCCAGGTCAGACACATGAAGAGTCAAATACTAGCATCATCCAGAAGCCTGATGATAACAGTGTGGAAGATTCATCCCAGATTAGTCATCGGGCAAGGAACTATTACCTGATAGCAGGAAGTTTTGTCACACTCCAGGCAGCAGAAAAACATGTTGCTAATCTTAAATCCAAACTAACTGAAGATGCGATGGTCCTGCCAATCGATAATAAATCAAAGAGATATAGAGTTTCTTTAGGGCGATTTGAGGATTATGAAACGGCAGCTTCTAGATTGGAATATTTTCAGCAAAAACTAAAGCAAAAAGACCTCTGGATTATGGCCACCAGTGACTTGCCTTAATTGTAATTTTGGTGCATGGATAAAGATCTCTTTTCGTCAAAAAGCTTGCACTTGCTGAAAAACCGAACGCATGAAAAATGAGCTAATCAGTCAAAATGATAGCTTTTAATCTATTATTGCGTTTTTCAGCATGCCCTAATTCATCCCTTTTCCTCAGTCTTGGTTGGGTGGTCAATCCTCAATCACCTGCATTATCTCATTCCGTAGATGCTCTAACTTAAATGGTTTTGTGATACAATGATCAAAAAAGTATCCGTTCAGTTCATCGTTTGACAGGAAATCAAGCGCGGAGATAGCTATAACCGGAACTTGGGAGGTCACCTTGTTTTCCCGAAGTATTTTCAGAAACTGATACCCGTCCATATAGGGCATGTTCAAATCAGTCACAATTACATCAGGTATGTTCTCCAAGTTCAACTGCTCCATGGCATCTATACCGTTACTTGCGACCTCTACATCAAAATTACTGACTTCTAGAAACCGTTTCAGCATGAAACGATGGATCATATGGTCTTCCACAATAAGTATTTTTTTCTTCATAACTACTATAGGTTTAAGATTAAATACCCGCAATATCACTCCTTATCAATCTTTTCAGTTGAACTTTGGTCGATTCGCCTGATTAATAGATGTAAAGTTTCAACAGGTCCACTTTTACACTAAATCATTGGAAATTTCCCGACTGACCGAAAATTGGGTAAAAGCTCTATTGTCTAAAAGAAAAAAGGAACATCAGGTTAATTGGGTCGGTGCGATGTTTTCTGTTTGTGCTACCAAATTACACAATATTTATAGCTATGCCAACTGACTATCTCAAATAAGTGAAAAATCTTTATCCTGATGATACGCCATTTTTAATTTGGCCAAAGTTAGTCCCTATGCTGTTATTGTGTCATGAAATCGAGCATGTCGCAGGCGACACACAAAGGGATGATTATCTACTATGCGAGATTCCATCTGACCATTGAAAAACAATTACAAACAGATGAGAAAGGGGTTGATCATTCAAAATGATAGTATTTGATCTATTGCTGGCGTTTTTCTGCAGACCCGAAAGTAGGGCTACTGACATCATTGCTGACAGTCATATTTCTTAATCAGTCTTTGCGCTTTTGATTTCAATTTTGTATTCCGTTTATATACAAACAGCTTCAAAAAATACAATTTCATCGATAAATGGGCTGTCCTTCATCAAAAACATAGTTCTTTTGAACCTGTTGATCCGGTGCAACTAAGAAGGCAAAAAAAAGAGTTTGTGCTTCTTCACCGTGCGTTTCATCTGTTGGTGATTTGCCTCTTAAAGGGTCACGCCGAATAGTCAGGGCAGGTTATGAAATCCTTTCCTGCGTAAGGCAGGTCGCATGGTTTATAAGTGTAGCGAGTGTGATTTTTTGTGACACAAGGTTTCATCAGGCTGGATTTAAGATGCAACCTAGAGGTGTAAGAGGGAGAGTGCCGAAATGATACGGTCAGCTTACCAAGAAAGAGCAAAAAGGATAGTGGACCTAAGTTTGATTTATGATTGATTATTTGAGAAGGGTTTTTACAGGCTATAGGCGTGTGAATAAGGTTGTTGACGGACAGACTGTCACATTTGATTATGTTGGTCAACTGGTGGGTTTTAGTCCCTTGACTATGCTCCGCGGCCTTAAGGTGAAGGTCACAACTGAGCGATTTTCAGAAGTTTCTGATGTTTTACAGTTAACGGAAGTTTTGTCCAGACTAATGTCAGCGTCTAGCCTTCCTCCTGCAAAGGTCAAGGCTACGATGAAACTCGGGAAAAATCAGATCAAAGCCTTTAGATACGTGACAAAATTGGAGCAATACAGCATAAGCTACTATGAATTCTATTGCGATGAAAAAGTTGTTGCGATATTATACCGAAAATATGATTACGGTAGAAGTTTTGCCTCCACTGTGTTGGCCTTAGTTCCGAAATTGAGTGAGGCTACCATTCAAACAGATAAAAGCTATCTGATCCGGGATAAGGACTCAGGCGCTCAAATGTTGATCGATGTATTTGGTCATACTCAGGTTTGGTTGATGCCAGATCTAAATGGGTTTATGGAACTCATTCAAGGATGGGAAGGACATCAATCAAATGCTAAAGAGGCACTCTAAGCTGCAGTCTGGACGTTTTTTGGCATACGCCCTGCCCAAAAAATCCTTCTCGGTAAAAAAACAGCAAATCATTAAAAATGATAGCTTTTTATCTATTACTGTCGTTGTTCAGCATGTCCTTGTTAACCGCTTCCCATATGGAGGTACGGCATTTGGCTCGCATTCCTTTACCTCACGGCTTCTGCTGCTTATATTCAATAACTTTGGTATGCAGTTCCTTAAAATATCCCCTTCTGATAGGGATGGCTTGATTTTCTATGATCAACTCTTTGGAATTTATGGAGTAAACGTAAGAAAGATTTACGATGTATGATTTGTGGACCCGAATAAATCTGTTGTCCGGAAGCCGGCCAACAACGTCCTTTAGTATATCACGCATAGTGTACTGCCTTTCTTTTGTGAAAATCCTGGTGTACAGCCCATCTGCCTTCAAAAACAAAATATCATCTTCTGACAAGGATACAATGTGGCCTCTGTCCCTGACCTGTAAGGTGCTTTTTTTGAGGGGGAGGGATTTGTTTTCAAATGACCTAAAGGCTAGATATAAACTCGATTGAAGCCTCTCTTTGGAAAATGGCTTTAGGATGTATCCCTCATTTGGTACGTTCGCTACCCGTTCAAGAAAATCCAAATCCGAATAAGCGGTGATGAATATGATGGGCACATGAATTGACTTCCTGATCTGCATGGTTAGTTCTATGCCGTCCACTTTCCCGTCAAGTAATATATCCATTAGAATCAAATCAGGAATATTGCTTCTCAAATATTCATGGACCTCATCAGCGTTTGTGAGAACCTTGGAAGTTTCATACCCTAGATGAGTTAGGATATCCTCAATGTTTTCGGCTAATTCCGCCTCGTTTTCTATTATTAGAATTTTTTTCATCAAATATGCCTTTTTCTTCTTGCGTTGGTTGTTTTTCGGATAGGATTTCGAAGGTAAAGGAAAAATTTAAAAAGGGTTTATGTTAATTGTGTAAATCATGAAAACAGTAAAAAACACATTGTTTTTTTTACGTCAATTATAAGATATAATAAGTAAAATTAACATTTAATTATCAAATAATTACACTTGATTTATATTTAATTGTGTATGGTCTGTATTTTGTTAGCTTAAACGCTTGGATTTATGGTTAAATTGCTTTTTGTTGCTCCAATTAGAGTGCTAAATTTAAATTTTATTTTTTTTGCCCTGATTTTCTACGCCTTAGATGTTGAGTTACGGGCATAAAGTGGGTTTTAGGGGTTTTTTCTGCTCATACATTCTAAATTAACTGATTTGTCAGCGATCTTTCGTGGGATAAAATTCAATTTCCTTTCGGGAAAATGCTTGCCCTGAGCTACTGATATAATGGATTTTGATCGGGAAATTATCTTGTGGGCTTTTAATTTACAAAATGATACAAATATTTAGAATAAGAAGGTTAACTACCAAATGACTAATCTTGTTTCAAGTGGAATTTTGTTCCTTTACAAGAAAGGAGAGAACATCACACCATCAAGGATAGGTAAATCAATTCGCCAATTGATTTTGGAATAAGATTGGGATGAACATAAATTTTAACTGGAATTTAAGTTAGAAATAATCAATGTTTTTGTTTGTTTTTACCATTGTGTATAGGGTATCGTTGGATCAGATTAGTTGGGTTTTATTGAATTGTTTATCCTATGCATAAGTTTTCAGCTATACTGTCCTTCATAGAGATAATATTCTCTTTTCAATCCATTTTTGTCGGAAGCGATGAAGGGTTTTTACTAAATCAGGATTATGCGTTTGGATCCGGCACAAAGTGTTCAACTAATTTATTTGTTTCATATAAAGTACCATCAATCCAGATGAGAATTCCATCGGTTGGGGATTCCTCTAATGGGAATATCGATTTTAATGCATCGAGAGATGACACAAGCCTTTTACTTATTACGGATCACTATCAGTTCACCGCAAAGAAACCGAAAATTATTCAGGAACGACTTAAATTGAACAATCCATATGAAGCTGTCGAGCTCTTCCACAATGGAGCAATAGGCGAGTCTGATCTTTATGACAAGAGTGGGGCCGTTATTGCCAACCCTCATTTTTGTTTGGGATGTGAGGATATTGCAGATTGTCTTATATCCCGCGATCAACAAGACAGTGCGGAAACCCATTTGCAGCCATTTGCCCTTAATTCAACAGTCATACTCAATCACTTTAAGGTACTGGATAAAGGCAGGAGGCTCCCGGAATCTGATTACGTTTATCTGGGGGTGTTGACCCAATTTCTCCTGGAAAACCCGGATGTTAATTTGGATTTGAAACATCATGCTGATTCCAGGCATTCCCACTACTTTAATCAGAGAGTTTCGGAAAGACATGCTAAAGCAGTAGTAGCTCATCTTATAGAAAACGGGATAAAACCAGAACGCATCAATTCAGTTTCTTATGGCAAATCTTATCCTTTGGTGGATTGCCCTGCTACTTGTGAATTGGACGGGTACACCATCAATACCAGGGTTGAGGCAGTATTCTTTAAAGGTGATTTTAACTATCGTCCCTACGAATATCCTAGATTCGATGTCAAGCGGTATGGCTTGGTTGATCATGCCTCGAAAGTTACGGTCCTGGGTACGCTATCTTCCGATTCTTCTAGGAATAGTGTTTCTCAGGAAAATGGTTATGGAAGAGAACTCTTTCCTGATACTGCTCAGTATTTAGTGCATAATCCCCAATATTACCTGGTAGCAGGAAGTTTTAATGATCTGGAGTCTGCCTATGAGCTTGCAAACTACCTTCGTGGACACTATACTTTGAATGTATATATCCTACCTCCTGATGCCAATAGAGGTGATTTCCTAGTCGCTATAAATAGGCATGCTGAATTAGGCGATGCAATGGAGGAACTAAGGAAAAAAAGCACTCCTTTCAAGCTGTGGATTTATTATGGTTGAATTGTGGTGTTATACTGTTGTTCTCTTTATCAAGAACTGCTTTACATGCTCTTTTGGTTTTACTGAGTTGATATATATTATAGATCGTACGTTTTGATTTTTATCTTGCTATGGGGTTTAATTTTTCTGAAGTTTTAATCATTGATGACGATCAGGCGATCATGCTTCTTGAGTCTAATTTATTAAGGAGGATGAAGTTCCATAAGCCTATCCGTTGGTTTAAAAACGGAATGGAAGGAATTGAATTTCTCAAATCAAAACCACAGGATGATTCCATTCATTCAAAAAGTATAATATTATTGGATATCGATATGCCTGTGATGGATGGTTGGGAGTTTTTGAGGGAATTTGAAAAACTAAACCCAACAATAACCTCTAAATATAAAATAATTGTGAGAACAAGCTCCCATGATCCCAACGATAGTCTTAAAGCAATGAGGATAGGTTCAATAAGTGAATTTATGAACAAACCTGTAACAACTGAGCAGCTTATGGCTGTATTTAGGAAGCTGGTGCTTATCTGATATGTAATTATAGATCGTGGCTATGTGCAGAACAAAAAATATTGACAATTTATTTACATTAAAATGCATTTACTCCATCGTTTTGATAATATTGTTCATATTTAACCATGAAAGATTTCTTATGCATTCGTCCATTTAGTTCAGTTAAACAACTTGATGGCATTGATGTTGAATTTATACATGCTGGGGAGGAGACTGATTTTGACCCTTTTACAGTAATTGAAAATTTTATCACCTCGTTTTATAGTCTTAAGGTTAAAGAACGATTGATGCAGCCTTTTCCGATTACGGTGATTCCCAGATTCAGAAAGTATTTCTTTTCATCGGTAGGAAAAGTCCAGTGCGTTGCATGGTTTTATCAAGGTAGGGTTAAGCATGAGACCCATCTTTTCACGGGACAGACTTTATTCACTTCCTTTTTAAGAGTGGACTATTACAAAGATGGAAACCTGCTTTTCGAATATTTTAAATGCCATGAAGATTCCTTGTCCTATATCAATTGTGTGGAGCAGTTGGCCAATATTTCAGAATTACGCTTACCCCGTTCAAATGACCGGATTCTAGTACAAAATCACTTGGGAGAAACCTGCCTGCTGGATAATGGGGATTCGCTTCAGATATGGTTGGTCAAAAGCTGGAAGGCATTATCTGATGTGCTGTACTAAATTAATAAAGCTGTTTTTCTGCCAATGAATAAGGTGATTACCTGTAGCAATGCCTTCAATTTTGATGCCCTAGAATGATCCCTGCCATGGGGATGGTATTGATAACTAAAAAAAATAAACAGATCTGATAATATAATGTATCATCAATCAAACTCATTGTTATTTTGCTCAGAAGTTGTTTTATTTCACTCATTAAATCCCTTCTCACTGAGAAGGGATTTCTTTCCCTAGCATATTATATGATTACATTTTGAAATCATGTGCCTTATATGTTTTCTTATTGGCATAAGATTAAAATCACCCCACTTTGTCATAGTTTATTTTATTGGTTAAGGATATTTATCAAAGCAAATTTACCTTGAGCAATACTTATACTCTTCCTAAATAAGCCCAAAACCTGATTTACTGTCCTTAACTTTTAACGGCTATTGTAGTTTAAACCATGAGGAATCTTAAAATAGGTTTACTGTATCCTTTGATATGTTGTATGGCTTTCGGCTGTATTTCAAATGAGAAGATTATTTATTTACAGAATATGAAAGGCGCTTTGCCTATCGATGAAGGCGAGCTTATTACCTACGAGGTCCCAGAGTACAAGCTCCAGTACAACGACATCATCGATGTCAACATACAGACTGTCGATGATATGATCCAGTCCGGATTTAACAACAAATCCGCAGCGGGAGTGAACCAGATGGGGAATATGGCCAGTCAGTCAGGAGGGGATATCTATTATATGACGGGATATACGGTAGATCAGGAAGGCAACATACGGCTCCCGATTGTCGGAAACGTGCACGTGAAGGACAAAAGCCTTGAAGAGGCTAGGATACTGATCGAGCAAAGCCTGAGAGTATATGTCACCTCGGAACTTTATGTCAAAGTCAAGCTGGGCGGGATCCGATATGCCGCATTGGGAGAGTTCAGGCGACCCGGCAAATTTGTGGTTCTTCAGGACCGTATGACGATTTTTGAGGCAATTGCCAACGCAGGTGACCTGACACCTGTAGCCAAGCGTGACGAAATACTTCTGATTCGTCAATATCCGGAAGGGACAAGATTGCACAGGATTAATCTGATAGACAGACAGGTGGTGGAATCCCCTTTTTACTTTATACAGCCCAATGACCAGTTGTATGCCGAACCCATGAAGGTGCGGGAAGTGGGTGCGGGGGAGAATGCTGCCCAGTCACTTGCATTGATTATTTCGGCGGTCACTGCCCTTGCGCTTATACTGAATTTAATTAATTAAGATTTTATGTACCCCACTACCCCCAACGTGTCTAATTCCGGGCAGAATCCGTTCACGGTCCGGAAGGAGGATGAGATAGACCTCAAGGTATTGCTGTTCAACTACCTCCAATATTGGCCGGCCATTGCGGCTTTTATGCTTGCGGGGCTTGCCTCTGCATTTTTGTTCAACAGGTATGCTGCCAATATTTATAAAGTCGAGGCGAGTGTGCTAGTCGAAGATGACAAGCCCAGTCTGGGTACGGATCTGTTTGAGACGGTGGGGTTCGGCCTTCAGAAAAGCAACATCGAGAACGAAATAGGGGTATTGAAGTCCTACTCCCTTGCGGAGGAGACCATCTCGGAGTTGGACCTGAACGTGGAGTATTACCATGAGGGGTTGGTGTCTGTCACCCAGCTGTATGACAGACTGCCCATTCGGGTAAGTGTGGACTGGGATCAGCCCCAATGGGTTGGGGGAATGTTCAGGCTGGAGGTCATCAGTGGGGAGTCCTTCAAACTCAGTATAGCCGATGAGGGGTTCAGTGTGTATAATCCCGCGGATCCCTTTTATAAGTCCGGGATGAAAAATCCCGCATTGGCCAAGTCAGTTTATAATTTTGGACAGGAGATCCGGGCCACTAACCTGGATTTTAGGATCGAAGACATCTCTGCCGGTCCTGGCGATGTTATCCTGTTTAAGCTATCAGATACGCCTAGTCTTGCCCTACGGTACAAGGCAGCACTTGCTGTGGCCCCGCTGAACAAGCAGTCCTCTATACTGGCTCTTAGCGTGGAGACCCCGGTGAGAAGACTGGGAGAAGATTACATCAACAAACTGATGGAGATGTACCTCAAGAGGGAGCTGGATGAGAAAAACAGGGCTTCGGAAAGCACCGTGCGCTTTATAGATCAGCAATTGAGTGGGATCACCGATTCTCTTGAGTTTTCCGAGAACAGGCTGCAGCAGTACAGGTCGGACAACAACATCTTCAACCTGTCTCAGGAGGGGGCTGGGATTTTTGAGCGCTTACAGGAATTGGAGAAGCAGAAGGGCGAAACGGAAATAAGTATGAAATACTACCAGACGCTGAATGGGTACCTTGATAACAGCCGTGGTGGGGAATTGGTGGCTCCCTCGATTATAGGAGTGACGGATCCTTTGCTGAATACATTGGTCAATTCCCTGGCGGAGTTGCAGGCTGAGCAGATTCGACTTAAATCAAACTATTCGGATCAGGCTCCGGTAGTTCGCGAAAACTCCAACCGGATCGAAAACACAAAAAAGCAACTTCAGGAGAACGTCAATCTGGCACTTGGCAATACCCGGAATGTATTGGCGGACATCAATACCCGGATAAGGATAATCGAAGGGGACATAAGTGCCTTGCCCAAAACAGAAAGGGATCTATTGGGCATACAGCGACAGTTTACGATAAATGAAAACATCTATGTCTATCTCTTGGAAAAGAAGGCAGAAGCCCAGATCACAATGGCTTCCAATATGCCAAAGAACTCCATTTTGGATTATGCAAAGGCCGGAAACACTCCTGTAGCTCCAAAAAGATCCCTGAACATGCTGATAGGCTTATTATTGGGGCTGGTTCTCCCGGTAGGTTTTATCACCATAAAGGATTTTCTCAATACTACTATGGAAGATCCCAAGGAATTGGAGGCACAGATTAAGGTTCCATTGATAGGCATGATTGGGCGGAGCCTGGGAGACGGTCTCCCAGTGTTGAATAATCCGAGGTCTTCGGTTACCGAGTCATTTCGTTCCTTACGGGCAGACATGGCTTACCTCAGCCCCCGCAGGGATAGCTTGGCAATACTCCTCACATCTTCTATCTCCGGGGAGGGAAAGACTTTCGTCTCCATCAATTTGGCTTCGGTGTTTTCACTGATGGGTAAAAAAACCATACTGATAGGGCTGGACTTGAGGAAACCGAAGATCGCAGCGGATTTCAACTTGCCCAATGATATCGGCATGAGTACCTGTCTCAGTACCAACACGCCTTGGCAGGAGGCTGTGAAATCAACGGATTATACCGATCTGGACGTGATTCTCTCCGGTCCCATCCCGCCCAACCCCGCAGAACTTTTACTTCAGCCAAAGTTTGCCCAAATCGTAAAGGAGATCAAGCAAACCTATGATGTGGTGATTTTCGACTGCCCGCCTGTGGGACTGGTGTCGGAGACCAAGGAATTCTTCCCTATGGCTGATATCAGCTTCTTTGTATTCCGCCAGGGATACTCCAAGAAAACCAACGCACATATTCTCAATAATCTGGTGGAAAAGGGCGGGGTGTCCAAGATCTACGGCATCCTCAATGATGTCCATATAGATAGGGGATATGGCTATGGGTACGGTTATGGCTATGGCTATGGGTATGGTTATGGCAACAATTCCTATGGCTACCACGAGGAAGTTCATATTCCCTGGTGGAAGAGAGCGTTAAGGCGAAGGAAGTAGTTGTTCAAACAACAGCCACTGACTCTCAACACTTTATCAATTGGATCTTTTGATCTCCTCATATCAACAGTTAAACCGTTAAGTGCTCCATGTTACTGCCCGCTCACACGACAATCTTTTGTTTCTCCACCCTTCCCGGCTCCTTCCACTTTATTTACAATTCAAAACAAAAATAAATATGTGGCAGCACGAGGAGGTAATAATACCCCGTTTTACAAGTACTTTCATACAAGTAATTCGACTACAATAAATGATATAGTGGAGCCCAGAATAACTTGGAACTATAAGTTGAAAAAAAACACCTTGTTTCAATCAGCTACTTTTCACCACCGATTTGGAATGTTTTTCATATGGATATTTTGAACTATTTGAGTAAACTGGCAACAGGTTACCACAGTAAGTCTATACGGATCTTGGGAGTGGCCGTGAAATATAAGTTCTACGGAAAACCTATTCCGTTTGATCCTATCCGAATGCTCCGGGAACTACAGTTCAAATCCCGGGAACCCGCAATCCATGAGATTAAATTGTATGAGCCGCTCAGGGATATCGCAGGCAATAAGCTTCTTATTGGTGGCATACTGAGCCCCGTCGTGGTTGCTGAATTAAAACTGGGCAAGCGCGGGATAAAGGTGCTAAGAGCGGTCACTACTCAAAATAAGCTAAACTACAGCAGGTATGAATTTTATGTCGATGGCAAGATTATGGCGGTTTTCCAGCGGGCTTATGATTATGGTAAGTCCTTTGATAAACTGCTGACGGAGATTTTCTCCTATTCTGATTCTTCGGCATACCAAGGCACCGGCATGCTGAAAGGAGTCCACAGTTCAGGACAATACTTACTGGGCGAAGTGTTTGGGCATACCCAATTATGGCTTGTTTATGACGCTGAAGCATTGGAAGCGGTACAGCAGCAGATTGTTCTGGTTGTAAGCAATAATCCAAGGGATCAAAAGCATTTTCAATAATATAAAATTTATGCGGAAAAATAGGACAAAAAATGAGTACAAAAATTACTCACTTGTTTATCTTTACGGATTCAAACGTGAAAGAAAGCCTTAAAAAAAACAATAGTTGGTCACTTTTTAGACCCAATACCCAAAAAACCGGTTTTAATTCGTTTCGAGTTTTCACCAAAACAGCTGAAATACGCTAGAACAATTCACATAACAGGCAGTACATACTTTCCTCAGGGATAGAAAGAGATATCTATTCCATGAGAAGATTATTACCTTGCCTTTTTAGGGACCAAATGGGACTGAAAGGGCGAAGCTGTGCCTGCCCATCAAATCCTGGATGCCTCGTCATCTCGACCAGCGGGAGAGATCCCTTTGAGCTTCCAGCTTAACCCTTGGGTGTTAAAAGTTAATTGTTAAATGTTAATCCTGGATACTGGTGATAAAACCCTTAACCCTTAACCCTTAACTCTTAACTCTTAACTCCAATTCTTCGACCTTCGAGCTTTCCCCTATAACCCTTTTATTAAAAATCTAACACTACAAATTATAATCATATGAAAATCGCAGTAGTAGGCACCGGCTATGTAGGTCTGGTGTCGGGAGCATGTTTTGCCGATGTAGGAATCGAAGTTACCTGTGTGGACATCGATCAGAGGAAAATCGAGAACCTAAAGCAGGGCATTATGCCTATCTACGAACCGGGTCTGGAAGAGATCGTGGTAAGAAATTACAAAAGCGGTCGCCTCAAGTTCAGTACGGACCTGGGAGAGGCCATTCAGGGGGCTTCCGTTGCCTTTATCGCTGTGGGAACGCCTCCGGGTGAAGACGGTTCCGCGGATTTGAAATATGTACTGGCTGTAGCCGATGAGATTGGTGCTAAAATGACCGATTACATTGTGGTGGCTACCAAAAGCACCGTGCCGGTCACCACAGGTGAGAAAGTCCGCGGGGCGATCAAAGGAGCCTTGAGCAGAAGGGATTCTGATCTTCCTTTTGCAGTGGCTTCCAACCCTGAGTTTCTGAAAGAAGGTGCCGCGGTCGAGGATTTCCTGAAGCCGGACAGAATTGTGATCGGCGTGGATGATGAGCGCGCCGAAGAGATCATGAAGCGTCTCTACAAGCCTTTCCAACTCAGCGGGGACCGTATCATCTACATGGACATCCCTTCCGCTGAGATGACCAAATATGCCGCAAACGCCATGCTGGCTACCAAGATTTCATTTATGAATGACATCGCCAATCTTTGCGAGCTGGTCGGTGCCGATGCCAATATGGTGAGAAAGGGGATAGGTTCTGACCCGAGGATAGGCAATCGGTTTATCTACCCTGGTGTAGGATATGGTGGATCCTGTTTTCCCAAGGATGTGAAAGCGATCATCAAAACCGCAAAGCAATACAATTATGATCTGAGGGTGTTGCAGGCTGTAGAGGATGTAAACGACGACCAGAAGCATGTATTGGCAAATAAAGTAAAGGCCCATTTCGGAGATGACCTCACTGGGATGACCTTTGCCATGTGGGGACTTAGCTTCAAGCCGAACACGGACGATATGAGAGAGGCCCCTGCGGGCGTGATTATCGATGAGCTGCGTGCGGCAGGTGCTACGGTAAAAGCATACGATCCTATCGCCATGGAAGAGGCCAAGGCACATTATATATTTGACAAAGTGACCTACTGCAAGGATGCCTACGAGGCGTTGGTGGATGCGGATGCCTTACTGCTTGTGACCGAGTGGTCCGAATTCAGAATCCCAAGCTGGGATGTGATGGGTAAACTGCTGAAAAACAAGGTAATCTTTGACGGTAGGAATATCTACGACAAAAAATACCTAAGCACCTTAGGTTACACCACCTATGCTATCGGTAGCTGATAAATGACCCGTCATTGCAGTCCGACTGTAATGACGAGTTCACCTTTAACTCCATTACTGTTAAAAGTTAATTTGTTAAACGTTAATGTAATACACAGTGAACAACTGAACCTTTAACCCTTAACCCTTAACCCTTAACCTTTAACCCTTAACCTTTTAACTTCCTTCATCTTTTGTTAAAAGTTAATTTGTTAAATGTTAATCCTAAACGCTGTAGAATCCTTAACTCTTTCACCTTAATCAGCGCACGGTGAAAACAACAAAATCCTTTGGCAAGTATAACCTCTTTTGAAGAGCTAGAGATATGGAAATTAGCTCGTGAGCTTTGTTTACAGGTTCGGATATTAACTAGAAAGGAGCAATTCTCAAAAGATTATCGCTTTTATGTCCAATTTAATTCAGCTGCTGGATCCATTATGGATAACATTGCTGAGGGATTTGAAAGAGATGGAAATAAAGAATTTATTAACTTCTTGTACATCGCAAAAGGATCCAATGGTAAAGTTAGATCTCAATTTTTCAGAGCTCTGGACGCAGGTTTTATTGATACTCTTGAGCAAGGTGAGGTATTGAGATTAACGGATGTGTTAAAGTTCAAAATTCAAGGATTAATTAAAGTTCTGAAAAATAGTGGAGGCAAAGGATATAAGTGACAGGTGTTACTATAAAAAGTTAGTCTGTTAATTGTTAATCCAAAGCACCGTAAAAATCACGAACCCTCAACCCTTAACCTTTAACCCTTAACCTTTAACCCTTAACTTTATCCCTTTCACCTTCCACCTCAACCCTTTTAACCCTTAACCCTTAACCCTTAACCCTTAACTTTCCCTCTCTTGCATACCATAAACGTTATCCTCTGTGGCGGTGTAGGTTCCAGGCTTTGGCCGCTTTCCCGCAAATCCCGACCCAAGCAGTACCTGCCGATTTTTGAGGGAGAAACCTTATTCCAAAATACCGTAAGAAGAAACCAAGGATTTTGCGACCAGGCCATGGTCGTGGGCAACTGTGACAATTATGAACTGTCCCGGAAAGACCTGACCTTGGCCGGAGTGGAAGACTTTGTGGAGATCATAGAAGCCTGTCCGCGGAATACGGCTGCGGCAATAGCATTCGCCGCATTTGCGGCCCGGGCGGAGGATATTTTGTTTGTCACGCCTTCGGATCACCTGATCCAGGCAGGAGAGGGCTATGACCATGCGGTGAAAAGAGCGATCCACCTTGCCAAAGAAGGAGATATAGTCACTTTTGGACTAAAACCTACCAGGCCTGAAACGGGGTTTGGCTACATAGAGGCAGCGGGGGAGGAAGTCAAGGGATTTCGGGAAAAACCTAACCTTCAAACTGCTGAGACATTTGTGAAAAGCGGGAATTTCTTCTGGAACTCAGGCATGTTTTGCTTTCAGGCTGGCGTCTATCTGAAAGAACTGAAAGCATTTGAGCCGGAAGTGTATGCAGCATCTTTGATTGCTTTTGAATCAGCTAAAGACGGCAAACTTGATTTTGAGCTCTCCATGCGGATTCCTTCTATTTCAGTGGATTATGCGGTAATGGAAAGAACAAAGAAAATAAAAGTAGTCCCTTCAGAATTTCCCTGGTCAGACATGGGCTCTTTTGAGTCTATCTATGATCATTTCAAAAGCATGGGACATGGGGTTGACTCTAATGGCAATATGGTAATAGGAACCAACCTGCATACAGAGTTTCTTGGCTTAAAAAACACCCTCCTTATCCAAACCCCCGACGCTATTCTTGTTCTGAACAAAGAAAACGCACAGGATGTGAAGAAGGTGTTTGAGCGGCTGGAAAGGGATAAACCGGAGTTGGTGGAGTAGGTGAAAGTAGGAAGCTCAAAGGTGGAAGGCGAAAGTAGTATGCTCAAAGGCAGAAGTTTATGAATGGTGATTTTGGATTTAAGGAGCTGAAAGTTTGGCAGAGGTCTATTGAATTTGCCGATGTCATACTAGATCTTGCTGAAAATTTAAATTCATCCTTAAAGCATTATAGGTTAATAGAGCAAATTGAGGCAAGTGCTGTTTCAATTTCTTCAAACATTGCAGAGGGAAAAGGAAGAGAATCGAAAAAAGAGTACATAAGATTTCTTTACATAGCACGTGGTTCATTGTATGAAACAGTTTCGCTTCTCACATTATTTGGAAAAAGAAATTGGATTTCTAGAGAAGTTATGAATAAGTTGGAGAAAGCTGGAATTGAAATAGCATCCATGCTCAAAGGTTTAATAAACGCAATCGCAAAAACGCTTTGACCTTCCACCTTTCACCTTCCACCTTCTCCCTTCCACCTTTCACCTTCCACCTTCCACCTTCTCCCTCTAATACCTTAATTCTTCTAACGTAGTGTCTATGATAAATAACAACGCAAAGATTTACATCGCTGGCCACCGTGGCATGGTAGGCTCCGCCATCTGGAGAGACTTGGAAGCCAAAGGTTACACCAACCTGGTAGGAAGAACCTCCAGCCAGCTAGACCTAAGAAACAGGGAAGCTGTAGAGGCATTCTTTGCTCAGGAGAAACCCGATGTGGTCATAGACGCCGCGGCCCGGGTAGGAGGAATCTTGGCTAACAATGACTATCCCTATCAGTTCCTGATGGAGAATATGCAGATTCAGAACAATCTCATAGATACTTCTCTTAGTACCGACGTACAGAAGTTTATCTTCCTGGGATCCTCCTGCATCTATCCCAAACTGGCCCCACAGCCCCTGAAGGAGGAATATTTGCTTACCGGCCCCTTGGAACCTACCAATGAGTGGTACGCCATAGCCAAGATCACGGGAGTGAAGGCCTGTGAGGCTATCCGAAAACAATTTGGAAAGGATTACATCTCCCTGATGCCTACCAATCTATATGGCCCTTACGACAATTTTGACCTGAACACCTCCCATGTGCTGCCTGCCATGATCCGCAAGTTTCATGAGGCAAAACAATCACATTTGTCTATGCTGAGCGAAGTCGAAGCAGAGAAAGAGCACTTACCTGTGACACTATGGGGTAGTGGAACACCAATGCGCGAATTCTTATTTGTTGAGGATTTGGCGGATGCGGTAGTCTATGCATTGGAAAACCAATTCCAGGATAATCTGTACAATGTAGGAACTGGGGTGGATTTGACCATCAAAGAACTGGCAGAGCTCATCCAACAAACCGTAAGCCATACCGGTGAAATCATCTGGGATGCCGGCAAACCCGATGGAACCCCAAGAAAACTCATGGATGTCTCCAAGATGACTGATGCCGGATGGAAAGCCAAAGTGGGCTTGGAAGAAGGGATCAAGAGAACATACGAGTGGTTCCTCGAGAATCAGGAGACGTTTAAGCAAGTGAAAATTTAATAGCTCGCAGGCTCGCAACTTTATTGCACAGAGTTTCACGGAGAAGTCACTGAGTTACACAGTTTTTTTTAGTGATATGCTTGAAAAGGAAAAATTAACAGAGCTTATATTAAAATGTGCTTTTAAGGTTCATTCTCAACTGGGGCCAGGACTTTTGGAATCTGCATACCAAGCTTGTCTGAAGTATGAATTGGAAAAAGAAGGTTTACTGGTGGCTTCTGAAGTTCCTGTTTCATTGATTTATGAAGAGATTAAACTGGAATGTGGTTATAGAATCGATTTGCTTGTAGAAAATCAGGTTATTATCGAACTTAAAGTAGTTGAGAAATTAACCGAAGTGCATACAGCCCAAATTTTAACTTATTTGAAGTTTTCGGGTCATAAAGTAGGATTGCTGTTGAATTTCAATACCAAAAGCCTAAGGGAGGGCATAAAAAGATATATTAAATAATTAACCAGTGGGACTCCGGGTATAACTCAGTGAGACTCCGTGTCAAGAAAAAACATGAAAACCGCACTCATCACCGGTATCACCGGACAAGACGGCTCCTACTTAGCCGAGCTTTTACTGGAAAAAGGCTACATGGTTCATGGGATCAAGCGTAGGGCCTCATCCTTTAACACACAGCGTGTAGATCACCTCTATCAGGATCAGCACGAGAAGTCTGTTAATTTCAAGTTACATTACGGTGATCTGACGGATTCTACCAATATTATCCGCATTATACAGGAAGTGCAGCCGGATGAGATTTACAATCTGGGAGCCATGTCCCATGTGAAGGTGTCCTTTGACTCTCCGGAGTATGTGGCCAATGTGGATGGTATCGGAACCCTAAGAATCCTGGAGGCGGTCCGTATTCTGGGACTGGAGAAAAAGACCAGAATTTACCAAGCCTCTACTTCAGAACTGTACGGAGGTATGCCGGAAAACAAAAACGCGGCAGGTTTCTATGACGAGAGCTCGCCGTTCTACCCTAGGTCCCCCTATGGAGCGGCAAAGATCTACGGTTTCTGGATCACCAAAAACTACCGGGAAGCCTATGATATGTTTGCTTGCAACGGGATTTTGTTCAACCACGAATCTCCAAGAAGAGGCGAGACCTTTGTGACACGTAAGATTACCATGGCCACCGCAGCCATTGCTTTGGGCATGCAAGACTGCTTGTATTTAGGCAACTTGGAAGCCCTAAGGGACTGGGGGCATGCCAAGGATTATGTAAAAGCCATGTGGTTGATCTTGCAGCAGGACAAAGCGGAGGATTTTGTCATAGCTACCGGGAAAACCACCAAAGTGCGGGACTTCGTCCAGATGTCCTTTGCCCATGTGGGCTTCAGCATCCGCTGGGAAGGAGAAGGGGTCAATGAGGTGGGGATACTAGACGCTGTGGATGAGCAGAAATACTATGAGGCAACGGGGAAAGGGATAACTGTTAATGGTTCAGAGTTAACAGTTAACGGGATAACCTTTAACAATTTAACTATTAACTCGGAAATCATCCGCGTGGATCCCACCTACTTCCGCCCCACAGAAGTTGATCTTCTCCTTGGCGACCCTACCAAATCAAAAAACCAATTGGGCTGGGAGCCGGAATACGATTTGGCAGGACTAGTGGAGGATATGATGGTCTCCGATATCAAATTGATGCAAAAGGATATGCATTTGGTTGAGGGTGGTCACGAAGTCTATAGACAGTCGGAGTAATTACTCGTATTCCAAAAGTCAAATCTAATTTCTCTTAAACAAGCCATGCAAATACTAGTTACCGGAGCTGCAGGATTTATTGGATTTCATCTCTGCAACAGACTGATTAAGGAGGGACATAACGTTGTAGGAGTTGATAACTTAAATTCTTATTATGACCCTAATTTAAAATTAGCAAGATTAGCAGAATTAGGAATAATCGGTATAAATCAAAATGACTCTTCATTTCCGACACTAGTTGCTGGCGATTTTACTTTTATTAAGGCAGATATTGAGGATGATAGCTTATGGAGCTTTCTTGCTGATGATTTTGGGATCACTTCTATTATTCATCTAGCGGCTCAGGCAGGGGTAAGGTATAGTCTGGAAAACCCCAAGGCCTATATTAAATCCAATATTGAAGGGTTTTTGAATGTATTAGAATTTTGTAGAAATAAAGCTATCGATAACCTTATCTATGCATCAAGCTCCTCGGTGTATGGCATGGAATCAAAACAGCCATTTTCGGAAGAAGAAAATTGTAATAAACCTGTCAGTCTGTATGCCGCTACGAAGAGATCAAATGAATTAATGGCCTATACCTACCACCATTTATTTAATATTAACTCAATAGGTTTAAGGTTTTTCACTGTATATGGGCCATGGGGAAGACCGGATATGGCTCCATTTATCTTCACTAAGGCGGCCTTTGAGGGATCAGAAATAAGGGTTTTTAATCAGGGAAATCAAAAGAGGGATTTTACCTATATCGACGATATTATTGCTGGGATTATTCAAATATTTGGGCAGAGTGAAAAAATAGATGGTGCGGAAGTATGTAATATAGGTCAGGGTAGGCCTCTTGGTTTAGGAGATTTTATCCATCAGATTGAAGATAGTACAGGAAAGATACTTTCTAAGAAGTATATTGAGGCTCAACCAGGAGATGTGCAAGTTACTTATGCAGATACTCATAATTTGAGAGAAAAGTTTTCATACTTACCAAAAATTCATTTAAAGGAAGGTATAGAGAATTTTGTAAAATGGTATGTCGAGTACTATAAAGTAAAAGACAGTTAAATGAGTATAGTCTTATTATACTCATAAGTATTTACTTAATTTTTTTGAATTTATATTTAGTTATTCTTCTCAAAATGAGGTGTAGTCTCTCTCTCTCATTTTAACTAAATCTCGCTTTTTATAGTTAATTGTTAAGCTTATAATTTATAAATTGATAGTTTAGGTGATTTGAGTAAATCTTCTCTGTTAGCTTCAATCTTTTTACAATAGATTAACAATGGGATCTTTAATATTTAAAAAAAAATTATGAATAATATTTTAAAAGTTACAAAAGGAACTTTGCAAGGCAAAGTGAAAGTGAGTGGGGCAAAAAACAGCTCACTGCGACTTCTAGCAGCATCTATACTCACAGATGAGAATGTAGAATTGTATAATTTTCCGAATGGCTTATTGGATGTACAAGTTCATTTGGAGATGCTAAAGGTGTTAGGTAAAGAATACTATTCGAATGAAGACTATGTGAAAATTTCGGAATCAGAAGCTAATACTACAACAGTCCTCGATTGGAAAGAAAGATCTATCCGTAATACACTGCTTATTCTTGGAGCTCTTACAGCAAGATTTGGTGAAGGAAAGGTTCCGCTTCCTGGTGGATGTAAGCTTGGTGAGCGTAAGTATGATTTGCACGTAATGCTTTTAGAAAGGTTAGGGGCTGAAGTCTGGGAAGAAGATGACTTTTTATGTGCTAAGGCCAAAGATGGTAGATTGAAGGGGAATAGTATCCATTTACCTATGAGATCTACAGGTGCTACCGAAAATAGCATTATAGCCGCCTCTCTTGCAGAGGGAAGTACTGTTCTATGGAATCCACATATTCGCCCTGAAATAATGGATTTAATAGATATGTTATCCAAAATGGGCGCAATAATCAAGGTTTTTGGCCAACAAAGAATTGAGATTGATGGGGTAAGAAAGTTGTCTGGAGTTGTTCACAGCGTTATACCTGACAATATGGAAGCTTTAACATGGGCAATAGGGTCAGTAATAACAAATGGAGACGTTGAAATTGAGAATTTCCCTGTAGATCATTTGGAAGTTCCTTTAATATTTTTAAAAGAAAGTGGTTTTAGGTGGTATAAGGGTGTTGATTCAGTTATAGTTAAAGGAGGATCTCCATATCCGTTAGAAATAAGCACAGGTCCTTATCCTGGAATCAATTCAGATATGCAACCGATTTTAGCAGTTTATGGTGCTATGTCCAAAGGTGAGTCCAAAATAGTTGATTTGAGATTTCCTGGTAGATATGGCTATGCAGAAGAGCTTGCTAAGATGGGAATGAATTATTCGGTAGAAGGTGATCTGCTTGTAATTAATGGAGGAAATCCTCTGATTGGAGCAGAGGTTAATGCGCTAGATTTGAGAGCTGGTATAGCATTGCTTCTTGCTGGGCTTACAGCTGAAGGCGAAACTTTAATAGAAAATTCTTGGCAAATACACCGGGGTTATGAAAATTTGTTTGAAAAACTGAAAAAATTAGGGATTTCTATTTAAACCAACGTATGTATCCTCTCTATTACACGTTTGGATGAACTGCCACAATACTTTCTTAATCAGGAAAGTGAGATCAGTAAAATAGAAGTTATTCTAATGGTCTTGGCCATTTTTAACCAAAAAAACACTACTTCAAATCAGTTCCTAACTAATTGTTACAATCTATCAACTTTGGCTACGTGCTGTCAACTGGGCGCACTTATAAACTAATGATAACACTTAAACAAACCATAGAAGCTATAAAGGACGATTTGCCGAAAAAGTCGTTTAAAACTTTTCTACGCTGCTATTTTTATAGTGCAGGATTTCGGGTTTTACTAAACCATAGAATTGGTAAGTATTTATTTTATAATAGATTTGTTCTTTCTCGCCAGATTGCGCTTTATTATAAATATAAACTTGTTTCTAAAAGAGGATGTGATATTTCTTATAAAGCGCAGATTGGTAAATGTGTTCGTTTTCCGCATGCTATTGGTATTGTTATTGGTGATGGAGTGATAATTGGAAACAATGTTAAGATTTGGCAGCAAGTAACTTTTGGAAGCCATGGAAAGCTAGGAGAAAAATTAGAATATCCTATTGTTAAAGACAATGTGAAAATTTATGCGGGTGCAAAAATTATAGGAGGATTAACCATAGGAGAATACAGTGTTATAGGAGCAAGTTCTCTGATTAACAAAGATGTTCCCGCAAACTCTGTGGCATATGGCATCCCATTTAAAATAAAAGGTCAATGAGTTCTTTTATAAAGGATTTAGCCCGGGTTGCCACCTCAAATGTAGCCATTATATTTTTTGGTGTTGCCACTTCTATTGTGACTGCTCGCTTTATTGGGCCGGAGGGAAATGGTATTATAGCAGGGCTTATTGTTTATCCCTCATTGTTTATGTCGTTTGGGTCCTTAGGAATTCGGCAATCTACAGCGTATTTTTTAGGAAAAAAGATTTATTCCGAGGATAGAATAAAAACAGCTATTACTCAAATTTGGAGTTTAACGACAATTGTTTCGCTAATAGTTTGTTTTGTTCTAATGACCTATTTTAGTAAGTCGGGAGAAAATTTCCTTTGGGTAATTTTGGCACTTTTACCTATACCGTTTAGTTTGTTTATTACTTATAATTCTGGGATTTTCTTGGGCAGAAATGACTTACAATCATTCAACAAAGTAAATTGGGTTCCGCCATTTATAGTATTAGTTGTTTCTTTAATATTGGTCGGATTATTCAACCAAGGAGTACAGGGAGCATTGATTGCTGCAGTAGGCGGACAATTATTTATGGCAATGTTTATGCTTTTTAAAAATGAATTTTTGAAAGCATTTAGTTTACAATATGATTTTAAAGTCATAAAGTCAATGTTGTCTTTGGGGATTGTTTATGCCATAGCATTGTTGATAATTAATCTAAACTATAAGGTAGATGTTATTTTGTTGGATAAGTTGAGTACTTCTTACGAGCTTGGTATTTATTCAAAAGGAGCAGGAATAATTCAGTATCTTTGGCAAATTCCCATGGTATTAAGTACTATCATTTTTTCACGAAGTGCGTCTGCAAAAGATGACTATGTGTTCTCGCTTAAGGTGGCACAATTATTACGGATTTCTTTGGTTATAGTTGGGGGGGCATCTTTGGTTTTGTTTTTCCTGTCTAATTTTGTAATACTTACTATGTATGGTGAAGCGTTTCGCGATAGTATTTCTGTTTTAAAAATTTTATTACCAGGTGTTTTATTATTGACTGTTTTTAAGGTAATGAATATGGATTTAGCAGGAAAAGGAAAACCTTGGATTTCTATGAAAGCAATGGTTCCTGCATTAATTCTAAATGTGGTACTTAATTTACTGTGGATCCAAGATTATGGGGCTAATGGTGCTTCATTTGCCTCCTCTATAAGCTACAGTGTGGCAGCTATTCTGTTTGCTTATTTTTATTGTAAAGAAACGAAAGTACCTGCCAAGGAATTGTTCGGCATTCGAAAAAGTGATTTTAATGTTATTTTTTCGAAGTTAGATAAGCTTATTCCAAAAAAGAAATAATGAAAATAACAGAAAATTTAGATCTTACATCTTATAACTCATATAAAATAAAAGCGAATTGTAAAGTTGCTTATTTCCCAGAATGCGAGGAGGATATAGTTTCTTTTTTCACAATGAATAAAGATTTTATATTATTAGGAAGCGGGCACAATATTATTTTTTCAAAGGACTATTACGAGAAACCCATGTTGCTTTTTAATGGGAATTTTAATCAAGTTGAAGTTGAAGACGATGTTTTAGGAATTGAGGCAGGAGCAATGATGTGGGATGTGGCACAATTGGCTCTTGAAGTTGGGCTGAGTGGGGTTGAAATATTTTATGATATCCCAAGTTCGCTTGGTGGCGCAATAGTGATGAATGCAGGTGCTTCTGGTGAGGAAATCAAAGATGTGTTGGTAAAGGTTCGCTATTTGGATTTGGCTGACCTACAAATAAAAGAAATATTTAAAGAAGAGATGTCTTTTGAATATCGCAACAGTTTTTTTCAACGTAATACTGATAAAATTGTACTAAAAGCCTGGCTCAAATTGCAGAGAAAGGGAAAAACAGAGATTAGGGAAAAAATGGAATTAGTAAAGGCGCAACGCTGGGCAAAACAACCCAAGGATTTCCCAAATGCTGGAAGCGTTTTCAAACGACCATCAGGTTATTACGTAGGCGCATTGATAGATGAGTTACAGATGAAAGGGTTTACCATAGGCGGAGCAAAAATATCAGAAAAACACGGTGGCTTTATTATTAACTTTAATAATGCATCAGGATCCGATATACTTGAAATTATTGAGGAAGTAAAAAAGAGGGTTTACAATTTGCATCAGGTAGAATTAGAAGTTGAACAAAGAGTGATATAAGCGATGAAGCCAAAAGTATCAATTATAACAGTTTACTACAACAGATCATATTGTGTCGATCAATCTATTGAAAGTCTTCTTAACCAGACTTTTAAGGACTTCGAGTTGTTGCTCGTAGACGATGGCTCTTCCGATAATACTGTAGAGAAATTTAATAGTTATACTGATCCAAGGGTACGTGTAATAACCCATGCAAACATGGGTTTTACAAATACTATAAGAAAGGCAGTAGATTTAGCACAAGGTGAATATATTGCTATTCACGGTTCAGGTGATATTTCTTCACCTGAACGTATACAAGAGCAGAGCAAGTTTTTAGACGAAAATCCTGATTATGTTGTTGTTGCATCCAGATTTGAAAGGTATGATGAGGATACATTAGCTAAAATTGAAGAAAGTGAATTTTCTGGAGATTTGGATATTGAGGATTTTTTATTAAACTGTAGGATAATGCATGGAGCCTCTATGTTTAGAAAATCGACCTATGAACAAGTGGGTGGATATGAAAAAATTTTCACAAATACACAGGACTGGGATTTGTTTCTTAGATTTTTGAGAATTGGTAAAGGTAAAATCTTACATACACTTCATTATAAACAGTTTAAACGTGGAGATGGTGTGGCTGCTAAACCGGAAAGTTTCGAAAAAAATAGTAGAATTTCTGTACTACGAATGTTATTATCCCGGAAACATGAGCAAAGGGAACAAATTTTAGAAAGAGTAAATAGAGAAGGTATTGAATCGGTTATATTGAATTCTAATTATGATTTTCAACGAACGGTGGTTACAAACTTTATCATTTTGGTGAGAAGTGGATATTATAAAAAGTTTTTACACTTTGTTAAAAATAATTATAATCCAAAAGAGTTAAACTTGAAGTTAAAGTTGAGGTTTTATTCTTGGCTAACATTAGCTAATATTTTACATTTTTTTAAATTAAGTGAAAAGGAAGCACAATCTTTTATTATATCCATACGGTCGTTAAAAAGTAAACTTAATTTCTACAAACTCAAGTGAAATGACTAAAAAAATCATTTTTATTACCAGGCGATATCCTTATTATACGACAGAAGCTTTTATAGAATCAGAAATAGATTATATTGCACAGAAATTTGATGAAGTAATTATTTTTCCAACTGAAATTTCCGATTACAAGCGTCACGTGCCTAATAATGTGAAAGTTGTTGATGATTTTGCATATGTATTTAAGAATAAAATAAAAAGATCTGTAGTTACTGTTTTTTCTATTACCTTATATAAAGCAATATTCTCCCATTTAAAATTAATAAAAACTGTTAGTGATTTAAAATTGATAATTAAGTACATCTCTTCCTATTTAGCGTATTACGATTTTTTCTCAAATCTAGAGGAAATAGATAGTGCGGGTATAGTTTATACTTATTGGTTCAATGAGGCACCATTGGCATTTTCAGAAATTAAAAAACAAAGGAGAAAGAGCTTTAAAGTGATTTCTAGAGCACATCGTTACGATATATATGAGGGGTTGGAATCTACCCTGCCTTTTTGGGTATATCGTCAAAAAACTATAGAACAAACTGATTGTATTTATTCGATATCATTGAATGGAAAGGAGTATTTAGAAAGAAAGTACTCTTCACAAAAATCCAATATAAAGGTTTCCAAATTGGGTGTGTATGATAGGGGATTGATAGCTAAAAATTCGATTGGTAATAATCATACCATTGTTTCGGTCTCCCGTGTTCACCCAATGAAGCGAATTGGTTTTATTTTAGATTCGGTAGTGGCTTTCGCTAAGACTGTTCCTTATAGAAAAATCGTATGGACACACTTTGGTGATGGAGATGAACTTCTAACTATAAAGAAAAAAGCACAAGCGATAAAGCCTGAAAACCTGGTTGTCAATTTTAAAGGGAATGTTGCTAATAGTCAAATTTATGAGCATTATGCAACGGAACCAACCGATTTATTTATAAACTTGAGTATTTCCGAGGGAATTCCTGTTTCTATTATGGAGGCCCAGTCGTTCGGCATACCTGTAATTGCTACAAACGTGGGAGGAAGCTGTGAAATAGTTGTAACGCAGACTGGCATACTGTTATCGGAAAACCCTATTATTGAAGATGTGGTTAATGCTTTGAACAGTGTTTTGATAGAGAAATCAATAAATAATATGAAAGTAAAGGAACATTGGAAGGATAATTTTGATGCAGAAAGAAATTATTCTGAATTTAGTAATGCTATATCTAAGTTAATATAGAAATGAAAAAAATACTCTACATAGTTGCTACGCAATACGAAAATATGGGTGACTTGTTGATAAACAAGTGTCTTGTAGATGAATTGGCTAAATATGGCAAGGTGTATCTGGATACTAAGAATGTACCTCAGACATTTAAATCAGTTCTTCTGGAACATCCTAATTCAACTGAATTGTCAGAAGTTAGCAACATTAGTCTAAAAGGAAAAGGACTTTTCCTGTCACTATTTTCAAGTAGATTCAAATTCGATTATGTGTTTAAGAGTCCAGGGCCGTTTGGTGGTTCAGTAACACTAAATGAGAAAGTAAGAGCTTTTCTGTTTTATATTATCTTTTTTATAATGAAGCTAAAGGGCGCAAAATCGGTTCTTATTGGGAACGATTTTATTTTAGCTTCAAAATTCGATGAATCGATTGCTAAATTATATAGTGGAGTATTACAGGGTATTTATGTGAGAAGCAAGAAAAATGTTAATATACTTAAAGAACTTGGTGTATCAAATGTGGATTATTCACCTGATATGTGCTTTATGATGGATGTTGAAATAAAAGATGTTGAAAGAAACAGAGTGGGAATTTCGTTTCGGGATATGGGAGATGGGCCAAACCAAAAAATTAAGGAATCAGTAAAAAGATTCGTGCAATATTTTACTGAGAAGCAAATCGATATAGATTATTTTTATCAAGTTGAGCGCGATAAAGATTTCAATCAACAATTGTTTTTCGAATTTAAAACACCTTTTACACATTTTAGGGAAAATGTTTTGAAATGGGAAGATCGAAGCTATTATCAAGACAAAATTTTTTTGTTGAGTAATCGTTTGCATGTTTTATTATTGGGGCAAGCTTTTGAATGCATACCTATTGCTCTCGAATTTAATCAATTGAAAACGCTTAAAATCAGAAATATATTTTATAGTATTGGAATGCAAGAGCAAATTTATGATGAAATTTCAAAAGAACATTTAGATATACTTTATGACGATATTGATAAAAGCAGATTTAAATTTCGGCAGGTAAATCATGACCAAAAAGTTATTTTTAATAGACGATTAGTAAGTATTTTTGAAAAGTAAGTAATGGGTATTTATTTATTTTTGTTATTTCTACTTTTACTGTTTTATCTTTTAAAGGGTAAAAGCAACTCTTTAATTTTTCTTTTCATTGTCGCTGCTATCCTTATTTTGATAAGTGCTTTACGTGCAGAAAGTGTAGGCATTGATCATATTGGTTATAAAAGAGGTTTTGAATATGATCTTCGGTTTGATACTTTTATAGGGCACTTATTTAAGTGGGACGTGGGATGGTTAGTGTTGAATTACGCTATGATGCTGCTATATGATAGTTGGTCTGGCATGTTGCTTGTAATTGCCATATTAACAGTATTTCCGATGTATTATGTGTTTAAAAATTACACTCCGGATCCATTATTTGCAATGTTGATATATTTTTTGTTATACAGTTATATTTTGTCATTTAGTCTCATTAAGCAAAGTGTTGCAATAGCTTGGATTGTATTGGCACTATGTTTTTTTAATTATGGTAAAAAAAATATCAAGGCATTATTTTGTGGAATTGTAGCTTGCGTGGTGCATTATTCTACATTATTTCTCTTACCCATTGTTTTCATTGCGGCCAAGGTAAGAATAAGTCGTAAATTTGTAATTCCAGTATTAGCTAGTACTTTTCTTTTTGGTTTGTTTAGCTCACAAACTTCTGCAATAACAAATTTAATTAGTTTGTTGCCTTTTGAAAAATATGCTCATTATTCTGACTATAAAGCAGATGTCGTTGTTAATCAATTTAATGCATATTTATATATTCTTCCTAAGAATATTTTTTGCATTTTAATTTTTTATCACTTGAAAGATACAATATATTCCCTTTTTAAGAATATTTTGTTTTTCAATTTAGTAATTGCAAACTTGCTTTACACATCGATACCTCTTATTAGTCGTTTTGTGTTATATGGTTTTCAGCTAGAAATATTATTATTAGTGTACTATGTTTACCAATTTAATGGAAAAAGACGTATTTTGGTGAGATTTAGTGTGTTTGTTTATGCATCCTTTTATTTTGCATATAATCTGATGACAAACCGTGGAGGGATTAATCCTTATGAATTTGATTTAAACGTTTTTTAAATATTCACTAAATGCATCAAACTGCTATCATATATCACTATTTTGCTTCGTATCGATTGCCAATTTTTTTGGAACTTATGCATTCCAAAAAAATTGAGTTTACGTTGTATTCAGGGGTTGAGAGTGAAATTCCCATAAAAAGAATTGATAGTAATTTGTCCAGTTTACCCATTGAAAAGGGAGGATTGCGATGGAAATTTTTAAAGAATCATTGGTTAGTGAATAAAAAATTCCTGTGGCAGTCTGGTTTAATTTCCGTAGCATTAAAATCGGATTTTGATTCGTATATTTTTTTAGGATCTCCATATTTTATAACAACTTGGCTTGCAGTCGCAGTTGTACGGTTGCGGGGTAAAAAAGCTTATTTATGGATGCATGGAGTTTATAAGGATAAACCCACAAAAGTGGACTGGTTAAAATTAAATATTTTTTATAAAATGGCTACTGGTTTTTTTCTTTATGGTAATAGGGCTTTATCAATTTTAAGAAGATATAAGGTTAAGCCAGACTTTCGAATGCACGTTATTTATAATTCTTTAGACTATGAGAAAAGTTTAAAACTGCGAAAGCTGGTCGATGAAAAGGAATTAAAGGATTATCGATTATCTTATTTCTCTTCTGCTGATATACCTATTATTGTATTTATTGGAAGGTTAAATTTCGTCAAACGAATTGATATGTTAATTGATGCTCAATATTTTTTAAAGCAGAAAGATGGAAAATTACCTTTTAATATATTACTGATTGGAGAAGGAGAGGAAAAGTCAAATTTAGTTGAACAAGCTAAAGAATTAGGATTAGATGAAAATGTTAAGTTTTTAGGTGCAATATATGATGAAGAAATAATTGCAAATGCGCTTCTTTATGCTGATTTATGTGTTACTCCTGGTGAAGTGGGACTTACCGCTATGCACGCAATGTCCTATGGAGTACCTGTAATTTCCCATAATAATTTGGATGTTCAAATGCCGGAGGTAGAAGCAATACATAAAGGGGTCACTGGAAATTTATTTGAATATGGTAGTGTAGAAAATCTCTCGGAAACGGTTTGTTGTTGGCTCACAAAATATCCTGTAAAAACAAAAGAGATAATGAATGCTTGTTTCTCAGTTATCGATACACATTATAATCCATATTATCAAAAAAGTGTTATAGAATCTGTTCTTTTAAAAGACTAAATTTCTATGGGAATACTAACAGTTTTTAAAAATATTGATACTTTAGCTAATATTTATCGATTTTATAAACGATTAAAAATACGCTATTTGTACGGACTGAAATATGTTCATCCAACTTTTAACATAGGAGGGAAATCAAAGATAAGTAAGGATTTAGTAGCTGGTGAATACTCTTACGTAGGTCCTGGTGGACTCATTTACCCTGGCGTGTCCATCGGACGGTACACAATGTTGGCGCAGAATGTGCAAATAATTGGGGATGATCATAATTTTAATCTCGTAGGTATTCCTTCAACTTTTTCTGGAAGACCCAAGATGCGTAGGACAACAATAGGAAGAGATGTTTGGATTGGAGCTAATTCTATTATTATGGCAAGTGTTACAATTGGAGATGGAAGTATTATAGCTGCAGGTTCTATTGTCACTAAAGACATACCGCCATTTTCTATTGTCGGTGGTGTGCCAGCTAAATTTATCCGAAAAAGATTTTCTACAGAAGAAGATGAAAGAGTTCATCTATTGATGCTTGATGGACCTGTTTTGAAAAATGTTAGAAATAAACCTATTCGTATTGATAAACATGCCTCAGAATAATATCTATATAGTGTCTGTTTTTCATATTTTAACCCTTTAATTAGTTTAAGTTGTAATTCTAGGGAGTAAAGGAATTAGCTTGTTAAATGATTATGATGATTTTTTTTTAATCCTATTCCTTATCCTTCTCCATTAAATTTGGGAATTTTGGATTTGTTTGAAACAAATATGAGGATGGTAGTGGGGCAGTAATGCAATTTTTATAGATTCAAATTTAGCGATTGGTTCGGATAGTGTAGTAGCGGCAGGTTCTTTTGTTATAATAAATGTAGAGCCGTCTGTGGTTGTAGTAGGAGTTCCTATAAAATTCATTAGAAAGATATTTGCAGCATTCGAAGACGTAGGAAAACTTATTAGAATGCTATGCTGGAAAATGTGAGTAGTAAACTTCAATAAAGAAAGTGAAATTTTAAAAATGAAATATTTTAGTATTTTCTTGATTTTTATTTTGTGTGCTTGTGCTTCGTTGACTCAGGTAAAGACTCTTATCTATGAGAATGATTTTGAAGAAGGTGTGGAAAATAGTACGATCCTAAACAGAATTAAAAGTAATGGTCTATCCAACTCTCAATATTTAAGTTTTCAGTATTCAAAGGGAAATGAAGAAAATCGCTACGCAAGAGTAGTTCGTGACCCATTGGATGAGAATAACAATGTTTTGGATATGAACATTTCTTCTAAAGGTTTAGAGGCGCGTCAACGGGTGCAGGCAAGTTTTTCATCTGTTCCAAACCTCAAAGAAATGAGGCAGACAGTTCGTGTTTTTTTCAGTCCTGATATGGAATATTTAACACAATATCAAAATGCTTTTACGTGGCTAATTCTTGCAGAATGGTGGAACAGTGCGCCCAAAGACTGGAATACCCCAAACGTTTACAGAGTTTCACTTCGGGCTGTAAAGGCTGAAGGTGATAACAAATCACTTCACTTTAAGGTTGATGCCCAATCGGTAACTTATTCTAAACAACGCCCTAGCGTAGGTACAGGCGCTATATTTAAAACCGAGTGGGAAAAGTCTAACAAAAAATTTATTATTCCTTATGGCAAGTGGCTCACGTTTGAATATCATATTAAGGCAGGCGATAATAGAAATGGCTTGTTTTATATGGCAGTTACACCCGATGGTGGGAAAAAGCAAGTGATTTTTAATTTAAAAGGTGCAACTCAGAGTTTAAATTATAAAAACCAACAAAGTTATAATTTTTGGAGTCCAATGAAGCTATACACCTCAGATGAGATAAGTGATTTTATGTTTAAAAATAAGAAATCACTTCAAGTTTATTTTGATGATTTAAAAGTTTGGAGATTAATAACTAAAAGGTGATTAAAACTAAAACTTTCCGATTTGTTAGCTTCAATTAGATTAGACAGAGGTGTAAGCAAAGTAAAAGATTTTTTTGAGGTATTGTAACAGTATATTTTTTGTGGCTTGTTTCCGTTTTCAAGAAAGTATAAAGAGTTATTAATGAACCGTTTAGCTTGGTATTTCTTCAGTTTTATCACTAATAATAGTGCTAATATGGATTATGTAATGCAGTTTAGCGATTGCATTGTTCCTCTAGAATATTAATCGTTTTATATTTAGCTTTCAATATAATATACAATTGAGAATTTTTTACGAAAATAGTATTTGGTGATATACTTAGTAAAAGATGTTTAGCGATGAAAATAGGTATAGATATTATGCTATAGCAGAAAGTTAAAGAGGCAATAAAATGTTAATGGCATACATTTTTACCGTAATTTTTATTAGCAAGGAAGGACTTTGCTTATAATTCAAAGAACTATAATGCAATCAAAAGTAAAACTCACAGATTTTAGGCCAACGGGATTAGACCGGGGCAGAAGTAAACTCATAGAAATCCTCTGGTATTTTACAAAAATGGTGTTTTTTTTGAGTGCGCTTCCTTTTCCCAGTAATGTTAAAGTATTTTTATTGAAAGTATTTGGTGCTAAGGTAGGCGCAGGAGTGGTTCTTAAACCACGAATAAATATTCATTTTCCTTGGAAGTTATCAATTGGAAATCATGTATGGATAGGGGAGGAAGTTTTTCTGCTTAACTTTGAGCCATTAATCATAGGCAATAATGTTTGTGTGAGCCAACGGGCTTTTCTATGTGGTGGAAATCACGATTTCCGTGATCCAGCTATGCCTTATAGAAATGGACCAATTAATTTAATGGATGGGTCTTGGGTGGGAGCTTCAGTATTTGTAGGACCAGGTGTCACTATTGGTATTGATACTGTGTTGGCTGCTGGTTCTGTAGTGACTAAGTCTGTGCCCCATAACTCAATTATTAGAGGTAATCCTGCAAAAAATGTTGGATTAAGGTGGAAGTGAAATTATCTTTAGCAATGCCAAATTCTCTTAGCCGTATTATACTTATTATTTCTCTTATAGCTGCAGTAGGAGGTCTAAATGCCCAAAGCCTGCCTACAGGCTATCCTGTAATAGAAGAGAATCAGCGAAGAACGCAGCTTATTCCATCTTTTTCGGATTCCAGTACCATACAGTCCGGTTTTGTTCAGCGTAATGGACTTAAATTCAGTAGGCCTCTTGATGAAAATAAAGTAGAAATCGGTTTGGTCCCAGTTCGCTTAAGTACATTTTATAATTCCGAAAGACCGTACTGGTTCAGTCCTCAAGGAATGATACCGGGCAAAGGAGGACAAGTGTATGCATCAGCAGGCGCCTATGTAACCCATAAATTCTTTGAGATTGATTTCCAGCCTGAAATCAATATTGCCCAAAATTCCTCTTATGAGGGGTATAAACCGCTAATTGGAGAAAATGTTAATTTTGTTTTTTACCAAGGCTTAAGACGTGGGGATCAGCCCGAAACCTATGGTGACGGTTCTTATTCAAGAATTGGGATCGGACAATCAAAAATCGCAGGGAAAGTAGGTGCCTTTGAAGCCGGGATCTCCACCCGGAATCTCTGGTGGGGTCCCGGGCAATGGAATGCGCTGACTTTCTCTAATAATGCCCCGGGATTTTTGCATGCTACTATCGGTACCCATAGACCTGCGAAGACCTTCTTTGGCAGTTTTGAATTTCAACTAATTTCTGGTTTTCCAAAATCAAAGAAGTATGCACCTCTGCAGCAAGACAATTTAAATAGTCTTGTTGGAGGACAGCATAGGAATAGGTATCGTTATTTAAATGCATTGACTTTTTCTATTCAACCCAAATGGATTAAAGGCCTTCATATAGGGGCCACCCGTACGGTGCAAACCTTTAGGGATTCGGTTGATACTAAAAATTTTATTGATGTGTTCCCAGTATTCTGGGGGGTTACCAAGCAGTCCGTAGGATCTGACTTGATAGGTGAATCCGACAGGGGCAGGGATCAGCAGATTACGGTCTTTTTCAGACAGGTAATCCCTAAAGCCGGACTGGAGTTTTATGGGGAATTTGGGCGACGGGATCATGCGCTTAATATGCGGGATCTCATTATCAGCCCGGCACATTCCAGGGCTTACTTGCTAGGCTTGAACAAGGTATTTCCGGTATATGGTGAAAAGATGATACAGATCCGCTCTGAAATGACCCAGCAGGCTCAGTCTGTGAACTGGATCACCAGGGCAAATAGCACCACTCCATGGCATACCAACGGAACCATCGGTGGCTTTACCAACTGGGATCAGGCCATGGGAGTAGGGGCAGGGATGGGCGCCAATGTGCAGATGATCGAAGTATCCCTAGTGGAGAAGCTGAATAAACTGGGTATATACCTCGAAAGGCGTGCGCCATTTGCCGATTTCTATGATACAGCTGATCTTGCGAAAAACGGCTATGATCCCTGGATTGACTTTACCGCAGGGCCGGTAGTTGACCATCAATGGGGAAATTTGGTTTTTTCCGGAAGAATGCTCTTTACTTACGCTACAAACTATTACTGGTCCCAAAATCTTGGGAACCAACTGGAAATGGACTTTCAAAGTCATAGAAGTGTGTTCTCCACCAGCACCCAGGTGAATTTGATCTACCTATTTAAGTGAGTTGGGAACACGGAGTTTGGCTCACAGAGTTACACAGAGGGGCACGGAGAACTCAAGAGTATGTTATATGTTAAACCGTCGCTCAGTATAAACCATTAACCATTAACCCTTAACCCTTAACCTTTAACCTTTAACCTTTAACCTTTAACCTTTAACCTTTATCCACCTACTGTTAAAAGTTAATCCGTTAAATGTTAAACCGTCGCTCAGTACAAGCCCTTAACCTTTAACCCTTAACCCATGTACTGTTAAAAGTTAATGTGTTAAACGTTAATACACTGCTCAGTATAAACCCTTAACCTTTAACCTTTAACCTTTATCCACCTACTGTTAAAAGTTAATCCGTTAAATGTTAAACCGTCACTCAGTATAAACCCTTAACCTTTAACCTTTAACCATCAATCCACCTACTGTTAAAAGTTAATCCGTTAAATGTTAAACCGTCGCTTAGTATAAACCCTTAACCTTTAACCCTTAACCATCAATCCATCTACTGTTAAAAGTTAATCCGTTAAATGTTAAACCGTCGCTCAGTACAAGCCCTTAACCCATGTACTGTTAAAAGTTAATGTGTTAAACGTTAATCCACTGCTCAGTAGAAACCCTTAACCTTTAACCCTTAACCTTTAACTTTTTATCCACATACTGTTAAAAGTTAATCCGTTAAATGTTAAACCGTCACTCAGTACAAGCCCTTAACCCTTAACCTTTAACCTTTAACCTTTAACCCTTAACCCTTAACCCTTAACATTTTAACCCCTCCTCAGTGTATCTCTGTGCTATCTCAGTGAACTCTGTGGCTAAATCCTCCCAATGCGCATACTAGTCTTTGGAATTAATTACGCTCCCGATCTTACAGGTATAGGGAAATACACCGGTGAGATGTGTTCTTACCTGGCAGGTCAAGGCCATCAGGTCACCATGGTCACCGCACATCCCTACTATCCCCAATGGGAGTTGGCTGACGGTTATCCCAGATATTCTTGGAAAACGGAAATAATCGACGGGGTCACCGTGGAGCGCTGTCCCCTGTACATTCCCCAAGATCCCAGTGCGCTGAGAAAAGTCCTGCATGAGATTTCATTCTTTGGGACTATTTTTCCGGTTTGGTTAAAGTTGTTGTTTAAAAAGAAATTTGATTACGTCATTTGTTTGAATCCCCCTTTTCACCTGACTATCTACCCTCTTTTGGTAAAATGGTTCCGTGGGAGCAAGATGATCAGCCATGTGCAGGATCTTCAGGTGGATGTGGTAAACGATCTGGAACTACTCAAGAGCAATGCGCTGATTAATTTGATGTTTACCTTTGAGAAATTCTATTTCGACCAAAGTGACGTGGTCAGTACCATCAGCTTGGGTATGGAAAGGAAGATAGCTTCGAAGGGTATAGCCAAAGAAAAACAATGGTTGTTTCCAAACTGGGTGGATATAAATTTCATCACGCCGCTGTCCAAGGAGGAATCCCTAAGATCACGGTTTGGCTTGGACCTGACGGATAAGGTGATCCTGTATTCTGGGAACATGGGGGAAAAGCAGGGACTGGAACAAATACTGGATGTTGCGTTAAAGTTTAGACAGCAGCCCGACATTCAATTTGTGATCGTGGGAAATGGAGGGGCAAAGAAACGACTGGAAGAAGCCGCTGTGAAGATGGGATTGGATAATGTACGGTTTTTTCCGCTACAGCCCTATGAGGATCTTTCCAGGTTATTAGCTGTCGCGGATGTTCATTTGGTCTTGCAAAAGAAAGAGGCCTCAGATTTGGTCATGCCTTCCAAGTTGACGGGTATTTTGTCGGCCGGGGGACTGGCTTTAATTACGGCCGTGGAAGGTACCAGCCTCTATGATGTAGTCCATGAACATCATATGGGAGTGCTCATTGAACCAGGATCTGTAGAGGCATTATATGAAGGGATTGTCGAGTGCCTGCATAGCACGGATTCGGAACAGATCAAAGCGAATGCAAGGGAATACGCATTGCGTTTTCTTGCCAAGGATGCAGTGCTGGGAAGTTTTGAAGAGAAGCTTTTGACAGGCTTGAGCCAGCGCAAGTTGGTCATGTAGCTGACAGTAACCTTAACAATCAATTAGCAAAACCCTTTAAAGGGAGGCAAATGCTTCCCTTTTTTTGTGGGTAGTTGGCAGGTATCTTATACTTACCTGGTTCTCCTGACTTGGCCCCCTCATAATGCAGTCTTCAAACTGCTTATTATTTACATAATAAGGACTTATATATACTGAATTATGTAGTTTTCTGTAAAAAAAAGTATCTTGACCCAAACAATCTTAACAACCATGCAATTGATAGATACTGGATCTGAATTAAGCAAAAAGGAAATATTTCAGAAAGTCAGGGACTTTTTGTACGAAAGAGGGTTTCGTGTTTCCAAAGTTGATGAAAATAGGCCCTGGGGTGGTTTTTTTGTCATTGATGAAAACCAGATTTTGGATTTCAGACATAGTTTTTTCGGGGAGATTGAGCTTTCAGAAAGTCAATTGAACCAGAAATTGAGCCCCAAGTTCTTATTGGTAGCGCCTGGATCACGGCTTTCCTGGCAATATCATTTTCGAAGAGCTGAACTTTGGAAACTGATAGAAGGGGAAGCTGGAATTGTACGAAGTGAAAATGATGAGCAGGGCGAAGTACTGGAAATGGAGATAGGTCGGTCTGTTTCCTTACAGCAGGGCGAACGTCATCGCTTGGTAGGCCTTGATAATTGGGGGATTGTAGCTGAAATATGGATACACGCAGATCCGGAAAACCCTTCCAATGAAGAGGACATTGTACGGGTAGAGGATGATTATTCCAGACACTGATAAAATGGGCTGATTTAATAAACAAAGCCCCGTAATGGGCTCAGCGTACTTTAATCATAAAAACAAGGGGAAGCAGGTGCTTCCCCTTATTGGTTATTTTAGGTTTAAATATATGTCAGAATTTTACCGGTAAAAAGACTACAGTGTCAATGGCTTTGGCGGGTTTTATCACGCAGGCAGCTTAGAGTTCACCCCTATCTACAGGGAAGGCATCATTGGTCATCTAACCAGAAACAAAGAAATATTGCTACTGGCATGGCTCCAGATGATGCTATGATTTTAAAATGCATTTTCGTGGCTCAGGAGTGATTTTGCAGTCATCCAAATGATTTTTATGTCCAAGAGAGGGTTCCAGGTTTTGATATAATACATATCAAGCTTATACCTGAAATAAATGGAATTGGAAGCACTGGTTTCCCCTCTGTAGCCCCTTGCCTGGGCTAAACCTGTAATTCCAGGTTTTACTAGATGACGGTTTTTAAAGCCTTCGATTTCCCGGGAATGGGCATCGTTTTGAACTATAATATGAGGTCTAGGGCCAACGATTGACATATCTCCATAGATTACATTGAGGATCTGCGGCAGTTCATCCAGACTGGTCTTTCTCAGAATGCGGCCAACCCGTGTTACCCTGGGATCATTCCTTGTTGCCATCTTTAGATGGGCTTCATCGTTGACTACCATGGATCTAAACTTGTAGCATTTAAACCGTGAATTGTAAAGCCCTTCTCTTTCCTGTATAAAGAACACAGGACCGGGTGAATCCAGCTTAATCAACAGTGCGATGATTGGAAATAACCACCAGCCTACAACGAGCATAAACAGGATTGAGCAAATTAGATCAATAGAACGCTTGATGGTTAAATTGATCCAGTTTAAGCCCTCTGACACAATTGATTCATTTTTTTCACTGAAAAGGTCACTGGATTCTAGGTACAGTTCAGCGGATGTGAATTTTTCGAGTAAATAATTTGTTCTCATAAGTTTTGGAATCTCAAGAAGTGAAAAATATCGTAGTGGGTTCCGATTATCTTGGGTTTAATAAAAATCTTTATTTTTTGTGAAATTTGCAATAAAATACATCTACTCTTAAGATATAATTAACCTAAATGTAAATGAAAGGTGTGTTTTTGTGAAAAACCTGTCAGGTTTGTGTCCTTGGGTTTTGTTGAAACAGCTGTGTATTTCTTGCTCCCAACAGGAAAACCTGGCAGGTTTAGCGCACACACGGTTTTCATTTGGAACAGAAAAACCTGCCAGGTTTGCGTCTTCGGGTCTTGTTGAAACAGCTGTGTATTTCTTGCCCCAACAGGAAAACCTGGTAGGTTTAGCGCACACACGGTTTTCATTTGGAACAGAAAAACCTGCCAGGTTTGCGTCTTCGGGTACTGTAAAACAGCTCTTTATTTCCCGCTCCCAACAGAAAAACCTGGCAGGTTTGGTACACACACGGTTTTCTTTTGGAACAGAAAAACCTGCCAGGTTTGCGTCTTCGGGTCTTGTTGAAACAGCTGTGTATTTCTTGCTCCCAACAGAAAAACCTGGCAGGTTTAGCGCACACACGGTTTTCATTTGGAACAGAAAAACCTGCCAGGTTTGCGTCTTCGGGTATTGTTGAAACAGCTGTGTATTTCTTGCTCCCAACAGGAAAACCTGGTAGGTTTAGCGCATACACGGTTTTCATTTGGAACATAAAAACCTGCCAGGTTTGCGCCTTTGGGTATTGTTGAAACAGCTGTGTATTTCTTGCTCCCAACAGGAAAACCTGGCAGGTTTGGTACACCCACGGTTTTCATTTGGAACAGAAAAACCTGCCAGGTTTGCGTCTTCGGGTCTTGTTGAAACAGTTGTGTATTTCTTGCTCCCAACAGAAAAACCTGGCAGGTTTAGTGCACGTTTTCATTAACCCCCGGTGCAACCTAGGGATAACCTATCTCTACGGAATAGCTATTTTTTTTAATTGAAAAAAGAAGGGGAAAGCTTTTGCCCTCCCCGTTGGTTTTAAAAAGAATATGTATATCCGCTTTTCTGCCAGTAAAACAATAAAAGCATCATAGGATTCGGAAAACACCAGCGTCAAGGCCACTTCGGTCTTCCGTCCAGTAAAGCAAAGAGAATAGGGTTACTGGCATCATTGCGGATAATCACAGAAAAGAAATTATATCCTGATCAATATGCATTTTCGTGGCCGGTGATGGACTTGGCGGTCATCCATATGATTTTCAAATCTAACTTAGGACTCCAAGTTTTGATATAATACATGTCAAGCTTATAACGGAAATACATTGAGTTAAATTCATGGATTTCTCCTCTGTACCCCCGAGCTTGTGCTAGTCCGGTAATTCCCGGTTTGACTAGATGTCTATTCCTATAACCATCTATTTCCAAGGAATGTTGTTCGTTTTGAACAAGAATATGAGGTCTAGGCCCCACGATAGACATATTTCCATAAATTACATTCAAAATCTGTGGAAGTTCATCTAAACTGGATTTTCTCAAAAAACGGCCAACTCTCGTGATTCTGGGATCATCTTTAGTTGCCATTTTCAGATCCGCGTCTTTGTTTACCACCATGGATCTGAACTTGTAACAGTTGAACGTGCGGTTGTTTACACCCTCCCTTACCTGCTTAAAAAAGACAGGTCCGGGAGAATCCATCTTAATTAAAATTGCAATGATAGGAAATAGCCACCATCCAATTACCAGCATAAATCCTATTGCGAAAAAAAGATCCATACATCGTTTGATAGTAAGGTTAAGCCAATTCATTTTTGGGGATACAATTGATTCATTTCCATCTCCTATAAATTGCCTATGGTTGACATAAAGGTCAAAATTCCCAATTTTGCTTCGTAAATAGTTGGTCATGTGGTGGTTGGTTTGTCTAAATAAAAATCGCACTAGACTATTTTGGGATAAGTAAAGGTCGGATTATTTGATGATTCTTCAAAAAGAAATGCTGTTTATTTGTAAATATCTAATTTCGCATTTTACAGTGGATTGAAAGTTTTTAGAAATATTTTCATAATTCAGGGCATAAATCTTGCCATATATTGAATAAATACTGTTATAGTTGTAGCGTTATTAGTTAATGCTTCGTATTGCATTTGAACACTATAACACTATGCCAACCCTTATGACATTCTTTTTTGCTCTTTTGTCCTCCCTTGTGATAGGAATCATGTTTTTCCCTGTATTGATCAGCGTTTTTCAGCGCTATCAGATATCAGATATTCCCGGTGGAAGAAAAATCCACCGGGATAGAATCCCCTCCATGGGCGGCATAGGTTTCTTTGTAGCTGTGGCCATTTCCACAGCAATCTGGGGATGGGAGTTCCCCAGTGTGCAGACACCATACCTATTGGGAGCGATTACTATCATGTTTTTCGTTGGTCTTCGGGATGATATGGTAGAACTCAGCGCATCCAGAAAAATCCTCGGCCAACTCATCGCAGTGATCCTTGTGGTAGTGGTTGCCGATATCAGGATCAGGGGTTTTCATGGCTTTTTGGGAATAGGGGAGTTTAACCTGTATTTCAGTTACGTATTCTCCGCTTTTACACTACTGGCACTTACCAATTCATTTAATTTAATAGACGGGCTGGATGGTCTGGCAGGGACTATTGCCTCCATGGTGTTTACACTTCTTGGCGTTTGGTTCTATTATCAGGGGTATTATAGTTTTTCTATCCTGAGCTTTACTTTTTTGGGTGCTGTGATGGCGTTTTTGATCTTTAATTGGCATCCGGCTAAAATATTTATGGGTGATACGGGCTCCCTGACACTAGGCTTCACACTGGGATCATTGATCCTTGCCTTTATGGAATACAATCTAGCCCTGCCTACCGGCCATGTCTGGAAGTTTGAGCCCTCCTTTGCTGCGGGAGTGGCACTGATGATGTATCCCCTCTACGATATGGGGAGGGTATTTGCCCGACGGATTTCCCAAGGAAAGGGGCCTATGACCCCGGACAAATCCCATGTCCATCACTTTTTGATGAGAATAGGACTAAAACACAATCAGGTGGCCTTACTACTGGGGACATTGCAGTTTGCTGTTATCATTCTTGTGTTTTTGTTGAAGGATTTCTCAGATAATCTGGTCCTGCCTATTATAGTGGGGATCTCTATGGTTCTGGGCTACAGGCTTGATGCCGTCACTGTTCGATATTTGAAGAAAAGAGTACTTCTTCAGCCTAAGGTGTTGGAGATCCGAAGATTGAGAGCCTACAGAAACTCAAAAATTAAACTGGATAAAAGCGAGTTCCAAAACTCGGATGTGAATCTCAACTAGATGGGCTGTGTTTTTGCGGTTTAGGGTTTTTCTTGTTAACAACCAGTAGCTGGAAGATATCAGAATAGTCTTCAGTAGGTCTGGGCTTAGGTTTTTAAATCTCAGATTTCAGAATTTTGACTTTGGATTTCAGATTTTCCGTTATGCTGCTTCTTCAGAAGCTGCATCAATCAATGTGCTTTGTAAATCGTAATAGAAAAACCTGCCAGGTTTGCATCTTCGGGTATTGTTGAAACAGCTGTGTGTTTCTTGCTCCCAACAGGAAAACCTGGCAGGTTTGGTACACACACGGTTTTCTTTTGGAACAGAAAAACCTGCCAGGTTTGCATCTTTGGGTATTGTTGAAACAGCTGTGTATTTCTTGCTCCCAACAGGAAAACCTGGCAGGTTTAGCGCACACACGGTTTTCATTTGGAACAGAAAAACCTGCCAGGTTTGCGTCTTCGGGTATTATTGAAATAGTTGTATATTTCTTGCTCCCAACAGGAAAACCTGGCAGGTTTAGCGCACCCACGGTTTTCATTTGGAACAGAAAAACCTGCCAGGTTTGCGTCTTCGGGTACTGTAAAACAGCTCTTTATTTCCCGCTCCCAACAGGAAAACCTGGCAGGTTTAGCGCACACACGGTTTTCATTTGGAACAGAAAAACCTGCCAGGTTTGCATCTTCGGGTATTGTTGAAATAGTTGTATATTTCTTGCTCCCAACAGGAAAACCTGGCAGGTTTAGCGCACACACGGTTTTCATTTGGAACAGAAAAACCTGCCAGGTTTGCATCTTTGGGTATTGTTGAAACAGCTGTGTATTTCTTGCTCTCAACAGGAAAACCTGGCAGGTTTAGCGCACCCACGGTTTTCATTTGGAACAGAAAAACCTGCCAGGTTTGCGTCTTTGGGTTTTGTAAAACAGCTGTGTATTTCTTGCTCCCAACAGGAAAACCTGGCAGGTTTGGTACACACACGGTTTTCTTTTGGAACAGAAAAACCTGCCAGGTTTGCATCTTCGGGTATTGTTGAAACAGCTGTGTATTTCTTGCTCCCAACAGGAAAACCTGGCAGGTTTGGTGGATCAGCCGGAATAGCTGGGGAGCTGGTTATTTTAAGCATAGATATTTGATAGTCTGAACAGGAAGAATTCAATGTTGGTGACACCTCTGAACTGAGCCCTGAATGCCTTGATTTTTGCATTGAAT
>NZ_JAJUWR010000003.1 GCF_021390545.1 Algoriphagus sp. AGSA1 | reverse complement strand
AAAATAGACAGTCTTTCTTTGAACATCAGAAATAGCTAAACTATATTTACTAACTGGTGCACCCTTGTTGCCATTAGTGGCGCATTCCTGTTTTCCATTTTTGGTGCATTGTCAGTTACCGACTACAGCTCAATGATTTTTGCAGAGTAGAGGCCTTTAATACCTCCTCCATCAATTGATAATATTTTAAATGGTTTCGGCATTTTAGTTAATGGTTTAAATTTCTTTATTTCTCCTTTCTCACTCCTTTAAATGGTGTTCCGTCCTTTTTACCATCCATGAATTTCCCCGTATTTCCATCTCTTTTAGTCCATTGGCCTGTTTTAGTGTTTTGGACTTGGGAACGGTTTTTTACAGCCCCTATTCTTGCGTTATCGCCATATGGTTTGTTCGTTGCCATATTATTGCTATTTTCAGTTGTTTCTAATTATTGACTAACCAAATACTGGCCTCTATTAACTAATGCTGATAGGAAGAAAAAATTTACAATGTGAATTGTATTTTTTTTGAAATCTTCAGCATCTATAAACGAAAGGTGGAATCAGCTACGCACATCATATCTATGGAAGAGCTTCAGAAAGAGGCTCAAAAAGAGGACTGGAATCAGCTTTGGGTAATTCTTGTAGCTCATTGTATCAATAGGTTGATCAATAGGTATGGTATAAAAGGCAGCAAGGATGAACTGCTGAAAATTTCAGAAGAAAAACTTAGCGAGGTACTTTCTCTGGTATTGGTAGAGGGAACCAGAAATTGGAATACTGATGGATACAAAACATTCAAGGATTTCTTAGTCAGTGTGATTGACAGCCATCTTAATAACTCCTTCAATAAGTCCAAATCTAAGGAAGAACCGACCGAAGAAATTGTTGATAGCTCTGAAGATGGGAGCCCAGAAGACATGATGGTTTATGAGGAGTTAAGACAGGAAGCCTATGCATTTTTAGAAAGCGAGGGATCATCCGATGAAGAGCTGATGATCTTTGAATGTATGGCCGATGGTGTTGTAAAACCCAAGGCAATTAAAGATGATTTGGGAATCAGTGATTCCGATTTCCATAATGCATGGAGACGTTTAAAACCGCGATTAAATAAGCTTAGACAGAAACTATCGACTAATGAATAGGAAAGCGAACACATCAATTTTCAGGAACTTCGATAAACTCTCAACGAATGTAATTATCGAAGATTTTGATGCTGCAAAAGAATTTTTGGCTGAGCTTAAGATTGATACTGATGAGCTTAGTCTTCAAGGGGCTAATGAATTTAAAAAAGCGATATTTTTGGCTAAAGCAAAGGCCAATCAAAGACTTGACCAATCTCTTTTGAAGAAGTTGAAAGACAAAATTAAGGAGTCAATGGAACGGAATGCGATCCTGACCGGCGAGATTTTGAAAGACTTTTTTTCAGAGAAAAAAGTATCATTTCAATTCAGAAATCTAGAAAAGTGGTCGGATGATGATTTAAGAGAGGTCTTAGGAGACATTGATCTTACTAAGCTATTAGAGGATTTAGATGACATGGAAGATCAATAATGTCCTCTGGTCAGAAAGCAGCTAAGAAGTTTATGAGTGAACATGGATTGTTTGATGTTTCAAATATTCCTATTGAACTTGTTGCTACTGGTTTGGGAGCAACTGTGATTGAAAAACCAATGTCTAACGCTGATGGTAGAATTGTATTTGGAAATCGTAAAACGATAATTACCATCAATTCAGGGATAGAGTATGAAGGGAAACGGAGATTTACAATTGGGCATGAAATTGGTCATCTACGAATGCATAAGGATCACTTTTTACTTCACAATGACAATGATTCCACTCTTGAGTACTTTAAATCTGGCCATCAGGAAACGGAGGCAAATGAATTTGCTTCTGAATTATTAATGCCAGAGGCTTTATTTAGAAAAATATCTGATGAATATGAATTTGGACCCGAACTCCTTCGGTATTTGGCAGATTATTTTAAGACTAGTATTACTTCGGTGGCTTATCGATACTTTGAATACGGAAATCATCCAATTTGTTTGATTTATAGCTATGGTAATACCGTGAAATATTGGAAACGACCAGACCCATATGATCATTTCATTAAAGACAGAAATGGTCTAACGACACCTGATGATTCGGTAGCATCCGAATTTTTCAAGCAGGGGAAAATCTATTCAAAGAAGCAAAGTAAACAGGAGGTTTGGAAGTCTACCTGGTTTGAGCTTAAACCCTGGGAAAATGATAAATATTTCAATTTTTACGAATATTGCATTGTTACACCAAAGTATAATACGGTTTTAAGTGTTGTTTGGGAAGAATAGATAATTCATAGGGGTGGCATTCCAGAAAGTGAATAAGTGTTTGAAAAAAGATAATTAAATCAACTTATCCGATCATCAAACCACCCTCTTTCCCTCCTCAGTAATCACATACCTCTACTCTAGACCATTCCGTCTTTCAGGATTGTTCAAGCGAGATTTTATTGCTCAGTATAATGGTTTACAGATAGTTTGCTTTCAGTACCATCCTTTTTTATAAATGGCTTTTTTTGGAAAGTTAAATATCCGGTATCGACAAGATAAAGAAGGCTTTTTGTAGCCTTTTCGCTGTTAACTTTTATTTGATGTTTTTTAAGTTCTTCCACTACTTGAATTACTCGTTTCTCCGATTCAAAATACTTATTTTCAACCAGTAAAGTGCGAATTTTGAAAGTGAGACTTTTCTCATTTTTCAGGTTTACAAAGAAATTTGGGTTATGACTGTTAGTGGTTGTGAAATTTTTCAGGTATTCGATTCCAACTTCAGTCTTTTTAAGCTTAAAATTTGAATTGTAAACATCGGCCTCAGTAATTCCTAGTTTAATGGCAAGAGACTCGGCTATTGAATCACTAATTGACCTTCTCCCTTTTCTTAAAGAATACATATGATCAGTGGAAATTTTAAGAAATGCTGCCATTCCAATTGGAGTGAGCTCTAAGAATTTTATGAACTCTTTAAATCTTTGGGCTGAAATCTGGTCAAGAACTTTGTTAATATCTTCATCCATAACCAAATGGATTAAATTATTCAGTCTAAAAAGTGGTCAAAATGTTTATGGTCTTAAATTCTTTACTTATATTTAGACACTTAAGAAAAAGTGAAGGATTTAATCCTTCGACTTGGCATTAATCAATGAGTCTCGACTGCAATTCCGACAATTTGTATTAGGACGAGACGGTAGGTTAATGCTCAAGGGATTATTATGCGTACTTTCGTATGCACTATAGCTCTTGGGCCCTATCGTAATTCCGTTCCTAAAGGTGTCGGAACCTGCAGTGCGGTAGATTGGCGCCCAGGCTATGGTGCTCCATTTTTATCGTCATAAAGACTCGTTTTACCATTTTTCATTTCTAATGAAAACGAGCATGATTGATTTACTTCCTTTTCTGTTGCAGACAGTAGCCTGTAGGTTCCACAGGTTGGAAGGTTATGCTCAGTTGGTAATCGGGTCAGTTAGTTCTCTACCTATTACACATTATCTATTACCAGAGGAACTCGGCATCGCCGCGGTAGATCGCCTGTATCCTCTAAAGCCCAAGAATCCAATCTAAGGATTTGGGCACTTTTTTTCTCTGATTGCTTCCGATTGGGCTTTGTATGTTCGTCGGGCCTGTCCGCCGTGGCGGAACAATTCACACAGATCAGGGAGGGACGTTACACGATGATGGAGATCATCTGCTGCAGCAGGTCAACAGCTCCATTACTTCAGTTTAATTCCTATTCATTATTGCTGGTTGCCTGAGAAAGGCAGGATGGAAGAGGTATGTCTTGAAAAATGTACCGAGTACCAAGTACAAAGAGCCAAGAATCAAGAAGTTAGAGTTGAGAGATTTCTCATTTGGAACTCCTTCGAAATGACCTGAAGGTCGGTTGTAAGGATTTTAGATTTCTTACTTAAGCTTTTAGCTTTCTGACTTCTGCTCACTGCGACTTCCTACTTCCAACGCCGGACATCGGGCATCCGACACCGGACACCTTTCTTCCATCTTCGGTCTTCCGTCTTCCAGCTTAAAATCGTAAAAGCATGAAAAAACACATACTCATATGCTTAATGGGACTGCTATGTCTACCCATAAGCACCACCACAGCACAGGTTGCTGATTCACCTACTCCAGGGCAGGATTTGGTTTATTATGCCGGAGTCCATCGGGGCGGGGAGACCCGCTCCGATACCTTGAGTATAGGAGACCAGATTCCTAAGGGCATCGAATTCTCCGAGGTCTTGAAGTTTGACTCGGATAAGCTCCGATTGGACGATTACCGCGGCAAATACCTCATCCTGGAGTTTTGGGCGCCTACCTGCACAGCAAGTATTGCTTCATTGCCAAGGATGGCAAATCTGAGTCGGGAGTTTAGGGATCAGATTGCAATTATTCCTATGACCATCTTTGAAGAAGAGCGGGTTTCCGAGGTCTTTGCCGGTTACGAATCTCTTGTCGGGGTTGATTTACCCCTAGTGCTCCATGCAGGTAAGATGCGAGAGCTGTTTCCGCATTCCACGATTCCTCATTTTGTTATCGTGGATCCAGAAGGGAAGGTGATTGCAATTACAGGTTTGGAGGATCTGACAAGTTCCAATCTGGAAAAAATGCTCTCAGGGGATGCTTCGGTTTTCCGCTACAAGGAGGACCGTAAAATCCTATTGGGAAGGTACGACAAACTGATTTCTGAAAGCCCCCAGGTACCTTCTAAAAACATCTGGTTTCAGTCTGCGCTGACAGGATATATCCCCGATGTATCGGGTTCTATCATTCAGGAATACGAGGACCTTTCCCATATACGCATCGTCAATATGCCCTTGATCAGGCATTACCAGTTGGCTTTTTCGGAAAGGGATCTGGTGGATTATTATGGGAGAAACCGTATTCAGACTATTGGATTTGAAGCCGAAGAACTCTTTACCAAAAAGACAGGAATGGATTATCTGGACTGGAAAGAACAGGGTTATCATGTTTTTGGCTATGAGTTGATCGCTCCTCCTTCCCAAAATCCCTATGCGCTGATGCGCGAGGATCTAAACAGGTACTTCCCCCATATCAAGGCCTCTGTCAAAAAGGAGAAGCGGAAGGTGTATGCGATAGTTCAGCAGGAAGGAACTAACTACCCCAAAGCGCAAGAGGTTGAAAGCAGCTATCAAGCCGGAGCCTTTGGGCTTAGTATGCAAAATTATCCCTTGCAGGGCTTTGTCTATCACCTTAATTTCTATTTCTATCAACGATCAGAATTCCCTATCCTCAACCTGACCGGAATAGACTATCCCATTGATCTGGAACTGGAAGCACAGCTATCCAGTATTTCCAGCCTGAAGCAGGCGCTACGTCAGGTGGGTTTGGATCTGCTGGAAAAGGAAGTGGAGATCAACGTATTGGTTTTGGAAAAAATAGGGGATGCTAAAGTACTGGCTTTATGAAAAATCTACTGATTCTAATTTTTGTTTTGGCCTTTTCTTCTATGGATCTATGCGCCCAGAATCTGCAAGTTGTAGGAAGGGTGCAGGATCAAACTACCGGTGAAGCATTGATCGGAGCTTCGGTGCGTGTTCTGGAAAGCGGAACGGGGAAAATTACCAATGAGGAAGGTGTATTCCGTTTTGAGTTGGACGCAGGAACCTATACGCTTCGGATTAGCTACCTGGGTTATACTGTCCGGGAAATTGAAATGGAAGTTCCTCTTTCGGAGCAGTTAACTATCCTTTTGGCGCCAGAAGACTTTGAGTTGGGAGGCGTAGAGGTACTCGCCACTGGTTATCAGGAGATTCCGAAGAGCAGGGCTTCAGGTTCTTTTGTTTCCTTGAATGAGGAACTGGTGGATCGTAGGGTAAGTACCAACCTGATTGATCGATTGGAAGATGTTACTTCCGGTCTGATCCTGAACCGTACCGGTGACGTGGGGAGAGATCCCATTTCCATCCGAGGCAGAAGTACCTTGGGAAGGTTTTCTCAGCCTTTGATTGTGATAGATAATTTTCCCTATGATGGAAATCTGGAGGATATCAACCCGAATGACGTTTCCAGTATTACCGTCTTGAGGGATGCTGCTGCGGCTTCAATCTGGGGTGCCCGTGCAGGAAATGGGGTGATCGTTATTACCACCAAATCAGGAAAGAGCAACCAAGCCACCCGAGTCAGTTTTACAGGTAATGCCAACTGGATTCAACCTACCGATCCTTTTCTTGCTCCAAACCTAGGAGTAGATGATTACATCGATGTGGAGGAAATGCTCTTCGGACAGGGCTTTTATACTGCCTTGGAGTCTGATTTTGGAAATGAGGTATTAAGTCCGGTCGTGGAAACCTTAATCGCAAAACGGGATGGATTGATCTCATCATCGGAAGCGGATGCAAGGATCGCAGCATTCCGAAGTTATGATCTGAGAAATAATCTGAATGAATACATCTATAGGCCCCAACTCAATCAGCAATACAATCTTGGAATAGCGGGAGGAGGAAATTACCATACCTACCGGATTTCTTTAGGTTATGACGACATTCGACCAGAAATCATTGGGGATGCTTCCAATCGGATTACCTTTTCCCTGAAAAATGATTTTTCTGTCTTTTCGGATAAACTGAAGGTTCAGACTGCTTTTTATGGGGTGAAAAGCAGGGATACGGATGCTCATATGGCTCCCGATGATATTACCTTCAGCAGCTATGCAGGAACCTATCCCTATGCAAGGCTGGCAGATGAATCAGGAAATCCCTTAGCGTTAAACCGGGACTACAGAAAGGGGTTTAAGGAGGAAATGGAAAGCTTGGGCTTATTGGACTGGTCTTTTATTCCTTTGGAGGAAAAAGGAAGATCTAACACTACTTCCCTGCGGGATGATTGGCGGGTAAATTTGGGATTGGCTTATGAGGTGCTTCCAGGCTTATCAGTTCAGGGCTTGTATCAATATTGGCAGAATACAGGCATGTCAGAACGCCAGTATCAGGATAATAGCTATGATGCCCGGAATTTGATTAATCAATTTACCCAAGTAGCCGAAGAGGGAGACTTGTCTTATGCCATACCAAAGGGAGGCATTTATAACTACTCGAATTCTAGAGCTTATTCCCATTCAGGTAGGCTGCAAGCCAATTATGAAAAAGATTGGGAACAGGGATGGAAATTAAATGTGCTGGCAGGAACGGAAGTCAAAGCCTTGGAGTCCAACTCCTTTTCAGGGAGATATTACGGATATAATCCTGAATTGGCTACCACACAGGTGGTGGATTATGTGAGTTTGTTCCCCTTGTCCACCAATCCTTTTGCTACGGCACGGATTCCCAACACTGAAGGAATCAGTTTGCTGCGTGATCGATTCTATTCAGGTTTTGCCAATGCTTCGCTAGTATATCAAGACCGATACCTGCTCACCTTGAGTGCAAGAAAAGATGCTTCCAATCTTTTTGGCGTCGCTGCCAATCAAAAATCTGTTCCGCTCTGGTCTGCCGGATTGGGATGGACGCTGAGCGAAGAAAAGTTTTATAACTGGGCTTGGATGCCGTTTATGAAGCTCCGAGCTTCCTATGGATACAATGGAAACGTTGACCGTAGCCTGACTGCTTTCACCACGGCGCGTTCGACTACATTTAATCCTATTACCCAGATTCCTTATTCCATCATCGTAAATCCCCCAAATGAAAATCTACGCTGGGAGCGGATCAAGATTCTGAATCTGGGTCTCGACTGGGAAAACAGGTCAGGTAGGATAAAAGGCACCTTTGAATTTTACAAAAAGGAAGGCTTGGATCTGATCGGCACAATTCCTTATGCACCTTCCACCGGAATCACATCATTCTCAGGGAACAATGCTGCCACGCAAACCAAAGGTTTTGATCTCTCACTGGAAACGGTCAATCTGAAAGGGAAATTTACCTGGTCGTCGGTGCTATTGCTTAGTGGAATCAAGGAAAAAGTCACTTCCTACGAAGATGAGATCAATGTGAACAACCTGCTGAACTATGGTATAACAGGCTTGGGAGGAACCTATTTTCCAATCGAAGGAAGACCTCTTTTTGGGGTTTATTCCTTGCCATGGATGGGATTGAATCATGAAACAGGAGATCCTGTGGGTTTGCTGGATGGAGAAGCCAGTGAAGAATATCGGGAGATCATCAACGGAGCCACATTGGAATCGCTAGTTTATCACGGTCCGGCACGTCCCACAATTTTTGGCTCATTCAGGAATAGCCTCAGCTTTCAGGGCTTTAGTCTTTCGGCAAATATATCCTATCGCTTCGGGTATTACTTCCGAAGATCTTCGGTGCAATATGAATCCATTTTGCAGGGTCGGGGAGGTCATTCTGATTATGCCCTTCGCTGGCAGGAAGTAGGGGATGAATTGATTACACAGGTGCCTTCCACGCCTGAGGCGAGGGATGCATTTCGGGATCAGTTTTACAGAAGCAGTTCGGTCTTGGTAGAAAAAGGGGATCATATCCGCTTACAGGATATCCGGCTGGGTTATAAAATTTCTACCACATCCAAGCGAGCAGGGATTTTCAACAATGCTGAATTCTATTTATATGCCAATAATCTAGGCATTATCTGGAAAGCCACGGATACAGACTGGGATCCTGATTTTGGAACTTTCAAGCCTAGAAAAAGTATCGCAGTGGGAGTTCAACTGGATTTCTAACCAGCAAAAAGATCATCAAGAATTAAAAGGGAGCCGGTCATCAAATTTCTTCATAAGGTGAGGGTGGTTCCTCTTTTAGACCTGTCCGGGGAGAAATTCCCGGGCCCCTTTTTAACTCATTAATTATAAATCAAATGAAAAATATACTAGAACAGATTAAACAAAAGAAAGGTAGATTGGCACTTTTGCTGTCTTGTTTTTGCCTCTTTGGCCTGATGTCCTGCGAGGAGTTTTTGGATGCCAAACCTAATCAAAGCCTGGTAGTTCCCAAAACCTTGGCAGATGTGCAGAGCCTGCTGGATAATACGAATGTATTCAATGGGCAGGCAACCTTGCCAAGTATTGCATCCGAGGAGGTCTGGATTTCCGATGCAGGATATGCAGCGTTAAGTAATCCCATTGAGCAGGCGGTATTTATCTGGTCAGATGACCCTTATCCATCCGGATTCTCTGGGGACTGGAACAGTTTGTACGAGCAGGTATTTTATTCTAATGTTGCCTTGGAAGTATTGGAGGATTTCGAAGGGGAGCAGAGTGAGTTTTACCAAACCTTGCTTGGTTCGGCTTATTTCTACCGAGGCTATGCTTACCTGCAATTGGTATCGGAATTTGCAATGCCCTACCAGAAAGCAGGGGGAAATGAGTCCTTGTTAGGAATCGTGCTCAAGTCCACTGCAGATGTAAATGAGGAGCTGGAGCGAGCTAATCTACAGGAAAGCTATGATCAAATTGATGCGGATTTGACTAGGGCAGTGGAATTGTTGCCGGAAAACAATATGCCCAAAACCAGGCCATCCAAAGCCATTGCCTTGGGAGTGCTTTCAAGATTTTACTTAAGCACTTTCCAATACACTTTGGCCGCGCAGTCTGCTAGGGAGGCTTTGGGGATTTATACCGATCGATTGGATTTCAATGAACTGGATGTGGATGCAAGAAGACCCTTTACCCGTTTTGACGAGGAGACTTTATTTTACTCCACCTTATTTAGTTATTCCTATTTGAGGTCTACTCAGGTATTTGTGGATTCGGCCTTGATGGATCTATATGAGGAAGTTGATTTAAGAAAGCCTGCTTTTTTTGATGAGACCTCCTCTGGGAATTTTAACTATACGGGAAAGCTTTCCGGTGCTACTCAGAATTTTGGTGGAATCAGTGTAGGGGAGCTCTACCTGAATGCTTCTGAAGCATTAGTGAGAACAGGCAAGGATGAGGTAGCATTAAGTATGCTCAATGAATTAATTTCCTTACGGCATCAATCGGAAGCTTGGATGCCATTATCCGAATTGAGCTCGGAAGAATTATTGGAGAGAATCCTTGAAGAGCGTAGAAAGGAGCTAATAGGGAGGGGATTACGCTGGATGGACTTGAGGAGATTGAACCAGGAAGTTGAAGCAGAAACTTTGGTTAGAGTTGTGAATGGGATTCGATATGAATTGGCTCCCAATTCTCCAAGGTATGCATTTCCTATTCCTATGGATGAAATCAGCAGAAGCGGAATTGTGCAGAATCCTTGATATATAAAAACCCGAGGCTCATGGGAGCCTTGGGTTAGTGGTACTAAGGTTTGAATTACAGTTCCACAAATTCTCCTTCGCTCAGCACGTTAAGGATACCGGTTGCTGGATTGTCATTGTGGAATTCTACCAGACAATACATTTCACTGGCATTACACTCATAGTCCTCGGACTGAACCAGTATAGTGACATCCCTATAACCATTAGATTGGGTGGCGTCTGGGGTCCAGATTTTAGTTGCCGTAGGTTCTCCACCTATGACGGGAGCATTGAAGGCAAATGCAGCAAAGGCTGCTATTACAAATGCAAATGCAGGTAATCTTTTAATTAGTGTATTCATGATTATGTCCTGTTTTTTAACATATAAAAAACAGGAAAAACGTTTAGGATTCCCGGATTGAGCTACATGCTGTTTACCGGAAGTGGTTAAAATACCTACTCTGTTTAAAGGGTTTTCGGCATCTCCCTCTTGCACTACCCAGTATAGTCTGGAGTCTCCACTTCCAGATTCGGAGACAGGTAATGCGGTAAATTGAGTTGATTTTCATTAAGCTATTTTTTGGGGTGGGATAATGCCTTTTCCTGCCCCGTTTTTTCAAATTCCTAGTGACAAGTCTTTATTCTTCAGAGCGATAGTGTTTAATTATTTACTCTTTAGATGCTGGTGTAATTAATATTTAGTTTATATTGTTTAAGGAAATAGTTGCTATCACCTACTAAAAACTTAACGCCTCAAGGCGGGATCTGAGGATTCCGCTTTTTTGTGAAGTATAGTCCGATGATACTTATTCCAATCATTCCACTGTTAAGCCAGAAATGTGCTTTCCAACTTAAGCTTTCTAAAACTCCCGCACAGTTGCAGGGAACTCTGGGAAAAGCTCCTACCCAGATCAATCCCACATAGGTGGTGAAGACGGTGAGGAGGAGGATACTTGAGAGGTATCCCCACCATCTACTGACTGAAAAGAGTAGGAGTAAGGCAATCAGCAACTCAATAGTCGGTACTGCATAGGCCAGTACTTCTGCCAGCTCTGCAGGAAAGGTCTGGTTATGGAATGCTTTTCTGCTGTCCTGCCAGTGTAGGATTTTGTCAATTCCAGTATAGGTCCATAAGAGGATCAGCAGGATGCTTGGGATAGCTGATTTTTCTGTGTTTTCCATTCATTTTAATGTTCGATGGAAAGTTGGGTATTATAAAAATCCAGAATTCACAAGGTGGGTGATAAACTTAAAAAGTGTATCAATTATACAATTTTAGATGGTTTTGAAAAATAAGTGATTGATTAGTTGGTTTTTAGATGTCGGAATTTTAAACTGGACTACTGTTTTTTTAGTGAATAATAGAACTAAGCAAGTTCGGCAGTTGGATCTCCAACTGTAAAGGCAATTTAAATGTAAGCTCTGGCAAGGAGTTTTGTTATCGGAAGTACTGTGTAATCTAAACAGTCATCATCATGAATGGGTATGATTTGGATCCAACGTTTTTAAAGAAACTTTTCGGACTGGAAGGTAAAGTGAGTGATAATGCTTTTGAAAAAGTAGGTGAATTTCTGGAAATAAGGAATGCTAAACGAAAAGCTACCATCCGTCATGCCGGTACTGTGGAAACCGAATCCAGGTTTCTGGTGGAAGGAATGATCGGGATGTACTATATGGGTAAGTTGTCCAGACTCTACTTTCCGGGTGATGTCTTTATGGATTTTGAATCCTATCAAACACAGATACCCAGTAAATATCGCTTTAGGTCTTTGGGAGAATCTTTTTATATAAGCCTTTCCTACCCAAATGAAACGCTATTGCTGAAGGAAATACCTGAGTTCACAGACTTTTCAAAATCCCAGATTGCAAAAGTCCGACATTCTGATGTGGAATGGCATGCATTTACCCAGATGAACTACCGGGACAAACTCAAGGTGATTGAAGAGAAGTTCCCCAAGTTCACCTATGATCTGACCAATAATGAAAAGGCGAGCCTTCTGGGGGTAAGCTACGCTACAGCAGCACGTATTAAGAAAGAGTCCACTGGTAAAAAACCTGCTGATAAAAGTGGAAAACTTGGAAAATTGCTACACTATCCATTTCCTGCCTATGTCCACACTGATGCAGCTGACATCGAAGATCAAACAGCATCATGGGCATTTCACTTTCATTCAATCCTAAGGAGTAAGGAAGAGGTGGCTTACTACAAAAATCAGAAATTCAGCTACCTGTCCTCCTGCCTGTATCCGGAAATTGATATTGAAAGAGGGGTTTGGATTTCCAAGCTCTACCTCTGGCTGTTTTATATGGATGATATGACAGATGATTTGCATATTGGACAGAAGGCCGATTTTTGGAATTATCTTCTATCCGGGGTTGTAAACGTCATGGAGGGTAAACCATTGGGATTTTATCCTGATCGCATATCCCTTTTCCTTAATGCTTTTAGTGATCTGGCCACAGAATTCGATGGGTTGGTTTCGGGCAATAAAGAACTCAAGGGGCTGATTTTTTCTGAGGTTCTGAATTATATGCAGAAGAATAAAATTGAAGCGGAATTTAAGGACAAAAAGACTCTGCCTAGTTGGGAAGAATACCAGGATATCAGGCCAGCTTTTTCAGGAGGAAATCTAGCCTTGGCCCTTTGTGCCTTTGAATCAAGTGAGAATTTTTCAAGTGATTCTTTTGATTGGAAAGAAACATCCGATCTCCGTGTGCAGGCTGCCAAGCTGATCTACTTATCCAACGACTTGATATCTTACCAAAAAGAAACTGATAGAGGTGATTTTATGAATGCCGTGGCATTATTGATGCAACATAAAGGAATGAGTTTCAAAGAGGCCCAGCAGGAAATTTTGAACCTGCATGCGGAAACACTGGAGGAATTTATGGTGCTGGAAAGAAGATGGAGAGAGGAATACAAGCCTGAAAACAGTGGTATACTGAAATACCTCAAGCAGATCAAATACAAGATTGCAGGTTCAGTGCATTGGTCACTTTCGATTTCTCCACGCTACAGGAAGAGTTGATTCTTCACTTAAAATTCTAATTTATGAGCATTCTCGCGTTTTCGGACCAGATAATCTCCAGACTGAAAAATGATCTGGAGGTTTTGAAAATGGATGGAGAAAACAAGCTCATCCAATTTGAATCTGCCTTTCACCTAGTGGATAGGGCTTTGGATAAGATCAAACTGTTCATGGATAAATACGAATTTGCGTCTGATACTGAGGAGATAGAATTCTTCAAACACCATATGACCTACCTCCTAAGGGAGTCTGTCTATTTCTCCGAGCTTTTCAATATGGAGTCTGTCAAACCGGCTGGGTCGGAACATGAAATCAGAAAATTCTACGAAAAGGAATTGCTGAGTGTACAGGAGTTCTTACAAAGCAACCAGAACCTTTACAATTATCTCCTAATGAGAAAAGAGAACCAGGACAAGGTTTTTTTCTTAAGAAGTGCTCAGGCGCCAGTATATAAGCCGAATTTATTCTGGCATACCCTGGATACCAGATATTGTACTGTCTATACTTTGTATTGTGCCAGGATCATGGGCACTCTTTCATTGGCAGGCTATATCCATGATCAACTATTGTTCTTACATGACGCCAAGAGCCCAGTTAATGAAGGTAAAAATCCCCAATTGCTTTGGACTGGGAAAAAGGCGGACTTGGTGGAATTGGTATATGCCCTGAAAACTTCAAATGCAATAAATTACGGAAATGCCAGTGTTACGGAATTGGCAACCATTCTGGCAGAAGTATTCGGTAGGGAACTGCAAGGGTATTATAGAACCTTCCTGGAAATTAAGACGCGTAAGAAAAATAGGACTGTATTTCTCGACAAGTGCAAAGAAAGTCTGGAGGCTTATATGAGTAGTTTTGAAGCTGCGAAGTAGTAATCATTCCCTACGTATTAGGATTAAAAAAAGGCACTGAATGAGTTGAGAGGCAATCAGAGTTCTGGAAATAAATAAGGAGGATATGAAAGCATTTGTAGAAAAGCTTTTTGAGGAGATGGAGTTGTCACTGAAAGAGGTGGCGAAAGAAACTTCAAGCGAAATACAAAAAGCTGAGAAAAGTGGAAGAGCTGTCCATGCTATTTTACTCAAACTTAAATTGTTTATGGGGGGATATCAATTTGCTGATAGTACCGAGGAGATAAAGTTCTTTAAGGAGTACAAACCTCTATTTTATAAAGAACTAATATTTTATTCTGAGCTTACCTACATTGAATCAAGAAGACCTATAGGAAAGAAAGAGCTTATCAAGTCGTATTATCATCATGTAATGGATCAGATTCAGGATTTTTTTGCTAGAAACCATCAGCTCTATATCTACCATCAGTTGGATAGGAGTGACCAGGACGAACAGCTGTTTTTAAGAAATTCTCTCCCTGTTTCATTTATCCCAGATTATTCCTTTGATTTTGACCCGGAGTTTTCTACAGTGAACAGCAGTAAGTTGGCCAAAATAATGGCTTATGAAAGTCTGATTGAATATATGCAAGAACAGTTAATAAAATTAGAATTGGGGCTAGGTAAAAGTGGGGACAAAAATTCAAACCATGAATGGACGGACTCAAAGTCTGCATTGATTGAATTGGCTTATGCGCTGCATTCAAGAGGCTCTGTAAATCACGGAAAGAGTGATGTGAAGATGATCATATCGATTCTGGAGAAAATCTTTCATGTGAAAGTTGGGAATTTCTACCGCACATTCCAGAGCATGAGGGGCAGAAAAAAAGGGAGAACAATCTTTTTGGATGGTCTGAAGGAAAGCTTGGTGAAGCGGATGGATGATACGGATATGGGATATCAATAGGACAAATTATGTTTTGGGAAAATTTATTTATTGTATCGGTAGGAATTTGTCTTTTGGGAGGAGGCTTTGCGTTGAGGGTATGGGTGAATCGTAGGAGGTTTTACCGGCGAGGACCTGGAGGCTTGCAATATTATTCCAGATATAGCAAAGCAGTTTTAAGTTCTATGGTTGAAGGTTTTATGATGTTTGTGAGTATTCCAATGATGATCTTGGGAATGCTGATTATATTTTTATGGAGCATTTATCTGATTGACAGAGGTAAGTATAAAATTCAAGACTCTGATAAAACAGAAAAAAGTCAAGAAGATCCCACAGCCCACTTCCTTGTTCCTGCGGAAAAGGGCTATGGTAAAAGATTGATCTACCCTTTACAAACCGATTCATTCCCTGCGTCCATGGATCGATTTGTATAAGGTAGGTTTGATCATTGTAATGATACCTAACCTTTCTGTATTTTTTAGCAATAAGTAGCCTGTTTCTCCTAGCATTGACTTGTCAGCCTTTTAAGTTTGGAACTTAGGGTAGTTAGTCCCGCTTTCTCCAAGCTATCGGAGATAATTGTATTCAGCTCTTCTTCTGATTCTTTTGATATGCGAATAGGGTTTTTACCGGGTTCAGATTTTTGTTCCATTCCACGTGTGATTACTTCACTTAGTAACAACACGGTTTTGCGGGGAATTTTCAGATCGATTTTTACTGTGTCATTCATGCCTGGAACGGCAAGTAGGGTATCGTAAATTGTTTCAAGAGATGAGTTCGCCATGTTTTATTAGTTTTGAGTTGGAAATAATGTTTTCCTAAAACTACTGTCTATCAATGAAATGAGCCTATTTAGAAATTGATCAGGATAGGTAAATGATCCAAGCACTTTTTATACTTGTATCACCTACCGACTGGGATTTTGAAATGGACCAGAGATTTTTCCAAAGCTTCAAAAACCTTAAAAAGCTAACGGGATTTCCTGTGTCCTCTGAAATCGGCAAGATGTACGGTTGTATCACAACCGGATCTTGAACCCCTTACTCCGAAGTCGTGGGGTTGGAATTTGTAAAGATGTTGAACAGTGAATAAGGATCGTGATGAAGGTAGAAAACAAGAGAAACAAATGGCTGCATGTTAGACTGACACTCCAGGAATATGAGAAAATCCAAGTAGAATTTGAGCAGACAGTTCAGGATAGCCTGAGTGAATATGCCAGGAGATTGCTTTTGAAAAAGCCTATAATCGGGAGGTATAAGGATACCGGAATGCAGGAACTTTTGGCCGAGTTAACATCGCTGAGGAGAGACTTGCATGGTGTTGCTACCAACTATAATCAGTTGGTGAAAAAGATAAATTCAACTGCTGGAAATGAACTAAAAATTCACCTTTCTGAGGGAAAGATATTACAGCGGGTGATTGAAGATTCACTGGAATCGGTTACCCTTTTTATCAATCAATCAGCAGCGAAATGGTTGCAATCATAAAGACCAGCGCTTCTTTAAGACGACCATTCCACTACAATGAAAATAAGGTAGAACAAGGAGTGGCTGAATTGCTTTTGACCCAGAACTATCCGGTTGAGGAAGCGGTCAAGTCAGCAGATATTCGTCTGAAATACATGCTTAAACTGACTGAATTGAACTCCAAAACTTCAGTGAATTCAGTGCATATTTCTCTCAATTTTGCTCCTGGAGAGGATTTTGAAAAAGAAAAATTACGAAAGATTGCCAAGGAATACATGCATGGGATTGGGTTTGAAGACCAACCCTATCTGGTGTATAAACACACCGATGCAGGTCACCCCCATCTGCATATAATCACTACGAATATTGGCTTGGATGGAAAGCGGATTGCTCTCCATAATATCGGAAAACTCAAGTCTGAACCGACCCGAAAAGCCATCGAAAAACAGTTTGGTTTGGTGCCAGCCGAGTCGCAGAAACAGGGACTTTTTATAGCAAAGCCTGTGTCGATTTCCAAACTGGACTATGGTAAATCTGAGACTAAGCGAGCCATTGGAAATGTATTGCAACATGTGTTAAACAACTACAGTTACACTTCCTTGCCTGAACTAAATGCGTTATTGAAAGGCTATCGGATTTTGGCTGACCGTGGGACAGAAGAATCACGAATTTTCAAAAATAGAGGACTGATTTACCGGGTGTTGGATGGACAAGGAAATAAAGTTGGGGTACCTGTAAAGGCAAGCAGTTTTCATTTTCGTGCTACACTTAATGCCATAGAATCAAAGTTTGAATTCAATAAAACAGAACGTAAGAAATATATCAATTCCATTCGCTCAGCAATTGATCTGACTGTATTGAAGATGCATAAAAGCAGTTTGGATGAGGTAATAAAAAGCCTGGAGAAGCAGGGCATTGTCACGGTCAAACGGGAGAATCAAGAAGGTCGGATGTATGGGATTACTTTTGTTGACCACCGAACCAAATGTGTGTTTAACGGAAGTGCACTGGGTAAAAAATACAGTGTGAATGGATTGTTGGATCGAATAGGAAATAATCAAAAAAATGGCACGGTCACTCCCAAATCATACATCAAATCTACAAGTCAGGCACAGGAAAATCCAAGAGATCAGCGACTAATTCTACCAGTTATTGGTAAGGAGACCAGAAGTTCAAATAGCTCTTCAAGAGGTTTGTTTGATGAAGTGATTACACCGATGGAGACGTATAGTTACCTGCCATTTGAATGGCGGAAGAAGAAACGGAAAAAGAGAAAGCAGGTAAAATAACAGGAATAAGCTAGGAGGGGATGGGGATGCAAACTGGAGAAAACGAGCAGGGATTACGCAAGATTTTGGACATGACCCGCCTAATGGGGGTTGGGGTTTTGGGACTGCATTTTTATTACTATTGCTATGCTACTTTCAAAGATTGGGGACTGGTTTCAGACCTGACTGATGGAGTATTAGAGAATGTTATAAGTACCGGTCTCTTTGAGGATTTTTATGCCTCCAAGCTTATTGCGATTGCCTTGCTTTCGATCTCACTTTTGGGAATCAAGGGTAGGAAGAATGAAAAGATGAATGCCAAAACAGCATCGGTTTATGGCGTTTTGGGCCTGGTATTTTATTCAGGCAGTTACGTCTTGATGCTGTGGGAAGCGCCAATAGAATGGATTTCGATTACCTACATGACAGTTACCTCCTTAGGTTTTTTGCTTATACTTTCGGGTGGAACAAAGCTCTCGAGAATTATTTATGACAAACTTAGTAGTGATGTTTTCAATTCAAAAAATGAGACCTTTCCTCAGGAGGAACGGCTGCTAGAAAATGAATTCTCAGTCAATCTACCTGCAAAATATAAACTGAAAGGAAAGGTTAGAGACAGCTGGATCAATATTATCAATCCTTTTCGTGGCCTGATGGTGTTGGGTACACCGGGTTCCGGGAAAAGCTATTTTGTCATTCGTCATGTGATCACACAGCACATCAAAAAGGGCTTTTCCATGTTTGTGTATGACTTTAAATTCGATGATCTGTCATCCATCGTTTATAATACCTGGCTTAAAAATAAGGCTAGTTATAATGTAGTTCCAGCATTCTATGTTATCAACTTTGATGACCTTACCCGAAGCCATCGCTGTAATCCTTTGGCTCCTGAAACCATGCTGGATATCACCGATGCAGCAGAATCAGCCCGAACAATATTGATGGGTTTGAATAGGGAATGGATCAAAAAACAGGGAGACTTTTTTGTGGAATCACCGATCAATTTCCTGACCGCCATCATCTGGTTTTTGAGAAAATACAACGGTGGAGAATTCTGTACATTACCTCATGTGATTGAGTTGATGCAGGCTGATTACGATGAGTTGTTTACGGTTCTGCGAACTGAAAAGGATATTGATGTGCTGATCAATCCTTTTGTAAATGCCTACCTGAATGATGTGATGGAGCAGTTGGAGGGACAAATCGCTTCGGCCAAAATATCCATGGCAAGACTATCTTCTTCCCAGCTGTATTATGTGCTTTCCGGTAATGATTTTACGCTGGATATCAATAACCCAGAAGAGCCAAAGCTGGTCTGCATGGGAAACAATCCTCAGAAGATCCAGATCTATGGAGCTGTACTTTCATTGTATGTAAACCGTCTGGTGAAGCTGGTAAACCAGAAAGGTAAGCTGAAAAGCAGTCTGATTTTTGATGAATTTCCGACCATCTATTTGAATGGGATGGACAGTTTAATTGCCACTGCTAGAAGTAATAAGGTTGCCACTACTTTGGGAGTTCAGGATCTCAGCCAGCTACGAAAAGACTATGGGCGGGATCTTGCAGATGTGATTATGGGCATAGTTGGTAACATAGTTTCTGGACAGGTAAACGGGGATTCTGCCAAACAATTATCAGATAGGATAGGGAAGATCATGCAGGACAGGCAGAGCCTTTCCATAAACAGTGCAGATACTTCTGTCAGTCGATCAAAACAGTTGGAGTCTGCTGTTCCACCTTCTACCATATCCTCTCTTTCATCGGGTGAATTTGTAGGGATGGTAGCAGATAATCCAGATTGTAAACTGAGCCTAAAAGCATTTCATTCTGAAATTATTAACGATCATAAGGCATTGAAAAAGGAGCAGGATAACTACCAGCCCATTCCTGAAATCCGAAAGCGGGACAATGCTATCGTGCAGCGAAATTATTTGCAGATCAAGCAGGATGTGCAGGATATTATTCAGGCTGAAATGGGAAAGTTATTGAATGATCCAGGGAAGAAGCATTTGGTGATTAGGAAGGGTAATTAAAAATCACTCTTAATTATTCGATGTGGGAATAGGGCAATAGTAATGTTTACATTCAATGGCTTAATAGACTAAAGTAAAGAATTTTTTGAGCGTAAATGGAATCATATTATTATTTCCATTATGTCGGTCTTCGCTTTTTAATTCGAGTGATATTTAACCTCATTAAATACATTGGAATTGATTCGAATTTCTGCCTCGTATTTCTCGTACATTTCCAGGGGTACGGACTGTACGAACCATACGAATTCTGAAATATCATTTTTTGGCAGTCTTCATAAGAACACATGCCTGAATGATGTATGCGTCACTGAATTTGAAGGACGCAACCCTTGAGAGAAAAAGGTTTCCAAAAATTATTTATAAAAAATGTATCCTTTTCCCCACTTTCTGGTCTACTAAGTGAACCAAAACAATTAAAATATGAATTCTTGTACCTGTACATCCTGTTCCTGTGATCAATGCAATTGTGTGGATTGCTCAAAGAGCAATTGTCCCTGTGAAAAATGTAATTGTGAAACCTGCTCCTGCTGTAATTAAAAGGAACAATCTCAGGATTAATTTCTAATTTACTGTCTATGGATTCCGAAGAAATTTATCAGAAATATTATTCAACCCTATTCTTCTTTATCCTAAAAAGGGTGAAAGATGAGGTGGCAACAAAGGATATTCTACAGACTACTTTCCTGAAAATCCATGAAAAAAAGTATCAGCTAAAGGACAGGAGTAAACTCAAGGGCTGGATATTCCAGATTACCAGAAATGAAATAGCCAACTATTTCAATTCACGTGATTCCCAGCCTGTAGAGGAACCAATTTCCGAGACTAATGTGGAAACTCCCTGTTGTCTGGACCGGTTTATTGATGAGCTCCCTAAACTTTACCAAACTCCTGTCCAGCTGGTCTATTTGGAAGGAAAGTCCCAACAGGAAACTGCAAATCTTCTAGGGATCAGTTTGGCATCCACCAAAGGTAGGATTAGGAGGGCAAAGGAGATATTAAAGGAAAGATTCAGGATCTGTTGTAAATATCAGGTCAATGAAAAAAATCAGCTTGTCGGAAAATCTGACTGTGAAGTATGTGATAACTGAATAGGCTATTCTTATGTTTTTTTTACCTCGAAGAAGTGGGAGTAAAACTCTAAAGATAGACAGTTGATTTAATGCAGAAACACCCTTTTTCTAACTATTGGAGCCAGTTTACAACAAATCAGAAATTCATGCTCATCTGCTTATTAAAACATCCCAAAAGGATACTTGGATTTTACTATAGAATTTTCTGCAATAGCCTTGCACTACTTTATTTTGTAGCTTTGCAAATATGAAACGGCTTGGAAATAAATCATTTATTGCGCTACTCCTTTTGGGGATGTTGTCGATGAATTTGGATTTATGCTGTCAGATACAAAAGCTTCCCTTCTTGTTTTCACATTTTGGAGAGCATCAGAAGGAGCATGGTGATTCAGTATTAGACTTCGTCGTTGAAGATTACATAGATCACGGGAATGATAATACAGGTCATGACGAAGAAAATCATGAGAATTTACCATTTCACGGAAATCATACCTGTTCCCACCCTTCAATCTATTTCTCCTCCATTGCTGAATTTGTAGTACCTCAGTCTTTTACTGAGAAGGTACAAGCAGAAAGCTATTATAATTTCCTTTTTACCTCACCGGTTTTAGGTGAACTTTTTCAGCCTCCTCGGGGCTAATTCCCTCATTTCATTTCGTAGCAATTTATCCTGATCAGAATACTTGATATTCCTGTTTAGGATTGCTGTGAGTGCTTTTTTCTTTGGGCAAATCTGCCCACTTCCATTTTAATTCATAAAACTTAATTCCTTATGCTGGATAATATAATCCGGTTCTCAGTTAAAAATAAACTGATAATCGGGCTACTTACCATAGGATTAGTCATTGTGGGCGGGTATTCACTTACCCAACTTCCCATTGATGCAGTTCCTGATATTACCAATAATCAAGTACAAGTAATCACTACTTCCCCGTCATTGGCGGCTGAAGAAGTAGAGCGTTTAATCACATTTCCCATCGAAATCACGATGGCCACTATTCCTGACATTGAAGAAATCAGAAGCTTTTCGCGTTTCGGGTTGTCAGTTGTTACCATTGTGTTTAAGGAGAATGTGGATGTCTATTGGGCCAGACAACAGGTAAATGAACGCATGTCCGAAGTCAAAGAACAAATACCTCCGGGGATAGGAGCTCCGGGGATGGCTCCGATTACCACAGGGTTAGGGGAAATTTACCAATATGTAGTTGGTGTAGAACCTGGCTATGAAGACAAATATGATGCACGTGAACTTAGAACTATTCAGGATTGGATAGTCAGAAGGCAGCTACTTGGTACGCCAGGGGTAGCTGATGTGAGCAGCTTTGGAGGGTATCTCAAACAATATGAAATCGCCATAGAGCCTGATCGGCTCAAATCTTTGAATGTATCAATTGCTGATATTTTCCAGGCGCTTGAAGATAATAATGAAAATACCGGTGGAGCCTATATTGAGAAGGATCTAACTGCTTTATTTATTCGAAGTGAAGGCTTGGTAGGTTCTTTTGAGGATATCAATAATATCCCCGTACGGGTAAATGAAAATGGGATTCCAGTTCTCATTAAAGATGTCGCAAAAGTACAGCTTGGTAATGCTGTGCGCTATGGGTCTACCACCAGGAATGGTGAAGGTGAAGTAGTCAGTGCGATTGTAATGATGCTGAAAGGTGAAAATTCGGCAGAGGTTATTGATAACGTCAAATCAAAAATCGAAGAAATTAAAGAAACATTGCCCGAAGGGGTGACTTTAGAGCCTTTTTTGGATCGATCCAAACTTGTGGACAATGCCATTGGCACAGTTAGTAAAAATCTGATTGAGGGCGCCTTGATTGTCATTTTTGTTTTGCTGCTTTTGCTTGGCAATTTGAGAGCAGGGCTGATAGTGGCTTCGGTAATTCCACTTGCCCTGCTTTTTGCTTTCTCACTCATGAATCTATTCGGGGTGTCTGGTAACCTGATGAGTTTAGGGGCAATTGATTTTGGATTAATTGTAGATGGAGCCGTCATTATAGTTGAGGCAACCATGCATCATTTAGGTTTGGTGAAAAGGAAAACAAAGCTGACACAGCTGGAGATGGACGAAGAGGTGTTTCTTTCTGCAAGTAAAATCCGAAATTCAGCTGCGTTTGGGGAGATTATAATTCTTATCGTATATCTACCAATTTTAGCATTGGTTGGAACTGAGGGTAAGATGTTCAGACCAATGGCGCAAACAGTGGCTTTTGCTATTCTTGGTGCATTTATACTCTCGCTTACTTACGTGCCCATGATCTCTGCACTTTTTCTAAGCAAGAAGATCAGTGACAAGCCTAATATTTCTGATAAAATCATGGGATTTTTCCATCGCTTCTACGACCCTTCCATTCGATGGGCTATGCATCATAGGGGAATAGTCATTAGTGTAGCCTTGGTTTTATTGATTGTTTCAGGTTGGGTTTTTTCCCGTATGGGTGGAGAATTTATACCTACTCTGGAAGAGGGGGATTTTGCTGTGGAAACGCGGGTGGTCACTGGTTCTTCCCTTCAGAATACCATGAAGGCTACAACCCAGGCAGAGAAGATTCTTTTGGACCAATTTCCAGAGGTAGTGGAAGTTGTATCTAAAATCGGGGCAGGTGAAATTCCAACGGATCCCATGCCAGTTGAAGCTGCGGATATGATGATTGTCTTAAAGGATAAAAGTGAGTGGACTTCAGCTACCAACAGGGAAGATTTGGCAAATAAGATGTCTGAAGCTTTGGAAGTTTTGCCAGGGGTCAACTTTGGATTTCAACAACCCATACAAATGCGCTTCAATGAATTAATGTCTGGGGTGCGTCAGGATGTGGCTGTCAAAATTTATGGAGAAGACCTTGAAAAACTATCTGAATACGCCAACCAGATAGGACAGATAGCACGAGGTGTAGAAGGAGCGGAAGATATTTATATAGAGGAAGTGACGGGAGTGCCACAGATAGTCATTGATTACAAAAGGGCTCAACTGGCTAAATATGGACTAAGTATAAAAGAAGTGAATCGGTCTATACAGGCAGCATTTGCAGGTGCTTCAGCCGGGAAGGTTTATGAGGGGGAAAAACGGTTTGATCTGGTAATAAGACTCGATCAGACTAAAAGAAATGATATTGAGGATGTTCAGAATCTTTTTATCGCCCGGGCTAACGGAGAGCAGATCCCGCTATACCAAGTAGCTGAAGTTTCAGTAAAAGAAGGCCCCTATCAAATCCAGCGGGATGATACCCAGCGGAGAATTGTAGTCGCATTCAATGTGAGAAATCGGGATGTAGAAAGCATAGTTAATGAAATAGAGTCCAAAATTGAAAATGCTGTAACATTTGAAACGGGTTATTTTGTGACATTCGGAGGCCAATTCGAAAATTTGGTTGAAGCTAAAGCCAGACTGGGGATTGCAGTTCCGCTGGCCTTGTTATTGATTTTTGTCTTGCTGTTCTTCACATTCGGTTCTATCAAACAGAGTATTTTGATCTTTACGGCTATCCCTCTTTCCGCCATCGGAGGGATTTTCGCTTTGACCTTACGGGGAATGCCTTTTAGTATATCTGCAGGAATTGGGTTTATTGCACTGTTTGGCGTAGCTGTACTTAATGGTATAGTTCTGATTGCTGAATTTAACCACCTGAAAAAGGAAGGGGTCACCGACATATTTGAAAGGATCTATTCGGGAACTAGAACCCGGTTAAGACCCGTAATTATGACTGCTTCCGTGGCATCTTTGGGCTTTTTGCCAATGGCACTTTCATCTTCAAGTGGAGCGGAAGTTCAAAAACCACTGGCTACCGTAGTGATCGGTGGACTGATCACGGCCACCATCCTGACTTTGGTTGTCTTACCTATATTATACTATTATTTCGAAAGAGGTTTGAGAAGACCCAAAGGCACTGTAGGGTTACTGGTGATTGGATTCTTGGCCTTAGGAAATTTATCTTCCTATGCACAAACTCCAATGCATGTTACTTCCCTGGATCAGGCAATAGAACTGGCTTTGGAAAACAATCCAAGTGTCAAAGCTGAAGGACTTAGATTGGAACAACAGCGGGCATTAAAAGGGGCAAGCTGGAATATTGGGAAAACAGCTGTGGACATGGAATATGGCCAAACAAACAGTGCCTTCACCAACGACAGCCGGTTTTCGGTTTCCCAGACTTTTGAGTTTCCGACCACCTATAGCCGACAAAATGGATTGGCTGAATCTAAAATAGTTTCTGGTGAGTTGGCAGTGGAGATGAGTAAAAATGAATTGATCAGATCCGTGAAATCCACTTGGTATGCGTTGTGGACTGCAAGGGAAAAAGGGAAATTACTTGCCAGGCAAGACAGTATTTATGACCGGTTTGCATCTGCAGCTTCCTTGAGGTTTGAGTCTGGTGAAACCAATCTTTTGGAAAAGGCAACCGCAGAGACCCAGGTGGCTGAGATCCAGGCTATGATAGCTCAGAACAATGCCGATGTGGAGATCAATACCAAACGGTTGAGGATGCTTATCAATGCTGAAGTTACGATTGAGCCTGAAATGGGAGGATTGAAGGAAAATTCACCTCAGCTTTCTCTGGACCAGAATAGTATCGCCGACAACCCTACATTAGCCTGGGTTCAGCAGCAAATTGCCATTGCAGAAAAGGAAAAGTCAGTCGAAAAATCTCGGTTGATGCCGGACATCAAACTAGGGTATTTTAATCAGTCCTTCAATGGGCCAGGTCAAACCATGTCTGGAGACCCTGTAGTTTACAGCTCAAAAGACCGCTTTGATGGATTTCAGGTGGGTTTAGCCATTCCTATTTTCAGTTTGAAGTCACAATCAGCGATTATTAAATCAAAATCAATTCGGATTGCTGAAGCAGAGGAACAAGAAACAGCATTCACCAATGAGCTCGAAAACCGATTCACCTCTTTACTTCTCGAGTACCAAAAATTCCAGACCAGTTTGGATTTTTATGAAGATAGTGCTCTTCCTCAAGCAGAGCTTATCCTAAAACAATCCCAGAGAGGTTTCCAAAGTGGTGAAATTGGCTATGTGGAATACACACAAGGACTCAATAGAAGCTTGAATGTGTACTTCAACTATCTGGATTTACTGGACAAATCCAATCAAACACTTATTCAAATCGAATTCTTATCGGGTATCAACTAAAACCGATCAAACGGAAATAATATGAAATCAAGCATGAATAAAAAGTCAGATTCTAAGGTGATTAAGGAATGCGAGATTCATATAACCATAGCAAATCAAACTATAAACAGATGAAAAAATATATCATAAATAGTCTCTTCACATTACTTGTTCTTGGAATTGCCACGTCCTGTGGGTCTAAGGTTGACAGCATTGAAATTCAGGGGGATCATGAGGAAAATGAATCTAGGGTCGAACTGAGTCAGGCACAATTTGATGTCACCGGGATTGAGCTAGGCAAGCTGGAATTTAGGGAAATTGGCAGCGAACTGATGGTCAACGGGGTGATAGACGTTCCGCCTCAAAATAATATTTCCATCACAATGCCTTATGGGGGATTTGTGAAGAATACTACACTCCTTCCTGGGGATGAAGTGAAAAAAGGCCAACTACTCGTGACAATAGAAAATCCTGAATTCATTCAGTTTCAACAGGATTATTTGGAAAGCCTGGCAAACAGTTCTTATCTGAAGTCTGAATATGAACGCCAGGAGAAATTGTACAGTGAGCAAGTGGCATCCGGAAAGACATTTGAAGAATCCAAAAGTAATTTTCTGGCCAATGAAGCTAGAATCAGAACCTCCAAAGCCAAGTTGACCATGATTGGCTTTGATCCGGAGAAAGTGGAGTCCGGGGAAATCAAATCTGTCGTGAATATTTACTCTCCTGTGGCTGGAGCTGTGCTGGATGTATATACCAATATTGGCAAATATGTAAACCCACAGGATGTAATCATGGATTTAACGAATTCAGATGATCTCCATGTGGAGCTTTCTGTCTATGAAAATGACATCCCAAAAATCAAGAAAGATCAGCGCATCAAATTCAATCTCGCCAATACGAATGATGAATGGAGAGAAGCCCATGTGTTTTTGGTTGGTAAGGGAGTTCGAAAAGATAGGTCGGTGACTGTTCATGGGCATTTTGACAGTAAAAACACCGATTTGCTCCCAGGGATGTATGTGACAGCAAAAATAGAAACTGCAAGCGAAGAAGTCTTGGTAGCACCAGATGATGCGGTGGTAAGATTTGGGGAGAAGCATTTCATTTTTTCTTACTTGGGGCAACGGGACGAGAATGGAGAGCCCGCATATGACTATGAAATGATAGAAGTAGAAATGGGTAATAAGGAGGACGGATTTACGCAGGTGACCCTTTTGGATTCCAGTCTTGTCTATCAGGATATTAAACTGGTGACAAAGGGAGCATTTACCTTACTTTCAAAGGCAAAGAATAGTGAAGAAGAAGGCGGGCACCATTAATCATTTTGTGAAAAACACTACTAACATGAAACTTAAATAGAAAACCTATGGAACAGGAAAAAGTGGAACACTCTGGGATATTCGGAAAGAATAGTGAATTGATTTTCTCCATTTGCTGTGGAGCTCTTTTGGGAATTGGGTTTGGCCTGAGTTTTTTAGAAGATGTGCCTCAATGGGTAAGTCTTGCCATGTATATAGGAGCCTATTTTTTTGGGGGCTTCTATACCGCGAAAGAGGCGATAGAAACCATATTAAAGGGAGGTTTTGAAATTGATTTTCTCATGTTGGTCGCAGCCATAGGTGCTGCGATCCTGGGAGAATGGGCAGAAGGTGCATTGTTGCTGTTTCTATTTAGTCTTGGGCATTCATTGGAACATTACGCTATGGGAAAAGCGCATAAGTCCATTGAATCACTTGCAACTCTTGCACCAAAAACCGCCTTAAAGAAAACTGAAGGCAGTTCGGTGGAAGTGGGAATTGAAGAGTTGGAGGTCGATGATATCATCATTGTTAAGCCTAATTCCAGAATTGCGGCAGATGGGGTTATTGTAAAGGGAAGTAGTGCTGTGGACCAATCTCCTATTACTGGTGAAAGTATACCTGTGGACAAGGAAGCTATAAAAGAACAGGATGAACAGCATATTTCCCTAGATAATGTGCCTCAGGAAAACAGGGCATATTCAGGAACGATCAACGGAAACGGCACCTTGGAAATTAAGGTGTTGAAAATTGCAGAAGACTCTACTGTTTCCAGGTTAATTACCTTAGTCAATGAAGCCAAAGCGCAGAAATCACCCACTCAACTGCTGACCGATAAATTTGAGAAGTATTTTGTCCCATCGGTTCTGGTATTGGTAGTACTACTGTGCTTTGCCTTTTTGGTGTTGGATGAGCCTTTTAGTGATAGTTTTTATCGCGCAATGGCAGTTTTGGTGGCAGCAAGTCCGTGTGCGCTAGCAATTGCAACACCTAGTGCGGTATTGAGTGGCGTTGCCCGGGCAGCAAAAAAAGGAGTTTTGATTAAGGGAGGAAGACCACTGGAAGATTTGGGAGTTCTAACCGCAATTGCATTTGATAAAACGGGAACTTTGACAGAGGGAAAACCAAAAATCACAGTGGTAATCGCATGGAATAGTATTTCAGAAGACGAGTTGCTGGGAACCGCAGTTGCGGTGGAAGGGCTAAGTGATCACCCCTTGGCGAAAGCCGTGGTGAGAGACGGTAAAGAAAGGATGGAAGGAAAGAAAATCCCAGAGGCGGATTCATTGGAAGCCGTTCTTGGCAAGGGCATAAAGGCAAATGTGGGAGCAGATAAAATTTATATTGGCAATCTGGATTTGTACGAAGCGCTGAATGATAACAAACCCTCACAAGAAATTATCGAGAAAATAGAATCTTTGGAATCCAATGGGAACACAACCATACTGGTGAGGAAAAACGATACTTATATTGGTATCATCGGGTTAATGGATACTCCAAGAGCTGCGGCAAAGTCCACCCTTGCGGCGCTCAAGGAAATTGGGATTAAAAAGATGATTATGCTCAGCGGGGACAATCAGAAAGTAGCAGATGCGATAGCCCAAGAGGTTGGATTGACGGGGGCAAAAGGAAGTCTGTTGCCTGAAGAAAAGGTTGAGGCTATCAAGCAATTAAAGCAGTCAGAATCCAAGATAGCTATGGTAGGTGATGGGGTGAATGATGCTCCGGCTATGGCAGCTAGTACTGTTGGTATTGCAATGGGGGCAGCAGGGTCTGATGTAGCTCTGGAGACTGCCGATATAGCTTTAATGGCTGATAAGTTGGAAATATTACCTTTTGCAATTGGACTGAGTAGAAAGGCTAAAGGGATTATCAAACAAAATCTGTGGATCAGTTTAGGTATAGTGGGACTTTTAATACCTGCTACAATTTTTGGATTCGCATCTATTGGAGTTGCTGTATTGATTCATGAAGGTTCTACCATTGTAGTTGTAGTAAATGCATTGAGACTGCTTGGCTACGAAAGGAATTGATAATATTGAATGAATGAGCAGCCGTTTAATTATTATGAATATACGGAATTCTGCCAGTAGCCAAATTACATACTGACAGTTGGTGACAATCGGTTGGTTGTCAGGCAAAAGCGGAGTTATTTGGTCAAAACAACGGTTTAGACCATGAATATTTTAAAGTTTGAAGAGCGTTTCCCTGATGAAGAATCTTGTATTTTCTATTTCAAAGCCAAAAGAGAGCAAGAAGGGGTAGTCTGCAAGAAATGTATGGGTAAAGATCACTATTGGCTTCACAGTAAAAACATGTTTCAGTGTAAAAGCTGTGAATTCCGTACCAGCCTAAAAAGCGGTACTGTAATGGAAAACAGTAATTTAACGCTACGGAAATGGCTGATGGCAATTACCTTTATCAGTGCGACCAAGCAGGGGTTTACAGCACTTGAACTCCAGAGGCAGATGGGTTTTAGCCGTTACCAAACTGTGTTCGATTTATGCCACAAGATCCGCGTTATTATGGGCAAAAGAGACAATGAATATAAGCTGGAAGATATGGTAGAGTACGATGAGGCCTATGTAACCAAGGCAACCCCAGCAGGAAAAAAGAAAGATCTGAACCGCGGAAGGGGTACCCAACAGAAGGCTACAGTGGCCGTGATGGCTGAATCAACGGTTCTGGAAGACTTTAAAACAAAGGAATTGACCAAAAGCTGCCGATACTTTAAGATGAAGAAGATCGAAGATTTAAAGTCTAAAACAGCCGAGAAACTGATCAAGGATTTTATCAACAAAGACGCTGTGCTACAGACCGATGACAGCACTACTTACGCTAAGTTTGAAGATTTCGTGGATGTCCATGTAACCGAATTATCCTCTACCAAAGAGGGGAAGTTCAACCTGAAATGGGCCCATACTGCAATCAGCAACCTAAAAAGCGATCTTAGAAAGTATAGAATGATCTCGGAAAGAAAGCTCCAAAATTATATTGACGAGTTTTGCTACAAGCTCAACCGTAGATATTTTGGTGAAAGACTCTTTGACCGACTGATAATTGCGGGAATTCAACCCTACTGGCAAAGTAGCGGATAATCATATAATTATTTTACTAAATGGAGAAGTCACTATTTGAAATAAAACAGATGGATTGTCCTTCCGAGGAAAATCTGATTCGGATAAAGTTGGATGGAATTACTTCTGTTAAAAACCTGGAGTTTGATATACCCAACAGAAGATTGATTGTCTTTCATATGGGGGAAATAGAACAGATTGAAAAGTCAATTTATGAATTGAATTTGGGAAGTAGGAAACTATCCACAGAACTTACTAACCAGACTGATTTCCTTGAGGATTCCAACCAGAAAAGGCTCCTCTGGTATGTACTTGCAATCAACTTCGTTTTTTTTCTTATCGAAATGGCTACAGGAATATTTTCCAAATCCATGGGGTTGGTTGCGGACAGTTTAGATATGCTTGCAGATAGCTTAGTGTATGGCATTAGTATATTTGCGGTGGGAGGGACTATTCGGAAGAAAAAACGAATTTCAAAACTTGCGGGGTATTTTCAAATTGTACTTGCTCTAATAGGTTTTTCAGAAGTGTTAAGTAGGTTTTTCGGGATGGAAGAAGTTCCCAACTTTTCAACTATGCTTATAGTTTCAATTTTTGCACTACTCGCTAATGCTCTTTGTCTTTACCTTTTACAAAGGTCAAAAAGTAAAGAAGATGCTCACATGAAGGCAAGTATGATTTTCACCTCCAATGATGTAATCATAAACTTAGGCGTTATAGTAGCTGCTCTTTTGGTCAACTGGTTGAATTCCAGTCTTCCAGATTTGATCATTGGAGGAGTAGTTTTTGTTTTGGTGGTCCAGGGTGCATTCAGAATTTTGAAATTGAGCAAATAGGGAGTTATATAATTTTAATAAACTTTACTCAACATGGAGAATTCTATTTTTTAGATTGCCTTTTTTTCTTAAGAGTCATAATGAATAAAGTGAAACCTGACCCTACAGCCGCTAACCCAGCAAGAGAAAATATCCTTAAGAGGAGGTTGTTGAAGTTGTCTCTCCCCGCATAGTCCATAGTGTGGAACATCCAAAGAAAGTCAAACCAACGCCAAGCTCGGTGCCTGACTTTGGTAAACTGGCCACTCTTAGCATCTACATATGCTACCAGATTTTCAGAGGTATCGAAATGTATTGCCCATGCAGGAAGCGATGTACCTCGGTATTCGTGATGAGCCCCAGCATCAGTCAGGTAATTAACTTCCCTGATTTGGAGATTTTCTTTGATATAAATTTGAGCGATTTCTCGTGCTTCAGCCTCAGAAATCTCTGAATGAAGCTTTCCTGATTTGGCATCAAATAGCTTGCTTTCATTCACCCAATAGTAGGGTTCATGATTTACAAATCTAAGTTCTAGGGTTGAGATCTTTAGGGTGGAATCGAGCTGATTGATGTCGATTAGTTCGCTAGCATTTTCATGCATCATATGATCATTACGAAAATGATCTCCATGTATTTCATCGATATCTGTCCAACTGAAGTATAGCCCGGAAATAGTCCAAAAGATAAATTGGATTCCTATAAATACACCTAGAAATCTATGGATTCTCCGTGCATAATATTGATTGTTTTTTCTCATTATTCAGCGTTCACTGCTTCAAACGAGACCTTAGTCTTGTCCCATGAAATTGCGACTGTAGTTGTTTTGGCATCTTTTTCTTTGACTTCGAAAGTCAGCGCTTCCACAGTTTCATTTAATTTTTCCGGTTTTACATTGATCCTGATCAGATCATTGGAAGCATTATAGTTATCTGCCAAATGCATGTCCCAATCCTGATTCAGTATTATTGTCCATTCCTCTTTTCCTGGGATGGTAAAAAGCCCATATTGGCCAGCCTTTATCGTTTCGCCGTTTATGATCACATCTTTGTCAAATTTGATCTTGGTAGCTTTGTGGGCACCTGTCACCCAGACTTCATTATAAGCCACAAGCCCGCCAAAAATCTGTCTCCCTCTTACACTTGGGGCACTGTAATCAATATGAATATGATTACCACCTGTCATGGCCATAGCTGAAGTTCGGGGGCTTTTGGGTACTTCCGCGGGCTTCGCCTCATGAATTTCATGAGATTCTGATTCCATTTGATGGTCCATGTGATCCATTTCATGGTTTTCTTTATTTTTTGGATTGCAGGCTGTAGTCGCAAATAAGGCTAGTAATAATAGTTTGATTTTCATATAGTTGGGCGTTTTTATTATTGAATTGTTTTGGTGACTTCTCCACAGGAGAGCATACCTTTTCCAAAGTATGGGTTCATAACTTTTTCCTCCAGACTCAGCCAATCAGCACCTTTGTTGGAATCTGCCATTGGACAATGCTGCACATAAATTTTGGAAGCCAAAGGCGTGAAATTTTCGGCCAAACCAACCATTTCATCTGAGATAGAAAGAAATGAATTTCGGATATCTTCCAGTGATTTAGCACTCTTGATTTTAACCAAATCGACTTTAATGTTTTTTTCGTATTTCATCCATTCCATATGGGCATCTCCTTTGAACTCGGACATATTTACTTTTTCCACTGAAGCAAGCATTGTAGCAGCGCTAACTTTGGCAATGGACAGATCATCTTTGGTCAAAGCATTTTTTAATTCGAAATAGCTGTCAAAAATCAGCTTCAGCTCATCTTTAGCTTGGGGCGTTAACACTACCGCACTTGGCGATGAGTGATTAGTAGTTTCCATTTTCATTCCAGGCATTCCACCATGATTGTGTCCAGTCATTGCAGCTCCTCCATCAGGAGACATCATACTCGGTTTCCCCGCAAGTTGAGCGGCAGCATCAATGCTGAATGTGCCATTTACTGCGATTTCTTCTCCTGATTCTAAACCTGAAGTAATGACATATTCTGAGCCCAAAGATGCGCCAAGAGTTACTTCCCGAAGCTTAAAACTTACTGCTTGATCTGAAACATTCTTCACATAAACCACAGATCTCGTTCCTGTCCACATCACAGCCGTTTTTGGAACTATGATGCTGTTATCTATAGACTTACCGTTACTTTCCACTTTCCCGGATACAAACATTTCAGGCTTGAATTTCAGGTTAGAATTACTCACTTCCAGCCTTGCTTTTGCTACTCTTGTCTGAGGGTTGATCATCGGGTCGATGTAGCTGAGTTTTCCGGTGAAAGTCTCACCAGGAAGGGACTGAACAGTAAATTCGATTTGATCACCTTTTTTCACCCATTGCAATTCTGATTCATAGACGTCAAATAATACCCAGACTTTGCTGAGATCAGCAATTTGATATATAGGTTCCCCTTTGCTCACATAGTCGCCCAGATTCACCATTTTATCAGTGACATATCCTGATACATTCGCTAAAATTGGTAGTTGCTCGGTTACTTTTCCTGTAGCAAGAATTTGTGCTATCTGGGAATCAGTCAGTTTCCAATTTTTAAGTTTTTCTTTGGCTGCATTGAAAAGCGCAGGTTGGGAATCCTTGATCTTCTGTGCCTGAAAAAGTTCTTCTTGGGCGGTAGCCAATTCCGGTGAATAAATTTGGCCTAATACCTGGCCTTTTTTTACATATTCACCGGTGAAGTTTACAGACAATTCTTCAATCCTTCCCGGTATATGCGCTGATTGTGTATAATTCTGACGTTCATCAGCTTGAATTTTTCCGTTCAGACGAATTGACTTTCCAGCATCAGCATTACCAACTAGGATTGATTGTACCCCTGCAAGTTGCATTGCAGTAGGAGACATGGTTACAGCCATAGGATCAGCATCAGCATTATCATTCTCCAATGGGATTAGGTCCATTCCGCAGATTGGACAATCACCTGGCTCATTCTGTCGGATTTGAGGGTGCATGGAGCAAGTGTAGGTAATAGGGATTCCAGCGATCGACTCGACATGCTCATGTTCATCGGCTTCTAGTTTTGGAGAAGGAGCAGGCTTAAGTAGCCAACCTATGGTCAGTCCGATCAGCAAAGTGACAGCAATCAGGACAAATTTGTTATTGAATATATTTTTCATTTTGTGTATTACTTAGAATTTTTAATCCTAATGTTTACTATGTCAAATTCAATTTTTAAACTAAAATCATGAATTTGTTAAATTCCATTCACTGTAAGTTTTGCAGGTAAGCAACGAGTTCCTTTCGGTCTGAGTCAGATAATATTGCATCCTGATGTATGAGAGTGTATGAGGAAATAGGCATTTTTTTTTGCTCAATTTGTTTAATCATACTCTCTAATTTCATTTTTTCCATTCTCCCGGATAGTGATCCATATTGAGAAAGATTTAATTCTTCCTTACCCTCCCGGATATGTTTTTCAAGTAACCAAGCAGCAGGCTGAAGTTTGCTATACCATGGGTAGTTGATCTGATCACTATGGCAGTTGTAGCATGAAGTTTTAAGCATCTTTCCAATTTTCACAGGTGGATTATTAAGAATTATGAAATCATTGGAATCTGTAGGCAGGTAAGGATTTTGATTGGTGGGAATGAATTGAATTCCCACCAAAACAATAAGGAGTAAGGTTATAATAACCCCGACTACTTTTTTCATCCGATTTCTATCACTTGCTTTACAGCTCCACAGGTTTTCATTTTACCGGCAAACAAGGGATTCTTTATTTCTTCTGAATCACTCAGCCATATGCCACCTTCATTCTTATTATACATTGGACACTGCTGCTGATATAGCTTTCTATCCGAGCCTACAATTGCCAATAGATCTGTGAAGTCTTTTCCCATTGCCTCAAAATGCTCAATCTGATGATCCATTTCACTTTTGGCGATGTGCTCACTGTGTTCTTGGATAACTTCCAATATGCTACTTACTTCGGATTTCTTTTCATCGGTTAACTGATCGAATGAAATGGTTTTTGCATACTCAGCCAGTTTAGTTGCTGCTTTTGCAGCTTCTTCCTTACTGTTGTTTCCAAGAGCTGTTTTGATTTCCAAGTACTCATCTATTAGATCAGTCTTAGTGGCCGGTCCACTCATGTCCATTCCTTTATCCATGTTGTCCATAGATTCAGACATTGCATTATGGTCTTCTGATCCCATGGTATGATCCTCTTGTTTCTTTTCTCCACATGCAATTAGTGAAAAAGAAAGTCCAGCAATTAATGCCAGCGATAGAATTGTTTTTTGAGTTTTCATTTTACTTCATTTTGAATTTTACGGATACTTAGTTTTATTTATTGATGTTTACCTATGCTTTAAGTTTCTTATCTAAGCGCCTAGCAGCCAGAAATCTTATGTGCCAATGGGTGGTTTATGTATTTCTTTTTTAGATAATGTCAGTTAAGATTTGATCTGCCGTTTTAATAATTGTGCGTTGAAGGCCACGATGACTGTACTTAAACTCATCAGAGCTGCACCAATTGCTGGGCTTAGAATAATTCCGGCGCCAGCCAATACTCCTGCAGCCAAGGGAACGGCTACGATATTATATCCTGCTGCCCACCAGATATTCTGCATCATTTTTTTGTAAGTAGCAGTTCCGAATAGGATCAGGTTGGCGATGTCTATTGGGTTGCTATTGACCAAAATGATATCGGCAGTTTCAGCAGCAACGTCAGTACCTGATCCAACAGCGATTCCTACATCTGCCTGAGCTAAAGCTGGGGCATCGTTGACACCATCTCCGGTCATAGCCACGAATTCACCTTTAGCTTGTAGGTCTTTGATGATCTTTTGCTTGTCTTCCGGCAATACTTCTGAATAATAGCCGTCCAGCCCGAGTGTCTCACTTACTGCTTTGGCAACTATTTCATTGTCGCCGGTAGCCATTAAGATCTTAATTCCGTGCTTTTTAAGTGTATTGATAGCTTCTTGAGACTCATCACGGATTTCATCCGCTAATGCGATGTAACCAATAAGCTTTTCATCCGAAAGTACAAAGACTACTGTTTCATCTTCTGTTTTGAAAGCACCTTCAGGTTGTTCTATTTCTTTTTGTTTTAACCCGCCCGGGCTTAAAATACTAATCTCTTTCCCGTCAAGATTGGCTTTTATGCCCATTCCAGTGATGTTTTGGAAGTTTTCTGGCTTGCCTAGTTTTAATTCTAGCTCCTTTGATTTTCTTACAATTCCAGCTGCGATTGGATGTTCAGAACTATTTTCAAGTGCTGCTGCAATGGCGAGTAAGTCTTTATCTTCCATTCCCTCTGCTACGCTTTTGAATCTAGTCACTCCGAATTCACCTTTGGTCAAGGTTCCTGTCTTGTCAAAAATGATGGTGGTCAGGTTCCTTGAATTTTCAAAGGCAGTCCTGTTGCGAATCAACAAGCCGTGCTTAGCAGAAACGGAAGTGGAAATAGCAACAACCAATGGCACCGCCAGACCTAATGCATGGGGACAGGATATTATCATGACCGTGACCATTCTCTCCAGAGCGTAATTGAAGTCTTTGCCAAGGCTTAGCCATACTACCAAGGTGATAATTCCTGCTGCCAAAGCGATGTAGAACAACCAGCCTGCAGCTTTGTCAGCCAAATTTTGAGTATTGGACTTCGTTTTTTGTGCCTCTGTAACTAATCCTATTACTTTGGACAAGTACGACTCTTCTCCAGTGTGCTTCACTTTGATTTTTAGGGCACCATTATCATTCACTGATCCACCGATCACTTCATCGTCTTTCTGTTTTGCCACTGGTTTGGACTCACCTGTAAGCATGGATTCATTTACATGACTGCTCCCTTCCAGGATTTCACCATCAGCTGGAATTTTTTCACCTGGTCTCACTAAAATTGTGTCTCCAGATTTTAGCTCTGCAATAGGAACATCTTCGGATTCACCATTTTCCTTTATTCTCCTAGCTTCTGAAGGCATCATTTTAGCCAGTTCCTGAAGAGCATTAGAAGCTCCCATCACTGATTTCATTTCTATCCAATGTCCTAGCAGCATGATATCAATCAAACTAACCAATTCCCAAAAGAATATTTTTCCAGAAAGGCCAAAGACTACAGCTGAGCTATAGAAATAGGCTACTGAAATCGCCAGTGCAATCAATGTCATCATGCCTGGTTTTTTCTTTTTCAGTTCCTCTACCATGCCCTTTAAGAATGGCCAGCCTCCATAAAAGAAGACCACCGAGGAAAGGGCGAATTGCAAGTATCGGTCTCCTTCAAATCTGAATTCATAGCTCAAAAGCCCTTGGATCATTGGCGCCAAGACTACTATTGGCAAGGTGATCACCAGAGAAATCCAGAATCGCTTTTTGAAATCTTGGATCATATGCATATGATGCATGCTATGGTCATGACCTTTCATTCCATGCTTTCCCTTTTGATGGGATTCATGTTCCTTATGTTTATGGTCTGAATGTTCCATTTTATCTTAGTTTAAATAGCTGTCTAAAAGATTTTAAAATCTAACTGTCAATCCACCACCGGCGCCAAAACGATTGTCGTAACTTCCCATGACAGAGAAGTTTCTGGAGAAAATATAACTAGCACCCGCTGACCAGGTAGTCTCCCCTTTGTAGTTGGAGTTTTCGCCTGATTCGGGAAGGGTATTTGTCCATCCAAAATCCATTTGATATTCATAATTAGCGAAAATGGTAGTTCGTGGGAAAATCATGATTTCTCTGTTGATTCTGAATTCTGGTCTGAGTTTGCTATCAAGCCTTACATCGAGATTGAATAAGTAAGGTGTGAGGAATCGAATCCCGACCACTGCCGTAGCATTGATCTTATCAAGACTTTCGGCCACCTCATTTTCCAGGTTCACTCCAGCGAATACTCTGAAATAATCATAGAGATATCGTTCGTAGCTTACCTCTGCTTCAAAATTCTGGTTATATCCATATTCCAGATCCAAGTTGAACTGATTGCGAATATTTGAAGACATTAGGTTTAGACCTACCATTTGAGAGGCTACATTCGCAGTTCCCCAGTTAAAATATTCATCACTTTCTTTAATAAGTTTTTTTAGCGGAAAGCCTTTTAATCTTGGATCTCGTGGGGTTTCGTAAGAGAATATCCTGGCCATTCCACCCATCATATGATAAAGCACATGACAGTGGAAAAACCAATCTCCCTCTTCGGTACCTTCAAATTCAATAGTGATCTTTTGCATTGGAGGCACATTCACCGTATGCTTGAGAGGTGAATATTCTCCTTTATCGTTGATTACTCTGAAGAAATGGCCATGAAGGTGCATCGGGTGATGCATCATCGTGAGGTTGTTCAAGGTAATTCGGGTCACTTTTCCGCCTTCGATTTTTATCTTATCAGCTTCAGCTAGTGGTACTCCATTCATGCTCCAGATGTAGCGCCACATATTTCCTGTAAGATTCAGCAGGACTTCATTTACAGCTTCATTGGCTGGGAAGCTGGTTTTTTCGGGTGATTTTAGGTAGTCGTAATTGTATTCGGCGAACATATCCATACCAGGCATTTTGTCCATAGACGCACCCATGTCCATTTTACCATCCGTTTCCATAGGTTTAGCCATTGGTTGATTGTGGTCCTTTTTGGAATGATCCATACCTTGCATAGTAACTTTTTTAGAAGAATCACTTGAGCTTTTCTCTTCCATATTCATCTTGGAATGATCCATTGTCATTTCAGTCTTCTCCATCTTCGAGTGATCCTTATTCATTTCATTAGGATTCATTTCGTCCATGTTCATCTTATCATCCATTTGCATTCCCCACTTATCCATCATTTCTATTGGATTCTCTTCGGAAGGTTTAAACTTCATGGCCGGGGCTCCCATTTTCATGTCCATCTTTGCCATTTTCATCATCATTCCTATTTTGTCTGGACGGGGGACATCTGGCGCACTGAGGATATTTCCATTTCCTAAGAAAGCAGACGTTTGTCCGGAGCCGTCTTGTGCTGTTGCTCTGATTTCTATCTTTCCAGAATCTGGAATAGTGACAATGAAGTCGTAGGTCTCGGCGATGGCGATAAAAGTCTTATTGTGGACTACTGGCTCCACGTCCAGACCGTCAGCAGACACAAGCAGGGGATCCGCTCCTCCGAAAGTCAACCAAAACTGTGATGATGCAGATCCGTTGATAAACCGTACACGCACTTTCTCCCCAGGTTTCAAATCGGGGTACTCGGAGATAGACTGGCCATTTGTAAGGAAAGCATTGTAGTAAATGTCTGCAATGTCAGCACCTTCCATTCGTTGTTTCCAAAAATTCATCTGAGCACCGAAGCCTCCCCTTGCTATCACTTGATTTAGAGGGGTTGCAGTGCCTTTTTTGATGTTATACCATTCATTTCCTCGCTTTAGGTTTCGCATTACATTCATGGCTTTCTGATTGGTCCAATCAGACAGAAGAATGACCAAATCTGTATCGTATTCCAGCGTTTTCTCCTTCGGTTCAATAACTATAGAGCCGTAAACACCACTTTGCTCCTGAAGCATTGTATGCGAATGGTACCAATAGGTTCCAGCCTGCTTCAGAGGAAACTCATATTTTTGGGTTTCTCCAGGCAGTATCGGAGGTGTGGTCAGATAGGGGACTCCATCAAAGAAATTCGGAAGAAGGATCCCATGCCAATGAACTGAAGTTTCCACATCCATTTCATTTTTGACATAGATGACAGCATATCCACCTTCCTGAAAAGTCAGTGTAGGGCCTGGAATTCCACCATTAACAGTCATAGCGGGCACAGGTTTTCCAGCTTTGGTTACCATATCTTTTTTTATAGATAAAGTATAAGTCGCAGTGTCAGCTGGTGTCTGATCTGCTTTTGCCAAACTGCTGTTCTCGCCCATGCAAAGAAGAAACAGAATGGAACCAATGAGATATTTTAGCTTAAGTCTCATCGCTTATTTAGTCGCCTCCAGTCGCTCAATCATTGCCTGCATCTGAGCGATCTCCCGCTGCTGTGCTTCTATGATATCCTGCGCCAATTTCTGTGCTTCTGGATCTTGGAGATGAGCTTTTTGACTTACCATGATGGCTGAAGAGTGATGTGGAATCATGGCTTTCATCCACTGCACATCTGCAATTAAGGTTTGATTTCTCAACATAGTCAGCGTACTTATGAAAACGATTAGGGAAGAGGCTAGAATAATGTAATTGGTCTTTTTATTCTCATACATTCCCCACATAAATAGAAGCATGGAAATGGCCATAGGGGCAACCATCAAGATGGTCATATAGGTCCTGGTAGTGCTCAGCATGACATGCTCGAATAAATCTGCATTTAGAAACATTACTCCATACATAATGACAAAGGAAACTGCCATCATTGCTGCGAATTTTAAATAGTTCTTACTTTTCATAATCAGAAGGTTTTAGCGGTTATATAATTGATTTGAGCCAAGGAAGTTTGATAAGCTACCGTGGCTTTGAGTTTCATTTTTTGGTATTCCAACAGTTGTTGCTGTACCCTCAAGACCTCTTCAAAGTCGTTTCCTGAATTGCTATAGGCAGAATAAAGTAATTCCAGAGTTTGCTCGGATGTTTGCACTTGTTTGCTATACAGCGAGATCAGATTCTCCTGAATCTCCATGTCGGTGGAGAAGCGGTAATAGGAGCCAAATAGTTTATTGTTGAGTTCGTCCTTCTCCAGTTGATAAGATTCCTGCATAAGTTTGGCTTCCTTCTGTGCACCCTTATATTTCCCTCTGAAAATCGGTAGGCTCATCGTGACCATAGGCATCAAGACATTTTTCCCGTTATCTGGGATGTCCATATCTGTTCTTTCGCCGACAAGTACATAATCGACACCTGCACCTAGCTTTGGCATTCCTTGCTTTTGGGCAACACGCACGCTTGCTTCACTGGCCTGAATTTTCAAATCTATACTCCCCAACATGGGGTTTGCCTGGATTGAATCAGTTGAAATCTGCCGGTCAGCATCCGTGATTTGGAGCATCTCAGAGATCTCAACGGGGGAATCATGAGATCTGGAAAGCAGGGAATTGAACCATGAATTGCTTCCTTTGATTTTCATCTGTAGCACTTCGATGTTAGTTTTGGTTGCCTGAATCATAATTTCTACTCGTAGTGCATCTGCAAGAGAACCTTGGCCGTTTTCGAATTTTGAAGTAGCTAATGAGTAATAAGTTTCAAGGATTTTCAGATTCTCCCGTTCAAGGTTTATCAATTCGTGCGTTTCTACCAAAGGATAATAAACAGTGGCCAATTGGCTGTATAGTTGGTTCTTAGCATCCAGAAATTCCTGATATTTTGCTTCAGCCATGAAGGAAGCTACATCTTTCTGAGCTCTTAGCGTACCGAACCAAGGGAACATCTGCGTCAAAGAAAAGCGGGCATTCTGAGGACCAACTCTGGTTTCAACCGGAGATATGAAATATCCAAAAGACAGGTTTGGATCTTGTAAGGATCCTACCTGCGGGATTTTTTCCATGGCAGCTTCAAATGCTTTGTATTTAGCTTGAAGACCTGGATTGTTTTCAGCGCCTATTCGAAAATAGTCTTCTAAACTTTGCGAACTAGCTGAGAAACTTATACCCAGGAGCAAAAGAATGGAAAGTTTGATAGTTTTCATTTTCAGCTTTTTTTAAGTTTTCGTTCTTCCCGGATGGAGTATAAGACAGGTACTATGAAGTAGGTAATAGCTGCCACGATCATTCCTCCAAAAGCCGGAATAGCCATCGGAATCATGATATCTGATCCTCTTCCCGAGGAGGTTAAAATCGGAAGTAAGGCTATAATGGTAGTAGCCGAAGTCATAACTGCCGGTTTTATTCGACGCTGCCCAGCTTCCACGATGGCCATTCGTATTCCTTTGAAATTGTCAGTTTTGTTGCGTTCAAAACTCTGATCCAGATAAGTAGCCATCAGCACCCCATCATCGGTAGCAATACCAAAAAGCGCAATGAACCCAACCCAAACCGCTACGCTCAGGTTTATTTGGTGTACTTGGAACAGGTCCCGCATATTTGTGCCAAAGAGGTTAAAATCAGCAAACCAAGGCTGGCCGTAGAACCATAGCGTAATAAAAGCTCCGGAGAACGCCATAGCAATTCCGGTGAAGACCATGAAAGTGGTGCTCACGGATTTGAACTGGAAATAGAGAATCAAAAAGATAATGACCAACACTGCGGGGACGATGATGCTCAGGCGTTTCTCTGCACGAACCTGATTTTCGTAGCTACCGGAGAATTTGTAAGTCACGCCTGTTGGGACTTCCAGCTCGCCTGAATCAATTTTGCTTTGGATCAGCCGTTTGGCATCCTCGACTGTGGTCACTTCAGAATTCCCATCCCGCTTATCGAATAGCACATAACCCACCAAAAAAGTCTCCTCACTTTTGATTGCCTGAGGTCCCCGGACATAGTCGAAGTCAACAAGTTGCCCCAAAGGGATTTGAGCTCCTGTAGGTGTAGAAACATAGATTTTGGACAAGCTCTCAGGATCATCCCGTAATTCCCGTGGATAGCGAACACGGACAGGGAATCGCTGGCGTCCTTCTACGGTGGTAGTTATACTCATGCCTCCAATAGCCGTTTCTATTGTTTGCTGTACATTTTCTATTGTTAAACCAAATCGGGCGATTTTCTCTCGGTTTATATTCAGCTGTAGATAGGGCTTCCCGACAATTCTATCAGCGAATACTGCTTCTTCTTTGACTGAGGGAACCTGCTTTAATATAGTTTCCAGTTGAATACCAAAGTTCTCGATGGTCTGCAAATCAGGTCCATAGACTTTGATTCCCATAGGTGCCCGCATACCAGTTTGGAGCATGACCAGTCGGGTTTCAATGGGTTGAAGCTTAGGTGCGGATGTGATTCCTGGGATTTTTGTGACTGCAATAATTTCATTCCAGATATCATCTGGGGATTCTATATGATCGCGCCAGTTTCTGTAATACATTCCATTCTCATCAGGGATCAAATTTTTTGTAGACTTATTTTGTGCAAGAGCGTCCTGATTCGATAGGGTGTCACCAGTTGTAAATATGAACCTATCTTTTTTATCAGTTTTAAAACGCTGTTTGTGTCCTTTGGAGTTTAGAAGATATTCCGACTTGTAGTTGATGATATTCTCGTACATGGAGATCGGAGCGGGGTCAAGAGCGGATTCTACTCTTCCCAATTTACCGACGGTAAGTTCCACCTCAGGTATATTGGTTAAAAGCATATCCAATTGCCCTATGATTTTCCTGTTGTAAGCAATGCCAGAGTGAGGCATCGCAGTTGGCATGAGTAGGAAGCTTCCTTCATTCAGAGAAGGCATAAATTCCTTTTGCATCCCCGGGAATGTATGTGATAAGCTAGACCATGATTTACTGGATTGAATATCCCAACCTATGAGATTGGTGGCTTTGGGAATTAGTCCAAAGGTGGCATTAAAGCCAAGCCAAACGGTTGCTCCCAACAAAATTAAGGCTGCAGGAATACTGAGGAAGGCAGTTTTGTGGTCTAGGCACCAGGTTAATACACGTTTGTAATTGTGTTCCAATATGGAGAATGCACCTAAGATCAGGCTGACCAAAAAGGCGACAAATAACACATTGGCAATAATAGAATGAGAAGCTCCTAGTGGTAGCCAATAAGTAGCTAAGAGCCATACCACTCCTGCGATTGCCAGAATAATTTCAAGTTGATTGTATGCAGGTTGAATGCGAGTTGGGATTGTTATCGCTTCTTTTTCTACATAGAATCTTGCAAAAGAAATGATGCTAAAGAATACCAACATTATCCCTGCCCAAGTATAACCGTAAATCAGAGCTCCAATACCGAGCATAAGTAATAAACCATTACCTAATAGCTTGTACCGCTGATTTTTGACTTTGAAACCAAAAAATACATGAGCTAACATAGGTAGAATCAATAATGAAACTATCAAAGCTGCTATAAGAGCAAAAGTCTTGGTATAGGCTAGAGGACCAAATAGTTTTCCCTCTGCAGCTTCCATGGTAAAAACAGGAATAAAGCTCACAATAGTTGTAGACACTGCAGTTAGAATTGCAGTAGCTACTTCGGAAGATCCCTTGTATATGGTCGTGATTAATTTTTGCTCAGGTGGAGCTTCGTCAATGTGTTTGATGATGTTTTCAGAAAGTATAATTCCAAGATCCACCATAGTTCCGATAGCGATGGCTATACCTGAAAGAGCTACGATGTTTGCATCTACTCCGAAGTAGCGCATGGCTATAAAAACCATGAGAATGGCGATCGGTAATAAACTGGAAATCAAGATGGAAGCTCTGAGATTATAAACCATCACGATTACCACCAAAATAGTAATCAGGATCTCTAGCGAAAGAGCCTCTTCCAACGTTCCTAAAGTTTCCTGGATCAGGGTTGACCTATCGTAAAATGGCACTATAGTCAACTGACTTATACGGCCATCTGCCAAAGTCTTTTTGGGAAGACCCGGAGCTATTTCGTTGATTTTCTCTTTGAGGTTATTGATGACCTGAAGGGGGTTGGAACCGTATCGAGCGACTACAACTCCGCCTACTACTTCAGCCCCATCTTTATCGAGAAGCCCTCTTCTGTTTGCAGGTCCTAGGCTCACTACGCCGATATCCTTTATTCGGACCGGAACGTTTTGCTCGACAGCAACTACAGCCTCTTCCAGATCTTCTACCTTTTTGATGTAACCTAAGCCGCGGACTAAATACTCTGCTTGATTGATTTCTATAGTTTTAGCACCTACATCCCGGTTGGATTGCTTTACCGCCTCCATGACTTTCATTAAGGGAATATTGTAGGCTTTAAGTGCGTCAGGGTTAACATCCACTTGATATTCCTGTACAAATCCACCAATAGAAGCTACTTCAGAAACGCCTTCGACTGCATTTAATCCATATTTCACAAAGAAGTCTTGGACAGTTCTGATCTCATGGAGATCCCAGCCCCCAGTAGGATTTCCTTGTTCATCTCTACCTTCGAGTGTGTACCAATATACTTGCCCCAGTGCTGTGGCATCGGGTCCCAATCCTGGTTGAACAGCTTCTGGAAGTAGCCCTGCCGGTAATGAACTGAGTTTTTCCAGAATTCTGGATCTTGACCAATAAAATTCTGTGTCTTCATCAAAGATGATGTAGATGCTTGAAAAGCCAAAAATAGAGGAACTGCGGATGGACTTGACACCTGGAATTCCTAATAAGTAAGTCGTAAGTGGGTAGGAAATCTGGTCTTCAATATCCTGGGGAGATCTTCCTGGCCATTGTGTGAATACGATCTGTTGATTTTCGCCAATATCTGGAATGGCATCCACTGGAACAGGATCGGAAGGTAGAGCACCTACTTTCCAACCAAATGGAGCAGTCACTATGCCCCATGCAATCAGAGCAATCAGTAAGAGTACGGTAACGAGTTTATTCTCAAGAAAATACTTGATAATTGAGTTAAGCATGATTTAATCCTGGTAAAAGGGGAAACTAGAATAAAGAGGCTAGGTAGTTGAAAGCTACTAGGAAAAAAGAGGTCGGATGACCGATTACCAGGAAGTATTAAATCAGGAATGATTGAAAAAGAACTGTGTAGTTTTTTTCAATCGAAGGGGGGGAAATAAATGGATTTATATAAGCTTTAGTACTTGTTAATTCAATGCCAAAGATAAAGGATTGGGTAAATGCCGCAACAAAAATTAGTTGGGCTGAATCTAATTGAAGAACTTTTAATTGTTGATCCCCATCGTTATGAACAAGTTCAAAACTATTTTGACAACATGGGTTTGCTTCACTTAAGCCCCCTTCTTCAGAAGAAGAAGACTTTTGGTGTTTCATACCACAATCCAAATTTTTGGCAGAAAGACCTATTGCATTTAACATTTCAGATCCCATGCATATATGACTGCTTTTCGCCAAACCGATGTTTGTGAAAAGAAGTAAAAATGCTAAAACTATGGAAAATGATTTTTTCACTAATACAATTATAGGATAAATTCCTGAGGCTTTGAAATAATTTAGCTGAATCTTAATCTACGCAATTTTCTTAATTGGGTTTAAGATTTCCTTTAAACTTTGCAAAGAAATATTTTTTGCAACTTCTGACTTATCTGAAAGCATGTGAGAATTGGAAGTGTATTTGGCTTATTGCAATGGTTTTTAACAACAACTTTCGTTTTCTTGAATTAGTGAACAAGGTACTGTTCCATATAGAAAAACTGCCATGCATTTTTTGGCAGATCCTCTGATTTTTTATGTCTGCAGTTTGGACAATTTATTTCTGGTTTTAATTGAACTACCATTTGTTTTCATCTTTGTCGGTTACGCTATAGACTGTTGAATTAATTGCTTTCTCGATTTCTGTTTTTTCAAATTCAATAATTACATTTCCATTTTCAAAGGACGTTTTTGAGTATACGATTCCGTTGAATTTATTTAAGTCGTGACTTAAGTGGACTTAGCAACTCACACAAGTCATTCCGTTGATTTTGGTTTCAGTTGTTTCAATGTCCGATTTTTCGGCAATGAATAGGTCCATTTCTATATTTGGGTAAATTAATTTTGAAAAATATGGTTTGTTTACTAGATAGTTTACTATTTAAACTTGACCTCAATTATAGTTTCCCCCTCCCCATCAATTCCCTGGCATATTTTGATTTTCCGTTGTTCTTGTTCAATGTAAGATTCATTTTTGAGTTTTGGACTCTCCATAAAATAAGCTGTATTCTTAATTTATTTTAACTTATCTCGGAGTGCCTTCATGTCAAAACTTATCTTCGTATCTAGGATTTTGGCATAGTGCTGTGTCTGCTTAAGGGATTTGTGTCCGAGCATTTTTGATACGGTTTCGATAGGGACTCCGTTGGCAAGCGTGATTGTTGTCGCAAATGTGTGCCTTGCTATATGAAAAGTGAGTGGTTTATTGATCTCGCAGACATCTGCGATTTCCTTAAGATACGAATTCATCTTTTGGTTGCTCAATACTGGTAGGACATGAGCCCCGTCCTGGCATTGAGGATGGTTCTTATATTTTTCAATAAGCTCCAAAGCTTTTGGTAATAAGGGCAAACGGGTAGGAGAATCTGTTTTTTGTCGATGGGTATAAATCCATTTTTCCCCATCTATTCCCGTAGAAATCTGATTCCTTTTTAGATTTTTGACATCTATATAGGCTAGTCCAGTAAAGCAGCTAAACAGGAAAATATCCCTAACCTGGCTAAGACGTTGTATAGAGAATTTTTTCTCTATTAAATTTTCTATTTCATGCCAAGTAAGAAAAACCCTGTTGTTGACTTTGGTCGCCATCTTGAAACGGATGAATGGGTTTCTGTCAAGCCATCCATTATTGATGCAGATTAGAACTATTTTTTTAAAGTTGTTGAGATATTTTACAGTGGTATTGTGATTGCAATTTCTAATACTCTTAAGCCAGAAAGCGTAGGATGAGATAAACTCGTAATCTAACTGCTTTATGTCCATATCCTTTTTCTTGTACTTCCAGTTAATAAATGAGCGGGTGTGGTCCAGCGAGGTTTTGTAGCGTAGCAGGGTCCCTTCTGCGAAATCCTTTCCTACCAATGATTCTAAATTATCATTGTGTTCTTGGAAGATTTCCAGGATCATTTTTCTTTTTTCTCCAATACCAAGGATAATATTTTTCAAGGATTCGGCGGAAATTTCCTTGTCTGATTCAAGTAATTGTTTTTTCGCCTGAAGTACTTTGTGATGGATGGTGTCCAAATAGGCATTTAATTCTCTGGCATCTTCTTTTGTCCCCTCTGCTCTACCAAAAGAGGTATTCCATCGTGAAACTGCCCACAATCTTTTGGTAGACAGTTCTTTTGATTGACCATCCACGGTAATCCTGAGGTAGACATACCTCGCTGATCCGGTTTCTTTTTTGGATTGTTTCAAGAAGAAGTGCAATCCGAAGCTTTTTTCTAACATGACAAATTAGTTTAAAGTTAAATAAAACTCGAAAATCAGGCTCTAAATAACAAGAAGCTCAATATATGAACATGTTCATAATCAGTTAACTATGACTTCCAGCCAGCGTCTTTTTTTTGGGAGAAGCCGAACTACACGAATGACGCAACTGAATTTTGAGTAATTGTGAAGATTTTGGTGGTTTTAGCCACAAAAAAAAGCCTGCAAAGAGTCTTTTTGCAGGCTTTAATTTTACAATTCTGAAAAGCTAAAATCTGATAATCTAAAATTAAAAGACTGTTAATCAGCTATTTAATTCCTTTTAATCAATTTATTGAAGTCATTTTGTATAATTTCTTCAACTTTTTTTTAGCTTTTTCCGTGGAGCTGCAGGGATTCGAACCCTGGTCCAGATAAGGAAACAACGTACCTTCTACATGCTTAGTCACCTGTTGGTTTTTCGACCGGAATATGCTGGGTGACACACCTAGTTCCGGCTTAGCTATTTGTCTTAGACCTGCTTAATAGCATCACAAGCCGCAACCCGATCAAGTCGACACCTCAGATCCACCCGGATCAGATAACAGGTGGTGAGATGTGGCCGGGGAATTACTCTCGTAACTCAACCCTTTAAGCGATCTATCCTTGTGGGGTTAGATTAGGCAGCCATAGCGTAAGATTCTTCGCCATTTATAGTGCATATGAATTTTTCAAGGCCGTACATACTCCAGCCTGCATGCGAGCCCGATATTCACACTTACTGTCAAAACCGGTCAGCCCCATTCGAATTAGGATGACAAAAGTAACACATTTTTGGTTCCATTGATGAAGAGTTTTCTGAACTATTTTGGATAGCCAAAAAATTGGATATTAATCGATTTGTAAATCAAAGAATTAACGGAAATTGTCTGAAAATGCTGTTTTTTGGGCTTCTTGAGTATAGAGTTTTTTATATCTTGCAGCGATGGAAAATTTCGTCGTTTCGGCAAGAAAATACAGACCGGCAGATTTTAAAAGCGTAGTAGGGCAGCAGCATATTACCACCACGCTTCAGAATGCCATAAAAAACAATCACTTAGCCCAGGCTTTTTTGTTTTGTGGTCCACGTGGGGTGGGTAAGACTACTTGCGCCCGTATCCTTGCCAAAACGATAAACTGTGAAAATCTACAGGCGGATTTCGAGGCCTGTGGGCAATGCGATTCCTGCGTTTCCTTCCAAAACAACAGTTCCTTCAATATCTACGAACTGGATGCTGCCTCCAACAATTCCGTAGATGACATTCGAAATCTGGTAGAGCAGGTACGCTATGCCCCACAAAAAGGACAGTACAAAGTCTATATCATTGATGAGGTTCACATGCTTTCAAACCAAGCCTTCAATGCTTTTTTGAAGACTTTGGAAGAACCTCCCAAGTACGCCATCTTCATTTTGGCGACTACAGAAAAGCACAAAATCATCCCTACCATACTTTCCCGTTGTCAGATTTTTGATTTCAATAGAATACAGATCAAAGACATCGCCGAGCATCTGAAGTATATAGCGGAAAAGGAAACCGTGGATTTTGAAGAAGAAGCGCTACGATTGATAGCTACTAAAGCCGACGGTGCCCTTAGGGATGCATTATCGATGTTTGACTTGATAGTGACCTACTCTGCAGGTAAGAAAGTGACGTATCTGGAAACCATCGGTAACCTTCATATCCTTGACTATGACTATTACTTTAAAGTAGTAGATGCCTTGGTTTCCGAAGACCTTTCCCAGGTTCTGCTGATTTTTGATGAGATTCTCAAGAAAGGATTTGACGGGCATAATTTCATAGTTGGCCTATGTGAACACCTCAGGGATTTATTGGTAGCTAAAGATCCTGCTACTGTACAGCTGATAGAAGTGTCGGAATCGGCCAAAGAGCGCTACCTGCAACAGACTGAAGCGTCCTCTTCTTCCTTTTTGCTATCAGCACTCAACATTGCGAACCAATGCGATATACAGTACAAAACTTCCAAAAATCAGCGTTTGCATGTAGAGTTGACGTTGATGAAAATGGCTAAACTCCCCCAGGCTTTCCGCTTATCCATGATGGCTGCGGAGGAGGCAAAAAAAAAAGCCTGACAACCCCTGAAGCTGAGCTTGTTAAAGAGCCGGTTCCCCTGCCACCTACTGGTGGAACTATAAAGTCCAGTCTCCTGCACAAGACTATTCCTATTCCAAAAACACTTACCCATACCAAACAATTAGCTGAGCAAAAGCTAAAACAGGATTTGGAAAGGGCTAAAGCCAGTGTAAAGACTGAAGTGGTCGAAGTGATAGAAGAGGGCAGGGAACTGACCCAGGAGATTTTGGATGAAGTCTATGTGGATGTGAAAAATCATTTTCAGCAGCTCGGTAAGAGCTTGGAGTTGGCGATTCTAGGTCAGTCCATGAAGCTTAAAAACGGGGTGGTGCTTCTTGAGGTAATGGGTCATGTGCAGGAGGAAATCGCACAGAAAATGAAACCTGAGCTGATCAAGGTGATCCGGGAGCTAGGCAAAGTAAAGCCGTTTAAAATTGAGCTGGATCTGAAAGAAGAGCTGGAGTCTGAGCGAAACAAGCTTTATACCAGCACAGATAAATTTAATTTCTTAAAGGAGAAACACCCTGCACTGGCTGAGTTTCAGCGGAAATTTGGGTTGGAGACAGACTTCTAGAAATCCAGGGATATCCCAAAATTGATCAGGTTCTGTAATTGCACGGCTTGCCTGGACGTACCGTCATCCTGCTTGATAAACACCTCCTCATCATAGATCAAAACGGTTTCTATCCGGGTGGAAATAAACCTGTTGACTTTCATTCTGATAACAGAATTGAAGTTTACTACCATATTTCCAAATACCTCATAGTTGGAGAACAGGTTGATGTCAGACTTCCAGGTCACGTTTTTCATCAACTGCACATCCGTGACAGATGCGGCAAGAGAAACCCCGGCCTCCGCGCGTACATTTTCTCCGGGAACTACCCCGAATGCGCCAGCCCTGCTCAAGGAATCATCCAGTACGATCGTAAATCGACCTGTAAATGGAGAAAGAATAACAGATATTTTACTATTGTCTTTGTAGGTTTTTCGGTAGTTGAGACCGGTGGAGGATTGCAGATATCCCGGGGACAGCAGATCTGAAATTTTGGTGCGGACTTCTACATCACTTCCTGAGGGCCTGGTGTACTTGTATCCTGCAAGGAGCTGGGTTCTGGCATCCAGCTGGGTCGATAGGTAAAAAAACTCCGAGAGCTCTCTACCATAATTGCTCACAAAGGTGAAATTGTCATTAGTCTTCCGCGTACGGTATGCCCTGTCGTCTTGCCTGTTGAACCCCAAACTTACCGTGAGTTGGGTGTCCCATACTTTTTTATCCTTTTTGTAATTGGCAAAGAGGGTCAGACCGGAATTCAGGGCAAAGGTGCTTGCGCCACCGGCCGCCCAGTTGGACAAGGTGACTTGCTGGATATTGAGATTGTAATTTCCTCCGGTTTTCCAGAAGATCTCCTTTACAGGATCCGGTATCAAAAGGGAATCGCCAAGCATCAATAGCGTGTCGCCGTTTATGAGTACTGTATCAGGAATATACTGCCTGTCCTGAGCCTGAGCAGTCTGGCTGAGGATGAGTATGAATAATCCAAAAATCAGGAGATACTTTGACATTTAAAAAGACAGGGGGATTGCGGATCAGGGGCGAAAGATAACCAATTTCTGCCCAATGGATATGATGTTTTGACTTCCGATGTTGTTCCAGCTTTTCAATTGATCGACTGTCACACCGTACCTTTTACTTATTGCAAATAGGGTTTCACCGCTGGATACTGTATGAGTGATTCTTGACGAAGAAACTGCCGTGTTAGCAGGAGTCACTGTATTGGTTTTTGTTTGTTGGCCCACTGAAGTGGGGGAATTACTCGCCATGACTTGTTTTGCAGGTGCAGGTGCGGAAAGATTTACCCTCGGGATTTCCTCGCCACGCTTTCTGTGCTCCTGGAGATTCAGAACCATACCGGCTTTCAGGTCGCTGTCTTTTCTGATCCTGTTTTTAGACTTTAAGGCAGCTAACTTTATCCCGTATTTCTGAGAAATACTCCAAAGCGTCTCGCCTGGTCTTACAATGTGTGTGGCAACTTCAGCACTGGCCTTTTTTTTCTCGGTATAGTAATACTCACCTGCTTCGATACGCTCTCCTTTGCTGAGGTCATTCAACCGTCTCAGTTTGCCTTCTCTGACACCTACTCGGTCAGAGAAAGTGCGCTGTGTGGTAGTCTGTGCCGCTTGTACACCATCCAGATTATTCACGGTGATTTGGTCTGGTTGCGATGCTTTAGTGGTATTTCCTGCGATTCTCGGGAAAGAATTGGCTTGTTTATAAGCAGGAGAAGAAGTGGCCGAGGAGGAGTTGTTCGAAGTGGAAGGAAGGGTTTCGGCTATAACAGCTTGCTGTATTGGTGCTGATCCATCCTTGACGTAAACTACTGTGTAAACCCGGTCTCCGGGGATTTTACCATTTCGTGTCCATAGATTGTATTCTTCCAGCTGGCTTACAGGTACGCCGTATTTTTTCGCCAATGCTGCAAGAGTGGTGGGGCCTTGAACCCGATCCTCCATCATATACACCCCATTGCTGGTGAATTGGACAGTTGGGCTTCCAAATGCAATCTTATGGGCCAAAAACTTCTTGAAATACCAGTGGGTGTTCCTGTCCACATCTACTATTCTTTTCCCGTTGTACTGTGTGCCGAAATAAGCCTTGGCTCCTCCCAGTCCCATTTGATAGGAGACCAACGCGCACATCCAGTTGTCAAAGCTCCTGTTGTGCTTTTGCAGATATAAAGCGGCCCCTTTGGTGGAGGAGACTATGTTCTTGCGTTCATCGATTTGGTTATCCACCCTTAAGAATACCTCCTCTGCGGTGCCTTGCTTGAATTGCCAGAAACCTACAGCATTGGATGTGGAAACGGCATCTCCGATCAGGCCACTTTCCTGGATTACCAGGTACTTCAGGTCGGTGGGCACACCGGCATTTCTAAGTTCCCGCTCTACTATAGGCATGTATAGGTTTACCCTCGCCTGTTTGATTTTAAAATAAGAGGGGTTTCTAAATTGTGCATCTACATCTAGCTGGATCTCACGTCTGGCCTGGGGATTTATTCTTACCACGAGGTTGGCAAATTCCAGTTCCGCGGGAACTTGCGGGATTTGAGCCAGAAGATTATGTTGGTTAAAAAATGTTAGGATGAAAATTAAGGAGAGGATATTATTGGTCTTCATTCGAAAATAGCTTTCATCTTATGTTTAGTCATCGTTTTAGCAAAAATGGTTCCCTTTTGCTTGTACCTTAAATTTTTCTTGCTACCATCACCCCATCACGGATGGGAAGCAAGGCGTTTTCTACTCGGGGGTCTTCTTGAATCATTTTGTTGAAGTCCAAAATAGCCTGCGTGTCCTTGTCTGTTTTCTTCCCTTTTTCCGTCAATACTTTTCCTGACCAGAGCACATTGTCTGCCAGGATGATTCCCCCGGCACTCATTTTATCAATGATGAGCTCGTAATACTTGCCATAATTGATTTTGTCAGCATCGATGAATGCCATGTCAAAAGGCCCAGGCAGATCAGGTATTATGTCGAGTGCGTTGCCTAGCCGATAGTCGATCTGCCCTGCAAGTCCGCTTTCTTCGAAAAAGCCCCTCACCATCGTTTCCAGTTCGTCGTTGATGTCCAGTGTGATCAGCTTGCCTCCAGGTTTTAATCCTCTAGCCATACAAATCCCCGAATATCCGGTATAAGTGCCGATTTCAAGAATTGTATGCGGGTTTTGCATTTTGGTAAACAGCTCCAGTAATTTCCCCTGTAGATGCCCGGAAATCATTCTCGGCATCATCACTTTTGCCTGGGTTTCTCGGGTGATTTTTTGGAGCAACTCATCTTCTGCTGAAGTATGGTTTTCGCAATAGGCTAGCAGTGCGGTATCTATAAATTCCATGATCAGTGGGGGGTATAGGTGAGGTAAGTCAGCATATCAGGATTGAACATCTCCTCGGCAATTTCTTGTAGTTCTAAAGCAGTGGTGTTTCGTATCTGTTGGAATATGTTTTCCAAAGGATCTACTTTACCATGATCCAGCATGCTTTTGCCATATACCAGCATAAGTGCTGAGTAGTTTTCTTCTGCCATGGCCATCTGCCCCACTGCCTGCTCTTTGGCCATGTGGAGTTGGATAGTTCCGAGTTTGGTGTTTGCCATTTTGCTCATTTCTTTGAGTACCAGAGACTGTGCTTTCCTCAGGGTTTTTCCTTCAGTACCGAAGTAAATCCCGAAAAATCCGATATCCGAAAATGGCTGATAACTGGATTCTATGCTATAGACGTACCCATGCTTTTCCCGAAGCATAAGGTTAAGCCTGCTATTCATACTCGGCCCTCCCAGGATATTGTTTAGGAGATATAATTTAAAACGATTTTTGTCATAAAGGGAAAAGGCAGGTCGGCCTATGGCACAAAGCGACTGGCTTACGTCTCTCTCTTGGGTTTTGATTTTGGGAGAATAATCCTTGAAGTGACTTCTTACATAGAGACTTCTTTTGGCTTGGATCTGGGATAATGGCCCCTCCATTCCCTTTAATACTTTCTGAAAGGAAATATTCCCCACCACAGAAAATATGATCCTGGAGGTATCCAGTCGAGTGGAAATAAAATCAAAAAAATCCCGCTGCGTGAAGCTGCCTACTGTTTGTTCAGTCCCAAGGATATTTCGTCCTAGTGCATGGTTCTCAAAGACCAACTCATCCAGCTCATCCTGAATAGCATCCTCAGGGGAATCCCGGTACATGGCCATCTCCTCAAGAATTACCTGGCGCTCTTTTTCAATCTGTCTTTCGGGGAAAGTACTGTTGAATGTGATATCGTACAGCAGTTCGGCGGCTTTGGTATAATGCTCCTTCAGCGTGGAAGCGTAGAAGCATACTTTTTCTTTGGTAGTATAAGCGTTGAGTTCTCCGCCAAGTGACTCGAGGCGGTTGAGTATGTGGAATGTTTTTCTCTTTTTAGTGCCCTTGAAGGCCATGTGTTCCCAAAAATGCGCAAGACCTTCTTGTTCTTTGGTCTCATCTCTACTTCCTATATCCAATATAAATCCGCAATGAACTAGTCTGGTATGGGTAACTTCCTGATGGACAATCCTAATGCCGTTACCAAGTTCTTTAATGTTTAATTCCATGCTATAATTTACCCTTTCGGTAATATACAAAGTAAAGCAGGAAATTGGTTCCGGATCAATTTCTAACCATATTTTCGGAACAGAATTAGTAACTTTCCATTTCAGAAGCAGAATGCCATATATGATAAATAGCAGGTGATGATTGCTAAATGACAACCAGGTATGTCCGCTTTTCCACCACTCTAACAACTGCATAAGTAGGATTGGGGAAACACTAGTGTCGGGAACACACTTCAGTCATGCATCTGTCTTTTGTCTCATAAAGCAAAGGAAATATGAGCAATGGCAACACTGTGGCTAATCACAAAACAATAATAGATACATGAATCAATCCTGCCTGCCACAGGCCGACATGACTCAAAAGTCCACAGAAGGATGATTATAAGCCATGCTGCCTGCCCATAGGGAGGTATGACCATTTAAAAACAAAAAACAAACAGATGAAATCGAGCATGTCGAGAGCGACACACACTTGGATAATTATAAGTCATGCGAGATTCCACCTGCTTGCCTGCAGGTGTGACCACTGAAAAACAAATTATAAACATATGAAATATCAATCACTTCCCAGTTCACTTTATGTTAAAAACCGCGAGAAATTCTGTTACAGGCTAGCTGAGAGCAGTGTGGCGATCTTCAATTCTAATGATATCATGCCTACCAATGCTGATGGTACGATGCGCTTTCGGCAGAACAATGATTTATTTTACCTTACGGGAATAGATCAGGAAGAGACTATTTTGCTCTTGGCTCCGGATTGTCCCAATCCTAACATGCGGGAAATACTTTTTCTGAGGGAGACAAACGAGCATATCGCCATCTGGGAAGGCCACAAATATACCAAGGAGGAGGCTGAGGCTACGTCAGGGATAAAAAACATTCAATGGTTAGGCAGTTTTGATCAAGTATTCGGTACTGTGATGGCATTGAGCTGTAACATCTACCTGAATACCAATGAGCATCTTCGGGCCGGAGTGGTGGTAGAAACCCAAGATGCGCGCTTTATCAAAAATTGTAGAGAAAAATTCCCTCTTCATACCTATCACCGTTCGGCTCCTATCATGCACAAGCTGAGAGGGGTGAAGGAAAAGGAAGAGATAGATCAGTTGCAGATAGCCTGTGATATTACTGAAAAGGGCTTTCGCAGGATCCTTTCCTTTGTAAAGCCAGGAGTGACTGAATATGAGATAGAGGCCGAGTACCTGCATGAGTTTGTGAGAAACCGGAGTAACGGTTTTGCTTACCAGCCCATCATCGCTTCCGGAGCATCTGCTTGTGTGCTCCACTACATAGAGAATCACAAGGAATGCCTTGCCGGAGAAATGCTACTAATGGACGTGGGTGCGGAATATGGGAACTACAATGCGGACATGACACGGACTATACCTGTCAGCGGGAGATTCACCGAGCGGCAAAGAGCGGTGTATGATGCCGTACTTCGTGTGCAAAAAGAAGCTTCTCAGATTTTGAGGATAGGTACCAATATTCAGGATTATCACAAGGAAGTAGGATTGATCATGCAAAGTGAATTGATGGGGTTAGGCCTAATCGATCAGACTGACATCAAAAATCAGGACCCGAATTGGCCGGCTTACAAAAAGTACTTTATGCACGGAACCTCCCATCACCTAGGGCTGGATGTGCATGATGTGGGCACCATGCATGGCCCGATCAAGCCGGGAATGGTATTTACCGTGGAGCCCGGTATTTACATACAGGAAGAAGGGCTTGGAATCAGACTGGAAAATAACATTGTAATCCAAGAAGGGAAAGGCTACTTCGATCTGATGGGAAATATCCCGATAGAAGCTGAGGAAATCGAGGAATTGATGAACAGCTAATTTATTCTTTCGGAAATATACTAGCTACAAATAAAAAAGCTTTACCAGCTAAAAGGTAAAGCTTTTTTGATGTCCAAATTTGGGATCAGTCATTTGGATATGGAATGTAAACGAAACTTGTAAAAGCCCCATCCATCACAAAAAGACAACAAAATTCGTCCGGGTCTTTATATGCTTTCTGGAAGTCAGGCAGCGCTTCTTCCGAGATTAATTTCCGCTGCACAAACTCGTCCACATAGGTCATAAAGTAATTCCAGTCCAGTCCTTTTTCCTCTTTTCCTACAAAGATTTTCCCGATAGGCTGCATTTCCTTGGAGATAGGGAAAATAGGGTAATCAGAGAATTTTCGGGTTCTGATCTGGTAAGAAGCTTCCTTAAGCGCATCCGAAATTTTGATGAAATCACTGGTGATTGTACCTAGGTACTTTCCGCTTAATTCTGGATCATTGAAATCTGAAATCATGACTTTAAAGTTAAGAGTACAACATTTTCTACGTGATAGGTCTGTGGGAACATGTCCACAGGCTGGACTTTTTCCACTTTATATTTTTCACCCAAAAGTGCCACATCCCTAGCCTGGGTGGCAGGATTACAGGAGACGTAAACGATCTTGGGAGCATTCAGGCGCAATAGTACCTGGACGACTTTTTCATCCATTCCGGCACGTGGTGGGTCAGTGATGATCAGGTCGGGTGCAGCGTGATTGGCGATGAATTCATCGTTAAGGATGTCCTTCATGTCCCCTGCATAGAAGAGTGTGTTGTCCAGTCCGTTGATCAGGGAATTTAGTTTAGCGTCTTCTATGGCAGCTGCCACATATTCTATCCCTATTACCTGCTTGGCTTTTTTCGCGACAAAATTGGCTATCGTGCCCGTCCCTGTGTAGAGATCATAGACCACTTCATCACCTTTCAGGTCGGCAAAATCCCGGGCAACTTTATATAATTCATAGGCTTGCTCCGAATTGGTCTGATAGAAGGATTTTGGGCCTATACGGAATTTAAGCTCTTCCATTTCCTCTTCTATGAAGTCCTGTCCGGCATAGGTCACCAATTCCAGGTCATGAAAGGTCTCGTTTCCTTTGGTGTTTATTACATACAGAAGTGAGGTGATTTCGGGGAATTTTGTATTCAAATGCCCCATCACCTGTTGAATTCCTTCCCGATCATTTTCACCAAACTGCACAATCACCATAGATTGCTCTTTGCTCGTGGTTCGGATAATCAGGTTCCGTAGCAGGCCAACCTGATTTCTGATGTCATAAAAGCTCAGCTTGTTTTCCAAGGCAAACGCTCTAAGCTCATTCCTTACGTCATTGGAAATGCCTCCCTGAAGGTAGCAATGATCCACATCGATGATTTTGTCAAACATCTTTGGGATATGAAAACCCAAGGCGTTTCTGTCAAAATCCTCTCCGGATCGAATTTGGCCCAGGGTAAGCCATTTTTTGTTGGAGAAGGTGAAATCCAGCTTGTTTCTGTAGTATTTTGTTTTCTTTGAGCCTAGCGTTGGCCAGACTTCTGGTAGCTCTACTTTGGCGATCCGTTGGAACTGGTCCACGACTTGCTGATGCTTATAAGTCTTCTGCAAATTGTAGTTGATATGCTGCCATTTGCAACCGCCGCATGTCCCGAAGTGGGAGCAAAAAGGATCTATCCTTTCTTTGGAATATTCATGGAATTTTATCGGTTCACCTTCCATAAAAGAGCTCTTGCCTTTCGTGATCCGTACATCCACTACATCTCCGGGGGCAACTCCCGTTACAAAAACCACCTTTTCCTCATGATGTCCCAAGCACTTTCCCTCCGAAGCTATACGCTCGATGAGAAGGTTGGAAATCACTTTGTTTTTCATTTTTCGCGACATGGGCGCAAAATTAAGTAAAAAACATGAGGTGGGTGAGCAGAGGGAGGATTACAGTGAAAATGTATCATTGAAGATCAGGTTGATTTTCGTCAGTTATACATAATCGGGGTTTAATGCAGGCTATTTATAATTGGTGCTGAATTTGAAAAAATCTTCATATAGAAAACTTTAAAATCGAAATTTAGGTTTAAAAAAGGCTGAGCATGTAATGGCTCAATCGAGTGACAAGTTGAAATCAATTGTTCCGATAGCTTTTTGATGTCCTCACCTCAAATTTTGGAAATCACAAATCAGTATCTTTGCACAAGCAATGAAACAAGAGAGTCTTAAAGATAAAGTAGTCATTATTACTGGGGCCACTTCTGGAATAGGGGAGTCTTGTGCCAGGATATTTGGGGAAGCGGGTGCCAGAATAGTTATTACGGGTAGAAACCAAGAAAAACTAGATGTCACCAAGGCAAAATTGGAAGCTGAAGGGATTCAGGCACTCGCGGTTTTGGCTGATGCCACCATATTAGCGGACAATCAAAGAATGGCTGAAACAGTGCTTGAGAAGTTCGGTAAGATTGATGTCCTGATCAATAACGCAGGTATTTCCATGCGGGCGCTGTTTGAACATCTTGATTTCGAGGTTTTCCGCAAGGTGATGGACACCAATTTTTGGGGGACGGTCTATGCCACTAAGTTCTGCCTGCCCTCTATTATAGAAAATAAGGGGACCGTGATAGGGATTTCTTCAATCAATGGGTTCAGAGGCACTCCTGCCCGAACGGCTTATACTGCCAGTAAATATGCGATGAATGGTTTTTTTGAATCCCTGCGTACCGAGGTGATGAAAAAGGGCGTCCATGTACTGGTCGCCTGTCCTGGGTTTACTGCCTCGAATATCAGAAAAAACGCACTTACCGCCCATGGATCTTCCCAAGGTGAATCACCTAGAGATGAGTCAAAAATGATGAGCTCAGATGAGGTCGCTGATGAGATTCTGAAAGCCACATTAAAAAGAAAGCGTGATCTGGTCTTGACCACCCAGGGTAAACTATTGGTGTTTTTGAACAAGTGGATGCCGGGTAGGCTGGATCATATTGTTTATAATCAGATGGCCAAGGAAAAAGACTCACCTTTCCACTAAATGCCTGATTCAATCTTTCAGACTTACCGGAATCGATTGGTAGACCTGTCTTCCAAAAACAGGTCACTTTATTTTCCAAAAACTGAGGGATTTGGAGTTGTAGATCTGAAAGAGTTAGATTTTTTGAATGGAGAAAATAGCTTTGAGATTATAATAAAGGCTATTTCCCCAAGGAAAGCGTTTCCTTTAATTCCCGAATCTGATCCCAGGATTGCCGGCGTTAATGCTACTTCAAAGATGTTTTCCAGACTTTCTTTTCGGGATCAGCTGACTAAAGAAGAAACAGGGGAGCGATCTCTGTTCTTGGGATGGCCATTTGTGGAGGGGAAATTAATCAACGGGCATGTTCTTAGAGCTCCATTGTTGCTCTTGAGTGTTGATCTTCAGCTTGAGAATGGGCAATGGGTTCTTTCGAAACTAGATGAATGGCAATGGAATCCGGCTTTTCTCTTGGCTTACAGCCATGGGTATGGGAAGGTCTTGGATGCGGATTTTTTGAATCAGTCCTTGCAGGAGCTGCCGACTGATGCCACAGCGTTCAGAACCGGGTTTTCCAAAATTCTCAATGATAATTTCTCCATTCAACTCAGTTCATCGCTGTTTGAAGATCAGCTGATATCCTTTCCGAATTCTCAAGTGAGTGTGGATTCCGGTAAATTTCAAGATGGAAAACTGGCGTTGAAAAGTTATGGGCTTTTAGGCCTGTTTGCTCAAAAAGACAATTATCTGTTTGCGGACTATGAAAAGCTGGAAATGGAGTTTGCTGAAATAGGCTTGGAGGAATTATTCACTAAACACTTTGTCGCTGGCGAAAACCAGCCATTGCCCAGAGAAGAACAGCTTTTTCCTGTTTTTCCGCTGGATGCCTCCCAAGAAAATGTCTTGACGAAAGTCCGGCAGGGGGGAAGCTTGGTGGTAGAGGGACCTCCGGGAACGGGCAAGTCCCAATTGATCGCAAATTTAGTTTCTGACTATTGCTCAAGAGGCAAAAAAGTGCTGGTAGTTTCTCAAAAGAGAGCTGCGTTGGATGTGGTTTTTGAACGGTTGGCATTTGCTGGTTTTGGTGATTTCCTAGCTCTGGTGCATGATTTTCGGGCAGATCAAAGAAATCTTTTTCATAAAATAAAAGCTCAAATCGAAGCTGTAGACTCTTATCAGGAGCAGAATAGGGGAATTGATTCCATTCAGTTGGAACGGGAAATTTCTAAATATTCCACGGCGATTTCCAGACTTTCTGAGAAGTTTGAAGGCTTTCGAATTGCGCTTTTTGATGCTGAATCTGCTGGAATTCCAATTAAGGCCATGTACCTGAATGCGGATTTGAAGAAACCGTTTTTTGAACATTCCGATTTGATTAAACTGGATTATCAGAAATCACATGATTTTGACAAAGCCTATAAAATTTACCATTCCTATCAGTTACAGTTCAAAGGTTCCTTCTGGGAAAAGAGAGTCTCATTCGCCCATTTTGAGGCGGTGGTTTTCCCGAGAATTGTCCAGAGTTTAAAGGAAATTGAGACTTTTAGAGTAAGGTGGGCAGCAGATCGTTCTGATGTTCACTTCGAAGAGCTGGCCGGTAGGATTTTGGCAACTGCTGATTTCTCAGACTCCTTAAAAGCGGTCGTTGATAAATTGAATCGATTGGAGATGCCTGAGTTGGCCATTTCCGCGATTTTTGATTCGAAGGCTAGCTTGGCGCTGAAGGAAGTCCATGATTGGATTTTATCCTCAATCGAAAAGCTCCAGGAGCTTTCGTTTGGGCTATCGGCCAATCCCGAAAATCTTTCCACTCTGGAACAGGAACTTGATTTATTGGAAACAAAAAGGAGGTCATGGCTGGGGAGAATCCAGATACAATTGAATAAGAGCAAATTCCCGTTGACTTTTGAAATTCTGGACAAGTCGAACCTGAAGCTAAACTCAAATTCTATATCGGGTATTCGTGTTGAGCTTGAGACTCTTAAAGCATTAAGTGCCGAACTTCTAGCCCTTCCAAAAATAGAAAGAATAGAACTCGACGGACTTTCTGCTGCGGGGTTAGAGAATCAGCTGGAATTATTATCCCCAATTCTTGATTGGGCTGATTTATGGGAGAGTCGACCGAAGCTACATTCATTGGTTAGCCAGACAGCAGACAGTTTTAAAGCTCAACTTGACACAATGCGTGAGTTTTCGGAATCATTTCAGCATTCATCGGTCAATTGGAAAGCTTATCTGAGTGATGGACAGATTTTGCATGTTTTCAACAATGGGCTTGTTACGATTGGCCCTGAATGGGACTTGAATCGGATTTTTTCTGAGCTTGTAGCTTTTGATAGATTTTTAGAAAATTCTTCTCCGATTACGGCTTTGCTTGCCAAAAAACTGGAAACGGATTACCCTGTGCTGAGTTTATCTGATCAGCTGTCAGTATATTGGAATTCATGGTATTTGGCTTGGATAACCCATTTGGAAGCCAAAAATCCCGTTTTGGCAGAAGCCGGGAGTCTCGCGATCCAACATGAATTGGGAGAATTGAAGGAGGCTATTCTTGAAAAAAGAAAGATAGCCAGACATATTGCTTTGCTTAGACTTCGGGAGCAGCTCACAAGTGAACTGGAATTTAACCGTCTGGGAAATCGACTGACTTATCGGGATTTGCTTCATCAGGTAAGTAAAAAGAGGCAGCGTTGGCCTGTTAGGAGATTGCTGGAAGAAATGGGGGAAGAGATTTTTCGCCTATTGCCCTGCTGGTTTGCCAGTCCCGAGACGGTTTCTGCATTGTTTTCATTGAAGCAGAACTTTGATTTGGTGATTTTTGATGAAGCATCACAGTGCCGGGTTGAGCGTGGGCTGCCTGCGATGCTAAGAGGCAGGCAAGTGGTGATTGCAGGTGATTCCAAGCAGCTTAGGCCTTCAGATTTTTATCAGGTAAAATGGGATTCTGACGAGGAGGGTCTGGAATATGAGGCCGAATCCTTGCTGGAATTGGCAGGTGATTTTTTTGAAAAACACCAGCTAAAAGGCCATTACCGCTCGGCTGATCCGGCTTTGATACATTTTTCCAATGCACATTTCTATGAAAACCAGCTGGAAGCTTTGCCTGATTATGCTACGGCTATGGCCGGGAAGCCTGCATTTGCCTGGGACAAGGTTGAGGGGATTTGGATGAATCAGGTAAATAAAATGGAAGCTGATGCAGTTGTTTTGAAAGTGGAAGCTATTCATCATTCATCTCCTTCGGATAGCATTGGGATTGTGACCGGGAATTATTTTCAGATGGAATTGATTCGGGAGAAACTCTGGAAAGCTGGTTTTATAGATGTGGGAATTAAAGTACGAAACATTGAAAATGTGCAGGGAGATGAGTTTGATCAAGTGATTTTATCCTTGGGTTACGCTCCCAATCCCGATGGGAAATTGATCACTAATTTTGGGTTGCTCGGAAAATCAGGGGCTGAAAATAGACTGAATGTGGCTATCACCCGGGCCCGAAATACAATGCATGTGATTTCAAGTATCGAACCGGTCGAGTTCCGGCCTAGCCAGCTTAAAAACCCGGGCTTAGCCTTGCTGCAAGAATTTCTCTCTTTTGTCCAAGAGCAAAGTAGAAAACCATCAATTCCTGCACCTGAAGCGAAAATCCAGGGTTATGAGATTGATTGGAGCCTGAAGGCCAGATTGCAAAAGTCTGATAGCTCATATTCACAAGATATCCCTTCCACAGTAATGGATCTACTTTTGATATCCTCAAGTGGCGAACAAAAAGCTATTTTGACAGATGATCAACGTTTTTTCAGTACTCCTACCGCAAAAGCCGCAATGGCCTATCATCCTATCTTGCTTGAGCAAAAAGGATGGAAGTGGGAATGGAAATGGAGTAGGGGGCAATTGAACTTAAGATAGAGACTTGATTAAATTATTGATTCTAATTTTTTGAATGATAAATCATTCATTAATTGTATTTTTACTAGTTAATGAATGATTTATCATTCATTTTATTAAAAATATATTTATGTATGAAATTTCATTCATAAAGTAGTATATTTGTGGTTAATGAATGAAATTTCAGTCATTAAATTTGTTCACATGGACTACAATCAATTAAGTGATGCGGCAATTCTCAATAAGCTGGGGCGCTTTGTGAAGCATCATCGCATGGATCAGAATAAGTCCCAGGAGCAGTTGTCTGTTGCCGCAGGAATCAGTAGGTCTACGCTGAGTCTTTTGGAGCGGGGAGAGAAAGTTAACCTGATCACCTTAATACAGGTGTTGCGGGTGTTGGATAAGCTGCAATGGCTTGAGTCCTTTGAGGTGAAGAGGACAATCAGTCCGATGGATTATGTCAAGCTTCAAAAGAAACACGAAAAGCAACGGATTCGTAATTCAGACATGGCGGCGGAAAACCCTCCTTTGGAATGGTAGTCGCGGCTGAAATCTGGATTTGGGAAAAGCTGGCAGGAGCGGTACTTTGGGATGAGGCGGAGCAGCTGGGAAGCTTTGAATTCAATTCTGCTTATCTCAGCTCTGGACTGGATATCTCTCCTTTGAAAATGCCGCTGGCCCAAGGCGATAGAATCTATAGGTTTCCTGAGCTCCGAAAATCCCGAAGCGATGTCTTTGATACGTTTAAGGGGCTTCCCGGTTTGCTGGCAGATATGCTTCCTGATAAATACGGCAATCAACTCATCAATGCCTGGCTTACCCAAAATGGAAGAGTGACCGATAGCCTAAATCCTGTGGAGCAACTCTGTTTTATCGGTAAGAGGGGGGTGGGTGCTTTAGAGATCAGGCCTTCGTTTCGTGAGGAAGCGATCACTTCGCGTTCATTGGAAATTGACAGCTTAGTCAATATTGCCGGGAAAATTCTCAATTCACGTGAGGGTTTCCAATCCGATCTAAGTGTGGATGAGCAATCTGCCTTATCGGATATTCTCAAGATCGGTACCTCGGCAGGTGGAGCCCGTGCCAAAGCGGTGATCGCCTTTAATCCCAAAACGGGTAAAGTAAAAAGTGGTCAGGTGAAAGCGCCAAAGGGGTTTTCGTATTGGATTATCAAATTTGACGGGGTTCATGATTCCCAATTTGGAGTTACGGTGGGTTATGGGAGGGTAGAAATGGCTTATTACCTGATGGCTTTGGAGGCGGGAATAGAGATGAATGAATGCCGGCTTCTGGAGGAAAATGGCAGGGCGCACTTTATGACCAGGCGGTTTGACCGAACTGATAATGGCCAAAAAATCCACATGCAAAGCCTTTGTGGTTTGCGGCATTTTGATTTCAATCAGGTGGGTTATTATAGTTACGAGCAGGTTTTTGAGACCATGCGGATGTTGAGGCTTTCCTATCCTGAGGCAGAGCAGATGTTTATTCGTATGGTGTTTAACGTGTTGGCCAGAAACTGCGACGATCACACAAAGAACTTTGCTTTTTTAATGGATAAAGCCGGCAAATGGAAGCTTTCGCCGGCTTATGATATTTGCTATGCTTACAGACCCGGAAGTATATGGGTAAGCTCCCAATCCTTAATGGTCAATGGTAAAAGAGAGGGGATTCAGGATTCTGATTTTTTGGAAGTTGCCCGTAAAATGAATATTAAGAAGCCTGAAGAGAAGATAAAGGCTGTTGTAACAGCGATCAAAAAATGGAAAGACTTTGCGGAGGAAGCAAAAGTAGATTCTCAATTGCGGGATAGTATCGCTTCTACGCTTCTGGTGTGATATGCAGCTTACAGCCTGGCCATCCATCGGGCAAGCTGGACTTCGTGGACCAGGTAGTATTCTTCGTCTTTGATGACTAATTCTAGTTTTTCCAATGCTTTCAGTGCGGTTCTGACTGTGCAAGCATAAAGCACTACATTTCTGTCATTTTCTATTTGTGAAATGAGTGTTTTTAGATCGTTTTCACGATCACAAAAATAGTTTATTCCCTAATAAGTATTTATTACAAATGGATTGAAGGGCTCTTTCATGATTCTAATGATTCGGTATTACGCACTTTGCGTGACGTGTTTTACGTCACGCAAAGTGCGTAATAAATATTCGAATCGTCAAATCAGTCTTAATTAAATTTCCTTTTTAAAAACCAAGGGGATTATCGGGGGAATTGGGGATTTTCAGAGAAAGGCCAAGCTCCTTGTTCAGTAGTTTGATGAAATGTTCTGCAAGAAGCGGTGATTCCTTTTCCACATTCTGGTGGATAAAGAAATAGAGCTTTTGCAGGCCTTGGGATCTCCACAACTTGATTCTCTCCACCCAGTCTTCAAGTCGTGTATAATCACTCGTATGATTGGCGCCTACGTATCGGACGAAAGCAGCATCATTGGAAAGCCGCATATGCAGCATATCTCTGCGTGCCGCCGCATCCACGATGATGTTGGTTATATCATTATTCTTTAAAATTTGATAGTATGTATCAAAGACTTCGCCTTTAAACCAGTCTTCATTGCGAACCTCGATTGCCAGTGGAACTCCTTTGGGAAAGTCTTTTACAAAGCCTTCTACCCGGTCTATAAACTTTGGTTTGAAATTGTCAATCATCTGTAGAAATACCATGCCCAGCTTTTCTTCAAACATGCTTACAGCATCAGCAAATTCATCAGTCAGATTCTTGACATCATTAAGCCTGCGGTAGTGGCTGACCGACTGGGGGATTTTAGGAAAAAACTTAAAGTCTTCCGGGGTTTTCTCTTTCCACTGCAAGACCTGATTTTTGTCGGGTGAGTTGTAAAAAGTCGCATTGAGCTCAATGGAATTAAACTGCCTTGAGTAATAAGTCAGCTCATCTTTGGTTCCCCGGGGATAGAAGCCTTTGAGATCTGCTTTGTTCCACTTGGCGCAGCCCACATACACTTCAAAAGGGGCGTCACTTTTATATTTCTTGAGTGTTTCAGCCGTATCAGGGTGATCAGGCGGAAGAGCGAAGTCAATTTTCTCAGGATGATCTGTGCTGCCAAATTTCATAGTTCGGGGGATAATTGTAAACGAGATTTATTAGAGGTTAAGAATACTTTTTCTAATCTCTTCAATTATTTTTTGATGGGATAATGAATTTATTCTAAATCTGTATTTGTAAAGTGTTCCATTATAAGTAAAACTCAAATAGTTCCTAGTTCCATTTGAAATTCTAGGGATAAATCTCAATACAAGATTACCTCCGTTTGTTTCCAATCCTAAAATATCATTGCATTGAATTTTGGTGTTTTGTATCTCCGAAATAGGAAAATCAGTCTTTCCTATTACTATTTCATTTTTTGAAATCGATATTTTTTCCGGAAATGAGCCGTTTAAAGCTTCCTTAGTGTTCCATTGATAAATTCCTTCTCCAGTTGAATAAAGGAATAATGAGATTATTAGAATACAAGTGATTAGTGTCTGGTCAAAAATAAGGAACAACAAAGCAATACCTGATATTATCAGTAAAATCAGTGTTCTTCTTTCTGAATATATGTTTCTAGTAGTACTTTCCTTAAAAACATAGCTCTCAAATTTTTCTTCCGTTTTTCTCAAATATACCCAACTAGCTTATACACCAAAATCCCAATCCATTCCTTCGACAGTTTGTGCCAGTTTTCGATTGATGAAGGGTTAGGATATAAAAATGCGGGAAGGTCGTATTTTGTGTCATGACTGTAGTAGTCTGTGGGGAATGTTTGGGTTTTTAAACCCACCTTATCAAAGCAGCCTTTCGCTCTATACATGTGAAAAGCGGAAGTGATCAGCAAAAATTCCTGGTTTGTATCAATACCTCTATCTTCTAGAAATGCCTTGGTAAACTGTGCGTTTTGGGCGGTGTTTTTCGATTGATCTTCAATCATAACATCTTCTTCCGGCAGTCCAGCCATCAATAAAAACCGCTGCAATAGCTCGGCTTCTGATTGAGGATTAACGGGGTTTAGCCCCTGGCCACCTGTAATGAGGATTTTTTTGATTTTCCCCATCCGATAAAGCTGTAAGGCGTGTGTGATCCGATCTGCTCCCTTGTTGAAGAAGGTGCGGTCATATGCTGTTTTGCTCAGGTTGGTCACGCCTGTCAAAACTATTCCGTATTCATGGTTTTTGATCTCCGAAAACTCCTTGAAAGCAGGTTCCCAAGCCAGCATTGCTTGATTGGCAATAAACTGGTTTGAGAAAAACCAAAGAAGAATCAAACCGGTCCAGAGACACCTTTTTCCCCATTTTCTTTTGATGTTGAGCAAACCAAAAACCCATAAAAGAGAGATAATAGTGAGCGGCATTGCCAGAAAACTCAGAAATTGGGAGAGGTAGAAAAACATGAGGTTGCTTTGGTATTTAGTGTAAAGAAAGTGGTGAAATGGTCAATTATCAATTTTCAATGATCAAATTCAATGTACAATTATCAAGTGGGCTATGCCTTGAAGATTGAGAATTGTATTTTGCCTATTGATCATTTCCAAATTCTTTTGCTTTACTTTTCTTTAAATCCACCGCATCGGCTTATTTTTGAGCATGAGTTCAAGCCAAGCTAACCTATTGCCTTTATTGCAGGATTTATCAACTCAGTTGGAGGGAAGTCTGCAATTTGATCCGTTGACAAAGACCCTATACGCTACAGACGCCTCTGTTTACAGGGAGATGCCTTTGGCGGTGGCTTTCCCCAAAAATGAGTCAGATATAAAAAAGCTTGTTCTTTTTGCTTCCAAAAACGGGACTTCCCTGATTCCTAGAACTGCCGGTACATCCCTTTCCGGACAATGTGTAGGCAATGGAATAGTGGTCGATGTATCCAAGCACTTTACAAAGATTCTGGAATTGAATGTGACTGAGCGATGGGTACGTGTGCAGCCGGGCGTGGTGCGTGATGAACTCAACCGATACCTGAAGCCTCATGGACTTTTCTTCAGTCCTATTACTTCCACTGCCAATAGGGCAATGATTGGCGGAATGGTGGGGAACAACTCTTCCGGTACCACCTCCATCGTCTATGGGGTGACAAGAGACAAGGTAGTTTCATTGGATACTATCTTGAGCGATGGAAATCCCGCTAAGTTTGAAGCGCTCACAAAAGATGAGTTTCAACAAAAAACCAAGCTGCAATCGCTAGAGGGAGCTATCTATAGAAAGGTAGTTGAGGAATTAAGTGATCCGGAAGCTCGGGAAGAAATTCATGCCCAATTTCCTAAGAAGACAATTCACCGGAGAAACACAGGCTATGCGGTGGACGAACTGCTGAAGGCTGAGGTTTTTGAAGGACAGGAAAAATTCAATTTTTGTAAATTATTAAGCGGTTCTGAAGGGACTTTGGCCTTTACCACTGAGATCAAAATCAGCCTTGATCCACTTCCAGAGCCTATTGAAATCGTAGTGGCGGCACATTTTGAGACGATACATCAAAGTATGGTCTCTGCCCAGACTGCGATGAAGCATCCGGCTACCGCTGTGGAGCTGATGGACAAAATTATTCTGGATTGCACCAAAGAAAGTATAGAATACAGCAAGAACCGCTATTTCGTGGAGGGTGATCCCGAAGCTATTTTGATGGTAGAGTTCCGGGGGCAAACGCTCGATGAGGCCATGGCTAAAGGCGAAGCGCTGGTAGAAGACCTCAAAAGGACCGGCTTGGGATATGCGTATCCCATCATAGAGCCGGCAATGGTTTCCACAGCATGGGCTCTTCGCTCGGCTGGACTGGGATTGCTCGCCAATATTCCAGGCGATCCCAAGGCTGTTGCGTGTATCGAGGATACGGCGGTGGATATAGAGGACTTGGCCGATTACATCGATGAGGTAGATGAGATGATGAAGGGCTTTAATCAGAAGCCTGTTCATTATGCCCATGCTGGCGCCGGAGAGATACATTTAAGGCCTATTTTGGATTTGAAAAAATCAAAGGATGTGGAGGAGTTTTATCAGATCTCCAAAGCTTCTGCTGAGTTGGTGAAAAAGTACCAAGGCTCGCTGAGTGGTGAGCATGGAGATGGCAGGGTTCGGGCAGCTTTTATTCCGCTGATGGTGGGAGAGAAGAATTACGAACTTTTCCGCAGGATCAAATTTTCATGGGATCCCCAGAATATTTTCAATCCGGGCAAAATCGTGGATGCTGCTCCGATGAATAAGTTTCTGCGCTATGAGCCGGATATGAAGACTCCAAGTCATGATACGTTGATTGATTTTTCTCACGTGGGCGGGATTCTACGTTTGGCAGAAAAATGTAACGGATCAGGTGATTGCCGTAAGCTGCCTGGCTCTGGAGGCACGATGTGTCCAAGCTACATGGCTACCCGAAATGAAAAGGATACAACCCGGGGCCGTGCCAATACACTCCGGGAATTTCTCACGATGGACAAAAAGGAAAATGCCTTTAATCATCCTGAGATCAAGGAAGCTATGGATTTGTGTCTTTCCTGCAAAGGCTGTACAGCGGAGTGTCCATCCAATGTGGATATGGCAAGCATGAAGGCTGAATTCCTTTATCAATACCAAAAAACAAACGGTGTTCCACTCCGATCAAAAGTATTTGCCCATATCAATGAGCTGAATGAGTTGGGTTCTAAAACTGGTGGCCTGGCTAATTTTATGCTTAGCAATAGCGTTACGGGCGGAATGATGAAGTCTGTTTTGGGAGTAGCTCCTCAGCGGAATTTACCTGTCATCAGTAAGGTGAGCTTGCGCAAATGGTATAAAAAGAATTACGCTTCACTTCCAAGTGCGGCTAAGCAGATTAAATCAGTTTACTTCTTTGTGGATGAGTTCACCAACCATAACGATACTGAGATTGGGATCAAGGCCATATCCTTGCTCAAAAAATTAGGCTACGAGGTAAAAGTCGTGGATCATGAGGAGAGTGGACGATCAGCTCTTTCCAAGGGGCTGTTGCCAAAAGCCAAGAAACATGCTGAGGCGAACGTCGAAATTTTTGATAAGCTTATTGACGGCAATACGCCTTTGATAGGTCTGGAGCCTTCTGCTATTTTGAGCTTTCGGGATGAATACCCAAGAATAGTAAAGAAGGAATTGGAAGAGGCAGCTAAAAAACTGAAGTTTCATGTGAAGCTGATCGATGAGTTTTTGGCCCAGGAAATAGCAGCTGGGAATATCAAAGCTGATTCTTTTACTACTAAATCGCAGAAGATTAAACTCCATGGACATTGTCATCAGAAGGCGCTTTCGTCTATGACTTGGACACAAAAACTATTGTCTTTGCCTGCAAATTATAGTGTGGAAACTATTCAAAGCGGATGCTGTGGGATGGCGGGTAGCTTTGGTTATGAAGCTGAGCATTATGAAGTTTCCCAGCAAGTAGGGGAGCTGGTGCTGTTTCCTGCTGTGAGAAACGCTGATGCGGAAACCATCATAGCAGCCCCCGGGACATCATGCAGGCATCAGATTGCGGATGGTACAGGCAGAAAAGCCAAACACCCCGTGGAGATCATTTGGGAGGCGATGGGAAAATAGAGTTTGGGTGGGAAAGGAGTTTTCTGAAGTTGTGTTCGAAATAAGCGGTGTTTGCTTTATTGACTTTTTCACCAGCCCATGTTCGATCAACCCGTAAGGATAACGTGAGGAATTTTTTGAATTGCACGGGGCATAAGTAACTCCCTTGACAAAAATAGTATTGCAGGAAAGCGTATATGTGGAGATAACAAATGCCTATTGGGTATGGAGGGCAAGATTTTTTAAACTATACAGCTCCATTGGTATTGCTCTGTTAGAGGTATGAATGACTTTGGTCTTCTGGTGGTCACTTTAAGTTTACACATTATATAATCAATGTAGGATTTAAATTGAACAAAAATTATATTGGTAAATCATAGTTTGTCAAAATGATTTTCATAGAATAAATGGAAAAACAAAATCCCAAAATTACCTCTAAAAACTTTTGGTTTGTGTTGCTGTTGATATTCAGCAGTGCTTGCAAACAGGATCAGGTAAAAGATCATACCAGTTGGTCACATTACGGTGGCAGTCCTGATCAGTCGAAATATTCCGATGCCTCCCAGATCACCAAAGCAAACGTAGGCCAGCTTGAAGTGGCTTGGAATTACCCCATTGAAGACAATGGTTTTTATAGTTTCAGTCCGATCATTGTGGATACTATCATGTATGTATATGGTAAAAACTATTCCTTGATTGCATTAAACGCTGTTACAGGTAAGGAGCTGTGGATACACACGGACTTGCGGGGAGTTTCTCGACGGGGAATAAATTATTGGGAAAGTGAAGACAAGAAAGACAAAAGACTGGTGTTTACACTTAATAATTCCTTGCAGGCAATCAACGCCCTCACAGGTCAAAGTATCACGGGTTTTGGAAATGGAGGATACGTTGATTTACGTGTAGGCTTGGACCGTGATCCTACGTCTATACGCCGAATTCAATCCATGATGCCCGGTGTTATTTATGGGGATTTGGTTATTTTGGGGTCTGCGCCAGGCGAGGGGTTTTTCTCACCGCCAGGCTATGTGAGAGCATATAGTGTAGTTACCGGAAAGCTGGAATGGACTTTTCATACTATTCCCCAGCCTGGAGAGTTTGGTTATGACACATGGCCGAAGGATGCGTATAAGTACGTGGGAGGGGTCAATGTATGGAGTGAAATGACTGTTGATGAACAACGGGGTATCGTCTTTTTGCCAGTAGGATCCCCCACCTATGATTACTATGGTGCTGATCGGGAAGGTACGGGATTATTTGGGAACTCTCTGGTGGCTTTGGACGCCAAAACAGGGAAACGTATCTGGCATTATCAAACCGTTCATCATGACCTCTGGGATTACGATTTGGCCTCAGCACCGCAGTTGTTGACTATAACTAAGGATGGTAGAACTATTGATGTGGTAGCAGTAGCGACCAAGCATGGTTTTGTTTTTGTATTTGACCGGGAAACAGGTGAACCTGTTTTTCCTATAGAGGAACGCCCATTTCCGGCGAGCGACATGCCTGGGGAAAAAACATGGCCCACCCAGCCTATTCCAGCCATCCTACCGGATTTTACCAGACATGAAGTAACCAAGGAAACACTGAACCCTTATTTTTCTGAAGAAGTAAAGCAAGAGTGGTATCAGCGGTTGGATACGGCCAAATCAGGATTGTTTATTCCTCCCTCTGACAAGTACGAAACCATCACTATGCCTGGAGCATTGGGGGGCGCAAGTTATGGAAATACGGGTGCGGATCCTGAAAAGGGGATTATGTATATCATGGCTCAGGACTATGCATCGATTTATAAACTTTCAAAGGTAGTTCCGATTGAACCGGTTCTTTCTGATGATGAGAAGAACAAAGTAACCACGCTATACGCCGGATCTTGCCAGACTTGCCATGGAGAAGGTATGAAAGGTAGTGGAGCAGGACCTTCGTTGATAAATGTAGGATCAAGATATTCCTATGATGAATTCAAGACCTTGTTGTCAGAGGGAAGAGGGAGGATGCCTGCTTTTGTTCATATTGAGGAAGCTACTCTTTTGGCGTTGTACCGTTATTTGGGAGGGATTCCTAATCGCTTCAGAGGGATGATGGACACTGCGGAAGCACCTGAGATCACCGGTCCTATCGTAGGTTCCGGAGGTGTAAAAATCCCCGATGATACCACTCGGGCAGCACCAATGGAGGATTATCCCGATGGTGTCACTCATCCGACAGACAGATACACCACAGCTTACGGGACAGAGTGGCAAGCCTTAACAGCCCCTCCTTGGGCTTCTATATTTGCTTATGATCTCAATCAGGGAACTATCAAATGGCGGCAGCCTATTGGGTTGGACTCTGCTTTTTCCCAGGGGGACAAGACGACCGGAGCTCCTAGCGGTACGATTAGGAAAGGAATGGTGATCACCTCTACAGGCCTTGTGTTTGCCACGGGTAAGGGGGGGATTGTCTATGCCTTCGATGCTAACGATGGGAAAATTCTGTGGGAAACTACTTTAGGCAGCGAATCAACTGGGCAGCCGGGCATGTATGTAGTAAATGGGAAACAGTATTTGGTGATAAATGCTTCCAATAGATTTGAACCTACTAGTTACGATTTCTCAAAAAGACCCGGAGCTTTACCCAAGGGGTATGTGGTTTTCTCCCTTCCGGAAGAATAATATGAACAGATAATGGGCGGGCATGGCTCCGTCCTTCACAGGTCAACCTTTTAAACCTAAAATAAAATGAAAAGTATTTTAATCCTAATTATCTCGTTATTATCGCTGGCTTCATGGGCTCAGGATTCGGCTAATCGTGAACTGACGGTTCATAATGATCCAGCAAAGTACAGGGAGCTGTCTGCTGTTCACGCAGGGGCAGGTAAAATGGGTTTTACCCAATTAGTAGGACGCAATGATCTTTCAACTAATTTTTTATACCTACATGCCGGCGCGATACATGCCAAATCCGGTATAGGCCACCATTTTCATCATTCGATCGAGGAGATGTATGTTCTTCTCGAGGGAGAAGCGGAGTTTACAGTCAATGGACGTACTTCTACGCTCAAAGCTCCCGTTGCGGTTCCTTGCAAACTAGGTGATTCGCATGCTATCTACAATACCGGTGAAGAACCGCTACGCTGGTTAAATTATGGCGTGTCGGAGAGAAAAGCTCAAGGGGATGCATTTGATCTCGGAGATACCCGCGAGGAGGCAGAGCTGGATCAAATCCCTGTTTTTGTGTCCTATCAATTTGATCAAAATAAACTTCGGGAGGAGAATCATTCTTATTCTGGCAGTGGCGTGCTGGCCCGTACTGCATTTGGCCCGGAGGTCTTTAGTACCAGTTGGAATAAGGTAGATCATCTGATAATCCATTCAGGGAAGTCCATGGAACCTCGACAATTGGAAGGAATCGAAGAAGTTTACTACGTCATGAAAGGTTCGGGAACCTTAACTATCGAGGGGACAAGCAAGGCTTTGGAAGCTGATGACGCATTTTTTGGGCTCTTGGGAGAGACTATTTCCTTGGAAAATACAGGAGATGGTGATCTTGAATTGTTGGTTATTGGAGTGGCAGTTTCTGCAGATAAAAATTCGGACTACCAAAAGGTAGGGACCGAGTCTAAAGCTATGGCATTGCAAATGGATTTTGTGGTATTGAAGGAAAATGCGGAAGCTTTTGAGAAAATGTATCATTCAATTTATGTCCCTGCAATGACCGTTCAGGAGGGGTATCTTGGCTCTAAACTGTTACGCCTTTTTCCGGATGAGGTAGCTAAAAGTATCGAGGCTGAACCTACTACATTCAATTATCAGATCCAGATTTCATTTGATACAGAAGAAAACAGGAGGAAATGGGTGGCCAGCCCACAGCATCAGATTGCCTGGCCGGCTGCTTCTGAATTGGCTGAGGAGTTCAAATGGAGAGGGTATGATGTCATGGGCGAAGATGATCAACGCTAATAAGTGGTTTTCGCTTCAGAAATTTATCTTTTGCATTTTACTCTATTCTTGTCTTCGACAAGCAAGATTTTATGAATAACCTATTTAATATCAATTAACAATTAAACCTAACAATTATGAAGTATGTATTGACCTTAGTATTAGTATTGGCAGCCTTTGCCACCTTTGGGCAGAGCAATCCTATTGACGGCAAGTGGAAAGGGACTAGGGAGACCCCTAATGGGAGTATTGAAATAGAATACACCTTTAAAGTGGAAGGCACTATCTTAACAGGCTCTTGGAAGACGCAGTTCGGTGAAGCTAAACTGAATGAGGGTAAAGTAGATGGCGAAAAATTCTCCTATAGTATTTCATTCAATGAAATGACGATAAACAATTCCGGAGAACTTGTAAACGAGAATGAGATCGTGGTGAAAAATGAGCGTGGGGAAATGACCTTGACCCGAATTAAAGAGTAGCGGTCAGCCTAAGTAGGGCGTGCTGAAAAATGTTAGTAATAAATCAAAAGCTATCATTTTGAATGATTAACCCTTTTATCATGTAGGGTTTTTAAGCAAGTGCAAGCTTATTGAGTGGGATAGGCCTTTATCCATGCATCAGAAAATCTCAAAATCGAGATTTTAGAGCTAGTCTCAGGCATATCATCTTCTATATTGGCCTCATTCGAGGTATAAGCATGCATCTTCACTCGGCCGCCTTGAAACTGGCATACCTGAGACTTTTTCAGCAAGCCATAAGCAATAGAAAAAAACACCTCCACGAACCCTAAAATTGTGGAGGTGTTTTCATTATGCATGATTTTGATCGTATTATCGCATTTTAATTCGAAGCAGATGTTTTTCAGCAGTTATATAAAGAGTTTTTTCATCGGTGCTGAGCGCACAGTTAGCCGCTGTGGTGCCATCTATCTTGATTTTCCCAAGTACCTTTCCGGTCTTGTTGAATATCCAGATACCGCCAGGTCCAGAGGCGAATACATTTCCTTTTTTGTCGATTTTTAACCCATCACATAATCCATTTTCGAGCTCATTGCTGGCGTCATAGAATATCCGCCCACTGACTATTGAGCCATCTTCAGCGATATCATAAGCGTACCATTGTTTTTTAATGGGATCAGAATTCGAAACAATCAGCGTTTTCTCATCAGGCATCATAGCGATGCCATTCGGTTGGGCGATGGAATCCAGCAGAAGCATGACTTTTCCCGTAGGGTCCATTTTGTAAACACCCTGAAAATCAATTTCCTTGGATGGGTCTCCTGGGCCTTTTTCAAAGCCATAAGAAGGATCCGTAAAATACAGGTCGCCGTTATTGGATAAAATCAGATCATTTGGGCTGTTAAGTTTTTTGCCATCGTATGTCCCTGCCACTGTGCTATACTTAGGTTTTGGATCCAGAAGAGAAGCGTCCATTGCGGCGATTCGTCTATCTCCATGTTGGCAAATCCAAAGCTTTCCATCCGGGGAAAGAAGCAGTCCATTTGGCCCCATAAAACCACCGCGCTCCACAGCCCCTGTGTAACCACCCGGTTTTAAGAATACTTCTTTACCACCTTTCTCAGTCCATTTATAGACAGTATTGGCGGGGATATCGGAGAGCAGTAACATCTTCTCTTTCTCTATCCAAAGAGGCCCTTCGGTAAATCCGAATCCTTCAGCGATCACTTCTACTTTCGCATTCTTTTTAATGATGCCGGAAAGTTCTTCGGAAATATGTTCAACTGTACCTGCAGGCTTGATATTCTGTGCCTCCACTGTTGCTGTGCAAATGCAAACGGTGAATAGTAAAGCGAGAATAGGATTTTTCATGGTTATAGGTTTTAGGTTTAAAGTATTTGTGATATTAACAATTAACGAAGATCAGCCAAATAGTGAGAATTGCCGGATTTATATTTCCACTCTTACCAGTAATTAGAGAAGAGACTCCTTAATCATTTATTTTAACTTGATATTTAATCAAAACAGGGTCTTCAAAGTCCCGCAGTTCTCCTAGAATCTTCTCTAGTTTCTCTCCATATTTTCCAAATTGACCTTTTTCCAGCGCATATATCCAATCATCAGTCCTCAGAATATCATAGAAGTAGCCGCCCTTTGCAAACCCCTTTCCATTGGACCAGCCGGCAAGAGAGGGAAAAGCAATTGCTTTTTTTTCTTCATGATCTATGAAAACTTCATGGACAGGGAACGTTCGCATATTGGAAAGATCCATGTTTGGGTTTTTGGAGAGGGCAAAGGTTTTAAGCCTGGAGGTGTTTTCGGTATGCCAGATTTTGCCGATGTTGATCGCAAAGGTCTGATTGGTAACCGTAGTCTCGAATCTATCTGCATCCATTTTCAGATCATCAGGGCTTGGTTTTCTTTCTCCGAAATCCAAGCTGGAGAATGGTGTGGTCTTTTCATTTTCCAAGAGGTACAGTGTGTCTGAGAAAGCATAGTTGAGTAGGAAAGAGTTTTCTCGTATCCTTGAAAACTCCCCCTCACTCATTTCAGCGGTTAAAGGTGTGGCAGTAAGCGGCAGTTCAGTAATTTCTCCTGTGGAGCTGTTCTCAATCTTAAAGATCCCATACTTACCATTTTCATCCAGATTACCATCAAACATAGGGGAGGTCAGCCACTTGTTTTTGGATATTTTAGTGAAGTTAGGGATGAAGGCATCATTTTCATTTAAGGACACTGGCCCTATAAATTCAAATTCCGGGAAACGGTATTGCTTAATAATTCCCGCTCCAACGGAAATACTAAGCGTATCTTTACTTAAATCCACGCCTTGAAAGACCTGGTATTCTTCAGGGCCATCCCCGGTTTTGTCAAACGTTTTTACATAATTTCCATACAGGTCAAAAAGATGGATTTTAGCTTCTGGGTTGCAAATAGTAGAATAGACAAAATATTCCTCCGTGACTTTTAGATCCCAAACGCTGCAGTTAAGGTTTTCGGGAGAATCTATTTGGTTTTTCAGAGGTATAAATTCGATAGATGCTATCGCTTCATCAAAATCAACTATAATGTGTTCAGTTATTTTAACGGTCGGAAATGCAGTATCCTCCTCACTTGAAGAGCAACTGAAAATAAACGTGGAGGATAATAAAAGAATGGAGATCCAATTTTTTAAATTCATGATGCAGTTCTTCAGTAGTTTAGATTTTGATTACTCCGTTTTCCCTAAAACTTTCCTTGCCACATATTCGGCACAACGAGCTGCCAGCCTAGCTGTAGCATGATCGTGGTCGAAAGCGGGATTGAGCTCAACTACATCCATAGAAATCAGCTTTTTGCTGGATGCGAGCAATTCAAATACCTTAAATGCGAACTCTGGTCTGAAACCCATAGGGGAAGGAGCTGAGACTCCGGGAGCAAAAGCTGAAGAAAAACCATCCATATCCACACTCAGGTATATTTTATCCACGGAATCCAAAAACCAGAGGATTTTTTCCTGGATGACTTCCCAGTTGTTCAATCTGAAATCCTCCATGACCATCCATTTTGCACCGACTTTTTCTGCCGTTTCAAAAAGGGACCTGGGATTTACAGATCGTTGTACCCCAAGGCATAAATATTGGAAAACATCAGGGTTTTCCTGGGCAAGTTGAAGAAATGGGGATCCTGAATGACCCTTCCCATCAATTGTCGGGCGCAAATCAAAATGTGCGTCCATATTGATGATGCCCAGTTTTTGGTTTTTTGCATCTAAATACTGATAGACTCCTCTCCCATGGGCCAATGCCAGATCATGTCCACCGCCTAGAAGTATTGGGAAATGCTTTGTTTCCAATAAATCCAAAACGGTTTTTGTAATCAGGCCATGACTGGATTCCAAGTCTGAGTTTTCAGTATATATATCCCCATAATCAAATATTCGGCTTTTCTCGGGTAAGTGAAAAGCCAGTGTTCCCAAGCTTTTCCTGATTGCATTTGGTCCTTCCGCAGTACCTAATCTGCCTTGATTTCTTTTAACACCTTCTTCCCCAGCATAGCCTAGAACACCTACTTTAGGAGAGTTTTGATTGTTGTCGAGCTTGAGGTCTTTAACGGAAATTGCGGCTTGGTGCCAGTATTCAAGTGTTTCCGATTTCCTGCCTGTCCATAGGGAAGGGTTTGGATTTTGATGAAGCATATTGAGTTTGGGAATATTTTGTACTAACTTAAAAATTGCGCTTTGATAGTATGGATATCAGAAACAATGTATTCTGTTTTTGGGTAATATTCAAAAGATGTCCTTTAAAACCTTACCATGATGGAAAAGAAAGAATATAGAATTCCACAAAAAGAAACTATTAATCTGGATTCTTTTGAGGAGCCAAGTGGTTCCTTTGCAGGGTATTCCTATGCTGACTATCTCAAATGGGATTATGAGGAAATCGTCGAACTGATAAAAGGGAAAATATTTGCCAAAGCCGCTGCTCCGAACCGCAGACATCAGGAGGTTTCCGGTAATTTATTTGTTACACTTGCCAATTTTCTTAAAAATCACCCCTGTAAAGTCTATTCTGCACCGTTTGATGTCAGGTTTTCTGAAAATCCTAAAGATGAAAAAGTGAAGTCCGTAGTCCAACCGGACATCTCTGTAATTTGTGATCTTTCTAAGCTGGATGATAAGGGATGCTTGGGAGCTCCGGATTTGATTGTTGAAATTCTTTCGCCGGGAAATAGCCGGGTGGAACTTCAGAATAAGTATGAGCTGTATCAGGAATTTGGAGTGAGGGAATACTGGGTAATTCATCCGTCTGAATGCACAGTATTGATTTATACGTTAGTAGACGGAAAATTTCAGCCCTCCCGGCTTTTTACTTCTGGAGACAAAATAACATCAAGCGTAATTGCTGGTTTTGAATTGGATCTGGAGGAGGTTTTATGAGCTATTTTTTGCGTAAACCGCAGTGGACACAGAGATTTACACGGAGGACACAGTTTACAGATATCCTGCTTCTCCAGAAACAGGATTAGTTATTGTAGTGTGTTGTGCAGATTACCTTTCTTCTCCACTTTTTTAATTCCCGCTTTTGGAATGTGTTACCCTAAAACAGATTTTAGAATTTCATCATCCACCAGATTTGGTAAAGTGACTTTCAACCCCGGACTTCTATCCATCTCCCGCTTTATAGCCTCCAAAGATCCTGAGTTTCTGGCCCAGGCACGTCTTGCAATTCCATTGTTTACATCATAAAATAGCATGGACTTTAGTTTTCTTTCGGCTTTTTCGCTTCCGTCAAGCAGCATCCCGAAACCACCATTCATCACCTCTCCCCAGCCAACCCCGCCTCCATTGTGAATAGAAACCCACGTGGCTCCTCGAAAGCTATCTCCGATCACATTGTGGATCGCCATATCTGCCGTGAATTTGCTGCCGTCGTAGATATTGCTGGTTTCCCGGAAGGGCGAATCTGTGCCGCTGACGTCATGATGATCACGGCCCAACACAATCGGAGCGGAGATTTCCCCTGAAAGAATGGCGTCGTTGAAAGCTTTGGCTATCTTCACCCGTCCTTCGGCATCGGCGTAGAGAATCCTTGCTTGTGAACCCACCACAAGTCTGTTTTTATCCGCTTCCTGTATCCAAGTAATGTTATCCTGCATTTGCTGCTGTATGGAAGCAGGGGAATTCAGCATGATTTCTTTCAGAACTTTCGCAGCTAGCTGATCGGATTTCCTCAAATCCTCAGCCTTTCCGGAAGTGCACACCCATCTGAATGGGCCAAATCCATAATCAAAGCACATTGGTCCCAGAATGTCCTGCACATAGGATGGATATCTGAAGTCAATGCTGTTTTCTGCCATGACTTCAGCTCCTGCCCGGGATGCTTCCAGTAAAAAGGCATTTCCATAATCGAAAAAGTAAGTTCCTTTTGCTGCATGTTTGTTAATAGAAGAGGCATGTCTCCTGAGCGTTTCCTGGACTTTTTCTTTGAATAATCCAGGGTTTTCAGCCATCAAGCGATTTGACTCTTCGAATGAGAGGCCGACTGGATAATATCCTCCGGCCCAAGGATTGTGAAGCGAGGTCTGATCAGATCCCAATTCGACAAAAATCTCCTCTTTATCAAATCGCTCCCAGACATCCACGACGTTACCTATAAAAGCCAAAGAAACTATTTCCTTATTTCGCTTGGCAAGCTGGGTACGCATAACCAGCTCATCCAAATTTTCGATCAATTCGTCCACCCAGCCTTGTTCATGTCTTTTTCTGGCTGCTGCTGGATTGACCTCTGCACAGATAGTGATGCATCCTGCGATATTTCCTGCTTTTGGCTGTGCTCCGCTCATTCCGCCCAAGCCTGCTGTCAAAAATATTTTTCCTGCGGGAGTTTCCCCTACTGCCAGTTTTTTTCTAAAAGCATTCATCACAGTAATCGTAGTTCCATGTACAATCCCCTGAGGGCCAATGTACATAAATGAACCTGCGGTCATCTGTCCATATTGTGTTACTCCAAGTGCGTTGAATTTCTCCCAATCATCAGATTTGGAGTAATTCGGGATCATCATACCATTGGTTACGACGACTCTCGGCGCTGCTTTGGAGGAGGGAAAAAGCCCCATAGGGTGCCCGGAATAAATATGTAAAGTCTGCTCTTCGCTCATCTCTGCTAGGTATTTCATCACCAAAAGGTACTGCGCCCAGTTTTGGAAAACAGCTCCATTGCCACCGTAAGTAATAAGTTCCGCAGGATGCTGGGCTACAGCAGGGTCCAAATTGTTTTGAATCATCAGCATGATGGCCGCTGCTTGCCTACACTTTGCCGGATATTCTTGTATCGGCCGGGCATACATTTCATACTCAGGCATGAACCGGTACATGTAGATTCTCCCAAATTCGCTCAGTTCAGTTAAAAACTCATTAGCCAACTCCGCATGCCAATCTGTCGGAAAATAGCGTAGGGCATTCCGTAATGCCAGTTTTTTTTCTTCTGAGGAAAGAATGTCTTTTCTTTTGGGAGCGTGGCTAAGGGAAGGATTTCTCTCTTTTTTTGCTGGAAGAATATTAGGTATGCCTTGGGATATTTGCTCTTGAAAAACCATTGAATTTACGAATTACGATGTGCGATTTACGAATTTGAACTGTACTTCAATCCTCTACTTTAAACTCAAACTTTTTTCATTTGGAATGCCAAATCTTTTGGTTCTTGGTTCTGAAGTCTTGAATCTTCATGCCATTTTTCCAGACCTGGGTTGGCTTAAGTTTCCCTTGCTGATACAAAATTTCTCTATAGTCAGAAGTAGGGAAAACATTGAAATCAGCCAGAAGTCCTGCTTTTAACTTCCCCCGATCTTCCAATCCCAAAGTTGCTGCTGCCCGGAAAGTAAGACCTGAGAATACTTCGGCAGTGCTTAGTTTTTCGAATGTTGCCAAAATAGAAGCTTGTGCCAGCAAGTCTCCCATAGGAGCGGATCCGGGGTTCCAATCACTCGCTATGGCCAACGAGCCACCCTGATCTAGGATTTTTCTAGCTGGAGTAAATGCACAGCCCACTCCAATAGAAGCGCCCGGAAGTGCAACTGCTACCGTATCTGACTTTGCCAAAAGGGCTATTTCTTTCTCAGTGGAAGCTTCCAGATGATCAGCCGATTTGGCACTGAATTTTACCGCCACTTCGGATCCTCCCGTAGTGAATTGATCGGCATGAACGGTGAGGTCAAAACCTGATTCTTTAGCTTTTTGGTAATAGCCGTTAATCTCATCAGGTGAAAAAGCACTTTGCTCTATAAATGAATCGATCCTATTAGTGAGGTTATCTGATTTGAGGATAGGGAATAACTGCTCGACTATTTCCTGAAGATATTCTTCTTTTGAGCCCTCAAAATCCCTGGGCTTCATATGGGCTGCAAGGCAGGTGGGAATCAGATCAGCTTTGGTATTTGAGTTCGCTTTTTTTATCGCCCTAAGCATTTTTAGTTCCTCGCGTATGTCCAATCCATAGCCGCTTTTTACCTCAATGGTAGTTACTCCTTCGCTCAAGTGTCGATTCGAATTTATGACTGTTCTCGCGGTAAGTTCTTCTTGACTGAGATTTCTGGTTTGGGAGACCGTATCCCAGATTCCACCACCTGCTTTTGCGATTTCCAAATAGGATTTCCCCGCATTCCGCATGGCAAAATCTTTTGCCCTACTTCCTCCGAAGCATATATGCGTGTGGCAATCGATCCATCCCGGCAGCGCGACAAAATCTCCTTCCAATTGAATTACTTCCGCCTGCAACTCATTGGCTTTTGTCAGTAAACCGGCGTAATCGCCAATCTCCAGAATCTTATTTTCCTCGACCAAAATTCCTGCATTTGCAAGGATTTCGAGTTGTTCGTCTTTCAAAGCTCCTTTGAGTGGTAGTTTATCAAGAGTTAGAAGCTGGGTAATTGGTCCGATTAATTTCATGTTTTTTTAGGATTTCTCTCAGGTTTTTCCGCAGCTTTTCGCTGATTTTTTAGCGGATTTCAGCAAATGATCTGCGCCTATCTGCGCCTATCTGCGTCTTTTTCTGCGGGAATCTGCGGGTAATTATACTTCTCCGCAGGCAATTTTAATAGTCAAACATTTTACTCCACTCTGTTTCAAACGGCAATCCTTCTGCTTTCGCTGTTTGGTTTGCAAGATCAATCAATTCGCCACTTTGGATCATTTCTATTGCAGCTTCCATATCCTCGGTCATCACTCGGTCATTAATGACGGGCGTGATGCTTTTTCGCACATGTTCGTGGATTGCTGTCATCACCTTGCCAGACTTGAGTGGCGCATGGAAATCCATCGCTTGGGCAGCATAAAACAACTCTATACCCAGGATTTTCTCCACATTTTCAATAACCCGCAACGCTTTTCTCGCACCAATCGACCCCATGCTTACATGATCTTCTTGTCCCAAGGAGGTGGGAATACTGTCAGCCGAGGCAGGAAAACAAAGCCCTTTATTCTCAGAAGCCAAAGCAGCAGTGGTGTACTGGGGGATCATCAGTCCTGAGTTTAGTCCCGTCTCTTTCAGTAATAATTTGGGAACTCCCGGGGTGTCTCCTTCGAGGGAAAGATAGATTCTCCTGTCAGAAATATTCCCCAATTCAGAAGCCGCAAGGCAGGCATAATCCAATGGCAACGCGATAGGCTGTCCATGAAAACTGCCTCCAGAGATGGTGTGGTCTTCGCTGAAAACAACTGGATTATCCGTCACGGAATTGATCTCCGTTTCGATGGCCTCTTTCAGGTGAAGCCAGGCATTTCTGGATGCCCCATGAACCTGTGGCATGCATCGCAGAGAGTAAGGATCCTGCACCCGTGCACAATTCAAATGGGAATTGACGATTTCGGATCCGTTCAATAAATTTAAAATAGTCTGTGCCACATGCTTATTTCCGGGGAAAGGCCTTAGTTGATGTAATTCCGCGGAAAAAGGCTTGATCGAACCCATCAGGCCTTCGATCATCATGGCTCCGGTAATGTCCGCGTGGACAAGCAGATTATGTAAGCGGTCCACGACTTTCACACCATACGCAGCCATAAACTGGGTACCGTTGATCAGTGCCAAACCTTCCTTTGGGCCAAGGGAAAGTGCCGTCATTTCCAGCTTTTCATAGACGGAAGATGTAGCTTGGATCGTACCTTCAAAATGCACTTTTCCCAAACCTAACAAAGGCAGAAATAAATGAGAGAGTGGAGCCAAATCCCCGGATGCACCCACTGAACCTTGAATAGGAACCACGGGAATTACCTCATTTTCCAGCATCCATAGCATTCGGTCTAAGGTTTCCAGCCTGATTCCCGAAAACCCCTGGGTCAAAGCCTGGAGTTTCAATACGAGCATCAGCTTGGAAATCTCCAAGGGAACGGGTTCTCCCAAACCAACAGCATGGCTTTTCAATAAATTTTCCTGTAAAGTCTGCGTATCAGCTGCTGAGATTTTACTGGTACAAAGCGGTCCAAAACCTGTATTGATACCATAGACAGCCTTTTCTCCTTTGGCGATGTTGGCTACCGCTTGGGCTGAAGCTTCTGCCTTTTTCCGGGTTTCAGGATTCAAAATCCCTTTGATCTCTTTGCGCACCAGCTTTATAGCTTTTCCCACTGTTAGGTGATCTATTCCGTAGTTGAAGGTTTCCATTGCTATTTGGGTAAATATTCTAGGGTCTTGGCAAAGATATCTAACATTAATGATAATTTTTGATATCAATTTTGTCATGATATGATACCTTTAAGATATCATGGAGTTAAGACATCTGAATTATTTCAAGGCAGTGGCGGAGGAGTTAAATTTCCGAAAAGCCGCGGGCCGTTTGTTTATTTCGCAACCTGGATTGAGTAGGCAGATCAGGCAGCTGGAGGAGATATTGAAAGTGAAGCTTTTTGAGCGGGATCAGAAGCACGTGGAATTGACAGTGGCGGGAGCTTACCTGAAAGGCGAAGTGGATTTTATCCTTAATCATCTTGAGCTGACGGGAAATCAGCTGAAGTTAATCGCGGCAGGAAAAATAGGCGAATTGAGGATAGGTTTTTTAGGATCGGCATCTAACCAGATTTTACCTGATTTGCTAGCGAGATTGAATGCTCAGCAGCCCTTGATCAGTACGAGTTTGGAGGAATTGAGCAATTCGGTTCAAGTGGAAATGATCGAAAAGGATAAACTGGATTTGGGATTTGTCCGGTTGGCTTCTGTGCCAAGTGAGTTGGAAATGAAGGTTGTGCTTAGGGATACTTTTTCTCTTGTCGTGCCAAAAGACCACCCAATTGAAGCCAAGGGTTTTCTCTCAGTGAATCAGTTTAGGGACGAGTCTTTTGTCTTGTTCTCTTCTGATTATAGCAACCTCTATTACGAGCAGATCATTGGGATTTGTAGAGATGCGGGTTTTGCTCCTAAGATCAGACATAAATCTGTCCATGCGCTGACGATTTTTAGATTGGTTGAAAACGGGATGGGTGTAGCGATCGTGCCTACTTCTCTCAAAGAAGGATATGAGCTGAATGTACGTTTTATGGAGATTCCGAATATAGCTCAGCACACAGAACTTTCGGCCATTTGGAAAGCGGAGAACCGAAATCCGGCTTTGAGGATGGTGTTGCCTTTGATTTAGAAACAAGGGGATTCACGGTTTTCTGATAGATAAAAAAATCAAAAGACTGTCAATATTCTGGTCTATATAGGTACTGCTCTTATTGTTGGGCTGCTCATCTTGCTCAAATTAAATTTGTGGTCGTCAAAAGGACAGAGATTCCTAAATTACCTTCAGATTGCATTTGTGAATTTTTCCGAGATCTTTAATTTGAGTCTTTAAAATCTAATATCGTGTTGAAATCGAGCCTGTTTTTCTTTATAAACTCAAGCATTTGCTCTTCTGGTTAAAGAAAATAGGTTGGGGTTATTTATTTGATTATTAATTAGTTGTGTTTTTGTTGTTGTTCTTAAAGATAAAACGTCATTAGTTTTTTGGAATAAAATCCAGTTTAATTCCTTTAATTAGTTTATTTTAAAGCTGTATCCAATTGCGACCAAGTTATTTTTCAAATGAAGAAACCTATAGACATTCTAGAATTATATAAGGGACATCAGGGATATCTTGCCAGTCGATCAGACAGGATCCCTATTCCTAAGTTTGAAGGTGTTTTGGGGTCAATTTTCACTCCAGGACCTTATTATTATTATGTGATGGACTCTGCTTCATTGACATTTGATTATTGTTCCGCTTCAGCTCAAGAAATAATAGGTGTTGATTTGACCGGTACCCATTTATCTAGCTTGCTCAATGTATTTCATCCCGAGGATATGCCTTTTGTGTATGCGAGTGAAGACCATGTGGCCAAGTTTATCAAGGCGAATTTGACGGCGCAAGATATCCTGAATTATAAATTCAGCTATGCTATCCGGGAAAGGACTCAGGATGGTACATACAAACTTTTCTTAATGCAAACTGTGACTCTGGCTACTAATGAGGAGGGAGCCTTGGAGAAGGTGATGGGAATTCATGTGGATATATCCCATATCACAGATTCCAATTCTTATAAACTATCCATTTCAGATATTACGGCTGAGAATAGTAATTTTGTGATTGAGGTTTTTCCCGAGAGATATGGTAAGGAAAAGGGGGATCCGGGCGTCAAGTTTACCAAACGTGAGCGAGAGATCATCATCTTGATTGGTGAAGGGATGACTACAAAGGAGATCAGTGATCAGCTTTTTGTTTCGGAAGAAACTATTGTCTCTCATCGGAAAAATATGCTGTACAAGTCAGCTTGTAAAAACACCGCTCAATTGGTGGCATTTTGTATAAAAAACGGGCTGATATAGAATTTAGTATGCTCAAATTCCAGAAATATCCCCATTTATGGGGGTATTTTTTTTTGCCCTTGTGGGATACTTTTGAAAAAAACTTACCTAGGTTTTGATGGCCTAAGGAGCCTATTATTTCTACATGATTGGAAACGGTTGAGTAGGAGTTTTTGTGCCGGATTCTAATTGGCAACTGCCAAAAACTAAATGGAGATTGTCTTCGGATCCATTCCAAGGGAATTTTAGTGAGTGTTGGAAAAGGCGGATTTTCGTCAGGTAATAAGTCTGAAATATAAAACTATAGGTCAAAGAGACGCAATAACTTAAAATATGAAAGTAAGTCCAATTCTAGTTTTCAGGTTTCTGGTGTTGATTTTAATCCTCAATTTAGGATTTTCTCTCATCAATCGAGCTTTTGCTCAGCACAAGCCATTTCAGATGGAATGGAACGTGGCTGAGAGAGGAACCATCGTTGAGTTCGATTTAGATGCTAAAAATATCACCATAGAGTATGGAGATGGTAGTACAATGTATTGGGACGCAATTGGCAGAGAGGGTTGGCTGTACTCCGATCCAGGCAATTATACTATCTCTATTGCAGGTGGATTGGAAAGTATTTCTCTCGTCCCCGGTGCAATAAGTGGGAATAAATTCCTGAGGATAGTTCAGTGGGGTGATATCCAATGGAAGAGCATGGAGGATATGTTTAACGGAACTCAAGTCCGTTTTAATCTGTCACAAGTTGATTCGCCGGACTTGAGCCAGGTCAGTTCCTTGGCTGGAATGTTTAAAGATGCCCAGTTTGATGAGAATCTTGGAGATTGGGATATCAGTACGATCACAGATATGGCTGACATATTCAGTGGATCTACGCTATCTCCCCAAAATTACGATGCGACGTTGATCGGCTGGGCTACCCAAAATGTACAGCGAAATGTCACCGTTGGTGCGGAGGGATTAACTTTCTGCGAAGGAAAAGTCGCCAGGCAGAAGTTGATCGATGAGTATGGGTGGACTTTTGTGGGGGACAAGCTGGCTGAAGAGTGTCAGGAAGATAAAACAAAGGCTTTTGTAACTAAATGGGTCACTACCTCTTCTAATGAAGAAATAATAATTCCAACTACTAAATCTGGTTTTTCTTACAACTACTCGATTGATTGGGGAGACGGTTCCCAGGAATCAGGATTGAGAGGAGATGCAACCCATAGGTATTTAAATCCAGGTGTTTATACTGTTTCGATTTCTGGAGTTTTTCCAGGGCTTAGAATGGACATGTCCACAGAAAACAATCAATTAAAGATTTTATCGATAGAACAATGGGGAGATATCCAGTGGAGGGAAATATTGTGGGCTTTCTATAAATGCGAAAATTTAGAGATTCGAGCCAAGGACACCCCTGACCTTAGTATGTTGGTCAATGGGCTCATTGGAACATTTTCAGAAGCAGCAACGATTAACTCTGACCTAAATAATTGGGATGTATCAAAGATCCAATTTTTTTCAAGGTTATTTGAAGGAGCAAAATTGTTCAATGGAGACCTGGGTAGTTGGAACATGTCTCTAGCTAAGGAAATTCATTTTATGTTTTATGGAGCAGAAAACTTTAATAGGGATATTTCAAACTGGGATGTTTCAATGGTAGTTAATATGTCTCAGATTTTTAAAGGAGCAAGTTCATTTAATCAGCCTATAGGCAAATGGAATACAGGGAAAGTAGAATATCTCTATGGAGCATTTGAAAATGCGGTTTCATTTGACAAATCTTTAGCGGATTGGGACATTTCCAAAGTCACTAAAATGGATCGGATTTTTAATGGTTCGGGTATGTCCCAAGCCAATTACGACGCCACCTTGATCGGCTGGGCAGCTCAAGAAGTTCAACGAAATGTCACTGTAGGGGCAGATGGACTTACTTTCTGCGAAGGAAAAGCCGCCAGACAGAAATTGATCGATGAGTATGGGTGGACTTTTGTGGGTGATCAGTTGGCGGATGATTGTGTCGATACCAGTGAGCTTGGAGAGCCTTTCATTCTTAGTTATGTATATAATCGATATGCAGCTTATGACACCAATGATGGAGAAGGAGGAGGAGCTATTTATATCGGTCCTTATGGGGATGATTTTTTTGCCAATTGGGATGCTTATATCTATGGACAGGATCCTAACTATTGGACAGGGGATAGAGTGGAGTATTTTGAAGAGAATTCCGACTTGTTGAATGGATATTTTTATTGTTGTTCTGACGTTTCCATTGCCATTTCCAGAGGCATGAAGTCTTTGGACTTGAGTAGCTGGAATTCTTCTAATCCATTTATTATTTCGGCAATCCACCAATGGGGTGACATTGAATGGGAAAGTGTCGAGGGATTATTCAAAGGAATTACGCCTGCACATAGTCCAGTTGATCAGTTTAATTTGAATTTTAGTGGAACTGATTCTCCCAACCTTTCTAAGGTCACTTCTACGAAAGACATGTTCAATGGGACGAGATTTTCTAGTGATTTTTCCAGTTGGGATGTTTCTTCGATTGAGAATATGAGTGGGATGTTTCAGAATTCCAATCTCAATCAAAATATCGGCTCCTGGGACATCAGTAATGTCACCGACATGACGGATATTTTTAGCGGATCTTCTCTGTCCCAAGCCAATTACGACGCGACCCTGATAGGCTGGGCGACACAAGAAGTACAGCGAAATGTGACCGTAGGGGCAGAGGGATTGACTTTCTGTGAAGGCAAAGCTGCCAGGCAAAAGTTGATCGACGAGTACGGATGGACCTTTGTGGGGGACAAGCTGGCTGAAGAGTGTCAAGATATAGATCCAGGAGCTTTTGTCACAATTTGGGAGACTACGGGCTTAACCGAAGGAATTTATATCCCCACCGCAGACCCAAATTTTGCTTATAACTACACAGTTGATTGGGGGGATGGCACCGTAGAAGAAGGGCTCACGGGACGAGCGGCTCATCGCTATTTCAACCCAGGAAGATATACTGTTTCCATCACTGGCCAATTCCCAAAAACATGGTTTTATATCTCCTCCACGGAGAACAAGGCTAAGCTCATGGAAGTAAAGCAGTGGGGAAGCATGAAATGGCTGGATATGTCGCAGGCATTTTACGAAACCGGAAACTTGGAAATTTCTGCCACTGACTCGCCAGACCTAAGTGAGGCATTTACTACCATTGCTGCATTCCTGTCGGCGGGATTGACCACACCGGATCTAAATAGTTGGAATGTGTCCACCATTGAGAATTTTGAACAGATGTTTTATAATGCTGAATCATTCAATGGCAAAATTGACCAATGGGACATGAGCAACGCTCTTAATGTTTCTCATATGTTCTATTCTGCAGATATTTTTAACCAGGATATTTCCAGATGGGACATGTCTTCTGTCAACAATATCTCCTACATGTTTGCAGAAACTGATTTATTTAATCAACCTATTGGCAACTGGGATTTTGAGAACCTTCAATATCTCAACAATGTTTTTGAAAATGCAACATCTTTTGACCAATCCCTTGCCAATTGGAACATTTCCAAAGCGATATCCATGGAAGGTATCTTTGATGGATCGGGAATGTCTCAAGAAAACTATGATGCCACCCTGATCGGTTGGGCCGCTCAAAATGTACAATGGGATGTAGTGGTCGGAGCAGAGGGGTTGACTTTCTGTGCGGGAAAAGCAGCTCGCCAAAAGCTGATTGATGAGTACAGGTGGAAGTTTGTAGGTGATTTAGAGGCGGCGGATTGCAAGGACCTCATCACAGGCATCACTTTCGAAGACGCGACTTTTACCTATGATGGCACGCTGAAAACGATCAAAATTAGTGGTGATCTTCCTGATGGAGTGACTGTCACCTACGAAGACAATACCCGAACGGAGGTTGGATCACAGACTACGACAGCCTATTTGGATGGAGGGGAAAACTATGAAGATTTGACCCTGACAGCTACCCTAACCATCGTGGAAGGAGAAGCCCCTAACGCCACTACATCGGATATTCAGGTGGAAAGTTGGGAAATCTGCGCTGGAGAGATAGTTCCGCTGGAAGCCAGTTCGACTACCGTGGCCAATCCGGTTTTCACTTTCTACCTTGACGCAGATTTGACCCAAATGATAGAAAGCTCGGAAATTGAAGTATTCCAAGACACCCAAGTTTATGTCACAGTCAAGGGAGATGGAGTCAATGAAAATCTACCTGGAGAGGCGGCGATTATTGATATCAAAGTAAACCTGGTCGAAGCACCTGTTTTCTTAGAGTCAAGCCAAGAATTTTGCTCCGAAAATACGCCGACCTTGGATGACTTTGTCGTCGAGCCGATCACTCCTGGTGCTTCGATGGAATATTATGCAAGTTTGGAAAGCACCGAGCCTTTGGCTTGGAATACGCCATTGGAAAACAAAACTTATTATGCAGAGGTCTATGATGCCGTGAAAGGCTGTGGTTCGGCTCGAGTGCCGATCACAGCGGTGCTGAAAACCTGCGAACAAGAGCCGGGAGAAAAACTTCCGATTGAAGGAATTACTTTCACTGACGCGACTTTCACTTATGATGGCACTGAGAAATCCATTCAACTATCCGGAAATCTGCCTGCTGGAGTGACTGTCACCTATGAAAACAATACAAGAACTGAAATAGGATCGCAGACTGCGACAGCCAAGTTGGATGGTGGGGAGAATTATCAAAATCTAACTCTGACAGCCACTTTGACCATCGTAGAAGGAGATGTGCCTACTGCCAAAGCATCGGATATTCAAGTGACTGAATTGGAGGTTTGTTTGGGAGAAATCCTAGACTTGACAGCTTCCAGTACCACGGTCACCAACCCGATTTTCACCTTCTATTTGGATGAGCAGTTGACGCAGAAAATCGAGGATGACAAGATCCAGATTTTGGGAGATACCCAGATTTTTGTCACCATTAAAGGCAGCGGCATCGATGAAAATCTGCCTGGTGAAGCAGCTGTTTGGCAGATAGTAGTTAGGTCCGTAGAGCCTCCTGTATTTTCACTGTTTACTCAGGAGTTTTGTGCGGAAGACGAAGCTACTTTGGCACAAGTAGTAGTACAAGGTGTAGGAGAGGAAGAGCAACTCAACTATTATGAAAGTGAGGATGCTTCAGAGCCACTCGCGATGTCAGCCTTGCTGGAATCCAAAACTTACTTTGCCGAAAAAGTGGATCTATTCTCTGGCTGCAGTTCTGAGAGAGTACCAGTGGTGGTAGATGTAACTACATGCCAACAAGAATCAATCAACTTCTCTATTTCGAAAAATGCAGATGTGAGCACCGTCTTGCCTGGGGGGCAGATTACTTACACGATCACGATCCAAAATGATTCGGATCAAAGCACAGGTCAACTCACTGTCAGTGATCCATTGAATGAATTTTTGACATTCATTTCAGCCAGCCACAATGGACAACTGCTCGGTGAAAATGAAGTGACTTGGATTATCGAGAACTTGGAATCCGGAGCGAGTATTCAACTGAATTTATTGGCAGAAGTATCCCTAGATGCTCCTGTCGCTCAAGTGATTTCGAATGTAGCGGAAGGCAAATTGGTCGATGATCCAGAACAAGTGAAATCTTCAAATACAGTAGAAGTTTTGGTCGATGGAGTAGCACAAACGGGTGTCAGTATTCAAAAAACTCAGAGCGTCAATGGGGAAATCTCTCCAGGAGAGTCCATAGAATACCAGATCACCGTAACCAATACCGGTGAGTCTCCTGCTTATGATTTGGTGATAGAGGATGTGTTCCCTCAAGAATTGGTATTGACCAGTGCTTCTCCTGGAGCAGAAGTCCAAAGTTCCAAAGTCACCTGGTACTTGGAAGAATTGGCAGCAGGTCAATCTGTGAGCTTTACGTTGAGTTTTGACGTGCTGGGTGAGCAGGGAAGCTTGATCAATTTTGCCTCAGTTAGGGGCGAAAATTTCCCTGCCGTAAGTGATCAGACTGATCCCGTGGCAATCAAGGAAATACTTTCACCAGATCTGATCATTTACCTGGAAAGTGCGCCTAAGATGGTACTGAAAGGAAAAGAATACCAGGTCAAGATTCATGTAGTCAATACTGGTTCTGTCAGTTCCGGACCATTGGCAGTCGATCATTATTTCTCTGATTTGGTCGGCTATGAAGGGGCTTCCTCGGAAGTAGGTGACATCTCTTATGATTCATCCAATAAGTATTTGACATGGGGCATCGAGGAGATCAGTCCGGGAGATACCTTGGAATTGATCCTCGAGCTGAAAGCCACTGAGGATGGTTTGGTCGAAAACTTCTTCCATGTGTATTCAGATACGCCAGATCCGGACTATTCGAATAATGAATTGGTATTTACGATCAATCAATCTGAGCTAAGGATTCCCAATGTATTTACGCCTAATGGTGATGGTATCAATGAATCCTGGAGGATAGAGCAGTTGAACGAGCTTTTTGCCAGCAATCAGCTGGTAGTCTTTGACAGAATGGGCAAGACGGTCTTCTCGACAGAGAACTATCAAAATGACTGGAGCGGAACAGGACTGTCGCGAGGCACCTATTTCTATGAATTGGCCACAATGGATTTTGAAGGGAATTCATACCAGTTTTCAGGATTTATCACCTTAATCTATTGATGCTATGAAAGGGATTTTTAAAAATACTTTGATTTTATGTCTGCTTCTGATGGCTTTGGAGGCTCGTGCCCAAAACCCATCCAGGTACAACCAATACTTATTCAATCAATCGTTTGTCAATCCTGCCTACGCTGGATATAGGCAGGGAATAGGTGGAGATGCCTATTTTAGAAGACAGTGGATGGGGCTGGACGGAAGCCCGACGACTATGGGATTAGCAGTAGATGGAGCGATTCCTGCCGCTAGTCTTGGGATTGGATTCCAGGGATTTTCGGATAAGATCGGAGTGCAAAGTACCACCGGAGCTCAATTAAACCTTTCCTATCAATTGAGGCTCGGTGACTATCGGTTTCTGAGTTTTGGAGTTGGCGGTGGATTTCTGCAGAATACCTTTGATGTGGGAGAGTTGGATCCGGGAAATGTAGAAGATCCGATTTTGGGAGTCGGTTTGGATAATTCCATCCAGCCTGATATCAATGTCGGTATGTTTTACTTTTCCCAATACAACTACCTGGGGCTATCGGTCAGTCATGCTTTGGCTACTGTCTTGAAGCCAGATGAATCGAGTTTTGCACAAGACCTTACGCCTCAGATGAACCTAACAGGCGGTATTTTGCTCGACGTGGGAGAGACGCTTTCCTTTGTACCGAGTTTCTTTTACCGAGATGATTTTGAGAATTTTGCCTCAGTGGATGTGAATGGTATTTTTGCGTACATGGATGTGTTTTGGCTCGGGGCTGGATATCGTACTTCCTTGAAACTTCCCTGGAACAATGACCAGCAAGTCCAGCAAGATTTTTCTTCCCTGATAGGGCAGATCAAATTTTACTTTTTGGATCAGATCAGGGTAGGCTACGTGTTTGATTATGGACTCAAAGGCTCCAATCAAAGAAACTTCAGCAGCCATGAAGTTTCGGTAGGTTTCATTCTCCCGAACAGATCTATCCGGGATGATATGTTGCGTTTGTTTTAAAAAAAAAGTAGTGATTCTATAAAGACATCTCTATGAAAGTGGGGATGTTTTTTTGTAAATGGCCTTTTAGGATTTATAGAGCTATTTTTTCTACATTGTCGGGTAAATGTCGGGTCAAATCCGAGCCCGATTCGTCCTAAGTCTAAGTCCAATCCCAGAAATTGCCATGGTAAATCAAACGATACACACAATGAAACAACCGGAACTTGGCAAGAAAATCTCTGAAATGAGAAAAGCAAAAGGACTGACTCAGGAGGAGTTGGTCGAGCTATGCAACCTGAATGTGCGGACGATCCAGCGCATCGAAGCAGGGGAGGTGACTCCGAGGAGTTATACCATTAAAGCGCTTTTTGAAGCGTTGGGAGCAAAGATGGAAAACATAGAAGCTGAGAACTCTCCTGATTATCCAAAGTCATTAATACCATGGTTATACACTGGTTTTGGTGCAGGATTGATCTATTTCTTTTTGAGCTATTTTGATATCACTATGGAAATCGAGTGGATGGAAGGAAGTTATACCAATCCCTTAACTTTTGGCTTAGTGAAGGCAGGGGTTCTGATTACCTTTTCTTTATTCCTTTTTGGATTGATCAAAATGGCAGTGGCGTTTCCCAACAAGGTGCTTCAGATCGCCCTTTGGGTGATGCTGATTGCAAATGGCGTGTGGTATTCAATTGACCTGATTTCTTTGGCAACTTCAAGTTTCAAGCTTGAAGATTATTACATCATTAAGCTGGGCACTTTTGGTTTAGGCTATGGATTTATAGGGGCAGGATTTCTATGTTATAAAAACCTTTGGTCGAATATCCCTCAGATTTTAGGTGGATTGGGAATAGTTTCTGGGATATTGATTTTCTCAGTAGTTGGAGTTCTTTTTGGTTTGATTCCTCTTACGATGTTTGAGATCGGTGAACTTGGATTTTTGATATGGGGTATAATTAAAATCGGGAGAAGAAGTTCTCCCGATTCTACTTTTGCTGCTGAATTACAATCTTGATTTTCTCCTTTACTTCTTTCAAAATCTCAGCATTTTTTGGACTGGAAGTCTCGATTTCCAGGATTTTAGGATGAAGGGAATCAGAGTAAAAGTCAATCAGCGAAGCCTCCAGTTCTTCATGATTCACCGCTTTGGAATAGAAAAATCCAAATTCTGTGGCCAAGTGCTGAGCGGATAACTTTTGTTTGGTTTCAAAAAACTCCTCCAATTCTGGCTGTTTTGCAGGGCCATCGATCAATCGGAAGATTCCTCCAGCATGATTATTCAGCAATATCACCCGAAGATTGGGCATGGTGTAATTGTGCCAAAAAGCATTGCGATCATAGAAGAAAGCCATGTCACCAGTGATCAGAGTGACGATTTCCTTGGTGGTAAAAGTACAACCCACAGCCGTGGAATTGGATCCATCTATGCCGCTGGTTCCTCTGTTACAGATCACCTCCTGATTTCTCTTTCCCAGCAAATTCAAATAGCGGACAGGCATGCTGTTGGCAACGTGGATTTTGGATAGGAGTGGGGTTTTACCCAGACAATTAGCCAAAGCAGCATATTCTCCAAAGGCTTCTCTCTGTAAGATTTGGGTCAGATTGGCAGAAACTGTCTTTTCAAGAGAATGCCAGGTCTGGTAGTATTTAGAGTTTTGGTTTCCGAGATTCTCATTGAGCCAGTTGAGAAAAAACAGGGGTTCAGATTCAATGTTTCTGGTCAATCTCTGATAGGTGTCCTTTGCATTGCCATCTTCCAGTATATGCCAATGGGATGCCTGTGTCTTGCGAAGGAAAAGCTTGAGGGACTTAGAAATAACCGATTTGCCAAAACTGATTACCAGATCCGGTTGTAACGTCTCTGAAATTTCAGGATTTCCCAGCCAATGGTCGTGGGATGAAATTGTTTGATCAGACTGTAAATTGCTGATCGTATCTGTGACTATTACAGCGTTTTGATTTTTGCTGAGTTGGTCTAGAATGCCTTGAATTTGTGTATTAGGCCTTTGCTGACCCGGGACAATCAGTATTTTCTGAACAACTTCCAGCCTGCTCTTGAGCTTGATGAGGGATTCCTCAGTCGGTAAGGTTTTGCTTTTCACTAAGTTAAAAACCTTTGGCTTTTCAGGAAAATCGAATGCTTCTCCTTTTTCTGGATAGAAAGGCTCGCGAAGTGGTATATTGATATGCACGGGGCCAGCAGGAAATTGCGTGGCGAGATTAATTGCTTCATTCACAATCCTGGAACTATGCCAGCTCTGGTCGGAAAATGTATCTGAATCAGGTAGCTGAAAACTCTTTTTCACATGCTTCCCGTACACTTCCTGCTGAAAAATCGTCTGCCCATCGTACTGATCTATCCATTCTGCCGGGCGATCCGCGGTCAAGATGAGTAAAGGGATTTGCTGGAAAAAAGCTTCCGCTACTGCAGGATAATAATTCAGGGCAGCTGATCCGCTGGTACATATCAATACCACAGGTTCTTCCATTTGCTGTGCCATGCCCAGTGCTATGAATGCGGCTGAGCGTTCGTCAGAGATCGTGCGGGTATGGATCCGTGGATGTCTTGCAAAAGCGAGCGTGAGTGGGGCACAGCGTGAGCCTGGTGAAAGTATCGCGTTTTGGATGCCTTTTTTGGCGCAGATCGCCACGAGATCGACTACAGATTGAAGTATCAAGTGCTTGGGTTTTGGATGAATTTACCGATGATCTGACATTTGAGTTCTGTTTCTTCCCATTCTTTTTCAGGATCAGAATCCTCTGTCACGCCAGCTCCGGCATATAGTGTAGCTTCATTATCCAGGCTAGCAGTTCTCAAGTTGACATAAATAGAGGTGTTTCCATGGACGTTTACCGGCCCCAAAAAGCCTGAAAAGAATGAACGGTCAAATCCTTCATATTTCTGAAGGAAATCATGGGCTTCTTTCCGGGGCATACCACAAACAGCTGATGTGGGATGGAGGAGGCCTAACATAATAGACCCTAGTCTGGGAAAGCCAGTCTCCTGCATGTTGATTCTAAAGTCAGATCGTAAGTGCAGCAGATTGCCTGCTACCACTGTTTTAGGTCCGTGCTCCTCATATTCACGAAGCCTGATTCTTTTAAAACAGGAAACGATATATCTGCTGACCAAGGCTTGTTCTTCAATTTCTTTTTGTGTCCATGCCACTGATTTAAGCGGATTATCACCTGTTGCCTTTTGGGTGCCAGCCAAGGACATAGTCGTAAATATGTCCCCTTCGGTTTCTATCAAGGTTTCGGGAGAGGCTCCGATCCAAGTTCCTACATTCGGTAAGTGGAAAAAATTGATGAAGGCATTTGGGTAGGCTTCCATCATACTCAAAAGGGTGCGACTCAGGTCAAAATCAGTAGGGATTGGGATCGTTTTTGTTCTTGCCGGCACGACTTTTTCCAACTGGTTTTCCTGGATAGCCTGTATAGCTTTATTGACCAGCTGTATGAAATGTTCTTTTTCTTCACTGATTTTGGAAGATTGGGTATAGTGGGGTGTACGGCTGGCCAATTCATCCCGAATATCCTGGGGAGAAAGTCGTTCCTGGTTGCTTAATTGGACTTTTGCCCATTCTGGGAGTTCATCAGATGTAAGAGGTGTATCCAGCTGAAAGGAGAAGTACTTGTTGGCTTTAATGAAAAAGGCCTTTTTATCTAACTGATCAGCGAATGGATGCACAATAAACCCAGGCTCCAGTTCTTCTATGTTAAGGTCAACTTTTATGGGTTCTGATGTGTCATCCAATACGATTTCAACAGTGTTGGATTTTGGTTTTCGCCAGAGGGCAAATGAACCACCTGAGGTTAGTCCTAGCTGAACCAGGAGTTGTAGAATTCCGGTTTTTGTATGATTGGTAGCTACGTGTGTGTGCATTACTTTTTGTCTAAAATAGCCATGGTAATCCGGCTGATGCAGCAGAGTTGACCTTGCTCATTTGTGATTTTGATTTCCCAGACCTGTGTGCTTTTCCCGATATGGATAGGAGTGGTGGTGCCAGTGACCGTTCCTGATTTAACGCTTCTCAGGTGATTTGCGTTTATCTCCAACCCAACGCAGACTTGTTTGTGCAGGTCTATAGTGAGTGAAGCGGCCACACTTCCGAGGGTCTCGGCAAGCACTACATTCGCTCCTCCGTGCAACAATCCCATGGGTTGTTTTGTTCGTTCATCAACCGGCATTTGGGCAGACAGGTAATCATCTCCAACAGCAGTAAAAACAATTCCCAAATGATCAGTCATTGTGTTTTTTCCATTTTGGTTGAGCTGATCCAATGAAGGCTTTTGGATGAATACCATGAAATTTTAAAGTAAATGGGTTTTCTTTGGGGTGCAGACAAAAATAGAGAATCTTGAATCGAAAAAAAATTTACCTCGTTAGACACGGACAGACAGATTATAATTTAAAAGGAGTGGTACAAGGCAGTGGAATAGATGCGCCTATCAATGAAAACGGCAGAAAACAGGCGGCGGCATTTTTCGAAGCGTATAAAGACATTCCTTTTGATCAGATTTATTATACGGGGCTTCAGCGTACAAAGCAGTCCATTCAGTCGTTTTTGGATTTAGGCATTCCGGCGGTTTCCACTACTGATCTCAACGAGATTTCCTGGGGGGATTACGAAGGGTTGCCAATGTCCCCAGAGGAAAGCCAGTATTACCAGCACATGCTGAAGCAGTGGCAGCAAGGAAACTTGGATTACTGCATAGCTGGGGGAGAGAGTCCTAATATCGTGGCGAAGCGTATGCAAAGAGGGATAAACACGATAATTGCAGGGACGGGAGAAACGATTTTGGTGTGTATGCACGGACGAGCGATGCGTATCTTCTTAAGCTTGATTATGAAGCAGGATCTGTGTCACATGGATATGTTTGAACACAAGAACCTGTGTTTATACCTAATCGAAGAAAAAGCGGATGGGTCTTTTGAAATATTGAAAAGAAACGATACCGAGCATCTCAGGGAGCTGGTGTAGGATTTCTTTTTTCGTTTTTCTCCCGTTTTTGATTTTCTTCAAAAGCAGTCAGAAAGGTATTCAGGGATTTTTTGTTGGCAGTCATATCCACCACACGAAATGCGATATCCTGAAGTTGCATATCTATGCCCTTTCCTGAAGTGATGAGAAACTGGCCAAGAAAGCACGCATCAAAATCGCATTTTGGGATATCGATAATCAACGCCAGTTCCGAGTTTCCGGAATAAGCCCTGGTTTTATAGGCGGTAGAAAATTGTGATTCGATGGCCTTCAAGGAGGTGTCCTTCGATTTTAATTCCTTTGATTTGAATATTACCAAAAAAGTTTTGGGTTCTGACTCTTTGCCAAAAACTGAAAGAGAAAGAAATAAAGTGACAACTAGGATTCCAAGACTTTTCATAGCTCTCAATATAGAGAAATTAACATGTAGAATGCAAAAAAAACTTTAAAAAAAAGAAACCCTAAACTTTAAGTTCAGGGTTTCTTTTTTTATGATGACTTAGCGTTTTTATCAAGCTTTAGCTTTAGTAGCTCTTTTCTTTTTTGGAGTAGGCTCATCGATGACCTCATCCTCTACGCCTGCCAGGATTCTACCGCAATGTTCGCAAACGATTAATTTTTTCTTTTCACGTATGTCTGCCTGACGCTGTGGCGGTACAGTGTTGAAACAACCTCCGCAAGCGCCTCTTTTTACCATTACCACAGCAAGGCCATTCTTGGCGTTGGCTCTGATTTTGGTATAGGATTTCAAAAGCCTTTCATCCACTTTCTTGGTTGCTTTCTCACGGTCTGCGTTCAACTTTGCTTCTTCAGATTCACTTTCCGTTACAATAGAGGCTAGTTCATTGTTTTTTTGATCAAGATCTTTCTGACGATCTTTCTTCACGGCACTTAACTCCTCCAAGTCCACTTTTTTCTGGTCTATTCTATATCCAGCTTCAGAAATTTTCTTTTTAGCAACCTGAATCTCTAGATCCTGAAGTTCCAGCTCCTTGGTGATTGCATCATATTCGCGGTTATTGCGAACATTCATCTGCTGCTCCTGATATTTCTTGATCAGTTTCTCAGAGTCTTTGATGCTTTCCTTAAGCGCCTTGATTTCGTTCTCAAAAGAATCTATTTCACTTTGAAATTTCTCCAAACGAGTTTCATAGCCGGCAATCTCATCTTCTAAGTCTTGAACCTCTTCTGGAAGAGCTCCACGTACTTTGATAATCGCGTCTAGTTTTGAATCTAAAAGTTGAAGGTTGTGAATAGCTTCGAGTTTCTGTGCTACTGTACTTTCCATGTACTATCGGTAGGATGAGGGATTTGTAACTACTTTTGTCAAATAGAGTGCAATATTAGGGAAATTTTGTGACAAAAACTCGTGTAGTAATTCTTTTGTGAAAATTTCACTCTCATAATGTCCGATGTCACAGAGAATTAATGCTCCATCAGCATCGAAAAACTCATGGTATTTCACATCAGAAGTCACAAATATGTCTGCTCCCGCACGCTTGGCATCTCCAAGCAGGAATATGCCCGCACCACCGCATACAGCTACTTTTTTTATTTTGCGGGCAATCAATGATGTATGCTTTATCACCTCCAAGTTCATTTTGGCCTTTAAATAATCCAAAAATTCCTCACTCCCCATTTCATCTGAAAGGATTCCTATCATTCCTGCCCCTACTTCTTGATTCTCATTTTCAAGACTTTGTATGTAATATGCCACCTCCTCATAGGAATGGGCTGCCCTCATTTTGCGTAAGACCTTCGGTAGTAGGTGGTTTGCTACCAACACTTCCACTCTCACCTCTTTCTCCTGCTGCGCTTTTCCCGGCTCACCCAAGGTTGGATTTGCTTTTTCCGACGGAGTGAAGGTGCCTGTGCCTTTTATTTGGAAGGAGCATTCTGAGTATTCTCCGATCCTGCCGGCTCCTGCGGAATAAACTGCCTGTAGGACTTTGTCTTTCTCTGGTTCAGGCACAAAAAACACCAATTTACTCAGCAATTGTTTTTTTGGTTGTAGGATCTTTGTGTCCTTCAGTTGGAGTCTATCTGAGATCCGCTTGTTCACACCATGGGATACGTGGTCTAAATTGGTATGTATTGCATAGATGGCTATGTCATTTTTTATTGCTTTGATGATTGTCCGCTCCACGTAATTTCTCCCAGTCAGACTTTTCACACCCTTAAAAACTATCGGGTGATGGGCCACGATCATGTTGGCTCCCAGTCCTATGGCTTCAGCCACTACGGCTTCTATGCAATCAAGTGTACACACAATACCTGTTACCTCCGCATCTCTATTTCCTGTGATCAGAGTAGCGTTGTCATATGACTCCTGATAGGTCGGAGGGGCAATTTGTTCTAGATAGGAAATCACCTCACTGATCTTGTATCCCATATTTTTTCTGTTTATTTGGTCAAAAATACTAATTCTGGAATGCGCTGGTACGCTTTTTTGCTTTATCCTTTTGCCTTACTTTATGGTTTCGCTACCTCTCTTCGAAATTGGTTTTTCGATAAAGGTTGGCTGGCAAGTACATTATCCCCGATTCCCTGTATAGTAGTCGGCAACCTGAGTGTAGGGGGTACAGGGAAAACACCGATGGTGGAATTCCTGATCCGACATCTAAATAAAGAGAAGCAAGTAGCCACCTTGAGTAGGGGCTATGGGAGGAAGACCAAAGGCTTTATCAAAGCTTCCTCGAAGTCTTCTCCAGAGATGATCGGCGATGAACCTTATCAGATTTATCAGAAATTTGGAGAGCGGATAAATGTTTACGTAGGAGAAGACAGGGTGGGCTCGCTGGGGAAAATTGCCGTGGGTCCGGATTCTCCTGAAGTCGTCATTTTGGATGATGCCTTCCAGCATCGCTATGTCGTCGGTGACTTGAATATTCTTCTTACTACCTATCAGAAGCCATTTTTCTTGGATTTTATCTTGCCTATGGGCAGATTGAGAGAGAGTAGGACTGGTGCGAAAAGGGCTGATGTAATTATTGTCTCAAAGTGCCCCGAGGAATTGGTCGATTCAGAAAGGAATAAAATAAAAGACAATGTGTTTGCATACAGCAATTCCGCTGCCTTCGTGCTTTTTTCCTCAATTTCTTATGGGGAACCATTTCCGATGATGAAATCAGCAGTGTTTTCAGAACAGATTATACTGCTGACCGGCTTGGCAAATGATCAGCCCCTTATAGACTACGTGGATAATAGGTTTAATTTGCTTCAGGTGGTGAGCTATCCGGACCACTATGATTATGGCGGAAGTGATTTTGAGCACATTAGGACAATATTTAGGCAACATGGCCGTCAAAATCCCGTTGTGCTAACGACGGAAAAAGATGCTGTGAAAGTTAAATCCCATGCGCCCAAAGGTTTTCTGGAAGAAATTCCGATTTTTGTGCTGCCAATAGAGGTGGTTTTTTCAGATGCTGATAAGCTAACTTTGGTACAACTGATCCATCAAAAGGTCTTCAATAAGGCAAACTCTAAGTGAATAAACGATTACTCTGGTATCTAATATTAGTCAGTATGGCGTGTGGGCAGGCTGCTTTGGCGCAGCGTACCGTGCCGCAACCCCGTCAGAATCAGCAAGGGGAGCTAAACGAGGAGGAAGAAGGCGAGACTACTATCAGGAAATCCCTACTCGATGATAGCACCCGTATGGTATATGGCCCCAAAACAAGCCTTTTCTTTTACGAAAAAGATATTAAGAGGAACAACTTGATTCTTTATCCTCAGGATACTGCGCTTAATAATTTCCACAACTATGATCCTGTGGCCAAAAGTGGCTGGAAATATCAGGATCTCGGGAATATTGGGAGTGCCGCCAAACCGGTTTTCTATGAGATTCCAGATGTGATCGGCACCAGAGCGGGATTTTCTGCTTATGATTTATATTTCCATGCCCCTGAGGATAACAAGTATTTTGATACCAAGTCCCCCTTCACGGAGATGTCCGCTTTCTTTGGTGGAGGTCAGCGGAATATGCTGGATATAGCCTTTGCCCGGAATGTGAACCCGCGGTGGAACGTAGGGTTTGATTTTCATACCATCCGTGCACGTAAGACACTCAACCCTAATGCCCGTGATGATAATATGACGGTACAGAATTCCTATTCTATGCATACCAACTACCGCTCCGAAAATGGGAAGTATTGGTTTTTGGGGAATTTTTCCAGGATGCTACATAAAGTAAACGAAATCGGCGGGATCATACCCCCAGAGGAAGATAGTACTTCGGTTTATTTCACTTATGAAGATGCCAAGGTGTGGTTGAGCAATACCCAGGCCAGTGACCTTCGCCAGGAGTATAGGTTTTATCATGAGTATAGTGTGCGGGATGAGTTGCAGCTGTACCATATTTTTGACCAAAAGAACAAGCACTTTACATTGTCTGCCACATTGACCAGTCGTGATTCACTTTATTATCCCAGCACCCGTCTCAATGCTACGACTGAGAATACCCAAGGGGACACTACCAGAAACTACAGTGATTTCAAAGAATGGGGCAATGAAGTGGGATTCAAGGGTAGTTTTCGAGGATTCTACTATAATGCTCATGCCAAGTTTCGTGCGGGGAGGATGCAAAGTACATTTTATCCGGACGGGAGGAAGAACAACTTCAATGAGGTCTATCTAGGAGGAGAGTTGATAGGAAAAATATCTGAGCAGTGGTCTATCAGCGCAGATGGAGAATATCTGATCCCAGGAGCATTCAGGCTTCATGGCTTATTCATCTCACCTTGGCTAGAAGTGGATTATACCAAGGCTGTGTACAAACCCACAGCCATGCAGCAGATGTATTATGGGAATTTTTATCAGTGGGAAAACGATTTCAATAATATAGGTGTGGATCAAATCCGGGGAGTTTTTAAAGTCGATTTTAATAGAATAAAGCTTAGGCCTTCCCTTACGATCAACCGGGTGAACAACTATGTGTTTTTTAACGAAGAAAGGAAAGCTGAACAATCCCCAGGCGAGGCATTTATGTTGATTCCCGCAGTGCGATCGAGTATCCGTGTTGGTCAGAAATTCCAGTGGGACATGGAAGTGATCTTTACGCAGATCACCGGTGAATCAAGCGATAACTTCAGGATCCCGAAATTCTATGGGAACACTAGGTTTTACTTTGACAGTCCGATGTTTAATGAAAATGTGTATGTACAGATGGGTATAGATGTCAGGTACCATTCAGATTATTATGCTGAGGCCTATTTTGTCGGTACGCAGCAATTTTATCTTCAGAATGATTTCAATGTATATGCGTATCCTGTAGCTGATGTTTTTCTGGATTTCAGGATCCATCGTACCCGGGTTTTACTCAAATACAATCACCTCAATAGTGGTTTGATGAAGGAAGAAGGTTATTTTGTGACTCCGGATTACACCGGTTATAAGTCTTTCATTGATTTGGGAATAACTTGGTATTTATTTGATTAAAAATGGGTTGGGAGGAAAGTACAAGACAGAAAATGTTGCATCTGAAACTACCCACTGACCCCAGGTGGGCAAGCATAGCGGAGATGCAATTGGAAAATATATTGACGGATCATGCATACTGCGAGCAGAAAGCCGCTTCATCTTGCATCAGTTTGATATTGAGGTTTAATGATCTTGATGAATTGGTGGATACCCTTACTCCGATAGTTGCTGAAGAGTGGGGTCACTTTGAGCGTGTACTGGAGCAGATTCGGAAGAGGAATCTGAAGTTTGGGTTTCCGCGGAAAGACGAGTATGTGGTCGAGCTGGCCAATTTTGTGAAAAAAGGAGGGAGTAGAATGCAGCAGCTTACTGAGCAGCTGCTGATGAACGCACTGATAGAGGCTAGAAGCTGTGAGCGATTTAAGTTACTGTCTGTTAGTCTGGATGATGTAGAACTTCGGAAATTCTACTACGAGCTCATGATTTCTGAAGCGGGACATTATGTGACTTTTATAGAACTGGCAAGAAGATATCAAAATCCCGACTTAGTAAACAACAGATGGCAGGAATGGCTGGCGTTTGAAGCGGATGTATTGGAGAATATGGGAGTCCGAGGAGATAGAATGCATTGAATTGAGTTAATTTTTCTTGTCAAATAGTCATTTCACAAGTAATTATTTATACTTGGATAGTATAGGCGTATTGTCGCCGTAAACCCGTTCCATTACGAACATATTATGAATCTGATCGAAAACGTACGTGAAGCTGTGCGATCCATAAAAGTAAATCTTTTACGGACAATTCTAACAGGAGCTATCATTGCAATAGGTATTTCCTCGCTTGTAGGCATGCTTACGGCCATTGATGGAATCAAGACACAAATAGCTGATAGTTTTTCTGGTTTGGGAGCAAATTCTTTCGATATCAGAAACAAAGGGTTCAGTGGAGGAAGGGCAATTCAGGACGGTAAAACGGAAAAAAGCTATCCTAAGCTGACTTACCGTGAAGTCATGAGTTTCAAGGAAAAATATAACAGTGTAGGAATTTCAACGGTATTTGTATCTGTCACTGGAGCAGCAGAAATCAAGCGTGGGTCTAAGACAACCAATCCGAATGTGAGAGTTCGTGGTGGCGATGAAAACTACTTAAGCATCAAAGCCATGAAGCTTGAGACCGGGCGTAATTTCACCAGCATGGAGATACAGAACGGATATAATGTATGTATCATCGGTAAGGAACTCAGCACTACACTTTTCGAGGGCAATGAGGAGCCGTTAAACCAAAAAATCACAATCCTTGGACGTCCTTATACCATTGTGGGAGTGCTGGAGAAGCAAGGGGGTGTGGGACAGGATTCGGGGGCAGACAGGCAGATTTTGCTCCCTATTCAAAATGCCAGCCGTCTGGATAAATCAGGCAATTTCAACTATAACATCACTGGGGTGGCCTCCGGTCCGGAGCGGATAGATTATGAAATGGGACAAGCCGTAGGTATGATGAGAGAGATCCGTCAAGACCGGGTGGCGCAGGAAGATTCGTTTGATTTGACAAAAAGCCAGTCAGTGGCAGAAAGTCTTGAAGAAGTAGCGGGTTATCTTCGCATGGGCGGTTTCGGAATTGGCTTTATCACCTTGTTGGGAGCGTCAATAGGGCTGATGAATATCATGCTTGTATCTGTGACTGAGCGAACTAGGGAAATAGGGATTCGTAAAGCACTGGGAGCTACCCCGCTGAGAATCAGACAGCAGTTTCTTCTTGAAGCCATCATGATCTGTATCTTGGGTGGCGCCATGGGTGTCTTATTAGGCATTTCCATCGGCAATGTAATCGCTCTCGTAATTGGAGTGGGAGGATTCCTGATCCCCTGGCTTTGGATGTTCGTTGCCTTTTTGATTTGTATTTTAGTAGGCTTGATGTCCGGATATTTTCCTGCTTTCAAAGCTTCGAAACTGGATCCTATCGAATCCTTGAGATACGAGTAGTTTTAAAAATCTCTGGGGGACACTGTTTTTAAGGAGCTATCAACACACGTGGCGAGATGAGGTATTCAAGACCGAAGCAATAGCTGAACTTTTCATTTAATTCCACCTCCAGATAAAGTCGGGTTCTGTTTTTGCAGACCCCGAATTCTTGAGCTTATATTTTCTGAATTTGGTGAGGACTTAAAATTTTGAATACCCGGGAATTTTTATTGATAAAGCTAACCTGACTATAAGACTATCTATCCGGGAGGAAGTCCATGGGAGTTTGAAAATCCAAGACTTCAGTTTCGGCATTTTTTATGAGTTAATAATATCCAATACCTGCTTGCCCAATTAGTTTTACAACGCATGGATCTGGTGAGCAGAATTGACCAAAACCATTTTAATTTAACTCTAAACCATAGAAATCATGACAAAAGACCATGGCCCACAGATCAAAAATGATGAAAAATACGAAGCTCTACGCAGAGAAGGTATGAGCAAAACCAAAGCCGCACGTATTGCAAATACTCCCGATTCGGGCAAAAAAGGTGGCAATGCCGATAAGTACGAAGATAGATCAAAACAGGAATTATATGATAAAGCCAAACAGGTAGGAATAGAAGGTAGAAGTAAAATGACAAAGAAAGAGTTGATCTCTGCTCTTCGCAATTCCTAAGTCACAATACACTTAAACTAACCCACTCAAACCATGAAAAAACCAGCTGAATTTAAAGACCAAAGCCAATCGCTGCCCGGGCAGCAGAGCAAAATGAAACCTGTGCCTGAAGTGATCAGAAAGGGATATAAAGGGAGCGGAAAACTGAAGAATAAAATCGCCCTGATCACAGGAGGCGACAGTGGGATCGGAAAAAGTGTGGCGGTTCATTACGCCAGAGAAGGAGCAGATGTTGCTATCATCTATCTAAGTGAGGATAAAGACGCAGAAGACACCAAGAAATTAGTAGAAAAGGAAGGGAGAAAATGTCTGCTCATCGCGGGCGATCTCAAGTCAGAAAGCTTTTGTAAAAAAGCATTAAAACAATGCGTGGATGAATTAGGTGGGATTAATATATTAGTAAACAATGCTGCTGTGCAATTCCCCAAGAATAAGCTCACTTCCATCACAACGAAGCAGCTTCATGAGACATTTGAAACCAATATTTTTGCTTATTTTCATTTAGCAAAGTTGGCAATCCCCCATTTGAAAGCTGGGGATGTCATTATTAATACAAGCTCAGTGACCACCTATAGGGGAAGCGAACACCTGGTGGACTATGCCAGTACCAAAGGTGCAATTGTCGGGTTTACACGATCACTGGCATTGATGCTGGCAAAGGATAAAATCAGGGTAAATGGTGTGGCTCCTGGCCCGATCTGGACTCCTCTCATACCTGCTACCTTCGATGATGTGACAGAATTTGGCCAGGATACTGCATTAGGAAGAGCTGGCCAGCCTAGTGAGGTGGCACCGGCGTATGTTTTTCTGGCAAGTGAGGATAGCTCTTATGTTATAGGGCAGTTTATTCATGTGAATGGAGGGGAAGTCGTAGGCGGCTAGAGGGAATGATTTCTCTGCCTAAACGCTGTCATTTAAGCGGAAACCGTGTCCGGAGTATCACATCTAGTGACACTTTTGAGTTGCCACACCTCGATTTATATATGTTTTTATATGATTGTACACATGGTTAAGCATCACGTTGTTTAGAGGGATAATAATCTCTTGTTAGAAGGGTGTTTTAAACAATAAACAGGGGGCACAATGAGGATAATACTCCTCATTGTGTCGCTTGAATCATTAGGTTAAGTAGTTTCTTTTTCTTGGACGGGCTTGCTTTATGCTCAAAAATGCTTGAAACAGCCTAGACAAAGCATTTTTGTTAAACACCTTTTTCTACTGGAATAATAGTTGGCATTGTTAAGTACGCAGTTATCCATCATTGTTTTATTTCCACTGACCAACTATGAAGAAAATCTCACATTTAATTTTCCTGGCCTGTTTGACTTTGGGATTATCCCTGGAGTCAATGGCAAGAAATAGCCGGGAGGGCTATTACCAGGATCCAGTACCGCAAAGGGACACAATCCCTGCTCCATCAGCGACCAACACTGAAAACCCGGTATCAGGCACGGTTACAGATTCAGATAGCAATCCTTTGCCAGGAGCGGCAGTGCAGATCAAAGGAACAGATATCGGAGTGATTTCCGATGATTCTGGTAAATACACGATAGATATACCAGCGGGTCGTAATGATGTCACGCTGGTGTTTTCGTTTCTGGGCTTTGAGTCCAAGGAGGTTAAGCTCGGGAACGAGACGATAATTGATGTTTCACTTGATAGTGATGACAAGGAGTTGGATGAAGTGGTAGTGATAGGCTATGGGTCTGCAAGAAGAGCCGATCTTACGGGGGCCGTCGCCCAGGTAAATAGAGATGAATTGAATGCTTTTCCCACATCCAATGTATTACAGTCTCTGAATGGCCGTGCGCCAGGTGTACAGGTGATCCAGAATAACGGCGCTCCCGGTGGAGGTGTTTCTGTAAGGATCCGTGGGGCCAACTCTATTCAGGGTGATAATGATCCACTTTATGTCATAGACGGATTTCCATTTTCAGGAAATCCAACCAACCTGAATAACGCTGACATAGCTAGTATAGAGATCCTCAAAGATGCCTCAGCTACGGCTATCTATGGATCCCGAGGCGCAAATGGTGTGGTATTGATCACTACCAAAAATGGAAGTGGATCGGGTACGGTTGTGGAATTTGACGCAGCGTACAGTATGCAAAGTCTCAGGAAGAAGCTAGACCTGATGAATGGTACCCAGTATGGGCGCTTGATGAATATTCAAGCTGAGAATGATGGTTTGCAGCCTTATTTCACTGATGCTGAGATAACTGGTTTTGGAGAGGGAACGGACTGGCAAGATGAAGTTTTTCGGCAAGCTCCAATCAAAAACACTTCAGTGAGTGTCTCAGGTGGGGGTGAAAACACTCAGTTCTTGTTGGGAGGAAGTGTTTTCCAACAGGACGGTATCATCAAAGGATCTGACTATGACAGGTACTCACTGCGTTCCACTGTAAACCACAAGATAAGCGATAAATTCAAAGTGGATTTTAATAGTACACTTAGCAAGTTGGTCACCGCCCGAAGAGATAGTGAGGGCGGATCCAGGGGAGCAAGCATGATCGGGGCAGCATTGGTTGCCTCTCCTTTATCAGCCCCATACTTACCTGATGGCACTATCAATAATCTTGCGGATGATTTTCCTTTTGTGTCCCCAGACTTGATCAATCCGTTGTATTTCATCAATGAACAGTCCACTGTAATCACTGCCAATGTAGTGCTGGCCAATGCCGCTGTCAGTTATAGCCCTATTCCTGAGCTGACTATTAAAATATCAGGAGGGATTGAAAACCGCGATGATAGAACGGATACCTATAGAAGTAGAAACTTCATCAACAGCAATGGAAATGCCAGTATAACTACAAGCCAGTATGTAAGCCGGCTAAACGAAAACACCATCACCTATGCAGATGTGTTCAACGAAAAACATGACTTAAACATATTGGCAGGATTTACCTATCAGGACTTTACTACCAAGTTTCTGGCAGTAAGCGGAGCAGGATTCCTAAGTGATCTTTATGAAACTGATAATCTGGGGGCGGCAGAGATTCCGGGGGTCCCAACTTCTGGCTATTCCAATTCAGTTTTACTCAGTTATTTGGGGAGGGTGAACTACGGCTTTGACAATAGGTATCTCTTTACAGCATCATTCCGTGCAGATGGTTCTTCCAGATATAGCGATGGAAATAAATGGGGGTATTTTCCTTCTGGTGCAATTGCCTGGAAAGTAAATGAAGAGGAATTTATGAAAGGGCAGGAGACAATATCCACATTGAAAATACGGTCAAGCTGGGGACTTACCGGTTCGCAGGCAATAGATCCCTATTCGACCCTTAACAGGCTTTTTCCGGGGTACACAGTATTTGGAGATGAATTATTCAATTTTCTGGCACCGGGTTCTACTCTTCCCGGCGACTTGAAATGGGAAACTACAGAGCAATTTGACTTTGGCTTGGATATGGGATTATGGGAAGATAAAGTGGTGCTTGGAGCGGATTATTACCTTAAAACTACCAGAGATCTACTGAGCACTGTACGGCTTCCAAGTTCGTTTGGATATACTACCACTATTGATAATGTAGGCTCTATTGAAAATAGGGGGCTGGAATTAAGCTTATTCGCACAGGTGTTAAACTCGGATTTCCGCTGGAGTCTGGATGGAAATATTTCCTTCAATCGTAACAAGGTGCTAAGTCTAAATGACGGACAACCTATACTTACCAATTTCATAAATGTAATTGCCGTGTCCGATAACTTTTCAATTATGGAAGAAGGAAGGCCTCTGGGCCAGTTTTGGGGATATCAAGAAGATGGATACACCGAAACAGGTGCTATCAGATATAGAGACTTGAATAATGATGGAGAGATAAATGAGGCAGATAAGACCTATATAGGAGATCCTAATCCAGATTTCTTCTATGGCTTCAATTCCAATATGAGCTACAAGGGGTTCCAACTGGAACTTTTCTTTCAGGGCAGCAAGGGCAACGATATTATGAACGTGAGTGCAATCTCAAGCACCATGGACTATGGTCAGGGTCTGAACATGCCGGAAGATGTGCTGTTGGATCATTGGACTCCTCAGAATACAGACGCAAAGTACCCCAGGATAAGTAGAAGTACCACGGCTAGAGTATCTGATAGGTTTGTAGAAGATGGTTCCTATTTAAGATTGAGAAACGTGCTTTTGGCATATAATTTCCCTTTAAAGAATTCACAGGGGAAGTTTCTCAAAAGCCTGAGACTCTACGCAAGTGGACAAAATTTATTGACGTTCACAAAGTATTCCTGGTGGGATCCTGAAGTCAACAGTAAGGGTGCGGATAACAGAATGGGAATTGACCACTTCGGCTATCCGATACCAAAGTCTTATACTATTGGTCTAAACGCTACTTTTTAACCCTCAAAAAACAAAGCTATGAAAACGCTGAAAAGATTATTTCATCCAAAATTCCTGATGGCCTGTTTATTGGTTTCAGGAGGTGTCGGGAGCTCATGCAGTGATTTGCTGAAGGAAGAGCCCAAAACCATTGTGTCAGAAAATTTCTACCAGAACAAATCTGACTTTGACGCAGCCACCAATGCTATTTACTTTCCACTACGTATGGTGAGATCAGAGCACGTAGCAATACTCAGTGCCCATACCGATTGGGGGTATGGAAGAGGAAGTCGTGCCCAATATAATGATTTTGAGGGGTTCAATCCTACTAATATCAATGCTGCGGCAAGTCGATGGGACAGCTTCTATCAAGGTATTCGAAATGCCAATCTGGTAATTGAGAAGGCTCCGTTGAGTGAGGTTCTTACTGAGGATGAAAAAAACAGCTATTCTGCGGAGGCTAAATTTCTCAGAGCCCTTACCTATTTTGATTTGGTAAGAAACTGGGGCGGGATCCCCCTTCGGACAGCGGAGAATATTGATCAAAAAGATGTTCCCAAAAGCAGTGTCGAAGAAGTATATGAATTGATCCTTTCTGACCTTGAGGCGGCTGAGATGTATTTGCCGGCAAGCGCTGCTGAATCTGGAAGACCTACGGTGTGGGCAGCGAAAACCTTACTGGCGGACGTTTATCTGCAATTGGAAGAATATGAAATGGCCAAAAATAAAGCTCAGGAAGTCATAAATGAAGGAACGTATCAATTGGTGCAGATTGCTTCAGTAGATGACATTAGAGAGAAGATTTTTGGAGCTACTCTGGTCACGTCAAGTGAAGAGATTTTTGCTTTTAAATTTACCAGACAGACGGGGCAGGGCAATGGTCTTCCTTGGATTCTAAATCATCCAAGTACCGGTCTATATAATTTCGGGGGAGCCTATGCCCACTATGGTGATGCTACCAATCCTTTTTATAAAGGATGGGAGGATGGCGACCTGCGCAAAGGGCTGTGGCAGGTGGTGGATTTTGGATTGGGGGATTCTACAATTGTGAATGGGAAATACGCCGAACCACAAGCAGTGGATAACACTGGTGCTGGAAATGATTTGCCTGTTTATCGCTATCCTGAGCTACTCCTGATCTTTGCTGAGGCTTCTGCGAGAGTAGATGGACTTACTGGAGAAAACCTGGAAGCTGTCAACCAGGTACGGCGGAGAGCTTTTGGTCTTGATCCAATGGTGGTGTCTGAAATGGATTACAGTATAGAGGTGCTTACACTAGAAGACTTTCTGGACATAATTTTACAAGAAAAAGCCTACGAAACTCAGTTTGAAGGTAAACGCTGGCTTGATCTGAAGAGGACTGGCAGGGCTGAGGAGTTTGTTATGAAAAACAAAGGACTTTCGATTGCAGAAAAGCACTATTTATGGCCTATTCCATTGGATGAACTTAATTTCAATGAAGCCATGAGCCCCGCAGATCAAAACCCTGGATATTAAAACTCTCTTAGACAACAAAAAAGGGCATAGCAATATGTACTTTTTTTGTTGTTGGATTATTCCTGTTGACTTATACAAAATGATGGCCCCAATGATTCGGGTGGCTAAGATTTCTCTGTATTCCGTGCTGTAGAGTATAGTACCACTCATTTGAAGCCAGTTCTCCTAAAACTCATAAAAGTTTGTATCGCTTTTCTGGCAGAAAGACGAAGATATCAAGTGGGGGTGCTGTACTGCTTAATCCAGAAGATTATAATCCTGATCTGTGCCTGCTTTGAAAACAAACTTCTTTTCCTTTGGATGGAGTAAATCTATATCATTTCCAAGCTCTTCATCTTCCTTATAAAAGTCTTTGGCAGTTGTGTAATATTCAGTGAAAAACACTTTTTCCTTATTATCAAATAGCCAAGGATCCAAATGAAAAGTACCATCCGGAAGTTGAGAAAGTAGGACTTTTTCCTCGCCATAGATTGGATCAATTTCTAGAGGGTCTTTTTGGTTTTCAAAATCATTTTGACACAAGGCAAGTGATAGATCATCGCAGAATCTGAGAAATTCATAGCACTTGGCAACCGACCTAGGCTGTAATCCTAGATGAGTTATTATTTCGTCTTTGCTGCGGCCTAGATGCTCCAGAAACTTCCGTACGTCAAAATCCTTCGATTCAGCATACAGCTTATGAAAATGTGCTAAGACCATTAAAACCATGAAACTCGATTTATATTTTACGCTTCTAATAACAGATTTGGCTTGGTCTAAATCCACCTCCTTACGTTGTCTGTAATCCAGTGGGGCGCCAGTTCCAGTGAGGTTATCCATTTTATTCCATTTCGGCTGGTTATTATCATGCTCACCTATACTTTCTATTCCTGCTGCATAATATTTGGGTATAGCCCAGTGATCTCGACGTAGGTTTAACCCGATATCCATTGCCAGAAGTGCATGTGCCTTATGAAAATATATTTCCCAACCCTTATCTATTGGAGTAACTATCATTTTACAAGATTTTTAAAGATCTTCATCATTTTGAAAATGAGCTATTTCTATTCCGTTGTTTTTAGTTTCCCTGTTCCATATTAGGTTGGTCGCCAAAGGAAACAGATGGGCACTTGATTCGAAGAAATGCATCATATATCCCGCTGTATTCACAAAAACTACCATATCCCCTATATGTGGGAGTTTTGGAAGCCTTATTTTTCGCTTTAATAAAATATCCCGTTCCAGGCAATAAGCCCCTGTGAAAAAAACCTCTACAGGCTCTCCTTCCTCTTTCCTTTGATACAGGACGTAGGGATCTAGTAAAAAATCGGCACTTCCACTCAGCATTTGTGTCATGTTCATCTCCAGACCTACCAGCCAATCTCCGATGGAGTCCCTTTTTCTGAAGGCGACTCTTGCTAAAGTCAGTCCCGTTTGATCCAGCATCGATCTTCCTGGTTCCATCCTGATTTCTATCTCCTCCTGAGCGGCCACTTCAGCTAGAGTCTGTTGTTTTTGATTCTTATGGGAAAGGATTTGTCTGAGAAAACTTTCCTTTGGTTGCGTATTCCAGAAAGGATAAGTTTTTAGTTCCCCATGCAAAATACCTCCGTAGAGCTCCAGGCCCAATCCATCGTTATTATAGGTGATAGGAGGAATAATGCCACTGATTGCTTTGCGTAGGCTCAGGTTGAAATAGTCCCATTCTATTTTATCCTGTAGATAATTCACGAGAAATCCCCCTCCTATATCAATGAACTCAGTCCTTAGCCCTTTCTTCGCCAGTAATTGAGCAAAAGCGAGGGTTTGGGCCAGTGCATATGCCCGTTCTTCTGTAGAGTAGCCATTGAGATGAAAATGTAATCCCTTATATAGTAACTGGCTGTATTTTTTTGATTGGAGGAAATTTTTGGTAACAAACCTGTCAATTTCTAATAAGTCGAATCCGAATCTACTGTTTAGTTTTCTTTCTTTAAAGAAAAACCCGCTTAACCGAAATCCTATTTTGGCTTCTCTATTCACTTTGACTGCCATTTCCTGGACTAAATCACATTCATCCTCATTATCAATTAAAAGAACGCTGCCGTTTAGAACCGCTTTTTCGACTAGTTCCCTTGTTTTCACAGCCGCAGTTATGATTAGATCCGAGGGATTTATCCCCATTTCTATGCATTGGATGTATTCCTGATAGCTGGCAGTATCTATGCCCATTCCCAATTCACTGGCTTTAGAGACTGCTGCCTTGGTTTTATTTGCTTTTCGGGCAAAAAACATTTTATATTTTATACCTACTTCTTCAAAGACTTGTTGAAATGAAAGGAAATTTTGATCCATAGCGTCCATATAATGGATATTTATGGGAGAACCATGTTTTTCCAATAGCTCATAGAGTAGGTGGTTTTCTCTCATCAGATCATGCATCCAGGGTGAAGTAACGGGCGTTAAAGTAGGGGAATTTGCCATTAGCAATTAAATTAGTTAGGTTAAGTGACTTCTTCTTTTTTGTATAAGTTTTCCGTTAGGTCTTTTGCCCATTCGGAAACGAAATCATTTTTTTCTCGAGACAGGGTGTCATTGTCATAAGTAAGCCCTTCGGTAGGAGTGCCGTAGAAAGTAAGGGAAGTATTCGCTAGACCTGATTCATCTATTGGTTGGCCTTTTTCATTAATAGCGAGACAGCCAGGTCTATAATCAAGCCTTCCTTCCTGTCGGTTAACATAGGGACTGATCAGCCCCTGCGCTACCATATTATCAAATAATTCTCCTGCACATTGATGGAGATGGACTTTAGGTATCCTGGCATCAATAAGTATATCAGCGTGGATGCTTTTCCCTTTGTCTGTTGCTAGAGTATATACATCATTTCTTAATAACATAGGATCTTGGGAAAAAGAAAAATCAATAAGGCCGGCATCAGCTAAGGCTTCGATTTTTTTCATATTCTCGATTGGAGGTCCATAAGATAGCCTATTTAGTTGCCCTGCATATTTTTCAAGAAATAATTTTTGGGATTGAGGTAATAGCCCACCGAATTTATACAGTCCATTGAATGAATCACTGAGGCGACGCCAAAGATCCGCAGTAGCTGCAAAGGGGCTTTTCTCCACCCCGATTTCCGCCTGTTCAATGCAGAATCGTATATAGTCCTGTGTGTTTCCATGTAGGTTGTCCTTCGGTAATGGGGCTGTTAAGAAATCATGAAAATCAAACCGAGGGATGTCAGGATGTTTATCCAGGAACGCATCGATTTGAAATTTCACTTCGCTAAAGTCCTGTGTAAGGTGTAGGTTCATACCATGCTCCTGGAACACTTTGGAGTAGTAAACTGAAATGAATTCTTGTTCGATTAAGGGTAAAAGCTGTCTCTCAAAATCATGTTTTCCATCCAAAGTATCCAGGTATTTCAGCAAATCTTCGTTGAAGAAACTCGGTGAGTAAGATGGCTTCCCGAACGTACTCCCTCTTGGCATCATTAGGAGTCCGGATTTAGAGAAAGGATATATTTTTTCTGGCTCTAAACCAGATCTGACATAAGTGACTTTATTTGCTTTCGTCATGAACTTGCCATTTCTACCTTCTGTCAATCCCAAGACTGCATCTATAAATGTTAGGCCCATTCCTTTGATCGCTACCTTGCTGCCTATGGGAATTTGAGATAAACGATGCGTAACGGGGTAAATAAAGTCAATGTAGTTGGGCTCTGAAAGGTATTCGGAATCATTCACAGAGGGGTGGCCGGTGCTGATAAGAATGTTTTGGATATTGCTTTCTGACCTGAGGTAACCAGAGTTTCTATGGTGGTATATGAGACGGTAGGATTCTCCCGTTTTCTCAATATTCTTCACTTCCCCCACGTGTCGGATGATTTTAATGTGATCCGGGCATGAGTTTATCAGCTGTTCAAAGCCTTCGGAGAGATACCTGCCCACAGTTGCTCTGGGTGAAAAACCATCGGCAATTGGGTCAGGAAATTCATCTTTATGGCCACTAAGCCATTCCATAAAGGATCTGGGATATGGAACCACTGGGGCAGGAAGTTTTTCAGCCCACATATTGATGTGTCCATTTGAGTAGTTCATCAGTAAATAAAGTGGCTGTTTTGGATTGTAGATATCTCCAGCGCCAAAGGAATCTGACTTGTTGAATAGATGTAGCTCTATTGGAAATGCATTTTTCTTTAAAGCCAGATTTGCGAGTAATCGCTCCAGTCCGTAAAGCCCCTTGGGGCCAAATCCTATAAATGCAATTTTTGCTGGATTTTCTTCTGGCATAAAAGGTGATTCAGAGTTATGCTTTGGGGGATCAGATGAGTACGTTTTCAAGTTGGGAAATATTTTCCTTTACCCACTCTTCATTATATATCGTATCTAAGTAACGTTCGCCACTATCACACAAAATCATTGCGATAGAAGCTCCAACGGGCAAGGACGGAGCAATCTTTTGTAGTGCGGAAGTCACTGCACCGGATGACCCCCCGCTGAGAATGGCTTCTCTATGGAGCAGGCGGTGACAGCCATCCACACATTCCCCCTCATTGATATGGATTACTCCATGGATGGATCTTCTGTCCAGAAATTGGGATTTTCTGCCCGCACCATGTCCGGGGATATTCCGTTTTCCTGCAGGGGTATCGAAAATCACACTTCCCACGGCATCCACAGCGATCACTTTCGTTTCCAAGTGGTTCTTTTCGATATAATCAGCGCATCCCATCAGAGTTCCGCATGTGCTCGTGGCAGCCAATAAATAATCAGGGGCAAAGTCTAATTCTTTTACTATTTCATGCATAGTTTGCTTGTGAGCCACAGGATTTTGGGGATTACCATATTGGTTTGTCCAAAAGCTTCGCGGGTTGGCGTCCAGGATTTCTTGGACTCTGTCTAATCTGGCTTTCAAATATCCACCTTCTGGAGCGGGCTTGCTCACGCAATGGATTTTGCCCCCGTATGCTTTTATAATTTTCACATTTTGTAAGTTGACCATAGGATCCACTACTACCTCCAGTTTGAGCTCAAAATATTTGCATGCCTGGGCCAAACCAATAGCCATATTTCCGGAGCTTGATTCCACCACTGTATCCCCTTTTTTCAGTTTTCCGTTCTCCATAGCATGGGTGATCAATTGCAGGGCAGTTCGATCCTTGATGCTTCCCCCAGGGTTAAAAGCTTCTAGTTTTGCAAAAATCCTGAGCTGAAGATCCGGGTATAATTTTGATAACTTCACAAGCGGAGTATGCCCGATGGTGTCCAAAATCCTGGAATAATAGGGATGGAATAGGTTGGTCATAATGTGGTCGGTTAGATTTCCCTGCAGGTATTTGCTAAAACCGCACCTACTTCTTCCTTAAGTTCTATAGACTGAGTTTCTAAATTAAATCCTAACCAGATGGATTTAGTTTCTCTTTGGAAGCAATTGCTTTGGGCATCTGCGTCTCTGCAGTATAATTGCATTACTTTTCGGTTGCTTTTAAAGCATCAGAAAGCTTTTATTTAAGTTGTGAGAATTCATGACTCAAAGTTTCTAAATCAGGTAAGGGCAGATTCTGTCATTAGATTAATTGTAGAATTCTGTACATCATCTAGGTAAAATTCGCCCCAGAGAGATAGTTATTTATAATGCTTAAATATGTGCATTCCTGCTAGCTTTACCAGCTGCGCCTCATCTGTCAAATCGAGTCTCAGTGGAGTAAGTGATACCAGATTGTTTTCTACGGCGTAGCGGTCTGTGCCTTCCTCCGCAGGCTCCAATGGAACCACAGTAAACCAAAAATGCTTTCTGCCCATTGGGTCTTCAGAAGGTTTCACAAGCCCGTCATATTGGCGCACAGACTGGCGGGTCCAAGAGATTCCTTTAGGTCTATATGGAAAGTTGACATTCACTAGTTTTGGGTCTTCCTGACTTAGAAGATATTGGATTACTCTACTTGCGTAAGGTTTGATATGCGAGAAGTCATATTCCTGTTTTTGAGTGGGTGTGCTCAGCGCTATCCCCTTTATGCCTAGCAGAGCAGCTTGTTTAGCTCCGGCCAACGTCCCAGAATGCCACATTGAATTTCCTAAATTTGGCCCGAGATTGATACCAGAAAGGACCGCGTCCACTTTATCCCAATGGAAGCAGCCAAGAGAGACACAGTCCGCAGGCGTGCCGTTTACGCGGTATGCATCGAAATCCCCTATTTTGGTTTTCCGATAAGACAATGGTCTGGTTGCCGTCACTGCATGCCCCGTAGAGGACTGTTCCACATCTGGTGCTACGATACGCACATCTCCAAATTCCGCTGCAACTTCAGCCAGTTCTAAAATTCCAGGGCTATAAACCCCATCATCATTTGTGATTAAAATATTCATGGTTCATCCGTTTGGTTTCCTTTTAGCATGCAAATAGTAAGCAGGACTTAGATTCCACTTCATCTTATGAAATCGAGCATCACTCAAAAGTCAAACACTGGGATGATTATAATTTGTGAGAGATTCCATGTGACCGTTAAAAATCAAATATAAACACATGAAAATCATCTTACTTTATAATCCCAACGCTGGAAATGAAAAATTCCCCTTATCTAAAGTCACCAGTTCATTAGAGAGGCAAGGTGCATCAGTATTGGCCCAAAATTGCAAGGAGGATAACTATAAACAAGTGCTGGAGCTTAATTATGACTTGATTCTGGTTGCGGGTGGTGACGGTACGGTGGAAAAGACGCTGCTGGAATTGAGAAATACAAAATGTCCAATTGCGATACTTCCATGTGGTAATGCCAATAATATCGCAGGAAGCTTGGATCTGACAGATTATTATAAAAAACTCGTAGTGCAATATGAAAAAAAGGATTTTAGACATCTCAGTGTAGGAGAGTATAAAACTAAAGAAGTAAAGGGTTGGTTTTTAGAAGGGATCGGTTGGGGAATGTTTACAGCCTTGCTACTTCAAATGGAGAGGAATAAAAATATGAAAGGCAATGGGGAAAAAAAGGTGGATTTTGGGATTAAAAATCTCATCAAAATAGAAGGGGAGCTTCATCCACAGTTCTATAAGATCCAACTGGATAAGGGAGATTACTCCGGGGAATATATATGGATAGAGATAATGAACACGAAGCGTCTAGGCCCCCAGCTTGAACTGGCACCCACTGCAGATCATAATGATGACTATCTGGATGTGATGCTAATTAAAGAGGAGCAACGGACGGAACTGAGCGAATTCTTAAAAGCTCAGAAGAAAGGAGCTCAGCCTAGCCCTTTTAAGACTATCAAAGCAAGGCAAATCAAGATTTCCACCTATTTACCTTTTCATGTGGACGATGAGTTGTTTGAACATCAGACACTCTATGAGGAAATCCCCACCGTGGAGGTGTCATTGGCAAAGCATAAGCTGAAGATTTTGAACAATGATTAATTCCAAACTACATCAATTATGAAATCACTGTGGACGGCTCTTTCAGTTTCGGATTGGTCAATATTCCGATCAAAATGTATTCTGCCTCATAGATAAAAGAATCGACTTGGATATGCTCGATTCGGAGGGTCATTCTAGGATAAGGTATAATCGCGTCACCTGAAAAATTGAGTTCACGATCTACCTCACAAAGGAAAGCCCGAATTGATAACCATCCAGACTTATTTGCAAGGGGGACTTGAGGCATGGCGTGGAGATTGAAAGGGTCTTGAAAAGACTGGAAACCTGTAAGGGCTACAGACCTATTCGTGACCCGTTTTGGGTATATAAATTCACATAAGTCCTCATTAATAATCTAAAAATGCACTTTTTTTCACTTTAAGACCAAAAATGGTCTTTTGATGTTTTGGCCACAAGATTGATCTTTCCTACGTAAAGTTAAAACCGGATCAATTATGAAGTTCAGAAATACACTCACCTTATTGGTAATGGCTGCAGTCTCGCTGGTCTCTTGTGGGCAGAAAGTTTCAGAGGAAAAGAAAGAGAAAATCGCTAAGTCTAGCCCTGACACTGTAAGTACAGCCATTGGAGAACTTATACTACCACCACCGTACTCTTCAGAATCTGTAGAAAACCACAGTGAAGTGATAGGCTGGAAGGAAGGCAAGAGCCCTACAGCTCCTGAGGGATTTACAGTCTCCCGATTTGCAGAGGACCTGGATAATCCACGGAATACCTATGTGGCTCCCACGGGGGATATTTTTGTAGTAGAAAGCAATACAAAAAGCAGCGCTGACCGTATCACTGTCTTCAGGGACAAGGATAAAAACGGTGAGTATGAAACCCGGGAGATTTTTAAGGAAGGATTGGACCAGCCTTATGGGATGCTGATTTTGAATGATTTCTTTTACATAGCTAATACAGATGGGTTGTTCAGGTTCCCATATCAATCGGGGCAGCTACGACTCGAAGGAGAAGGAGAGAAATTAGTGGAACTGCCGGCAGGGGGCTACAATAACCACTGGACCAGAAACCTGATCGCCAATGAAGACGGAAGCAAGATCTATATCTCAGTGGGTTCGGCCAGTAATAACGGTGAATATGGCATGGAAGAAGAGAAAAGGAGGGCAGCTATTCTGGAAGTCAATGCTGATGGGTCTGGAGAGATAGTGTATGCCAGTGGTTTGAGAAATCCCGTAGGCATGGCATGGAATCCGACTACCAAGGAACTTTGGACAGCAGTAAATGAACGGGATGAACTTGGGGATGATTTGGTGCCTGATTACATTACCAGTGTTGAAAAGGGAGGTTTTTATGGATGGCCTTATTCCTACTTCGGTTCAATCGAGGATCCAAGAATGCAAGGGGAAGCTCCTGATTTGGTGGAAAGGGCCATAGTTCCTGACGTTCCCGTAGGAAGTCATACCGCATCACTGGGATTGACCTTTTATGAAGGGGAATCATTTCCTGAAGATTATAGAAATGGGGCATTTGTGGGGCAGCATGGTTCGTGGAACCGTGAAAATCTGGCCGGATATAAAGTGGTATTTGTGCCGTTTGAAAATGGTAAACCTTCAGGGGAGCCTCAGGACTTCCTTACAGGATTTGTTTCTGATTCTGATAAATCTGAAGTTTTTGGGAGACCCGTGGATGTTTCGGTGTTACCTGACGGATCTCTTTTGGTAAATGACGATAGCGGCAACACACTATGGAAAGTAGCATTTACGGGTAATTAGGAAAACCTGTATTCCAGATCTACAAGTAAATAAACCTGATCTGGAATTGATAATTAAAAAATGAAATCGAGGAATATTCTAATAACTGTTAGCCTATTAGTATTAGGGATATACTACTTTATCTTAGGCGTAATAGAAGCGGCGGGTTTCCTGAAGCCACTAGCTATAGCGGTTCTATTGACCTTAATCTGTATCCCAATAAGCAGAAAATTGGAAAGATGGAAGCTATCTAGGGGGCTTTCTGCCTTTTTATGCGTGATATTGAGTTTTTTAGTGTTTGTTTCTTTTTTTGTGATCCTATCTGCCCAAATATCAAACATATCGGAGCGATGGCCTGAGATAAAAGGAAAAATCCAACCCAAGTTGGAAGCTGCGCAACAACTTATTGAAGATAAAACCGGGCTGAATCTAGAGCAGCAGTTTGAGATGTTTTATCCAGCCATGGGCAACAGTTCAGATACTGGCGCAAAGGATGATATATCAGAAACTGTGGAAAATCAAACGGGCACAACTGAAAAATCTTCATCCCAACTTCCTACTGATCAACTAATGAGTAATGCATCTCAGGAAATAGGATCCATCTTGAAGGACTTCTTTGGTTTTCTCGGCAGCAGCGCACTTACATTGATTTACCTTTTCTTTTTGCTGCTCTATAGGAATAAGGTCAAACGCTCAATTTTAAAGTTTTTTGAATCGGAAAACAGGGGAGAAGCTGAGGGAGTTATGGGTCATTCCATTCACATGGCCTTGAATTTTGTAGTGGGTAGATTTACACTGATTGCTTTTTTAGCTATCATTTACAGTATCGGTCTATCTCTGTCCGGGATAGAAAATGCCATTCTGATTAGCTTGATAGCCGCAATGCTATCTCTGCTTCCTTATGTTGGAAACATAATAGGCTATGGACTTGCATTGGTAATGGCGATATTTGCAGGAGCGGAAATTTGGGGATTGATAGGAGTTACCTTGACATTTAGTGTAGCCCAGTTTGTGGAAAGTTATATTCTAGAGCCATATGTAGTAGGGAGTAAAGTAGAGCTAAACCCCTTGGTTACTATAGTGGTAGTTGTGCTGGGAGGTTCGATTTGGGGTGTGGCAGGTATGATATTGAGTATTCCTATTGCAGGCATTGCCAAAATAGCATTTGACGCATCACCCGTACTACGGCCTTTGGGTTATTCGCTAGGAGAAGAAGATATCAAAGGAGCAGATGAACAAAACTTCCTTAGTAAATGGGGAGAAAAGCTTTGGAGGAAAATCAGTAAATAGACTGGTTCCTATCTGCGCCCCCCGAGATGAAATTTCCACAAGTCGGGGAAAAATAAGCAGGATTTTAAAGGGGATTTTTTAAATAGAATAGATAAAAGATTCTCTATTGGCCCATAAAGAGTGATTTCTTGTTCTTGGGGTGGATTTTGAATACTTCTACGATTATCAACCCATTCAATAAAATCAACGACTATGAAAAAGCACCTAACAGTACTGGCGATCGGAATGTTTTCTATGATCATCTCTTGCAATGAAAAAAAAGAATATGGGGATATCACGGATGATGGAGTAATGGAGGTGGAAGAGGCTATCTCTGAGGAGGGGAAAGGAGAATCAGGAGCTGATTCCAGTATGAGATTGACAGATGGTTCCAAAATTCCGGTCATTATCAGTCCTACTGATTCTATAGAGTTGCCTCAGGAGTTGGTCACTGTCTTAGAAAACACTAAAGATGTTCACCCTGACAGTATTTTAGTCAAAAGGAAGTTTGAAGAAAACAACATCACCTATTATGAGCTTGAATTCAGAATGAAAGAAGGCCCAGATCAGATATTTACCTATGATTCAGAAGGTAAGCGGAAGTCAATGGACTGAAATATCCATGAGGTAGTAATTCAAATTAAATACAAAAACCTTCTAGTTTGCTTTTCAGCTTTATGCCTTCTGGGCTTTGAATATTTCACCTCATTATGAGGAATAATTAAGACAAGTTTTTAAGAAAAAACCTTCTTTCTGCAAGGTTTTTTTGTGTTTTAGAAGCTCAGGAAATTTATATTATACTTTGCTGGGAAGGGTTTTTCGAATCAACAATCGTCCATATTATAGGTTTGTGGATTATACAGGCCGTTTTTTGATGTATGCGGGTAACAGAGATTAGTTATGAGGCCAGATACAAAGATTCATTCCTCTGATAATGTTTGGTAAATCCCCTCTTGTGGAATGTTTTTGGTTGTTTTTGGACTAAAAACCACTAAAGGCTACTTGCTATGAATAAGAAAGGAAGAATTACTGAAAAAACAGACAACCTAAAAATCGATGATTTGCACCGGAATATGGAAGATGGAAGTGGAGAGGCACTGACCACCAACACTGGGCTGAAAATCAATGATGATCAAAATTCACTTCTTGCAGGAGAGCGAGGCCCCACTCTGATGGAAGATTTTCATTTTAGGGAGAAGATGACTCACTTTGACCATGAGCGGATTCCCGAGAGGATAGTACATGCCCGGGGCGCAGGTGCTCATGGATATTTTGAAGCGTATGAAGATCTTTCCCAATACACTAAAGCAGGGTTTTTAAGTGAAGCGGGGAAGAAAACACCTGTTTTTACCCGATTTAGCACTGTAGCTGGGTTTAAAGGATCTACTGATTTGGCGAGGGATGTACGGGGTTTTGCAGTGAAATTCTACACAGAGGAAGGGAATTATGACTTGGTAGGAAACAACATTCCGGTGTTCTTCATTCAGGATGCGATGAAATTTCCAGACCTTATTCATGCAGTAAAACCAGAGCAAAACAATGAAATTCCGCAGGCGGCATCTGCTCACGATACATTTTGGGACTTCATCTCCCTCATGCCCGAGAGTATGCACATGATCATGTGGGCAATGAGTGATCGGGCTATTCCTAGGAGTTATAGTATGATGGAAGGTTTCGGCGTACACACCTTTCGCTTTATAAATGATAAGAATGAATCGTTTTTCGTGAAGTTTCACTGGAAACCTGTCGCAGGCACCCATGCAGTCACATGGGATGAAGCTCAAAAAATATCCGGACAGGATCCCGATTTCCACAGAAGGGATCTGTGGAATTTGATCGAGAGTGGAAATTATCCTGAATGGGAGTTGGGCGTGCAACTGGTGCCAGAGGAAGATGAGCATAAATTTGATTTTGATCTTCTGGATGCGACCAAAATCATTCCTGAAGAATTGGTTCCTGTAAAGCTGATCGGCAAGATGGTTCTGGATAGGAACCCTACGAATTTCTTTGCCGAAACAGAACAGGTAGCATTCCATCCAGGTCATTTGGTACCGGGTATAGATTTTACAAATGATCCGCTTCTTCAGGGGAGGCTATTCTCCTACACAGATACACAGCTTTCCCGGTTGGGTGGGCCAAATTTCAACGAAATCCCTATAAATCGCCCCATTGCGCCAGTACACAATAATCAGCGTGCCGGTATCATGAGACAGACGATCAACGCCGGAAGATCCAGCTACAATCCTAATTCTACAGGAGGTGGATGTCCTTTTCAGGCAAAAATGGCAGAAGGAGGCTTTGTGTCGCATCAGGAAAAAATAGAAGGACATAAGATCCGCAAAAGAAGCAGAAGTTTTATGGATCATTTTAGCCAAGCCAAACTCTTCTTTGAAAGCCAGACAGCCATAGAGCAGGAACACATCATCTCCGCACTTCGGTTTGAGTTGGGGAAGGTAGAAAGTGAGGATATCAGGGAGCGGATGGTAGGGATGCTGACTTATGTTAATGATGAGCTGGCTAAAGGGGTGGCAGAAGGTCTCGGAATCAATCCGATCACAAAACCAAAGGAACCTTTAAACCACAGTTTTCCTGCAGATGCTGATCCTCAGGAATATCAACCTACAGAAGCCCGACCTTCGATAGAGAAATCTCCATCACTAAGTCTTATGGCAAGGCCAGGTAAGGGAATCAAGGGTAGGATGATAGCGTTATTGGCTAATGACGGAGTAGATGCAGCTTCATTGGAAGCTTACAAAAACGCCTTGACAAAAGAAGGGGCTCAACCCAAAATTATCAGCGCGCATTCTGGATCAATTGCGGATTCCAATGGCTCTGCGATCAAAGTAGATCACAGTTTGTTGACCACGTCTTCGGTGTTGTTTGATGCACTATTTGTTCCGGGGGGAGCTAAAAGCATAGAGGTTTTACGTAAAAATCCTGACGCTATCAGTTTTGTGGACGAGGCCTATAAACATTACAAGTTTATCGCCATCACTGGAGAAGGGAAGCAGCTTTGGGATTTGACCTATGCGTCGCGAAACGACAGTCCTAAAGGAGTTTTGTTTGATCAAGATGTGGCATCGTTTATTGAAGCTATTGGTAAGCACAGGATATGGGAAAGGGAAGATGCCCAGAGAATTCCGGTATAGAGCCTGAATGAACTTTTGCGGACAATTTCTAGCTAGAAACTGTCCGCAAATTTTAATACAAGATTGAGATTTGCCAAAAAATTGTTTTTTGACATCCTTCTTTTTAAAAATCATCTCATTGCTATTATCAGTCAAAGATAGAAGTCGGCAGAGCAGATTTTTTTCTTCAATGCCAGTGATAGGGATTTGAAACTAGAAGGTTTGAAATCAATGAGCTTGACTATCAGTTGACTTACATATGTGCACAGTAAAGCTTTAAATGCCTATAATGAAAAGAGAAAAAAACAATCTGCTTCTTATCGCTTGTATATGCTTATTCATTTGCTCGTGTAACAATCAATCCTTGCGGATTTTCAAATCAAAATCTGCCCGTGCTCAATATTTGAACACACTGGAAAGCTCAGGTATAAGCAAAACAAAAATCGGGGCAGTCTGGCAAATTTCTGCCCAAGAAGCTCTGGTCAATGCCGTAGAGTTGGAGGTTCCAATAGCTATCCAAGGAAGTTTTAAAGCTAAAAGCATAACAGCAGAGGCATGGAAGATCCGACTTGAAGAGGGGGCATCGGTCAAAATTTTTATCCATTGGCAGGCCAGTGATAGCAGCAGATTAATTGTAGATCTTCTAGAGGGATCAGAATGGAAAGAACTCCAATCAGTTTCCACTCAAAATGATTCTTTAAAATTTGAAGCGGAGAAAACGGGGAATTACTTACTTAGGATCCAACCTGAATTAATGGGAGAGGGGAATTTTCAGATTAGGGTAAATGGAACCGCTACTTATGCAGTTTTTCCTGTACACGGCAAAACCAGTAGGGCAATCCAAAGTTTTTGGGGGGACCCCCGCGACGGGGGACGCAGATCTCATGAGGGGGTAGATGTTTTTGCAGCCCGAGGAACTCCGGTACTTTCTCCTGTGGAAGGAGTGGTAACGTCAGTACGGGATAGGGGATTAGGTGGAAAGCAAGTATGGGTAAGGGATAGCAAACGAAACTGGAATCTGTATTTTGCCCATCTGGACAGCCAACTGGTAAATAACCTGCAACGGGTACAAGCTGGAGATACGTTAGGTTTAGTAGGGAATACAGGCAATGCCCGCACTACGGCTCCACATCTGCATTTTGGTATATATAGCGGTGGAGCTATCAACCCTTTGCCAGCTTTAAGAGATCACTTTGAATTAGCGCCGGTGCTTGAAGAAAAGGAATTGCCGGAATTAATGAAAGTAAGTTCATCCCAAGCAAACCTCAGAAGCCAACCAAGCACTAAATCACTGGTCATCGCCCGTCTCAAGTCTCCTACTCCTGTATTTGTAAAGGCGGCTACTTCAGATTGGTATCAAGTACGCACTGCAGAGGGTACAGTTGGTTTTTTGTACCAAAATCTTGTAGCTCCAGTGGACTCCACGGCGATAGGAGAAAATCTCACCTATGCGATCACGGCTGCCTCTTCACCAACGGATAGTGTGCTGGTCAATCTGCAGGAGTTTAGGCAGATCGGTATTACTGCTGAAGGATATGGGTTAATCGTGGATAAGGATGGTAACATTTACTACCATGTCGATTAACTCCAAGATCTATTAGTATTCTACCCGCATTGGGAACTTTTCTACACAGCAAATTACCATATAGCTACATCCAAAAACAGTTAACATTTTTTAGATCGCAGTAAATGTTGATCAAGTCCACCAACTGAGCATTTTGATCTATTTCATGCCTTTTCGGATCAAAAAGGCACCTAAGTTGCCTTAAATAAAAGAAAAAGCCATGCAAACGAATAAGCCACAAAACGACAAAGATCCACAAGAGAAAACTACTGAAAAACTTGTTAAGGAAGCCAGAGTGACAGAAGAGGATTTACAGGCTTTGGGATCCAAAGATGCTAATCTCAGTGATGATGGAGGAGATGATGAGCAGCTCATAGAAAGGGAGAGGGAAGTGGATTTCACGGGAGAAGATATGGATGTCCCCGGAAGTGAACTGGATGATGATCAGGAGGAAATAGGCTCCGAGGATGAGGAGAATAATTTTTACAGTAATTCTGACGAAGAGGATAAGCAATGATAGACGCCAAGACAAAGGAAGCATTTACAGAGGCCCTTAAATCAGGAAATGTCCTCCAACTTTCGCTTGGCGACAAAAGCCTGATAAGAATTGAAAGAAGACTTCCTTTTCTATTGATCTATAGGAGGCAGCCTCATGATTACTATCGGATTCCAGATCTGGTAAAAACAGAGTCGTCCTACCTGATCACAGAGTCCAATGTTGATTTCAATTCGGATATAGCCCTTATGGTCAAGGAGCTGGCAAGGGAATTGGCGGAAGAGTACGGTTCGGTGATGGTACTGGAAGTGTGGGTGGGTTCACCAGGCAGTAGATCCTTTGTCCTCAAAACGGCAAAGGGGAAGGCTCCCAACACAGTCAAGGCATTTCAAAAAGGGCTTGAGGATTTCAGCAGTACCTATGCTAATCTCATGGTGGAGGTAGTTGAAGACACCATTAGGCACCCCATACAGCTGGAGGATTTTCTTACGCTGAAGCAATGCCAGGAAGCGGGGATTTATCTGATGGGATTAGAGATACCTCCATTCTTCCAAAATCATGAAAATAATGAGTTTTTCTATCTAGTGTTCGAAGAGTTCAGGCTTAGCTTTTCCAATATTTTGCGTAAAGCTGTTTATGAATTTATCAGAGTCCAGACTTCCTTTGATATACAGAATTATCAGCGACTGGGGAGCACTGAGGTAGATGAGACAGTGTGGGAGGTGGATAGACAGCTTTCCGAAATTGAAGCTAAATATCAATTTTTGCTGTTGATATCGCCGATTAACACCATGCAGGCAAAGGAGGAATTTGTGGCCGACAATCATCAAAAAAATCCAAAATTCCTGTATCGCAACCTTCCTATCGACCCTGATCGACTGAAGGAGGAACTGTTTGGCATAGATATACGGAGTATAGAAGATCCTACCCTTTCATTTCTCTACACCGAAAAGCGTGAGGAGCTTGAAAAGCAGATCACCATGCTCAAGGAGCGAGGTACTAAAAACTTTATGTATAGCAGCATTCGACTCTATAGTTCCCCAGGAGTGAAGCTCTATGAGACAGCCAAGGATTTACTCAAAACACTTTCTCCCGATCATTTGGAGGAAGTAGAGTGGGTGGATGCCTATGATATGGCTAAAATCTGTAGGGAAGAAATAGAGCGTTACAAAAAAACATATCCTGAATTAGACTCTAAAGTTGAGGTTAAAAATGACATAGTAGGAATGCTGGTGTCAAGAGGCCAGCTGTATATAGGTTCGAGTTTTAAGGTCCCAAAACAAAGGATCAAAGCACTGGTCCACCATGAAGTGGGAACACATGTACTGACTTTTTACAATGGAAAAATGCAGCCCTTTGGTCAAATGAGCAATGGGTTTGCCGACTACGATGAGCTCCAGGAAGGACTTGCTGTCCTTGCGGAATATTTGGTAGGTGGACTTACAGGAACCAGGCTTAGGACTTTGGCGGCGCGGGTAATAGCTGGTAGGGCGGTTACCGAGGGAATGACTTTCGAGGAAACCTATCATGTACTTACTGAAGAGTACGACGCATTGCCTGAGCAGGCTTTTCAGATCACTGCCCGAGCATATCAGGGGGGTGGCTGCACCAAGGATATCATCTACTTGCGAGGCTTGATGAAATTGATCGAATTTTTGCAGAATGGCGGGGAACTGGAGCCTCTGTATGTAGGCAAAATCGGTTTCAAACACATTCCATTGATCCAGGAACTCCGGATCCGGGACATCATAAAACCTTCACCGCTTGCTCCCAGCTATCTCAAAACGGATTTTGCACAAGAGAGACTCAAAAAACTAAAGGAAGGGCTAACCTTACCCGAACTAGTCAACTAACCACTAACTACCACAACAATGAAAATTGGATTTATAGTAAATCAAATCGAAACCGAAAAAGGTGGATATAGCACGACGCTGATCTCTTCCGCAGCGGTTCGCAGGGAACATGATGTTTATATCATCAGTGTAGGGCAACTCTCTTATCTTGAAGATGGTCAGATGGGCGCCATAGCAGCGAAGGCTCCTACTACTAAATTCCGAAGTTTGGATAAGTATATTGAGGCGATCCAGCATGTAGAGCGGGTTCAAATTTCCACTGAAGATCTGGATGTGCTTTTTCTGAGAAGTGATCCTTGTGAAGAATTCGGGGATAGGGCATGGGCACAGACTGCTGGGATGGTCTTTGGGCAGATTGCTATGGCAAATGGAGTACTTGTCGTAAATGATCCTTATTCACTGATGTCATCTTTTAATAAGATGTATTTCCAGCACTTCCCTGAAAGCATACGTCCAAGAACCATTATCAGCAGGGACGCAGATGAGATTAAGGAATTCTATATAAAGGAAAAAAAGAAAGTAGTCCTCAAGCCTCTGCAAGGGTCGGGGGGCAAAGATGTTTTTTTGGTGGATAACGATAAAAACCTCAACCAAATCGTAGAAACAATCAATCGCTACGGTTTTGTGATCGCCCAGGAATATTTGCCTGCTGCCAAAAACGGGGATATCCGTGTCATTATGATGAATGGGAAAATCCTTGAAATTAGGGGTAAGTGTGCCGCGGTCAACCGTGTTAACAGCAACGATATCCGGAGCAATCTTCATACTGGAGGTTCAGCTGTTCAGGCGGAAATCACCGATGACGTAAGAAAACTCTGCAACATAGTCGGGCCAAAATTGGTCCGGGATGGGATGTTCTTGGCTGGAATAGATATAGTAGGCGATAAAATAATGGAGTTGAACCTGGATAGTCCAGGGGCTATTAACGCTATGCAGGATCTTCAAGGTGTGGATTTTGCCACAGCCATAATCTACGCACTTGAGCGGAAAATCATGTTTCAAAAACACTACGATGGAAAGCTTCCGAATGCTTTTTTGGCCACTATGGATTTGTAGTCCGCTTACCTTAATCAAAAAAGGAAAAGCAGTCCCGGGCTTTTCCTTTTTTTATAACATTTTTTTGGATTAGAGGAGAAAAAGCAGTGGATAAACAGGGAAGTTGCTTGTAAGTAAAACCCTTTGAGGATTTAAAATGGAATGCAGGTCATTTAACTAGATGACACCGATGGCCATAGAAAAAGATCAACCCTTGAGGGATCATTCATTTTGGATTGTTAAAAGCGATTTCTCTGGGTGCGTAAATCGTCGGTGGTATTGGTTTTTTTCTTTGTTTACCCGGTTTGTTAAGCTGGTTTCACTATAAAAAAGCCATCTGAGCCCTGTGTCTGGTATAGAGGTAGAAATACTCTTCCTGAATAATTGGAGACGATAGTCTCTCCATCCAATGTCGCCAGTCGCTGTCCTTTGTTGATTTTGGAGAAATTAGCATAACCGGGATCCATTCTGAAGTAGTGATCCTCTCCGATTTCCTGCCTATAGGTCACCTCAAAATTGTCATGTGTAGGCGAGGCGTTTTCTAGCAGAGAATGATAATGATCATAGGGAATGGCGGTTTTTTCCAGCATGTCTGTTTTCACCATAATCACCCATATTGCTGCTTCGTGGTAGTCGATGGATTTGGGGTCATCATGTTGTCCTGCCTCCATAGTGAATCCTGTATGGCCTCTCATTGTCTGATAGTGGTCAAAATGGCCAGGGATGTATTTTTCTATCCCTTTCACCACAGGAAGGGGCATCTGCTTGGCGAAATTAAAACTCTCTTCCCTACGGTTGACACTGATATAGGGCGGGGTATTGGAAGAGGTGGTGTGCAGATCCATAAAATGTAAGTTGGTGTTAAGCTCTTCGTCTTCGAGATTTTCAATAATCTTCATCAGTTCGTTAAATTCTGAAGCTTCATGGAAATCCAATGCCTTACCAGCTTTCAATTGCTCTTCGTTTTTCAACGTACAGACTCTGTTAAGGTCTTTGTCTATCATTCTAACACCCTTCTTCAGAGCTACCAGATTACCTGTTACTCCTACCATTTTGCCCTTCAGGCTCAGATTTTCTTTTCGTAGTTTTTTGAATACACGCTGTATAGCAAGTACACCACTGGGTTCATTCCCATGGATACCACCGCTCACCAGGAGGTATGATCCTCGTGTTTGATTTGTGGGTTCGTAAGGATATTGTCCGATCACCCTTGTGAGGGTTTCTTTGTCGAGGATTTCTCTATTGGCTTTCATGGTAATTGTCAGTTTAGCTATGGTTTACATAGCCAAACTTTATACCATCAGAAATGAAAAAACAAAGATCTTGAAACAACCATTTTCGGGTGGCTAGGGGATGAGAAATCCAAGGTGTTCAGGGATTGGGAAAAGAAATAAAAAAGGGTGATTAGATGATTGGGAGCATTTTTCCTCAGTGTGAGGCGGGATCGCTATGCTCCAAAATAAGTACGGATCTATTAGGCAAATATAGGTTGAGACATACGTTCTCATCAGTTGGGTAGAGGAGTTTGGAATCCAGGCGCTCAAATCCACTGAACATCATTTCATCCGAATTGAGTATGATTTTGTAATCGCCAGGACGATTGACATGAACGGGAAATCCGAAGAATGATTCCGTAGGATGAAATGAAAAGACAAAAATCAAACCTCCCCGCTCGTAGGCCAAAATCTTTTTATCAGCATCGAGATGAAGCTGCACTGCTGCCGGGGATGCCAGGAGTTTATAGTCAGTCGCTAGTTTAATGATGGATTTGTCCCAGTTGCCTAACTGACCATACCGCAGTAAAGGATCATCCACCAGTGACCATTGTCTCCGTGCGTACTGATAGCTCCAGTTGTTCCCTTCCCGAGGGAAATCAATCCAGTCAGGATGGCCAAATTCGTTTCCGATAAAATTCAAGTATCCTTCTCCACCTAAAGTGAGTGTGATAGCACGGATAAGCTTATGAAGTGCAATTCCCCTGTCCACCACAAGGTTTTGCTGTAAAAGTGACATGGAAAAATACATCTCCTTATCCATCAATCTGAATGCTAATGTCTGATCGCCTACCAATGCCTGGTCATGACTTTCGGCATAGGCAATAGATCGTTCAGCCATAGGTCTATTGGTAAGTTGGTGCCATAGCTCAAACATATCCCACTCTTCATCCTGCTTATGTTTGAGGGTTTTGATCCAAAAGTCAGGAACTCCCATTGCCATCCTGAAATCAAATCCCAATCCTCCATCTGCTATGGGCCTGGCCAGCCCGGGCATACCGCTCATGTCTTCGGCGATGGATATGCTCAGCGGCCTGAATGTGTGAATCAGGTGATTCGCTAACTGCAGATATATTATAGCGTCCTCATCAACATTCTGATCAAAATACAAATCCACGGAATCAAAATCCATGAACAGGCCATGGTGGTGATACATGATGGAAGTCACACCATCGAAGCGAAAACCATCAAAATGGAACTCTTCCAGCCAATACCGGATATTGGAAAGCAGAAATTGCTGAACTTCTCTTTTGGCGTAATCGAAAACCTTAGAATCCCATGCTTCATGATAACCCCTCTCCCCAGGATGGAAATACTGGTGGTCGCTTCCGTCGAATTCATTCAGTCCTTCATTTACATTTTTTATGGCGTGGGAGTGGACTATATCCATCACCACTGCGATTCCCATTTCATGTGCCTGGTTGATGAGTGATTTCAGTTCTTCGGGAGTGCCAAACCTAGAGGTAGGTGCGAAGAAATTTGAAACATGATACCCAAAGGAGCCATAATAGGGATGTTCCATGACAGCCATGAGCTGGATAGTGTTGTAACCGGCAGCCTTGATTCTAGGAAGTGTATGTTCTTCAAATTCGGTATAAGTACCGACACCTTCTTTTTCCTGTGCCATCCCTACATGGCATTCATAGATCAATGGCTGTTCAATACTGTTTTCCAAGCTGAAAGACTGATCGGTCCACTGGAAATCCCCAGAAAACCAAAGTTGGCCTGCCATATCATAAGTGACCTCATCTTGCACTACTCTTCTGATGTAAGCAGGGATTCTGTCCAATGAGCCGTTTGCTGCCAACACATGTACTTTTACCTTGCTGCCGTGGATGAACATGTCTTTGTACTGATCAAAAGGTAAGAATATCTCCCAGTCTCCACGGGAGGTTCTTTTCATCGGGTGAGAGCTTCTGTTCCAGTCATTGAAATCTCCAAAAAAATATAATTGATCAGCCGCTGGAGCCCATTCTCTATAGACCCATCCTTTTCTCCAGGCTTCAAAATGTATCCCATAATAGGCATGTGATGAAGCATACTCTAGGATGGAGCCGCTGAAGTCATTGATTTCCCGGAGTGCTTCCTGAAACCGGTCAAACCTATGTTGGATTTGTGCCTCATAAGGAGCAAGCCAATGTTCTTCCCTAACTATCCTGATTTTTTGTGAATCTTCCACCTAATATGTGTTTAGCTGGTTTGAATTTAGAAAAATGGCTGGGATTATTGCCGTTACTTTTAGATTTCCGTCAAGATATCTCCGGTATAAAATTGAGAAAAGTAGAGAAACGTAGTTTTAGGCTCTTTCATTCACATATGTTCTATGATGTTCCTGATGATTTTAAAAGAGATCCGTTTTCCTTGGACTGGGGCCGTATTTGTTTTCTCCATCCTGCCCTTTTTTTGCGGCCAGCCAGATAAACCCTATGAAATTGATTGGGGGTGGGATCAGTAAATAGAGTGCGTATTTCCAATCCAGACCTATGTCATGCAGCCTCTTGATTGCCTGGACCAGTAAGATACAAATGGAGGCTATGAGCGCCACACCCGCACAATAAAAAATCGCCCATGATTCCGTTTGGAAGCTGTCCCAGATCAATAAGAGGCACAGAATATTGATGAAATAAAATATGAGAAACATGACAAGATACATTCTTCTGGTAATTCTTCCTTCTGGTTTGAATATAGCATACATGCTATGCTAACGGTCTGGATATAAACTTGTTTGTGAGATCGGTGTGAAATTTTATTCTGTTGAAGCTTTTGCTAAGCCATCTTAAGGTCTGGTACTTCTAAGTTACCTTTGTCGTCGATAAGCGCAAGTTGTTAATTATGAATAACCGCAGTCATGTCAGTGGCCTCATTTTCTTTGCATATCAGCGAAGGTAGGCTGAAGCAACTTAAATAATGAGGTCAGCCGGGAACTTAGTCAGTTTGCCGATACAAATACGGATAGGTATATGTTCATTTATGCTAAATCAATTTTGAAATTAAAGCGTTTACAGAAATACAAATGAAGAAGAAAAGAGTCCTGTACATTTCCTTGTTTTTAGCAGTTCCCATTCTGATGTTTTCAACATCGGTTTGGGTCGCTTATAGCAAGCAAAAAGTACTGACCCGGGATGCTTTGACTGCCATCAACAAGGAGTTTGTTGGCGAATTTACCATAGAGGACTCATATATTTCCCCTTTTGTGAATTTCCCCTACATCTCCATAGACTTGAAAGGAGTAAAGTTTTTTGGGTCTAAAGCCAAAGAAAACAAACCAATCTATGAAGCAGCGGACTTTTACATAGGTTTCGACGTATGGGATTTAATTAGAGGCAGGTATCAAGTAAAAAAACTAAGGATCTCAGGAGGTCATCTGGATATCATCAAATTCGAAAATGGCGAAATCAATTTGTTATTGGCCAAAGGGATAAAGTCTGATGAAAAAGAAGTGGATGAAGAGGCGGCTGAATTCGCCTTTGATTTGTCAGGTATCGAAATAGAAGGATTTGATATCACTTACTCAGATGTTTCGAACAACCAAGACTTGGTGTTCCACATTGATCAATTGTTGTCGGATTTTAGTTTGAAAGGAGGGCATATTTATATTGATATTGTTAGCGATTTGGTTTTTGATTTGGATCAAGATGGAGAAAACACATTTTTTGCCGATAAAAAAATGCACTTGGACCTTGAACTCGATTATTTTGAAGAGTTACAGAAGTTGTTGATTTCACCCTCCAAGGTGAAATTGGAAGACGCAGTCCTTGCTTTGGCTGGTCAGGTTAAGGTAGTGGACGAAGGATTGGATCTGGAATTGAATTTAAATGGGGAGAAACCCGATTTCAATATTTTTACGGCATTCTTGCCAAACGATGCTGCCCAAACTCTCAAGAGGTACAAAAATGAAGGAGAAGTGTATTTCTCAGGGTCTGTGAGAGGAATAGCAGGAAATGGCCATAGCCCTGCAATTTCGGTAGAATTTGGAGCTGATAATGCGTATTTCCTCAATTCAGGAATTCAAAAGAAAGTAGATGAGCTGAGGTTTATAGGTTTCTATACCAATGGTAGCGAAAGGAATCTTCGGACATCGGAATTGCAGCTTCAAAACTTCTATGCCCGGCCTGACGAAGGGGTTTTTCAAGGAAGATTGACCATTAGAAACTTTGAAGATCCCAATGTGAAAATCAATGTGGATGCTGATTTGGACCTGGGTTTTTTGAGTGATTTCTTCGAAATAGAAGGACTGAAGGGGATAGAAGGCCAAGTTTTGTTGACTATGGATTTTGATGAATTGGTAGATATGGACTTGACCACTACCTCTATATCCGGTGTAGAAGGAAGCCTTCAAAGTGAATTGACATTAAAAAACCTAAGTATTCAGATTCCCGAATACGATCTTCCTGTAAGAAATGCCAATGGGTATGCGTACATGAGGAGAGGGAAGGTGGTTTTGGATTCGTTGAGTTTTCAGGTAGGTGAATCGGACTTCGCTTTTTCCGGTGAACTGAGTGATTTCCCGGTTTTGTTACACGGCAACAATCTACCGATAGCGGCGACAATAAATGCGAGATCCAGTTATTTGAATTTAAAGGAATTGATCCCTTCTGATTCCGGTCATACAGGTATGGATGAAGAAATATCGGGTTTTCAGATCAAATTGGCTTTTGAGACTACCGGGAAAGAACTATATGAATATGACTATTTGCCGAAAGGTGAATTTTTCATAGAAGATTTCTATGCCAAGTTTAAAAACTACCCCCATTTACTTCATGATTTTCATGCGGATGTTTACATCGATGATGAATTTCTGGAAATAAAAGACTTCAAAGGAGAGATTGATGAAAGTGACTTCTTATTTACCGGCAAAGTTTTAAATTATAAAAAGTGGTTTAAAGACAAGAAGGTAGGGGACAGTAGTTTTGATTTTAATCTGGTTTCAAATAGGATTAAACTCAATGACCTGTTGAGTTACAGTGGGGTGAATTATCTACCTGAGGATTACAGCAACGAAGTGATCTCCAATCTGAACCTAAAGGGTAAAGTTGATTTACATTATCAAGGGGATTTTCAATCAGCTGATTTTTACCTGGAGGATTTGGACGGGAAAATGAAAATCCATCCATTGAAGTTGGAGGACTTTGCAGGTCGGGTTCATTACGAAAAAGAATACCTAACAATAGATAATTTCCGGGGTAGAATGGGCATCTCTGACTTTGCGGTTCAACTTGGATATTATTTGGGTGAAAAAGATTCTGTCGCAAGTCCAACTGAAAAGTCAAATTATTTCCATTTAACATCCCAGCAGATGGATTTGGATGCATTGTTGGGGTTTGAAAGTATAGAAACAGACACAAATCATAAGGAAGCGTTCAATGTCTTCCAATTGCCATTTTCAAAAATGGAGTTTACCACAGATATCAAGAAACTAAACTACCATACGTTTTGGCTGGAGGACATAATAGCAAAAGCAAGGACCAACGAGGAGCATTATTTATATTTGGATACCTTGGTTTTAGGGATTGCAGATGGATCGCTTGGGATCACCGGTTACTTCAATGGTTCTAATCCTGATGAAATCTACTTTAGCAGTGAGATGAATGCCGATAAGTTGGATTTGGATAAGCTCTTGTTCAAATTCGAAAACTTTGGACAGGATCATCTGATCAATGAAAATCTACATGGTAAAGTGAGTGGGAAGATTACAAGCAAATTCTTGGTGTACCCAGATTTGACTCCTATACTGGACAAGTCGGAGGCAACCATTGACCTGACCGTTTATCAGGGGAGTTTGGTGAATTTCGCACCTTTGGATGCCATGGCAAACTATTTTCGGGATAAGAATTTGAACAATGTCCGGTTTGATACCTTAAGTAATACATTTGAACTGAAAGGAGGGGTACTGACCGTCCCCAAGATGAATATCAACTCGAGTTTAGGATTTATTGAACTTTCAGGGAGCCAAAGCTTAGACTTGAATATGGACTACTTTATCAGAGTGCCTCTTGCATTGGTCACGCAGGTCGGTTTTAGGTCTCTTTTTGGAGGTAAAAACAAAAATGAGATAGATCCGGACCAAGAGGATGCGATCGTGTATCGAGATGAGGATAAAAGAGTGCGATTTGTCAACATCAATATGAAGGGCACACCAGATGATTATAAGATCAGTCTTAAGAAAGAGGGGAAGTAGCTAGTTGGTAGTATCAAGTATCAAGTATCAAGTATCTAGATTCTAGAATCCAGAGTATAGAATCAAGAGCCTAGAACCCAGAATCAAGAGTCTAGAATCACAGTCTGGAAAGATAGAAGAAACCAGATAAGCCACCTGGTCTCATTGCAGATACAATTACTAATTGTGCCTCAGTGCTTCTCATACACGAATTCGGGTTCCCGTACCTCTACGTTGCCCTTGTCATTAATCTGATCAAGGGTGACCGTTTTTAATTCGTTGATCAGCATAGGATCGTACTTGGCAGCTACCCGTATGTAGTTCTCTGTGAATCCATGGATTTTACCATCTTCCACATCTTCTTCGAAAAGCACGGTAAAGGTTTTACCAAGATTTTCAGTATAGAATTTTCTCCTTTTTTTCTCCGAAAGGATCCTGAGCATTTTTGACCGTTCATTTCTTTTTTTCATGGGAACGACATCTTCCATCTCCGCAGCTCTGGTGTTTGCCCGTTCAGAATAGGTAAAGACATGTAGATAGGAGATGTCAAGTTCATTCAGGAAATTATAGGTTTCTAGGAAGAGATCGTCTGTTTCTCCCGGAAACCCGACGATTACGTCCACGCCTATGCATGCATGTGGCATGAGTGTTTTGATTTTAGTTACTCTATCCACGTATAGTTCCCTCAGGTATCTTCTGCCCATTTTTCTCAGGATGGTGTTGGATCCCGATTGGAGAGGGATATGGAAATGGGGTACAAATCTTTTGGATTTTGCCACGAAACTTATGATCTCATTTGTAAGCAAGTTTGGCTCAATGGAAGAAATTCTCAATCGATTAATGCGCTCTACTTCGTCAAGCGCACATACTAAATCCGCTAACCGCTCATTTCTTTTACCGTCCACAATACCGAAGTCTCCGATGTTCACTCCGGTCAATACGATCTCTTTGACATTTGTTTCGGCTATCTCCCGGGCGGATTGTACGACACTTTCTATGGTATTGCTCCTGCTTTTGCCTCTGGCTAGAGGAATAGTACAGAAAGCACACCCATAATTGCAGCCATCTTGGACTTTTAGGAAAGTTCTCGTACGATCATTGATAGAATATGCATTATTAAAGACTGTCGCTTGTTGGATCTCGGAGGCCAATACCTTTGTCTCCTGTGCTTTTGCGAAATCATCCAAAAGCTCGATCAGGCGGAATTTCTCAGCTGCGCCTAGTACTGCATCTACTCCTTCTATTTCCGATATCTCTTTCGGTTTCAATTGGGCGTAGCAACCAATAATAGTGACGTAGGAATTGGGTGAAATCTTCTTGGCCTCCTTTACGATCTTCTTACACTTCTTGTCAGCATTCTCGGTGACCGAGCATGTGTTGATGATGAAAATGTCGGGTTTTTCCTGAAAATCGACTTTCAGATAACCTTTTTCTTCAAATTGGCGGCTGATAGTGGAGGTTTCAGAGAAATTTAGCTTACATCCTAGTGTATAAAAGGCTACTTTTTTCACAATTACGCTTCTGACAATGAGATTGCAAAGGTAATTAATCTTCACTTGTTTTCAATTCTCCAATTTTCTGTCTGAAATCGATTTGTTTTCCCGAAAACGGTGCCTTTTTACAATGATTTATTGAAAAAAGTGTAATTTTTTTGAAAAAACAGGTCAAAAATCAGTCAAAAGCTTTTTCGAATGCATATTTTTCTATTTTTGTGTGTATAAATTTAAACCACATATTGTAGAAATGGCAACACTTAGACAACAAGCCTTAGCAATGGTGCAGACTAGACAGCGAGTAGCTGTGAAAGCGCCATCCAACAAAATCTCGGACTTTTTTGGCACAAATACATTTGGCACAGCCCAGATGAAAGTGTCTTTGGCTCCTTCAGCTTATAAAAGAGTGATGGAAGCCATCGATAAAGGAACCAAGATAGATGCCGCAACCGCAGAAGAGGTAGCTTCCGCGGTCAAAACCTGGGCATTGTCCAAAGGCGTTACACATTATACACATTGGTTCCAGCCTCTTACAGGTTCTACTGCCGAGAAGCATGATTCTTTCTTCGATGCACTGGGAGGCTTGGAGAAATTTAAAGGAAGCGCGCTTGTTCAGCAAGAACCGGACGCATCTTCTTTCCCGAATGGCGGTATACGCTCGACTTTCGAAGCTAGAGGATATACAGCATGGGATCCTACATCCCCGATTTTCATCTTCGAGAATACACTTTGTATCCCTACCATATTCGTGTCCTACACCGGTGAGGCGTTGGATTACAAGACCCCATTGTTGAAGTCGATAGAAGCAATCAATGATGCGGCAGTAAATATCTGCCAATTGTTTGACAGAAACGTAAGAAAAGTACAGCCTTCTTTGGGTGTAGAGCAGGAGTATTTTGTGATAGACAAGGCGCTTTTCGCAGCAAGACCGGATTTGGTAATGGGCGGCAGAACTGTCTTTGGACATAGCCCTGCCAGGGGGCAGCAATTGGATGATCATTACTTCGGGTCTATTCCTACCCGTGTGAAAGACTTTATGGTTGACTTCGAGAATGAAGCGCTTAAGTTGGGTATTCCGGTAATGACCAGACACAACGAAGTAGCTCCGGGTCAGTTCGAAGTAGCTCCTTTGTTCGAAGAAATCAACAAGGCCACTGATCATAACCAGCTTTTGATGGATCTGATGGAAAAAGTGGCTGAAAGACATGACTTGAAAGTTCTTCTTCACGAGAAACCCTTTGCAGGTGTAAATGGTAGTGGCAAGCACAATAACTGGTCTTTGATCACCGATACCGGGGTAAACCTTTTCCAGCCAAGCAATTCCGCAAGAGAAAATCTTCAGTTCCTGACTTTCTTGGTAGCTACAATCAAAGCGGTTTATCAGCATTCTGATTTGCTGAGGGCAAGTATCGCGTCAGCTGGTAATGACCACAGACTTGGAGCAAACGAAGCCCCTCCTGCGATTATCTCCGTATTCTTGGGAGCTACGCTTACCGAGGTATTGAATGAGCTGGAGAAAAACGGCAACATCAAAATCGAAAAGGGTGACAACATGTACATGAAACTGGGGATCTCCAAGATTCCTGAGATCATCCTTGACAATACAGATAGAAACAGAACTTCTCCTTTTGCATTCACGGGCAACAAATTTGAATTCCGAGCAGTAGGCTCCCAGGCAAATGTGGCCGGCCCGATGACTGTACTAAACGTGATCGTCGCTGATGTGCTGACAGAGATGGCCAAAGACATCGAGAAAGAAATGACTGCCGGCAAAGAGAAGAAAATCGCGATTGTTAACGTATTGAGAAAATATATCAAGGATAGTAAGAAAGTACGTTTCGAAGGTGACGGCTATTCTGAAGAGTGGGCTAAAGAAGCAGAGAAAAGAGGCTTGTCCAACTTGAAGTCAACTCCATTGGCATTGGATGTTTATTCAGCTAAAGCTACTAAGGAGCTTTTCGAAAGGCATAATGTAATGAACGGTGTGGAAGTTCATGCCCGTCATGAAATCATGCTGGAGAATTTCATAAAGAAGATTCAGATTGAAGGCCGTGTGATGGGGGATTTGGCTCTTAATCATATTATCCCAACTGCCATCCTTTACCAGAACAAGATCATTCAGAATGCCAATGGCCTGAAGGGACTTGGATTGGATCACACAGCTGCTGTGGAGACTATCAAGGAAGTGTCCAAGCATATCGAATCGTTGAAAGCCAACATCACCGCCATGGTAGAGGCACGCAAGAAGCTCAACAAAGAGACTGATATCGTGAAAATGGCGAAAGGCTATCAGACAGAAGTCAAAGAAGCTTACTTCGACAAAATCCGTTATGCGGTAGATAAGCTGGAGCTATTGGTGGACGACGAGTCATGGCCATTGGTGAAGTATAGAGAAATGCTTTTTCTTAGATAAGCTTTTTCAAAAACACACATAACTTAAAGCCATCCTGAGAAGGGTGGCTTTTTTTTATCCTTTTTAGGTTGTTTTCCAAATCAAAAAAAGAACTAATTAGTTAATCTTCCGCCTGTGGAGAGTCAAAGATTGTAAGGGTTTTGGACTCTCTAGCATCAAAAACCACTTTGGGTTTCTTTACCATGAAGAGCTGGCATAGACCCAGTTGATCACTGGATGGAATGATGGATGGAGTTTCAGATGCAGGGAAATCTACTTCTCGGTGATATTGGGGGTCTCTCGTCCTTAAAGAAGTATTTCTAATAATACATCTCCGGTGTCGGTGCAGCCGACTGATGCCTCTTTTAGCACATACTTAGCAATAGAGGATGTGTTGTCGGATCCTGCTTCTGGGTTTGGATGAGAAACTTATGCTGATTGCGGAACAAAAATGGTTACACTTCAACGTAGTCCAATCAAACGAAAGCTGGATCGAGATGAGAAGATTGGACAAATTGGATTTTGAGTTCTGGGTGGATAATTCCAAGCAGCAAAGCACTCAGTCTTTACGATGGGTGCATCCGGGATCTGAGAAGACGTACAATAGGAAAAATCACACTGTGGTTCAGCCTCAGGATAAATTGACTACGTCTATTTCTGGGATATGGACTAGATAGATTGGTTTTTTGTCTTGATTTTTTTTCACTGTTAACCAGATAGATAGTTGTATGGGATGGGGGCTTCAAAAAAAAATAATATTTTGTTGATCAGGCTTTTCGAAAAAAATCGAAAAATGTCTTTGGTTTTAAATTAAAATATTGATGAATTCTTTTTGAATATTTTGTGAAATATTTAGCTTTACTGAACCCAAAGAATTAAATGGAGCCAATGAATCAAAACTGATAATATGGGATATTATTCAAAGTTCTGATTATTTAGTTTTGGTGAGTCTGCGTTCTTCGCAGAATTTACAAAAGGAGGCTAAAAGCCTGTACCCAAATAACCATATATCTATTTCTAACAATCAATCACCTACTATGAAAAAAGTTTTATCAATTGCTTTCGCTCTGGGTTTAATGCTATGTGCAGCGCACTTTGCTCATGCCCAGCAGCGAATATTGAAAGGAGTGGTGACCGCTGCGCCGGATGGATTACCGATGCCTGGGGTCACTATCCTTGATAAGAGTACAAAGACAGGCACCACCACCAATATAGATGGTGAATATTCTATCTCTGTAGGCACCAATTCTATATTGGTTTTCTCGTTTATCGGCTATGCTTCACAGGAAATCCCTGTAGGCAATCAGTCTGAACTAAACGTGTTGTTGAGTGAAGATGCCAGTGAATTATCCGAGGTGGTCGTGACTGCATTGGGTATAAGTAAAGATAAGGCGACTTTGGGTTATTCATTGACTGAAGTGGGGAGCGAGTCCCTTACTACTGCCCGTGAGACCAACGTGGCAAATTCGTTGGCAGGACGTGTCGCTGGCTTGGTTGTGAAAGGAACCAACAGTGGTCCCGGAGGTACTTCCAAGATTACCTTGAGAGGTTTACCGAGTATAAGTGGTACAGGATCTCCTTTATATGTGATTAACGGTATTCCTATGGACAATACCCAAAGAGGATCTGCCGGAGAATGGGGCGGCGGTGATAGTGGCGATGGTATCGGTAACCTAAGTCCGGATGACATTGAATCCATGACGGTATTGAAAGGACAGGCAGCTTCCGCACTTTATGGTACGAGAGCTTCGAATGGTGTGATTTTGATCACTACCAAAAAAGGAGCCAAGGGAGGCGATTGGTCGTTGAACTATACCATGAACTATATGGCTGAAACAGCAGTGGATTTCACTGATTTTCAGCAGGTTTATGGTCAGGGTGTTGGAGGAGTAAGACCTTCGACAGCAACTGATGCACAGACAACAGGTAGATTGGCATGGGGTGGCCGAATGGACGGAACTCCTGTTATCGGATTTGACGGTAACCAGTATCCTTACTCTCCCTCAAACGACAGGTACATTGATTTTTACAGAACCGGGTCTAATTTCACCAATACAGTTTCTGTATCAAAGGGTTTGGGTGAAGATGGCTCATTTAGAATGTCCGTTTCGAATTTGGATGCGAAATCCATCGTGCCCAATAGTGGTGTAGATCGATTGACTATCAATTTAAACGTGGAGCAGAATATTACAGATAAGTTGAGTGTGACTGCGATGGTAAATTACATCGATCAGAAATCCAACAACATCCCCCGTCTAAGTGATGGGCCGCAAAATCCTAATAATTTCCTGCTACTTGCGCCAAATATCAGCCAGAGCATTTTTGCGCCAGGCTATAACACAGAGACAGGTGCTGAGACAGTTTTTAGTGATGATATTTATGTTACGAATCCTTATTTTGTTGTAAATCAAGGAGTTAATGATGTAGGTAGAAAACGGATTATTACTGCAATATCTACCAAGTACGACTTTACAAAGGATATTTACGCAATGATAAGAGTTGGGAATGATGCTTCAAATGATGATTTCTTTAGTGTGGAACCATATGGTTTGGCTTATACAGCAGACTTGAGAGGAAATTTAAGTGGTCGTGGTCAGTCCCAAAGATCTGAAATGAATATTGATGGTATTTTAGGAGGTAAATTTAATTTGACAGAGAAGTTAAATCTTGATGTACTGGCAGGGGCCAATATGAGAAATAATAAATTTGAGTCAGTAGGGGTGGGTGGCAGTCGTTTTGTCCTTCCTTACTTGTATTCCCCATTCAACCTAGAGACTTTCTCCAGAACATATGAATATAATGAGCGTGAGGTTCATTCTGCATTTTATTCCGTTGGTATTGGATACGACAACATATTGACTTTGACTACTACTGGTAGGTATGATGTGTATAGTACTTTGCCTATAGCGGATAATAATATCTTCTCGCCTTCGGTTGCGGCAGCATTTGTTTTCAGTGAATTGTTGAATAGCTCTGCTTTAGATTTCGGTAAGTTTAGAGCCTCTTATGCGGTCACGAGTGGGGAACCCTTCAATGCCTATATTGATAGATTCTATTATAATTCTGCCAACTCTTATAATGGAGTCCCAGCGGGTTCTTCCCCCACTTCTTTGCCTAATTTGAACCTGAAGCCATTTACTACCAGTGAAATAGAATTGGGGGTAGATCTAAGTTTCTTCAACAACAGACTGGGGTTTGATATTGCCTATTATGAAAAAGAGACGCATAACGAAATCATGAATGCCAATTACAGCATTACATCAGGTTTCAACAGCGCAGTTGTTGCAACTGGTTCCACCAGCAATAAGGGATTGGAAGTGTTGGTTACCGGTACACCGGTTCAAACGACCAATTTTACTTGGAAATCGTCCTTTAACTTGTCTAAAGTGAAAAATGAAGTACTTAGTACTGATAACAACAATAACCCAGTAAATCTTGGACAGAACAGAGCAACCTTAGGAAATGCCGTGACTGCATATGTGGTAGGCGAAGCCGGCCCTCAGATCAGGGCATATGATTATGCATATAATGCAGACGGCTCTATTCAAGTAGATGAGGCAGGTCTGCCGGTTAGGGGAGAACTGATTAATATGGGTACTGTTTTGCCGACGTTATATGGTGGTTGGAATAACGAATTCAATTACAAGGGAATTACATTTTCTTTCTTGATTGATTATAACTACGGTAACAAAGTATTATCTGCTACTGAGTTCTACTCTACCTTCAGAGGGCTTAACCAAATAACCCTTGAAGGCAGAGAAGAGGGCGTAACTAATGGTGGTGTAACTGCTCCAGCTCAAGAATACTATCAGGCTTTGGCCCAAAACATCACCAGAACTAGTGTTGTTGACGGTGATTTTATCAAGCTTCGGCAATTGACTTTGGGGTATTCTTTCCCGTCAAAATGGTTTGGGAATATGCCTATCTTAAAGGGACTTGATGTTTCTCTGGTAGGTAGGAATCTTGCAATTTTAATGCGTAAAGCCAAGAACATTGATCCAGAAGCAAGTTTTGGTTCTAATATAAATTATACAGGAATCGAGGGTGGTAATTTGCCTAGCACTAGATCTTTTGGGTTTAACCTTAATTTCAAATTGAACTAATATGAAAAAATATATAAGCATATTTCTTACAGGCGTTATGCTGGCGGTGTCTGGCTGTGATGGGGATTTTGCAGACATCAATACCGATCCAAACCGCGCCGACGGTCAGGTGTTTGACCCAAATTTGATCCTTCCTACAGTTTCTTATAACTACGGAAACATGATGACTGGCTATACTGGCGCAATTTTGTTTCAAAGTATGTGGGTACAGGTGATGGCTTCCACCTCTACCGGAGGGGCTAACTATTATTCCAATGCAGATAAATATGTGGCATCTGGGAGTACAAACAGTTACATACAAAGCGTCTGGAATGATGGCTATTCTGCTGCATCCAGAGTATATCAAATGCAGGCACTGGCAGAATCAAAAGGGTTGACCAACTTAGTGGCAGTAGGCGAAATCTGGAAAGTGCTCACCCTTTCATTTGTTTCAGATATCTATGGGGATATTCCATATTCTGAAGCATTGCAGGCTGAAGCCGGAATTACCCAGCCAAAATACGATTCTCAATCAGAAGCATATTTGGCTATGCTTTCAGATCTTGAGGGTGCCCTTTCTTCCATCAATGATTCCGGGGATGAAATTAAAAACGATGTGCTTTATGGAGGAGATTTGACAAAATGGAGAAAACTGGGATATTCTATCATGTTGCGCATGGCAATGAGATTGGTAGAGGTAGATCCGTCAACAGCTCAGTCGTATGTACAAAAAGCGATTGCAGGCGGTGTCTTCTCTTCCGTAGATGATGAGGCAACTTTGATATCAGATGATACTAACGGATATTCTAATTCTAGCGCAAATGCCTTAAACGTCACTGATGATGTATATGAGGTACGTTGGTCAAAAAAGCTTATAGATTTTCTAAAGGCTAATAATGATCCTCGACTATCCATAATCGCTGAAGTACCGGCTGCGGGTTTGGCTGCAAATCGAAGCACGGCTGTCGGTAATAATAATCCAAGCATCCAAATAGGACTACCTAACGGTTACGATTTGAGTGGTAGAAGTACTGATGTCAGCAATGAGCCTAATTACCCTGGGCCAACTGGAACTGGAAGTGATGTCGCACCAATTGGAAATTATTCCAGACCTACAGCCATCTATAGGGATAGGGATGCACCTGTATTTATTTTGACGTATGCGGAGATTCAATTTCTGCTGGCTGATGCTGCTGCAAGAGGATATACAGTACCAGGTACTGCATCTGAATATTATGCTGCCGGATTGGAAGGCGCATTGGCGACTATTGGCAAATTTGGAGGGGCAACTGTTCCTGCTTCCACAGCGTCTGCTTTTGTAGGGAGCAATCCTTTGGATATCAGTAGTTCTACCGCATCACTGAAAATGATCAATGAGCAGATTTGGGCGACCACCGGAATTTTGGCAAACTTTGTAGAATCCTGGAACAACTGGAAGAGGTCAGGTTATCCTGAGTTGACCCCTGTGAATTATTCAGGAAATTTCTCATCGGGACAAATCCCGAGAAGACAACTTTATCCTGCTTCGGAAGGCTCTACTAACCCACAAGGATTGGCTAACGCAATTTCCAATATGGGTGGAGATACTTGGATTAACAGAGTATGGTGGGATGGAGGTAATTAATTCCTGAGTTAGGTTAAGGTTAGATTTCCGATAGAGGCTTTGATTCAATTCAAAGCCTCTATTTTTTATGTTAATTTGCAGTTGGACGAAAATCTGGTTTAATGGATTTAATTGGAGTTGATATCGGAGGTTCACATATCTCTGCGGCAAGAATAACATTTGTAGGCCAAGTAGCTTCTTTTGACTGCTTTGAGGAAGCTGATGTGGATACATTCGGTGACAGAGAAAGTATTGTTTCGGCCTGGACAGAGGTTATAAGAAAAGCAGCCGGAAAATCTACCGATTATAAAGTGGGAATTGCCATACCGGGTCCCTACGACTATGAGAATGGGATTTCTCTGATTAAGAACCAGGGAAAAATGGCTTCCCTGTATCAGCTTTCTGTTAAGAATTTGTTGGCAGAAAGCCTAGGCTTGCCGTCGTCTCACCTGACGTTCACCAACGATGCAGAGGCTTTTCTGATAGGAGAAAGCTATGCCGGAGCAGGAAAGGGTTTTCAAAACTCGGTTGGGATCACTTTAGGCACAGGCCTCGGATCTGCCATTAAAGTCCATGAGGTGGTCAAAGACGCAAAGCTATGGACAGCGCCATTTCGAGAAGGAATCGCCGAGGATTATCTAGGAACCGCCTGGTTTAAAAAATATGCACTAGAGCAATTTGGAGTCGGGATTTTGGGAGCGAAGGATTTACTTTCTTCTGATTTTGATTCGGAAGTCTCGATCAAAATATTTGAGACATTCGGCAGAGCCCTTGGTGAATTTTTGTTTCCATATTTGGTCCGTCTTCATTCTGAAGGAGTTGTGCTGGGAGGTAAAATCAGTTTGGCGGGAGCGTATTATTTGCCTACGACCAGAGCCTATTTGCAAACTATGGGCTATCCTGTTCCCATTAATATTTCTGTATTGGGAGAGCGCGCGGCATTGATTGGAGCTTGTTTGCCTTTTGTGGAAAGTGATTTACAGAGACATTAGATTCTATCTAGGGACTGCTGAAAAACGCCCATATTAGACCAAAACCTATCATTTACAATACTAACTCCATTTTTCATATAAGCGGTTTTTCAGCAAGTGCAAGCTTTTATACGACTAATAAGTCGTTATCCATGCACCAGAAAATCCCAGCAGGCCCTATCTATTCCACTCTTCCGGCCTTTCTTAGTCCGGTTCCTTCTGTTTTTGTGAGAGCGTCTCCCATATCAGCTCTGGCCTCTTCGGCAAATTGATTCAATTTGGCCAATATTTCTGGATTGTTAGCAGATACGTCCGTCGTTTCATTTGGATCGTTTTTGAGGTCAAAAAGTGCATCTTCTTCCAGCTTTAGCATGTGGTATTTTACGGGAATCCCGTCTTTTCTCCTAGTTGTTCCCTCTGGGATACTCCGGTAGGAATGAGGCAAAACAAGCTTCCATTGTCCATGGATTACAGCTTGCAGTTCATTTGTGTTGTAGTAGGCGAAGTATGGTTTTGCCTCCATTTCTTTACCTTCCAGGATAGCTAAAATACTCCTGCCGTCGATGGGCAACTCTGGGAGATTAGATCCGGTAATCTCAGCTAAAGTAGGAAGAATGTCAATCGTCATAGCGGCTTGTTCCTCAACTTTTCCGGCAGGGAAATGACCAGGCCAGACAAAGATCCCTGGTTCGCGTATTCCGCCATCCCAAGACGTTCCCTTTCCCTCTCTGAGGCCTCCGGTTAAGCCGGCGTGTTCTCCGTAAGAAAGCCAAGGGCCATTGTCAGAGGTGAAAATAATAATGGTGTTATCTGCAATTCCCAGTTCTTCGATTTTCTTTCTTACTTCACCTACAGACCAGTCCACTTCCATCATCACATCCCCGTAAAGCCCCTGTTTGGATTTCCCTTTGAACTTATCAGAAACAAAAAGTGGAACATGGGGCATACTATGTGCGAAGTACAAGAAGAAAGGCCTATCCTTACTTTTTTCTATGAACTTGATTGCCTCTTCCGTATAATGGGTAGTAAGCATACTTTGAGCGTCCAGTGTGTCGATCACCGTAGCGTTTCTGTACACGGGGAGTGGGGGGTAGTAATCCTTAGCCTCAGGGTGATGCGGCCACATGTCGTTTGAGTAAGGAAGCCCATAATACGAATCAAAGCCCTGTTCTGTAGGGAGGAAAGGCACTTGATGCCCTAAGTGCCATTTCCCAACCATCCCGGTGGCGTAACCATTTGCCTTGAGCATTTCCGCAATGGTCATTTCCTCTGAGTTCAAGCCATGGGTGGCAGTATGGTCTAAAGCTCCGAAAATCTCCAACCTATTGGAGTATGTTCCTGTCAGAAGTGCTGCCCTGGATGCGGAGCAAACGGCGTGTGGCACATAAAATTGGGTAAACCGAACACCATCCGCAGCCATTTGGTCGAGATTTGGTGTTTCCCATGCTGTGGCTCCATACACCCCTAAGTCGCCGTACCCCATGTCATCAGCAAAAATCAGGATGATATTTGGCTTGGAGGAGGAGGTTTTTTCTTTCTCTTCAGTTTTTGTGTTACAGGAAGTGAGCCATGCTAAAGTAATAAAAAGTGAAAAAAGGCAGAGTAAGTGGGAGAGACGCATAGCTTGAGAGGTTTTTAGTACTTGTTCTTTCCGACTTTTGACCACACCATTTCTCCGATTTTCTCCCCTTGTTTTATACCTTCTTCTATGGCATCCCTAAAATGAATTCCTCCATACAAGCGGGAGATAGCCGCTTCCTCGGAAGCAAGCAAAAAGGATTTGAACGGTCTTTCCGGTAGGCCAAAGTAGGTCTCTGAACTATCTATAAAATCAAAATTGTCTCCAAAATACCCAGTCAAAACTACTGCTGAAGCTCTACTTATCACGGAGTGCCCTGAGGTGTACTCAGGAAATGGGGGTGTTTGCAACAGAGGCTTCCAACGCTGGTCTATCTTCTGATTGATGACAGTCTCAGGTCTGATTCTATCGGTTTCGTATTTTGTTTTCCAGCAAGAAATGAAAGCATCGTGTAGGGTGAGTCCTACAAGTGTGTGGACGTAGGCTGTTTCAGCAAATGAAAGCCCGGCTTTTTGAGCGGCGATGCCTGTAATGCCCATCCAGTGGCCTCCTGGGGATATTTTTTTTACTCCAATTGCCATATGACCAGAGAATTCAACTTTGAAGGGGTTGCAATCCCAGAAATTGGCAATCAATTTTCTTTCCTCATTCAACTCTTTGGTAGTATAATATACCTCCATCAATTGCCTGTGAAACAAACTGCCTTCGCTCATATCAAAAGGAGCCATCGGAGCAGGTTTATACTCTTCCAGATCTTGGATGAAAAATGGCTTGATTGTTTTCCATTCTGGTTCTATCGCAGATATGTACGCAGGGGGTGTGGGATACCAAAATCCCTCTCCCTTTTGAGGCGTATATCTGACAAGTGTAGAAAGCTGTAGATAGCCGTCCTTTTTGGCAATACCCATCACCTGAGAAGCAATTTTGTCTGCGTAGGCTATATGGTCTTCAAGCTGTTTTTTGGAAATAATCTTGCTTTTCAAGGCTTTCTCAGCCCACTCTTGTTGTCTTTCTTTCAACAAATATCCGGAGGGCATGATGGCTTCGCCTACCTTCAGCATCGCGTAGATAGCGGAAAATTCCAGGGACCTGATCGCCGGATCTGTGATTGCCCAATCTTGGTCAGCTAAATACGTATGCTCTAGGAGATTCTTGTTTTCAAATCCTTCTCTACATTCTTTGGCGATCAAATACGCAGCAAGGGTTGAATAGGCGTAAATCCGCGCAGCCACGGGGGGAGATGCCACATCGGTTACCATCACTTCTGTGATATGGAATAACTCCTCCTTATATAGTTCAGGCCAATTGACTTCTTTGGTAGTAGTCTTTGGCTGTGCACTATTCAAAACAGTGAAAAATAGAGCGCTAAGTAGGAATCTGATCATGGGATATCGTATCGCTGAATTGGCTGGTTATGAATACCGAAAAGAAGGCTTGATCCACCTGAAGACTGAAGGTGCAATATTGACTTAATGTCCCCTTTTATTCCTATTCCCGACTCTGAGGGAGAAAGTGGATGAAAGTTTCCCTTGCCATCACCGAGCATTACCAATCCAAATCCGGCATCAATTATCCCGATTCTGATTCTTGTGAAGGTTTGGTTTCCTCCGATGACTAAATCCATGTTTCCATCCTGGTTCACATCCAATGACTGAATCGCGAATATGGGAAAAGCCTGTGCTTCTCGTGGGAGAGGAGTAGACTTAAAGCCTGATCCAGTATTTTCCAGATACATGCTTTCCAGAGAATTTGCCACTAAAACCTGCGCTTCTTCCAGCTGCTGTACCGTAAATAGGTCTTCTATTTTCGCATTGGAATAAGAAGCGTAATCGGTGAATTTACTTCTCATACTAGCCATCTGATCCAATAGCTCGTCCCTACTGGCATAAGGAAATGCTTCATCCCCGACAAAGCATTCATAGATGGGATCAATTGATCCGTTTTTGTCAAAGTCATCGGCGTAGAGTTTGATAGGCTTATTTTCATTTACCTCAAACTGATTATTTAGTCCGTAGTTGCCTACGATCAAATCGAGATCCCCGTCCCCATCCATGTCGGCCACATGAACACTTTCCCACCAGCCTGATAGTGTCTTGTCCAGAAAGCCTGAAGTTTGATCCTCAAATGATTTCCCATTTTGATTTATCAGGAAGGTTATTGGCATGAACTCGCCAACAATAACCAGATCATAGAGGCCATCTCCATTTATATCTGTTTTTTCTACTCCGGTGACAAGACCGAGATTCCCTGATTTGGGCAGATAGTTATCAGTCTGGTCAGAAAAATTCCCTGCACCGTCATTGATCAATAGTTTGCTTTGCGTGATCAATGGATACCTGCCAGGGATAAGTCTGGCGCCTACAAATAGGTCTAATGCTCCGTCTCCATTGGCATCTATTGCAACTGCGTCACCTGTGCTGAAAGTGTAGTCTGGAAAATTGGTCGCTCGGGTAAGCTGGCCAGAGCCATCATTTAGGTACAATCGATCTTGGATACTCTCTTCTGAACTCAAATAGTTATGGTAGCCGCCACTGCCTACGAATAAATCCTGTGCACCGTCTCCATTGAAATCTTCAAAAATAGCCACTGCGTCAGTAAATTCTCCAGAGGAGCGAAAGCCTTGATAGGTAACCCATTCCTCATTTTTAAACGTGAAAATCCTTGCCGGTTGCCCCTTAGTACCACCGATGAAAATCTCGGGATTTCCATCTCCGTTGAGGTCTCCCTGAGCCATAACTGGGCTGATATAACTAGGCATGTTAATCATCAAAGGCTGACGTTTGAGATCATTGAACCCTGCCGACTGCGAATGAAAGTTAGGTGGGCTTTCAGATAGTGAGAATACAGGAGAAGGCTTAGCTATCTCTGCTGGTTGTCTTGTGTTTTCTTTTGTGATCTTCAGAAGTTGATTTGCTTTTACATTTTCCAGAAGCTGAAAACTTCCATCGGGCCAGGTGATTTCTATTGTCACAACCTCACTTTGATAGCCCAAACCGAAGTGCAATCTTGTGCTTACTGAAGACTGAAAGCCCCGTACGGGTTGGATTTCCGCAAATTGCCGCGTTTCTCCATCATAGATCTCCACTTTGGCTCCTATGGCAAATTTGTTCTGATCGTCTTGGAGGAGTTGGATTTGTAAATAATTGACTGGATTTAGTTTGTTTTCATAAATTCCCGCCAGGTCGTTCAGGTTGTTTATGACCAAATCCAGATCGCCGTCATTGTCTAAATCAGCATAAGCAACCCCATTGGAAAAGTTCTTTTCAGTGAATCCCCAGTCCTGAGAGCGATCCGAAAAGTCCAGGTTTCCGTTGTTTTCAAAAATATAATTATGGATGGGCGTTGAACTCATGCTGGTGACCAGATGCAAGGTGTCTGCTTTTTCCGCCGCAATAGCTTGTTTGAAATAGTAATCGCCCTTATACTTCAAAAAATCCCGGTTGGTGTAATCCCGAAAATAGCCATTGGTGACAAACAAGTCTTTTTGTCCATCATTGTTTGCGTCAAAAAACAGGGCGGACCAACTCCAATCCGTGTTCGAAATACCTGCCATCTGTCCCACCTCAGAAAAGAGCCCGTCTCCATGGTTCACCTGAAGCATATTTCGCATATTTTGATGGTAGAACCCCTCTTGGATCATTAGTGCGTACTGCTCATAGTTCTCGGGGCCATATAGCAACTTTTGTCTCCTGTTATCTTCAGGAAGCATGTCGAGCGTGTAGATGTCCGGTTTGCCGTCATTGTTAATGTCAGCGATATCAGCGCCCATAGAGAAGTGGGAAATATGCTGAAAGTATTCTGTCAACTGGTCGGTGAACGTGCCGTCTCCATTATTGACATACAGATAATCAGGCTCAATGTAATCATTAGTCACTAGCAAGTCCGGCCAGCCGTCTTGATTTATGTCTGAGGAAATCACAGACAATCCGAATCCCAGTGCAGATCCTTTGATTCCGGCTTCTTCCGATATATCTATGAATTTTCCTCCATCATTCCTAAAGAGTTTATCTCCCGCTGTAGGATGCCGGATTGATTTCACCTCACTAAATTCCATTTCATGGATCGACTCGATGTGGTGATTAAGCAAATACATATCGAGATCCCCATCTCTGTCAAAATCAAAAAATAATGCCTGGGTACTATTTCCGGCATCATCCAGACCGTACGCTTCTGCCTCATTTTGAAATTTGAAATCCCCCTTGTTGATCCAAAGTTCATTTCGGCGGCTGGCGGCATCTCCTTTTCCTGAATAGCTCACATAGATGTCAAGGAGTCCATCTCCATTCACATCTGCCATAGTCACTCCCGTAGTCCAAGAGACTTTTCCGGAAATGTCGGAAAATTTTGTTTTGTCTTCAAATTTGAAGTTTCCAAGGTTTTTATAAACCTTGTTGGCCACCATATTGCCAGTGAGAAAGATATCTTCCAGCCCGTCGTTGTCCAAGTCTCCGACTGCTACTCCACCACCATTATAGAAGTATTCATATCGGAGGATGTTATTGAAAGCATCCTCTTTAAGCTGGTTTTTGAAAGTCACTCCGGATTTCTTATGGGAAATTCTTTCAAAAGCGGGGTTGGAAGATTGAGCTAGAAGTGTGTTGTTCCCTACTTGAAGGATAGAGATATATCCTAAAATCAGTGTAAGTACTGTTTTGGGGAGGTTGGGGAAACGCATCAGTCTATATGGTGGCGGTTTTTAATTCAGTCGATTGATCACATCTTCAAAGAGCTGTTCATTCACCACGGCAACTCCCCCTAGTAGTCCCACATCTTCACCTAATTGGTACAGGGCAATTTGTGATTTTTCACGGGATTTGGCCATGCTGTAGATATTCAAAGCCTGTTGGATTGGAGTGATTAAATATTGCTTTGCTTCGGCTACTGACCCTCCGATAATGATCAGTTCCGGATTCAATACCTGGATTAGCATGGATATCCCTCTTCCCAGATCCAATCCTGCTTCCGAAAGTATGGTGATTGCCCGCTGGTCTCCTGCCAAAGCCGCATCTACCACCAGACTTGGCAATAGGTCACCTACATGATTTCTTGCCATCCTGGCTAATATGCTGTCTTTATCCAGGGCAATGGCAGCTTCCGCCATTTTTACGATTGCTGTTCCGGATGCCACCGCTTCCAGGCACCCTTTTTTTCCGCAAATACATGTAACATCCCTTGATTCGAATAGCGGAGAGTGGCTGAATTCCCCGGCAAATCCGGATGCTCCCTGGTATAGTTTGCCATCAATGATGATCCCTAACCCTATACCCCATCCAATGAATAATCCCAGTACATTCTTGTAGCTATGATCTGTGGCGAATTTATACTCCGCCAAAGTCATTGCCCTTGCATCATTTTCCAGAAATATTTTTTTTTCAAACCTTTTCTCCAGATTTTCAAGTAGCGTGTTGTGTCCAAATCTCAGATAAGTGTAATTCACACCGCCCACAGAATCAGTAAGACCAGGCATAGAGAAACCAATGGCGATGACTTTGTCGGCAGGAATGCCAGAATTTTCGAGGTAGGATTCTATCAGTGTACAGATGGAGTCAAATGTTTCTTTTTCATTGTCAAGGCTGATCCTATGACTCTCCTTAGTGGTAATTATTTCGTGATTACATGAGTAGAGTGCCAGATTCATGTTATACTTGGAAAGATCGACCGATAGCACATAGAATGCATCTGGAGCCAATCTGTATAAGTCAGGTTTTCTGCCGCCTTGAGACTCAGCCCGGCCTTGCTTGATCACTTCTCCACTTGTCATCAAATCTCCGAGAAGGGCGTTGACTGTAGGTAGTGAAATCCCTACTTCTGAACAGATTTCACTTGCGGTATTCGCCCGTTTGGCGTAGAGGTTCTTTATTATCTTAAGTTTGTTAAGGTAGCTTTTTATTTCTACCACTCCATCCATTTTTTGGATTACCTCTTGAGGATTAATTAGGTTCATAGGTCAATGTTATGCCTGAATTACGGCAATTTTTTTTTTTCAAAAAAGCACTTTCTTAAAAAAATAAGTTAACGACTGTATGAGTTTTGGTAAAAACATAGGATATGCAGATACGAAGATAGACTATATCAGAAAAGATTTTAAATGTGAGTAGAGGGGGTATGATTTTATTTTCCATCGAAATCGGTATTTTTGGAGAAATGTTTTTCGAATTTTAACTATGGATTTGATAGATAACACGTTAGGGTTGAGTAAAGAAGATGTATTTCAGAAAGTTGAGGAATTTCTGAATGAAAAAGGGTTTAGGATCTCCAAAATTGATAAAACCAGACCCTGGGGAGGTTTTTTTGTATTGGATGAAGGGCAGATTCTTAAATTCAGATCGATGTTCTTTGAGGATGTAGAATTATCCGAGAAGCAGCTAGAACAGAAGTTGAGTCCCAAATTTCTCTTGGTGGCGCCAGGTGCCCGACTGTCCTGGCAATATCACTTCAGAAGAGCTGAGCTTTGGAAGCTGGTTAATGGAAAATCAGGAATAGTCCGTAGTGAAACGGATGAGTTGGGAGCTTTAGAAGATATGGTACTCAATAAAACAGTTTCTTTAAAGCAAGGAGAGCGGCATAGATTGGTAGGTCTGGATACTTGGGGGATAGTAGCGGAGATATGGATGCACGTAGATCCTGAAAACCCATCGAACGAAGAGGATATCGTGAGGCTCGAGGATGATTACTCCCGTAAATAGGACATGTTGAAAAACATAGGTAATAGATTAAAGGGTTATCGTTTTGACTGATCAGCTCATTTTTCAAGCGAGCGGTTTTTTAGCAAGTGCAAGCTTTTTGACGACAATAGGTCTTGATCCTTGCACCAAAAAACACCAAAATCGTGATTTTTAGCTAGTCTCAGCCATACCATCTTCTGCGTTGGTCTTATGTCGAAGTATAAGCATACATCTTCACTCCCCCGCTTTGAACCTTGGAATACAGGAAGATCTGGCATACCTGAGACTTTTTCTACAGCCCCTAAATATGCTTGCTGTTACGTTGCCTGAAATATAGTAAAAGCCTGGTTCCGTAGTCGGCTTTGTTTTAGACCTGTAGCCAATTTAGATTATCACACTTTGCTGTATTAGCTGCTGTTATAATTAATGTGGGATTAGGGGATGTTGGGATTACCGATTCAGTGTATTGAGAGACTGAGAAAGTGAATCTTCCTGGATTTCATCATTTTCGTAATTGATCAGATCCTCCAGTCGGCCCGATGGATTGTAATATCTCCACGTACCTTCTTTTCTGCCGTCTTTCATTAGGCCTTCAGATGCTTTCCTTCCGTTTTCATGGTAAAAGAGCCATGTGCCGTCTGCTTTTCCAGATTTGTAGTTGCCCTCAGATTCTTTCTTTCCATTGACATAGTAAGTGATACGGGTGCCATTTCCATCTTTTAGTGTTCCTTTATCAAGAGTTGCAGAGCCATCGTAGGTATTGTAATCACTTATATTCATGAGACGTCCATTGTCCCAGGTTTCTTCCTGTGTGAGTTTTTTGTTGTCGTAGAAGAGCCCCCATATACCATTTTCAAACCCAATATTGTAGCTTCCTACAGATTTAAGTTGCCCTCCGTCGTAATAATAGACCCACTGGCCATCTTCTAGACCAAGAGAATACTCGCCTTCAGCGACTAAGATGCCTATTTTGTTAAAATACTTCCATAGCCCTGTCTTTAAATCATTTCGATATTCCCCGATGGAATAGAGTTCCCCGTTTGGGAAAAAACTCTTCCATAATCCTGTTTTCATTCCATTGACGTATTGACCGGCAACTGATATTTGACCTGAGCTATGGTACTCTACATAATCACCCACGGGCACGCCCAGTTCGTAAGTTTTTCGCTTGGCAATGGCCTTGTTGGGGAAGTATTCCTCCCATGTTCCTACAGCTATACCATTTTCATACATTTCTATTCTTGCCAGCCTTTGATTTTCATAATAATACTTCCAGGTTCCGTGCTGTTTACCATTCTGATTATAAAACTCTTCAGACTCTTTGGTTTTAGTCCCTGGAAAATATCGGGTCCATTCACCTATTTTTTTCCCTTTATCATAAGTCCCGGTTTCCACCACAAGATTTGGGTAGGTAAGTCTTTTAAAGGTGCCATCCAGTTCGCCTGATTTATAGACCGCTTCTGTGACCAGGGTGCCCTCTGGATCGTATTCTAGGTAAGGTCCTTCTCTGAGTCCATCGACATAGAATTCTCTGACAGCTACTTCACCAAAGTCATAATATTGGACCCATTGGCCGGTTTTTTTATTGTTTTCATACTGGCCTTCTACAGCCACTTGGGCCGCATCGATATAAGCCGGCATGCCTGTCTTGCCGAAATATTCCACATATTTCCCTACTAAAACGGAATCTTGAAAAATCATTTCTCTTTTTAATGCCCCATTTTCATCGTAAAATTTAGATGGTCCAAAAAGTATCCCTTCTTTGTACTCTGCCACAACTTTTCTGTTGCCATCAGGGTAGAAGCTGCTCCAAGTTCCGTCCCGAAGGCCGTTTTTAAAAGCCCCTTCTGTGAGTAGGGTGTTGGATTTGGGGTTGTAATATTTCCATAATCCCTCACGGGTATTGTTGGTAAGGATCCCGGTAGCCATCAGTGTGGAGTCTGCATTGTACTGACGTACCACGGTGTTTTCTTGTGCTAGGAGCGGGGAACTAAAAAGAATACAAGCGATGAGGATATATTTCATGTGTTTATAATTTTTTTCATAGGTCTTTTCCATCTTCCGGAAGGCGGGGAGTCTTGTGTTAATCGGTCTAAAGGTAGGTAGTCACATTTTGTTCTCCTAGGTATTCCGTTAAGTATGCGTCAGTTCCCATGGGTTTTTGTTCCGAGTTCCCTCGCACAGCTTTTGTGATGATTGGAATAGTGTACGGAAGAACTTAATTCCTGTTTAAAAATAAGCTATTTCCGGCTTTATCCCATTTTTTTCAAAAGCACGGATAGTAGATTTTTTAGTTCTTTCAATATACTGTGTTTTACAGCCAAGCTATCATGGGATATTTTTAAGGTTTTGTGCCACTGGCAAAAGGTGGATTTATAAGTGGGATCCTTTGTGGATGAGCTTGTCGAAGTGTGATTCAGTAGAATTTCAGGATAATCAAAAGGAGAAGAGGATTGATCAAAAACCCAATTAGTTGTGACCAACTCACGGTGCGGTTTGAGTGTATGGTTTTTACCTATAAGTACAAAGAGGAAAAGTCCATGACCAAACCAATTTAGCAATCTGATGTTAAGACCCTCCTCTATGTCAAAATCCCTGATAAGATCCATGACCTGATAGGGATACCCTTCTAGATCGTTTCCTTTGGAAAGCTTGACTCCCCGACTGCTTGAATGAAGTTTGCGTAATTCTTCCGTATCTATAGCATTGGCAACTTCACCAAGTAATTCCCAAAATTTTGCTTTAAGTTTATTTTGTCTTGGAATTATGTCTTGGTCAAGCCAAAGTTGAAGATCCAGGTTTTGCGGATTTTCTACCATTTACCATTGGAGTAAAGCGGAAGCCCATGTGAAGCCTGATCCAAAAGCTGCCAGACACACCACATCCCCTTCTTTAATTTTGCCCTGTTCCCATGCCTCACTCAGCGCAATGGGGATGGTCGCAGCTGTAGTGTTTCCTTTGCTCATAATATTATTAAAGATTTTGTCCTCAGAAAGTCCAAGTTGTTTTTGAATGTATTGACTAATCCTCAGGTTGGCTTGGTGCGGAACAAGTAAATCTATGGCTGACTGATCCAGCTTATTTGCCTCCAGTGCTTCTTGTATTGCTTCCATGAATCGCACTACTGCATGTTTAAAGACTGCATTTCCGTTCATTTTCAGGAAAAAACTTCCTGATTCTATCAGTTCAGGAGAGATCCGGACTTCCCTGCTACTCCCCGGGTCCTTGCAATACAGTTCTTCTGCGTGTTCGCCCTGCGCATGTAGATGGGTGCTCAAAATCCCAGGCTGGCCTGAATCTACCGCACCCAATACTGCGGCACCTGCACCGTCGGCGAAAATAACAGAACTAGATCTGCCTTCATCGCTTTTGTCCAGTGCCGATGATTGTATCTCCGCACCTACTACCAGTATTTTCTGATACATTCCCGTTTTTATAAACTGATCTGCAACGGACAGCGCATAGATAAATCCTGAACAGGCATTGCGGATGTCCAATGCGCCTATTGTTCCCATGCCCAGCTCCCTTTGTAGCAGTACGCCGTTTCCTGGGATGAAGTAATCAGGGGTGATGGTAGCGAATACTATGAATTCTATCTCGAAAGCTTTTACCCCTGCTCTTTGCAATGCCATTTCTGAAGCTTTAGCAGACATATTAGTCACTGTATCCACTCCCGGTGTGAACCAATGCCTGGATTCAATGCCTGTTCTTTCTACTATCCACTCATTGTTGGTATTCATCATCCCAGATAGTTCGTGATTTGTCACGATTCTTTCAGGCACATAATGACCAACACCTAATATTCTAGATTTTTTCATGTACAATCGGGTATCGCTAATTGGCTGCCAATATCGTTAGATCAATTTACTCTAGCAAAGGAGGATTGGATCGGTGGGCCAATTAACCGAAGAGCGTGTAGTTGCCATGCTGATCCATAGGGGAGGTCTTTCGTATGATTGCAGGGCTATCATTTTGTACAGAATTCACTAATGGAGAGACAGTAAATGCCAGCATCGAATCCGCTGGATAAGGGGTGAGCAACTTTAAAAGATCTTCCTCACCCGTATAAGTATTTAACCATTTTTTTTCAGAATTTCGATCCAGAATTACCGGCATTCTATCGTGGATCTCTGAGACTACCTCATTTGGGGTAGTGGTGAGTATGAGAAAAGTATGCTGGGTTTCCCCATTGGAGGATTCATATTCTTCCCAGATTCCTGCAAATGAAAAAAGTTCGCCTTCACGCAAAGTGAATCTATAGGGGACTGATGTTTTTTTACCAAGACGTTTCCATTCATAAAAGCCGTCGGCAGGTATTATACACCTTCTTTGCCGAAAGGCTGTTTTTAAGGAAATTTTCTCATGTATGGTCTCTGCTTTGACATTTATCAGTTTTTGGGCAACAGGTCTGTTTTTCCCAAATTCCGGAGTAATGCCCCAGTAGAAGTAAGAAAATCCTTTTGGGCTTTGAGTGGTTATTACGGGCACCAATTGAGTAGGAGCAATATTGTATCTAGGTTTTATATCGGAAAGCATCTCTGCCTGAAAACGCTCTTCTAATTCTTCTTTACTTTTGCTAAGGGAATATCGTCCACACATAATTTTATATTGCTGTAATTGGCAGGAAGTTAGATAACAGCGCTTATAAATTCAACTGCCCGCTGCTCTGAATAATAAAGTTTGGATGAGTTTTCTGGTGTAAACCCCACATGTCCTCCATGTTTTGGAAATTCAAAATAGACATAATCCAGCGATTCAGCCAGATGATAAGGAAAGCAGAGTTCGCTTAGAAATGGGTCATTTAACGCGTTTAGGATCAATGTAGGCACTTTTATCCTGTCTAGAAAAAACAAGGAAGAGTTCACTTCATAGTATTCTTCAGCATCTGCGAACCCATGTAAAGGGCCTGTAAAAACATCATCAAAATCAGCCAAAGTTTTAATGTTTTTAAGGGCTTCCAAGGGGATTTGTCCTGGATGGGAAGCAGATTTGTCAATTACTTTCTTTTTTAGACTCCGTAAAAACCGTTTAGAGTAAAGTGTGTTTTCCATTTCAGAGATTTTTCTGGAAGAGCTTCCCAGGTGTAGTGGAACCGATATGGCTACACCACTGTGGATTTTAGAACGGCTGGAGCTTTCCCCAAGATATTTTAGTGTTAAATTTCCCCCTAGACTAAATCCTAGCAAGTGAAGCCGATCATAGTTGTCGTGGGCATGATTGACTACACTGTCCAAATCATAGGTAGCTCCAGAGTGGTAGAAAATCACCTGCTTGTTCATCTCATGACTGCAGCTCCGGAAGTTCCAGGCAAGTACATCGTAGCCTTTCTTCAGGAAACTATTCACCATACCCAACATGTAGGATCTGTTGCTGTTCCCTTCTAATCCGTGACTTAATATGATTAATTCTTGGCTGTTTTGGCGATACCATTCCAAATCAAGGAAATCTCCGTCAGAAGTTAAAATCCTCTCTTTAACAGGATTTGGAGCATATACATGCCTGAAAAGAGAGGGATAAATAGTCTCTAAGTGTCCGTTAAACAGCCACTTGGGTCTTTTGTATGTGCTGTTCCCTAGTAAAGGCATATCAGAGGGCTGGGGTTTATAGGCTGAAATGCCTGGGGAAATTACTAGTTTTAAATTTGAATAAAGCCATTTTAAAAACTATTTTTGGACACTTTAAAAAACGAATTAGCGCGGATAAACCTATGGCCGAAATAATAAGAATGCCTAAAATGAGCGACACAATGGAAGAAGGTGTGATCGCTGCATGGTTGAAGAAAGTTGGAGATTCAGTAAAACCGGGAGATATTCTGGCTGAAGTAGAGACCGACAAAGCAACTATGGAGCTTGAATCCTATGACGAAGGTGTGCTTTTATATATTGGAGTTAAAGAAAAAGATGCTGTGCCTGTAAATGGCGTGATAGCTGTGATCGGTGAGAAAGGTGAGGATTATCAGCACCTGCTTGACGGTGGTGATGCTCCAGCGGAAGATAAGAAAGAAGAGGCGCCAAAGGCTGAAGAGAAAAAGGCGGAACCAGCCGAATCTGAGGCTCCGAAAGAGAAGATTGATGTGTCAAATATCAACGCTACCGTGATTACCATGCCTAAGATGTCTGACACCATGCAAGAGGGAACGATTGCCTCATGGTTGAAGAAAGTAGGTGATGATGTGAAATCAGGTGAGATCATCGCCGAGGTGGAAACTGACAAAGCTACCATGGAGCTTGAGTCCTATGATGACGGCACCTTGCTTTACATAGGAGTAGAAGCCGGTGACAGTGTGCCAGTCGATGGCGTGATAGCTGTGATCGGTGAAAAAGGAGCGGATTTCGAAACGCTTTTAAAAGCTCAAAAATCAGAGTCTTCCGGAGCACCGGCTGAAGCACCGGCTGATCCTGCTCAAGAAACAAAGAAAGAGGAAGCCCCAAAGACAGAAACTAAATCCACTTCAAACAGCACTCCGTCCACTACAGCCGAGGGCGATAGATTGAAAGCTTCTCCTTTGGCCAAGAAAATGGCTGAGGATAAAGGCATAGATATACGGACAGTAAGCGGTTCCGGTGAAGGAGGAAGAGTGATCAAAAGGGACGTTGAAAACTTTGTGCCAGCAGCGGCACCCCAAGGAGGGGATGCCGTGGGGACTGCTGCACCAGGTCTAGGTGTAGAGAGCTTTAAAGAAGAGAAAGTCTCCCAGATGAGAAAAGTGATAGCAAAACGTCTTGCAGAGAGTAAGTTTGGAGCGCCACATTTCTATCTCACCATGGAGATCAACATGGACAAAGCCATAGAAGCCAGAAAGAGCATGAATGAAATCTCCCCGGTGAAGATCTCCTTTAACGATATGGTGATCAAGGCAGCGGCAGCAGCTTTGCGCCAGCATCCTAAAGTAAATTCCAGCTGGCTAGGTGATAAAATTAGATATAATGACCATATCCATATCGGTATGGCGGTCGCAGTGGATGAAGGATTGTTGGTTCCGGTAATCAGATTTGCCGACAGCCTTTCACTATCCCAGATATCTACCCAAGCAAAAAGTTTGGGAGGAAAAGCCAAGAATAAAGAATTGCAGCCTAAGGATTGGGAAGGAAATACCTTCACCATCTCTAACTTGGGTATGTTCGGTATTGATGAATTCACAGCTATCATCAATCCGCCGGATGCGTGTATCCTCGCTGTAGGTGGTATCAAAGAAACAGCTATTGTGAAGGATGGAGAGATTAAGATTGGAAACCTGATGAAGGTGACTTTGTCTTGTGATCACAGAGTCGTGGATGGATCAGTGGGGTCTGCTTTCTTGATTACCCTGAAAAGCCTACTTGAAGATCCGGTCAGAATACTGGTATAATTCAACTAATAAACTGCCAAAAAGTCCTGATTTCAGGACTTTTTGTTTTTTGTACGCTTATTGGTAAGTATAGCATCACACCATAACCAAGAACATGACAAAGATAAAATCAACAACCGTTGTTGCAATCCGCCAGAATGGAGAGGTAGTGATAGGGGCGGACGGGCAGGCCACAATGGGAAATACGGTAGCGAAAAGCAGTGTAAAGAAACTCAGGGTATTGCAGGGCGGTAAGATCGTCACAGGCTTTGCAGGCTCTACCGCTGATGCATTTACCCTTTTGGAAAAATTTGAAGAGAAGTTGGGAGCTTTTGGCAATAATATGAAGCGCTCGGCGGTGGAGTTGGCAAAGGAGTGGAGAACAGACCGTATGCTTTCGAAACTTGAGGCGATGATGATCGTTGCGGACAAAGATGATATTTTGATCATATCGGGGACCGGAGATGTGATAGAGCCTGACATGGAGATCGCCACTATAGGATCGGGTAGTATGTATGCCCAGTCGGCAGCAAGAGCAATGAAGCAGTTTGCCCCCCACATGAGTGCGGAAGAAATGGTAAGAGAAAGCCTGAATATCGCTGCCGATATCTGTATTTATACCAATCATAACTTGGTGATTGAGAAAGTAACTGGTTGATTTCAATAGAAATAAAAAAACTAAACCGAGGGAAATAACCTCGGTTTTTTTTGCGTTTTTCTAAACCTGATGTGCCTCTTGACTGTTAAGTCCTTATACACAAAGAGACACTATGGAAACTACCACTGTTAAGAAAACGACCAAGAAAGACTATAGAAAACTGATTCTGGAAGGATTCAAAAATCATGTACTCGAATATGGCGACTTACCGAAATCCATATTCAGATTTGCCAAGGACTTGAAGATGAAGGAGGAGGAATTCTATACTTATTTTACCTCTTTCGAATCGATCAAATCCACCATCCTTGTTGATATCTTCGATGAAACACTTACTGAAATTGATAAGCAGGGAGTCTTTGAAGGGTATTCGGCAAGAGAGAAATTTCTGAGCTTTCTGTTCACATGGATTGAAGTCCTGAAAAAGAATAGATCCTATTTGCTCAGCCTCTATGAGAGTAAGGCAAAATCCTTTGTCACCTTACCAAAGGAGTCAGCTGAGTTTAAAGAGAAGTTTAAGGCTTTTGCCAATGAAATAATCCTCCAAGGCAAGGAGACGCAAGAAATCGCAACCCGACCGGTGATTTCTGATCGATACGATGAAGCGCTATGGATTCAGGTAGGATTTGTGTTCAGATACTGGTTGGACGACACATCTCCAAGATTTGAGAAGACCGATGCGGCAATTGAGAAATCAGTAAATCTTGGTTTTGACCTGATGGGCAAAAGCGCGCTGGATTCCTTTTTGGATTTTGCGAAGTTCATGTATCAGTCTAAATAACCCATGACAGACAACTTAAATGAGCAACAGGCAATCCCTGTCTCAAAAGTGCAGCGTGCTGCCAAATTCATCTCTACAGGGGCAAAAGTCGGAGGGAATTATGTGAAGCACTACGCCAAAAAAATGGTGAATCCCTCCATGGATAGGGAAGAGCTCCATCAAAACAATGCATCCGATATTTACAATTCTCTGAGCCAGCTCAAAGGATCTGCACTGAAAGTGGCCCAGATGATGTCCATGGACAAAAATTTGATGCCTAGGGCCTATCAGGATAAATTTACGATGGCACAGTATTCCGCACCGCCCTTATCTTACCCGCTGGTGGTAAAAACATTCCAGAAGTACTTTGGCAAAATCCCTGATCAGATCTTCGATACCTTTACCGTATCGGCAGTGAATGCAGCCTCGATTGGTCAGGTGCACCAGGCTACCTTGGGTGATAAAAAGCTGGCAGTCAAAATCCAATATCCCGGTATTGCAGATTCGGTCAGTTCAGACTTGAAACTTGTGCGTCCATTTGCGCTACGCCTGCTCAATATGAATGAAAAGGAATTGGATCACTATATGGCCGAAGTGGAGGAGAAACTATTGGAAGAAACGGATTATGTGCTAGAGGTGAAGCGATCCAGAGAGATCTCAGGGGAGTGCGGCCATATTCCCAATTTGAAATTCCCAACGTACTATGATGAATTAAGTGCGGAACGGATCATCACGATGGATTGGATAGAGGGAGCTCATATGAAGGAGTGGCTGGGAACCAATCCGAGTCAGCAATCGAGAAATCAGATAGGACAAGCCCTCTGGGATTTTTACCATCATCAGGTTCACCATCTCAAGCAGGTTCATGCCGATCCGCATCCGGGAAATTTTATAATCCAGAAGAATGATCAACTGGGGATTATTGATTTTGGGTGTGTAAAAGTGATTCCTGAGGACTTCTACCAAGGATATTTTGCTTTGATCAAAAAGGATCTGCTGATCAATAGCAATGAACTGGATCAGGTGTTCTTCGATCTGGAATTTATATCTGCAAAGGATACTCCGGAGGAGCAGCAGTATTTCAAGTCTGTATTTAAGGAAATGATTTCCCTGCTAGGCAAGCCTTTTCATGTGGATAAATTTGACTTTTCCGATGATGGATTTTTCCAGCAGATCTTTGATCTGGGTGATCGGGTTTCCAATGACAAGTTGTTCAAGAAGTCCAATCAGGCCCGAGGATCCAGACATGGGTTGTATGTAAACAGAACGTACTTTGGATTGTATAATCTCCTGAATCAGCTCCAAGCCGAAGTGGTGACTACAAAACCGGAGTGGTTGGGGTAATCGCAGGGCTAGAAGACCAATGACAAAAGACCGAAGTAGCCTTGTGTCGTTTGGTCGAATACTATATTAGTTTTACTTTAAAGGTATTAAGGGGTATTGGGCATGAGAGAAGGAATGAAGCCGCTGTTCAAAGTCATTGAGAATGAAATTGAAAACCAAAATTCACTTGATCTAATTAAGGGGCTGGTTAAAAGGGTTGAATTGTATAGATTCTGAAGGGGAGGCAAATCGAATCGCTTCCCTTAGTACTGAATTACTTTGCCGAGTAGGTAACTCTGTAGATCACCCCGGCCATATCGTCAGAAACCAACAGACTCCCGTCCTTCATTTCCTGCACATCCACTGGCCGTCCCCAGGCTTCTTGTGCTTCTTCATCCAGCCATCCCGACGCAAACTCTTGCTCATTGGTGGCATTTGCCCCGTTCACGTTAAGTGAGGTAAGCACATACCCTGATTTTTTGCTTCTGTTCCAGGATCCGTGCTTGGCAACAATCACTTGGTTTTTATATTCCGAAGGGAACATGCTGCCTTCATAGAATCTCATGCCCAGCGGAGCTACGTGGGCACCAAGTTTTGCAGCAGGTGCTACATAGTCACTTGCAGGGCCACCCTTATCTCCAAATTCAGGGTCTTTTACTGTTCCTTCGTGCCAATAAGGATAACCAAAATGCTAACCGGCTTCTGTGATATGATTCAGTTCACAATTCGGCACATCGTCCCCCATCATATCCCGTCCATTATCGGTAAACCACATGTCTCCGGTCTTGGGATCCCAGTCAAAACCTACTGAGTTTCTTACGCCATACACGTAAACTTCCGGAGTTGGGTTCGGTGAACCCACATCCAGCCTGGTGATGGAGGCGAAAATTTCTTTCTCCGGTTCGCAAATATTACATGGTGCGCCAACAGGCACATAAAGCATTCCATCCGGCCCAAAGGCTATGAACTTCCATCCATGATGGGTTTCAGTGGGATATTTATCATAAACAACTTCGTGTTTTGGTGCATCCAGATTGTTTAAGATGTCTTTAAATCGTAGAATTCTGCTCACTTCTGCAACATAGAGATCGCCATCTTTGTATGCAACCCCATTTGGCATCTGAAGATCCTCAGCCAGAGTAAATTTGATGTCGGCTTTCCCGTCACCGTCTTCATCAATGACAGCATAAACATTGCCTTCCTGTCTGCTACCTACGAATACTACTCCTTCCTCAGAAATTGCCATTTCCCGTGCATTGGGGATGTCAGCGGCCCACACATCAATTTTGAAATTCGCAGGCAATTTGATTTTGTCAAGTTTTACATCCGCTTTAGCGTTACTGATGTCTCTTTTATTCGCACTGTTTGGAGTTTCAATGCTTTGTGCTTTCACCTTTTGGTTTTGCTCGCAGCCAAAGGAAAATAATACGGTTCCTAGTACGAGTATAGGTGTGAGTTTGGATAGGTAGTTCATAACCTGGTGTTTTTTTGATACAGTAAGTTAAGAAACTTTCAGAATGTTTATGATTGAAAGGGTTATGAATGGGTTAATGGTTATTTTTGCGACATGTTATCAATTTCCAATCTCTCTTACTTTATCGGTGGGCGTCCATTGTATGAAAACGCCAACTTACATATAAAACCTAAGGACAAGATTGGCCTGGTGGGCCAAAATGGTACAGGAAAATCCACATTACTGAAAATCATCAACGGGGACTATCAGCCGAGTTCCGGAGAAGTCCAGAAGGCTAAGGACTGTACGATTGGCTTTTTAAACCAAGATCTGCTTTCTTATCAGTCTGATGACAGCATTTTGAGCGTAGCGTTGGCAGCTTTCAAGGAAACTCTGACACTTCAGGATGAGATTGAGGTGATTCTGAAAAAGATGGAGACCGATTATTCTGATGAGATGATCAATAGACTGGCTTTTCTTCAGGAAAGATTTGAGGCAAATGAAGGATATACCATCAAAGCAAAAGCAGAGGAGGTACTGGAGGGCATAGGCTTTAAATCCGCAGATCTGACAAAACCTCTAAGGACATTCTCTGGAGGATGGAGGATGCGGGTAATGCTCGCCAAGCTTCTGCTGGAAAAGCCATCGTTGCTTATGCTTGATGAACCTACCAACCACCTTGATCTCCCTTCTATAGAATGGGTGGAAAACTACATGAAGAACTATGAAGGTGCCGTGATAGTCGTCTCTCACGATCAGACTTTTTTGGATAACTGCATCAGCAGCACAGTCGAAGTTGCCAATCACACTTTGACGCTTTATTCTGGAAACTATTCTTTCTATAAGGAAGAAAAGAAAGAGCGGATGGAAATCCAGCAGAATGCCTATGAAAATCAACAGCAGATGATCAAGCAGACTGAAAAGTTCATCGAGAGATTTCGGGCTAAAGCCACCAAATCAAATCAGGTGCAGTCAAGGATCAAAGCGTTGGATCGAATGGACAAGGTACATGAAGTAGTGAATGATGAGGTCTCTGTCAATTTCAAATTTAAATTTTCCAAGCAATCCGGTCGGGACGTGGTGATTCTGGATAATATCTCGAAGGCTTATGGTGATAATGTCATTTTAAAAAACACTACTGCGAGAATCGAACGGGGAGATAAGATCGCTTTGATCGGTGCCAACGGTAAAGGTAAATCTACACTGCTGAGGATTATCGACGGTTCAGAGCCAGGGGTAAAGGGACGAACTGAAGGATACAATGTGATAAAATCTTTCTTTGCCCAACATCAGCTGGAAGCACTGACTTTGGACAATGAGATACTTCAAGAAATGGCCCAGGCAGGGAGCGGAAAGACTGAAATGGAGCTAAGAGGGGTTTTAGGCTGTTTCTTGTTTACCAATGAGGAAGTGTTTAAAAAAATAAAAGTGCTCTCCGGTGGTGAGAAATCAAGGGTGGCCTTGGCAAAAACGCTAATCTCTGAAGCTAATTTTTTGTTGCTGGATGAGCCTACCAACCATCTTGATTTTCAGTCTGTAAATATTCTGATTCAGGCACTTCAGCAATATGAAGGCACTTTTGTGACGGTCTCCCACGACAGGCATTTCATCAGAGGTGTGGCGAATAAAATCTGGTATATTGAGAATCATGAAATCAAAGAGTATCCTGGAACATACGCTGAATATGAAATATGGCGTGATAGACAACTTGCCCAGGCTCCAGAATCCAACCCATCAAAGCTAGATAAGAAGGAGAAGCCACCCAAGCCAAAACCTACTGTGAACAATCAGGAAGCTCTGGTGGCTAAGAAAGAGATTCGGAAACTTGAAGAGGAATTGGAACGCGTGGAGAAGGAAGTGGAAAAGTTGGAGGAGAAAAAACTGGATTTAGAAAGTAAAATGGCTGACCCTGAACTATACGCCAGAGAGGAAGAGGCTCAGGAAACCCAGGAAAATTACCAAGCACTGCAAGCTAAGTTGAAATCGTCCAATGAGCAGTGGGAGGCTTTGGTGGATAAAATTTCTTCTTTACAGGAAGTCCTTCAGTAGAAAAATCTGGATTTGGTCTTCATTTTGCCTATTTTTCAGGATGAAGACCAAATCCCTACTTATTTCTTTTTTGCTGTGCTTTTTTGCTATTGTTCAGCTTTTTGGCCAGGAACTAGAAGATAAAGTTTACAAAGATCATATCCAGTCGGTCAGACTTTTCCCCGCAGGAGTGGCATTTGATTCCTCTACAGATTCCCCTGCAATACCGATAAACTCAGCAAAGCCTTTAGTCTTATTGTTCGATGATCTGGCCTTCGATCCAGAGCTATACACTGTTAAGCTGGTCCACTGTGATGCGGACTGGCAAAAATCCCAGCTGAAAGACAATGATTTCACGCTCACCTACAATGAATTCAATATTCAGGACTATACATACTCAGTCAATACCCGGATTCCTTACATACATTATAGGTTTGAACTTCCCAATGTTACTAAATCCGGTAATTACATTCTAAAAGTTTATCGGCAGAGAGACGAGGCTGATATGATTCTGACCAAACGGTTTATGGTTTATGAAGATATCTTCCAGATAGGTGCGACGGTAGTACCTCCATCTCGGACGGCTGATAGAAATACCTCCCAGCAAATCAATGTAGCGGTGAATTATTCGGCAGGGGAGGTGGCAAACCCTGATGGACAGATCAAGATATATATAAGACAAAATCAACGCTGGGATAATGTCAGGCTTCTTGCCAAGCCAACATTCATGAATGAGAGTTCCAAAACACTCCGTTACGAATCTTTTGATGGTAGCAATACATTCGATGCCAGCAATGAGTTTCGTTTTGTGGACTTGAGGTTTATAAGGGCAAATGGTGTAAACGTAGCTAATATACGGGTGGAATCAGATGTGATTTTTGCTGACGGAAGTATAGATAAGCCCAGGCCTGTAACTGCCTACTCACAATACTTGGACCTGAACGGACAATACATCGTAGAGACTAAGGATAGACCAGGGGGCAATCCCGAAGTGGAAAGTGAATATATGCTTATGACATTTAGACTGGCAATAGAAAAGAGTCCACAATCTATTTATCTTGTGGGAGCTTTGACCGATTGGGGAGATGCTCCTGAAGCAAAACTTGAATGGGAACCTGAAATGGGGGTTTATACCACGTCTCTTCTAGCTAAACAAGGATGGTATGACTATCAGTATGCCTATAAAGAAAATGGTCAATTTGTTACCCAGCCATTCGAAGGCAGCTATTTTGAAACAGAAAATGAGTATGAGGTATTGGTTTACTTCAGGAATTTGGGTTCACGCTATGATCAGCTAGTAGGATATATTTATCTGCATCCTAACCGTAGAAGACCGTGAAATAGAGGGGGTACGGTTACAGGATAGATCCATATCCATATGGTTTTGGGGTTAAGCAAGGCAGTATTCACCTGTCATTTCGAGACTTAATGTTTGGTTGCCAACCGCACAAAATCGGAATGACGTTGTAATGTCATTCCGATCCGCCGCGGCGGAGAAGAGAACTATAGGGATGCTATATTCATCACAATTCCCAAACATATCATTGGTAAAAAGATGGTAATGTTCATTCTTTCTTTGGTTTACTTTTGAAAAATCGATACTTCGACTTTCTTCAGCAGAAGGGATCGAGTGCCAAAGCGGGCCAGGCGCTAGCGTTTAGATAAGCTTAAGATGTTTTCACGGATCAGTCTGAATATCTGGAGTGGGATCGATGTTTGATTAGGTAGTTAACTTGTGTTGGATTCCATAGCAACCAAGCCAACATAGTTTTTACCAGAGCTATAGGAATCCCCACCTCTAGGAGTGCCCCAGGATTTACCGATCGTGCCCTTGGCACTCTTGGCGAATTCATTCGGTTTCCCCAACCCTGAATTTCGCTTAGCTACATTAAGGGCGGTTACCTGTTGTGCCTTTGGCACAAACGCTTAAATCAACTCATTTCCTGCGAAATAATTTTCCTTGCCAAAGGCAAGGCCTGTATATGCCCAGAATGCAATTCTGGGTTAAGGATATAGTTTATATGATTTTCAGAGTGCCAACGGCACGATCAGTAGTGTAAAGGTATTTGTGATCAGCCCGACAACATGAATAGGTCATAGGGCAGTTGGCTGTCGTGTAGGCTATACAGTGAGCAAAAGCACATTGCACAAAAAACAGGTTCTTCATTCTAGGGAAATGAAGGAGGGTATTGGGAAAATTAAAAGCTTATTCATACAAATTTTCACAGCTCACTGTCAAATGAATCCCCAACTTTTTGGACTGATCCGTTTTCACTGCTTTGCCTGCAGCAAACAATGTGACATTAAAGCAAAAATCCCTTCCGAACAATCGGAAGGGATTTTTATTAAGATTCCTCTGAAGAAGAATCAATGTCTTCGTCAGCTGGAGGGGCTACATTTTCACGAACCCGCTCACTTGGCTTATAAGGGACAAAGCCTTCTCTTTTGAATTTATAAGTGCTTGTTCTTGGGCCAGGGGGATGATTGGCCAAATCCAGCATACCAAAGCCCTTATGGGTAAATGCCCCTAGTCCGCATTTGAACACGAAGTCCTGTACTTCCGGTGCTGCATACAAGGTAATCGGAAGGGTGTATCCTCTTACTTCATATTTCACATCCATGTCATACACTGCATAGATTCTTGCAAATTTCTTTTGGGCTTCCTTCAATTTGTTTACATAAACCATGTCAGGAACTACCTGGAACTTGTAGAAAGTTTCCATTTGCTCGGCAGTGTACCATCCTGATCGCTCCATTCTGGTAAGCGTGGATTCATAAAGTAGATCTGAAAACTCATCGCTGTCGGGGTTGATGAATCGCTTTCCTGCTTCTTCATTGAAAGCAGGGGTGATCAATACCAATGGGGAAATACAAACAAATTTGTTTGAGGTTTCCAAGACAGGCTCGACTTCGATTTCAGTGTACTCTGGAACCAATATCAGGTTTCCGAGCTCGATTTTAGGTGTGGCAAATACCTGTTCTAGCAGATAGTCCATGAAGTCTTCGCTCTGGGAAGACAATACCAGGGTAACTAAGCTGGAATAGTAATGCAATCCACTTCTACTCACTTTGGTCTGACCTTTCAGGCCAGAAAAGTTGAAGTAGTTGTAATTGTAAAACTCTTCTCTTCCACCTTTGACGATTAATCCTTTGAGGAATTGGGCCAAGATGTACTGGTGATGGAACGGTAAGTACGAACCTTTGTTTTTTAGGGAAAATATTAGTCTAACTCTCACGGTGAATTAAAAATAAAATGAGACAATCAATAAGATAAAACTGTAACGTTTGGGTGAATAAGCAATTACAAAATTATCATTTTTTTTTAGAAATTATTACACATTGAACCTAAAATGCATAATATCACCATCCTGAACCACATATTCTTTTCCTTCGATGGCGATTTTTCCATTTTCTCTACAGGCGGCTTCTGTTTTGAACTTCTGATATTCAGCAAGTTTGATCACTTCGGCCTTAATAAACCCCCTTTCGAAGTCAGTGTGGATCACTCCTGCGGCGGCTGGAGCTTTCCATCCTTTTTTGATGGTCCAGGCTCTTACTTCCTGAACTCCTGCGGTGAAATAGGTTATCAGGTCCAATAATGAATACGCTCCTGAGATCAATTTGTTTAAGCCACTTTCTTCCAGGCCATATTCTCCCAGAAACATTTCCTTCTCTTCAGGGTCATCAAATTCAGCTATTTGGGCTTCTATCGCTGCACAAAGGACGATTACTTCGGCATTCTCGTCCTTCACTTCTTCGCGAAGCTTGTCCACATATTGATTGCCTGTTTTCAGATTTTCCTCGTCTACGTTAGCTACGTAGATCACAGGCTTGATAGTCAGTAAATGAAGGTCACGTACTGCTTCCAGATCTTCTTTATCCACATCTACTGAGCGGGCATTTTTGCCGTCTATCAGCGCCTTTTTGAAAAGCAAAAGGGTTTCCAGTTCTTTTTTGGCTTTGGAATCTCCGGATTTAGCTGTTTTTTCAGATTTCTGGATCTTCTTCTCCACAGATTCCAAATCTTTCAGCTGAAGCTCAGTATCTATGACTTCTTTATCGAAGATGGGATCTACACCACCTGCTACATGGACGATGTTTTCATCATCGAAGCACCTGATCACATGGATAATAGCATCCACCTCCCGGATGTTTGCAAGGAATTTATTCCCCAAGCCTTCACCTTTACTGGCACCTTTCACTAGACCGGCGATATCTACAAATTCTATCACTGTCGGTAGTACCCGATGTGGATTCACTAGATCCGCGAGGATTTTCAATCTCTTGTCCGGTACGGTGACTACACCCACGTTTGGCTCAATAGTACAGAAAGGGAAATTAGCAGCTTCCGCTTTTGCACTGGAGAGGGCGTTAAACAGAGTGGATTTCCCTACGTTCGGGAGTCCTACAATGCCACATTGTAATGCCATTAATTCGTTATTTTGTTATTAAATATTCTATAAGATTTATACCCCATATAGAACTCCATAATGAATACTCTAAAGATGGTGTAAACAGGTATCGCTAAGATCATTCCGACTACTCCGGCGATTTTTGCCCCGGCAAAGATAACAACAAATATTTCAAGGGGATGCGCTTTCACAGATTTTGAAAAAATCATAGGCTGTAGGAGCAGGTTATCGGTCACCTGTACCAGTGCGAATACCGAAAGAATCTTTATAATTAGATAGTTAAGTTCTGTGTTGTTCTCAAATGTCCCTGAGGACACTCCCACTATGATACCAAATGTAGCGCCTAGCAAAGGGCCTGCATAGGGAATCAAATTTGCTACTGCTGCAAATAGAGCTATGGTCAAGGCATATTCCACACTCATAATAGTAAGCCCGAAACTGGCCAGGGAGAAAACGGCCAGCATTTGCAGTAGTAGGCCAGACAGGTAGTTGGACAATAGTTTTTCTACTTTGGTAAAGGTGGCTACAGAAAGTTCGAAATAAGGGTTTGGGATCAGGTTTAGTAGATTTCTCCGCAGCAATCCATTTTCCAGAAGAAGGAAAAAACTTATGAATGCAATGGCCATGATACCGATGAACAAGCTACTTGTAATATTGATCACTCCCCCTATGAAAGAGGTGAAGTCGAAACCTTTGATCATATCGATCATTGTGGATTTCATCCGGCCAAATAAATACCCGGGATTGGTGTCAAGAAGTTCGTGTCGGATAAGAAACCCTTCCACCCGGGATATAGGAATCTGGATTTGCTCATAAATGCCGTTAAGATCCAGGTCGCTGAGAACGATGATCTGATTATTAATCAACGGGAAAAACAAAAAGCCAAGCAACACCAGCAATAAAACTATGGCGGAATAGGAGAGGAGAACCGCAAGCCATCTGGGCACATGCTGACCTAAAACATGAAAATCATTGAGGTGGTTGGTAAGGGGTCTTAATAGTGCCGCGAGAATTAATGAGATGATCAGATAAAGAGTGATATTGGAGAAATACCATCCAAATAGCATAAAAGCTGCTATGAAAAGGACGAAGTAAATAAAAAGACGCTGCATATTCTGGAATGAAAAGAGGAGACATTTCTGTCTCCTCTAATATACTGTTTCTCTTATTTTAAACTAGAACCTCTACTAAACTAATTGCATTAATCCCATTTCAGTTCGTCGTTGTATTCTGATTCGGATTCTTCTCTTTCATATTGCTCAAAATCCACATCCGGTAATAATTCATTTTTCACATGATCTACCGCTTCATTAAGCGCTTCTGTAAACTTGAAAAAATCCTCCTTGTAAAGAAAGATTTTGTGCTTCTCGTAGGTGAAGGTTTCGCCGTTTATCTTTCTCTTACTTTCGGTAATAGTCAGATAATAATCGTTTGAGCGAGTCGATTTTACGTCAAAAAAATACGTTCTTTTACCTGCTTTTACTTTTTTAGAGAAAATTTCCTCTCTGTCATATCCTCTTTGATCGTCCACAATTCTTTATGTTATAAGTATAAGGTTGTATAAAATTCGACCTAAGATAAAACAATTAGACCCGAGAATTCAAATCAGAGCCTTATTATTTTACTCTTTGGACGTTTTTTTATTCTGTTTTATTGTTAGTTGGGGGAAAAACCCACAGATTAAGACTTATTCTCCATGCATCATCGCCTTTTTAGCGAGCAGTTCTTCTTCTGTCTCACGGTGATCTGGATCATCTACACAGCAATCCACAGGGCATACCGCCGCACATTGAGGTTCCTCATGGAAGCCATTGCACTCGGTACATTTGTCGGTAACTATATAATAGAATTCATCTGATACAGGATCCTGCTTCTCATTTCCGTCCACTACTGTGCCGTCCTCTAGGGTAACTTCTTTCAAACTGGTACCGCCACCCCAAGTCCACTCTACTCCACCTTCATAGATAGCAGTGTTTGGGCATTCTGGTTCGCATGCACCGCAGTTGATGCATTCGTCGGTGATCATTATAGCCATAACTTCAATTGTTTAAAGACCAAAAGTAATAACCATAAAACTGTAAGGCAATAAAAAAGTTGTCACACTAACTAATTTAATTCGATTCTAAGGTTGCTTGTTTTCAAAAAGCCTAAATTTGTCCCATTAATCACATAACATGAATCCATCAGAACGTATTTCAGCATTTGTAAAACTGGGTGAAGCTATTAAGACACTTGGTGCCGATGAGAGGGAGGAACTGCTCTGGAGAGCTGAAAACAATAATAGCTGGTTTTCCGCAAACTCAGTAGAAGCAGCGCTAGAAGGGGTTGCGTTTATGCTTTCACCCGACAAATTGGCTGCCTGGTTGGAAGGGTATGATTTGCAGAAGGTAGATCGCCCCAAGTCTGTCGGGCTAATGCTCGCTGGGAATATCCCGGCGGTTGGGTTCCATGATCTGATGTGTGTGGTGCTTGCAGGGCATCAGGCCGTGATTAAGTTGAGTTCTTCCGACGAAGTCCTGATGAAATGGATTATTAAAACCCTGATTGGGATTGACTCCAGACTTGCGGAACGGATTCGCATAGAGGAGATGTTGAAAGGGATGGATGCCTATATTGCTACAGGGAGCGATAATTCTTCCCGTTATTTCAATTATTACTTTGGCAAATATCCCCATATGATCAGACAAAACAGGGTCTCGGTGGCTGTGTTAAGCGGAGAGGAGACCGTGGAGGATTATGTTCGGTTGGGCAAGGATATTTTTCAGTACTATGGCTTGGGGTGCAGAAATGTTTCCAAGATTTTCCTTAAATCTGTAAATCAACTCCAGGCTTTACTCGACGCATTGGAAATTTATGCGCCTATCGGTGCTCATCACAAATACCACAACAATTACGACTATAATAAGTCGATTTATTTGGTGAACCTAGAGGAACATCTGGATAATGGGTTTTTATTGTTGAAGGAAAGCAAAGAGCTGGCATCTCCTATATCGGTCCTCTTTTATGAACTCTATGAAGATGAAAAGCAATTGTCAGAGAGACTCGAAGGAGTGAAAGAGAAAATCCAGTGCATAGTTGGCAAAGGGCCGGGGCGTGTTCCATTTGGCTCAGCTCAGAATCCTGAACCATGGGAATATGCCGATGAAGTGGATACAATGGCTTTTTTACTTAGGGATTGCTGAAAAACAGCTCGCATGAAAAATGGTTAATCATATGAAATCGAGCATGTCGCAGGCGACACACAAAGGGATGATTATCTACTATGCGAGATTCCATGTACCTATGAAAATCAAAAATAAACACATGAAATGATAGCTTTTTATCTATTGCTGACGTTTTTCAGCATGCCCTACTTAGTCTGGGGTAAGTAGGGTTCAAGCCAGTTCTTTTTTGTTGATTTTAGGGAGTCTAATACAAAATAGAGTGCCTTTGCCTTCCTCTGAATTTACCTCTAGCTTACCCTTGTTTTTTTTTATGTACTCATTCACTAGAAGGAGGCCCAGTCCAGTTCCTGATTCGTTGTTCTGCCCCGTAGTTGTAAATGAAATTCCTCCACGTATTTTAGAGAGGTTTTCGCTAGGGATTCCTTTGCCAAAATCTTCTATGGAAATCTTGATGAAATCCTGGTCATCCTGGGTACTTATCTTGATTTTACTTCCCTGAGGGGAAAATTTGATGGCATTGTTAATGATGTTCCGGAGAACCAGTTCTATCATGTTTTTATCAGCCATTACCATTGATTTGGCCTCAGGGAAAATTTCTATGGTTATTTTCTTTTCGTTTGCGATTCTTTCCAGTATTCCCTTTTGCTGTATTAGAATCTTATGAGCATCAAATTCCTGAAACTGGACTGTTTCTCCGCTTCTTAATTGGGAACTGGACCAGGCAAGTAGATTTTCAAGCAAAAGTGCGACCTGCTCCAAGTTTCTAGATACCTCGGGAAGCATTTCTATAAATTCATCTTTGGAGATCAAGCCTGTATTGGTATGATAGATAAGTTCTTTTATACCAAAAACAGGCCCCTTGAGATCATGGGAGATGATGCTGAAGTATTTGTCTTTTAGATTGTTTAATTGCTGTAGTTCCGAAGCTTGGTCTTTTAGTTTTTGATTAATAGCTTGTTGTTCGGTGATATCATCAAAAAGTAAGATCAATCCAGAAGCCACTTCCTTTTTATCCACAAGTGGAATCGCCTCTATTCTTAGGATTCTTTCTTTTTCTCCAAAAACAGTATGGCATTCTATCGTAGCAGCTTTTTGCTGGGCTATTAGATCCAGGATGTCTCCGTGGTTTTTGAAAATAGCGTCTGCCTTGGAAGCAACTTTGATTTTTTTCAGGCTTGGCGAATAGGATGAGATGAAAGCAGGATTAAAGTCAACAATTTTGTGTTCGGAATCAAGTACCAATACCCCTTTGGTAATTGCTTCCATTACTTTATTTCTGGCAATTGGCTTTAGACTGAAAAGCTGGTACTTGAGGACAGCAAAACCTAATACCAAATAAGTAAGCAAAAAAGAAAATGGGGTGAGGTCTATGACTTCGTAAGGTCTGAAGAGATGGGTCTGGTAGAATAGATTGAAAACCAAGGGGAACAAGCCCGCAGAAAGCATGATCCTGGTTTGGGTCTTGAATAGAGGGTCTGAGTACTTGAACCTTTTCCAAATAATAAAGCTACCTAACCCGTAGGCGAAATAGATATAAAATAAATTCACTAGATACCATGGGCCGATTTCTATTTTTGCAGTAGGAAAAGGGCCTGTACTGATCACTTTGACTGATTCATAATAGAAGTAGTGATAATCATTGGTAATGACCAAGATATAGGTGATGACCGGGATCAGCAGTATCAGTCCCAGCAGCAGTCCTGGTTTGTTTGATTTGTAGCTGGTGTATTTCAGACTGAATATCAGCCAGCATGGGGCTAGGAACGCAATGCCCAGGTATTCGAGTTTCAAAAGTGCCATCATCGCCACCAAGGTGGAGACACTGAGTTCCAATCCATAGAAAAAACCCCAAATGGCCGCGCATAGCATAGTCATGGCTATCCACCGCGTAGCATCTTCAATTTTTATTGCGATATAAAGGGACATCCCCCCGACCAGCAGTCCTGATAGTAGGAGAGAGACAGAAAATGGATTGAAAACAAGTTCCATTCAGCGCAGATCTGGGGAGTGGTTTTACAATGTGCAATTTAGGTATTATTTAGGTGTGATGAGGACTGATTTTTATCATGGCTTTGGAGAGAGCCTTGCAGCAAGTGATCAGGAGGATGATTTAAATGTGGTACAGACCGTTTTTCTGAATCATCTGCCACCCAGCGGAACTGATGAGAGTAAAATGGTTTTAAATAAGGAACAGCTTATCCTATATGGGGTGTTTGGTTACAAATTATTGAGCTAACTTCCTATATTTGCACTCCATAAAAATCGAAACTTTTACCAAACAAAAAACCTTATACAATGGCTTTTGATATTGAAATGATCAAAAAAGTGTATGCCAGATACCCTGATCGTATCGCTGCGGCCCGCAAGGCTGTGGGGCGTCCACTTACTTTGACAGAAAAGATTCTTTACGCACACTTGAGCGAAGGCGCCGCTTCGCAGTCATTTAGCAGGGGTGTTTCTTACGTTGATTTTCAACCGGATCGGGTTGCAATGCAAGATGCCACCGCCCAGATGGCTTTATTGCAATTTATGCAGGCTGGCAAAAGTCAGGTAGCTGTTCCATCCACAGTTCACTGTGATCACTTGATCCAGGCTGAAGTAGGTGCAGACCAGGATTTGATCAAAGCCAAAGATAAAAACAAGGAAGTTTATGATTTTTTAGCTTCAGTATCCAATAAATATGGGCTGGGGTTTTGGAAGCCTGGGGCAGGTATTATCCACCAGGTAGTGCTGGAAAACTACGCTTTCCCCGGAGGTATGATGATAGGGACTGATTCCCATACCCCGAATGCCGGTGGTTTGGGAATGGTGGCTATCGGAGTAGGTGGTGCCGATGCCTGCGATGTGATGGCAGGTCTTCCTTGGGAGCTGAAGTTCCCAAAATTGATCGGGGTAAAGCTTACAGGCAAGCTGTCTGGCTGGACATCTGCCAAGGATGTGATCTTAAAAGTAGCCGGAATTCTTACTGTAAAAGGTGGTACAGGTGCTATCGTTGAATATTTTGGAGAAGGAGCCAGATCTTTATCCGCAACAGGAAAAGGAACAATCTGCAACATGGGGGCAGAGATCGGGGCTACTACTTCGATTTTCGGTTACGATGAGAAATCTGCCGCTTATTTGGCTTCTACTGAAAGAGCCGATGTGGCTGAACTGGCTAATGGAATCGCCGAGCATCTGACTGGTGACGAAGAAGTATATGCAAATCCTGCTACTTACTTCGATGAAGTAATAGAAATCAACCTTTCTGAGCTTGAGCCTCATGTAAATGGTCCGTTCACTCCAGATCTGGCCTGGCCGATCTCTAAATTTGCTGCTGCTGTTAAAGAAAACGGTTGGCCTGCGAAACTGGAAGTAGGATTGATAGGTTCGTGTACAAACTCTTCTTATGAGGACATTTCCAGAGCTGCTTCACTAGCGCAGCAGGCAGTAGATAAAAAACTTGTTGCCAAATCTGAATATACCATTACCCCGGGATCTGAGCAGGTCCGTTTCACTGTGGACAGAGATGGTTTCTTGGATACTTTTGGCCAAATGGGCGGTGTGGTGTTGGCAAATGCCTGTGGCCCATGTATCGGGCAGTGGGCTCGTCATGGAGCTGAAAAACAGGAAAAAAACTCCATTATCACATCTTTCAACAGAAACTTTGCAAAGCGTGCGGATGGTAATCCAAACACACACTCGTTTGTAGCTTCTCCTGAAATTGTAACAGCCTTGGCAATCGCGGGTGACCTGACTTTCAACCCTATGACCGATAGTCTGATCAATGAAGAAGGTGTGTCAGTGAAGTTGGATGAGCCCTCAGGACTGGAATTGCCCATAAAAGGATTTGCAGTAGAAGATGCCGGATATCAAGAGCCTGCGGAAGATGGGTCAAAGGTATCTGTTGTAGTAAATCCTTCTTCAGACCGTCTTCAATTGTTGGATTCATTTAAGCCTTGGGAAGGGGTAGATCTTAAAGGTCTCAAACTTCTGATCAAAGCTAAAGGAAAGTGTACCACCGACCATATCTCTATGGCTGGCCCTTGGTTGAGGTTCCGAGGTCACTTGGACAATATCTCTAACAATATGCTGATAGGCGCGGTGAATGCATATACGGATGCTACAAACTCAGTTAAGAATCAATTGACCGGGGTGTATGGTGAAGTGCCGGCCACTCAGCGTGACTATAAAGCAAACGGAATAGGATCTGTTGTGGTCGGTGATGAAAACTATGGAGAAGGCTCCTCTAGGGAACATGCTGCTATGGAGCCTCGATTCCTCGGAGTCCGTGCTATTTTGGTTAAGTCTTTTGCCAGAATCCACGAGACTAACCTTAAGAAACAAGGTATGCTTGCATTGACCTTCGCTGATCCTGCTGACTATGATTTGGTTCAGGAGGATGATTCTATAGATATCGTTGGATTGACATCATTTGCACCTGGTAAGCAGCTACAGGTAGTGCTCAACCACACAGATGGGTCTTCTGACACCATACAAGTGAACCATACTTATAATGAAGGTCAGATCGAATGGTTCAAAGCTGGATCAGCATTGAATCTGATCAAAGCTAAAGCATAAGATATATATTATAATGTTTTTAAGCCGTGGCGAATTCTCGTTGCGGCTTTTTTATTGCCCCAATTTAGTGGGATGATTTCGAGAAACTCAGAATTGGCAAAGAGGTATTCTGTGTTTCTTCCCAATAAAGAAATCAACGAATATGAAGAAAGGCTGGAGGAAGTAGCTCTCGGTTATACCAGGTACCTGAACGGTCACTGTATAAAACTACAGGGGAACCTAGGGTATGTTTGGCGAAATGGTCTAATGAATACTGCAACTATTCACGACTACTGGCTTGCAACTTTTCAAGTAGATTTGGGAATTAATAGTTATTATTTATAATACGTATTATTTGGTATAAAATACAAAATACTGTATTTTTGAAGCTGTGATGGTTCGTTTGAACCCGGTGATTCTTGGAGAATTGCCCACCATTCTATGCAAGCAGCTTATCCATGCAAGAAAAAGGCATCAACAGCACGTTTAAAAAACTGATCTACGAGTCAGCAGAAATGGTGTTTCTTACAGATGATAGCTATCCCTATTCTATTTTTTATTCAAATCAATCCTTTGAAGATCATATAGGTGGAAGTTTGGATGACAGAAGTCTTGTAGGCATGGGGATGGAGATAAGTGATTTCATTTTCAGTGAGGAAGTGAGATTTTCTTATGCAGGGAATGAATTCGACTTTCAAATTGAACTGCCACAAGACAGCTCAGTAAACTATTTTTTATTCTATAAAGGAGAAAAGGTAAGAAATCATGGGCTTCCTACGAAAAGGGAACTTGAGCTGTTTTTGATGGAATCCGCAGAGGCACAGTTTGTTTTAAAGCCTGAAGGTGAGGTCTTTTTTGTCAATAAGGAAGCATTGAAGCTTTTTGGGGTGAGCAATAAAGAGAGGTTTAGCCATTTCAGGGAGATTGAGCCTTATTTTGAAGATTCCAAGCAATGGGGATTTTGGATCAATGAAGCTATAGCTAATCCTGTTCCCCATAGATTTTCATCCATTCTTCGCCTTTCACCGGATCTTCATCTTGAACTGGAAGTGGTCGCAAAGCAAGTGAAACTGGATTCAAATCAGTATATAATTTTTTCATTGAAAAACATCCCGGAAAAGACCACGCTTGAAAAAAAACTGGTGGATAGCAGCCAATTCTTAATGAACCTCACCGAGCAGGTTCCGGGAGGGCTGTACCAGCTTGTACTAGACAGTAAGGGAGAAATGAGCTTTTCATTCCTTTCTAAGGGAATAGCTCTGGTGTTAGGACTGAGTCCAGAAGAGATGGAAAATATCACGGATATATCCACGGCAATGTCCAGGATCCATCCGTTGGATTTACCCCAGGTGGTCACTTCCTCGATAGCATCAGCTAAAAAGCAGGAACCATGGCAGTGCCAGTTCAGGGTGAAACCCGATCCCGATAAGGATGAGTATCGGTGGCTTTTAGGCACTGCGCGGCCTCAAACACTTAATAATGGCGATATGGTTTGGTATGGATACTTGACTGACATCAGTAGGCAGAAAGAGTTTGAGGCTTCGCTGGATGAGTCCAGAAAAGCAGCGGAAAGGACAAACCAGATTAAATCTGATTTTCTTTCCATGATCAGTCATGAACTCCGGACACCGCTGAATGCTATCTCTGGATCCACTTATACCTTACTGAATGACCATCCTCAAGTCCATCAGAAATCAGAATTGGACACCATCAATTTTGCGGTGGATAATCTGATCATTATGATCAATGATTTACTTGATTTTCAGAAAATAGAAGCCGGAAAATTGACTATTGAAAAATCCCCTCTCCAGCTGAAATCTTTTATTAAGCAATTACTTAAAGGGCTATCATTTCATGCGAGTGACAGCAACAATAAATTAGAAGCATCGCTCTCAGATGGATTGGACATCACGGTATTAGGAGATAAAACCCGTTTGTCCCAAATTTTGAACAACCTGATAACCAATGCGCTTAAGTTCACCAAGGATGGGGAAGTGAAGGTGACGGTAAACTTACTTGAAAAAGTAAACGGGAGGGTAAGGGTGTATTTTGAAGTCAGTGATAATGGAATAGGGATCGCACCGGAGCACCAGGAGAAAATTTTCAGGGATTTCGATCAGATAAAACCAACTTTCAGTTCAAAGTATGGTGGAACTGGCCTAGGGCTGTCGATTACCAAAAAGCTATTGAACCTAATGGGAGGTAATATTGAACTGGAATCAACCTTAAATGTAGGTAGCCGGTTCTTTTTTGACCTGGAATTTGAAGTGGCTGAAGATCAGAGGGGAAGTTCCGGCAATGAGGTGGAATATCCTGATGCCGTTTTACCGCTCAATCTGCTTATGGCTGAGGACAACGACGTGAACGCGTTGGTTCTGGGAAAAATCATATCGAAATGGGGTTTTACCTTCGAACGCGCCAGGAATGGTGCAGAGGCAGTGGCCGCGGCTAAAAAATCATCCTTTGATTGCATTTTGATGGATTTACAGATGCCGGAAATGAACGGGTTTGATGCCACGCTTGCCATCAAACAGGTTTCTGATGTTCCGGTTATCGCACTTTCAGCTGTTGCCAGACTAGAAGTTAAGGACCGTATCGAGGATTGCGGTTTTGATGGATTTGTTTCCAAACCGATTGATGCCAATGAATTAAGGAAAATGATTCTCGAAATTATACTTGAGCGAAATCATAGCTCCTGAGCCATTTTCAAATATTCTGCCACCAACTCCATATCAGGATACTTTTGATTCAATTCCGTCAAATACTGCAAGGCGGAGACCCTATCACCTCGCATCACATAGTATATCCCTTTGTTTCTTAATGCATAAGGGTTTTTGGGATCCATTTTGATACTTTGGTTGATAAGCTCAAGTCCTGCTTCTTTTTGGTCTAAAAAGAGTAGGTACAACCCCTTGTTATTATAAAAATATGCTTGGCTTTTGTCCAGTGATATGGCTTTCTCAACTGCGTTAATGGCTTCTGGGTATTTTTTTTCCTCAAAATAGATCATTGACCTGAGGTTGTGCAGGTTGGGTTCCATGGGATTAAGAGTCATGGCACTGTCAAGAATCTCTTTTGATCCTTCGTAGTCCTTGATGTAATAGAGGATAGTGGCCTGGTTGACAATAAGGTCCGAGTTTTCCGGATTAATTTGGGATGCTTTTTCGAAGGCCTTTAAGGCTTCCGGCAAATTCTTCAATTTTTCTTCAACCAACCCGGTCAGGAAATGGCTTTTCCAGTTTTGGTCGTCGAGTTGTATTAGTTTGGAAGCATCCTCCCTGGCTTTGTAGAATTCACCGTTGTCCAGATAATTTAACCCCCGTTGAAAAAAAGCTTCATAATAACCAGGTTTGTATCTGATAGCTAGATTGAGGTCAAGGATACTTTCACTAATTTGATTGAGCTGATTATGTGCAAGTGCCTTATTAAAATATGCCTCCGAAAAGGTGGAGTCGATTTTCAAAGCTTCCCTATAGAAACCCATCGCACTTTTAGGGTCATTTTCCTCCATTTTTTCATTGCCTTTTAGGAGAAACCTGCCTTTTTTACTTTCATCGGAATCACAAGAAAATGAAGAATAGGCGATGAATAATGCTAAAAATAAATTAATCGTTTTCTTTTTCATGTTGTTCTTCAGACTCTTCTTGTATGGATTCTTCCTTATCTTCTTCCTTTTCCTCTCCGAGTAACAGGGCAAATGGGCGAGTAGAATCACTCAAGTCAAATATTTCCCTCAAGATTGCCATCATAGGGATGATCAGGATCATTCCGGCCACTCCCCAGATTGTACCCCCGATGATCAGACCTAGAAATGTGATAAAGGCATTTAGGTTCACATTTCCGCCTACAATTTTCGGGGTAAGAAAATTCCCCTCGATCATTTGAATTATCTGATAGCTGACAAGTACCCCTACCGGGTAGAATAAACTGTCCTTGGTGAGGAAAGAATAAACCATCGGCAACATGGCTCCAAAGAATGGGCCTACGTAAGGTATAATATTCAGCATAGCTCCCAGGGTACCGAAAAACACGGCGTGTTTTATGCCCAGCAATGAGAAAGCCGTAATGTTGAGTATTGCTAAAATCCCCATTACTTTTACCACCCCTACGATATAGTTGAGTATGACTTTGCGAAGGCTGACTATTCTTGTTTTTACCAGCTCTGGATCCTTGTCTTTATAAATATGGATCAGCACATTGGTCAGGTGATTTCTATACAATAGAAAGAAAAACATGAAAACCGGGATTAGTACCAAACCAGTGAGAGACCCTACTGTTTTTAAGGCAAAATCGCCTATACTTGAACTGTTTTCTGTCAGCAGATTCTTTAAATAATCCGTATTCGCTTTTTCAGCTATCGCCGCGTCATAAGAGAAAGTGTCCATGACCCAGGTGTCAATATCGACTGCATAGGCAACCAGTTTTCCTGAGACATCATCAAAATCCTTGGTGAAATTTGCCACATTCCCGATGATAAACGTCAACAGCCCCCCAACCAGCGCAATCATCAAGAGTAATGAGATGATGCAGGAAAGGATCCTTGGGGTTTTTTTCGTTTCCAGCCAGATCGACAAGGGTGTGAATAAGATCGCGAAGAAACCACCCATAAATAATGGGACAAGTAAACTCTTCCCGACAATGAGAAAAAACACCAGCACAATAATGAATACCATTACCGACAGAGCCTTTAAGTAGGCAGGAAGTTGCAAAGCTGACGTTTTCATCAGGATAAGGGCTTATTATATAGTACGATTCAATTTATAGTCGAGTAAAGAAAGCGATTTATTCTGATATCAATCCAGCTCTTTTCAATAATGCATCTTGTTTTGGTGCTCTGCCCCTGAACCTCTTATAAAGAATATCCGGGTGCTCGCTGCCTCCTGCGGATAATACATTCTTCATGAAAGATGCAGCTGTATCTGGGTCAAAAACCCCGTTCTCCTGGAATAACTCGAAAGCATCTGCGTCCAGTACTTCTGCCCATTTATAGCTATAGTATCCGGAAGAATATCCGCCTTGGAAGATATGCGAAAAGGAAGTGCTCATCAGGGTTCCTGGCACTTTTGGGAGCAGATCGGTAGGCTTCATCACTGATTCTTCAAAATCAAACACACTGGTAATGTCAGCTGGATCCTTGCTGTGATAAGCCATGTCCAATAACCCAAAGCTGATTTGCCTCACTGTTTGGTAGCCCTGTTGATAATTTGAAGCTCTTTTGATTTTTTCTATCAGCTCTTCAGGGATTTTCTCTCCTGTTTCATAGTGCTTCGCAAAGAGATCAAGACATTCTTTTTCATAGCACCAGTTTTCTAAAATCTGAGAAGGCAATTCCACAAAATCCCAGTAAACGCTCGTTCCTGAAAGTGACTCATACCTGCCTTTCGCCATCATACCATGGAGCGCATGGCCAAATTCATGGAAGAGTGTGGTGACTTCATTGAAGGTCAACAGACTTGGCTTTGATTTGGTAGGCTTGGTAAAATTGCACACAATAGAGACATGGGGACGTATGTCCAGGTTGTCTTTCATATGCTGACCTTTGTAGCTGGTCATCCAGGCACCGTTTCTTTTGCCTGGGCGTGGGAAAAAATCCGCATAAAATACAGAAAGATGGTTTCCTGCCTTATCTTTTACATCATAAGCGGTAACATCTCTATGATATACAGGGATATCTGTTCTGGGCACAAATGTAATCCCATAGAGTTTTTCGGCAGTTTGAAACACTCCATCTACTACTTTTTCTAATTGGAAATAAGGTCTAAGCAACTCATCATCAAGCGCATATTTCTCCTTTTTGAGCAACTCAGAATAATAGGCGAAATCCCATTTTTTCAGGCTATCCAGCCCGTCTAGTTCTTTAGCAAAGGCCTCCAGCTCTTGTAGCTCTGCAACTCCCTTCGGCTTTGCCTTTTCAAGCAAGGAATTCAAAAAGGACATTACTTGATCCGGACTTTTGGCCATGCGCTCCTCCAATACGAAGTCCGCATGGCTTTTATAGCCCAAGAGCACTGCCCGGTCATGGCGGAGTTTAAGGATGTCTTTGATGTTTTGCTGATTATCCAACTCATCACCTTTCGCACATTTTGTGCCGTTGGCCAAGAATAGAATTTTTCTAAGCTCACGGTTCTGGGCATAGGTCATCGCGGGAATATAGCTGGGGTAATCCAAGGTAAATGCCCATTTGCCGGCTTCTCCTTTTTCTTCGGCGATTTGTGCGGCAGCCTCTTTGATCCCTTCGGGAAGCCCGTCCAAGTCAGATTCCTGATCTACAAAATGCACGAATTTGTTGGTCTCAGCCAGTACATTTTCTCCAAACTTCAAAGAGGTTTGGGCTAATTGCTGGTCAATTTTTCTCAGTTGCTCTGCCTTATCTGAACTGAGCTTCGCTCCGTTTCTGACAAAAGATTTATATGTTTTTTCCAAAAGGGTGACCTGTTCAGCGCTTAATTCAAGCTGGTCTTTTTTGTCAAAAACATGAGAAACCTGCTGAAATAGAGCCTGATCCAGTAAAATGTCATTTCCATGGTCTGTGAGCAAAGGTGAGATTTCCCGTGCCAGGGCTTGAATTTCATCATTTGTCTCAGCGGAGTTCAGGTTGAAAAATATAGCTGCTATAATGCCAAGTCGCTTACCTGATTCATCGAGTGCTTCTATGGTGTTTTCAAAGGTAGGTAGAGCTACTTCTTTTATGGCTGTAATGTCTTTTTTGGTTTCGGAAATGGCAGCTTTAACTGCAGGAAGAAAATGGTTCGGTGAGATTTTATCAAAAGGGGCAGTATCAAAAGGTGTGGCGAAATCCGCCAATAATGGGTTGTTCATATTTCTAGAATCGTTTGCTGATTAAGGAAGGAACTGTAAAGGAAGTTCCATCTGATGGACCCCTGTGGGCAATTCAGATGCTAATTTACTTATTTGCGTTGGATTGCCTTAGGAGTTCTCAATAGAAATAAAATCGAAAAGAAAACTAGCTTCAGATATCTGAAGCTAGTTTAGCAGTCGCTTAAAAATCAAAGTCACAACTCATAATGTCCATGCCGATAGGGGATCCATCCGGTATCTTCAGCTGTTCTTGGGCTACGAGTTCTTCCGGTAGATTTAAAAAGGCATTGATTTTTTCGCTCAAATACACCCTGTGCTGAGCAGCTGGATTCCAGTCCAAATCAGAAAGGAATTTGGTATTGGCAAGATAGCGCAGTCTTCCTCTGGCAATAGCCCGTATTGTAGTGGAAACCCCTGAGTTTTTTGCCAATTCAATCAAATGTTCCACATATTTAGACTGGGTCATCAAGATGATTTCCAGATTGATGTCTTCTTTGTTGTAATTGGCGAAAAGCCGCTCCTCTATTTTTGTAAGTAAATCATTAGGTCCCGGCAACTGGTTTTGTTGTAAGTGCTGTAAATAAGTCCGGTTTATTCGGTTTCCGTCTAGCAGAAAATCAAACGTGAGATCTACAATACTTTCCGCTGGTGCGATTGGATCAAAGATCGGGTTCACTCTGGAAACGAAGGTTTCCCTGTTTCGGCTATAGCCAAATGGCCTCGGGGGAATTAGCTTGAGTAGGTGATCCGGCACCTTAAGATGACTTGGTGAGATTGCCAATAATAGGGCATCTAGTGCCTCCGTTTGTTCTGAAGGCCCAACCCATCCATGTTTTTCCTGATTGTCCCCTTTTACTTTATACCGATAGTCCACACCCCCCAGAAGCTTGCTTGTGGCCTCGATTTGAAATCTATGCATCATATATAACGGCACAAAAACTTCTTCTAACAGAGCTTGGGGGTGCCCATCAGGGATGGCATTTAATCCAAAGCTTTTCATTCTGTTTGCACGCAAGTCCAGCATTCTCAGAAGTTCTGAAGAAGCTGAGGTTCCGTTGTCCCAAAGATGTGAAGTGGGGTGAGCTCCACTGGGGTTTCTCGAGTCAGAATCAGTGATAAACTGGTGGCCGGCATCATAGGTTTCTTCCAGTGTTCTTTTGAGAAAGGCTTGCTCGTCTTCGCCCACGGGTACTGTTGCATAGCCATATTTGATGGCCCACTTATCCCAATCTCCTATCTTGTCATCATAGGCATTGCTAAAGTCCAGCTCACCGTCTGGTTTCTCAGTTATCATTGGGTAAGGATAGTCCATTACTGAGCTGCGGTTATTTGCTGAGGTAGCATAGCTGTGGGCAAGTCCGATCGTATGGCCTATCTCATGAGCTGACAGTTGTTTCAATCTGGCAACAGCCATTTCCAACATTTGAGGATTTGCAGGAGCACCGTCTTCAAATGGCTGCAACAGCCCTTGAGCAATCAAATAATCCTGTCTTACACGCAAAGAGCCCAATGATACATGGCCTTTCAAAATCTCCCCCGTCCTGGGATCACGTACACTCGCACCGTAAGACCAGCCTCGGGTAGATCGGTGAACCCACTGGATCACGTTGTAGCGTACATCCATCAGATCCATGCCTTCCGGTGCCAGCTCCACTCGAAAAGCATTGATAAAGCCAGCAGCTTCGAAAGCCTGGTTCCACCAATTCCCTCCTTCGATCAAGGCGGAGGCCACAGGTTCAGGTGTGCCTCGATCAAGGTAATAGACAATAGGTTCCACGGCTTCGGACATTTCCGCGGATGGATCTTTCTTTTCCAAGCGATGACGAGCGATGAATTTTTTGAGAATCGGCTCTGAAATGGGGGAGGTAAAGTCCATATACGAAATGCTTCCATAACCGGCTCTAGGATCAAATTCCCTCGGCCGATAGTTGTCATCCGGAAGCTCAATAAACGAATGTCTTTGACGCACGGTGACTGCATCCGGTGATGGCGTCACAGACCTTAGATTTCCGCCCGCAGCCTGACCTGTCAGGGTGATCGTTGCTTCCACTTCAGTGTTTTGGGTGAAATTCTTGGTCATCGGTAAGTACAGACCGGATCGGCTTGCATCTGTGCGAAAGGAGCCCTGACGACTCCGGCTTAATGTTTCAGCCACCCCATGAGCATCCTGAAGGTAAAAGTTGGTCGCATCTACAATAAGTTTATCCCCTTCAGTCTGGGCTATCTCAAAACCCCATAGAATGGATTCCGCAAATGCATCCTGTACGGACTGCACTTCTGCCGGGTTATCAGAGTATGCCCTGAAGTCATAGTTCTTATGAACCAAAAACAACTTGTTTCCGGATTTTCTGAACTCGACAATCCGGGTGTTTCCCAGTTGGCCTCTGTCTAGTCCGATGTCATTTGAGCCCACCCCAGCTGTGAGTGAGTTTACATATAGGAATTCCCATTCCAGCTTACTGATTTCGAGATAAATCTTCCCTTTATCCCCATCTAAGTAAAAAGGGATAAATCCATCCCGTTTGCTCATTTTTGATAAATCAAGGTTCTGGGCAAAAGCAATATTGAGAGAAAACAGCAAGAAAGTGGTCAGGTATAGGATTAGTTTCATAGTGGTTTTTTAGTTTAGGTACAAAATATCAAAAAAGTAGGTGCAGAAGCATACCATTGATGGAAATCTAGCGATGAAGCATGTACCTGATCAGCAAGGTGGTTTCGGTTTGATTTGAGCCGTTTATCTCCTGGAGTCCAGAGCTGATTTTTTCACGGTCGGTATAGGAGGTTCTGGAGAAGCGGAAGTAGGCTGTGAGGCGGGAGTTGAATTGGTACTGGGAAAGGAGGTAATATCGCATTCCCTGTCCTGCAAATGCTGGAATAGAAAATGTCCAGAGCACATTGTTCTCAAAGGCATAAATCCGGGTGTCATAGTCATCCGTATCAAATAATGCCAGTCTGCCTGTAATCCTGAATTTCCCAAAACCATGTTGGGCATCTTGGAGAATCATAAATCCTGTAGGTTTTAGATCATTGTGATCTACTCTGCTGAACAGGATTCTTGAGCGGAAGAAAAAATTTTTGCTTACTTGATATTCAAGACTGATTAAACCGTTTATTTTATTTATAGGTCTTACAAGATAAGGTAATGAAGGCTCTCCTGAATCGGGTAGGTTACGGTCTTTTTGCTCTTCTCTGATCTGAAAAAAGGCAGTTAGGTTTCTGGAGGGCTGGTAAGTAATCCTGGCTAACCATTCGTAACCCTTGGATGGCGCATAGACTCTATACCTGAACCATGGGAATCTGAAAAAATCATAGTATGCATTAAGTTTCCATTTGGAGATCGGCTTGATCTGAATTCCCGCATATACCCCTTGTTCATTGGCGGGTCGGGTGCTTTCCGCAAAGGCATTTGCATAGAAGCTATGGAAATTTTCATCATATTTCCTCCAGAGAAGCGAAAAATCCACCTGCCTGGTGAGGCTGGATACAAATCCCACTATCTGCGCTTTTCCACCAGACTGGGAAAGAGCTGATTCACCAAACATGAAGAAATTCTTCCAATTGTAATTCAGATATAGGCTTCCCACTGTGTTTCTTTGCCCTGAAAAATCATATTGATTATAAAGTGTGGGATTTTTTACCCAAGGATGATTGAATCTGATGTAAAGTAAATTGGAGCCGATCTGGAGTTTTCCTGAAGGGGAGGAATATTGCACATTTCCTCCAAGACTTAATTCCCTAAATTGGTTTTTAGTACTGAGTTCACTGCTGGTACGGTGGAGCCCACTTTGGTTAAAAGAGCTGATCGTGATATGCTCTGTACTTAGTGTGTCCAGTGCATTGCCTGCCCGTCCGTCCCGTGGGGCAAAGGATGTAATGAGGCTACTTTGCCAATTCCCGCTCTGATAGGTAAGTCCGGCACCTCGAAAAAAACCGAATTCCAACGCTGCTGTATAAGGCAAAATCCCTACACTACTTCGCCGTACTGTAGGGACAGTTTCCGCTCCTTTGCCCAGTGAATAGCCTGCGCCGAAAACCAATCCCTGTCCGAACTGAGCCTGGAAATCTCCCAAAGCGATTGTCTTCCACTTGCCTGTGTAATATTTAGTAAAGTGAAAAGAAAAAAAGTTGAAACCGTATCTAGCTGTTTTGCTATCCCAGATAAACTGTTCACCCGGATCTTTGTCAAGCGTAAATCCCAGACTGAAATCCCGGGTATGCTGGATTCGGAACCTGACGTAAAATTCATTGGGATCACCTAGATACCGACTTGAGATTCTTCCGGAGGAACTTGTGTCTGCCGGAGTAAAACCTTTGCGTGTCTCCCAAGTGCGACGGTGTCGGAATAGGAGATAAGCTTGCTCTTCACCTACAATTCGCTGCCATAAAGGTCTTGTTTGGGTTGATTTCCCAGTTCCTAGCGTTAAAAATGGAAGTATATTTTCTATTGTGTTCAGATCAAAGTCCGGTACAGCCTGTAATTCGTAGAGCGATATCAAGGGGCCGAATTTAGTTCTATAGGAAATTAAGTTACTGATCTGGGTGGGATCCAAAAGGTAGCAGGCGGCAAGCGCTTCTGCATTAGCTTTATTGATATCCATAGGATTTAGGTATAACTGCAGGAGTACCTCGTAAATTGACTCATAATCTATGTCTTCATCCTGTACGGGAAATAGACGCTCTATAAAAGATTCCAGATCTATATCCTGCTGAGGGGGCTGTTGGGCAAAGGCGCACGTAAGAAGACAAAGCCACATACTTGCTATGAGAATAAAGCTTCTCATTTTTCACTGAAGCTAAATCCTAAACTTACATGACTGGTACTGCCCAGGGCATGATTTTGTCCGTATGCGTAGTCCACAGTAAAGCGTGTGGACTTCAGTCCGATTCCAAAAAACAATCTGCTTGGGTTGCTGTTAATGCCAGCCCGGAGAAAAACCCAATCTTTGATTCCGTACTCCAAACCGGCTTTTACGATGGGTTTGATCTGTATATCCTTTTCCACTTCGAGATGGATCTGGACTTGGGTGATGGGGTTATAGAATATACCCATTACTACGCCCGTTGGAAGCCTTGATTCGGAGTTTTTGGAGATACCGGCTCGGTTTAGGTTGAAAATACTCGCCCCAATCGAAAATTCAGGGCTCAGCTCAGCTATACCACCCATGCTGAAGATGATGCTGTTGCCAGTCCCGAACCCCTCTATCTGGGTTTGAAACCAATCCAGCCTTCCACCAATACTGACTATCCCCAACTGATTGGCGAACGCCATACCTAGGGATTGCTGGTTGAATAGTTTGCCTCCGAAGCGGGAAATCCCAAAACCCAAGGTCCCTGGCTTTATCTTCCAGGCACCTATCATATCTACGGTGTTGAGTTCTTTTAGTCCATAACGGCTATCATATCCTACTGAAATTGCGGAAGATTCCAGTTTAGCGAGCCCTCCTGGATTGTTAAAATAGCTCCATACATCCATACCGTGGACACGCAGATTCCCCATTCCCTGACCTCTCGCGCCGTGAACTTGAGTGAGCGGGTCTATTTGTGCCAGTGCCGTTGAATGCAGGCAAAGCAGGAAGAATGAAAAAGTCAACAGCTTCATGTTGGATCGAAAAAAACCTTAACTAATTTAGTTAAAATATTGATAACCAACGCAAAGTATTAGTTGTTTTTTACTAAAAAAAGTAGTTAATCCCAGTAAAACATTGGGATTTGGGGTGAATTGGAGGTTTTAGCTCAAGTTACAACTGCCTGAGCTTTCACGATTTGCTATCGCTTCGATTTTAACTCTTAGGCAATCAGGTCAGAACGGTGCGGAAAAGTTAAAAAAGAAGTTGCCTTCCTTGCTATTGTTCATGGAGTATTCAAAGCGGAACACAGCATCATAAAAGCCTACTAAGTCTATCCCGGTACCGTATCCCATTAAGTATTTATTGGACAAACGTGCGTTTTCAGGGATTAGGTTTCTGTCTTTGACATATCCATGATCAAAATTGGCACTGAGATACAGGCGAATAGGTATGGTACTGAACTGTTCCAGCTTGGTCAAATTGGAAATATCTATTTCCCAATCTACGAATTTCCACCTGAAACTGTTTTTATGTACATAGAGCTGCTGGCCCTCGACCACATTGAGCTCATATCCTCTGATGAAATTCGGGGTATATCCCACCCCCCTTACCAAAGTGTAAGGCTGGCTTTGACTCAAAAACCAATTGGCTGTAAGGCCGGTGTTGAAGTGAAATGTATCAGTGATTTTGAAGTACTTATTGGCGGTAAGATTTACCTCTACTTCATCTAAATCCTTCGTATAAAAAATCCCGTATTTAGTGATAGATGCCTGGAGCAACTCACCATCAGTTGCATAGGAGACATTGTCTCTACGATCGTGGCGGAAAGTATAAGAGGCAAAGGAATATCTCAGGTTATTTCCACCATGCTGGAAGTAATCCGGATTTTCGATCAGAACATCATCAGCAACCCAGGTATTGCTGTATCCTAGGCTAAGGAAGTGGTAATTGTAATAGCTCCTCCTATAGGTGTACCGCAAGGCTGCAGCAAAATTTTTCCTGATAATATCTTCGTTTTCATTGGTGTAAAAAACCTGCTTATTGTATTCTGACTTAAGGGGAATGGTCTTGTTCTCTTTGAAGGTGAGCTGGACGGCCAATCCATGCTTTTGGTTTTTATCGATGTAAGGCTTGCTGTATTGGAGATCCAATGCTCTGGTAAATCCTAACTGTCCGGCAAATTTTAGTCTTTCATTCCTTCCCCCTACATTATTATGGCTTAACCTAATTCCGTAGTTCACTCGGGAAAAATCCCTGTTTTGATTCGTCCACCATTCTGAAAAATTCCGGTCAGCCAGTTCAAAAATCACTTGAGGTAAGATGTACCATCTCTCCTTTACAGTGATAAGTATTTCCGCTTCATTGTCTCCTGTAAGAAGTGGGGTGATTTCTACTGAAGTGAAAAGTTGGAGATTGTAAATCTTTTTCTGATCAGCGAGGAGTATTTGCAAAAATGTATTCCAGTCGTAAGAATAGTCTGTGATGAAATCCAACTCCCGTAGTATTACGCTCTTTTTTGTTTTTACATTTCCTACGATGAATATGTTATTAACCTTGACACTATCAGGGGCAGTTGTGTTTGCCGGCGCAAAGGAAGTGTCGTCCTGCGCATAGACAATATTATTTCTCGACTCCATACAAAGAGCGGAAAACAGAAAAAAGAAAAGAAGTGGTTTTTTAATCTTGGTAATCAAGAGGGAATTCAGATTGATATTTGGTTACTTACGGAATCATTTAGCAGGAAGACTTAAATCCATGGCCAAATCCATTCTTCGAAAGATAGCTATATTTCCAGTCTTGGTGTATCAATATACTATTTCGCCCTTGTTTCCTTCAAGCTGTAGGTACACACCTACTTGTAGCCAGTATACAAAGGAAGCAATTTTGAAGCATGGGGTCTTCAAAGGTGGATGGTTGGGGGCTAAGCGGATTGCCCGTTGCCATCCCTGGGGAGGCCACGGGCATGATCCAGTACCTTAGTTCTTTAGAGGTTTTAATCCATTCTTCAGCGCACGTGCCACAAGGATCACACCGGCAATCACCAGCGGGATACTTAGAAATTGCCCCATGTTAAAGGCCATGGAGTCTTCAAAATCCACCTGGCTTACTTTGAAGAATTCCCAGATAAATCGCATTCCAAATACGGATATCAAGAATATACCAAGGAGTATTCCTTCAGGCAAGCGTTCTTTATATTTATTCCAAAGACCAAAAAGCACTAAGAAAATCACCAAGTAGGAGAGTGACTCATAGATTTGTGTAGGGTGTTTGGCTCTTCCAAATGTTCTCACCGTTACTAAGTAATGATCGCCTTTGTCCACGATAGCTAGATCCAGCGGGCTTTCTTTTGGCTCTGCCAGATACTCTTGGCTGGATTTGAACTGGGTCAAAGCGTATTTGACATCCCTCCTTAAGGTGCTTTCCAATTCATCCAAAGAATAGGAACCTTTAGAGATCTCCAAGTCAATATTGAGCGGAACGATACCATTTCCAACCATTTCATTTTGGCGGTCAGCAGGCTTGTACGGATCGACAGACTCTATGGGAACCTTGAGCGTGGAGAGTAATTCCTCCGAGTCCCAGGCGTACACTATACCATAATCTGATCCTGTGTCTTTTCCCCCTATCTCAGAGTTCATCAGGTTGCCAAAGCGGATCAATGCTCCAGTCAATGCGGTCACGATTACAATCCTGTCCACTACCCACAGGTAGCTTTGCCCCGGTGTTTTTTTTGCATAAAGCCACAAAGCGAACAGAATTGCAATAGCTGCTCCATGACTGGCAAGTCCTCCTTCCCAGATTTTAAGGATTTCTATCGGATTGCTTAAGTATTTTGCAGGTTCGTAGAAAAGGACATGACCTAATCTGGCACCAATGATCGTAGCCACGACCATATAGATAGTCAGCTTATCCACCAATTCAGGGTTCTGGCCTTCTTTTTTAAAAAAATGAACCATGAACTGTTGGGAAATAACAAATCCTGCCGCGAAAAGAATACTATACCATGGCGGGCGTTCCCAACCGGGGATCACAGAAGGATTGGGATCCCATACGATATAGTTCATGATTAATTCAAGCATAGTTTCAAGTTTATAGTTGATCTAGTTGTATGAGTTCTTCTGCAAATCCCCCAGATAAAATAGGGAATCTGTACCAGGTTTTGGGATCCACATTGAATTCATCCAAATGGAAGGAAGGAGCCAATCTTTCCCTTTTCCATTGATTGCGTGACCAAAGTCGGAAGAATTTTTTGATATAGCCCTTTAAAGTATCAGTAGGTAAGTCCAGTTCATCGGATAGGATGAGGTAAATATCCATGGGTGAACGGCGGTCGCGGATAGCAAGTTTTTCTATTTCCACAATTACAGCGTAAGGCATTAAGTCCTTCTCGTCTGTCTGGGTTTCTTCCAATGGACGTAGCTCGGCACTAGGTTGTAGGGAGTTTACTTTTGCCAGTCCGGGTTGATCCAGATTTCGCTCAGCCCATCGAAGCCAGTTTAGGATGAAATATTTATCCACGGCAGCTATTGGAGAGATACTTCCGGATGTGTCTCCGTCCATCGTAGCATACCCTACATCCCCTTCACTGCGGTTGGAAGTGGCCAAGAGCAAGGCATTATTGATATTGGCGAGCATCCAGATGATTGGCGATCTGGTTCTTGCCTGGATGTTCTGCAGGGTGATATCGTCCTGTTCCCAGCTCAGTTTTCTTCCAATTGCTTTTTCTATTTTGGCAGTGTAGGAGTTGACTTCCTCATCGATTTCCCAGTGATAAAATGTCGCTCCTATACTTTCTGCCAGAGATTTTGCGGAAGAGAAGGTATCTTCAGATGAATTTTTAGTGCCCTGATAGGCAGTGGTGAGAAGCTGTTTCATCAATTCTTTTTCAGGGTTTGCTGAAGTAGGGATTTTTTTAATCCCGGCTTTTTCACAAAAAGCAGCAAGTCCCAGTTCAGCTATCCCTCGCTTCACCATTTCCGCCACCAGTACTGCTACTGATGAGGAATCTGCCCCTCCAGATAGGGAAAGTACAAAACCAGTACTTCGGCTTTTTCTCATATAGTCAAAAAGTGCCAGGGCAGAGGCCTGGACAAATTCTTCATTTTTTGAATCGATAGGAGCGATACCCTGGTCTTTTGATTCCAGATAAAAGCTGGCGACATGGACGTCTTTAAATGAAAGGAGGCGGTTTCGGAAAAGCAACTCCCCTGATTTAGCCAGCATGATCTCCCCGTCAAAGATCATCCTGCCGGCTTCATTTCCCAGTAGATTGGCATAGCAATAGTAACAATCAAAAGATTTGGAGCTTTCCTCCACTAATTCTTTGCGGAGCTGTGTCTTTCCCATTGCAAAATGACTTGCACTAGGGTTGAATATCAGATTCACGTTCCGTTTGAAAAGTCTAAATCCAGGTCTCAGCAGGCTTCTCCAGGCATCTTCGCAGATCTCGAATCCATACTTAATTCCTTTGTGATGAAAAGTAAGATCTCCGAATGCTACTTTCTTTCCTTGAAACTCTATTTCTGTGACTTCATCAGCCAGCCAGGGTGTAAACCAGCGGAATTCGTAATGCACTCCGTCGATAGCCATGAACTGCTTGGCCACGAAACCAACCACTTCGCCGCCTTCAATGACTGCGATGGTATTATAGACTTTGTCCTGGATCCTGACAGGTAACCCTACAGCCACCGTTATCCCATTACAATGCGGGAGCAATAGAGCAAGTTGAGAAAGAGCTTTTTGGGGATACCAGTAGCTTAAAAACAAATCTTCTGATCCATATCCAGTAATTGCCAGTTCAGGTAGACACAGAATTTCCGCTCCTTGCCTTTTGGCTTCTTCTATGGCAGATATTATCCTGTTTAAATTGCCAGCCCAGTCCAGAGGGGTTTGATTGACGGTGGCTCCCGCTATTTTTAATGAAGACATGGTAGATTTAATTAATTCTAAAATTAATCAGCTAGGTGGCAATATCCAGTGCATCACATGCATTTTTGGATGCTTCTTGCTCCGCTTTCTTTTTAGTACTTCCTTTTCCAAGCGCTATTTCCTTCCCTTCTACGTGAAGGGCGACCTTGAATTCCTTAAATCTTTGATTGCCGGTCACACTTATTACCAGATATTCTATCACTTTGTTTTCGCGCTGTGACCACTCTATGATTTTACTTTTGTAGTTGGTTGTGGTGGCGATCATGCTATCCACATCAAAGTGAAGAAGGATACGTTTGATTATGAATTTTTTGGTGAAATGATACCCTTTGTCCAGATAAATAGCCCCAAGGAAAGCTTCCAACATATCGCCGTAGAGCGATTTGTTCCCGGTGAAATGTCTTTCTCCGATTTCCATATCCAGTGCTTTTCGCAGGCCTATTTTTATACCCGTGTCGTTGAGTGTTTCTCTGTTGACAAGCTTTGATCTGGTCTCTGTGAGAAAGCCCTCGTCGCGGAAAGGGTATTTTTGAAAGAGGTACTCGGCAATGACAGCTCCCAGAATCGCATCCCCGAGGAATTCAAGGCGTTCATTGGAGAGCCGGAATCCCTGCAAAGTTTCAGCTCCCAGTCCGGAGGGTGTCAGTGCCAGCTTGTAGAGTGATAAATTAAAAGGCCTGCTCCCCGTCATCAGTCTGATGGAGGCAGCAAGCCTTTTGTCTTTTTTACTTAAGAAGAGATTGTTAAACCCGAGCCTTTGAAATAATTTCAAAATCCAGATTAATTATGTTTTTTGAAAATTACCGAACAGTTATGTCCACCAAAACCAAAGGTATTGCTCAAAGCATAGTTGATTTCTCTTTCTTGTGCTTTGTTGAAAGTCAAATTCAGCCTAGGATCAAATGCCTCATCATCTGTGAAATGATTGATGGAAGGAGGGATGATACCTTTATTCAAAGCATAAATACAAGCGATGGCTTCTATGGCTCCTGCTGCTCCCAGCAAGTGACCAGTCATGGATTTGGTACTGCTGATGTTCAGCTTATAGGCGTGTTCGCCAAAGATTTTTTGTATTGCCTTGATTTCTCCCACATCCCCTAGAGGAGTGGAGGTACCATGTACATTGATGTAATCGATCTGTTCAGGCTGGAGATTTGCGTCCTCCAAAGCTATTTTCATCACACTGCTGGCACCTAACCCCTCCGGATGGGGTGCCGTGATATGATGCGCATCAGCAGTCATCCCTCCACCTACGAGCTCTGCGTAGATCTTGGCACCGCGGGCTTTTGCATGTTCGTATTCTTCCAGGATCAAAGCTCCTGCACCTTCCCCCAACACAAAGCCGTCTCTGTCCTTGTCAAAAGGCCGGGAAGCTGTCTCCGGGGAATCATTCCTTTGGGAAAGGGCTTTCATGGCATTGAACCCACCAATACCCGCTTCGGTCACCGCTGCTTCTGAACCGCCACTGATGAATATATCAGCTTTGCCCATTCGAATGTAAGTGAATGCATCGATGAGGGCATTGGTAGCAGAGGCGCAGGCAGAAACCGTCACAAAGTTTGGACCGCGAAAACCATATTTAATTGATAAGAAACCAGCGCTGATGTCAGCGATCATTTTGGGTATAAAGAATGGGTTGAATCTGGGATTTCCGTCTCCTTCTGCAAAGTAGGTCACTTCGTCTTGGAATGTCCTTAATCCCCCTATTCCTGATCCCCAGATGACTCCGGCTCTAGATTTATCGATTTTTTCAAGATCCAGCCCCGAACTCGCTATAGCTTCCTCTGCGGAAATCATGGCATATTGGGTGAAAGGATCCATTTTCCGAGCTTCTTTTCTGTCAATGAACTGCTCTACGTCAAGGTTTTTGACCTCGCAAGCAAACTGTGTTTTGAAAAGGGAAGCATCGAACTTGGTAATCGGCGCAGCACCGCTCACACCATTAGCCAGACCGTTCCAGAAATCCTCTGCGGTGTTGCCTATTGGTGTGAGGGCACCTATACCTGTTACAACAACTCTTTTTAAATTCATATAATGAATTTAGGAATTATTATTTTACGTTAGCTTCCAAATAGGTAACTGCTTGTCCCACAGTCCCGATTTGCTCTGCCTGATCATCAGGGATAGAGATGTTGAATTCTTTTTCGAACTCCATAATCAATTCTACAGTATCAAGAGAATCAGCACCAAGATCATTGGTAAAACTAGCCTCCAAAGTAACTTCAGACTCTTCTACGCCAAGTTTGTCAACAATGATGGCTTTTACTTTTTGTGCAATTTCAGACATTTTGTGATCAGTTTAGTTAATAACACTTCGCAAAGAAATATATTTAATACCTAATTGACAAAGAAAAGATCCAAGTAAATTTTTATGCAATTGATAGTTCCCGGAAGTTGAATTATATTTTCTAACTTTGTTTTGATTCATTTTTTCCCTGCATGAAGAAGGTCAAATTACTAATAGAACATACGTATGATTTCGAGGTTTTGGGTCTTGTATCGCCTGTTAGGGATTATAAGATGGCCTGGGTGATCAATAGAGAATTAGACCTCAATCTAATCAAATCAGATGATCTTTCTTTGGAATTTATGACCCAACCAAGCCTGAAAATCGCCCAATATTTCCTTTCTTTACCGCATGGATTTGTTCAGCTACTCCGAAATAAGGCGTTAAACTCTACCAACCAAGTGGCCTATTTGATTCCTGAACTGAAATCAATGGACTATTTCCTTTTGGTCCAGGACGAGACCTTTCAAATAAGTATTAATACATTTGCCAACCAGCTGGCAAAAAATCGCTACGTACAAAATGTAATGAAGCTGGACGTAAGTAAACTTAAATCAAAAGAAAACCTATTAACTTATTAATTCAATAATGAGCCATTTCAATAAAACTAAGATTCTCGCAACAATAGGCCCAGCTTCCAATAATTACGAAACCATCAAAAGCCTTGCGGCAGCCGGTGCCAATGTGTTTCGACTCAATTTTTCCCATGGCACACATGATATCCATGCTGAAGTAGCGGATATTATCCGTAGAATAAACAAGGAAGATGGACTCAATCTTGGGATCCTTCAGGATCTTCAAGGCCCGAAAATCCGAGTAGGTGAAGTGGAAAATAATGGCGTGGAAATCAAAGCGGGGGATTCAATCACAATTACCAATGATCCAGTAGTAGGCAATAGCAGCCTCGTGAGTACTGTTTATCAAAACCTTCCTAACGATGTGGTGACAGGTGACCGAATCCTAATAGATGACGGTAATCTGGAGGTTGTGGTAAATGATACTGACGGGAAAAATGTCAATTGTACGGTCATCCACGGGGGGATATTGAAATCAAGAAAAGGAATCAATCTGCCTAGTACCAAAGTAAGTGCCCCTTCTCTTACTGAAAAGGATATTGAAGATTTAGCCTTCGGCTTAGAACAAGAGGTAGATTGGATAGCGCTCTCCTTCGTGAGATCGGCAGAAGATATCATTGATTTAAGACAAAGAATAGAAGCCAAAGACAAGGTTTGTAAGATTGTAGCCAAAATCGAAAAGCCGGAAGCACTTGAGAATATAGATGCTATCATAGATGCTACTGATGCTATAATGGTCGCAAGAGGTGATTTGGGAGTGGAGGTACCTATGGAGATTGTCCCCCTTTGGCAAAAAAGAATAGTGGAGAAATGTAAACTAGCCTGTAAGCCTGTGATCATCGCTACCCAGATGATGGAAAGTATGATCACTAATCCACGACCTACACGGGCGGAAACGAATGATGTTGCCAATGCCGTATTGGACGGTGCTGACGCAGTGATGCTTTCTGCAGAAACTGCTTCTGGGAAATACCCGGTAAATGCGGTGAAAGCCATGAGCAGCATCATCAGTTACCTCGAGAAAAATGCTGATATCTACCATAACCTTTATAAAATCCCTGAAGATGACGACACCTTCTTAAGCAACAATTTGGTTTTGATGGCTTCCAGATTGTCCAGAAACGTGAAGGCAAAAGCGATTGTGGGAATCACTTCTTCTGGATTTACAGGATTTCGAATTGCTTCCCACAGACCATCAGCGAGCATTTTTGTGTTCACCAGAAATAAGCCTCTGATCACGCAGATGAGCCTTGTATGGGGAGTAAGGGCTTACTTCTACGAAAATCAAGTTTCCACTGATGCGACATTCTTGGATATTGAAAATACGCTGAAAAATGATGATCATGTGAAGTCAGGGGATATAATCATCAATACAGGCAGCATGCCGCTTAAATCCAATGGTAAAACCAATATGCTCAAGATTCACATTGTAGAATAGGTTTTCCTTGATCAAAATAAGAGTCCTTGGATCTACCGAGGACTTTTTTTGTTTCTGGGCTGAGGGGGTAAAGAGAACAGATGATGTCTAATAAGATCCCAACTATAAAAGGTGGCTGTCCTTAAACTTTAACTGTTGGTCACAGCGACTGGCTATAGGCTATTCTGCCTTGCCAAAAATCTCCTCTGGGCCTCGTGGTACCACCATCAAGACTTTTTCCTTTTCGACCATCACCGATCCTGCAGGTGATCCTTTTACCTTTCTTACATATTTTGCCTCTGTGTAGATGACCGGAGCCAGGGTCTCATTCTTGTTTTTGGAATAGAATGCCGCCAAAGCAGCGGCAGTTTCCAGTACTGCTCCGGGAATGTGCTTCAGGCCAGAGGTCTTGATCAACACATGGGAGCCCGCTACCATTCGGGCGTGTAACCAGATGTCGTCTTTCTTGCTATAGCCACGAAGCATTTCATCGTTTGTCTGTGAGGATTTGCCTACATATATAGGGAATCCGCCGAATTCAAATGTTTTGAAAGGCAATACCACAGCCTCCTTTAGTATTGCTTTGTCCTCGCCATGTGTCTTTTGGAAGGCCTTTAAAGTTCTGAAATCTTCTATAGTGCCCAGCTCCTCAATTTTAGATTCCAAGGAGGTTGCCAGTTTTATTTTTGACTCTATGGTTTTTTCCAGTTGCTCCCATTCCAGCTTCCTGTTTTTATTTTTCCGGTAAAGGGAAGCCGCATAATCTTGGGGTTTTTGGTTGGGCTTGAGCTTTACCAGGATAGTTTTTCCTGTGTAAAAATCCATCAATTCAGCTTGCAGTTTCCCAGCTTGAAACTCATGTAAATTAGCCATGATGACATCCGCTAGCTGGGATGGAGGTGCGGCATTTCGGAGTTCATCCAGTTTTTGTCCGGATTTATAGATATAGGAATTGGTTCTTTTGAGGAGTTCTTGGTATTTTTTCAGCAGCGTGTTTTTTTCTTTTTCAAAATTCCCCCTAACCAGTGCCAAATAAAACAATTCGTTGACTGCCTGGATCGGATTGGAAAAAGTCTTGATTGGATTTTCTTCAGGTAGGAGGCTGAGATGGATTTCTCCTTTTTTTTCAACTAAAGAAAAGAGCGGTGTGTCCAGCATGTCCAGAAGATCCTGCATGAGAGCCCATTTGCTGTCAAGATCTGTCTCGGGATAGCCTTTTTCTTTAAGCCACTGTCTGGGAACAGTGCCTAATGTCGGAAGGAATTTGGAAGCATTCCCGGCTAACACTTCGAAGTTTTTCCTGCTTAAGTCAAATTCCTTGTTCAAAGTCATCCAATTCAGCTCTCTGTCCTCAGCAATCCCATTTCGGAAGATTATTTTAGGGAACTCGCTGTCTGGCTCGTAAAGCAATACGTTGCTTCTGTTTGCATGTAGTTTGAAAAGGAGGGTTTTGCCTGATCCGAGTTTGAAATAAAAAGCACGTTCAAAATCCACTGCTTTACAAGCTACAATGTCATCCCCGATCAGTTCTTTGAAGAGGTCTATGCTGTTGCGTTTGGCGCGCTGGAAATCTGCAGGGAAGGAAAGATAAATCTGGGGAGGATGAAAATGTGCACGGATATACCTTGACTCTATCCCATCATGCGCTTCTAAGATCAATTCGTCCTTGTTTTGTGAAAAACAGGAAGTGAATCGTTTGCCTATAAAAGCTGCTTCCAGCTCGGGGCAGAGGTATTTCAGAAAGTGATAATTAAGATGCATTATCCCAAAGTTAGCTGAAGCCCGTCATAGGCCAAGGCTATTCCTGCAGGTAATTCCTCTTCGACTGTACGATGCAGGCCCAGTTTATGGGAGATATGCGTGAAATAGGTCTGTTTAGCCCCGATTCTCTTTGCGACACTTATAGCCTCTCCCAAAGTGAAATGGGAAATGTGGGGTTCTTTCTGCAAAGCATTTAGAACCAGGGTTTCTGTACCTTCCATAAGTCTGAATGATTCTTCTGGGATATAGTTAGCATCCGTGATGTAAGTGAAATCACCGATCCTGAAACCTAAAACGGGCAGTTTATAATGCATCACCGGAACAGGGGTGATCGTGATTCCATGGATGGTAAAAGGGTTCTCGTCGATTTCAATAGTCCTTACCCTTGGGACACCGGGATATTTTTTCCCCGTGAAAATATAGGAGAATTCCCTTTTGATCTGATCTAACACCTGAACTCTGCCAAAGACTGGCATGTCCTTTTGTTGCTTAAAGTTGAACGGTCTGATATCGTCGAGGCCTGCTGTGTGATCCTTGTGCTCATGGGTATAAACCACCGCATCTAACCTGGTAATCCCCTCCCTTAACATCTGGCTTCTAAAGTCCGGCCCGGTGTCGATGACGAGTGACAATTCACCGATCTGGATATGGATCGAAGCCCTGAATCTCTTATCTCTGAAATCCAGCGATCTACATACCTTGCAATTACATCCTATCAATGGTACTCCCTGAGAAGTGCCGGTTCCTAAAAAAGTAACTTTCAAAACTTTAATTGGGTTTGCCTCAGCTCGGTGAGAAAGTCATGATTTGCTTTGTCCTGGAAGTCTGAGGGGTCAAGGTTCAGATCAATCAAAATATCTATAAGTGCATTGATTTTTCCCTCTAGGGGGAAATATTTATTTACTATAACGATTTTAGCATCCTTCAATACACAGTAGCCGGATTTGAAGTTTCCTTTTTCATAACGCAGCATGTATTCTGACGAAGCGAATAGATTTTCCAGTTTGTCCAAAAAGTGCTTGGTGTGTTTGATTACCATATCAACTTAGAAATTTCTTGACCGTAGCCAGTAGTTTGTCATAATCCAGTGGCTTCTGTATGAAGTCATCAAAACCCAGTCTCCTGAACTCATCCATTGTAAAATTACCCATATTGCCTGTAATGGCTATAATAGGCAGTTTGGATTTAGTTTCGTCGGATAAGCTTCTGATCATTTTGGTACAGGTAGCCCCGTCCAGCACAGGCATGTTTAGATCCATTAAGATTAGATCGAAATTCTCTTTTTCGAGCATTTCCAGTACCTGTTTGCCGTTTTTAGCTGCTTTCATCTGATAATTTTCAAAAGAAAGAATGCTCTTCGTCAAGTTTAGAATAATAGAACTGTCTTCGCCGACGAGAATTTTTTTGGAGTCATTCATAGGTTAAAAGTAGTTTCTTCTTCGAGATATTTTTCAAATAAAACGCGTTCATTTCTGAGTTTTTCAAGCATGTTTTCCAGAGTATCCCAATCTTCGGCACGTGCCAGCCTATCAGCTTTTGTAGCTACTGTATAAATCACATTTGCACCCAAACTTCCTGAATTTCCTTTTATGGTATGAAGATTTTCGATCAGGTTTTTTTTGTTTTTTTCTTCAAAAGCTATTTCCAGCTTTTCCATCAATTGGTCGAATTCAGCAAGAAAATCAATATACAAAGACCTTATGTTCTTTGCAGATTTATACTTTGATAATTGGTGTAAAATATTTTTGTCCAAGATTGATACGCTGTCTTTTGATCCGTTTTCATTTTCAATTTGGGAGGTGAAAAACCCAGCGATTTTGTCTAGAAATTCTTTTGGTCTGATAGGTTTGTTGATCAAATCGATAAAGCCGATTTCCAGAAAACACTGTCTGGCGGATTCTGCAGAATAAGAAGAAACAGCGATGATGGGGTACTGGTAGCTTGATAGTCTCCAAATGGCTTTAGCTATAGAGATTCCATCCAGGTCAGGCATTTGTATGGCTATGAGTATCAGATCAAATTTATTGTTGGCCACTCTTTCCAGTGCGAGATTGCCAGATTTCACTGATTCTACGGTGTATAGCTGACCAATCAGGTTTTTCATCAGCTGTCTGTGTACATCATTGTAATCTACAATCAAGACCTTTTTGTTTTTCATTACAATACTTTGGAATTTTGACATTCAGCAATTTATCCGATTTGATTTTGTCACACCAATCCTATTTGATTCTAGTAGTGGGTCCCACGGCAGTTGGGAAGACCAACCTGTGTTTAAATCTAGCCAAAAATTACAAGACTGAAATTGTATCCTGCGATAGTAGACAATTTTACCGGGAAATGAATTTAGGTACTGCCAAACCTACTGCTGAGGAATTAAATCAGGTTCCCCATCATTTTGTGGATAGTTTGTCCATTGAGGAGGAATACGATGTCCGAAGGTTTGAACAGGACGCAATAGCTTTGCTTGAAAATTTATTTGCAAAACATCAAGTGGTGGTAATGACCGGAGGATCCGGGCTTTTTGCAGATGCGGTGGTCAATGGTCTGGATGAAATGCCCACTGTCCCGGCAGAAGTGAGGCGGCAGCTAATCCAGGAATATGAGGAAAAGGGGATAGCGTTTCTGCAGGAGGAGGTAGCTGCCCACGATCCTGAGTATTATTCCCATGTGGATCAAAAAAATCCCCAACGTCTGATGAGAGCGTTGGAAATTTGGAGGGGAACAGGTGAAAAGTTCAGTTCATTCCGAGTGAAATCGAAAAAGAATAGGTTCTTTAAAGTTATCAAAATAGGACTTGAGCGGGAGAGGGAAGAATTATATACAAGGATTGATCTGCGGATGGATCGTATGATAGCGGCAGGGTTGTTCGATGAAGCATCCGGGCTCTATGATAGGCGGCACCTCAATGCATTGCAGACCGTAGGTTATTCTGAGATTTTCGGATTTATGGATGGCAAGTACGACAAGGAAGAAGCAGTCCGTCTGCTCAAAAGAAATTCAAGACGATATGCCAAACGGCAGATGACCTGGTTCAAAAAGGATGAATCGGTCAGGTGGTTTTCACCTGAAATGAAAGATCAAATCATTGCCTATATAGAATCTCAGATAGGCTGAAAACGAGCGATTTTTCCTACCCAGTTGTAAGGGGCTTTTTGGAGCAGATTGTTGTATTGGATGCGATTGACTTTAAGATCCCTGATAATTGTCAGGGCCTTTTGGGTGATACCTTTTTCAAGTTTTTTGTCCTTAAGTTCTGCGATCAGCCAATCCGGGTCAGATGCGTCTTCCACCACTATTCCCAATGCCGGATTTAAGGAATTCAACTTAAATAAAAGCTCCTTCTGGTGATTGAGTTTGCGTTGCAGGGTGTTTTTTACGGTAAGAAAAAACAGGAGGCATCCACCTCCGAGCATGATAAACAGTGGAATGAACCCCATCTTATATACTGCAAATTTTCATTAATTTGAGATGGTCCTCGTTTAGAGGTTTGGTCTTTCCGATACAATCCGCAAACGGAGTAAACACCACCTCGTGGTTTACGATCCCTGCCATGTGATACTGGTATCCTGCGAGCAGTCCTTCCACGGCAGACATTCCACATCGGCTGGCCAAAACCCGGTCGCGGGCTGTGGGATTGCCACCACGTTGTATATGTCCAAGGGTAGTTACCTTGAAGTCTTTGGTAGGGTCATTGAGTTTGGTTTTTACCTTTTCCATCACTGTCTGGGCATTCCCGGCATCGTCACCCTCAGCTACCACGATGATACTGGAAGACTTGCTTTTCCTTAGGTTTTTCAAGGATTTGACCACAAAATCCAGGTCGGTTTTGGCTTCCGGTACCATCACGAACTCAGCACCTCCGCCAATTCCTGACTCTACCGCTATAAATCCGGCATCTCTGCCCATCACTTCTATGAAGAATATCCTATCGTGTGCCGCGGCAGTGTCCCGGATCTTATCTATGGCCTCCAGAGCAGTATTGACTGCCGTGTCAAAGCCAATCGTATAATCAGTGCCATAAAGATCGTTATCGATAGTGCCAGGACAACCTACAGTGGGGATTCCATATTCTTCGAAAAAGATTTTGGCTCCCGTAAATGTACCGTCCCCACCTATCGCCACCAATCCTTCGATACCATGAGCGGTGAGATTATCGTATGCCTTTTTTCTTCCTTCAGGAGTTTTGAATTCCATGGATCTGGCAGACTTCAACACAGTACCTCCTCTTTGTACTATATTGCTTACCGAATGGGACTGCATGCGCTTGATGTCACCATCGATCATGCCTTCGTACCCGCGATAGATTCCATATACCTCCAATCCCTTGAAAATAGCTGTACGAACGACTGCTCTCACACAAGCGTTCATGCCGGGACTATCCCCTCCAGAAGTAAAAACTGCTATTTTTTTCATGTGTTTATTTTTGATTTTTATAGGTCACATGGAATCTCGCATAGTAGATAATCATCTCTCTGTGTGTCGCCTGCGACATGCTCGATTTCATATATCCAATTGTCTTTCATTGATCATAACCTGCCCTGAATCTACCTGCCCCACAGGTAGGCAGACCCGATTTCATGTTAGTAGGTTTAAAGCCCAAAAATAAGGATTATAGAAAGAATGCTCTCAGTTTCTTAAATTATTAAACTTTTAATAAATCCTGATTTTGAAAAGCACTTGAATTCCAGCACTAAAAAGCTGAATTTGGGTGTATGAAAAAAAGAAGATTGCCTGCTTTAAATGAAGATATCAGCCCTGTGGGATTGGGATGCATGTCGCTGAAAGGCCAATTGCAAGAGGATAAGAATATAATAGACACCGCCTTGTCGGGTGGCATCAATCTGCTGGATACTGCAGATTTGTACCAAAAAGGGTTGAATGAAGAAGTAGTAGGGGCTGCTATTCGGCATAAAAGAAAAGATGTGTTCCTGGCTACCAAAGTCGGAAACCAATGGAGGGAAGATGGTAGCGGCTGGGACTGGAATCCTAGAAAATCCTATATTCTGAAAGCAGTAGAAGCAAGTTTGAAAAGGTTGCAAACCGACTACATAGACCTCTATCAATTGCATGGAGGGACATTGGAAGATCCTTGGGAAGAAACACTTGAAGCATTTGATCTCTTGAAAAGTCAAGGGAAAATCCGGGCTTTTGGTATTTCGTCTATTCGCCCCAATGTGATCCGAAAGGTGCTGGGAATGAGTGAACCAGCCACAATCATGATGCAGTACAGCCCTTTGGATAGAAGACCGGAGGAAACGGTTTTTCCTATGATCGCTGAATCAGATACGAGAGTTTTGGTTCGGGGAGCTTTCGCAAAAGGGCTTTTGATCAATAAATCAGAAGAACCGTTTTTGGATTATTCAGCAGCTGAGGTAAAAGAAATCCGTGAGTTGATCACAGAATCCAGTTTGCTTCCAGAGGCTTTTTTGATTCGGGTTGGATTGCTCCAGCCAGCTGTTGGTTCCCTGGTGATAGGGGCAAGTTCGGTAGAGCAGGTTGAAAAATTGATTTTCGCCTATCGGCAGCAAGAAATGATTTCTGATGAGGTGGTAAAAAGAATCTCTATGAACATACCGCTGAACAGATATACTCAGCACAGATAAAATTCGCATTGCCTAGATTCCACAAATAGTCTATTTTGGAAGAGTATATTTTACTTTGCCTTTAAAAATACCCAAATATGAAATTTAGACTGTTACTTTTTGTTTTACCTGTTTTAATCTGGTCATGCGAACCCAAGGAACTTACCGAGACTGAGCGATGGGAGGATACAGCCAGTCGGGTGGAAATTATCCGGGATGATTATGGAGTTCCTCATATATACGGGAAAAGCGATGCAGATGCTGTGTTCGGACTGCTGTATTCGCAGTGCGAGGATGATTTCAGAAGAGTGGAGCGTAATTATATATGGGCCACGGGAAGACTGGCCGAGCTGGAAGGACATGGGGCTATATACAGTGATCTTAGAGCTAATCTTTATATGACCGAAGCCGAAGCAAAAGCCGCTTATGAGTCAGCTCCTGATTGGCTTAAGGAACTTTGTACGGCCTTTGCCGATGGGGTGAATTACTATCTGGCAACACATCCTGAAGTTAAGCCTCAGGTAATCACCCGCTATGAACCTTGGATGCCGATGTTTTTTAGTGAAGGATCTATAGGAGGTGATATAGAGCAGATTCCGATTCGAAAGATCCAGGCCTTTTATGCGGAAAAGGAATCAGATGTCATGGCTTTTTATGATCAAGGGTTTGACCGTCATTCTCTTTTGGATGAACCAAAGGGCTCTAACGGAATCGCTTTGAATGGTAGGATGACCGCCTCCGGCAATGCCATGCTGCTTATCAATCCGCATACCTCATTCTATTTCAGACCGGAAGTTCATGTGGTGAGCGAAGAGGGGTTGAATGCTTACGGTGCGGTGACCTGGGGGCAGTTTTTTATCTATCAGGGATTTAATGAAAAAACAGGCTGGATGCATACTTCCACCCAAGTGGATTTCATGGATGAGTTTGTGGAGGATATTACCGAAAAAGATGGGAGATATGAGTATCGGTATGGAGAGGAAAGCCGGGCGTTGGAAAAATTTCAGGTTTCTTTGAAATATAAGGTGGAGGAGGAATTAAAAGAAAAGCCTTTCACTTTTTACAGGACCCATCATGGCCCGATCACTCATAAAATTGATGACAAATGGGTTGCTACTAAAATCAATTGGGATCCGGTAAACGCCCTTATCCAGAGTTTTACGAGAACTAAACTGAGTAATCATGCTGAGTTTAAGAAAATGATGGATATCCGTACAAACTCTTCCAACAATACGGTTTTTGCTGATGCAGAAGGAAATATTGCCTATTTCCACGGCAATTTTATCCCAAAGAGAAACGAAGGATTTGACTTTTCCAACCCAGTGGAAGGCTCAGACCCCAATTCCGATTGGCAAGGGCTACATACCGTGGACGAAAGTATTATGATCTTAAATCCCGGCACAGGCTGGATACAGAACTGTAATTCCACGCCATTTACCGCAGCGGGAGAATTTAGCCCTAAGCGGGAGAATTATCCGTTGTACATGGCTCCTGATCAGGAGAATTATCGGGGGGTTCACGCGGTTAAGGTTTTGAATGAAGCTTCACAGCTGACATTGGATGAGCTGATAGAGCTGGCTCATGATCCTTACTTGCCCGCCTTTGAAAAACTGATACCTATGCTGCTAAAAGCTTATGAAAAGCGAGGGGTGGCCGATCCACAATTCAAGGAGCCGATCAGCGTTTTAGAAGCTTGGGACTATCGCACTTCCAAAGAATCCGTGGCTATGTCATTGGCACATTTCTATGGTATGAACTTCATGAGGAACCACGGAAGTATCAACAACTTCATCGCATTCAATCAAGAAGGAAAAAGTAAAATCGCTACCCCATTACCCAATGAGTTACTGGCGACATTTAGTCAGACTCTTGATGAGATGAATGCTGATTTTGGAACCTGGAATATCCCATGGTCTGAGATCAATAGATTTCAGCGCTTGACCGGGGAAATTGATATGCCTTTCGATGATTCGAAGGAATATACTCCAGTGGGTATGGCTTCCGGGACTTGGGGGGCTTTGGCGGCTTTCGGAGCAAAGGCCTATCCTGGTACGAAGCGGTTGTACGGCTATAGAGGGAATAGCTTTGTGGCAGCTGTGGAATTTGGTGAAAAAGTAAAAGCTAAGTCGATTCTTGCGGGAGGACAAAGCTCAGATCCGGATTCTCCACATTTTTATGATCAAGTTCAGGATTATGTGGATGGTAAGTTTAAGGATGTGGCCTTCTACAGGGAAGATGTGGAGGCCAGGGCAGAGGAACGCTATGTGCCTGGAAAGAGGAGGTGAGTTCGACAAGAACTTCTAGCACCAATAATGGGGTGAGATTCAAAAGGTATTACAAGGCCGGAAATTCAGATTTCCGGCCTTTTGAATTTGATGGGCAGAATCCCTCAAAAAGGGAGATCCACCTCTTCATTGACTTTAGCTGGTTTCTCACCTAAAAAGAGGAAGTCACTTACCACGATCTCTGTGAGGTATCGCTTCACACCATCTTTGTCACTGTAGTCTCGATTCGTGATTTTTCCCTCAATAGCGATCTCTGAACCTTTGTCTGTGTATTTTTCGAGTAGCTCAGCGGTCTTGCCCCATGCCACGAGTCTGTGCCAGGTAGTTTCGCTGACACGTTCGCCTTTTTGGTTTTTGTAATATTCGTTGGTCGCGAGGCTTACATTCCCTACGATCTTGCCACTTTCCAGGGTCTTTAATTCTACTTTGGTGCCCAGATGACCGATTAGCTGTACTTTGTTTCTTAGCGCATTCATGATGTTTGTTGTTTTGGTTAGAAAATTTGTTTGTCGTTTTCGCCAGAGGTAAAACTTATGAACCAAAGTTGGGGGATGTGGCAACGCTTAGTCGGTAGCTAGTCGTTTGTATTCGATAGTAGTCGTTTGTTGTCGGATAAAGCGGGATATTTCGCTTTCTGAGGGGAGGAGGTTATAAAAAAGTTTAGTAGGGGGGAAGGAAAAGCTATACCTAAATAAGAGGTTGATGAATGTGCTTGAAAATTAATTTATTATTTTGGATTTACTGATCAACTAAACAAAAGTTCCCATTTTCCACAGTATAAAAAAGACATGATCACCTTGAAAAATGAATAGAATGATCATTATAGGAATATGAAGTCCTTGCATTTATTGATACCAAGATTGAGTCAAAAAGCCGTAAGATTCTTGACATAGGAAGTATCAAAGATGATGGTAGCTCTTTTCACAAATCGTCGGTTTCTGAGTTTAGCCAGTTCCTAAATGGCATCCGATACATTTGCGGGCATAATGATCTTAAGCACGATCTGAACTACATTGGTAAAGCAGTGACTGTTGCGGGCGTGGACGCTTCAAATATCATCTATACATAGTATCTCTCACCGCTACTTTTTCCTACCAGACCCTATCACGCATTATTAAAAGACGACAAGCTACAGTCTGATGATACTAAAAATCCTTTGAATGATTCGATCAAAATATACTTATGACTGGGCTCAGTGGAACTAGTTGTTTGCTTACAAAGACTATTGGGAAAGCACTTCAAATCACAGGACTTCTCATAAAAAATGGCTGGCAGGCAAAGCTCATTCAGAGCAATGAAGGTTTCAATTTGTATAATCTTGCAGAATAGTATTGAAGTTCTCTAGAGATTTTATAAAAAAGATTGAAGATTTGGAAGAAAGGAATTATTATTTGAAAAGTGCTAAAGTTAATTTCATTCTCTATTGGCGGAAAGAAGGTTTTGGTAAGGAGGTTAAAATCATTCTACCGGAGCTTTATTTTGAAAAATCCAGAGACTAGGATGAAGGTATTTGAAAAATAGTGAGAAGGCTGAAAGTCATAAAACATCCAGCCTTCCATAAATATGTTTCTTTTCTCTTAGAAAGGAAGAGCGGTTTCCTCTCTTACTTTGGAAGATTTCTCCCCTAAAAAGAGGAAGTCGTTTACCACCACCTCAGTGACGTATCGCTTCACGCCATCCTTATCGCTGTAGTCTCGATTGGTGATTTTTCCCTCGATGGCGATCTCTGAACCCTTGTCGGTATATTTTTCGAGCAGTTCTGCGGTTTTACCCCATGCCACGAGTCTGTGCCAGGTAGTTTCGCTGACACGTTCGCCTTTTTTATTTTTGTAATATTCGTTGGTCGCAAGGTTTACGTTCCCTACGGTCTTGCCACTTTCCAGGGTTTTTAATTCTACTTTGGTTCCTAAGTGACCGATTAGCTGTACTTTGTTTCTTAGCGCATTCATGATGTTTGTTGTTTTGGTTAGAAAATTTGTTTGTCGTTTTCGCCAGAGGTAAAACTTATGACCCAAAGTTGGGGGATGTGGCAGCGCTTAGTCGGTAGCTAGTCGTTTGTATTCGATAGTAGTCGTTTGTTGTCGGATAAAGTGAATTTATCGGCTTTCTGTGATGATTGAAGTTTTAAAAATGTTTAGTAGGTTTAGAGGGAGGGAAGGGAGTTGCGTATAGCGACTCGTTATCGCTCAGTGTGGAAAACCCGAACATAAAAATGACATTAGGAAAAAGAGTAAATTTGAAACTAAAACATGATTAATTATCGGCAGTGAGTTCAGAATCACAAAATATTGAGTTCAAAGTAACTTGGCGAGACTAATACTTGAAATGGATTTGTGGTTTTGCAAATGCTTATGTCGGAACCATTTTTATAGGAAAGAACGATACCGGAAATGTAGTTGACTTAAAGGAGGCTAAAAAATTATTAGAAGAAATCCCTAACAAGGTAAAAGATACTTTGGGGATTTTGGTTGATGTTAATCTGCACCAGTGAATTTTATGACTGGAAAAGCCTGCTTTTTCAGGGATTCTTCTTCGGGTTATTTATGGCTTTGGTTTACCCTTTGATTTTTAGAAAGATGGCGGAGAAGGCGGGCAAAATTATCTCCCCTGATCTGGAACCAGGGGAAATAATAGAAACTGAAGAGTCTGCCAATTTATTCCGAGGTGCGGAGGCGGTAGGAGGCAAGCTTTTCCTTACAAATGAGCGAGTGATTTTTAAATCCCATAAATTCAATATCAATACCGGGCAGTCTGATATTTCGTATAACTTGATCTCCGAAGTCTCACCAAGAAAGACTGGCATGCTGGTTGGCAATGGTTTGCGGCTCACACTAGTGGACGGACGTGAGTATGATTTTGTGATATCTAATAGAGAGACTTGGATGGAGAAGTTTCAAGAGAAATTGGCTAGGTGATTTCAATCCTTCAACTCATACCATTCGATCCCACTAAGCGGAATTCTTCTTCCCTTAGGGGCTTCCGGTGCATAGTTTTCCGCTAAATAGTCCAGAATAAGGGATTCACTTTCTCCTAATTCCCATAATCCTTGGGTCTCCTGCATCCATACAATCTTGGCGTGCCAATCTTCCCGGGTAAACCGGTTCTGTAATATCAGTGCGCTGGAGTGGCAATTGGTACAGTTTGCTTTTACCAGTTCCAAGCCTTTGGAGGCTATCAAGCCGGTTTCCATATCTTTTCCATCTACTACTTCGGACGAAGTTGAAAAACCACTTTCTGGAAGTTCAGCCTTAGGCACTTCAGATCCTGAGTTTACCACGCCTGATAGGTCAGGTTGGATAATCAAAAAGACAATGAGTCCAAGCAGTAAAAACAGAATCACAACTATTCCCAGCACAGACTTCATCAGCCCGTTGAACAGTTTGTTTTTCTCAGAATTGGAAGACTGGGACTTAGGGTCGATGAAATTCTTCATGGGCTTAGCTTACTTTCACTGCAATTCGGTGACAGGAATTGTTCAGATACCCTTTTGGATTCCATCCCGGCATCACCATAGGCTGGGAGATCCCCTGCTCATCCGTTGCTTTTGCCCAGATCTCATAGTAACCGACCTGAGGGAAACTCAACTCAATGGACCACTGCTGCCAGGCGAGTCGGTTTACCGGTTTTTTAAGACTGCATTTTCTCCATGTTGCGCCAAAATCCGTACTGACCTCCAGCTGACTTACTTCATACTCCCCAGCCCAAGCATGTCCCTGTACGGTTAGCTTTTTAGAAGTATTGAACATCGCACCCGATTTTGGATAGGTGATGATGGACTTTACCGGCATGGATTCTATGATTTTCATATCCTTATCCGGGACTTTTTCGCCGGGTGCCACGGGATATTTGGGGACTCTATATGAATCACCCATCATTTTCTCGCCATCATGCACTTTGTTTCTTACTACTAGCCTGTGAAGCCACTTACCAGAAGCGGAAGCAGGCCAACCTCCACAAACCAAGCGAAGTGGGTAGCCATGCGCTAAAGGAATTTCTTTTCCGTTAAGCGCAAAGGCCAGCAGGGTTTCATCCTGGATTGCTTTTGCAATAGGCACTCCGCGGGAGATCACCACTTTATTTGGATCGCCATTGAGGTGCTTGTCTTTTCCGTAATAGCCTATGTACACCGCATCCGATTTGACCCCCACATCTTCCAAAACATCTTTTAGTCGTACACCTGTCCATTCCGAACAGTAAATAGCTCCTTCCGCCCATTGGTTTCCAGAGGCTGGAGGATAGAAACCAGCCCGTCCATTCCCACCGCATTCCAGTTGTAGTTGATAGGTGTAGGATTTGAAATTTTTCTTCAGCTCATCCAAGGTATAGGTTTTCTCTTTTACCACAGATTCACCGCCGATGGTCAGCGTCCAGGTGGCAGCATCCACATCCTCCGGGATCAACCCATTGTTTCTAATGAAAATGCTGGCAATAGGGGTTATAGGATCATTCAATAGATGTGGGGCAGGCTCTACATTCCATGGTTTTTCATTGCGGATAATCATTCCTTCGCTTTTGCCTTTCATTGGATCAAACTCCTGTTCCAAGGCTACAGGAATATAATCCTCAGGCATGGTGGCCGCATGGACAATCTCTGCACCAAGCAGCGTTGACAGTGTTGCCCAAGTACTTTTTTTTAGAAAAGAGCGCCTATCCCTTAGTATGTTTTGCGTATCCTTTGTGCTGTTTATTTCAGGTTTAGTCATAAGAGAGTAGAGAAAGTACCTATTGGTAAAATTAAAAATCTTGCGGGTTATTGCGGCATGCTGACCCGGACAATTCTTTAAGTGGTATTAAGCATAGGTTATTATTAATTGCATAGCCGATAAAGTTCAGTACACTTTAGCGTCAAAAACTACTCTTTGCTGATTGCCGCTTTATGGTTTTTGACCACTGGCGGACAAAAATGTCCGATTGATTTGCTTGAGATAGGTTGTAGTGGCGAAATCATTGGTTTAGGAACCCTTTTTTAATGGCATAGAAATTTGATAGCTGTATTACGGAACTCTCTTTTCTTGAGAATACTAACGCAGGTGTTTAGCACTCCTACAGGGTTAAACTAAGGTGCCTGTATAAAGGTGAAATTAAAAACCAACAACAGTTACACAATGTGGAAGAACTACTTTAAAATCGCAATCCGTAATCTGTCCAAAAACAAATTACACACAGGAATCAATTTGATCGGTCTTACACTGGGCTTGGGTGTTAGCACGTTGATTTTCTTTTTTGTACAGTTTGAGAGCAATTTTGATGATTTTCATAGCGAAGGCGATCATATTTTTCGAATACAACGATTTGAGGTAGAAGATGGGGAAATGAATGCTTCTTTTTCCACTCCTATTATCACTGCGCCTACTTTTGCCAATGAATTTTCCCAAGTTACCCATACCACACGTTTAGTGAGCGGCGCAGCCCAGACTTATCTCGATGAAGAGACTACCCAAAATCAACCTTATTTGATGGTGAGCCCGGAGTTCTTGGAGATTTTTAGTTTTAGGTTGCTTCAGGGGGCCAAAGAGCAAGTACTTCAAGATAAGTTTAGTGTGGTGATCACTGAAGAAGTTTCCAAAAAGTACTTTGGCAATGCTGATCCCATCGGCAAATCTCTCCGGTTGAAAATGGGAGACAACTACGAGGAGTATAAAGTTTCCGGTCTTTTGGAGAACCTGCCATCAAACAGCAGTATAAAGTTTGATATGCTGATGAACGACAGCAACCTGGATTTTAATGTTGCGGAACAAAATCAGAGTTCTTGGTTTAATGTCTATGGGGACACCTACGTCAAATTAAAAAGTGCAGAAGACAAAGCCTCGGTAGAGGCTGGGGTGGAAAACATGATGAAAAAGGTTCTGGGAGAACAATACAAGCCAGGGGAATATACGTTCACGCTCCAGCCGATTGCTGAAATGCACCTGACAGAGAATCCCGATACGGGAATGGTAGAAACCACCCGTCCATCGTTATTGTGGATTTTGGCTGGAATCGCATTTTTGATTCTGTTGATAGCCTGCATCAATTTTACCACCATGGCAATAGGCAGGTCAACTACCCGTGCCAAAGAAGTGGGTGTTCGCAAGACCATGGGAGCAGATTTCGGACAGTTGGTTTTTCAGTTTCTGACAGAGGCATTTCTGATCACTATCGCAGCATTGGTTTTCGGATTGATCTTGGCAGAAGCTCTGCTTCCTATTTTTAACAATCTGTTTGACAAGCAACTTGACCTGGTTTATGGGCCGACTCAACTCTTGATATTAGGTGGTTTGGTAGTCTTGATTACTGCGATGGCAGGGGCATATCCGGCCTTTTTTATGTCCAGCCTGAAGCCGATCAAAGTACTGAAAGGAAATCTCTCGATACGCTTTGGGAAGCAGGCATTGCGAAAGGGTTTGGTGGCATTTCAGTTTTTCATCTCCTTTGTGTTAATAGCCTCGACATTGATTATGGTCAATCAGATGAAAGCAATTAGGGATTATGACTTGGGCTTTGACCAGGATATGGTGGTGCTGGTGGATATTCCTGATGTGCCGAGTACGAGTTTTGTGAAATCGATAAATGAGAGCTTTGCGCAGGCGGAGAAATACCGCCAGGCTTTGGAAGGCAGATCAGAAGTGCAATCTGCAGGAATTACTATCGCAACCTATGGTGACGATGCGTTTTGGGATGGAGGATTTCCTACGGAAGATGGCAAGCAGTTTAATTTCCGATTGAATTTTGTGGGTGGGGATTATCTGAAAACCCTTGGTCTGGAGCTGGTAAGCGGTCGGGATTTCAATCCTGAAACCGGATCAGACGGCAACGCGGTATTGATCAATGAGACTTTTGCAAAAGCTATGAAATGGGAGGATCCTCTAGGGGAATCACTTCCGAGTAATAAAATAGGCAACCATGAAATCGTGGGCGTGGTAAAGGATTTTAATCATAATTCCCTGTATAAGGAGATAGAACCGGTAATCCTGGCGAAAAATCCTGAAACAGTATTTAGCGGAATCAATATGCTGATGATCAGTTCAGGCACCAATCCGAAGGTCATGGCGAAAAGCAGCGGGACGGATTTCGAAGTTTTCAAGTCTATGCTTGAGAATGAATGGAGTCGGGTGTTTCCAATGGAGACTTTTAGTTTCAGCTTTCTTGATGAGGCCGTTCAAAAAGAATATGTAGCAGATGAGCGATTGGGGAAAATGGTCTTTCTGGCCGCTTGTGTTGCTATCCTGATCGCAGCAATGGGATTGTTTGCCATGGCGGCACTGAGTATAGCCGGACGAACCAAAGAAATAGGCATCCGAAAGGTGCTGGGGGCTTCCAGCTGGAGCATTTCCTGGATGTTCAACAAGGAATTCCTAGCCATTACTTGCGTAGGGGTACTGGTGGCTTTACCCTTAAGCCTGTATTTTATGCAGGGATGGATTGAGCAGTTTGCAGTGAAAGAATGGCCGTCCTGGGTCAACTTTACCTTTTTGGGATTGGGAGGAATCGCGTTTACTATCGCAATAGTTTCTGCCCAGTCTTTTAGGGCCACTCAGATGGATCCGGTGAAGACGTTGAAGGATGAGTAGCGTTTCAAGTATCAAGTAGAGAGTATCTAGAATCAAGATTTTAGATTCAAGAATATAGATTCTAAAACCAAAAATCAAATTGATAATTATGCGCTTTGCTTGTGTCAATCTTCCAATTTTAGAATCTTCCAATTTTCCAATTCGAATAAAATGCTAAAGAACTACTTTAAAATAGCCTGGAGAAACATTCTTAGAAATAAGATGCGTTCGTTTATCCATGTCCTTGGACTTTCTATAGGGATTGCCATCTGTTTTTTGATCTTCAACGTGGTGACGCATTCTTATAGTTTTGACCGCTTTCATCCGGACAAGGAGAGAATATACCGGATAAATACCCTGACGGACTGGGGGGATGAGGGGGTTTTTCCTAATTCAGGAACCCCGGGGCCACTTGGAGAAGTGATTCAGGAAGAAGTTTCGGGGATAGAAGATAAGGGGAGACTCTATACGATGTCTCAGACTTTAGTAGCCTTGCCTTCCTCGGGCAAAGTGTTTGGAAGATCGAATAATGCAACTTTTGCGGATGGGGGATTCTTTAAGATTTTCCCGAGGGAGTGGTTGGCAGGAAATCCTGAAACCGCCTTGCTCCAGCCTGAATCAGTCGTGATCACAGAAGAGAGCTTGCATAAGTACTTTCCTGGTTCTGAAGCGTCCGATGTACTGGGACAGGAGTTGATGTTTGCGGATTCAGATTCTATTTATGCGAAAGTTACAGGTGTAGTTGCTGACTATAAGGAAAAAACAGACTTTATTTTCACTGATTTCATCTCTTTTAGCACAATTCGGACAGAGGAGCAAATAGAATGGTATGGTTTGCATGACTGGACATCGGTCAATTCAAGCAGTCAACTTTTTGTCAAACTGGCTACAGGGGTGTCTCGTGAGTCAGTGGACAATGCCTTTGAACCGCTGATTGCAAAAAATATGGAGGCTAAAGCCGATAGTGGATATGGCACAAGATTTTTTACAGAACCACTGTCCGAAATGCATTTTGGAGAGAATTATTCCTATGACAACGTTTCTAAAGTTTTCCTGAACGGTTTGATTCTGATAGGTTTGATCATTCTTGTGCTTGCAGTACTGAACTTTGTAAACCTTGAAACCGCCCAGGCGATAAGTAGGTCCAAGGAAGTGGGGATCAGAAAAACAATAGGTGGAACCCGGCTGCAGCTGATTACTCAATTTCTTGCGGAGACATTTTTGATCGTCTTGTGCAGTACCATCCTAGCTATGGTATTCGTAGAAGGAATTAGAGGGTTATTCGCAGACTATCTTCCTAAGAATTTCAGTATTGAATATTTTTCTGTTTACAATGTTCTTTTCTATACAGGGTTCCCTGTTTTGGTCTCCATGATTGCGGGGATTTATCCGGCTCTGATTCTTTCTAACTATAACCCACAGCGGGCTTTGAAAGGGGAATTGATCAAGAGCGGTCAGTTTTCCGTGGGAGTATTTCTGAGAAAAAACCTGACAGTGATTCAACTGTCATCTTCTATTGCTTTTATTATTCTGGTTTTGGTACTGAACTATCAACTGAAGTACGTGACCAGCCAGCCGCTGGGGTTTGATAAGGAAGCCGTGGTGTACGCCTCTCTTCCATTCATGTCTGATCCCGATAAAATGCTTCAGCTTCAGGATCGCTTTAATCAGGAGACAATGGTGCAAAGTGCCAGTTTGAGCGGTAGTTTAGTGTCGTCCACGAGCCTTTGGACGTCTGATGCCAAAGTGCCTATGGACACGACTGAAAAGGAGATGTATATACAGGTGATGAATGTGGATTCAGCCTTTGTGCGGGTAAATGGTATTCCGCTGATAGCAGGTTCGGATGGGATAGATCGAAAAGATGAGCTATTGGTCAATGAGCAATTTGTGAAAGAAGCCGGTTTCACAAGTGCTGAAGATGCGCTGGGGGTAGAGATAGGATATAGCGGGGAGCAACGCAAAATCATCGGAGTGGTCGCTGATTTTCATTCCAGGACACTTAGAGAGGGGATTCGCCCACTTCTCTTTACCTATAATCCCAAGTTTTTTCAAACGGTGAATGTAAAGCTGAATTCAGATCAGAACTTGGCTGCGGCAAAGGAGAAATTGGAGAAGATTTATCTAACAGTTTATCCTTATGAATCAGTGTCTTTCAATTTCTTGGATACTCAACTAGATAGATTCTATCAAGAAGATGTGAAAATCAAAAATGTGCTTGGCTTTGCCTGTGCGCTTGCGATTATGATTTCTTGCCTTGGCTTGTTTGGACTTTCCAGTTTCACCATAGCCCAGCGCACCAAAGAGATCAGTATCAGGAAGGTCTTGGGGGCAACTCTACAGCAGATTCTCTTTCTGATCTCCAAAGAATACATGATTTTGGTGGGAGTTTCATTCCTGATCGCCGTATTCCCTGCCTATTATTTTCTCAACGATTGGTTAAGCGGCTTCAATACCCGGGTGGAAATGCCTTATTTGATGTTTGTGGGAGCGGGTCTGGGAGTGATGGTAATATGTATGCTTATCGTGGGTATTCACTCGTATGTGGCTTCGCAGACCAATCCTGCCAAAGTGCTGAAGAGTGAGTAGGGTGGATTTGAGATTTAGGAAATCCTAGAAATCCCCCTAACTCTCCGCCACGGCGGAGGGAATAGCCTCAATGGTACTTTGACCCCTCTTTATTAATATTTTTCACTGTATTGATTGATATCTGAGGTTCAGTTGAGGTGACTCCCCCTTTACAACGGGGGCAGGGGGATTTATAATGGGAGACTAAAACAAATTCAAATTCCCACCTTTTCTAAACTTAGAGAGGTCGAATTCGGGCATAGTCTTGCCTGCAAAATACTTCCTCTTTGAGGTGGCAAAAAGCAGATTGATCATCTCAGCTACCTTACCCTCGCCCCGCATCCTTCTTCCAAACTGGGAATCATTGAGTTGACCGCCGTGCATTGAGCAGATTTGAGCTATTACTTTATGCGCTCGGTCGGGAAAGTTTTTATGAACCCAATCTTCGAAAATTGGGCCTACACTTCCGTTAAGACGAACTACGGTCATTCCGGCCGTAAGTGCTCCATGATCCGCGGCAGCTTTGAGGATAGCGGGTGTCTCATGATCAGTCAGGCCCGGGATGATGGGTGCACACATGACCCCGACGGGGATGCCTGCCAAAGAAAGTTCTTCTATGGTTTTTAACCGTTTGGATGCACTGGCAGTTCGTGGTTCCATTTTACGTCTCACATGTTCATCAAGTGAAGTGATGGAAATGAAAACCTTGGCCAGTTTATCCATGGCCAAATCTTGAAGTAAATCTTTGTCTCTTAAGATCAAACTGTTCTTAGTGATCATTCCTACAGGGTGACGGTAGCGGGCAAAGACTTTCAGCAAACTTCTCGTAAGTTCCATCTTGCGTTCCAGTGGTTGATAGCAGTCAGTGTTGCCGGCTATGCTGATAGGGACGGGTTTCCAAGTAGGTTTGTGAAACAACTTTTCCAGAAGCTGGGCGGCATTTGCTTTAGCTATAATTTTGCTTTCGAAGTCAAGACCCGCATCAAATCCATAATATTCATGCGTATTTCTAGCATAGCAATAGCTGCATCCATGCTCACAGCCTTGATAAGGATTTAGTGAGTACATCATGCCCAGATCAGGGCTTTCGATTTTGTTTACTATGCTCTTGGAATGCTCCTGATAGACTTTGGTGTGTGGAGACTGGATCAAGGCTTCATCCAGTCCCTCAATATGCTCACTCACATAGCGATATTTGAGGAATTTGTTGTCCGTCTTAATCTGCGACCCACGCCCTTTGAAATAGCTTTCTGCTTCGTTCTGCTCCATTTGATTTCAATATACCGGGAGATAAGGATACGTAAAAGGATGGAAAATGATATGGACGGAAAGTGTCGGGGTTGTGGGAGATAATTTATGTAATTGTCTAGGTGAAGCAATTACGAAGTTCATGAAATTGTTAGTCGCATATCGGATCGTCACGGCAATCTGAAGACCGCATTGCATTAAGTCCAAGACTGAAGTATTGAGCTAGGTGCAAGCGGCTCCTTTGGAATCTTGATACTAGCTACTCAATACTTTTGGGAAACCACCTTTTCCAAAAAAATCATTTAAATACCTGAGGTGTAAATAAAATTTTTAATTAAGTTTATTGTTCGCAAATTGGCATGAAACCTTAAATTGCATTCCTGTTTGTGGCGCTAAATGCCAAAAACGCTTTAAATAATCTCTGATGACCAAATCTAATTCTGTTTTAAGTCTCGTTTTTTTTGTTGTTGCAATTCTTGTGTATGCATGCGGCTCGCAGAAAAGCATTTCAGATGAGGAATTCGTTTCGCTTTTCAATGGGCAAAACCTCGATGGATGGATTGGTAACAAAACGTCTTATCATGCAGAGGATGGCATGATTGTAATAGATCCCCAAGGAACTGGAGGAGGGAATTTATTTACTGAAAAGGAATATGGGGATTTTATCCTCAGGTTTGAATTTCAGCTTACCCCGGGCGCAAATAATGGCTTGGGTATCCATGCGCCTCTTGAGGGCGATGCTGCATACGTAGGCAAAGAGCTACAAATATTGGATAATACCGCAGACAAATTTGCGAACTTGAAGGAGTACCAATACCACGGTTCGGTCTATGGTGTGATTCCAGCCAAAAGGGGATATTTGAATCCTGTGGGAGATTGGAATCAGCAAGAGGTTGTCGTTAATCATCCACATATTAAAGTTATCCTTAATGGAGAAACCATCCTGGATGGTGACTATCTTGAGGCAAGCGATAACGGAACTCTGGACAATAAGGATCATCCTGGATTGCAGCGGAGTTCAGGCCACATTGGTTTCTTAGGCCACGGAGATGTAGTCCGCTTTAAGAATATCAGAATCAAAGAACTATAAAATAACCTTGAAATAAATTCACTGAAACATGAGTACGAACATTGAAAGTATAGGCCGTAGAGACTTTGTCAAAAAGAGTGGCTTAGGATTATTGGGTGCCGCCTTGGCTCCTTCCCTTTTGGCCAGATTAAATGCAGGCGAACGTCTAAGGACTGCCCATATAGGACTTGGAATGATGGGCATGGCCGATTTGGATGCGATTTCGTCCCATGAGTTGGTGGACGTGGTAGCACTTTGCGATGTGGATTCGAATATGATGGCCAATGCGAAAGCGCTTCATCCAAATGCAAAGACCTACGCTGACTATCGGGAGATGCTGAAAGACATGGAAAATGAAATAGATGCTGTAGTGGTATCTACTCCTGATCATACCCATGCACCGGCTTCGATCATGGCAATGAAGATGAGTAAGCCTGTATATTGCCAGAAACCATTGACTCACCATGTGTCAGAGGCCAGGGCAATGAATAAGCTGGCGACTAAGAAGAATTTGGTGACCCAGATGGGGATTCAGGTGCATTCTTTTTACGATTATAAGTTGGCGACCTTACTGATTCAGTCTGGAATCATCGGTAAGGTGCATACCGTCCGTGCTTGGTCCCCAAAGGATTGGGGTTATGATGGCCCTGAGCCGGAAGGAGCTGATCCTGTACCTGCTAACTTAGATTGGAACCTCTGGCAGGGAACTGCTCCCGAGAGGCCTTACAAGGAAGGCTTTTATCATCCGGGCAATTGGAGAAAAATAATGGATTATGGCTGTGGTACGCTAGGGGATATGGGGGTGCATATTTTCGATACGCCATATAATGCACTTGAACTCGATGTGCCAAGAACCATCATCAATGAATGCCGCGAACCTACAGGATTTGGTTTTCCCGCAAACAATGTAGTGACTTATGAGTTTCCGGGAACCAAGCATACTGCAGAAACACTGAAGTGGGTATGGTATGATGGAATCGGGGCCCCTGAAGCACATGAAGATCTGGTATTGCCAAATGGTGATGAATTGCCTGATCAAGGAGCGATGTTTATGGGAGAAAAGGGCAGGTTACTATTACCGCATTTTCAACAGTTGCCAAGAAAAATCGTCGATGGTAAGTATGTGGAAATGGACATAGAATCATTCAATCTGGGCAAACCCGTGAAGGATTACGATTCCGAAAGCAAGAAGCATTACCACCAGTTTGTGGATGCCTGTCTGGGAAAGGGAGAAACTACCGCACCATTCTCATACGCCTCACGATTGACAGAGACCATTTTATTGGGTGTAATCGCAGGCAGATTCCCTAATGAAACCCTTCATTGGGACAGCAAAAAAGCGAAGTTTGCCGAGAAGAAAGCAAATAAATTCTTGAAAGGGAAGTACCGAAAGTTCTAGTATCAAGACATACGTATCAAGGTATAAGACATAAGATTTTAGATGCAAGAGCCAAGAATCGAGAGTTTAGAATAGATTTGAGGTTTGTCATTTGTCTTGAGAATTGATCATTGATAAGTTGTTTTGTTCGCCAGCGGACAAAAATGTTCGAGATAGTAATCCTATCAAAAGTGTAAAAATGCCTCTGGGGTTTATTCAGAGGCATTTTTTTGTGGCATAAAAGTGGAAAAGAGGAGGGAGGATGTACGAATAGACTTAAAATTTAAAATAAATACTTGGGAATACTCAATCTCCAAATCTGCCACGGCAGACAAGTCTTTTGAATTTGGCAATATTCAATCCTTATTCTATGTGGAAAAACTACCTTAAAATATCCTTTCGTAATTTGCAGAAACGCAAACTCTACACCGGCATCAATCTTATCGGATTGACCGTAGCCATTGTGAGTTTTTTGGCAATCTGCCTCTATATCCAACATGAATGGAGTTATGATAAAATGTATGGGGATTATGAGCGCATATATAAATTCAATCAGGAGTTCGTGTCTGAAGGAGAAAGCCAGTTAGTGAGTTCCACTCCGTCCAGTCTGATTCCTACGCTTATAGAGGAAATTTCGGAGGTGGAGACAGGTACATTGGTTTTTGACCTTAGTATCTTCTCTTCTGTACTGATAGATGGCGGTGAGGGAAATCAGGAGGAGCAATCCTTTGCTTATGCAGATGAAAACTTTTTCAACGTATTTGACTTTGATCTTTTGTCAGGTAATTCCAGCCAAGTATTGTCAGAGCCAAATCTGCTGGTGCTAACAAACGAAACTGCTGAGCGCTATTTTGGTGACGCAGCCACTGCTGTCGGCAAAATAATGAAGGTGGAAGGGAATGATTTTACGGTATCCGGAGTGATGGAGGATTTTCCTAGCAACAGTCACATGGAATTTGATTTTTTGGCATCTTTCAAATCGCACAGACACGGAAAGAATCCTGAATGGTCTCCAAGTAATTACTATACTTATGTGAAGTTGAAATCCGGAACGGATGTGGGTGCTTTTCAGGCCAAAGTAGAGGAAATCAAGGAGAAATACCTTGGCAAGGAACTGGCAGAATATGGCTATAGAACGTTTTTCCACCTGCAGCCAGTCAGTGAAATACATTTGGGAGATCAATCACTTGGCAGTATCAAGCCGGGAACAGACATTCGCTACTTATATATTTTCGGTATAGTTGCTTTGTTGCTTATTGCAATAGGGATTATCAATTATGTGAACTTGGCCACGGCAGAAGCTACCGAGCGCAATAAGGAAGTTGGGCTTCGCAAAGCAATGGGAGCAGGGAGAGGACAGTTGTTTGGTCAGTTTGTCTCCGAATCTATGCTACTCACTTTTGCAGCTACGCTATTGAGTATTGTGTGCCTTTACTTGATTCTACCAAAATTCTCGACGATCAGCGGGGTGCTGCTAAGCACGGATTCCTTAATGAATTTTGGCGGGCTCGGTCTTATGATAGGGTTGATAGTGATTGTGGGCTTGTTGGCAGGAATGTACCCGGCTTTGATTTTGTCAGGCATGGAGCCGATCAAAGCACTGGCAAATAAAACGAAAATGGGTGGAGGAGCTTGGGTGAGAAAATCTCTGGTAGTGTTCCAGTTCTTCGTTTCCATTGGCCTGTTGATAGCTACTTTTATCGTAAAAAACCAACTGGACTACATGCAAAACGTCAGTTTAGGCTACGATAGGGAACAAGTGGTAGCGCTGCCCTATCACTACAAGATGCGAAATGCGGTTGAGACCATGAAGGCTGAAATGCTGAAATCTGGTGCTGCGTATTCCATAGCCCTTGCGGGAGACATGCCTGTACACATCAAGGCAGGATATAGGATATTTCCGGGAGGGGACAATCAGCGCGAGTTTATGATTACGGGATATTCCACTGATGAGGATATTGTCAAAACGCTAAACCTGGCAATTCTCGCAGGTACTGATCTCAATGCAAATGACTTCTCCAGAGAGGAGGCTAATGATAATGAAGACTTGGTTCCGATTATCCTCAATGAATCTGCTATCAGGGAAATGGGTTGGAGTCCTGAAGAGGCCATCGGAAAAACAGTGAATTTTGGATATTCAGATGCAAGAATCAAAGCGGTGGTGGGAGATTTCTATTTTAATTCCTTGCATGAAAATATTGGTCCGTTGGGCATATTTAAAGATCAGGGAAATGCGAATGTGCTTCTGGTGAAAATACCTGCGGGAAATCCCGCCGCTACCCTTGCAACACTTGAAGAGGTGTGGAAGAAGTTTGTCCCGGAACGGCCGTTCAACTATAAATTTATAGATCAGGAATATGCTCAGCTTTACCGCTCAGAAGAGCGTGTAGGTGTGATTTTCACCCTGTTTTCGGGCATAGCTATCTTGATTGCCTGTATGGGATTGTTTGGTCTAGTGTCCTATGTAGCACTTCGTAGAACACGGGAAATCAGTATCCGAAAAGTACTTGGAGCTACTCAAAAGGATGTCATCTCAGTATTGGCATCTGATTTCTTCAAGCTGCTCTCGGTAGCTTCGGTATTGGCGGTAGGATTTGGACTTTGGTTTAGTGATACTTGGCTGCAGTCCTTTGCCAACCGTGTCTCATTCTCGCCATGGCCATATGTTTTAGCGATTTTGCTGGTATTATTCCTGGCTGGATTGACAATTAGTTATAGAAGTTGGAAGGTGTTCAGATTGAATCCATCCAAAACATTAAAAAGCGATTAATTAATACTAACTATATAAGTATCATTCAAATGATTGAACTCAAAGAAGTAGATAAATACATTGAATCACGGTTTCAACGCATATTTATTCTCAAAGGAATAGATCTCACCATAAACGAAGGAGAGTTTGTCACACTTATGGGGCCAAGTGGGGCAGGGAAATCTACTTTGTTGAACATCCTTGGCTTGCTCGATGAAGATTATGATGGGGCATACTTTTTCGGCGATAGGAATATTAAAAAAATGAAGGAACGTGAACGGGCTGCTTTGCATAAAAGCGAGTTTGGCTACATTTTTCAGGCTTACCATCTTATTGACGAACTGACGGTGTATGAAAACATCGAGACACCTCTCCTGTATAGAAATGTGTCATCAAATGAGCGCAAAAGCATCATCGCCAATCTGCTGGACAGGTTCAATATGGTGGCAAAAAAAGATTTGTTTCCTGCCCAGCTTTCGGGTGGCCAACAGCAGCTAGTCGGCATAGCAAGAGCTGTCGCCGGTAAGCCTAGAGTGCTGCTTGCCGATGAGCCCACTGGAAATCTTCATTCAGGTCAGGCCAAAGAGATCATGGAAGTCTTCCAGGAATTGCACCGCGAGGGAACTACAATTATACAGGCCACCCATGCGAGAGAAAATGCGGATTATGGAACCAGACTGATCGATATGCTGGATGGTAAAATAGAAAAAGATGAAGCGATTGTTCATGCATAGAAAATATAGTGCTTTAGTTGTTGGCATCCTGCTTTCAGTAACAGTACAGGCTCAGGATACCTTGAAAATCAATTTTCGTCAGGCGGTCGATTTGGCTCTTTCTGCGAATGTTGATTATCAGGTACTATCAAATAACATGGAAGTACTGAAGGTTCAAAAGCAGTCAGCACTTCTCTCACATTTTCCCAATGTGAATATCAATAGCTCATTTTCCCAACAGAAAGGCCAGCAAACGCAACAGATAGAAGGGCAGATAGTGGTGACCAGTGTGACGAATGAAGTGGTGAACGCAGGATTGAATATGAGTATGCCTATTTTCAATGCAGGCAGAAGGATTCTGGACACCCAGTCCGCAAAACTCGCTTATGAAGCAGGGGAAAAAGGGCTTGACAGAGCCTCTCAGCAAATCGTGTTCGATGTTGCCAGAAGGTACCTTCAGGTGCTTCTGGACCAGGAATTGGTGAGAATCTCTATAGAGAATTTAGAGAACCAAAAGGAGACATTGCGGCAGATAGATGGTTTTGTGGATGCCGGACTTCGAACTTTATCGGACAAATATAATCAGCAATCAGAAGTGGCAAGACTGGAGTCTGTGTTGGTAGATGCTGAATTGCAGTATCAGAATGATGTGTGGGATCTGTCCGAATATTTGCAGCTGGAACCTGGAGTGGTTCCAGTGTTGGAATCTGTTGATCCTGGGACGGATGTTATGGGTTTTGATGATATGAGTATGAAGGAACTATACGATATAGCGCTAGTGAACCGACCAGATGGCACACAGCAGAAATTACTTGTGGAATCCTTAGAGAAAAACCTGAAAGCCAGCAAGGCGATGTATTATCCAAGGGTAACGGCCTTTTATAACTATAACACGTTTTTCACTTCGTTGGATGATAGGACACTACAAGACCAACTCTTGAAAATATACCCGCAGAATTCTATGGGATTAAGCCTCGCTATACCCATCTTCAACAATTTCCAAAATAAATTGAACGTAAGCCGTAACAGAGTGGCCTACAAAAATCAGGTTTTACAAAAAGAATCCATCGATAGGAAAATCTACCAGGATGTAAAACTGGCTTATATGAACTACATGGCGGCAGTGAAAAAGGAGGCAAATACGGAGGTTCAGGTGATGGCTGCAGAAGAAGCCCAAAATGCGATTTCAGAGCGGTTCAGATTGGGGATTTCCAATTTTGTAGATCTTGCCACTGCCAATCAGCAACTGGTAAGTGCGCAGGCTGACCAAGCGCAGGCTGTTTACACACGCTTTTTTCAGGATGTGTTGATGCAGCATGCCTTGGGTACCTTAGAAGTATTGGATTGAAACTGTTCTATTAATTGTCACCACAAAGTCGCAAAATCAACAAAGAAGAGAAATCTAAAATATTTCAAAGTATAAGAAAGTATAAGGAGGTAAATCTAACTTCCTTGCTTTCTTTATGACTTTGTGGTTAAGCAATCTTGGCCTCTGTCTAAATTTGAGAAGTAATTATTTACGAAAGTTTTTTGCCCTTCATGGTATAGATTTACAACATTGAAATTCAGTAAAATGCCTTTTGGTGCTTTCATCAACTTCATATAGGTCATCAATTGAGCTTGATGAATCGGTAGAATTTCTGAAACAGATTTTAATTCTGCGACTATGTTTTTTTCAATGAAAAAGTCTAACCTTAAATCAGCTAAAACTGAAATGCCTTTGTATTGAATAGGTAATATGTATATCCGCCTTTTTGCCAGTAAAACAACAAAAGCATCATAGGATTCGGAGAACACCAGCGTCAAGGCCACTTCGGTGACCTGTCTTCGGTCTTCCGTACAGTAAAGCAAAGAAAATATGGTTACTGGCATCATTGCGGATAATCACAATAGGTAAAATAAGTTCTTGTTGGAAAGAGATATTTCGTAGCCTCAATTCTTCTGCAAGACATTTTTGATATACGCTTTCCAATAGTCCAGGGTCTAGATGCTTGTGAACCTCAAAGGCAGCACCATTTATTTTGTAGGTTAATTCATCTAATTCCTTTTGTGTCACAATTATAAATTCTTGATGAGGGGATAATTTACTGAAAATGGGATAAAAAAAAGCAGGCTGTAGGGCCTGCTTTACGGTTGTGGTGGTTAAAATTAATCGGTGGTTTTTTATGTTTTAAAGCATCGCAAAGAACATGTCCAGATCTGGTATCAAAACGATTCTGGTTCTTCTGTTGATCGCCATATTTTCCGGTGAATCATTTTCTACTATCGGCATATAACTAGCCCTTCCTGCGGCGATCATTTTCTCAGGAGCTACATTGTAATCTTGCTGAAGTTTCCTTACGATACTGGTCGCTCTCTTGACAGACAAGTCCCAGTTATCCTGAACTACTCCTGTGGAGATTGTTCTGGGATCCGTATGTCCCTCGATCATCACCTGGAGGCTTGGCTCAGCGTTGATCACCTCAGCCAATTTCTGAAGAAGAGGATTTGCTTTGCTATTGATTCTATAGCTGCCAGTATTGAAAAGAAGTTTGTCCGATACGGAGATCATTACTACCGTCTGGTCAATGCTGATATTCACATCATCTTCCTCACCATCTACGGTGGTTTCGGTGATGTTTTTCTTCAGGTTATATTCCACGGCCAGATTGACGGAATCTTCTAAAGTCTGTGCTTGGGCTAGTTTCTGCTGGTCCACATTTGCCAAGGTTTGCTTCATTTTTTCCTTGGAGTTTTTGGACATCATAGTAGCTCCTTCCAAGCTGTACATCCCATCATTCTGCAAGGTCAATGCGTCATTAGTATCACGGAGAGAGTTGATTCTTGCATTGTATTCAGCAACTCTGTTTTCGATGATCTGCATCTTCTCTTCTAGCTCAGCTTTTTCTTGCTCAGTAGTAGCCAGTTCGGTTTGGGTTCTAAAAAGATTGCTTTCCAGTTCGGTGTATTTTTTCTTGGAAACACAGGAGGCCATCACAGTGGCGCTCAGCAGTCCGGTAACAATTAGTGATTTTTTCATAGTTGAGTTCTTTGTATCTCGTTAAGACATTTCAAAGGAATTGCCACAACTGAAAATCATCACCACTTTCCTGAAAAAGTCACCAAATAACCGTCTGAGCTGCACAAAGAAGGTTTTTTAATAAAAAAGAAGTCCCGAATTTCGTTTGGGACTTCTTCTCAAAACTGTGGAATGGCTACACAGGTTGCCTATGAAGATACTCATTGGAAGGTATTATTCCAGTTGTCTGTTGTTTAGTACTTTGAATTCATTCATCACCCGGTAAGCAGCCCTGGTAATGTCTGACTGAAAGTTAGGGTCGTCATAATTGAAGTTAGCAGCGGTGTATCCCTGCCAGATTGTATTTCCCCGTTTGCTGTCGATCACATAGATGACCAGCATTCCTCTATTCTCACTGTATCTTACCTGATTATAGGTTTCGTCTTTTTCCTGCTCCTTGTCGAGCTCTCCGTCTTCTTTCTCCGGCACATTACTCACTCGCTGCAGATAGTAATCAAATTCTGGCTGTACATACCCACGATATCTAATGGAGTCAGTGAAGATTTTATAGCTGACCAGCAAATCCGGTTTTGATTCTTGTTCTCTAAATCCCTGGGATCCAAGTCTGGCTCCGATAGTAGCGCTCAGAACTGGGGAAATCAGACTGGTGTCCTTTTCTGTTGGAACTACAAATGCAAACGTTTTGTATTTTTTAAAAGAAGCTTGGTAATTGTAGTCATAGTCAGTTACATAATCCTTGGACGAAAAACATCCTGAGCAAATAAAAATCACCAGGATGAAAGCGAGGTAGGTATTTTTCATATCATTCGGATTGAGTGGTTGAAGGTATTTGATGAGATACGTATGGATCCTAAAGATGGATTAACTTAAATTAACAATAATTGTTTGATCTAATGTATTGAAGTTCAATTAAGTAGTCAATTAATTTAATGTAAAATCCATAGAATAAGTAAAATGAACTCAAATAACTTTCTTCTCTCAGGGAAATAAGCATGTCGGTGAAGATAATTATGTATAATGAATAGGTTTGAAAAATTAGTCGCTAACGCTCAGGCGTGTACACTTTGCTCGGCAGTTTTGCCTCTCGACCCACTTCCGGTTTTTTCTGTTCACCCTGAAAGTAAAGTTCTGGTCATCGGTCAGGCTCCGGGGACTAAGGTGCATGCCACTGGAATTCCCTGGAACGATGCCAGCGGAAATGAACTCAGACGCTGGCTTGGTGTGGATAGAGCGCAGTTTTATAACCCAAAGGTTTTTGGGATTATGCCTATGGGATTTTGCTATCCGGGCAGAGGGAAGGGTGGAGATATGCCGCCTAGGCCAGAATGTGCACCTACTTGGCATGAGCAGATGCGTGCGGCGATGCCGGAGGTGCAACTGACTTTGCTTATAGGGCAATATGCCCAGAACTATTACCTGAAAAACAGCCGGAAGAAAACCCTCACAGAGACGGTAAGGAATTATGAAATATACCTACCGGAATTTATGCCGCTTGTACATCCCTCACCGCGCAATCTTATGTGGAGGAGGAGAAACCCTTGGTTTGAAGAGCAGGTAGTACCTACGTTGAGAACTATTGTTGCACCATTTTTACGCTAAGAATAGAATGATAGAGCTGGAAAATCGAAGTGCTTTTGCCACCTGCTTTAATCAAATTGTCAATTGATTTTGGCTAATTAGCAGCTATGTCCATACTTCATAATTGGGTATGGAGACTTTCTATATTTCGTTTGATCAGCAGTTGATCTGTTTCGGCGCGAGCTAATCCGAGGGCAGTTTGATAGTGCGAAAGGGCCACTTTAGCATCTACATCAGCATAGAGTTTGCCCAAAAGTGAAAAATAGAATTGATTGTCCCTGAGATTTAGTTTTTCAGCTTCTTTGATAGCAGGATTTGCTCCGGATACTTTGGAAAGTGCATAGACTCTATTGAGGGCAGCTATTGGGGAATATTCCAACTGAAGCAAATGATCATAGCTTTGCAGGATTTGCTCCCATTTAGCTGGGGTATCTTCCTTTTGGGTATGCCAGGCTGCTATTCCCGCTTCCAAATGATATTTTGAAAGATGGTTCCCTGTCGCAGCGTTGTTGAGAAAGTAATTTCCCCGTTCAATAAGCTCTTGGTTCCAAAGATTTTCATCTTGTTCATGATATAGCACACTTTCTCCCAGCTTGTCGGTTCGGGCATCAAAGCGGGAAGAGTGAAAACACATGAGTGCCATCAATGCATTTACCTTTGGAGAATTTGTGGCTGCATTTTGGATAAGCATGTAATTCAGTCGCATTGCTTCCATGCAAAAGTCCTTTCTGAGATTGGTTTGCTGTGAAGTGGAATAATAACCTTCCGAAAACAAAAGATATAGCGTAGTCAGGACAGTTTCCAATCTTTCGGCGATTTCAGATATACTCGGTTGGGAAATCGGGAGATTAGCTTCTTTCAGGGTTTCTTTAGCCCGTTTAATCCGCTTATATATGACCTCTTTGTTGGTCACAAAAGCATCAGCGATTTCCTGTGCGCCAAAGCCACAAAGTAAGTTTAGGGCTAATGCGATCTGGGATTCAGACGGAATGATGGGATTGCATACTGCGAAAATCATTGCCAGCTGACTATCAAAGATGTTTTGATAGGACAGATCCAATTCAAGTTCCTCACTCAAGGAAGAATCTATTTTGATTTGTGGGACGAGCTTTGCTTCAAATAATCGATTCCGCTTCAGATGGTTTTTTGTCTTGTTTTTGGCTACGGTATAAAGCCAAGCGGTTGGATTATCCGGCAATCCATGATGGCTCCAGTTTTCTGTAGCGGATAAAAAAGTGTCACTGACGATATCTTCAGCCACTTCCACATGGGCTATACCAAATAGATTGATTAAGACTGAAACGATCTTCTGATACTCATTTCGAAATAGATGGGGGAGTAATTCTTCTTTGTCCGACATTTTAGACTGTAAAAAGTGAAAACCTAAAATAAAATTAGAATGGAAAAGCAATTACTGAAAACTGCTTTTCCATTTCCGCTCAATGCTCTACAGGCGTTACTGCTTTTCTGATCTCTACATTTCCGCCGAGTTCCAAGATCGGACATCCATTGGCTATCTCTGCAGCTTCATCGTAACTGGATGCTTTGATGAAAATCATACCTCCAATAGCTTCCTTGATCTCAACGTACGGGCCATTAAGAATCTGATTCTTTGATTTCACAATTTTTCCTTCTCTGTCCCAGCGCTGAATCGGCCGGGAAAGTTTATCTTCTTCGGATAACTTTGCAAACCAATCCTGCCATTGTTTCAAATGGTTTTGCAAACCTTCGGCAGATGGTTGGTTTTCCTTGGAGTTGAAATCTCTCCTGAATATCAATAAGAACTCTTCCATAGTACTATTTTTTTTTTAAAGTTACAGAATCAACCAAACTGACCCACTGTGTAAGAGCCTGCTTTTACAGGAAAAGCCGATTGCAACCGGTTCCAGGTGTTGATGGAAGTAGCAATGAATGTGAGATCGATCAATTCCTCTTCGGTGAAATGTCCACTTACTTTCGCATAGATTTCATCGCTGACTTTTGAAGCAGTGATTGCTTCTGCCCATGCCAAGGCGGCTCTTTCGCGATCCGTATAGTAGGGAGTTTCCCTCCATGCACTTAATCCATAAAGTCGCTGCTCTGTTTCCCCTGCTGCCCGGGCATCTTTAGAGTGCATATCAAGGCAAAATGCGCAGCCGTTGATCTGAGAAACTCTAAAGAGAAGCAGTTCTTGTAAGGGTTTTTCAATGCTTGCCTTTTTTAAATAAGCTCCCATAGCATAGATTGGTTTCAGTCCGTCTGTTGCTTTTTCAAATAAATTAATTCGCTTTTCCATGATGTTAGAATTTTGATTGTTATACCTCTATGACAATCATATTTCCGGATCTGGACAAAAATGTGATCTTTTTTAAAGTTTTTTTCCTGAAAAGTTAAGAAGCATTCCCGCTGATTAGCGCAGAAAAGACCCAAATTCCCGCAGATCTTTTGATTGGGGATATCGCAGTCGTTTTTTGGAATCACAATTCAAAAATCAGATAATCTATCACCTACTTAACTTAGTACTTCAGTAGCCATAACTTTTGAGTGATAATTGTTTCAATTTTGTCGTTGATCACACTTTTTCATTCTGTTAAAATGGGTTAACTCACGTAGGTTTAGTTGGGGAATTGCTTGGCATTTAGTTTTTTACCATTGATATAGAAAATTATGTAAAACTTTTCACTTTCTGACTTTTTCCATTTCCCATGAGACGCTACTTGGTTTTATTTGCACGCTGCACGACAGTTTTCGGACTTATATCCTGTGGTGGAGAACCGAAAAAACTCCGTTCCTAAGACTTTTTCCCTCGACATCATTGACTCGGTTCAGATAGATTATCTCGGGGAAATGATGCTGATCGACTTTGATCCGAAAACCGAAAAATACTTGCTCTCCACGGAATTTTATCAGGAATACTTAGAGGTTGATGCACAGGGAAAAATTCTTAATCACAATAAATTCAATGAGGATGGAATAGACGCCGTGAGCTCTCCACTTGGTTTGGGCTATTTCAATGGAGATGTGACTGTCTTCAATCCTCCAAAGGGTTACTCTAGATTTCAGGATTCTCTTAAAGTAGGAGAAATCACTATTTCATATCCTCATGTAATTTTTATGATTTACCCAAAGCTGGGCTTGTTCGAATCCAGTAACAAAATCTATTATCCGAAGCCTTGGCCTGAATCCCTTGCCATCAATATCGAAGAAGGCGAATTCTTTCAAACCTTGTATAGACTTCCGATAATTGAATCCCAGGATAAAACCACGGGTGATACACTTGCAGTGCTGAGATTACCGGAAACTTCTCCCTTACTTGATGATCAGGTTCACGGATTTCCTATACCGGTTTATACCATGGATCAGAATAAGTTACTCCTAAGTATGTGGTTAGAACCAAGAATCTATGTGTACAATAAAGTAGGGGATCAGTTTGAATATGAAAGAACTGTGGAGGTGAACATTCCAGATTGGGTTCACTATGATCCTGTCCCTATGGATAAGGCAGAGCAATTTTTTGAAGGTTTTTCAAAGAAATTGTCAGGCAATTTAACCAACCTTTTCAAGGTGGGAAATTACTATGTGGTTGTCTATACTAAGGGCATTTCAGAAGCGCAGATGGCTGAGCTTGGCCAACCAAATGACGGCGGGCTGTCCCAGCGCAAAAAGAATCCAAACTATGCTGCGGTTTTTGACAAGGAATTTAACCAATTGGCAACAAATGTCCCATTTCCAAGCACAAGCAACTACCCGATGGTGGTCAATAATGAAGGAGAATTGGTTGTTTCAAAAGTAGCCGGCTTATCTGAGACAGAAGATGATGGGGTTATACTATACACATTACAGCTTAATGCCAAGTAATTTCAGTCTTTCAAGCAAAACCTCAGCCCTTCTTTCATCTTGGTAGGCTTGAGCCCATAAGCTTTCTCGATTTTGGAGGAATCAAAACAGTAGTGTGAATCCAATTGATAGCGGAGTTCGGCGATTTCTTTCATTACAGGCATGAAAAGTCCGAGGGTACTGACCAGCCAAGCCGGCATCACTTGCAGTTTGAGTTGTGTGGCAAGCTCATGATTGATCATTTCTACAATTTCTTTTACAGTAGGATAGGAATCATCGGTTGGCAAATTCCATGTTTGATTCCAGGAGTCTTCCTGCAATGCCAAAAATGCCGTTGCTTTTCCTGCGTCAGGGATATAGATGAAGGAATGCTTTTTATCTCCGGAGTAAAGCCATTGTGCGTTTTTACCGGTTCTCATCCGTTTGATCACCAGTTCATCCAGCACCGAATTGCTGGCACCTGGCCCGTAGAAATCTGGGGCTCTAGCCACAATAGCGGAAATTTTTCCGCTTTTCACTTCAGCCCATAGCATGTCCAAAATCTGCTTTCTGACTTTTCCTTTTCTACTTTGAGGTTTGAGTGGGGTTTTTTCTGTGAGATGACTGACTTGTGATGGGTCGCAGGCATACATGTTGTCGAAGAAAACCAGCTGGGATCCATGGGCGATACAGGCATCTAGTGTGTTCCTCATGATTATCGGCCAGTCTCTTTCCCAAACAGCGGATTTGTACTGGATTCCCGCCAATAAAAATGTTACTTCTGAGCCTTTTACTGCCTTCGACACAGCAGTGGAGTCCAGTAAGTCGCCGGAAATCAGTTCATCTGAGGGATTTACTTTTTTGGGAGTTCGGCTGAACTGACGGACTGATATTCCTGACTTGGCGAGTTCTTCCGATACAATTTTAGCAATATTGCCATTGGCACCTAGAATAGTATGGACTGGCATGAGAAAGGGGTTTTGCTAGAAAACTTATTTAGAATAGATTCTTTTAATTGTTGACCTGTCGTTACTTCAACATTCAGGTTCCCAAGTTAAGGTATTCAATTTGAAATTTTTCTGAAGTTTAGTTATCCTTCAATTACTCTATGACTGCGAGCCCTAAAGCCCAGCAGGCTTCGAAACAGGTCTGGTTAATTATTCCAGACTTTTGCCGCTTTTCTGATCAAGACGGATTACTAAGGGACTGTTCATAACTGTTTTTCAGCTATTATATTTACAAATATGGAAATAATGTATTACATTTATATTTGTAAATATAATAGAACATAGATGAAGGGTTATCATTTGGGTGAATTGGAAGAGTTGATTTTGCTGACAGTGGGGATCTTGCATCAGGAGGCTTATGGAGTCGCTGTATTGGAAGAGATCAAAAATCAAACAGGCAGAAAAGTCAATATTTCGGCAATACATACTGTGTTGAATAGGTTGGAAGAGAAGGGGTTTCTAAAATCCTGCATGGGCGGAGCCACTGAAGAACGGGGAGGTAGGCGTAAGCGGTTATTTACACTTTCTGCGGCAGGCAGATCGGCTATTGAAGAAGTCAAAAACCAGAGAAACAGACTTTTTGACCAACTTCCTCCATTAGCCTTAGACTTCTCCAATGGACAGTAAGCTCAAGCATTATCCTCCCAAATGGCCGGATCGTTTTCTGGAATTCTACTGCAACCCGAGTCGATTGGAGCAGATACAGGGAGATGCGCATGAATTGTTCTACTTGGACTTGGAGGAAAAAGGCCTCCGGTACGCAAGGTTCCGGTTTTTTATCCATGTGCTCAGTTTTTTCAGGTGGTGCAACATCAGACGTACCAAACCAACTAATCGATCATTTAACCAAGGGGCTATGTTAAAGAACTATTTTAAAATCGGCTGGAGGAATCTCCTTAAGCAAAAAGGAACCACGTTTATTTCTGTGTTTGGATTGGCCTGTGCTGTGGGTTGCTGTATGGTAGCATATCTTTTTATCGCCCAGATTTGGTTCAAAGGTATGCTTCAGCCGAACAAAGACGAAATCTATCAACTAACCTATACTGTGGAGGAGGAAAGTGGTTTGGTGACTTATGGCACTGTTGCTGAACCGATTTCGGAACTTATTTTCAAAGAACTAGGTGAGGTGAAAAAACTCACACGGGTTTCAGTTGATTTCTCCATTTTGATCCAAAATAATGAGAGTTACAGGCAGCGTTCCTTATTTGTGGATCCTGAGTTTATGGAAATGTTTGTGTATCGGATGGATTACGGATATCCGGGAGCATTGAGAGAGCCAAATCAGGTGATTTTGACAAATGAACTGTCTGAAAAGCTCTTTGGAGATACGCATCCCATAGGGCAGGAACTTTCATTGGTGGTTGATGGACATGAAAAACTATACAAGGTAGGGGGTGTTTTGGCCGATCTGAAAGATATGGATATGTTCAATTTTGATCTTTTGGTCAATATTGAGACACATCCATTTTCTACTACTGAGTTGCCGATTAAAGATGCTTGGAATAGAGAGTTGTGGACGTTTGTCCAATTGGAAAAGGGAACCAGTCCGAGCGTACTGAACTATGGCTTATCCGCACTGAAAAATCAACAAAACCAGATTAATCCAGAGAAACCTTACCGGAATTTGGAAGTAGTCGCCTATACGGATTTAGTGCATAAAATAGGTGAGATCAAAAATGGAGTCAGGGATTTTTTGGGGGTTGGGCCACAGATTCTTCTAGGGGCTATTGGACTGTTTATTCTGATATTGGCAATTTTTAACTACATCAATATTTCCATCTTGATGGCTTCTAGAAGACTGAAAGAAATAGGAGTTCGCAAGGTGATCGGGGTCAGGAGAATTCAGCTTGTGTTTCAGTTTTTGAGCGAAAATCTCATAGTATGTTTTTTCGCTATTTTGCTGGGCTGCCTTTTTGCGGGCTTTATCTTCCTTCCGGGATTCAACGATATCGCTTCCAAGAGTCTAAAAATTGATTTGTTTAACGATAAGTACGTTTGGATGTTTTTGGGAGCGATGCTCTTGTTTATCACCATTGTATCGGGATTGTATCCTGCTATTTATGTGTCTTCCTTCAAGTCAATCAACATTCTCAAAGGCAATCAGAAGATTGGAAGCAAGGGTTTCTTTACCAGTGTATTACTGACTTTTCAATTTACCCTTGCGATGACCAGTATCGTGGCCGGGGTGGCTTTTGTCCAGACAAATCACATCAATTCGAATCGGGATTGGGGGTATGACAGTGGGGATAAAATCATTGTGAACATACCCAACTCCAAAGATTATTTACCGCTCAAAGACAAGCTTTCGGCACTTGCATCTGTCAATGAAATCAGTGGGAGCCAGGATTACATAGGTAGTTGGATCAGGAAAGATGAGTTGGTTTATGATGAAGAAAAGTATGAGGTGATGCTGTTGAACGCAGAGGCTACTTATCCTGATCTAATGGATTTGAAACTCAAGGAAGGTCGGATGTTTAATCCATCGCTGGTTTCAGATACACAAGAGTCGGTCATGGTGAATCAGACTTTTTTGGACAGATTAGGCTTGGAGTTTCCTTTGAAGGAAAAGATAACCCTTGATAGCATGGACTTTTCAGTGGTCGGTGTATTGGAGAATTTTCATACTATTTTTTTCCAAAGTGAAATTGAACCCATGGTGATCCGGGCTTCCCCGGACACTACGTTCAATTACCTTACATTGAAGATGGCTCCGGGATCGGCAGCATCTTCTATGGAATTAGTGAAGAAAATCTGGCACGAAACTGTGCCAAGAGGATTATTTGAAGGAGGATTACAAAATGAGGTGTTTGACCGTGAATCAAAAGACGTTCGGGGAGTAAGTGCCATTATTTTATTCTCGGCAATACTTGCTGTAGTTTTGGCTGCGCTGGGACTGTTCGGATTGGTGTCGTTGAATATGAATTCACATATCAAAGACTATTGTGTAAGAAAGGTTTTTGGTGCCAACCTAGCAGATTTATCGATGAAACTACTGAAGAGATACCTGATCATCTGGGGCATAGCCTCAGTTTTGGGAGCAACACTTTCTGCGCTGATAATATCTGGTTTTTTGGATAGTTTTTTTGCTTTTCATGCCGGTGTTGGCATCATTCCTCTTGGATTTGGGGTGCTTGTTTTACTCCTAGTCATTTCAGCAACTATCAGTACCCAGATATATAAAATCGATCAGACAAATCCCGCCGGAATCCTGCAAAATGAATAAAGGAAATACTTGGGCAAGCATGTCGTGGAGCTGTAGTTTTTTGCTTTTTCATGATGAAAGAACGCGGTACGGTGTATGCTGGGCATTTTAATGCGAAACCGCTATAGGGTGCTGAATTCGGAATGATTCAATTTCTTCTTTCAAATTGGTAAACTGCTCTCTCATTTTTTGCAAAATACTCCCGGAATCAAATTGAATATTGTGCAACAAATCCTGGTAATATGCAATCCCTTCAATCAGATTTCCCTTGAACTTTTCTAGGTGCGCTTCTCTTTTTGTTACTTTTTCAGTGAGCTTGGATTCAAATTCCTTTTTCAAATAAGACACATACAGCTGCAATTCTTTTACAAAGACATGAGGTCTCTCAGAAGCTGATTTTAGAGACAATTTGCCATAAATATGATCAGTCATTTCTTTAAGGCTATATATGCCATTGAAGTATGCCAGGTTTGGTCCGGGGCAGATGGTGACCGCGGTGAGGTTTCTACGGGGAGTTTCTCCGGATGCCAAGATCGCAGGTGCTCCCAGACCTTCACAAAGACAATCCTTCGCCTTTACTATGTCCATTTCTTCGGCATGGATTTCTCCTGCTTCAAACTGTTTTGTCTTAAAATTCTGGTATTGTCTGGATGCGGTGCAGATAGGCTGTTCAGTAAACTCAGTGTTGTTTAAAAGAAACTTTTTGTAGCAAGGACTTCCTGGGCGATTTTTCTCAATCCTACTGATACGTTGCTCTTCTCCAGAGGATGTCCGCAGGTTATTAAAAGGTACCCCTAGTGGTGAGGCATGGCTGAGAAAGTAATCTGTTCTTTTTGCTCTCAATAATCGCCGCATCGTGTCTTCATCGACGGAAGTGGCTTCCGGAACAAGGAGAAATGGGCTCCCCCAACCAGTCCCGTCCAGCTCATAGTACGCCCGAAGAAAGCTGTCCTCTGTCGAATTCCCTATTCCTCCCTGATAGGTGATTCTAAAAGCAGGGCTTTGTGAAAGCCTATTTAATGATTTGCTTTCCAAAGTTTTTTGGCATGTTTCATAAAGTGTTTGAAAAAGCTCGGTTCTCTTGTTTTTGAACTCCTCCAGAATTGGCCCGATCAGTAAGCCGTCTGTGGCAAAGGCATGCCCTCCGCAGTTGAGTCCTGATTCGATTCTGAACTCAGTAACCCAAAGCCCTTTTTTTGCAAGAAATTTTCCCTGGATCAGCGCAGACCTGTAATCACTTACCTTGAGGATAATTCCCTTTTCGACTTTCCCTGTTTCATCGGGAAAAAAAACTGGAAACTGCTCGGCGTAGCTATATAATGTAGGGTTCATTCCCGCAGAAAACACCACTGAACCTTTTGCCCTACTGTTGGCAAATCCTCTCAAAGCAGAAAGAGCATCTGAGTATTCCCTGGGCAGTTCATTCCCTGACCTGTCGTAGTTGATTTTGTCCACTTTAGTCATGATGTTCACATCAACAGAGCCTATCTTCATCATGGATTTCAGTTCATTTTTCTCATTACCAGATGAGGACTTTTGCTTGGCGAGCAACGGGATCAGGGGAGATTCTACTGGAAGTAGATTAAGATATTTATGGAATTCATCGCGTGGTCCACTTTCATCATTTACCAGTTTATTGAATTGCTCTTCTATGATAGACTGTGTCAGGTCCAGATAAGAAGTAATCCTTTTTGCCCGATAATCATCTTCATTATCAGGGATAGGAGTAAACTTACGGACATATTTTTTCGAATAGATTTTGCGCATGTCCTCCAACAGTTGGTCATCCATAATGGAGACTACACTGGAGATGCCATATTTGGCAACTTTGATCGGGGTGTCCACCGTGTAGCCTAGCCCCATTACCGGAATGTGAAAGGTATGTGTAGGAGATTTAGAATCCATTATCTTAGAGAGTGTTGGGTTTTAAGCATTTTGAACATACGATATCCGTCTTTCCACCGATTAAGTGACAAAAGCATCAACCACTGGCATAAGCATCCGTGCCAGTTTGGCCAGTTTGATGTGTAGGGTCACCAGGCATTAATCATCTGTGGCCATAGATCTGTCATCTGTAAAGAAGCAAATCATTGTTGCAGCATGGTTTTTGGATAAGCCTAATTTGGGAGCAAAACTAGTCCCTATCCCTGTCCTTTCGCCTATCAACGCTCAGTTTTTCTCCTGACTTTTATCAGTTTTAGTTTATCGGGGCAATTTCAGTTGGGTAATCAGGTCTGCAGAGATTCGATGCGATCAATGGAATTTGTGAAATCCCTATTGGTTCTGTTTAATACCGTGATTGTCAGTTTTCATATCAGCAATGGGATAAGAGCATCATTTGCTCCGGAAAACATTAGCGTCAAGTCCGTTTCCGTCTTTCTGCCGGTAAAACAAAGAAAATATGGCTATCGGCGATATGGCGGATATACATATTGATTATTATACCACGGAATGAAAGATGAAATTATTTTCAAATCCACTGTAGCGAATTGATAGTAGCGTCCGTCATAGTAGAAAAGCAAGATGAAAAGGTTACTACGGATCTATTTGGTGTTGATATTTGTGGGAAGCGCAGTAAACGCTGGTTCAGAGAATCAGCAGGTCAAGGCTGGATTTCCGATAGAAGCAACTAATTTTGCATTGGACTCTGGTTATAATCCTAATCTGGAAGGAATTTCAAATTGTATGAAATCTGCCTTTCAGGAGGAAAATAACAGAAAATCCACTGCTACTGAGTTTTAGGTATATTACCCCCTTAAAACTCTAAGCAGATAAACAGCATAAATGAAAATTCCGACTCCGTTAGGAATGTCGTAAACCATAGATTAAAAGGTTTGAATTGAATTGGACAGACGAGGAGCTGATCGAAGGTTGCAAACGACGGTCAGCTAAGTATGAAGAGGTATTCTATAAAAAATACTATGGCTACGTCATGGGGATCAGTCTGTCTTATTCAAAGGATAAAAACCTTGCTGATGAAATCACAAATGACTCATTCCTGAAGTTTTTCGGATCGATCAAGAAATTCGATGACTTCCAGTCTGTGAAGGCTTGGCTTCGCCGCATTACCGTGAATACCGCAATAGACTATTTCAGAAAACAGAAAAAATTCAATAGTCAAACTGATGTGTCTGAAGAAACCTCAGTGTTTCATGATGTAAATGCACTTCATGATCTTGCTTTTGAAGATATAATTGGACTGATCAATCAGCTTCAAGAAGATCACAAAATGGTGTTCAATCTCTATGAAATAGAGGGCTATAGCCATAAGGAAATTGGAGAAAAACTCGGTCTTACGGAGAGTTCGTCCAGGGTTTACCTTGCGAGAGCAAAAGCACAGCTTCGCAAATTAGTATCACTACACTTGAAAGAATATGAAGGAAGATAAGCTAGATAAGGAAATCGCTGCTTCCCTTAAAAAGAAGTTAGCTGAGGCCTCCGTTCCCTACCAGATAGGTGCGTGGGAAAGTTTCCAGAAAAAACGTAAGGCTACTAAATATAAATCCATTGCCACATGGGTGACAGGGATTGCCGCATCCTTGATCCTGCTGGGTGTGGGATTGAATTCTGCTGGGCTTTTTGAAAACGAAAATGCTGATTTGGTCAACATCCAGCTTTCAACAAATGAGGAAAATCCTGCAGGGGTGTCCGTGGAAACGACGCCAGTTGATACCTTGGAAAATCGGGAATTGCTTGCGGATTCTCCTATAGCGAAAGAGGAGGAGCTGAGTTCTACTGACCAAGCCCCCGATGAACCAGCCCAGATCAATAAAGCCCAAAGCAATGAAGCATCGCAGAATCCGTCCGGAGCCAGAGCTTTGGCAATTATCCCTCAGACTGAAGAAAAGCCCACAGTGGCTGACCTGAAATCTGCCCCCAAATTATCTACGGGTTCTGATCAAAAATCTGTGGATCCGTCAGCGGAAAAAGTAGAAGTTCAAATGCCGGAACTTATAGCCCAGGTGGAGAAAGCCGAAAATCCAAATGTAACAGAACCTACACTTGTCGCAGAAACTGAAGAAAAGCAGAATGAAATTAAACAAGCGATAGAAGAAAATCTAGTTAAAGCTAAGGATGAAAAAGCCGAGATGCCTGATGAGATGGAGAAGATGGTCGCGGAGAATGAAATCCCGAGTATCCCTAAAGACAAAATGAACGTGGGGCTTGGTGTGGGGGTTTCCCCTGGTTTTGGTTCTTTACAGAACGATAATCAGGTGGCTGTAGCCTCTTCCGTTGGCCTTGGGATGCTCGTGGACATCAAACTTCCCGGGAAGCTGATTCTTGGGTCTGGGCTTGGGGTCAATTACCTCAGTCAAAATGCCGAAAAGGAAAGCACAGTAATGGCTTTTGGGAATTCCTTTCCTCAAACAGAGAAACTTGAGGTTAGGCAAATGCAAGTGGAGGTGCCGGTTTTTATCAAATATCCGCTGACCCGGAGCAATTCTATCTCTATACAGGCTGGGTTTTCTAATTTCTATGCCTTGAATGAGACTGCCAGCCAGGAAAATACTGTTGAACGCCAAATGGCTCATTACAATAATGATGTGGCCGGATTGTCTTCTGTATCCCTGAAGCAGGAGGCAGTGACACAAAGTGCCTCATTGGAATCTACCGGCGCAAGGTTTTACCCTTTTGCCACGCTTAATTTCGGGCTTAATTTCCGAGTGTTGGAGACCAAAGGTGCCAACTATGTCGTAATGCCGTTTTACAACTACCAGGTGAGGCAAGTGTCCGGATATGGAAATACTTTCGGCTTGTTCGGAGCCAGTTTGAAATTGAATTTTGGTGGTGGAGAAAAGTGATCACTGCCGAATATGGCATTTATAGCCCACTATAGTGTCATAGTGATGATGTTAGGTAGGCTCTAAGCCGTAATAAATTTGCAGGCATAAATTCCCAATTCAAGTTCTGGATTAGTATAATTTGTGTATATCCGCAATGATGCCAGTGGTATTATTTTCTTTGCTACGGGATAGATACTTCGACCGCGCTCAGTAAAAGTGACGGAAGAAGCCTTGGCGCTAGTGTTTTCCGAATCCTATGGTCCATTTATTGTTTTACGGGCAGAATGCGGATATACATATAAAATAAAAACCGAAAAGAGTATTTATGACTATTCATGAAATTATAAATCTTGCCAAAAAACATGGCTTGACTCTGTCGGATGACATGAAATTCAACGAAATGGGAATCGACTTTAAAGTTGGATTTGCCACAGATAACGGTGGAAAACAATGGGTACTGCGAATTCCCAGGCGTAGTGATTTGGGGGAGCAGATTGACAAAGAAAAACGGATCCTTCAGTTGGTAGGAAAACATCTTTCTATCCAAGTGCCTGATTGGCTAATTGCCTCTCCACAACTTATTGCTTATCCACTATTAAAAGACAATCCTGCGTTAACCTTTGATGCGAGTACCTATGCTGTGACTTGGAATATCGATCAGAATAGTCCAAAGTATGTACCTTCTCTTGCCAAAGCCTTGGTAGAATTACATAGCATCAGTGAAACAGAAGTATTGACAAGTGGACTGAAGGTAATGCATGCCAGTGAACTACGACCTGAAATTGCAGACCGTTTACAATTGGTGAAATCTGAACTTGGTATCAGTAAAGAATTAGAAAAACGCTATAGACAGTGGCTCGACAATGATTCCCTCTGGCCGGGTTTTACGCGCTTTATTCATGGAGATCTATATGCAGGACATGTGCTGACTACAAAAGATGGTGTGACTGGTGGGATTATCGACTGGTCTACTGCGCATATAGGAGATATATCCCTGGATTTTTCTGGCCATGTTACTGTCTTTGGTGAAGACAGTCTGAAAGAACTTATAGCGGAATACGAGAAACAGGGAGGTGCAATATGGGAAAAGCTCTATGAGCAAACCTTGGAACGAGCAGCGGCTTCCCCCTTGGCTTATGGGTTCTTTGCAATAGAAACCCAAGATGATACCCATATTAATGCAGCCAAGGGACAATTGGGCGTGTAATGGTAAGCCAATGAAACATTCATTGATGACTACGGAATGAATTGCCACCTCAAGATAACTTTGCTTGCCTTACTTTCCATACTTATCGTGAAGTCCAGATCCGCTAAAAATCTGCTCTTTATATTTCTCTATTCTTCCAATTCTTGTCTGGGCTTGCTTTGGCTGTGAGAAGTTGATGATATAGCCTCTTTGTTTTCCTGGGGTCAAAGCATAAAAAGCTTGTTGGAATGCTGGATCATCTTCAAATGCCTGCTGAAGTTCTTCAGGAATGGGTTCAGGATTCTTTTTGGACACTACTTTCTTTCCGCTTACTTCTATCTGGACAGCTTCCAAAACGTATTCCTGCAAGATGGTTTTTAAGCGGTGGATATCGGAAGTGTCAGTAAATCTCACAATTCTGTCGGATTGAAGATTTCCCTGTTGCTGAAGGATTTTATGTTTATCAGTCAAGAGTGCTCCTTTGAAGAAGCCCATGTTAGCGGAACCTTTTAATGCTGCTACTGTAAGAATATTTTTTCCTTTATGGGTATAGACGGGGACTCCCCACTTTAACTCTTCCGTTAGGCCGGTTTCCAGCACAAGTTGCCTAAGGAGTTCCAGTTCTTCTCTCCAGTTATTGACTTTACATTGTGGAGTGCCGCCATATTTGCAGCGCATGCAGCCGTCAATCAGATACTTATCTACTTTTTCATTAAGCGTGATTTTCATAATAAGTCACGTGTTATTCTACGATCAACTGGACGGAAATACCAAGAAAACAGGGTCAATAGGAGTAATAGTCCTGGGCCAAAATAAGCAACAGCTTCATCTTTGACTGCCAAATGGCTTAAAATCGCTCCGGACATCAGGAAGAAAAAACCTGCATAGGCCCACTCTTTGATCAAAGGGAACTTAGGAACCAGAATTGCAATGACTCCAAGGAGTTTCCAGATTCCTATGATGGTCAAGAAATAAGAAGGATAACCCAAAATACCCATCTTTTCGACTTCTTCCTCCATTTGGATAAGTTGTACTATGCCAGTTGATACCATACCCAGACTCAGCCAGACAGTAGCGATCCAATAAGTGATTTTGTGGCTCTTTTTCATTAATTGCTATTATTTTAAAGTCTTGATGATTTGTTGTAGCTTATTATGAGCCATATTTATTCCGTAGGCAAATGGAAGCCTGAGCATATTGTCTCTATCCTCTATGGATCGGAAAACTATTTTAATTTCGAGCATGCTGGTATCCTCACTTACTGCCTTGAAGTCAAGATATTCAAGTTGGACAGGAAAGGAGCTGTTTTCCATTTCAAAAGTCCTTATGATCGTTTGGTTTTCTACCGCTTTGTGAATGGAGCCATTGGCCCGGAAGAGTACGTTTCCCTGTGCGTCCTTAGTTTCAAATAAATAGCTCCCGTGAGTTCTGTTATCTAGTTTCAGCACTTTATTACCCATCCATTGCTCTACTAATTCGGCTTCTGTGTAAGCCTTGTACAGTAAGTTTACCGGCAGGTCAAATTGCCTTAAAATGAGGATTTCCTGTTTGTTGTCCTCAGCAGTGATGTGGGTTTTGTTTTCCATACATTTACTTTTTAGGGTTATAAGCTTTCATTATTTGTTCTAGTTTATTGAATTTTTGATCCCAGAACTGCCTGAATGGCTCTAGGAAATCGGCTATCTCCCTCATTTTATTAGCATTCAGGTGATAGTACATTTCTCTGCCTAGTTGTTCTTGTTTGAGCAATTCGCATTCAGTCAGAATCTGCAGATGCTTTGATATTGTCGGTCTTGCACTGTCAAAATTGGAGGCTATTACCCCAGCTGTCATTGACTGTGAAGCAAGTAGTAGGAGAATTGTCCTTCGTGTAGGGTCGGCTATAGCCTGAAATACGTCCCGTCTTAAATTCATAATTTTAATAGGCTCTAACTATGGCATCAAAATCAACCTGAAGTCATTTGGCTACAAATATATATGTAGCTATTTGACTACGCAATAGTTTTATGATTTTATACTCTGACCAGAATTAAAAATGTAGGCCGAGGTTAATATTAATACAGTAGTTGTTCTCTGCTGAAATACTTTTTTGCTTAAATTCAGAAGCTTTCGCTAAAAAACATGTTTCTAAAATGTCTTGCCCGGGAATTGGGAAGATTGATGTTTTTTTACGAAATTTTGCTTCTATCAATTTGATTTTGAACATATAAACTTCCTTTTCCATGCTCCGAAAATCCAAAGCATTCAGCAGCTTCTCCGTAGGTGATCTCTCAAAAGCCAAAACTTTTTATCATGAAATACTTGAATTGGATGTAGAAGAAGATGAAATGGGGTTTCTATCGCTACATTTCAGTAAAGGCGCCGATGTAATAGTTTATCCCAAACCAAATCATACGCCTGCCACATTTACCGTTCTTAATTTCCCCGTAGAGGATGTGGACAAGGCAGTGGATGAATTGGCGTCAAAAGGGGTGAAGTTTGAACAGTATGAAGATCCCATTAAAACAGATGAAAAGGGTATTTGCCGTGGAGGGGGTGGCCCAATGATTGCTTGGTTTAAGGATCCTGCGGGAAATATTCTGTCTGTGCTGGAGGAGTTGTAATTAATTCCACTGATTTAAAGTAGGTCCTGGTAGAATCCGGCTGGTGTTTTGCCGACTGCCGATCTTGTTTTATTACAAGTTGAACGCACAGTGCTTTTCTGTCCTCTAATTTAACTTTTCACTTAACAACTGATCCAAAGGCGGTCTTTTTCGTCATGAGAACTTCTGCGGTAAACAAGAACAAAAAAATCCCGTCTATTTAGATCGGGATTTTCAGTTTGCGTGATATAGTTGTGTGCACAATCCTTGCTCAGCAGAATTACAAATGAATAACAAGTTATTGGCTGGTTACCCACTTGTGATTGGGGTCATTCTTTTTGATTTTCTTCTAAAGAATGACTGATGGTAGCTGGTTTAGAATTCTATATAGTTGGTCAGCAATTGCAGGTCAAGTTTTTTAGAGTTTTCTGCGGATTCCACAAAACCCCTCACGATAAGGGTATAAACCCTGTTACCTTGTAGATCTACGTTTGTGGCGGTAGCGAGGGTGTCTCCTGAACTGGATACTAAAGTCATTTTCACCTTTTTAGTATCTATGCTTTCGAAATCAGAGATATTCTTAAACACAATACCATCGAATAGGGGAGTTTCGCTGTCGTCTATCAACAGAGATACATTTCCTGCATCAGGTGAAAGATTGACCAATCTGATCTGTGCTTTATTTGAAGACGGCTCTGACCAATTGTCTTTTACGAGAAATGCGTCAATTTCACCAGCCTCTTCTACCATAAACATGGAATAGACAGAATCTACTTTTATCTCATATTCCTCTTCGTAAAGAGAGGTAAGGGAGTTTGGTTCAGAAAATTTAAACAGTCTGTCTCCTGGGTGAAAGTTTCTGTAGGCCAAAGCCTCAGAGTACTTCAGTGGAGAATTGTTTACTTGATTTTGGTCAGCAAATATGATCACTCCGTTATTATCTGGAGCACCGTTGTAAATGGAGATATACCCTGCAGGTGGGTAATCAATCGGGTCATTGTCATTGTCCAAGCAACTTGTAAGCCCAAGGGTTCCTGATACTAATGCTATAGCAGCAAGTGATTTAAAGTTTTTCTTTGCAAATGATTTTAAACTCATCATAAGTGATCGTTGGTTTAGTTTTAATACGATACCATGACGCATGCTAAGCTTGTTTCGCTACAAAAAAGACAAGTATTTTATCTGCAATTTTTAGCTGAAGCGGGAATTTGACTTCATAGCTTTTTTATGTTCTCATTAAATTAAAGTGGCCTGATTTGTATTCAGGCCACCATTTCTTTTCCATATAAGACAATAGGTACTAGTATTGTTCCCAGAAGTTAGGAGGAGTGATTCCTAAGGCACGCAGATACACATACCCCTGCCCACGGTGATGTATCTCGTTGTCAATGATATAGAACAGTGTGCTATACCCAGTTCCTTCATATTGTCCGAAGGAGACAATATGTTGCTGAAATTTTTCCATAGGAATGGTTTTCCAAAAATGTTCTATCGTGTCAGTGGATTCATCCCAGCTGGCCAAAAGCGAGGATTTCGTGGTCAGTTCTTTTTTTTCCTCATCAAATGTTTCCCACTCATCTGTAGCCAATCCTTGTGCTGTAGGTGCTGCCATTGCTAGCATTTCTTTGATTAGATTGGCAAAAGGTCTCATTCCTCCTATACTGAATTCAAATAATTCTTTTTCAGGAAAAGCTTCCAATACTTTTCGGGTAAGCTTGCGATGTCCCAGCCAGTGGGTTAATAATTGATCCTTGTGGATGATTGTCGAAGTTGTTGTTTTCGTTGTTTCCATTGTTATGATGTTTTGATTAAGAATACTCAAATAAACAACCGCATAGTGTCAGCCCTATGTCAGTAGGATTTCTTATTATGAACATTTTCCCGGTTTTTTTTAAGTTTCATTACTTTTAGGCAACCGTACAGCATATCCATGAACAGAATAGACCGGCTTACAGCCATTCTCACACATCTTCAGTCGAAGCGGACTGTACGTGCCGCTGAACTTGCAGAGCGATTTAATGTCAGTTTGCGTACTATCTATAGGGATGTAAGGTCTTTGGAGGAAGCAGGAGTCCCTATTATAGGGGAGGCTGGCCAGGGCTATTCATTGGTGGAGGGCTATAGGCTACCCCCCATCATGTTCAGCAGGGAAGAGGCACTGGCTATGCTGGTAGCCGAAAAACTGGTGGAAAAAAACGTGGATGAACAGAGCAGCAGGTTCTTCAAAGAAGCCATGATCAAAATCAAGGCTGTATTAAAATCGACAGAGAAAGACTTATTGGTGGAAGTGCAGGATACTATCAAGGTACTCAAATTCAACCCTTCGCATGTTCCAACTAGATCCAGCAAGGCATTCCAGATAATCCTTCGTGCTATTTCAGAGAAAAAAGTACTGGATGCCGGCTATATGACTTTTGATCCAGAGCGAAAGTCCGAACGAAAACTGGAGCCTTTGGGATTGTTTCATTCCTTTGAACAATGGTATTTATTGGCATTTTGCAGATTGAGAAGCGATTACCGCACGTTTCGGCTAGATCGCTTTAGCAAATTGCAGATAACTGAAAGTTTCTATTCCACTTCACACCATCCTTCCCTCCAAACCTACTTGGATAAGGTTGCCAGCGAGCAGAAATTACATCAAATCCTTCTTGAAGTTCCTGATAATTCCATAAAATACTTTTCCAGCTCAAAATACAACCATGGGTTTGTGTCAGAGGAAAAAGGTGAAGGGAAAACGTATATGACATTTATGAATTCCTCAATCGAAGGATTTGTCCGGTGGATAATATCCATGGGGGATGTGGCCAAAGTCAAAGAACCACCTGAGATCAGGGATAGGTTAGATCAATTGCTAGAAGAGATAAGATTGATGCAGCATACTGGTCAGCTTGCTAAAGCTGATAAAGATGGACTATGTCGATAAAATCTTCGGAGGTCTTATTTAATGCGGCATCCGGGGATCTTACATTTATTTCTTTAGATCCATCTTATGGCTGCCGTATTACGGCTTTCATTCGAAAAACAGTTAGGCTACTATATTATGTTCTGAGGAAGCCCACAATAGGAAATAGACTCCGAAGTTGACGTAAGAGGAGTGTTGGAAGTGATCAAATAGATAGGGGTGGATGGGGAGTTTATTCCTCTGTTTAGGGTAAAAGGGTGATTTTGGCCACGTTGAGGAAGTGCTTGGGGACGGAGAAGTTCTACGTTGCTATGGTTTTACATACAGTTTAGAATCCAATAGTTGATTTTTTGTAGTCAAAAATATAAGCAGTATGCGGCATAATCCTGCCGTTTTCGGGATTTTTCATAGAAATGGACAACTTAAAAATGTGATTTCTAGGTCAAGTTAGGTAGCTTTGGGTATAAAGTTTATTCTCCTTGACGATGGAATAACATTTGAAGTGTTGTAAGAAAATCATGAACATCTAAACATTGAAAATTATGAATGCGAAAATATGGGGAACATCTGCAGTGGCTTTGTTAATTGCAATAAGTTGCCAACCCAAAAAAGCAGAAAATGACGTAACGGTAGAGGAAACAGAAATTGCTGCGCCGGCGGAAATTTCAATTGAGAAATTTACAGATTCACCAGGTTATTCGACATCTACTCTGACTTTGAAGAGTCCTTCTAGCACCACCCTTTCTAAAGCAGGTGAGGTTGATTTTAAATTTGAAGTAGGGGATTATGAACTTGGTGCCCAAACTGAGAAAAATGGGATGGCAGCTAACCTTGCCAATTCAGGAGATGGTCAGCACATTCATTTTATCTTGGATAACATGCCTTACTCAGCACATTATGAAAGTGAGTTTAAACGTGAGATGCCAGAAGGAACTCATTATTTGGTTGCCTTTCTTAGCAGATCTTATCATGAATCAGTGAAAAACGAAAAGTCTTTTATCGCCAAGAAAATGGTGGTAGGTAAAGAAGGGGACGACAAAAATGTTGATTTTGCTAAGCCAACTATGATTTATAGTCGGCCAAAAGGAGAGTATAGCGGAAAAGACACAGAAAACTTATTGCTTGATTTCTTTTTGCTTAACACAACCCTCTCAGAGGATGGAAACAAAGTAAGGGCGACAATTAACGGCAATGAGTTTATGCTTACAGAATGGGCACCTTATGTCATCAAAGGTCTTCCGAAAGGTGAAGTTACTGTCAAACTGGAACTTTTGGATTCAGCTGGTAAATTGATACCGGGAGGATTCAACGAAGTAAGCAGAACGGTGACACTGAAGGATTAACTTATATAGATAGGATTAATTGTAAAACACCGTGCGAATTGCTCTCACGGTGTTTTTTTTCTCCATAATATTCACTTGACCGCTTTGAACCAGCCGGCTGGCAGGCCTTTTATACCTGAGGCTTTTTTCAGCAAGCCCGACTTAATGGAATCCGATATTTCTTATTTATATGGATTAGGGAAATTATTGTGGTCATTGTTCAAAACAGGTTGTTGAGTTGGTTGACCATTTTTATTTAGGGTTTAGGGCAGATAGAATTCAATTGCCTAGACTCAATCCCTTAACTCAGCTCTTTTCTCTTCAATTTCCCCGGCCAAAATCGCATTTATGTCTATTTTGGCTCCTATAAGTAAGTGGATAGAAGTGCCAAATTCCCTGGCGTCTGGGTCAGTGATGGTTCCTATTTCTTCGGATTCTTCAAAAAATGAAATTTCTCGCTCGCTTACGCCATCTACTGCATCACGCACCAAAATCACGTTTTTGATTTCCCGTGTTAAATTTATCCAATTGACATAATCGGCATTCAAAGTGGTCGCTCTTAAGTCTTTTGTTTTGGTGTAAAAGTTAATCGCTCCAGCCTGATCGTAGTTGTCACAAATAATTACAGTATATCCCCCCTGAGGTGCTTTGGAATATGCGAGATCAACTTTTCCAGCCTAACATATCAGCAAAATCATACGGCACTCCAAAAGTGGCAGGAAAGAACTTGAACCAAAACGCAGTGTAGCCAAGGAGGTATATCAAGTAAGAAAACCAGGAAGTCACCGATGGAACAGAGATATACCCCCAATCCAAGTGATGTGCTTGATCCAGATGGAAGCATAACCAGGATGAATCAACAGGTATTGAAGCGCAAATTTGAGTAGGATAAGCCCAACTAAAAACATGTTCTTTCCGGAAGTATGAAAAGGATGAATTACAAATCCCTAATATGTTTTTAAACTTTCTTTCATTGACTGCAAATATTGACCAATATGGATATTAATCTTCAATGAACGGAGCTAATCTGTGGTTTTAGAAGATGTTTACTTGAGGTTTATTCTGAATTTCAACACCATGCCTTTTCTCTAATTTTAGTGGGGAGAGGCCTTCGGCTGAATAATAAACCCATTATCCATCTGTTTAAATAGTTAATAGAGGGGTGTTGTTTCTTCAAATTACCAAAAGTGCGAGTGGGAGTTTGAAGAATTCCGTTTTTTGTTAAAACACTCGGAAGGGCAACTGTTTGAGAGAAATATCTACTAATAAGATGGTTTGTTTGTGGCTTTTTTAATATTTATAATATTTTCTTATGCTAATAAAAAAAAATATCACCTTATATTATAGGACTTTTTAAAGATGATTTACAAAATAAATTATTCCAAAATCAGATATCATGATATTTTTGAGCGACTACCATTTTTACCTAGACAGATTTCAAATTTCTGGTAAAAAGCATTTTGTAATTGGGGAAAAATAGCACTTATTTATCAAAATTAGAGCAAAATAGAAGTTGCATTTTGTTGAATACTAATAGCATAAAATAGTATCTATATTTATGAAATTAGTATTTCTGTCTGTTTTCGACAATTAAGTAGTAATGAAATATAAGTACTGTTAAAAATGTATGCTAAAAAACTACTCTTGATCTTATTGTTCTCTTTTAACATCCTTGAGGTTCATTCCGACATAATCTCCGGTTTAGATAGGATGGTAATAGAACAAACAGTAAGAGAAATTAATAAGTGTTTGATAATCAATGAAAAATATAAGAATTGTGAGGATGGGTACATCTCAGAAAAGCCTAATAAGCCTTGGATGAATTTCATGCTTTGTCTTAATGGAAAGCCCGGATTTGATGAATGGGCAGATTTGGACGGCAGTAACTTTCCTGAGGTCACTAAAAAAAATATTTCTACTGAAATTTTGGAATCTGAAGGTGGAAAGCGGATTTTTCTTTCTGCAGAACCCGAAATAGGGTATGTATTTAAACAGTGGACTTTGAACGGGGAATTTTTAAGTTCTTCGATTAACTATGAGTTCGTAATGCCCTTTGAAGACGTTTCTATTATAGGTCATTTTGATAAAATCGAGCCTCCAATTATTACAATTACTACTCCATCTCTAAATTCCAGTTATTTGGTGGAAGAAAAAATCAATATTTCAGCAGATGTACAAAGCAACAAGGCTTATATCACAAAAGTTGAATTTTTTGTAAATGGGAATGTTGAGGCCTCGCTCAACGATTTGCCATATACTTTTATATGGGATAATCCTTCTCCCGGGGAGCATGATGTATTCGTAAAAGCCTATGATACGAGTGGGCAATTCGCTATTTCAGAAATCAGAACTTTTACAGTTATCGATAAACCAAATTCCGCCCCTAAAGTCAGTATAAGCAGCCCTGGAGAAGGAGAGGGATTTACGGTTGGAGAGAGCGTAACGATCACCGCCGACGCATCTGACGCGGACGGGGAGGTCGCCAAAGTCGACTTTTACCGGGACGGCACGCTCTTGGGCACGGACAGCGCTTACCCCTACAGCATAACCTGGGGGGATCTTCCCAAGGGGAACCACGTCCTTACCGCCAAGGCCACGGATGACAAAGGTGCCACAGCGGTCTCTTCGGCCGTAAGCATCACCGTGTCGGATAAGGAGAATTCCGCCCCTAAAGTCAGTATAAGCAGCCCTGGAGAAGGAGAGGGATTTACGGTTGGAGAGAGCGTGACGATCGCCGCAGACGCATCTGATGCGGACGGGGAGATTGCCAAAGTCGATTTTTACCGGGACGGCACGCTGCTGGGGACGGACATCGCTTACCCCTACAGCATAACCTGGGGGGATCTTCCCAAGGGAAGCCACGTCCTTACCGCCAAGGCCACGGATGACAAAGGTGCCACAGCGGTCTCTTCGGCCGTAAGCATCACCGTGTCGGAGAAG
>NZ_JAJUWR010000002.1 GCF_021390545.1 Algoriphagus sp. AGSA1 | reverse complement strand
CAGACAGATCAGAAAAGTGACCAAGACCAAGGGAGCTTTTCCCAACGATATGGCCCTTCTGAAACTGGTTTATCTCGCCACCAGAAGAATCGAAAAGAAATGGTCATCCCCTCTTCATAACTGGGGCTTGACAGTCCAACAATTAGCAATTAGATTTGAAGGGAGGCTGAGCCTGGACGTAGAATAAGTATTAATAGTTTAGTTCCCTTCCCGAGGGGTACCCCTCGGGAAGGGAAGGACAGAGTTTAGCTAACACTCCCCACTGTTCCTGCTGGAATGGTCACAAACAACGCTTCAATTGCTTCTATGTCTTTTTTTTGTTTATCGTTTATCACGTTGCTTTTTAAATGACAGTTAATCGAGCCAATGTAGGTGCTAAAAAGTATATTTAATCTTAACGCAATGTCTTCACCAATTCCCTTGCGGCGGCGGCTCCTGCCCTGTTGGCTCCAATAGTGGATGCCGAAGGACCATAGCCCACCAAATGAATCCGAGGTTCCTTGGCCACTTCTGTTGCCAACCTTCCGGACATTTTGATCCCACCGCCCTCTTCCCGTGGCACTACTGAATCCAAATGAGACATAGGCCATCTGAAGCCAGTATTCCAAAAGATCACATCCGCATCAACTTCAGTACCGTCCTCCCACTTTACGCCCTTCTTGGTGATTTCACTGAACATCGGATAGCGCTGGAGTACTCCTCTTTTCTCCATAGCTTCTATTTCAGAAGTATAGGGTAATCCTGTGACAGAAACCACGGACTGGGGCAATAACCCTTCTCTTACCCGCTCTTCTACCCTAGCCACTGCCATGCTTCCTGCCATATCATCAAAAGGAACTTTCCTGAATTCCGGGGGTCTGCGCGTAACCCAGGTAGTCGGAGTGACTTTGGAGATCTGATCCAACAATTGAATCGCAGAAATACCACCCCCAACTATGATAACATGCTTTCCCTTGAAATAAGCTGCATCTTTATAGTCCCGGGTATGTAATTGTTCCCCCTCAAAAAGTGCTGCGCCCGGATACTCGGGGATGTAAGGGCTTTCCCAGGTTCCGGTCGCATTGATGATTCCCAACGCAGAAAAAGCAGTGGTAGATGTATCGATAAAAAAGCGGTTTCCCTGCAAATACACTTTCTCTACTTTTACAGGACGATAGACCTGAAGCCCAAATTTCTTCTCGTACAAATCAAAGTAATGTGGAACCGCAGAATTCGCCTGTACTTCGGAGCCGTCGGTCTCCAGCGTTTCCTCAAAGGACATGCCGGGCAAATCGTGAATCCGGTTTACCGTACTCAAGGTCAGCGAATCCCAGCGGGATTGCCAGGCACCTCCTGCTTGGGGCGCTCCATCTAAGACGACGAAATCAGGTCCAACTTCCATCCCCATATTTTTGAGATGATATGCAGCTGAAAGTCCGGCCTGGCCCGCTCCTATGATGATGATTTTTGTCTTATAACGGATTTTTACGGCCATAAAACGCTCCTCTTACCTCCATCCTAATTCCGGTGCCACGTACTTCAAAATGGATTCCAGCACATGCACATTATAATCCACCCCTAAGGTATTTGGGATGGTCAATAGGAGCGTATCTGCTTCCTGGATCGCTTCATCCTGGGCAAGCTCTTTAATCAGCTGCTCTGGTTCCGCGGCATAACTTCTTCCGAAAATGGCCCGTTTATCAGCTTCTATCATCCCAACCTTATCCCTCCTGTTGGCCTCTCCTCCAAAATAATACTTATCCTGGTCACTGACCAAGGCAAAGATCGATCTACTCACGGAAACCCGTGGTTCCCGCTGGTGGCCAGCCTTTTTCCAGGCATCCCTATAGGCTCTTATTTGCTCTGCTTGCTGAATATGAAAAGGTTTTCCACTCTCATCGTATTTCAAGGTGGAACTTTGAAGATTCATCCCCACTTCCGCTGCCCAAACTGCTGTAGCATCCGAAGCAGAACCCCACCAAATACGCTCACGCAATCCCTCTGAATAGGGCTCTACTCGCAGCAATCCTGGAGGATTGGGAAACATTGGGTTGGGGTTAGGCTGCGCAAACCCGATTCCATCGAGTTTGTCGAAAAATTCCAACGCTTTCCTTCTACCCATCTCAGCATCGGTTTCCCCTTCTTCCAATCCGTAACCGAAGTACTTCCAACCGTCAATCACCTGCTCGGGCGACCCTCTGCTGACTCCAAGCTGCAACCTGCCTTCGGAAATTAAATCGGCAGCTCCTGCATTTTCCACCATATATAATGGATTTTCATAGCGCATATCGATAACTCCGGTGCCTATTTCAATTTTATGGGTTTTGGCTCCTATGGCAGCCAATAAAGGAAACGGTGAAGCGAGTTGCTGTGCAAAATGATGCACCCGAAAATACGCCCCATCTATTCCGATTTCTTCAGCTGCAACTGCCAGATCGATGGACTGCAGCAAGGTGTCACTTGCCGTATTTGCCTGATAAGAAGGATGATTGGCCCAATGACCAAAGGATAAAAACCCTATTTTTTTCATGTGATTACAATTTGTTTTTAAAGGCCACATGGAATCTCACAGCGATTATAATCATGCCAGTGTGTGACTTTTTAGTCATGCTCGATTTCATGTGCTATTATGTCTTGATTTGACCCTGCATGCTTAACGTTAGCCGGCTAAAATGGCTTAATAATTAATTAAGAAGTGAAACAGCATTTCATCAAAATCTGTTCATAAATAGGGCTGGCTGAAAAAGTCTCAGACATACCAGGCTGAGAAACCTGTACAAACCAAATCCGAAGCCCGGAGCATTTCTGCATAAATTTAGAAAGAAACTCCTCCGTTAAGCGCCTCGTAATACTTTTTATAATCAAAACGGTATAAATGGGGCGCCCTGTTAGCGCCTCCTATCCTTTTTTCCTCCAGTTTGATCAGAAAATCGTATCCGGTCATCATTTTGTGGAAATTACGTCTATCCAACTCGGTATTCAGGATACCTTGAAATAGATTTTGCAATTCATTCATGGTAAATTTTTCCGGCAGCAGATTTCCAACCGGCTGGTGGCGAATCTCTCTTCTTAAGGTCTGAAGTGCCACCTCTATCATTTCATTATGGTCAAAAAGCAATTTTGGAACATCTGCCACATCCCACCAACTACACTCATCGGTGTAAAAATCAGGTTTTGCATCCACCTTTTCTATATCCACTAATGCGTAATAGCCAACAGAAACAGTTCGAGGTAGATTTTGAAGTTGTAAAATATCCTCTCCAATAGCCTGTTTGACATACTCCAAGGTTTCCTCTTTGGAATAGTGCAGGTATCGTTGGGTATTTCCGAAAGTATTGAACTGTCTCAAGAACACATTCTTCAGCCCGGTCCTTTCCTCCAGCGTGCGGACAGCCGCCATACTGATGGGTTCATCTACATAAATCCTGCCCCCCGGCAGACTCCACTTTCCCGTACCCTTCCATTTCAACAACAAGACCTTCAGTCTATTTGTCTGAAACCCCACAATCACAAAGTCAATGGACACTTCTTTTAAAATAGAATCAAACACTAATCCCAACATTCTTTACTTCTTTTTTAAAATTCATTAAAAATATTAATGCGTAAATTTTACGCATTAATATTTTTTCTCTTTATTGTGTAAAAATAACACAAACAAAACGACTTCATTGCTCCTTTAACCACACTTCGCATGGGAAAAATAGTCAAAATCCTGATGTTCCTTTTCCTCAACCTACAGGCAATTGCACAAGTACCTGAAGAAAACAGGTTTCAAAAGGTTGTTTTGGCAGATCAGTTGAATGAACCTTTGGAATTGGCAATTCTTCCCGATGACCGGGTAATTTTTATTGAAAGACACGGATTGGTAAAAATGTACAATCCCATCACTCAAAAAGTCGATCAAATAGGGAAAATAGCAGTAAGTACGACCTACAATCCGGAACCGGGAAAAATTCCACAGGAGGCTGAAGACGGATTGTTGGGGCTCGGGGTTCATCCTGATTTCAATGTTCATCCCTGGGTTTACCTTTATTATTCCCCTGTGGGAAAAGAACCTAAAAACATACTGGCCAGATTTACGATGAAGGATGACAAATTGGATCTAACATCTGTCCAAATCCTGCTTGAAATCCCTACTCAAAGAGACCATTGTTGTCACACAGGCGGATCGATTGATTGGGATTCAGATGGAAACCTATATCTCTCAACAGGGGACAATACGAGCCCGAGAGAATCGGCAGGCTATGCACCTATTGACGAAAGAGAAGGAAGGTCAGCTTTTGATGCACAGGGTACTGCCGCAAACACCAATGATCTTCGTGGAAAAATCCTGAGAATACACCCTGAAGCGGACGGAAGCTATACGATTCCGAAGGGCAACCTGTTTCCACCGGGCACTCCGGGGACAAAACCGGAGATCTATACCATGGGACATCGTAATCCATACCGGATCGCCGTGGACAAAAAGACAGGTTTCCTATATTGGGGGGATGTTGGACCAGACTCAGGACAAGACTCCGTGGGCCTTGGACCCGCAGCAGAAGATGAGTTTAACCAAGCAAAGGCTGCTGGCAACTTTGGGTGGCCCTACTTTGTAGGAAACAACAAAGCTTATTGGGATTTCAATTTTGCCACCAACCAATCGGGTGAACAATTTGACCCGGAACATCCACGTAACAATTCTCCCAATAATACCGGAATGATTGATCTTCCTCCAGCCCAGAAGGCAATGATTTTTTATTCCGCCGGAGAATCGCTTCGTTTTCCTTTACTTGGAAGCGGTGGCCGAACGGCCATGGCAGGCCCTGTATTTCATGAATCTGATTTTCAGAAAGCCAAGCGGCTCTTTCCTTCCTACTACGAGGGTAAGTGGTTCATTTATGAATGGATGAGAGATTGGATCATGGCAGTCACTTTAAATGAACAGGGAAATTATATCCGAATGGAACCTTTCCTTCCTAATCTCGAATTAGAGCATCCCATTGACATGGCATTTGGACCACAGGGAGATCTTTATCTTTTGGAATATGGCCAAGGTTGGTTTATGGCAAATCCCGAAGCTAAACTGGTCAGAATTGAATATAATGATGGTAACCGGAAACCAATAGTAGCGGCATCTGCCGACAGGTATGCAGGAGCTGTCCCATTCAACGTAAACTTTTCTTCAAAGGGGACTCTGGATTATGATCAGGACTCCCTGGAGTATTCTTGGGAAATCTACTCACCGAACGGAGAGACTTTAGCCCTTTTGGAAGACCCTGACCCCACATTCCAGTTTAATGATCCTGGAAAATACCAGGCAAAACTCACCGTAACGGATTCAAAAGGACTGCAATCGAGTCAAGAATTGAGTCTGACAGCCGGAAATGAACCTCCGAACGTCACGTTGAGATTGCCGGGAAGCAACCAGACTTTCTTCTTCCCTGGGAAAAAAATCACTTATGAAGTTGAGGTATATGACCAAGAGGATGGGGCACTCAAAACCAATCAAATCGCCGAAGAATCAGTCTTGGTAACAAGCGGATATCACGACATCGGAGAACCGAAAGCCGGTTCACACACTGCCGGAGCCAATCCACATAGTCCTCAGGAAGTACTTCCGGGTAGGGTTTTGATAGACAAAAGCGACTGCAATGCCTGCCATATGACCGACAAAAAATCAGTCGGTCCATCCTATCTGGATGTTGCCACCAAATACAAATCTGATCCGGAAGCTTCTAAAAAACTTTCAGAAAAAATCATAAAGGGCGGGGCAGGAATTTGGGGAGAAATCCCGATGTCACCTCACCCTGCACTCAGTGAGGAGGATGCAGATCAAATGGTACGATACATACTAAGCTTGGCAGAAAATCCGGAAGAGCCAAAACTACTTCCAACCAAAGGAGAGGTAATACCCCATAACTCCGGAGGATTAAAATCAGATCATACTGTATTTAAACTCAGTGCTACCTACACAGACAAAGGCTACAATGGAGTACCCTCCATCACCGGAGCCGCTGCCGTTGAATTGAGAAGCCCTACGCTTCTGCTTGGTAATGCGGATGAAGTATCTCCTACAATCATGAAATTTAAGATGGGAGAGGCTAACCTGTTGATTGTTACAGCTCCCAATACTTTTGCGGGATTTAAGGAAATTGATCTTACAGCCATTCAGGCAATCTCCTTGCAAGTTGCAGCACCTGTTGAACAGTTAAATTCTCAGGGAGGCGTCATCGAAGTCCGGACAGGGAGTCCGGAAGGGCCATTATTAGGTCAAACAGAATTTATTAACCCATCCAGCGATCCTGATCTGCTTACCGGAAACTCAGAGCCACCTTCCTACCGGGTCCCCATACCACCCAGGCAAGGAATACATGACCTGTATTTTATATTTAGAAACGACCAATCCAAAGGTGCCTTGTTTGTGCCCTTTTCAGTGACTTTTGAAGCAAACTAAATTTACAATCAAAACTTTCAAACTATGGAATTATCGAGACGGGAATTTATCAATAGAATGGGACTTGCTGCCGGTGGCTATGGCCTTGCCGGTATTTTACCCAATATGTTGACTGCAGGAAATGTAGATCAACGCAAGTTTACATTCGAATTATCCCTTGCCCAGTTTTCATTCGCTTCCGAATTATTTTCCGGGAATATGAGCATGTTCGATTTCCCCCAGCGGGCAGTGAATGAGTTTGGAATCAACACGTTGGAATATGTGTCCGGATTCTTTAACAACAAGCATCTGGACCCTGTTTTCATGAAGGAACTGAAGAGCATCTGTAATGATTTGGGAGCAAAAAACCATCTGATTATGGTAGATGCAGAAAATATTGCCTCATTAGACCCAGCTATAAGAAAGAAAGCAGTGGAAGGGCATTATAGCTGGATAGATGCGGCCAAATACCTGGATTGCGACGCTATCCGTGTTAATTTTGGGGATACAATGGCAGCCTTGACGGGAAAAGCAGAAGAAGGAACCCCGGAAGAAGTCGCCAAAGCGGCCGCGGATGGCTATAATTCCCTTTTGGAATATGCGGAAAAAGCAGAAATCCATGTCATTGTAGAAAACCATTTTGGGTACTCTACAGATCCTGACTGGTTGATCGGGATTCTTTCCCAGGTACCTTCTTCATTTAAAGGGCTTTTGCCTGATTTTGGGAATTTTTGTCTTGAACGAAGCAAACCGGACGGAGCTGACCTAAAAAGCCTGATCAACACTACCTGCCTTCGTGAATACGACCGATATGAGGGTGTAAAAAAGATGATGCCGTATTCAAAAGGAGTAAGCGCAAAGACACACCGATTTGATGCGGAAGGAAATGACTTGGATACTGATTTTTTCAAGATGTTTGAGCTTATCAAGGCTTCAGGATGGTCGGGGGGATATGTTGGAATTGAATACGAAGGTGGTCTCATGAGAGATTTAGGCGGAGACCAAAGCTATTTACCTAATGATCAGGGAATTTTGGCAACCAAAAAGCTGCTCGAAAAAGTCCTGGCAGAATTAGGATGACCACTCTGACACTAAATCAACTGAAAGTAAACCAGTCTCGTGTATTGACTGATGTATTTGGCAAGAAAACTGATGACTCTATTTCAAATTCCGGTGTTGCTAAAATTCTGCCGAAAAGGACATTTGTTAAGCTAAAGACTAAACCGTAAGAGGGTATTAGTTAAAAGATGCTCTAAACTGCAAAGGCGTTTGATTGGTATTCTTTTTAAATAGCTTACTGAAAGATTGAGGGTATTCAAATCCTAAATGATATGCTATTTCGCTGACGCTACAATTGCTGGTTGTCAATAATTCTTTTGCCTTATCTATCAAATGATTTTGGATGTACTGTTGGGCATTGTGGCCAGTGAGGTTTCGCAGCAGGTCACTTAAATAACTGGGCGAAAGTTTCACTTCATTGGCTAAAAACTGAACGGTAGGCAACCCGCTGTCAAGAGGCGTTCCAGTATTGAAATAATTGTTCAGGATTTCTTCTACTTTAACCAACAAGTCGTTATTTGTTGCTTTACGGGTAAGAAACTGTCTATGGTGAAAACGCTTTGCATAATGGAGAAGCAGGTCGATATGCGAAACAATTAAATCTTGGCTGTAATGGTCAATATTGTTTTTTAGTTCATCCTGGATTTGGTGCAAAAGCCTCATGATTATTTTATCTTCCTTTTCTGAAAGATGAAGAGCCTCTGAAGTAGCATAGGAAAAGAACCCATAGTTGCCAATTACCTTGCCCAATTCATAGTGCCTGATTAGATCAGGTTTAAAGATGAGCATATAGCCTGATACGGGGTCATTGGTGGCATTCGTGACGGAAAAAATCTGACCCGGTTTGGTGAAGCTCATCACGCCCTCATCGAAATCATAATGCCCTTGCCCGTATTTGAACTTTCCTGAAGCTCCTTTTTTACAGGCTACACAATAGAAATCGTAGTAAAAGCTGTTCCAGATTTGATTGTTTGCGAATTTCAGCAATTCAAAATCAATAACACTAATCAATGGGTGATCGGGCTTTGGCAAGCTGAATAAACCATGAAGCTCTGAAATTGACTGAATTCTGTAAGGAGCAGCTTTTTTCACGCCATAATTATTTAAAATCAGTAGATAAAGATAAGGCTTTCCAGTTTTCCAATTCTATTTGCTCATTTTTGCGTAGCTCTACAATAGCGTTGTAGCTATCTGAACCTAATGGGAGATGCAGGGGCGGGTTTTCCATTTCAGTAATTTTAAGCAGTACTTCTGCCAATTTCTCAGGGTCGCCCAATTGTTTGCCGTCAAATCCCCTAAACAGTTCAACCTGTTGTTCTAAGTTGTATGCGTCAATCTTATTTTTCGCGACATGCAGACTTTCCTCATTCATAAAACTTGTACGGAAGGTGCCGGGTGCAAGGATGGTAACTTTTATCCCAAAAGGAGCAACTTCTTGTGCAAGTGCTTCTGATAATCCAATCACAGCAAATTTTGATGCACTATAGCTCCCGTTAGCGGGATAACTGGTATAGCCCATCATAGAAGCCGTGTTGATGATATGCCCTGATTTTTGCTTACGCAAGTGGGGTAATACGCTTCTAATGATGTTAGCCACTGCAAAAACATTTACATTCATTGTATTTCGAAACTCCGCATCGCTTAGTTCTTCGAGATTTCCCAAAAGGTTATATCCTGCATTATTCACCACAACGTCTATTTGGCCAAATTTCGCGATGCCATTGGCAATAGCGTTTTCAATAGCTGTTTCATTGGTGATGTCTAACTTTACAGGAAGTAAATTGTCTTTGTAGTCCGCAATTTTTTCTAAAAGCGTTTCTGTATTCCTGGAGGTTGCGATTACTTTGCCCCCGTTATTTAAAACAGCTTTTGTAATTTCAAGCCCCATCCCTTTAGATGCACCTGTAATAAACCATACTTTTTGCTTGCTCATTGTTTTTTGTTTTAAGTGATGATGCAAAGCTCAAAAGTTAATTAGCGCAAAATGTATTCAGATAGAGGATTGTTGTGTTCAAGTTCGGGATTGTCGTTATGATGTATTTGCTGAAAGTAAAAAGTTATGCAAGTGAAATTTCTCAATTAAACGAAGCCCTAAACTCCAAAGGTGATTGTTTGGTCTTTGTCCTGAAAAGTTTGCTAAATGACTGTGGATGTTCAAAACCCAGTTGATAGGCAATTTCGCTCACTGCCAAGTCTGTCGTGGATAGTTTTTCTTTCGCCTTTTCAATGAGTTTATTATGTATGTGTTGCTGGGTATTTTGTCCTGTAAGAGAACGCAACATATCACTCAAATAACCCGGCGAAGTGTTTAAGTTATCAGCAAGATAGTGAACTGTGGGTATTCCCTGCATCAGAGATTTTTCGTTGTCAAAATAATGGTCCAAAATAGCTTCCAGCTTTTGCAACAAATTATCATTTACCGCTTTTCTTGTGATGAACTGGCGTTTGTAAAAACGATTGGCATAACTCAATAGCAATTCAATCTGTGCGATCATCACCTCCTGACTAAATTCATCCACTCTGCTGTTCAACTCAAGTTCTATGATGTTCAAAATGGAAAGAACAACCTGTTTTTCATCATCGGATAAATGCAGTGCTTCGTTTACCGCATAAGAAAAGTATCCGTACTGTTTTATCCTGCCGGCCAATGGATAACCCAGAAAAAAATCAGGGTGTATCAGCAGGATGTATGAGGAATGCTCATCACTGTCTTCCGAGCTTCCAATCACTTGATTGGGTGCTATAAATACCATGCTACCTTCCGTAAAATCGTAATAATTCTGGCCGTATTTCATTCTGCCACGGTTTTCCGTGGTAAAGGCTATTTTATAAAACTCCAACACATCGTACACCGGAATCTTTTCAGGATTGAAAGGATTGTTTTCATCAAAATGGGTTAAACTGATCAGAGGATGCCGTGGTTTGGGCATCCCAAAGGCCTGATGTATTTCGGATATGGTACGAAAACGCTTCAGATTTTCTTTCTTCTTTTGCATCTTATAAATGTATAAAAAAGCAAAACCTACTGCGTATGCTTCATAGGCTTCGCTTTATTTTTATGGTATTACCACGGAACTGTACTATTGGTAGCTGTAGTGAATGTTCCTGAAGGCCCGTCTTGATCCAAGGCTACGCGAATAGGTTCTTCAGCTGCTTCTTTTGGAGTTTGGGTTCCCTGAAAGTTGGTGAGTTGGGTTGAAGCAAATCCAGGACTTACCAAATTGACTTTTACGCTTGAATTTTCCAGTTCTATCGCTAAAGACAGACTTATGGCATTCAACGCTGTTTTTGATGCTGCATATATCACGTCAAGTCCTCCCCGGAAGGGAGAATTAGGATCAGCATGTAATGTCAAAGATCCCAGGGCACTTGTTAAGTTTACAATTCGTGCTGCGGGAGCATTGTGGAGTAAGGGTAAAAGCGCCTGGGATATAGCAAGGGTTCCGAATACATTTGTATCCCACACGGTACGCACTTCATCTATAGACGCTACGCTGGCCCTTTGGGCTGCTCTCATGTCCTCTATCGTGCCATGGACTTTTCCGGTATGCGAAATAGCCGCATTGTTTATCAATAAGGTAAGGTATCCAAAATCTTTTTCTACCTGCGTCTTTACATTTTTGATGGAGTTTTTATCTGTAATGTCTAACTGAATTGCACGCGCGCCATGGCGAATTTCAGCCGCTGCAGCCTGACCATTTTGCAGATTACGTGCAGCAACATATACCGTATAACCGTTCTCAGCTAGGGTTTTTGCTATTTCAAACCCCATTCCCTGATTGGCTCCTGTGACCAATGCCACTTTTTTGTTGCTTGTTGTTTCTTTTGCTTGCATCATTTTGTGTTTTTAAAATTTATACAGCAAAATTCTACATTGCTATACAAGCACTTGTAGCCGTACCAAGACTTATTGAAGCCGAAATGAGGAAATGATGCCGATGTGATGGAAATTGCAGTGGGTTGTTTTGAAATCAATGTTATTGCCTCCTGTTACATGACTGCACCTAAGGCCTTCAGAATACGTCCTCATTTAAAAAACGGCCTGGATTTACACCCAAACCGCAATTAAACTTATGGTAACAGACCTTCCAATCCTTTACTTCATTGGCTAGGTTCAGTGCCAAAGTTTTGATGTCCAACCCTTTCAGTTCATCCATTCTCTCAACCCTTCGTGCAGCACCGTAAACTATATATCCTTTTGCTGCTAAGAGAATGGCAGTTGCTTTGCCTATGCCTGCAGAAGTCCCCGTAATCAAAACTGTTTTTTTTATTTTTGTATTTTTTTACAATACATGTAAATCACGAATAGAACTTCCCCATATCTTACTGGCAGATAGCGAAGTATTTGTTAATTGAGGGGCAGCAATAGCTGTAAACCTACTTAATCCATAAGGAGTGAATTTCACCAGAAGTCCATCACCGCCAGATGCATCCTTCCACTTAATGACAGTAGATTTATTACCTATTCCGAATACCACACTCGTATCCCTCACCTTGTCGTTTGCTACAATGGGCACACTGGAGAACAACAGATTTCCCCCCGGCCTTGATAAAAATTCTTTGGAGTCAATTTCTTGAGTATTGAGCTTTATTATCACAAAGCTTTCTATATATGGAACTAATTCTTTGCTGAGAGGAAATACTTCTGTATAATTTATCATAATCGCCTTTTGAAAGATTGAAGGGGTAAGACAAGTTTACATTTATCCCGGGATTTATTAGCCGATGCAAAACAGGGGAATCATGGAAATTAACACGGGAAATTTTTCGTTTTTTTTTAATTTTAGGAAATGCAGACCATTAGTATAAATGACTTTTTAGATAAATCGGAGATTAGACTTGAATCTAGTCTAGGGAACTTCAATATTGTACGGATCACAGAAAAAGATCCATGTGCCTTACAACCTATACCTTACAATCGAAGGTCATTTTATAAGATAAATTTACTCAAGGGCTCCTATAACATTCATTTTGCTGAAGAAACCTATAACGTCAGGAAAAATGCAATTTTTTTTGCCAATCCTTTGAGCCCTTATAACTGGATACCTAATGATGGGGAAAACAGCGGGGTCTATTGTATTTTCACTACTGATTTCTTCCATAATTTTGGTTCTTTGGACGCCTACTCCGTTTTCCAACAAGATGGATTAAAGGTCTTTGAATTGGAAGAAGAACAGTTTTTTCGTTTAGATGGGATTTTTAGTGAGATGGAAGATACGCATGATAGCGATAATGAGCACAAGTATGATCTGATCAGGAGTAAAATATATGAACTGCTTCATTTTGCTTCGAAGTTGTCTTCTCAAAAATCGAACGTAGAAAGGCATAATAAAACTTCAACACGTATCATCAAAGCATTTCTGGATTTACTTGAACAGCAGTTTAATACGGCAATAATCCCACGTGGTCGCATTTTAAGTAGAGCTACTGATTTTGCGGAGGCATTGTCTGTACATCCGAACTATCTTAACCGTATTCTGAAGGGAAACATGGGAAGCTCAACAAAGCAGCTTATCCAAGAGCGATTTTTACAGGAAGCGAGGCTACTCCTAAAGCATACCGATCTTGATATTTCGGAAATTTCCCATCTTTTGGGTTTTCGCGAGCTTACCCACTTTTCCGGTTTTTTCAAAAAGCACGAAGGTATATCTCCATCCATGTATAGAAAAGTTTGATTTTTATAACTATTGTTTTTTATTTCGTTAACTGCCAATAGACCATTAGTTCGAAATTTGCCCTGTAAATACAATCTACTATGAATAAAAAATGGTTTATCACGGGAGCATCAAGCGGTATAGGGCGTAATCTAACAGCGCAACTTCTAGAGGCGGGAAATACAGTTTTTGCCACACTTAGAAAGCCGGAACTGTTAAATGAATTAGCCGAAAATTACCCCGGAAGTCTTTATGTGGGCTATTTGGAATTAACGGATCTGACTAGTATTGAAAAAGCTGTTGCTGAAGCTTATGAAAAATTAGGACAAATTGATATTGCAGTAAGCAATGCAGGTATCGGTGTTTTTGGAGCAGTGGAGGAATTGGACAGTTCGACTATCAGAAAACAACTAGAGGTAAATTTATTGGGTTCCATTATGCTGATAAAAACCCTAATTCCCTTTTTAAGAAATCAACCTGACGGTGGACATATTATTCAGGTATCTTCTGAAGGTGGACAGATTACCTATCCGGGATTCAGCCTTTACCATGCATCCAAGTGGGGAATCGAAGGTTTTGTGGAAGCTACGGCTCAAGATGTAGCAGCATTCAATATCAGGTTTACCATTGCAGAACCCGGCCCTACCAGTACGGAATTTGGAAACAGCCTGAGTATTGCTGAACCTATGGAAGCCTATCAAAAAACCTCTGTTAATGAAATCCGAAGATTTATAGACACCGGGTTTGGTGAGCTGGATGATGTGGCTGATGTTGCAAAGGCTGTTATTGAATGTAGTACATTAAAAAATCCTCCCTTGCGTTTGCCCATTGGAAAAGTAGCTACAAAAAACGTGATTGCAGGTTTGCAAAAAAGACTCGATGATATTATGAAGGTATAGGCAACATTGCCTTCACGATTCACTACACTTGAAACAGTACCTTTGTTGGAATTGGGTTTACGATTTCATCCCAACATAAGATTGTAGTTGACAATTCTTTCCAATCATTCAGTGAAAAACAATCAGTTGACACTCGGAAATTGCTCGTAATTAATACGTTGAGGGTGTTTTTAGTGTTTTGACATTCCGGTAGGTGTCTGCCCGAATAATTTTTTGAATGCGTGGGAAAAATGCGACAAAGTCTCAAAGCCCAGATCCAGGTATATGTCAGACGGTTTTTTGCCTTCTTTGGCTATCAAAAAACAGGCTTCCTGTAATCGCTTTTTGACCAGCCAGCGGCCTGGCGTTTCGTCAAAGCTTTCTTTAAAATCCCTTTTGAATGCCGATAAACTGCGTCCGGTCAAATAGGCAAATCGCCCAATGCTTACATTGAATTTATAATTCCGGTTCATAAACTCCTCCAGATTTATTTTTTCGGGTGTGCCGTAGTTAAAGAATAGCCCTCCAAATTCCGGTTGGTTCCGCAATAAAATAATCAGCAGTTCTTCATATTTTATAGCTGCAAATGCCTCGTCAATTTTTCCCTGATGGTAATAGGGCCTTAAGGAACGGACGAATTCCGGTATCAATGCGTCCTCGCTTATTTTTACGAACGTATCGTCTAACTTGAATTTCGTCGCCTCCGCCTGATGTTTTTCCTGAAACTTTCTGATAAACCCGTCTTCAAAACAAAGAAATACGACCTCAAATTCCTTTCCTTTTTCTCCGCTGTATCTGGCTAACCGGTTTTTTCGGACAAGACAGTATTCGCCGGTTTGAAACGTATAATTCCTGTTGCCGTCATAGCAATTCAGTGTACCTTTTGATACAAAGAAAAACACATGTCCGTGAATAAACTGCTCTGCAAAAATTTGAGGTTCCATTATACTCGTTTTGAATAGCAATACGCCTTAAAGCTTTCCATTTTTAAATGGATGGCCAAGATAAATCAAAACCAAGGGTATCAATAAAAACGGAATTTCTATCAGTGCAAATTTGAAGTTATTGGCTTTCAATGACAGGGCCATTGTTGAAACAATCATTATTGCCCTGAACAGGTTGCCCAGAAAGAACGTTTTCGGGAAGAGTATCAGGATAGCCATTACAAGGGATAATATGGCTATTCCCTGTCTCACAGGGGTTGTGATCCCCAATTCTGACATCATTTTCAGTTGTTCGGGAGAAGCCTCATTTCTGAGGGTGCCAATGCCGTGGCTAAAACCAATGTAAACGGAAAGTAGAATTAGCAGTCCGCTCAATAGCTTTGCAGTCATAGGGTTATTTTTTAGAAGTGTATTTTACCAAACTTTCCATTGCTGCAAGAATTGCTTCTTCCTTAGTAGCAATAGGCTGCCATCCTAATACTTTTTTAGCCTTAGCATTGCTCACATTACGGTTTATGGTTAACAAAGCAACGGATTGCTTGGCTTGTGGATTGACCAATGCTGCAATACGCAACACCCAATTGGGCAATGTTCTTACAGGAACTTTTTTTGCTATCTCCGGCATACTATCCTTTAACAGTTTTGCAATTTCAGGCATGGAAATTTCACCATCTGCAGTAGCAATAAACCGGTGTCCGCTGGCATTAGGATTGGTCATCGCGCGGACGTGCAGGTCAGCTACATCACGGATATCGACCACATTCAAAGGGATATTTGGAATGGCTTTAGCCGAACCGTCCGTCAAGAACTTCAAAATGCCAAGACTTGGGGACTGGCTTAAAGCCAATGAAGGGCCAAAAACCGCAACCGGGTTTATGACAGTCAGTTCCAAATCCCCACCTTCTTTTTTGATAAAATCCCAGGCAGCTTTTTCTGCCAATACCTTTGATTTCTCATAAACGGATAAGCCCTTTTCATCGGGGTCTGTCCAGTCAGATTCTGTTGTTACCGTTTTCGGGTTTTTATTACTGAACCCGACCGCACCAAAACTGGAAGTCATTACAACCCGTTTCACTCCGGCATCTCTTGCAGCTTTTAATACACGAAGTGTGCCTTCCACGGCCGGGCGTATTGTTTCGTCTTCCGGTAAATTAGCACCAGCATGCGTAGGGGAAGCAATGTGTAAAACGTATTGGCACCCTTTCATTGCCACATTCCAGTTGCTGTCTTTTGTCAGGTCCGCCTCAATAAATTGAAGGTGGTCTGGCTGAGCAATACCGGCTGTTCTCAGCATTTCAATTACCCCATTCTTTTTGCCAATCGACCGAAGTGTGGTTTTTACATCGTACCCCTTTTGCAGCAATTGAAGAATACAGCATATACCTACGGCGCCCGTTCCGCCCGTTACCAAAACTGTTTTTCTATTTTCCATTATTCAAGAATTTTATGCTACAAAGCTCCGCATAAAAACTTCCCTCCGTTTTCCTGAAAAGTCCAAAGTTGTTGTCCTGAAAAGTCCAACTGCTTTGTCATTTGACAAAAAGGTTCTACATGATACTTTTTCGGATTCTGATTAAGGTACTCTACGTAATCCCAGGTATGAGGCGATGTAGGATAACTGATCCATTTTGCAAAATTAGAGCTTTTGGCCGCTTAGGCATTTGCCTGCCATTTGGCAAAAAGCCAAACAGTACTGTTTCAGTTAAACGACTGTCTGAATTCCAAAGGGGAAATAGCTGTCTTATTTTTAAACAGCTTATTAAATGATTGCGGATACTCAAAGCCTAAGAGGTAAGCAATTTCACTGACAGAAAGATGGGTGGTGGTCAGAATGTCTTTGGCCTTTTCGATCAACTTATCGTGAATAATCTGCTGTGCTGTCTGCCCTGTCAACTGCTTCAGGCAGTCGCTTAGGTACTTACTGGACATATTTAGCTGAGATGCCAAATAGGCGGGAGTTGGCATCTTCTGTCCCTCTGCATCGATAAAATAGGCATTTAATATATTTTCTACCCGGTTGAGTAATTCACTGCTGCTATTTTGCCTGGTAACAAACTGCCTGTTGTAATAGCGGTTGAAAAGGGTAAGCAACAGATCCAGCGCAGAAATAAGTGCATCCTGACTAAAGCGGTCTATAGGCAACAAATATTCCCGTTCAATTTGCCCAAAAATAATCTCTATGGCTTGCTGCTCATCTTCCGAAAGAATCAAAGCTTCATTTACATCGTAATCAAAGTAGCCAAAGCTTTTCATTTTCTGGCTTAACGGATAGGCTCTCAAAAAGTCAGGATGTATGCTTATGATCCAGCCCTTTTTGGCAAATGCAAAATCTTTCTCAACAATACTGACTTGCTTGGGGGCAAAACAAGAAATAATGCCTTCATCAAAATCAAAGGGTGTTTGCCCATATTGCATTTTACAGGGACATTCTTTCTTCAATGCGATTTGGTAAAAACCACTTATCAATTTGGTTCGCTGGGTGAGTGCCGGTTTTGGGAAATCTTCAAAACGAAGAATGCTGAACAATGGATGCTTCGGCTTGGAAATACCCACAGCCTTGTGCATATCAGCAATGGAATGGAGATGAATGGTTGAGGTGGTTGAATTCACTTTTCTTCAGTTATATTATTGGCTACTTTTTCCTGTACGATCTGGCAAAACTCTTGGCTAAAAAAGTGCTTGGAAGTAAAGCTGATAAGCGGCTTGCCATTCTGTTCATTCTTCCTGATACAATGTAATCCTTTTTCTTATCCAACGCAGTCAATAGCTCTTCAGCTACTTGTTCTGGGGTTTGCAAAGGCGTAGAACTGTTATATTCCGCATTCAGTCTCTTTCCCACTTCGCCGTCAATACCGGCAGCGCTGTTAAAATTGGTTTTGGTCAAGCCGGGACAGAGCAACATCACGTGTACCTTGTAGGGCTTGCATTCCTGGGTCAATGCCTGGGTAAAGTGGCGGACAAAAACCTTGCTGGCTGCATAGGTGGCCATATACGGAATCGGTATAAATGATGCCATAGAAGCCACGTTGATGATAGTCCCGCTGTTGCGTGCTTTCATCTCCTGCAGGAACAAATGGGTCAGCGCCACCAAAGATGAAATATTGAGCTGTAACAGTTCCAATTCCGACTCCAAGGCTAGTTCGGAGAATTCTCCCCCAGAACCGATACCGGCATTGTTGATGAGCATATCCACTTCCAGCCCACGTTGCCTCGTTTCCAAAAAAAGCTGTTCGGCAGAACCTGGTTTTGCCAAATCCGCCGCAATATATTGGGCATGGATGCCATACCTTTCAGCCATCTGTTTGCACTGAGTGCCTAGCTTACTGGCGTTACGGGCCACCAGTAATAGGTTGTGTTTTCTTTCTGCCAACTTGTGCGCAATGGCTTCCCCTATCCCACCCGATGCGCCTGTTATTAAGATTACCTTCATTTTCTACCATTTTAAATTATGATGTAAAGTTGGGAAAGTAGGTAGCCTGAAAAGTATCCGATTGTCAGTAATATGTATCCAATATTCGGAATAGAATACATAGAGTTGACTTCCGATACTAAACCTTAGATAATTCCATTACCCTACTCGCTTCATATACAATTATAGTGTTAGTTTAAAAAGCAGAAATCCAATTGATTATCGCCGGTCCCCAAGACCGTAGTGTGATAAAATAAGTACCCAGTAAAATAAAGCCGGTGGCAAAGAGAAGAACCAGGGAAGCAATTATTTGTAGAAATGAATTTGTCTTAAAGCGATTAACCCGTATAAACAACTCCGCTACGAGAAGGTTGGGGACATAGAAGAAAAAGTCCATGATATGGTCAAATGGGCCACTGAAATTCATCCCACGCCCCATTCCCCCCGTTAACAAAGTCCAGAACCCGTAATCCATTCGATAAATCCATGAACCAATGGCCAGTGCATACAGTCGCAATGCCCAAGCTCTATGCTTCACAAAACGACCTTTTACAGCATGGTGATAAGTTTGAATCGCAGAGATTCCCGTCAGAACTCCATATAAGGAAAAACCGATATCCATCACCAACCCTCCGACGGTGCCCCGGATTAGAATGAATGTCAATCCTCCAACTGCCGTCAAAAGACTTGAAATAATATAGATTTTTCCCAGCAAACGGTGTACGGAAGGAAAATTGACCCGAACCCTGTCGATCAGCTGTATACTGCCCAATAGCAATAGCATACCCCCTGCAGCAAAATGAATCCCGATTCCTGCGGTCGCACCCACAGAATTTTCTTCATATAAGTTGGGGAGAACGTGATTCCACCTTACCATTTCGCCCTCATAAAGTGCAGATGCATAAAATGCCAAAATATACAGTCCAAACAGTGCGGCACTGATCCAAACAGTGGCAACCAATGCAATGCCCGACCAACGGAGAATAGTTGAACTGACTTTGTTTCCTTGGGAAATGGAAGGATGGGCTAAAGCGGGGGTATTAGTGATTTTAGACATGGAATGGAAACTATTTGTCAGGGAAAGGACAGTTCGGCGAGGTTGTATTTGAGTTAGAGGTCGTATTTGAGTTAATTGAAAGACTGTCTGAATTCCAATGGTGAGACTTTGGTCTTCGCCTTGAACAGTTTGCTGAACGACTGCGGGTGCTCAAAACCCAGGTCATAGGCTATCTCGCTGACAGTCAATTGTGAGGTTGACAGTTTTTCTTTTGCCTTTTCGATCAGCTTCTCATGGATATGCTGCTGAGCCGTCTGTCCGGTCAGTGATTTCAACAGGCTACTTAGATAACTGGATGATACATTCAGCTTATCGGCCAGGAATTGTACCGAAGGAAGCCCCCTAGACACCAAATCATCCCCATTGAAATAATTGGTCAGCAACTCCTCCATTTGATCAAGTAGCTGATGACTGGCTTTTTTCCGGGTGATAAACTGTCGGTTGTAAAAACGCTCGGCATAACTCAACAGCGTTTCAAGATGTGCGACGATTATACCCTGACTGAACCCATCGATATTCGAATCGTATTCCTGCTTGATCTTGCCAATGATATCATTGATGATGAGTTCTTCTTTTTCAGAGAGGAAAAGTGCCTCATTGGATGCATAGCCAAAGAAGTCGTATTGCTTGATTTTTTTAGCTAAAGGAGTATTCCACAACAAATCCGGATGGAAAAAAAGCATCCAGCCCCGAAGTCCTGCCGGGACTCCCCCCTCTTCTCCCCGCAATATCTGACCCGGTGACATAAAAGCCATCAATCCTTCATCAAAGTCATATTTTTGCTGGCCGTAGAGCAAGTGGTCACAGCCTCTCTTGATGGATATGGCGTAGAAATCAAAGATCACAGCATGCACATCCACATGATTTTTAAATTGGGAGACATCCACCAGACTGATCAAAGGATGCTTTGGCATATCCAAGCCGATCAACCGATGTCCTTCTGTAATGGTCTTTATTCTGTATGGTGCGGCGTTTTTCATAGGTGAGTTTTTTCAGGATTTAAAAGGATATTTCAACCAAATCATCACCAGCGGCATGGCCAGAAACGGGATTTCTATCAAAGCCATTTTGTAATTCCCAGCATTGAGCGATAGCGCCATGATCAAGACGATGGTCACTGCATTTAGAATGTTGCTTACCAGGAATGTTTGCGGGAAGAACAACATCAAGCCAAGAAGGATGGAGAAAACACCAAAATACGGCATCACGCCTTTGGTAATTCCCAAGTCTGACATCATTTGGGCCTGCTGCGCATTTGCAGGCTGAAACGCATCCCATCCGTGCTTGAAACTCAGGAATGCAGAAATAATCAAGAGTACTATGCTTACTATTTTCATCTGTTTATAATTTGATTTTTATTGGTCTGACTTGCCTTTGCCGGCAGGCAGGTGCCCGCCTCCCGGAGGGCAGGGAATACCCTCGGATAATCATGCTCCTGTGTGTCGACCGTTCGACATGGGTATTTCATCTGTTTATATTTTGATTTTTAATGGTCAGATAGCCTGTCCCGATTTTTCTTCGGGAGAATCTCGCCAGGCGAATAATCATCCCTCTGTGTGTCGCTTGCGTCATGCTCGATTTCATGATAATTTAATTTAAGTGGTCGGTAAATGTCTTGTTTGGTGATAATTTTCAGGATTTCGAGACGTTTCCTGATACCTGATATCAACTTATTTGATACTGTTGAGTGATTTAAATCGTTCAAATTCCCGGTGGCCGAATCTTAGGAAGAAATTCGGTGCCAGGCGGCTTGCAATTCCCAATAAATAAAACATCAGCCGGGAATATCCATGCTATCGGATTGTACTCCGACCTGAGTTTCATCCCCTGCAAATAGTGTGACCGGTTTTACACTGATAGTTTGGTTCAAATCACTTGGAATCTTCCAAGGCCATTTGCAGGGGCAAAGTTCGAAGTCTTTTTCCCGTTAACTTGAAAATGGCATTTGCGATAGCAGGAGCAATAGGCGAAATAGGAGGTTCACCAACTCCCGAAGGCTGGTCAGAACCTTGATGCAGGATCACTTCGATATCCGGTGTATCCCTTAGCGATGCAACTTTATAATTATGAAAGTTGGTTTCTACGAACTGGCCCTTTTCTATTGTTCCCTGTTCATGTAAGCCTGCACTGATAGCCATCATCGTAGCCCCCTCGACTTGCTGACGGATACCAGCGGGATTAATAATTACACCCGGATCGATGGCCTGATATACCTTGGTAACTACAATCTTCCCTTCTTCAATTTTTATCTCCACTACTGCCGCAGCGATTGTCTTATGATCATCACAAACGGCCATACCCTTTCCAATTTCGCTGGGTGAGGGATTGTCCCATCCTGATTTTTCCCGAATTAGTTCAAGGATTTTTCTTCTCCTGGTCTGTCGGACTGTATCGCCGCAATGATCAAGTCTGAATTTTATAGGATCTATACCGGCTTGGTTAGCCAATTCATCCATAAAGCTCTCTATGGCAAAGGTGTTGGCAAACATGCCCACTCCTCTCCACATACTTGTCTCAAAGGGCAGTTTACTTTGCCACATGGTGGTCCTTAGGTTTTCAATAGCATACCCAATCCGCCCACCATGGCCAGCTACAATAAAGTCTGCTCCTAAAATGGGCTCCACAATTTTCGGCATGGCCATGAACCCCATCGGACCAGAGGCAAATTCATGCTGCATTGCCAGAATTTTGCCTTCATTGTCTAATTTCCCACTAAGTATATGATGGGTGTTTGGCCTTACAAATCCATTTTGAAACTCCTGCTGTCGATTGTAAAGTAGATGAACAGGTCTGCCTACGGCTTGGGATAGTCTGGTGGCCTCCACCGCATTGTGTTTGAAAGTCTTTCTGCCAAATCCTCCCCCCAAAAAAGCAGGCACCATTACTATGTTTTTACTATCGAATCCCAAAGCATCTGAAATGGATTGCTGCATGAAAGGGAGATGTTGGTGGGAGGTATAGACCGTAACCTTGTCATCCACCACGTCCGCCACTACAATACTTGGCTCCATGCCGGCATGAAAACCAATGGGAGTCCGGTATTCACTTTTAATTTCTTTTGATTGAATACGATTGATATTGCCCTCCTTTTGCATATTCACCTCCGTGCCAATACCCACTGTTACCGCTTCTATGGCATTTTTAGTGGAATAGTTTGGATTATAATCCCAATTTGCCTTCACCCTGGAAAGTGCTCTTTCAGCTTCAAATCTGGTAGTGGCTACCACTCCAATCCACTCTTTATCCTGAACTACTTTCAAAACGCCACCTGCGTTCTCAGCCCCGGTTAAATCCGCATTTTTTAATTTTCCTCCTATATAGGGGCTATACATTACCGCCCCGTAAACCATATTGGGAAGAGAGGTGTCAATACCGTAAATCGGTTTTCCCAATACTTTATCCAACAAATCAATCCTCTTGTGTTCTTTACCCACGTATTTAAAAGATGAAGCTGGCCGTAAAGCAGGGGTATTGGCTGTCTCCCAATTTGAAGTTTGTTTTGCCAGGTCAGCATAGGTTATTTCATTGCCGGAGGAGGTCAAAACTCCATTTTTGGTCGAGATTGATTGAGGCTCTACCCCCCACAGCTTGGAGGCTTGAAGCTTTAGGGTTTCACGCAAAGTGGCCGCAACTTCCCGTATGCTGACATACAGGGAAGAAGTACTGTTGCTCACACCGGTATTTCCAATAATGCCGTTGGAAGAGGAAGCATGGACTACTTTAATTTTATCCAATTCCATGTCCAGTTCTTCAGCCGCCAACATGGCAAAGCCGGTAAAAATACCCTGCCCCATTTCTACTTTAGGGGATTTCATAGTGACTGTATTATCTGAATTTACTTCAAACCATAAGTGATGGTCAAATTCAGAAATCCCTGAGGGCATATCCATTTCTGCCACGAAACCACTCAGCCCCCTTCGTATGAAAGACCTTCCAAAATAAAGCAGGGCCATAGTACCTGACACGCCAATTCCAGCACCTTTCAGAAACTTTCTTCTGGAAATCCCCTTTTTGGAGCCCTTATTTGATCGATCCATGAGCTTTGATTTTAGAAGCCAGAAGAATTGCATTGATTATTCGTGGGTGGGTACCACAGCGGCAGATATTTGAAATTCCGTTCTTGATTTCCTCCACTGTTGGGGTTGGATTTTCTTCCAAGAGTTTGGCTGCGGCCATCATAAACCCGGGCTGGCAGTAGCCACATTGAGGTACTTGGATTTCCATCCAGGCCTGTTGTACCGGATGTAGATTGGTTTCGTCTTCAGAAAGCCCTTCGATGGTTGTTATTTGTTTGCCCTCAGCCATTTTTACCGGGTAGGAACAAGACCTTATCAAATCTCCATCCACATACAGTGAGCAAGCACCACACAGCGCTTTGCCACAGCCAAACTTGGTACCTTTTAAATTAGCCAGATCTCTCACTGCCCACAGTAGGGGCATATCCGGATCGGCTTCCAATACTATTGGTTTTTCATTGATGATTAGGCTTACCTTCATATTGTTGGATTTAGATTGACGGGGTATTTTTCGGCCTGCAATGAATCTTCTTAAATGCAATTCGGCCTTTTTATTATTGCGTGCTGTTATCTATGGAATTACAGTTCGATTTTCAGTCCAAACGTGGGAAACATCCCAAGTCCTGAGCGTGAAATCTGACCAGTGAGTGGGATAAACTGTTCAAAATTCACATTGAATGTATTTTGGATGTCGGTGATGTCCAGAAACACGGTCAGGGCACTTCGCCTCATCTGTATATTGTAGTCTGCCCGGATATCAAAGCTTACAAAATCGTCCAGCAACCTTCCGTTTCTGGAGGTTAGTTCCTGCGAATACCGCAACATGTTCATGTCATTAAAAACATTTTCATGGATTATATAATCATCAATCGGACGCCCTGTTGAGTACCTGAACTTGGCCGACAGCACCCACTTCTCATTTGGCTTATAACTTGCCAAGGCACTGAACACATGCGGTATGTTGAATGTAAAATCATATTCTCCATACCCGTCGTTATCATCCCGTACACTTTGCATGTAAGAATAACTTACTTGGCCATAATACTTTTTTGAAAGTCTTTTGATCAAACTGAAATCAGCTCCATAGGCATAGCCAGTACCGTCATTTGTCAGATAGCTTTCAGCCCTGTTGGGCTGTACGACCAAATCATCAAACTGCTTGTGCCAGGCCTCGGCCACAAGCTTCAAGTCTCCTGAAAATTGCATCTTATAGCCAAGGATACTTTGTATAGTCCGCTCATTTTTGATTACATCACCAAAACTTTGTGCGGCGACATTGGAATAGGCCACATCCTGATAATAAATACCGGTGGCAAAATTGATACTCTGTCTATCTCCCAATAACAGACTACCACTTAATCTCGGTGAAATGGTGTGCTGCTCAGCAAATCCTGTGAAATCGTAGCGAAGCCCAGGATTTAAGGTAAGTCGCTTAGTGACATTCCAAGAAAGACTGGCATATGCCGAACCGTTGAAAGCCGTATTTTCGAAGGAGGAATTGTAGCGAGCCGGATCTAAAATCTGAAAATACCGGGAAGGGTCAGGACGAAAATCAGTGGATCTGAAGGTATAAAGCGTATCGGTTCGGGCTAGATTTCGCTCATAATCCAAATTGACGGCAATGGCATCAATCCCCGCTGTTAAAGTGACTTTATCGTAATTCTTGGTATAGATGGACCGGTACCCTATCTCCTGCTGGTCATTTTTTATAGTTCTGAGATCATCCCTGTATGCACCAAACGCCGGATCCAGTATTTCTCCGTCAGAAGTAAGAGAGGGAGTATAATAGCCGAATCTGTTGTCCACGGTAGAAGCGCGGAAATAAAGTACATTTTTCCAATAACTGGATGTACTGGTCAGTGTACGCAGATTCAGACCTACCAAGGTATTGCTTCCTCGATGGTTATAGAGAACCTGTCCCGCACTGTTGTCATCATTGATATTGGTACCTGCCTCGATATCATCAATCCACCTGCTGGGTCGCTCAGGATTGTACATGGCAATAAAGGAAAGCCTGTTTTTGGTATTGATCTCCGTGGTCGTTTTTACCAGATAATCGCCCAGCGATATCGATCCCATATTGGGCACCCCTGTGATGCTAGCCACACCTGCGAAATTCTGGTAGCGTGCAGAAGTAAAAAGGCTTGTCTTTTTGGTAAGCGGACCATCATAAATCAGTGTCACTCCCAAAAGCTCCAACTGCGCACTAAAAGAACTGCTTTCCCTATTTCCTTCTTTGATGCCAAGCCCAAGGTATGAGGAAGATTTCCGACCAAATGTGGCATCAAACCCACCATTCTGGAACTGAACATTATCCACTACACGGGGGGCGAAAATACTAAACCTACCGCCGTTGGGGTCATTGAAACCCGAGGAGATACCCTCTGCCTCCAAGTGGGACAGATTGAACATGGGCATATCATCCACCATATATACGTTGTCCTGCGTACCCTGGCCTCTTGCCGCTATGGCTGAGAATTGGGCCCCGGCACTGACTACACCGGGTAAGACCGCCAGAGCCCTCATGATATCCCCTTGTGATCCTGCATTTCGGAAGATTTCCTCCCTGGAATATGAAAAAGCGGATACTGGCGTTAACGGATTATTCTCACCCTTAAAGGCGACTACCGTCACTTCGCCTAGCTCGCCAACATCATCCAGCATCTCGAATTCAGCATAGTATGTTTTACTGCCTGAAATGACAATATCAGTTACCTTTTTTGTCTGAAAGCCAATAAATGAAAATGTGAGTGAATAGGACCCAGAGGGCACGTTGGCTATAGAAAAAACACCATCGATATCGGTAATCGCACCAAATTGGGTATCGTCCAACTTAACCGTCACGCCTACCATAGGTTGCTTTGTAGTTTGTTCAATAACTTTACCTTTAAGATTTCCTGTTGACTGGGCAACTGACAGGACGCTGATCATACTCAGTATCAGAGTCAACATCAGGATTTTATCTGATCTGTAAAAATTTCTTTCTTTCGGTCTGTAAAGATTCATGCCGCGTATCTTTTGTAAATTCATATCCTGATATTGACGAAACAAAATTGGCTCGCCTTTTCCAAAGAGGTTTAGCCAAAAACGTTTATGTTGTAGCCAAAAACGACCTAAAGAAAAACCAGTGTTTCTCATTGGATGGCTTTGTGAACGGCTTGTTTTCAAGCTCTTGGAAAGTAGTTGTCGATGTGGTAATGGTTTGGTCTTCTTCATAGCACTTATAATTATTTGCTTCTGGATTTTGCTTTCGATGAGTGCTAAAGTAGCCGCCATTCCAACACCCTATTTTGGAATTATACCAAATGGGCTAGGTTTTATAGCAAATGGGTTTCGGGGCACAGAGACCTGCTTTCTAATACTAAAAAGAGCAAAAAACGGGCGGTCGAACTCCTATTCCAGATTGTAAAAAGACATGTATATCCGCAATGATACCAGTAGCCGTATTTTTCTTGTTTTACGGGCAGGAAGACCTGCCTTTGCCGGCAGGCAGGCCGATAACAAAAGTGGCCTTGACGCTAGCCTTTCCTAAACAAATGATGCTTTTATCCCAATGCTGGTACAAAGGGGATAATCATATAAAATAGACACGATTAAAATCATCATTGAACACACTAGGCTCCGCCGACTGGCGGATTAATCGTCAAAGATCCCATGTATCCCATACAAAATATAAACACATGAAATCGAGCATGTCGAAGGCGACACACAAAGGGATGATTATTCCCCGGGCGAGATTCCATGTGACCATTGAAAAACAATTATAAACACATAAAAAGAATATCAATACCGGAGATCAAAATCTGCCCAGTCCAAAAACCAATCATAAACGAGCTCTGCAAGTAACCGTTTTATCGGGTTTCATCTAATAGGCAGAGGCTTTGGTATAAAAAAGAGGGTTTGTCCCAAAATCTGTTTTAGTTTTACCTACTGTCAGGAAACATCGTCTATAATAGACCTTGCCGGAAGAGCCCTTGCAAGGGTTGATCCTCTTGAAAGCAAGCATACTGATTTTGTCGGTTTTTGACCTATAGTTTGCAGGATCTATAAGGGTTTTGGGTTAAAAGCTATTTCCCTGTACCTACTACTCTGCGATAGATATTATGAGAAATTCAGAAAAAAGTTCAGTGATGGAAAAAGATTGGGTATATAAATTTTTTGTTTCTTCCGACTACAGGTTGGCGCGCCATATTTCATTGATCATATTCATCACCTTAGTTTTATTCAATAGCCAACCGCAATTTATTGAACCGGTTCAGTCCATTATCAGTAGTGGGCTTGTGTTGGTTTTTGTTTTGTTGTTTTATCTGAACATGTATTGGTATGTCCCCCGATTTTTCTTCACCAACCGCTATTTCGCCTATGCATTATCGCTAATTTCCACCATTGCCATTATCTCTGTCATCTACTTTATCAGCTGGGAAATTTTGGCTTCCTATAGAAGGGCTGATGCCTATAGAGAAGCTGCCGGAATGCTTTCTGTTTCATTTGTAGTCCTGGTACTTACGATGGCTTCCACGGCAATTAAACTGTTTCAACGCTCTATTCTCGATAGCCACCGGATAAACGAGTTGGAAAAAACGACGCTGAGATCAGAAATGGAGCAGCTTAAAAACCAGATCAACCCGCACTTTCTCTTCAACATGCTCAACAATGCGAACGTACTCACCCAAAAAGATCCAATAAAAGCCTCGCAGGTACTCATGAAGCTGAGTGACCTACTCCGATATCAGCTCTATGACAGTGCAAGATCCCGTGTACTGCTGACCGCCGACATTCATTTTTTGGAGGATCTATTAAGTCTGGAACAAATAAGAAGGGACAATTTTGAATACCTGATCTCGAAACAAGGGGAACTGAGCGGAGTTCAAATCGCCCCCTTACTCCTGGTCACATTTGTAGAAAATGCCATCAAACACAATATGGACTTAGAGAAAAAATCGTTTGTGCAGTTGTATTTTGATGTAAGCAATGAAGAATTGAAATTCAACTGCATCAATTCCAAGCCGGGGATCCCAACAGCACGAAAAGAGAAAGGGGGGCTAGGATTGGCAAATGTAAAGCGAAGACTCGAACTGATCTACCCCGGGAAACATATTCTACAAATAGACGATACTACCGACACCTATGGTGTATCATTAACCATCAGCCTATGATGACCTGCATGATTGTGGATGACGAACCTCTAGCCAGAGAAGCTATCCAATCCTTAGTGAGTAAAGTTAAAGATCTCCATTTGCTTGGCAGTTTCAGCAGTGCCAACGCCGCCGCTGCCTATTTAGCGGATAATTCTGTGGATCTTATCTTTCTGGATATTCAAATGCCCGGCACCAATGGGATTGATTTTGCCAAAACCATTCCCAGCAACTCACTGGTTATCTTCACCACAGCCTTCAGTGAATTTGCTCTTGACAGTTATGAGGTGGACGCACTCGATTATTTGATCAAACCCGTGCGGTTTGACAGGTTTAAGAAAGCGGTAGAAAAGGCAATCTCTCATTTCAAATTACTTGCAGCAGATCAGTTCGGCAGCAATATCGAACGTATTGCAGCTGACTACTTTTTTGTGAGGGCAGATCGAAGAACCTTTAAAATCTATTTCAAGGATATTTTCTTTATTCAAGGGCTTAAAGATTATGTGGTGCTACACACTGGGGAAAAAAAGATTATCACCGCGATGAACATAAAAACCATCCACGACCAACTCCCCTCTACGCTCTTTGTCAGGACAAGTAAATCCTACATCATCAATGTACGGCACATTGACTCGTTTGATAACAACACTGTATTCATTCAAGAAAATGAAATACCAATCGGCGATGTTTACCGCAATTACTTTTTTGAGGAATTTGTGATAAAGAAGATGATTGGCAGAGGGCAATTTTAGGTTTAATTTCCAGTTTCAAGACCGGAAGACAAAAAATCAAACGACTGATTTCCTGACAGTTGAAAGAAAAAATCATGATAACGAATCGTCCACGGAATATTTTCGGAAGCTAGGGTACCCAAAAAAACGGTTTGAGTTTTCACCCAAACCGTTTGTGTATCACAACCATTGATTTCAGGTTATTTCATCGTGCTTCTATTTCCCGATTTTGCTTTGAACCGCTTTTGGATAGCGGTCTCCCACAATATTGATTTTCTCCAATGCCCTATTGATCGCATTGAGTTCATCATTTGAGAAAGATATTCTTGCCCCGGCAATATTCTCTTGTATCCGATGAGCTTTGGAAGTTCCGGGAATAGGGACTATGAATGGTTTCTGGGCCAATAGCCACGCCAAGGCAATTTGGGCCGGGGAAACGGCTTTCTCCTTGGCTACTAACACTACTAGATCAACCAAGGCCTGATTCGCTTTTCTGTTTTCCTCGTCAAAGCGGGGGGACATATTTCTGGGATCTTTTTCATCAAATTTAGTCTCAGCCGTTATTGCTCCTGTTAAAAAGCCTTTGCCCAATGGACTAAAAGGCACTAAGCCGATGCCTAACTCTTCCAGTGTGCCAATGATGTCTTGTTCAGGCGCACGGTAAAACATGGAATATTCACTCTGTACCGCTGTGACGGGTAATTCCTCATGAGCCCTGCGAATAGAAGTCGTATCCGGCTCAGAAAGCCCGAAATATTTCACTTTCCCTTCCTGAATCAAATCTTTTACGGTGCCTGCCACATCTTCCATAGGCACATTGGGATCCATCCTATGTTGGTAAAACAAATCAATACAATCTGTTTTCAATCGTCTCAAAGATGCTTCCGCAGAGGCTCTTATATTTTCTGGACTGCTGTCAATTTTAAACTCTAAGGCACCTCCTTTGAACCCAAATTTGGTAGCTATTTTCACTTTATCCCCCAAGGGAGCAAGTGCTTCTCCCACCAGAAGTTCATTGTCTCCGTAGCGTTGTGCCGTATCGAAAAAAGTAATACCATTTTCAAAGGCTGTCCGAATCACTTTTATGGATTCGCTTTTTTCAGGGGCACCGGGAAAACTCAATCCCATACAGCCAAACCCCAATGATGACACCTCTAATCCTCTCGTTCCTAATTTTCTTGATTCCATTTCTGCTTGTTTAAATGATTGATAAAACAAAGGTTGATCATCAAAAAATGGAATCATTTGCCAAATGGCAAAAAGCAAATTTTAGCCAATGTTTTTCCTTATTCTGCTCAAAGAAGATTGCGTAATACCCAGGTAGGAGGCGATATGGGATAAGGGAACACGGTTCACCAAGTCTGGAAATTTCTCCATAAACTCAAGATAACGGGTGGTAGCATCCTGTGAAACCAGCTGGCTTCTTCTATCCAATTTTTCCCTATGTTGTTTGGCAACAATCTTCTGGATTATGTTATCCCAACCTATGATTGTATCTGAGATTTCTTTCCAGTGTTGTTTTGAGAAAGTCACCAATTCGGATCTTTCCAGGGCTTGCAAATATTCTGAAGGAACATAGATTGAATCACTATCCTGTCCGTAAAGGATCAAAAGATGTTCCTCAATAAAGTAACGGGTTATTTCTTCACCCTGATTATTGTAATAGTAAACCCTCAAAATCCCTTTTGTCGTAAATCCAACATAGTTGATCTTTTTGCCTGCTTCCCAGAAATAGTCGTCTTTTTGAAGTTCGATGACTTGAGCTTTTCTTAAAATCAAATCTTTTTGTTGCTGGTTCAGGTTACCAAACTGTAATAGGTAGTCAATAAATTCGTCCATTTTGCAAAATTAAAAGTCATCGCTATGTCATCATTTGCCATTTGGCAAAATTTATCGGAGTTGGATCTACAAAACATTCCCGAAGGGATAAATAAAATGTAATGGCCTGTCACAGACACCATCAAACAGTTCCCCAAAAGCGGATCCATATCAGACCAACTGAATACCAAACATTCACCTACTACTTCAATGATATTACTTCTCAGTTAAATGACCTTCTAAATTCCAAAGGTGAAATCTCCGTCTTCGCCTTAAAAAGTTTGCTAAACGATTGCGGGTGTTCAAAGCCCAATTCATAGGCGATTTCGCTTACCGACAAATCTGTAGTTGATAATTTTTCTTTAGCCCTCTCAATCAACTTGTTGTGAATGTGTTGTTGAGTACTTTGCCCCGTCAGCGTCTTGAGCAAACTACGTAGGTAGGTTGGCGAAACGTTTAAATTCTCAGAGATGTATTGAACAGTTGGCAAACCTTTACTTATCAAATCATCATTGTTAAAGTAATCAGAAAGAAGTGTCTCCAATCGGTCAAGAATTTGATGATTGCTTATCTTTCGGGTAATGAATTGGCGTTGGTAAAAACGTTCCGCATAGTTCAGTAATGTTTCAAGATGCGAAATCATAATGTTCTGACTGAATTTATCAATGTTCGCATGATATTCATTTTTGATGTTTTCCACAATGTCGTTGATGAGCGTTTCTTCTTTGTCAGAAAGAAACAGCGCTTCGCTTACGGAATAGTCAAAGTACTCGTATTTCTTTATTTTGTTGGCCAGTGATGTTCCCCACAAAAAGTCGGGGTGGACGAACAGCATCCAGCCTTCAAGCTTGGCAGGTACGCCATTTTCTTCACCGCGTAAAATTTGTCCCGGTGCTAAAAAAGCCATTAACCCCTCATCAAAATCGTATTTCTGCTGCCCGTAAATGAGTTTGTCACAACCTCTCTTTAGGGAAATAACATACAAGTCAAACAGCACAGAAGTTATATCTGACTTGTCTCGCAATCCTGACAAATCTATAAAGCCAATAAGTGGGTGCTGGGGCTTTGGAAGACCCATTAAACGGTGAATTTCCGTTATTGACTTTATTCTAAATGGTTTTGAATTTCCCATTTTCTCAAGTGGATTTAATTTTTAAACGGATATTTAACCCCAATCGATATCAACGGTATGGCAAGAAACGGTATTTCCATCAATGCCATTTTAATTCAAAACATACGTCTGTAAGAAATAACCGTCAATCATACCAATGGGTATGCCTATCCTGGCGTAAAATAAAGCCGTTCTGGCTTTTATTGAAAATACTTTTCTAAATCTGAAATACAGATAAAAACCTACCGGAGGCAGTGCGTTCGACAATAGTATTCAACCCAGTGGGAGTTTATCTTTATTTGTTAATTGAGTGCTCATTTAAATCGTTTTTTAGTTATAGTTGAGAATAGCACTTTGAGAATGTCTTGATACTTTTGGTCAGTGATGGATCCAGGAGATCCTAAAACTCAACTTTTGTCAACTTCTTCGATATTTCCCATAATTTCAGAGATACATCCCTATCGGCGGCTTGTGTTGGTATTTTTGCGATGGAAGGAAATCCCCGGGTTTCACTCAGTTTGTTAGGCCCATAATATGCCCCTCCTTTAGCATCTGGGGAAGTGGCCGCAAACAAGGTCGGCAATGCGCCTTGAGCCGATGGCTGGAACAAAAACGGAAAAAATGTTCTCATCATTCCGGAGACACTCCATCGACCGGCACCGGTAATGAGCAGATTGGTCCTTGAAACACCTGGATGTGCCGCTATGCTGGTAATACCCCAACCGTGCTTTACAGATTGACGCTGAAGTTCTAAAGCAAACATCAAATTCGCGAGTTTTGCCTGACCGTATGCTTTAGACGGGACATAGGAGGCTTGTGACTGTAGGTCATCAAAATTGATCTGACCTGCACGGTTTGCAATGCTTGAGACAGTCACAACACGGGCATCCGTGGCTTTACGTAATAATGGAAGAAGGTGGGCTGTCAAAGCAAAATGCCCAAGATGGTTGGTGCCAAACTGCAACTCAAATCCATCAGCGGTTTCGAGTCTTTTGGGAGGGGTCATCACGCCTGCGTTGTTTATCAAAAGATTGATAGCCTGCCCTTTCTTGGTCATTCTCAATCCAAAGGCTTTGACCGAAGAAAGATCCGCAAGGTCGATCTGCTCAAATCTGATTTTTGCCTTCGGGTTTATTTGATGGATTTTAGCAATTGCCCCTGCTCCTTTTTGGGCGTTTCGCCCCATCATGACCACATTCCATCCTGCTGAGGATAAAGCCAACGCATCTTCATAGCCTACCCCTTCTGTACTACCGGTGATGACAGCTAAGCCCTCATGTCTTTGGGGAATGTTGTTTGCTGTCCAGTTTTTTGTTTCGTTTTGCATTTTTCTGTTTTTTTGTTGATGCAAAATTGCAGCAACCTCAACTAACAGAATTAGCCAAAACGCTTGATGTTGTAGGCAAAAGAGGCTTGACTAGCTTTATGAATGGACAAAAGAAGAGACCGCTCCCCTTTCTAAAAGGGGCATTCATCGAGAATATAACCCACTGCCTTCTGTGCCTTACAGGCCGCCTCTATCAAATGATGTTTGTAGTCCCTCAGCTCCCTCAGGCTATTTTGGGTTATCTGTCAGCTTATCAATTGGTCAATCATCCAGAACCTTGACAATTGCCAATGCATATTTCGGGTTTAACCAGTCCAATTTTTTATATCATCAAAATATTGCAAGACAAACAACCATGTATATAATGGCTTATAAAAAAAGGATGAAATACACCTCTGTGGTATTCCATCCTAATTTCATACTTTAAAATTATTGCCAGCCTCCGCCCAGAGCCCTATAAAGATCAATGGAAGCGTAAAACTTGTCCCTTTTGATTTCAACAAGATCTAACTGGCTTTGAAGCAGTATGCCCTGCGCGGTTATTACTTCCAGGTAATTTGCAACGCCGTTTTCAAACAACAGGTCCGCATTTTCCACCGCGTGCTCAAGAGCCTCCACACGGGAAAAAGCAATATTCTGTCGCTGTGTGGTTTTTTCTATTCTAACCAGCGCATCTGATACTTCCTTGACTGCAGTAAGGACGGTTTCCTGGAAAGTGTAAACTTGTTGCTCCCTCTGGATCTGTTCTGTTTGTAAGGAAGTTTTTAGCCTTCTGCGGTTTAAGACAGGTTGCGCCAGGCTACCGCCCACCACACCAAATACCGATCCCGGAAAGTTAAACCAATTTACAGCTTCAAAAGCACTGAGCCCCGTAGAGGCAGTGATTCTAAGCGAAGGATACATCATTGCTTTGGCAACCCCCACTCTCCCATTGGCGGCTTGGATGCCGAGTTCTGCTGCTTTTACATCCGGACGCGCCCCCAGCAGATCCGCAGGAATGCCTGTCTTGATCACATCCGGCAAATTTTCCTGAAACCCGCCCCGCTCTATTGAACGAGGAGCTACGCCAGTCAATGTACTTAACAAATTTTCCTCTACCGCTATCTCCCCTTCCAGATAGGGGATCAACTGTTCGGCATTTTTCATTTGCGCAGTAGCTTGGTCTTTTGCCAACGTGGTCACCAAGGCTGATGCAAACTGCAAATCAATGATCTCCTTGGTCCGCATACTAAGTTGCAGATTTTGCTTTGCCACTTCCAGCTGCGCATCAAGTTTGAGTAGATTATAGTAGCTTTTGCTTATAGAAGCCACAATCCCCGTCTGCAGTGCCTTGGAGGCCTCTCCTGTCTGCAGGTATTCAGCAAGTGCAGTTTGGGTTTGCCTACGTATTTTCCCCCAGATATCAGCCTCCCAACTCAGCATTCCCTGAAGCTGGTAATCTTCAAGACTTTTCCTTTCCAAAAATAAATCTGTGCTGATCCCATTTAGGGAATTGTCAGAAAACCGGGAGGAAGTGGCCGTAACCAAAAGATCGAATTCAGGCATATTTCCCTGTTTTGCCCTTTTAAAATTCAACTTGGCCGCTTCTATATTCTTTCTGGCAATCAGCAGATTATTGTTTCTCTCCAAGCCGCGCTCTATCAAAGAAACCAAGCTAGGGTCTTTAAAGAACTCATTCCATAGGATAGTGGAATCATTAGAGACATGCGATGCTTGGCTCCCTCTATATATTTCCGGGAAAACATCATCTGGCACACCTATATCTTCAGATGCCTTGCACGAAGCCAGCCACCCAATCAGGAGAAGGGGTATTATTTTATAATTGAAAGATTTCATTTTATGAGGTTAGTGTGTTACAAGTACTTTTGGTTCTTCTGCATGTGACCCTGCTGGTTTGGTGATACGTTCATGCAAATGCTGGAAAACGACAAACAAAAGCGGAATGATCATAAGCCCTAGGATCACTCCTGAAATCATCCCTCCTGCTGCCGCGATACTGATCGAATGATTACCCAGTGCAGATGGGCCTTTTGCAAACATCATCGGGACAAGACCGACTATAAAGGCCAAGGATGTCATCAAAATAGGACGAAGCCGGAGTCTCGCCCCTTCGATAGCCGCATCAAACAAGGTTCTCCCTGCTCTTCTTCGTTGCACCCCAAATTCTACAATCAGGATAGCGTTTTTGGCCAAGAGGCCAATCAACATGACAAGTGCCACCTGGACATAAATATTGTTTTCAATACCTGTAACTCCTATGGCCAGGAATACTCCTAAAACGCCCGTAGGAATAGAGAGTATAACGGCCAAGGGAAGGATATAACTTTCGTATTGGGCAGAAAGCAAGAAGTAAATGAATAGAAGTGAAAGGAGAAAAATGATCAAGGATTGGCCTCCGGAACCAATCTCTTCCTTGGTCATTCCTGTAAATTCCATGGAATAACCGTTGGGCAACTCATGGGCCGCCACTTCCTGGACTGCCAAGAGTGCATCCCCCGAACTGAAGCCCGGTGCGGCAACGGCATTAATACCAATAGAATTGAAGAGATTGTACCTGGAGACTGTTTCCGGTCCATACACCCGCTCAAGTTTAGCCAGGGTATTCACCGGCACCTTCTCGCCTTGACTGTTTTTCACAAAGATCCCGGCAAGTGAGAATTCATCGACCCTATCTGATTTTTCGGCTTGGATCATCACACGATAGTATTTCCCAAATCGGTTGAAATCCGACGCCTGCATACTTCCATAGTATGCCTGAAGGGTCTGCAGCACCTCCCGTACGCTTACCTGCAACTGGGCGGCCTTCACCTCATCCACCTCGATCGTGTATTGAGGATAATCAGATTTGAATGAAGAAAAAGCAAATCCGACTTCTTCCCGCTCCATAAGCTTGCCTATGAAAGCGGAGTTTACTTCGCTGAACTTTTGCAAGGAACCTCCGGATTTATCCTGAAGTACAATCTCAAGCCCATCCACATTACTGAATCCAGGTACCGTAGGGAATGTAAACACAAAGAAATTTGCTCCTTTTATTTGGGAGAATTTCTGGTTTACCTCCGCCATGATGTCATTGATCTCACTGATCTCTCCCCGCTCCTCTACCGGCTTGAGCAGGATAAATATGACTCCGGCAGATGGACTTGCGGATTCTGTGAGAATATTGAAGCCGGACATCACATTGAGCGATGCGTGAAAGTCCATATCCCTAAGGACATCCTCTGCTTCTTTCATCACTTCAGTGGTACGCTCCAAGGACGCACCTGCGGGCATATCAAGAGATACCGCTATAAATCCTTGGTCTTCTGATGGAATAAAACCAGAAGGGGTGATCCTGATCATTACCACTGTGGCCACTGCCACCAGTGTCAATGCTGTTACGCCCACCCATTTGTGCCGGATCAGCAAGCGGATCCCACCTACATAATTATTGGTGAGCTTCTCGAAACCTGAATTGAACCCTACGAAGAATTTCTCTCTATAGGTTAATTTTTTACGACCAGGAGTACCGTGATGCTTGTCTTTCAGAAACAATGCCGCCAAAGCCGGGCTCAGTGTCAGTGCATTCACCGCTGAAATGATAATGGCGATAGCAAGGGTAAAGGCAAATTGCTGATAGAATACACCCGTGGAACCTTCCATAAAACCAACCGGAAGAAAGACCGATGCCATGACCAAGGTGATGGAAATGATCGCCCCTGTAATCTCGCCCATGGCGCTCCTAGTGGCCGCTTTGGGTGAAAGGTGCTCAAGTTCCATCTTGGAATGGACCGCCTCTACTACCACAATGGCATCATCCACTACTATCCCAATCGCCAGAACCAGCGCAAACAGCGTGAGCAGGTTGATCGAGAAACCAAAAAGCAACATGAAGAAAAATGTGCCAAGAATCGCCACCGGCACTGCAATAGCTGGGATAAGCGTAGAACGAAAATCCTGGAGGAATAAAAAGACCACCAGAAAGACCAGCACAAACGCCTCAATTAACGTAGTGACCACTTGGGATATGGACTGGTCCAGTGAATCTTTCGTATTGTAAAGAATGAGATAGCCTACACCCTCAGGAAAATCTTTCTCGGCCTTCTTCATCAACTCACTTATAGCAATCTGAATTTCGCTGGAGTTGGATCCTGCAATCTGAAACGCTGCGATATTGACCCCCTGCTTTTCATCAACCCTGGTGAAATTTGTATAGGAATAAGCCCCAAATTCTATTCTAGCCACATCCTTTAACCTCAGAACCGTACCGTCGGGATTGGCTCTGACTACCAGGTTTTCATAATCTTCAGGCTTGTTGAGTTTTCCTTTATACTTTACCACATACTCAAATGCCACATCGCTACTTTCACCAAGTTTCCCTGGGGCAGCTTCCAGACTTTTGTCCTGTATGGCCGCAGTGACTTCTGCCGGAGTAAGGTTATAGGCCGCCATCTGGCTGGGATCCAGCCAAACTCTCATCGAGTAATCTTTATTCCCCCCAAAAATCATGGATTGCCCTACCCCCTTGATCCGTTTGATCTCGGGAATAATATTGATCTGGGCGTAATTGGCCAGAAATGTCTGATCATAGGTTTCCGGATTTGTTGAAAACATAGAAACCACCATCAACAAACTGTTCTGTTGCTTGAATGTGGTGATTCCTGCCTGCACCACTTCGGCTGGCAATTGGCTTGTGGCCTGGGATACACGGTTCTGGACATTTACTGCCGCCTGATCCGGGTCAGTCCCAAGCTCGAAATATACTTTGATGACCAAGGAGCCGTCATTGCTAGCTGTTGAAGTTATATGGCTCATGCCTTCTACGCCATTGATGGATTCCTCAAGAGAAGGGGCTACCGATCTCAACAACGTCTCCGCATTGGCACCTGGATACAGGGCTACGACCTGTACTGCAGGCGGGGCAATATCCGGGAACTGCTGAAGAGGTAATTTGAAAACCCCAAGCACCCCCAGAATAACCAATAGGATAGATATGACAGAAGCCAAAACCGGCCTGTCTATAAATTTTTGAAACATCTGTTTAATTTGATTTAAGGATTGGCGGGATTTATTTTTGGATTTCCGGAGTGATGGGCACACCATCTTGAAGCGTCTCAAACCCCTTGTAAACGATTCTATCCCCTGGCTTCAGCCCACTGGACACCAAGTAATTATCTCCGGTGATCCCGCTGACCTGTATTGGTTTCCTAACTACATGATTTTGATCGTCCACAGTGACCACAAAGATTTTATCCTGGATTTCAAAAGTCGATTGCTGAGGAACCAATATAGCCTCGGCATGCGGATGGGTGAGCAAGATTCTGCCGGTATTTCCTGATCGGAGTAAACCTCTTTTATTTGGAAAAGTTGCTCTGAAGGTGATCGTGCCCGTGTTTTTATTAAACTGTCCATCCACCACATCCACTTGTCCCACGTCCGAATACTTGCTATGGTCTGCGAGTATTAAAGTGACCGGTGGAAGGTTTTCGATTTTTTCCGACAAAGTCTCTCCTTCATATTGATCCGTGAACCGGATAAAATCTGTCTCTCCAAGAGCAAAATAGACATGGACTTCATGAACATCGGACAGGGTAGTGAGTGGGCTTTGGTCTGTCGGACCGACGATTGATCCCTGTTTCTTAGGCAATCTACCGATGTAGCCACTTACAGGAGCTTGAATTTTAGTGTAACTCAAATTGATTCTGGCAGACTCTACCTGGGCCTTTGCCTGTTCCAGGCTGGAGAGTGCCATTTGCCGGCTGGCTTCCAGTGTTTTCAATTGAAAATCCGAAACTACTTTTTTCTCTACCAGAGGTGTATATTTAGCCACTTCCAGCTCACTGTGAACTAAAGCGGCCTCTGCGGCATGTTGATTGGCCAAAGCATGATTAAGAGCTTCCCGGAAAGGGAGGTCGTTGATCTCAAAGATGGTTTTCCCCTTCGATACGTATTCTCCTTCATCCACTAATATCCGCTCCAGTGTTCCGCTTATCTGAGGGCGCAGTTCTATATCAACGCTGCCTTCAATGGTGGCTGGATATTCCAAGGAGGTCTCCGCTGACGACTTTTGAATGGAAAATACCGGTAATTCCGGGGGGCTAGTGGCAGCTTGGTCAGTGGAGTGAGCAGGACTGCAAGCGTATAATGCTAGAACAACCCCAAGGCTTAAGAATAAATTTTTCATTAAAATAGTTGATTTAGTAAGTTGATCATTAGACAAATAGACGGGTAGATGGAAAATATTGGAGAACATATAAAACATTATTAATATATTTAACACTGTTAAGTAAATAGCTGATAAGGCGTATGAAATTCGTATAAGAGTTACGTTTTGGGTTTCTAATGGATAAGGGAATAAAAGTGATTACTTCTGTATTCTATCGGTATTAGGAAAATTAACACCGTTAGAAAATGGATAAAAATTTTTTAAATGGTTTTAATAATTCCTATAATGGCATCTTTTAGTATCTGTTTGTTCATTTCTTGCGTAAGTCCTTTTCCTACCAAATTGATTGACAGTAATCCATGGATCACGGAAAAGAAGCTGAAATATTTCTGTTGACAAATGCCGGAGTCTCTATGTCTCTCAGAAAGCAACTTGGTGATTACCGGACAAAATCGCTTAGAAGGCAACTGCGCCTCTGGCACCATCCCAATGCAACAGGTCATTTCCACACCAAACATCACCTGATAGATCTCTCTGTTTCGAAGACCAAATTCCCAAAAAGCCATCCACATGGCCTCAAGCTGTGCTTCGGGAGTACCATGCGCATCTTGGGCCTGCTTCAACACTTCATCCAAATCCTTAAACCCGATACTGGTCAACTCATTTAAAATAGCCTCTTTATTTGTGAAATATTCATAGATAATAGGGGCTGTATATTCAATCCTGTCGGCAATCTTGCGCATGCTCAGACCATTCCACCCATCTTCTTTGACAATCTCAAATGCTGCCTTAAGAATATTGCTTCTGGTCTCTTCTTTTAATCTAGCTATGCGTTCCTTACTTCCCATCACTTTATTGAATTAAACTACTTAACAGCGTTAAGACGTTTTAGTTCCTTAACCTTTATTTTTTTTTAATTATTCTTTGGATAATGTTGGTGAAAGAATCTGAAGACCTGAATAAGTAGGCATGCCATCTTCTAGGTTGTCCCCATTCGAAGTACAAGCATACATCTTCATTCTTCCGTCTTGAACCTGCCCGTCCGGTAGGCAGGCCTGGCATGCCTGAGACTTTTTCAGCAAGCCCTAAGTATTCTAGCTTACTCAATGGCCAAAACTGCTGTAAAAAGTAATCAATTTTACAGCAGTCCTACTCCTTTTCAAGAAACTCTACCATCTCATCGACAAGCTCACCCTTACCTTTTTCCAATCTATCAAGAAATACATAGTGGGTTCCTGGTATTTCAATGATCCGTCTTTCTATAGTTGGGGGCAAGTCCTCATCAAACGCCTTCAAATCTTCAGGACGTGACCAAAAGTCAAGTTCAGTTCTGATTATTAATGATGGAGCGTAAATGTCCCTAGCTGTCCAGTATTTCCGGCCTTGGGACATATAAAAACTCTCCTCTCGGTAGCCGCCTGGAACTGTCATCTTGGTGGTATCCTTTCCAAAACTTACCGCTGTATTCCTATAGCCTTCCATGACCAAAGAATCTCTCCATTCATTTTTATCTGAAACAGGAATGGTCTCCATCCATTTACTCACCAGACCCTGTCTATCCGAAGTCCTGAACAATCCACCCTTTTTGAACTTCGTCGTATCTTCTTCTTGCCAAAAAAACTGTTTTAATTCCCAGGGCGCATCGGTACCATACAGTGAATTCAAGGAGATAAAGTGTGCTAAATCAGCGGAATTCCTTGAGGCAAAATATCCTGCCCAATGCCCGCCTGTAGCCCATCCAAAAAGAGAAATCTTATCCACGTGATCTTTCTCTTTGATAAAATCCACCACACTTTTGATATCATCGTAAGCTTCTTTATGGTTGCCTATTACCAATATGGAGTCATTTTCATCATATTCCGGCAATGTGGATGCTTCCCAGCCTCTAATATTCATCATATACACTTTGATTCCTTTTGCGGCCAATAACTTGGCAAAAGAACCATTAGGAACATCCACATCAAATGAAGCAATGACTCCTGGCCCACCTCCATGAACCAATAAAAGAGGATATGGGAACAAGGTGTCACTTAAGGGATCCTGAAACTCCCTCACAAAAATTTTAACACTGTCCGTGCTATTTATCAAGTAATCTTGATGAGCGTTACGGGTTCCAATCTCGGTTTGCTCACTGCAAGCAATAATGAAAATTGACAGCATAAGTATGAATGGCAGCTCTCTCATAACCTTTTATTTTTAAGTACTCTGAATTTTGGATTATAAACCATCACAGACATTCGCTCATAGTACAATCCTGTGGGATGTGATTGATTTTATTTTTTTTCCTATGGCTAAAGCAGTCTTAAACTCTATAAGGAATTCCATTTTTGGTGAATTCCCACAATTTGGATTTGATACTATGATGGTCATAACTCAGCTCTTTCAGGTTTAAAAGCCTATTTTCCCAATTTATAACTATTCACATTCCCATTAACTGATGAATCAGTCTATCCGCATGGGCTTTTGCGGATCTTGTTATCTCTTCATCGGTGTAGCCATCAGCCTTTGAAGCTCTGAAGGAATAAATAGGGTCAATGAAGTTCATTTGGGCGAAGTAAGAGGTTTGCTCCAGATTCTTGCAAAATTCATAGACCCTAAAGTGGTGCTTTTCCAAGAGTGTATAATCTTTTTCTTTTCCTCCCACTGTAAAACTCGCCAGGAAGTTTTTCCCTTTTAGTTTGTCCCCCTTTGAACCGAAAGCAAATTGGTGCTCAAATACCACATCAAACCACTGCTTCAAAATAGCCGGCATATTGTACCAATAAAACGGATATTGGAACAACACAGTATCATGCCTTACTAAAAACTCCTGTTCCACCTTGGGATCAATTTTAAAGTCAGGGTACAATTGGTGTAAATCCCGTATTTCTATCTCCACATTGCTTTTCTCCAACTCTTCAATAATTGTTTTGTTGGCAACGGACTTTTCGAAAGTCGGATGTGCCAGAATGATCAACGTCATACTATAATTATTATAGTTGCAAAACTATTTTTAGGAATTTACTTTTACAATAACTATCCAAATGGATAGGCGTGAAAAAACACCCTATGAAATCGAGCCTGCCTGCCCTCCGGAAGGCGGGCCTACCGGTCAGGCAGGCATGACGCAAGCGACACACACTGGGATGATTATAATGTATGTGAGATTCCATATGACCATTGGAAAACAATTATAAACACATGAAAACAGAATGCCTCAGCGAATACGTGAAGCTGAACCAAAAAGCCTATCCCTGCACAGTCAGCCTGACGATGGATCTGGTGGGAGGAAAATGGAAAGCGGTCATACTTTACCATCTGAAAGACGGGGCAAAAAGGTATAGCGAACTACGCAAGGAAATGCCTTCGGTGACCGAAATGACCTTGAGCCTACAGCTGAAACAATTGGAAAAAGACGGTATGATATCCAGAAAAGTTCATGGGAAAAAGCCCCCTATTAAAGTGATTTATAGCCTCACTGAACTGGGTAAAAGTTTTGTCCCTATTCTGGAGGCCATCACCCAATGGGGCAACGAATTGGTCATCCGAAAAGGGGAATTTATCCAAAGACAGTAGCGTAATGTTTTTTCACTTTGGTATTAGCCTACCAAAAATTGTTCTGTAGTAATTATATAAGACTGTATTGTTCACAATAAAAACCAACAAACCACACCACTTAGCCAATGCTTGCCAAGAACATAACTGACCAATCCACAATAACAAGTAATGATAGGCTGAGAAAAGAAATCGAAGAAATCATCTGTCTGTCAGATCAGGAGTTCGCTTTTGTCTTGGAGCATTTTCAAAAAAGGCACCTTAAAAAACACCAAATCGTACTTCACGAAGGAGATTTGGCACAGCACGAGTACTTTGTTTTGGATGGTCTGATGAGGGTCACAAAACTGGACTCTAACGGAAAAGAACACATAGTGCAGTTCGGCATGGAAAACCAGTGGATTACTGACTCGGAAGCCTATCACAAACAATCAGCGGCATCTCTGACTATTGATTGCCTAGAAAATACCACAGCCTTTTCCCTGACCTTGGCACAAAGAGAAAAGATGTGTCAGGCACTTCCAAAAATGGAAACATTCTTCTTAAAAAAAACCACACTTAACCTTCTTGCATTACAAAAACGGATTCTTTGCTTTTTAAGCAGCAATGCCAATGACCGCTATCACCATATTCTTTTAGTTTATCCCGGATTGGCCCAAAGAGTTCCCAAGGCGATGATTGCCTCCTATCTAGGCGTAAGCAGGGAGACCCTTAGTCGCCTATCCAAAACGAATGCATGACATGTGATATTCCTCACATCAATTCATTGACAAATGTCCTGTCCAGAAAATCCGGTTATTCAGAATTTTATGAAAAGGATAATGGAATTGATCTGACCCTAAGCCTGTCCCCATTTCAGGGGGCAGATTCTTCCATAGGAAATCAATCCATGATTATCCTTTTCAAAATAAAAATTGACTGTAAACTAGATTGGTATGGAATTTAGAAAATTGGGAAAATCAGGTTTAAGTGTTCCAGTATTAAGCCTTGGAACAGGTACTTTTGGAGGTACAAATGAGTTCTTTAAAAGATGGGGACAAACCGATGCAAGGGAAGCCACCCGCTTAATAGACCTCTGCATTGATAATGGGATCAACTTTTTTGATACAGCAGATGTGTATTCCACTGGAGATTCGGAAATCGTATTGGGAAAAGCCCTTAACGGGAAAAGAAATCAAAGTCTGATTTCTACGAAGGCCACCTTCCAAATGGGAGATCAACCGAACGATAAGGGTTCCTCTCGATACCACTTGATAAATGCATTGGATGCCAGTCTGCATAGATTGGGAACAGACTACATCGATTTATATATAATGCATGGCTTTGACAGCAAAACTCCCATAGAAGAAACGCTTACGACTCTTGACGCTATGGTGAAAAGCGGAAAAACCAGGTATATCGGTTGTTCCAATTTCGCCGCCTGGCAATTGATGAAATCGCTCTCGGTTTCTGAAAAATTAAATCTTGAAAAGTACATCGTTTACCAAGGGTATTACTCCCTGATAGGAAGGGACTATGAGCAGGAATTAATGCCGCTTATGGAAGACCAGGGATTGGGACTGATGGTTTGGAGCCCACTGGGATGGGGCAGGTTGACCGGTAAAATAAAACGTGGAATGGAATTGGAAGAAGGAAGAATCAAATCTGGCGGAGACATTGGATCACCTCCTGTAGAAGAGGAAAGGCTTTATCAAGTGATAGATCAACTAGAACATATCAGCCGGGATACCGGAAAATCAATTCCCCAGATTGCGATAAACTGGCTACTGCAGAACAAGACTGTTTCAAACGTGGTGATCGGAGCACGAAATGAAAAGCAGCTTCTGGCAAATATTGAAGCTGTTGGTTGGCAGCTTTCGGAAGAACATCGGCTCCTTCTCGACGAAACATCGGCTCAAACCCCGATTTACCCGCACTGGGTCGGGGAAAGATAAAAAATTTAATCATTAGATTTAGTTGGATTTAACCAGAAATCAACAAATCATTCCATTGATTTTCTGACGCTTATAAAGAACAATGATTTTGGTCGTTTTGAAATTCTATGATAATTTAGAATAACATGTCCCCAATCCGACATCTCAATCGTCATTAGGATGAACTTAATCAATATAACAAAATGAAAGAATTCGCATTAATTTTCAGACTAAAAGACATCGCAGATTTCAAACCTTCCCCGGAACAAATGCAGGAGCGTATGAACTGGTTGGGAAGCATTGCCGCCCAAAACAAACTGGTAGATAAAGGGAACACTTTGCTTCCAATGCCGGGAAGTGCCAAAACAGTAAAAGCAGATCAGGTGGTGACTGATGGGCCATATACCGAAATCAAGGAATTTATCACAGGATACATTGTCGTAAAGGCAGACACGATCGATGAAGCGGTGGAAATGGCAAAAGGCAACCCCATCTTTAAAATCGGGGGGAATATTGAAGTCAGGGAAGTGTTGAAACGTGATTAGAATTGAAGGGAGCTGAATCACATATAGCACTCATCCCTCACCTTTTCCGACTGGAATATGCAAAGATGACGGCAGTATTATGCCGTCATTTTGGTTTAAAGCACATTGAAATCGCTGAGGATATAGCAAGTGACACTTTTCTTAAAGCATCTGAGCAATGGGCTGTACAGGGCATACCGGACAACCCCACTGCCTGGCTCTATACAGTAGCTAAAAACAAGACTAAGGACTATTTCAAACATCTCACTGTTTTTGAAACCCAGGTCAAGAGTCACATATATCAGGATCTGGTTGAAATACCTGAATCTTTTGATCACCAAGGGCTGATCTCCGACAGTCAGCTGGCAATGATTTTTGCTGTTTGTAACCCCGCCAACTCAAAAGAAAGCCAAATCTGCCTTGCCCTGCAGATTCTTTGCGGATTTAATGTGGATGAAATCTCAAATGCATTTTTAACAAAAAAAGAAACCATAAAAAAACGTCTTCACAGGGCAAGAACCAATCTTAGAGATGACAGTTTTCAATTGGGGGCATTGGGTGAAAAAGAGATTGAAATGCGCTTATCCACTGTTTTAAAAACCTTATATCTGCTTTTCAATGAAGGCTATTTTTCTAATACCAACACCCTGCCCATCAGAAAGGAATTTTGTACTGAAGCTATTCGCTTGACCTTGCTGTTGACCGAAAACCCATTGACTAATTCCTCTGAAGTGAATGCTTTGCTGGCCTTGATGTGCTTTCAAAGCTCCCGATTGGAAGCTAGAACAGATGATTTCGGCGAAGTTATTTTATTTGAAAATCAGGACAGAAACCTTTGGGACAGCTCCCTGATCAATAGAGGGAACTATTATCTGGTTCAGGCAACAGGCGGCGAGGCGATATCAAAATACCATTTGGAGGCTGGAATAGCCTATTGGCATACCACCGAGGGAGAGAATAAATGGCGAAATATACTGCAGCTCTACAATCAGCTGATTGTTATCGACAACAGCCCCATTACTGCCCTAAACAGAATTTATGTCCTTTCACAAGTGCATGGTGAAAAACGCGCAATTGTAGAAGCTGAAAAATCAGAGCTGAACGAAAACAGCTACTATCATTCCTTATTGGGCTATTTGTATTCCAAATCCACTATTGGAAAATCAATCTACCATTATAAGCGAGCGGTGGAGTTGACTAAATCCACATCCGGAAAACAAACGCTGGAAAAAGAGCTCATGAAATTGCAAGAACTTATGCCCGACGATTATCAAATATAAACACACAATGATAAGTTTTTTTGATGCGGACATGCAAAACAATTTCTTTGAACGCATAGAGCGGATCAATGTGAAGAGCCATGCTGCATGGAGATAAATGAATGTTTATCAAATGGCATAGCATAATACCTAAGGCTCCTTGCAATCTACTTAACTCACTGTTAACCAATGGTAGTTTAACAAAAACATAATATAAAAATCCTGAAACCGACTGTTTCCAGCTTTTCCCGGTTTTTGTATGTTAAATTTTTAGTGTTAATACACCTGAATATCATCGGGTTATAAAAACATCAAGAAAACCCAAGTAATCTTGATGAGGATTACGGTTTCCAATATCGATAATTAACTATAAAAACAGGTGATCCCACCTAATAAATGCGGTGTTTCTCTATCTCTCTGACATCTTACATGTATAGTTCGAATACACCCCTCGCAACCTCATCACCAACTGACTATCCGGCGTATTCCTATTCAAAAAATGAATACCCAATGCCAAAACTCAGGGCAAAGTCCTCCAAGTTTTCAAAGTCAATGGTTTTAACGCCTCCCCTGAAATGAACCCGCTTCGCATTGACAATCAGTCCAACTTCTACCATGGGCTTTATAACTTCTCTATCGGTGAGAGAGACCCAATCTGTCTGGTAAAGTACTCCATCTGTATCATACATCGTCATTTTCTGCCACTCGCGAATATAGCTAATGCCTCCGCCAAGATAAACCCAGACCGGATAGCTTATCTTTTTGGTCATGCCAAAAATCACATCCATAGCCCCTGATCTTATATTGCCCTCAGCCCTTACATCTCTATATTCCATGGGACCCGAGAAGGATCCATCTTCGTTCATGGTATAGTCGGCAGAGGACAGCAATACATCGGTGTCCAGACGATAGGTCATGTAAAATCCCAATTTTCTATTCTTCAATCCCCCAAAGCTTATCCCTATATTGGTGACTGTATCGTGTACAAAGGCCAGGTAATTGAGATCAGGTCTATGGTATCGCTTCAGTCTTCTCTCTACAGAACGGATTTCTGACCTGTAGTCAACCTCCGTGTTCAGCTGCCCAGCCCTGTTATAATAGGTGATGGCATTGCTGAGCGGATTATAGTATTTTTCCCTGCTGTTAGCTTTGGCCACCCGTTCATATGTAGCGATGAGTAGCCCATCGGCATATTCCACATCGGCTTGGTCCAGCGCATATTCATCCTTTAATTTATCCAGGTAATATTCCATCCTGTCCACATCTCCTTTGATGGCGTATTCCTCTCCAAACTTGATCATGGAATTTCTCAGTATCTGTTCGGCCTCTCCCCTATGGTTTTTAATTGTACCTCCACTGAGGTATTCCTCAAGGGAATCAATGGTATCGGTCTCCCTTGCCAGTCTCCAGGCCTCCTCATCGGCCGCCTTTGCCAAACCACTCCGCGCATCGGGGTCTGAGGGTCTAATTTCAAGCGCTTGATTAAACCTGCTCATGGCCAGCGCAAAGTTGCCTGAAGCAAGGCTTTCATTTCCGGATTTAACCGCATCTTGGAACTTTTGAACCTGTTGCATTTCCGGTGTCTTGTTGACTGCATTCCTTAAGGGAATAGACGAAGGGTCTTTTTGGATTATGGGATCATCCAGGATTGCCATTGCCGCCTCGTATTCACCGGTGACGATATAAATATCCAGCGCATTTAGGGCATACTCGATTTGGGATTTATCCATTTTCCACAGTTCTTCCCATTGGGCTGCCGACTTTTCAGCCTGCCCCTGCTCTTGCCATTGGGCAGCCTCGGAAACTAAAGCGGTACGTTCTATAAGCTCTTCTAACTCGCTGATTTTTTTATCCAGCTGTTCGTCCGACATTCCTTTTGCTTTTTCCAACCAGTCAGCGGCCTTTTCCAATTCCCCGATTTTCATAAAGCCGTAAGCCGTGTAATAATAGCCATCCCCGCGAAAGGGCTCTTCTATTACCAAGTCGGGTCCGAGAACCAGTACATCGTCCCACTGCTCTTTTTCCATCAGTGCGGCCATCCTGCTTTCCAACCGGACAAATTCGGAAGTCTGCGCTGAAACCATCCCTGCGGAAACGATTGCCAAAAGCGTAAAAAAGATTCTCATATCAGTCGATTAGGGTATTGTACATCAGGTCATATCGGGACTTTGTGATAGAACGCCGCAAAGCTGCCAAGTCAGAATCGGAAAGGTTGCCCTTCAAAGCGGCATAAAACTGATGATAATCCGCACTTTCCTCCGAGCATCCATAGATGCCCACTGACCCATAGCGTGAGGCATCCATGGTGTCAACACAATCGTAGGAATTGTTCCAATTCAGTACAATGGTACCATAGGTGTCACTGCCATAGCAACTGCAGCCAACTTTTTGGCACTCTTTCATAAGCTTTACCCGCTCCTGGTCCACCTGGGATGCCCAAGTCATAAAATCCTGTCTGGCCAGTTCGGTCTTTTCGGCGAGAAGCTCCGCCTTTTGCCTCAGCATTCCGATCCTAGCCTCTTTGCCCTGATGAAGAATTGTTCGTTTGGAAGTAAAAGCATCTTCTATTGCCAGCACTGCCTTATCCTGGTAGTGTGAAAGGTTGGCGGTATAATCCCAGATCTTATCAGAAAAAACTGTGTTCTCTTCTTTGATGGTAGTTTCCTGTTGTTGAAACTCGTCCCGAAATTTAAGTAGTCGCTCTTCTCCCTCCCTTATTTGGGTTCCCAACTGCTTTTGCTGAGCTATAAGCAGAGGATACTCGCCCACCTTCAACTTTGATGTATCCCGAAGCAAGAGTTCCAGCTGGAACAAATCGGATTTCCAGGTCCGCAGTTCATTCTGAAGACTTGAAGTCCGTTCCTGTTGAGCCTGAAAAAGCCTTTGTAATCTGCTTTTATTCTCATCGATCCTATCCTGAAGCTTGGCCTTCTCTCCATCGATTTTTAGAGAGATCTTCTCCCTAGCTTCTTTGACAGTCTTGTCTTCTTCCTCATCCAGTTCCTTCAGTTTCACATTGTACACATCTATCCGGTCTTCCAGATTGTGCTTCTCGGCAAGCAACCTCATCAGCTCACGGATGGGCCCACTATGCCTGGATTTCCCGGTTTTGACCACATTCTCTTTATAATCGCTGCTGTGGGCGACGATTTCCCTTTTCAACCGCTCAATATCATCCAATGCCTGTTCTATTGCGCTGCTAGCATCCGCTATTTTACCTTCCTGTGCCTTACCTGCGTTCCTGATCCTTTCATGGTATTCTTCCAGGACGCCATCCCTATATTCCTCATATTTTTCCCAGGCCACACTGGATGGCACCCTGTGCCAGTGATCGGCAGTGCATATAGGGGGCGGGCCACCTGCACTGCATGTGCCTGGACTGTTCTCTTCCCAGCCAGACCGGGCAGATTCCCGTCTGTTTTTCCAGGATTCACTGTTCTCGATCTCCTCCAGTTTGTCGGCAAGTCGCTGCCGCGCAGATTCAATCATCACCTCTTTTTCCAGTTCCTGCTTGGTTATTTCCTTTTTAAGGTCTTCTATTTTTTCCTGTAAACTAAGAATTCGGTTTGCCTTGCTTTCAATACTGGACAAGTCCGACCCTCCGCCTGTCTGGGCTGATACAGCGGCAGCCATAGAAATCCAAAGCACCATTGAAACACCTATCCTGTATTTAAGTCTGATTCTATTCATACTCTTTGCTTATTTAAAATGTCTGTGGAGTGGATCAAATTGGATGGTTTACACCCATAGAAGTTTACTGTGTTGCGCATGAGCTCTCCTTTAAAAAATGGATACTGATTGTATTGCAGAGTAAAGCCGGATCTCCTGCCAGGAATCCAAGGGATTCCGCACAGGTGCGGATATAGGCTTCATCTTTTTGATAATGGGTTAAATGGATGTTACCGTCATCACAGAGGTACATCCCCAAGAAAATATCAGATGTGGAAGAAAAAAGAAGACAGCCAGGGGAGTCATGGTCAGCATGAAATAAGAAAAGGTCGAATATCTCCTCAAAATCCATCAATTCGAAGCTATATCCAATTGAATCTCCATGGATTGCCCCGTATGACTTAAATCTTTCCCTTTTGGAGGGCGATTCAAATGGGTATTCTGACAGAAGATCCACTTTTAGCCAATGGAGAAGAATCGGTTGGCCTGCGCCCAACGTTTCAAATAACAAAGCCAATCGGGCAGGAAATTCCTTTTCATAGGCTGCTCGGGTAGAGGCAGCCCATCCAAAGGCTGAGAACCCCAAAGGCTCCTTTAGTGTGCTATTGAAGGGATTGCAGTGGTCAAAGCGTGGAAAGTCGAGATCAGTCTCCTCCAACTCCCGTGAATAATAAGCCTGAAGGGAGGCGACATAGCAATCAATAGCGGGAGAATTCTTAAATACGGCAGATCTATCGATGGGCGTCAACATAATAAATAAAATCGGTCAGTAGATAAGTACAGATGATTTGAGGGATGACAAACTTCTTTCCCATCCGGAGGTCGGCTAAGGGAAAATAACTGACTGTGCAAAGATTATAGAAATAGGTTTTTCAAAAAATCCCCTCAAGAGGGGATTTTTTGAAAAACCGCTTAAATAATAATAATGGATGGGTTGAAAGATATTCCTTGTGCAGAAAAAACCACAGAAGTAAACATATCTACCTGTAAAACAAATAATTAACTCAAAAAGAAACATCTATCAAGTCAGGGAGAAGTAAGATTCAGGCTCCTTTCCCCTACCTAGGAAGAGTGTTTCACAGCAATCGAATAGTATAAAAACCGAAAATAGTTTTTATTCCTAGACAGTTAAATGCCAAGGCATCATCTTCAAGCAAAGAAATGGATAAGCTTATTTTAGACCATGCCCAGAAAATCTGGAAGGAAATAGCACAACATAAAACACCGGGTGACCTCAAGCTAGAGATCGAACTTTATAAGAAATTACTCAATATTTTCAATGTTGGGGAGTATTACTATATGGTATTCAATCCACCGGAAATGACAATCGAATATACCAATCAGGCGATACAGCATGTATTGGGTTACCTGCCAGAGGAATTTACGCTTGCTAAATTGATGCAAATAATCCATCCTGATGATTTGCCTTTGTTTTTGGATTTTGAAGCAACTGTAACAGATTTCTGGTCTAAGCTCCCACCAGAAAAAGTAATGAAGTATAAAAGCAGGTATGATTACAGGATCAGAAAAAAGAATGGGAAGTACCTTCGAATTCTACAGCAAATTATTACAATCCAAAGTGATGAAGACGGAGCTGTACTCCGGACATTTGTGGTGCATACGGATATTTCCCATCTTAAAAAAGACAATAAAATGGTCTTGTCATTCATTGGCCTTGAAGGGGAACCATCCTATGTTGATGTAAAACCTATCCGAAAACTCGAACCTCAGAAAGAGCTGTTTACCAAACGTGAGAAGCAAGTGTTAGATCTAATGCTTGCGAATAAGACTTCCAATGATATTGCGATGATGCTGAATGTAAGCAAAAGTACAATCGCCAGCCACCGGAAAAATATTCTAACGAAAACCAATACTCACAATGTGCTTGATCTGCTCAAGTTAGGGCTGGAAAAAGGCTGGATATAGTAATGAATTCCCAGAACACAACCCTCATTCAAGCCACACCGGCTGGGTAAAGGCACCGTTGGCAGCTACATCCCACACTTCCAGCCGGATCCATTTTCTGTCCTTCAGGTCTATAGCAAATTCAAAATCCTGCGAACCGAATGATCCGGTATCACTCATATCTATTTTCTCCCGATATACCTGCTCTCCATCCCCGGAAATAATTTCCACATAATTCAAGGGAAAGGTCCAGTCTATCGTCACCTGTACTTCAGCTTTTCCTCTGCTTCCCAATGCCAGTGTCTCGCCACTTTCTACTCCGTTAACCGTGAAAGAAGGCAGCAACACTTCGCCTGTTCCGGAGAAAAATTTCCCTGTCTGTAGGACATCCAGTACGGATTGCCAGCCCTCCTCAAACTTGGGAAGCTTGTCCAGTTGTAGGTAATTGATATTCATAGGGCCGTAGATTTCATAATCCGGCTCCAATTTGAAAAGGTCAGCTTCCGCGATCACATACTTTCGCTCTCCCCAATTTGCCATGTCATCCATCAGGTCCAGTACTCTTTTGCCCATGCTGGGAAGGGATAAATCGGCAGGGATCACCTTCCAGGCCGCTCCATTGAAACGGTCAGATTTGAAAAACACCTCTTCTTTATACCTATCAGGATAACCAGTAGAGCCTTTGGTTCTGGCATGAGCGACCCAGGCAAGTCCTTTTTCCGCTTCCAAAAGCCGGAGCATCTCTTCCTTGTTTCCTACCCTATATACTTTTCCATAAGCTTCAGTTTCTTCCACAAAAGGCTGTCCCTCTTCCCGTGACATGATCCAATATACCGGCTTGGGAAACATATTCATCCAGTGTCCACCGTAATGCACATTTGGCTCCTCACCGGGAATCATCAAAAAATCACCAGTGGACAGTCTTGCGCTTTCTTCAAACATCAACTCCAGTTCAGGCAACCTTCTCGGCCCTGGATCTCGAGGATTACCTGCCAGATGATATTCGCCCAGATGCATGATATTTACCCCCATGCTTCTCAGAGCTTTCACGTGGCCGGGAATTTCCGGAACGGGTTTGTGGGTAAGAATGTCATCCATGTGCTCCGTGTGAAAATGGCTTGCCATGGTGCGATAACCGTCTAGTGGTTTGTACTGATCCCCATGCGTATAAGCTTTCACATCTTCCATGATCTGCCCGTCTTTGGAGCCAGCTAGGAGCACAAAGAAATTCAGGCGTTGGTGGGAGTTTGGTGGGGCATTGAACCAGGGAACATGTCGATTGTCACCCATCAGATCTTGCCGGATCCCCAGCCCAAACCCATCTGTCAGCGCCCTGTAATCACTTCCAAACCAGACAAACTTTAGATTGTAAGCATTGTCCAAGGGGTAAAAATATTGATGCGGGGCGGGGAACACCGCCAAACTACCCTGCTCACTTTCGCCTATAATTGTACGGTATCTCACCGCAAGATTTTCCGCAGCCTGATTTAGCTCTATGTCTGAGGCTGATTGCAGATACCCATCCGTATCAGACCAGAAAATCTCTTTCCAGGGCCTTTCCTTGCTTACCAATCCTGCATCGTAGATAATAGCCTTAGCATCTTCCTCAGTACTGAGCACAGCTGCCATATTCATCAGTGCACTTCCGTGATAAAGCGTGATCTCCAGCCAGCCATTAAAATCCCCTGCATGCATAGCGTCCACCCTGATAACCGTCCTCTGGCCTTGGCTACTGACATGAAGTTGTTTTTTGTCCAAAGAAACAGGAAAAGCTTCGTGGGGATTGTAGGCTGTCCGGTCAAAAAAGATATTCCAGCCACTTTCCTTACTAAGATCGCGCTGGCCTACTGTCAAAATGAAATGAGGGTCAATAGTTTGGGCAATGTCAAACACGCCTCTGGGATTCTGCAGTTGTATAGCACTGAAAAGTGGAAATTCTGCACGCATATCAAGTCGTAGCACACCTTTTTCACGGGATCCCGTAGGCCAAGATACTTCGACCATACCCTCTTGTTCGGTCACAGAAGCTCCATTTTCCGGTGAAAAATCATTGAGAATTACTTTTCCCTGAGAAAAAGCAAACGGGCTGAATAAAACTAACAAAAAACCCAAGGAAATAAACTTAAAACAGGTCATAGCGCTCTTTTAGTCAAAAATAGGTAAAGACCGAGAAGTGGTACTGGGCTCTCTTCCTGCCACAGTCGGCCAGCCATTAGTCCAGACGATTTTATCCAAGAGTAACACCCGTCGATTGGTACCATTATTAAGTTTAGGCTTTTGCTTATCCATGCCATGGTATAGCAACCAATCTTGCCCTGCGGAATCGGTTACAATTTCAGCATTATGCCCTGGCCCGGCATAACCAATGTGTCCAGCATTTGTGCCCACGACCAAAGTTCCGGAATCTGAGTCCATCATGTCTTTTCCATCCTGATCGATGTAGGGACCGGATAGATTTTCAGATCTTCCTACCAGCACTTTATAGGTACTGTTAGCCCCTTCGCAGCAAGTCCCTGCCGAGCCGAAGAGGTAATAATATCCTTCCTTTTGGAATACATAAGCTGCCTCCAAATGATTACCCGCCAACTGAATCTTCTCACCAGTTGCTTTTTTACCATCATCGGAAAGTTCAACCATATACAATCCATGAAAGCTTCCCCAGATCAGAAATTTTTGCCCGTTTTCTTCTATATAAAATGGATCAATGGAATTGGCCACCCCTATTTCTTTGGAATCAAATACCTTCCCCTGATCTATAAAAGGCCCTTCTGGCTTTTCCGCTATTGCCAAACCGACTCCCGGATTAGGATCTCCCCACGTGGAAAAAGAATAATACATATAGAACTGATCTCCCACTTGAGTGACATCCGGAGCCCATATCCCACCACGTTCCTTCCAATCAGGCTTTTTTTCCATAGAATTACCTACCAAGTCCCAATTTACCAGATCTCTTGACTTGATTACGGGTACCAAGTGGTAGCCCCCCTCTTCTCCCCAGTTGTCCTCTGTACCATAGGCATAAAATTCATCACCGACATTCACTACTGTGGGGTCTGCCAGTACGGGTTCGAAAACAGGATTGATGTATCTGAGCGTGTCGCTCAGGGCGGAATCCTCAACTTCGGGCTTTTGACTTTCAAAAGGCTCAGAGCAAGAGACAAATGCCAGGATGGTACAGATTAAAAGATGCATAGTGTGATTTTTGGTAAACATACTGAAAAAAACCGGGGTCGTCCAGTACCCATCTCACTGGCTGGACGCCCCGGCATATCCATAAGAGGCTTATAGATTTACTTTTGCTATTTCCGAAAAGATCATATCCTCCACTCCTTGGATTCTTACGCCTATCCGGGCATAGCCATAATTTTGGGCAGGAACTCTCTCGGGAACATCCACTTCCAGTGTGATGGCGGATAGATCCTCAAGATCACCTCCACCCCTATTGGCAGTAGCAATACTGGTACGATTATCGACAAAAAACGTCTTACTTACATAAAGGGAAACTTCCTGTATGTTTCTCGAGTCATCTCCGGTAATAATCTGATCCAAATCAAAAGTTGCTGAAACCTTATTGCCTCCGCCACTGATATCAGTATTGCGAATCATGTAATAAGGGAGCACTTCGATGTCAATGGTCTGACTTCCCGTAAGATTAACAGGTATAGTGTCATTACCGGTCTGTTCATTGTTGATTTTCATAAATGGTCCCTGATTATCTGGTATAATCATTTTATAATCTCCCTTAAAAAGAAGCGAGGAATATGAACCATCTTGATCCACGGCCACCCCTATATTCCCTAGCCGCTGCCAGCCAGATTCCCAAAGCTCGATGTACACATCGTTGTAACTGACACCTATGGGTTCGCCTTGATAGACGATCCTGCCATCCAACTGAAAATTTGGCTCATCGTAATTATCATAACTACAGGATATCAGGGAAGCTGCTATCCCCATCATTCCCAGTATATTTTTGAAATTCATAGCTTGTTGAGTTTATAGGAATATTTATTGATTTGGATTTCGAACAATTTTTGGGTTGTTATTACGGACATTATCGCCAATGAATGAGTAATAATTTCCCAGCCTAAAACGGTGCGCATTGAAAACCGGAGCAGGCAAAAATTCCTCAAACATCCATTTCCCGTCATTTGGAGAACCTGGCTCGTAGTATTTGAAAGGCTTTAAGCCAAAAACCCTTGTACTGACCGCCAAAGCATCCCCAGGGTTGTTGGTCAGCGACACGGACTCTCCATTCCAAACACGGTGGGCAAGTCTCCAGCGCTTCTTGTCCCAAAGGACATGGTTTTCAAATGCCAATTCTATTTTACGCTCATGTACGATACGGTCAAAATCAATTTCAGCAGGGGTCAGATCAATAGGAAACCCTGCTCTTCTCCTTACCTGATTCATGTATTCGGCTGCCTTTTCCATATCACCCAGCTCGAACGCCGCCTCAGCGGCATTTAAAAGAATCTCAGCATACCGGAACCTAACCAACCACACAGCTGAGCCAGTTCCTCTTTGGCCTGAGCCTACGGAAGTATCCACATATTTTCTCAGGTAAAAGCCATTCTGTGCGGTCCACTCCATCTGGTCTATCGGCCCATCAAAGCCCACCACCTGAACGGAGGAATTACTGCCCGGAAGTTGTGCCTGTCCGCCTAACTGTCCAGAAGTAACCACCGAACCGTCAGCTAGCTTATACCCCGCCCAAATATCCACTTCCTGTCCTCTGAAGGTAGCTCCAGGCACGATTACCGTTCCCAACAAACGCGGATCTCTTCCTTCGAAAATATCCATAGGATCATCGTAGAATATAGGATTTCCAGAAGCATCCTTTGTCGGAAGTTTTGCAAATGTATTGTCCAGCAGTTCATAGGACTGGACTAGGTTGAGCGAAGGATTCATTTTACCCCCAGACGTATTTTCTTCTCTCAAGGAGCGCGGTATATTTTCTATAGTGAATCCGTGTGTTCTACCCTGCACTAGGAAATCCTTCGCTAAAATGACTTCATTATTGGAATTCTTGTTCAGAAAAATATTGGTATAGTTCTCAGACTTATCAGGCTCTTGATCGAAAAGCCCGTACGTCCCCAAAGCCATCACTTCCTCTGAAGCCCGTAAGGCAGTAGTGTAATACGCATTGGCCATCTCGGCCGGTATCCCCACTTCTCCTCCCGGCAAGGAAACTTCCGGAGTGAGCTGTCCATAATTTGCTATAGACCCAGCATATAGCGCCGCACGGGAAACCAATGCTAGCGCCGCACCTTTGGTTGCTCTGGATTTGGTTCCTCCATTTGGAAGATCATCCTTGACCTCTTCCATTTCAGCAATCACATAATCATAGATTTCGTGTTCTTTGGCTCGTGGGTACTGCAGATATGTTGGGTCCCCGCTGTAATCGTACTCCATAGACTCCAAAATCAACGGTACTCCTCCCATTCGCTTGACATGCTCAAAGTACACCATGGCACGTATGAACTTGGCTTCGGCAAGAAATCTGGATCTGGCATCTGCAGAAATTTCTGTCGCTTCCTCGCATTTTTCAATGAACAAGTTTACGTCACGGATATACCCGTAATTCCACATTCCCCAATCCCCATAGCCATAATCTTGGTTTTGATGCCTCCAATAATCTCCCGCGTTACTGGCAAAGGCCTCATCGAAATTAGCATACTCCCACCAATTCTCTAATCCCTGATAGTCAGGTAATCTGTTGTACAGATCAGCAAGCACAGAAAATACCAGGTCTTCATTTGCCCACACTTGGTCTTCCCCTAATAAATCCGTGGGCTCCCTGTCTAAAAACTCGTCATTGTCACATCCTGCGAAGGCAAGAAAAATGACTAGGTATATATATTTCAAATTTTTCATTATTCGTTGGTTCAGGTTAATTAGAATGATACGTTAAAGCCTACATTCACCACTTTGTTCTGTGGATACTGTAAGCCATTCTCGTCAGCTATTTCAGGATCAATTCCAAACTGATGTACATTATCAAGTGAAAAAAGATTGAAACTGCTCACATATACTCTTGCTCTGGACATGTTCCATCTGTTCAATAGCTTTTCCGGCAGGGTATAGCCCACTTCTAGTATTCTCATTCTGAGGTATTTCACATTGGTAAGCCACCAGGTAGAGTTTCTGTTATAGTTACTGTGACCTCCAGTATTGAACCTCAGCGGAGGATTTTTGCCTGGTACCCAGGGGCTATTGATATCCAGGATATCCTCTCGGTGATATCTGTCGTCATACATGGACCTCAATAGATTACCGCCGTTTTGGTAAGGCCATCTCATCTCCCAGTTTTGATTGTATGAGTACATTCCACCACCTGAGAAATCAGCAGTCAAGTCAAATCCTCTATACTGGAAATTGAAGTTCAAACCGAAGTTTACGCTTGGTTGACCGCCTGACTGGTATCCTATAGGACGCTCGTCATAGCCATCGATTTTGCCATCCCCGTTCACATCTTTGTAAATAAGGTCTCCAGGAAGCAAGGTTCCATTACCCTGACCGTCAATATTTACAGGATGGCTGTTGATCGCTTCGAAAGAGTCAAACTGTCCAACAATTTCGTAGCCCCAGAATATCCCGTTATATCTGTCTTCGCCTGAGTTTCTATAATGGTCCCAGGATGAGCTAAAAGTAGGGTTGTAAGACTGAAGGAATTTGCTCCGTGCATACGATGCATTTGCACCTATCCTGAATACCAAATCCCCAACTTTACCGTTCCAGTTGACCGCGATTTCCGCTCCTGAGTTAGAATCAGAATTTAAATTTTCATCAGTCAAGCCGTAACCAAGCTCCACAGGCAGGAAAACATCGTTTCTTACTCCTCGAAGGCCAGTCCGTTTTCTATTAAAGTAATCCACCGCACCGGTGATTTTTCCGCTTCCAAAAGAAAAGTCCAGGCCTATATCTGTAATTTTACTTACAAACCAAGAAAGATTGTCAATTGGCTGCCCGGTATTCACTGACCCCTGAATATTTTCACCATCTACTATTACTGTAGATACTCCATATTGATAACCTGTCAAGTAATCAAATGGGGTTATAAATCGGGGATCATCTGAAGGGATTCCCATATTGATATTATCATCGCCCAATTGCCCATAGGAAGCTCTGATTTTCAGTTCATCCATATTTAGATTGGAGGCAAAACTGTTCATAAAGCCTTCTTCCGATATTCTCCATCCTGCGGATACAGACGGGAAAAACCCCCAGCGATTATCAGGGGAAAACTTCCAAGAGGCGTCTGCCCGTCCTGCCACTTCCAGTAGATATTTTCCCGCATAATCGTAGTTTAAACGACCCACATAGCCAATTCTAGCCTCTTCCTGTCGCTCATCATTATATGTATCCGTGTCGGCAAACCTGATTATATCCAGGTAATTATTGGTAGGCACCGAATGGACAAAATTATATAGCCGGGTACGTTCAATCCGCTCGTTCAATGCAAAAGCAGCAAAATTATGCTTCTCCCCAAAGGTCTTATTATAGGTCAAAGACAGTTGCCATACATTCTCCATGATCTTGGTCTGCCCACGGTCCCTGTATGGGTTATCATTACCGCCAGAACGGAAATACTCATCAGTTTCTGGATTATATCCGAATACGTCATAGGTATATTCAAAGGTATTGAACATGTTGTCTGCCAGATAATAGGAGTACAACCCTTTCGCTACCAAATCCGGTACGATCTCATACTCTGCGGTAAAGTTGGCCTGAAGCACCTGCCATTTGTTATCATAAAAGCCTGTACGATCATAGTTCAGCAGCGCCCAGTTGGTTTCTATATTATTGATGTTGGCCGGGTAGTCCGGATTATCATTGGCATAGGGACGCTCTGTAGGCCGGTTTCTGAACAATGCGAATCTGGGTTGCCAATAGTCGTCATGGCCAGGCACCCCCGGGTTATTTCTGTTTTCGATCCTTCCGTTGATCTGCATTCCCACTCTGAACTTGTCCGTGATATCTGTGTTGATATTGGATTGGATATTTGTTCTGTTGAATTCAAATTCATCAGAAAAAACAGCTTTCTGGTCGAATCGGGTGACGGATAAATAATAGTTTGTTTTCTCGGAACCCCCGGATACTGAAGCATTGAAGTTGCTTTGGGGAGCGTTTCCCTTTATAATAAAGTCCTTCCAGTCGAAGGATCTATAGCCATATTCAGTTCCCTGCTTCCACTTTTCCAATTCTGCTGCAGTGATATTGGTACTACCAAATTGATTGATGTCTGCATCGGCCTGACCCAACATCCATTCGTACGCATTTACCCCATCAGGAAATCGAGACCAGTTTTGCCAGCCGTAATAGCCATTGATATTGATTGTTGGGGTCTCACCACGCTTGCCTTGTTTGGTTTTCACCACGACTACCCCATTTGCGGCACGTGATCCATAAACAGCCGCCGAGGCATCTTTCAGTATAGTGATACTTTCTATATCTCCAGGGGCAAGATTATTGAATTGACCCTCGTCTTTTTGGATCCCGTCAATTACAAAAAGCGGCGTCCCCATATTCCTGATCTGGAGCCAGGCGCCGGCACCTGGTCGTCCATCGGGCTGGCGAAAGGATAGCCCTGCCATTTTTCCTGCCAGTGCTCCGGAGACGGTGGCTGAGGGCACCTTTTCTATATCACGACTAGTGACATTGGCAATGGCACCTGTGATGGTCTCCTTCTGCTGCTCCCCATAACCTACGACAATTACTTCATCCAGGCTGCCAAGATCACTTGCCAACTGAACCTCAAGTTCGGTCTGGGTCCCTACTATAATCTCCTGGGTTTTGAAACCTATAAACGAGGCTCTTAAGGTAGCGTTGGCACTAGCAAGAGTAAGTGCGAATTTCCCGTCAATATCTGTAACAGTTCCATTTGAGGTTCCTTTCTCAAGGATGCTGACTCCGGGCAGAGGTTCCCCTGAGGACTCCTCTAATATAATTCCGCGGACTGTGGTGCCTTGCTGAGCCATCAGTGGAGTTACCACCAGAACAGCCATAAGAAGCATGAGGCTGGATTTCATGAGAAGAAGTCTTTTCATAAATAATCATTTTGGGTTAAAAACTATGTAATAAATTAGGTCTTCGGTTTTGGCAATAGTTTTCCTGAAGCCTTGAAAAAGGCTCGTTTTAGGATTCGGAAAAAACAAGAAAATACTGCCCTACTTTTTTGACTGGTGGAATTGCCAGAGAATCGGGCTAGGTTGGCGTGAAAATTTTTAGCATATGGATAAGGGTTTATTGTAATTTATATGAGTTCAGAACGCCCCCTCACTTGTTATGACAAAACGCTCTTTCTGATTTCATAAAAGTAAATTATCCCTAAGCGGACTTTTAATAAAAAAACTTCAAAAAATGTAAGATAATCATTTCCGAACCATATTATAAATCTATCATATCCATAAAAACAGAATATTAACACTTAAAATAGAGGTAATACAAAATATAAACTCAATGAAATTAAGCCAATCCGACTAAATCAATTGATTGTTTTAAATCAGGCAATACCAAAAGCCAGCCATTCGAAATCGATTGCGAAAACGAATCTTCTAGGAATAGATTTTGTAACTTTTCAGTCAATGAATAGAAAATAACAAGCAATAATGCTGTGGAGCCTGTAAAAAAAAACAAGAAAAGTGCTTAGGGCAATTGTTTTTGATAATTTCAATTCCATAACCCAAAATCCTATGAACTTGTCCAAACTACTACTGGCAGGTTTCCTCAGCCTCAGTCTTCATTTAAGCATTTCCAGCCAAGCACAGGAAAAGCGTTACTACTTCCGACACTATGATGTTAACTCCGGATTGTCCCAAAACTCCGTTTTTTCCATTTTTCAGGACAGTCAAGGCTTTATGTGGTTTGGCACCAAGTACGGACTGAATAGATTTGATGGGCAACGTTGGAAAAATTACACCACAGACTCAAAAGGAAATCCCCAGGATATTTTAGGAAATGACTACGTGCATGTGATCCACGAAGATCGAGAAGGACTTTTGTGGATAGGCACTGACGAGGGTATTTACTTATTCGACAAGGAACTTGACAAGTTTACCGCATTCCCTTATCTAACTGACAAAGGCATCAAGCCTACTGGGATAGTTTCGTCCATGGCAGAAGACCAATCCGGGAATATCTGGATAGCTGGAAACAACCAAGGAATATTCAGATTTGATTTCGGAAAAAAGGAACTTACTCGTTATGCCCACGATCCTGATAAGAAAGGAAGTATCCCCCCGGGCGATGTCACCTCCGTCAAAGTAGATGAGGGAAACGTGGTGTGGATTTCCATTGCCGGCAGTGGTGTTGGGCGATTTGTGGAAGACACCAAAACATTTTCCATGTATCTGGATGAGGAGAAAAAGCTTCCACAAGACCATATTATTGGACTTCAGGACTGGGGGGATTTTATGCTGATCGGAACCAAAAATGCCGGGGTGAAGAAAATGGAAAAAAGCACCGGCAAAGTGAGTAATCTACTGACAAGTGATAAAAGCGGTGCCCCGCTATTTGTGAGGGACATGTTCCAGTTCAGCAAAAATGAATTGGGAATAGGAACTGAGTCGGGGTTGTTTATCTATGATTTCGTGACCAACACCTACCAGCAGGTGGAGGAAAATGCCGATGATCCTTATTCTCTTGCCAATAATGCCATTTACTCCCTTTATAAAGACACAGAGGGGGGAATCTGGGTAGGAAGCTATTTCGGAGGTGTGAATTACTTACCTAATCAGCCAGTGAAATTTGAAAAATACTATCCTATCACCAATGTAAACACCATCAGTGGAAAACGTGTAAGGGAAATCATAGGAAACGGTGACGGAAAAATCTGGATCGGAACCGAGGATGCAAGCCTGAATCTTTTCGATCCCAAAACAGGTACATTTGAGCAAGTGCCCGTTGGCAATTCTGACCGGGAGCTTTCTTATCGGAATATCCACGGCCTGGCCCGCCAGGGTGATTCACTCTGGGTGGGCACGTTTACAGGAGGTGTCAATATCATCAATACCAAAACGGGAAAAATCACGAAATTCAATTCTAGCACTCCCGAAGCCGGACTTCACACTGATGATGTATTCGCTCTTTTGAATGACAGCAAAAACAGAATCTGGCTGGGCACGCCTTTCGGGTTTTACCGATATGAAAATGATGAAAACAGATTCAGGAAATTTGAGGAGTTCAAAAATTATTTTGTCTATTCCCTACTGGAAGACCATGCAGGGAACATATGGGCCGGGACCTATAATGACGGACTATTTCGTTTCAATCCAGAATCGGGGGAATTAACCCAGTTCAAGCCCGATCCGGACGATCCTGGAAGTATTCCACATCATACTGTCATCGATGTGTTTGAGGATTCGAAGAATACCATCTGGGCAGCTACTACAGGGGGTGGATTTGTCAAATTCAATCCAACAGACCAATCGTTCAAAACCTACACCGTAGCCAATGGATTCCCCGCAAGTACTTATTTCAAAATCTTGGAGGATAACAACGGACTATTATGGATTACCTCCAATAAAGGATTGCTGCAATTCGACCCAACTACTGAGGATGCTCGTCTTTACAATGAAAAAAGCGGTTTGATTCCAAGCCCCTTCAACTATAGATCTGGCTATAAAGCCGAAGACGGCACTTTATACTTTGGTTCACAGGGGGGATTGATCTCCTTCCATCCGGACAAAATCGAAGTTTCAAATTTTCATCCCAAACTGGTTTTCACAGACATCCGACTTTTCAACGAGGAAATCCCAATCAACCCGGAGGATGGCATCTTACACAAATCGATTATATATACTGATAAGATCACCTTACAACATGATCAGAATTCCCTGACCTTTGAAGTGGCTTCGCTGGGTTATACAAATTCCCAAAGCTGGAATTATTCCTATAGAATGAAGGGACTTGAAGATGAGTGGAGACAGCTTTCCGACTCCCAAATCTTATCGTATTCCTATCTGCCACCGGGAAATTACACGCTTCAGATCAGATCTCCGGAGATCCAATCATCAGGTGACTATAAAGAAGCGCGGTTGGAGATTGAGATCCTACCACCATTTTACCTTACCCCGCTGGCTTATATATTCTATGTAATACTGTCAGTATTGGTGGTATATTGGCTCATCTCTTTGTATAAAACCAGGGTAAACAACCGCCATCAGGTGCAGCTCAACCTTCTAGAGGCAGAAAAGGAAAAGGAACTGTATGAGGCTAAAATCGAGTTTTTCACCAACATCACCCATGAGATCCGAACCCCTCTGACCCTTATCAAGGGACCTATCGAAGATATACTCAGTAAAGACAGAAACTGTGACCCTGAGGTTAAAAACGACCTGCTGATCATTGAGAAAAACACCAACCGGCTGATTGATCTGAGCAATCAGTTGCTTGACTTCCGCAAGACTGAACAGCGTGGGTTCAAACTGAGTTTTCTCAAAACGGAAATCAGCGGGATTTTAGATGAATTATACGCACGCTTTAAGGTCACTGCGGTACAATCCGGTCTGAATTTCACCCTTGAAAAATCCACCCCTGCCCTTTTTGCGGATATCGACAAAGAAGCCGTAATCAAGATTCTCAGCAATCTGCTGATCAATGCCCTTAAAAATGCTGATACCATGATACATATCCGCTTGGTCTATGATCCCACGAACTCCTCGACCTTTAAAATAGATATATCCAACGATGGCACACTGATCCCTGCAAGTCTGGGTAAAAAGATTTTCGAACCATTTTTCCAAATTGACGAAAACTATATTCCTAAAACAAAACAGGGTACCGGACTAGGCTTGCCTCTGGCAAAGTCACTCGCAGAAATGCATCATGGAAGTCTAAGGTTGGATTCCGACCCCGAGCTCAACAGGTTTGTATTAGAATTGCCGATCAAGCAAAAAGAAGCCATCCATCTCGAAGATGAGTCAGAACCCTACATTGAACCAAAGGAAATAGGGGAATCTCCGCATAAAACTGGAAAACAAGAAAAACCTAAGAAAAAAAGTAGCCTTCCCGCCATACTTTTGGTGGAAGACAACAAGGAATTGCTCACTTTTCTGGGTGAAAAGCTCAAAGGGAAATATGTCATTCATAAGGCCGCAAATGGATTGTTGGCAATGGATATTCTGAAAAAGGAACCTATTGATTTGGTTATTTCAGATGTGATGATGCCTGAAATGGATGGTTATAAACTTTGTGAGCACATCAAGTCCAATCTGGACACCAGCCATATCCCAGTGGTGTTGCTCACTGCAAAAAACAATATAAACGCCAAAATTACAGGACTGGAAATGGGTGCTGATGTGTATCTGGAAAAACCATTTTCCCTGGAGTTTCTTTATCTGCAGATCAAAAATCTTCTCCAGCACCGTGACCAGATCAAAAAAGCCTTTGCCAGCCTTCCCTTAGTAAATTCCGATACCATCGCACATTCCAAAGCTGATGAGGAATTCCTGAGCAAAATCAATGAGGCAATTCTGGAAAACATCGAAAATGAGTTGTTTGGGGTTTCCGAACTGGCAGACAAGCTGCACATGAGCCAGTCAAGCCTGCTGCGCAAAATCAAAGGTATCTCCGAACTCACTCCAAACGGCTATATCCGGCTGGTGCGACTGAAGAAATCAGCCGAACTGCTCAGTGAAGGGCTACATAGTATTGCGGAAATCAGCGAAATGGTGGGATTCAACAGTCCCTCCTACTTTACCAAATGCTTCCAGAAGCACTTTGGTGAATTGCCAAAGGATTTTTCCAAAAAAACAGACGTACTGGAGTCTTAGAAGAATAACCTATTTGGCTGGTTTTGAGAGCCACCAGCCAGGTATTTTTTTCATTATCCAAGTATTGCACCCCTGTACTCCGGCAAGGGCAAAACCCAATTCTCTCCAAGACTATCCAATATTCACCAGTTATTCTACCAATACTAGAAAGCACACTTGGAACATACAGGGGAGTTTAAAGTAAAAATCACCCAGAATAATCCCCTAATTGTAAATCAATGGCTTAGGATTAACCTAACCTTCAAAAAGAAGGGAAATTGCTATTTTTTGAAGTTTAGCGACTAATCCAGAAGTGGGTCTATTGGTAGTTTTACAGCCAAAGTTGAATCAACCAGCGGACTAAGGCTTAACTTAGTTCTGATAAACCCTGATAAACCAAAATATTCATGCGATCACATAGACGCTTCAATGTTCTATTTGTGTTGTTTGTGACTTTTATCTCTAGTCTCAGTTACACGCAACTAGCTACAGCAGCTAATTCTGAACCTGCCCCCCGACGTGCAGAAGTCCTTTTTCTAGGTCATGCCAGCGAGCATCATAATTCCCGCCTGTATGCGCCCTGGCTTGCTACCGCACTTTTCCAAAGTGGCATCAACCTTACTTACACGGAGAAACTGGAAGATCTGAACGCCGAAAACCTGGCGAAATACGACGGTTTGGTCATTTATGCCAACCACGATATGCTCTCCAAAGACCAAGAAAATGCGATGAGGAATTTTGTGGAAAGCGGAAAAGGTCTGATACCGCTCCATTCTGCTACGGGATGTTTCAAAAACTCGGATTGGTATATCGAGACTATAGGAGGTCAGTTTGCCTCCCATGGAGAGGGGGAGTTTACAGCCGAGATTACAACTGCAAACCACCCGTTGATGAAAGACCTGAAGCCTTTTGCCACTTGGGATGAGACCTACATGCACCAGCGGATCAACCCTGATATGACCGTGCTTATGGAACGTGTGGACGGTGATCATAGAGAACCTTATACTTGGGTGAGAAATGTGGGGAAAGGACGCGTATTTTATACCGCTTACGGTCACGATCAGCGGACTTGGCAAACACCGGGCTTTCTAGAGCTTCTCCAAAATGGTATTTTTTGGGCAATGGGAGATGAAGTCAAGGCGAATGTGGTGGCATTGAATATCCCCAATGTATCGATCTACGATGAGAAAATCTCTGACTTCACCGCCAGATATGAGGTACCACGGATCCAAGATGCACTTGAGCCCGAGGAATCCAAAAAGCTCATTCAAAAACCTGTTGATTTTACCCTAGAGTTGTTTGCATCCGAACCCGACATCCAGAACCCCATAGCGATGGCTTGGGACGAAAGGGGAAGACTATGGATCGTGGAATCGGTTGATTATCCGAACACATTCAAAGAAACCGATGGCTTGGCAAATGACCGGATCAAAATATGCGAGGATACCAATGGAGACGGCAAGGCAGATAAATTCACTGTCTTTGCGGATGGGCTGAACATTCCGACCAGCATGGTCTTCGCCAATGGTGGGGTGATTGTATCCATGGCACCTGATTTTGTGTTTATGAAAGACACGGATGGAGACGATGTGGCAGATGTGAAGGAAGTAATTATGACTGGCTGGGGAAAAAATGACACCCATGCCGGCCCTTCGAATCTCCAATACGGTTTCGACAATAAAATCTGGGGAGTAAATGGCTACTCAGGATTCAACGGCACTGTCAACGGGGAACAAATGAGTTTTTCCCAAGGACTTTATCGAATGGACCCAGATGGGGAAAATTTCGAATACCTCGCGGGTACCAGCAACAATACCTGGGGCCTAGGCTTCTCTGAAGACAACAATGTATTCATCTCCACTGCCAATAATACCCATGCCGGCTACTATTCCATCCCTGCCAAATACCTGCAGCGTGTTATCCCCAAAGCGACAGAAGACGAAGCCTCACCTGAGTTTGAGATTCAGCCTATCCATAAAATCGACGGGCACTATGATGCACATGCCATGACTCCAAACCTGCGTCAAGTGGATGTAGTGGGTGGATTTACTTCTGCTGCGGGATTTAAGCTCTATACTGCACGGGATTTCCCCAAAGAGTATTGGAACAGAATTGCATTTATCAACGAGCCTACTATCCGATTGACCCACAATGCTATCATCGAACCCCATGGGGCTGGCTTTGCGGAAAGTGACGGCTGGAACCTCCTTGCAAGTTCGGATGAGTGGTTTGGACCGGTCCAGACGGAAGTCGGTCCAGACGGCGCCGTTTGGGTGGCAGATTGGTACAATTTCATCATACAGCACAATGTGTTTGTGGAGCGTCAGGCACCTTCAAGAATGGTATTGCCTTTCGAAGAGCAGCCCCATGGGCAGGGCAATGCCTTCGAAAGCAAGCTACGGGACACCAATCATGGCAGAATTTACAGAGTAGTGTATAAGGGGGCGAGAGATTCCAAAACCCTGAAATTGACAAAAGAAGATCCAAAAGGACTGATTTCAGCATTAAAAAGCGACAATATGTTCTGGAGAATGACCGCACAGCGCCTGCTCGTGGAGTCTGGAAACCAGCAAGTTTTCACTGACCTGTATAAAATCATCAACGACAAATCAGTGGATGAAATCGGGCTAAACAGCCCTGCTGTCCATGCGCTATGGACGCTACATGGCTTGGGTGCATTCTCTGGAACTAATACCGAGGCTTTGCAAACAGCTAAAAATGCCCTTTCACATCCTGCCTCCGGAGTAAGGAAAGCGGCTCTAGCTGTCTTGCCCAATGAGCAAGCGACCACCCAAGCGATCAAGTCGTCAGGTCTCACACAGGACGAAGATCTAAACGTAAGAATGCATGCTATTCTCAAATTGGCGGAAGTTCCTACAAGTACTGAAGCTGGTGCAATGCTCTATCAGGCGAGTTTGGATGAGGTAAATGCCAAAGACGACTGGTTACAAAAATCGCTTTTTGCGGCCGCAGCTGAGCAGGGCAAATTCTTTATAGAGGCAGTAGGAAATGACAAAACAGACCTGACCCGTCGATTAGTGGAAGCCGTAGCCCATGAAAAATATGAACTGGGCAGACGAAGTACACTTCAATATTCTCCAGAGGTGATAGGAAAGGCCATATTCATTTCCACGCAGATTTCTAAAAGAAGAGATGAAGAACCCTTTGGTGTCATCGCTGCGCATGGAGATGCCCAAAATGGCTATACGTTCTACTTGGAAGCAGGAAAACTACACTGGGTAGTGAAGCAAAACGGAAAATCCTTTGAAGCCGTGACCAGCGAAACTTTACCAGAAGGCTATGAAGCGCAGGCAGCCATCGCACAAGATGGCAAAATGGAAATACTCGTGAACGGTAAGACAGCGGCAACTGCTAAAGCTCCTGCCACTTTCACTGGCAATCTTGCTCCTAGCGTACGATCCGGTCGGGACTTCGGAGGAGATAGAAATGTAGGCACCTATCAGGATGAATTCAGTTTTGAAGGTAACCTGAGAAATGTCGTATTAGAATTAAAATAAGCATGCCATGATCAAAGCAACCTTATTTCCTATAGCAACATTGCTGCTAGCTAGTAACTGGTTTTATTTCTCCACAGAAATAAAACCGTCTGTAGCGATTGCTCTTTGCGAAACCAATCCAATAGAAACTACAGGAAAACGAGAAAGTAGTAGTCTTACAACAAGAAATGCAGAAAGGCGAGAGACCACGATTTTGTTGGAAATCGTACCTGAGATGATGAAGTTCGATCAGGACACCTTCACCGTTAAAGCCAGTGACAAAATCATCCTTGAAATCGACAACCTGGATGGTATGGAGCACAATCTTTTGATCACAAAGCCAGGGACTCTAGACAAAGTAGGGGCTGCGGCAGATGCTATGCTTAGGGATCCCAAAGCTTCGGAAAAATTCTATGTACCTGAGATTCCGGAGGTGCTTTTCTCCACTAAAATGATCGGGCCTCAGGAATTGTACACCTTGACTTTCACTGCCCCAACCCAACCTGGACACTACCCTTTCGTCTGCACCTTTCCAGGCCACTGGCGCATGATGAACGGTATCATGAAAGTGGAAAGTTGACCGTAAATTGAGTGACTAATTAGTTTTAACAATACTCAAACCCATTTAACAATGAAAATAACCCGAAAAATCAACCTCCAAACCATTATCCTACTAGGGGTAGGGGTTATCCTATCTTTTGGCCTGATATTCAACCTGTCAGCCGAAGACAAGGAAAAGCCTATTCTGAAAAAGAAGCCGATTAAAGTCCTGATGGTAGGCGGTGACGCGTCCCATGATTTTGATAAATGGTACAAAGAAGTGGATGCCGCTACGCTGGAAATGAAAGGATTGGCTGAAGTCACCTACACCGATGATACGGATAACATCAAGAACTACCTAGAGGGTGTGGATGTTCTTTTTCTCGCCAACAACAAGGCTATCAATGACATTGCCAGTCGAGAAGCAATTTTTGCTTTTGCTGATGCCGGCAAGGGAATCATCATCGCTCATGCCGGGATGTGGTATAGCTGGAGAGACTGGCCAGAGTACAATAAGGAACTGGTCAGCGGTGGTTCCAGAGGGCACGATCGCTATGGCAAATTTGATATCAACCTCAGCGATATCAAGCATCCTGTGACTAAGGGAGTTCCCTCCCACTTCTCCCTTGAAGATGAGTTATACTATCAGAAAGTGGATCCTGATGGCCCCGGAATCGAGGTATTGGCCAATGCAAGTACTGAGGGCAAGGAGCCATTTCCTTCCGTTTTTATCGTGAAGCATCCCAAAGCAAAAATTGTGGGGATCGCCCTAGGCCACGATGCGGCATCCCACGAATTTGAACCATATCAGACCTTGATCAGAAATGCCGTAAAATGGGCCGCCAAGTAAAGCTCCCTGCCAAATTCCTTCCCAGTCTGTGCTTGTCTTCCGCTAGATGGAGCTCCACAGTCCGGGATCATTTGAGCCGATTGGTATCTCAACTCAAAACAAATTAATCTCACCTTTTCAAGCAATAAATCAAAAACCTAAAGCATACAAAAATGAGTCAAAAGCAAATCACCGTAGTGATAGTCGGACTGGGTTTCGGCAAAGAGTTTATCCCTATTTACCAAGCACATCCTAATATCAAAGCTGTTGGAATCTGCACCAGAAATCCAAAAACGATAGATGAATTGGCAACCAAGTTTAACCTTGACCGCAACCTCTGCTTTACTAATTTCGATGATGTGCCTAAGCGTGAGGATGTAGATGCGATCCACATCGTGACTCCCGTACCGGATCATGCCCGCATGACACTGGCTTCACTTAATGCCAATAAACACACCGCTTGCACTATTCCTATGGCGATGACCAAGGAGGATTGCGCGGCGATCGTAGATGCGAAAAGAAAGTCCGGTAAAGTCTATATGATGATGGAAACCGCCCTTTACACGCGTGAATTTCTGTATGGATTAAAGCTGGCCGAGACAGGACAACTGGGCAGAATCCAGATGGTAAGGGGCTCACATATCCAGGACATGAGCATGCCGGGCTGGGATGAATACTGGAAAGGTTTTCCGCCTATGCTGAACGGCACACATGCGATTTCCCCGCTGCTCAGAATCAACAATACCAAAGCCGAAACAGTTGTCTGTCATGGCTCCGGACGCCTGAGCGAGGATTTAGCGAGTCGCTATGGATCTCCTTTCGCAATGGAAACCGCCACTTTCACCCTGAATAACTCCGATGTCATCGCCGAAGCTACCCGTTCCCTTTTTGACGTGGTACGTCAGTATCGTGAGTCCTACGATGTATATGGTACCAAAATGTCCTTTGAATGGGAACAGCTGGAAGATGAAAGCCATGTAATCTTTGATGGTGGGGAAAATGCCCGGAGAATCGATGTGCCTGACACTGACGAGCTGCTGATCGAGCCGATCAAGCATTTTACAAAAAGACAAACCATTGATGATCCAAACCATGTTTCTTTCCTTCAGGGAGCTGGTCATGGAGGGTCTCACCCGCATTTGGTGCAGGAATTCGTCGCAGCCATCGTGGAAGGCCGTGATTCTGCAGTAGATGCCGCCATTGCTGCCAACTATACCTGTGCCGGTATTTGCGCACATGAATCTGCCATGAAAGGCGGAGAGAGAATCCAGGTTCCAACCTTTGATTGATTCGCCATGCAATTTGGAGTAAGCACGTTTTTATGGGTATCGCCTTTCGGTACCCATTCTTTTGACCTCGTCCACAAGGTAAAAGAATTGGGATTTGACATCATAGAGGTTCCTGTAGAGAATAAAGATTTAGTGGACTGGGATGAGCTGAAAAAACTCACCGACGAATTAGGCCTGAAAGTCAGCATAAGTGGGGCTTTTGGAGCTGAGCGGGACATCTCCAGCGAGAATCCTGCTATCCGTGCCAATGGACTGCGGTATATCGAGGATTCCATTAAGATTGCGGCACAAATGGGAAGCCCTCTGTTTGGTGGACCGCTTTATTCAGCTGTGGGTAAGCTACGTTCTATCTCAGCCGAGCAAAAGAAGCTGGAATTTGACTGGTGTGTGACTAACCTGAAAAAGGCATGTAAAACCGCTGAAGAGCATGGAATCACCTTAGGATTGGAGCCGCTCAACCGTTTCGAAAGTGACATGGTCAACACCGTGGATCAGGCACTGGATATCGTGAAAGCTGTGGAATCTCCCTATCTGAAAATCCAGCTGGACACCTTTCACAATAACATTGAAGAGAAAAACATCGCTGCCTCCATCCGAAAAGTCGGTAAGGAACTGCTCTGTCATGTGCAGGGAAATGAAAGTGACCGGGGCACACCCGGTACGGGAAATCTGGCCTGGGATGAGATCAAGGAAGCCCTAGTGGAAATTGGCTATGAAGGTGCGATAGTGATCGAGACATTCGGTGCGGTATCCAAGGAAATGGCGAAAGCCACCTGCATCTGGCGGCCGCTGGCCGCTAGCCCTGATGCATTGGCACGTGAAGGCTTGGCTTTTTATAAAAGGCATTTTGGTAGCTAGACTTTAAATTCTAGTTTTCATGGTCTGTACCCTATCAGCCCGCTCAACCTATTTCGGTCTGTGAGGTCACAGACTGAGGTGATAGAACTAAACTTAAAAATATAGCTTTTCCAACGTTTAAAACTTTGGAAAAGCTAAGATCATTAACCCTTAAAACATGAATTTCACCCACCTCCTCATCACAGTATTTTGGTTTGGTCTAAGCCTTTTTCCAATTGATAAAAAAGAACCAATTCTCCTAGCTGATCCTACGATCTTCTACCACGATCACACATACTATTTGTATGGCACTAGTGGAAAAGACAGCAATCAAGGCTTTGAGGTTTATTTTTCCAAAAATTTTAAATCATGGAAGAAATCGGAAAAGAATGATGGGTTTGCCCTGCGAAAAGGAGAATCATACGGTGACAAAGGCTTCTGGGCTCCGCAGGTTTTTGAGTATGAGGGAAAATTCTACATGGCATACACTGCCAACGAACATATTGCTATCGCAACCTCAGATAGTCCATTAGGTCCTTTCACACAAGCAGAAAAGAAAGACCTGGAAGCTCCTGTAAAGCAGATTGACCCTTATATTTTCATAGATGAGGATGGAAAAAAATATTTGTACCATGTCCGTCTTAAAGAAGGAAACCGCTTATTTGTTGCCGAAATGAAGGATGATTTCTCCGGTATCAAGGAAGAAACCCTAACATACTGTTTCCATGCGGAAGAACCTTGGGAAAACACCCAAAACGTGGAATGGACTGTATCCGAAGGCCCAACAATCATCAAGCACAAGGGATTGTATTACTTCATCTATTCCGCCAATGATTTCCGAAATCCCGACTATGCAGTAGGTTATGCGGTAAGTGAAAGCCCGATGGGACCATGGAGGAAGAGTCCAACTAATCCGATTTTCGACAAAACCGACGCTGGGATCAATGGTTCCGGCCATGGCGATGTATTTGTGGATGCCAAAGGCAAGCTCCGTTACGTTCTTCATACCCATAATTCTGACGAGAAAGTGTCTCCGAGAAAAACTGCCTTGATCGAACTGGAATTTAAATCAAACGGAAATGAACCTGATGTTTTGGAAGTGAAGAAAGGCAGTTTTAAATTTCTTGAAGTGAAGTAAAGAGATGGAAGACGGTAGACAGGAGACGGAAGATAGATTTTAGAACCAAGAACCAAGAATCAAATGTCGGAAGAAAGTTGTAGGAAGTGGTTCGCTTTCTACACCCATCGGCGGAGACAAACCATAAGACTGAGTCAAAGGAGTAAGTTTGGATACTTAAATATTAGAAGGTTTCGTCTTCGCTCAACCAGACAGGAAAACCTGACTATGAAACCGCTCCATTATAGATTGGTATGTGGTCTAGCTCAGTGACACAGACCGAAACTAAATAATAAACAATTGAATGTAAAATGACCCAAAAACCTACCATTCTAATGCTTGGCTGTTTTGACACGAAAGGTGAAATTTTCGCTTTCCTGCGAGACTGCCTGTTGGCTGAAGGAGCCAAGGTATTGGCAGTGAATGTAGGGGTCTTAGGTTCGACAGAGCTTTTTCCTGTCGATATAAAAACAGCGGAAATCTGTGAAGCCGCAGGAGAAAAGTTAGAAGCAGTGAGGATAAAAAACGACCGGGGCTATGCCATGGATATCATGGGGCATGGTGCGGCAAAAATTTTAGCCAATCTTCATCGGCAAAATAAATTTGATGCTGTCATCGGCATGGGTGGAGGAAGTGGTACTTATGTCACGCTGAAGGCTATGCAATTCCTACCCTTGGGATTGCCGAAAATCTGCATTTCCACACTTGCCAGCAAAGATCTATCAGATCTAATCGGAGTTAAGGATATTTTACTAATGCCATCAGTCGTGGATGTGGCAGCGTTGAATAGTATTATCAAGCCCATCATACAGCAAGCCGCCGCAGCGCTGGTAGCCATGAGCAGAGTACAAATCCCACAAGCAACAACCAATACCAAGCGGATAGCAATCAGTATGTTTGGAAACACCAGCACTTGTGTGGACTACTGTACCCAAATGCTGGAAGCGAAAGGCTACGAAGTAATGAACTTCCATGCCAATGGTGTGGGTGGAAAAGCCTTGGAAAGCCTTACTCTGGAAGGATGTTTTTCGGGTATTTTGGACATTACCACTACCGAATTGGCGGATGAGCTTTGTGGTGGTATTTGCAGTGCCGGATCTAGCCGGCTGGAAGCCGCGGGGAAACAGGGAATTCCTCAGGTGGTTGTGCCCGGCTGTATGGATATGGTTAATTTTGGGACTATGGATTCTGTGCCGGAGAAGTATAAAAACCGTCAATTGTATGCTTGGGTACCGACCGTCACGCTGATGCGAACCAATGAAAAAGAAAACCGAGATTTGGGCAAGATTTTGGCAGGGAAGCTAAATCAATCCCCCGGAGAGGTAGCCGTTCTTTTCCCGGAAAAAGGAATATCCCAAATTGATGCGGAAGGGAATGTTTTTCATAATCCTAAATCAAATGAAGAGCTTTCTAAATCCATTCAGGAAAACTTGAAATCCGGGATACCTTTTATCAACTTGCCTTTTCATATTAACGAAAAGGAATTTGCCAGGGCAGCGGTGGAGAGATTGCTTGAGATGATTGAGTGATAGATTTTTCGGTCTGTGAGTACACAGACCGAGACCTTGGTAAGGTGAGGGGGCAAGATTGTAAGCTACATTCAGCTACTAGAGAAGCAGGATAACTTTAGAAGAAGGACAGTCTTAATCAGCGAAAATCCCCCTCTTTTTCTGCGATTATCTGCGGGAAAAATAGAAAAAATAGAAAAATAAAAATTAGAAACTATGCCAAATCCATGGACAGGAAAGGGAAACCCCTACACCAGACAGGAAGTAAGAGACAGACTCAAAGAAACCTTGACCCAGAAGAAAGCCATCATTGCAGCAGGTGCGGGCACAGGCATTTCTGCCAAATTCATTGAAAAAGGAGGAGCCGATCTCCTGATTATTTATAATTCTGGGAGATTCAGGATGTCAGGGCATGGCTCCACAGCTGGATTGATGGCCTATGGCGATGCCAATGCCGTAGCCATGGAAATCGGGGAATTTGAAGTACTTCCCATAGTGGAAGAAATCCCGGTGATCTGCGGAGTGCATGGATCTGATCCACGCAGAAGAATCTGGCATCATCTATTGAAAGTGAAGGAAATGGGCTTTTCCGGGATCAACAATTTCCCTACCCACTCCATAGTTGACGGTCATTTCCGACAGGTATTGGAAGAAACAGGAATGGGATTCGACAAAGAAGTGGAAATGGTGCGTATAGCAGATAAAATGGACCTGTTCTCCATCGTCTATGTGGCGACGGCAGATGAAGCAAGACAGATGGCCGAAGCCGGTGCGGATGCCATCATTTCCCATGTGGGCACCACAGTGGGCGGCTCTATCGGCGTCACCGGAGCGAGCTGCAGTATGGATGAGGCTATAGAAAGAACAAACCAAATCGTAGCCGCTGCCAAAGCTGTCAATCCGCACTTATTCTTTCTGGCACATGGCGGCCCTATCAACACCCCGGATGATGTGCGGGTGATATTGGACAAAGCTGATGTGCATGGCTTCGTCGGTGCTTCTTCACTGGAAAGGATGGGGGTGGAAGAGTCGCTGACCAACCTTACCCGAGAGTTTAAAAAACTAACGATTAAGTAATCTACATTTCTAAAAGAAGGAGAAAATCACTTACTGCATAGATTTTTCCAAGTATCCAATAAAAACAAGAGCCAGACTAGCCCCCAATTAGTCTGGTTTTTGTTCAATATGTGATAAAATGCTTTAATCAACAGTAATCTTCAATACTTCAAGCTCTTCAGGTAGGCAATGCTTTTCGGGAGATTTTCCAATTCCTCATCGCTTTCGTCTTCTAAAAACATATGTTTGATCCCGATTTTGTTTGACTCTCTCAAAATTCCCGGTAGATCCAATTCTCCAGTACCGAGGACAACATCATTTTCTGGACCAGTCAGTCCGGTCATATCCTTAGGTGCGCCCTTTCTAAGATCTTTCAGATGAAGAGAGACCCAACGATCACCGTATTTCTTCAATAAAGCTACCGGGTCAGCACCTCCAAAATGCGTCCACATCACATCCATCTGGAAAGAAACGTATGTGGGATCCGTATTTTCAACCATGTAGTCAAATAAAGTCCCCTTTTGATATGGCTGGAATTCATAGCCGTGAACATGATATTTGAAGATAATGCCATTCTCTGCCAGCACTTTCCCTCCTTCATTAAATGCCTTGATAGCGCGGTCAGCATTTGCTTTGGTGAAGTCACCATCATGTGGGATCCATGCTACCATCACATACTTTGCTCCCAAAGCCTTCGCCTTATCAGCCACTTGCTGGGGATCTGCCTCCAAGGCTTCGAATCCTGTCCCTGTTGATGGAATACTGATCCCTCTCTCTTTGCAAAGCTTTACAAATTCCTCGGCAGACATACCTTTCGGTGCTCCGCCTTCCAGCTCTTTGAATCCCAATTCCTGGATGATATCTAACGTAGCCTCCACTCCGTTTTCCCAATGATTCCGGAAGGAATAGGACTGCACGCCCAAAGGAACCTGAAGCAGTGGGTCGCCTTGTTGCTGGGCAAAAGCGAGGATAGGAACTATACTGCTCAGAAGTATGGAAAGGAAAAATAAATTTAGTTTTTTCATTGAATGTGATTTAATAAATAGGATGGGAAACTAGTAATGGAGTCGTTGATAGAATTCTCAGTCTCAATGGTTAAGGACAAGACATACTTATAAATTTCGCCTGTTCAGCTCATCCACGGCATAATTTGCAGCCCGTGCAGTCAAAGCCATAAAGGTCAGCGTAGGATTTTGCGTACTGGTACTGGTCATGCAAGCTCCGTCAGTGACGAAGACATTTTTGCAATGATGGAGCTGGTTGTATTTGTTCAGCAGAGAAGTCTTGGGGTCATGTCCCATTCGTACCCCACCCATCTCGTGGATATCCGAGCCCGGATCAGCATGAGAATCCTCTACCTTGATGTGGGTAAATCCAGCTTTCTCATACATCAATGTCTGCTGCTCCACAAAATCCACTACCATTTTATCGTCATTTTCTTTCCACTCCACGGACAGGATAATCTGGGGAATACCATATTTATCCACCTGATCAGTACTGAGCCGCATGTGATTATCCTCCACAGGCACAGTTTCTCCCTGCATCCAGGAAGCCATATGCCAGACTCCGTATTGTTGGTTCAGAAGATTATCCCGAAGCTGATCGCCGATCATGCTGGTATCTGAGCCTAAAGCTCTACCTCCTGACATTCCTATCGAATATCCTCGGAGAAAATCTGTGTCTTGCCGGAAAACATTCCTGAATCTAGGCACATAGGCATGCCCCGGATTTCTTCCGTCATTGAATTTGTCCAAAAAACCCTCGAAGCTTGCGCTTCCTTTACCACGGTAATTATGGCAAGCCAAATATTTACCCATCAGTCCATTTTCATTTCCTATTCCTTCAGAAAAAGTAGATGATTTAGAATTGAGGAGAATAGCATTGGAGGCAATAGTAGAGGCATTTACGAAGATGATTTTCGCATAAAACTCTATCGCTTCCTTGGTATTTCTGTCGATGATCCGTACACCTGTCGCTTTGCCTTTAGCATCATCGTAGATGATGGACTCCACTACTGCATCGGGACGGACTGTCAAATTCCCCGTCTTTTCTGCCCATGGCAAAGTAGAGGCATTAGAGGAAAAGTAGCCCCCGTAAACACAACCCCGGTTGCACATGGCCTGATGCTGGCACTTATTTCTTCCTTGTTGTCTGTGGATTTCCTGAGGATCTGTGAGGTGTGCACATCTCCCCTGGATCAGATACCTGTTGTCAAAATTAGCAGCCAGCTGCTCCTTGTAATAGTTCTCAATACAGCTCAATTCAAACCCTGGCATCACATCGGAATCCGGTAACTCGGCCAAGCCATCCTTGTTGCCAGCTATACCCGCAAATTTTTCCACATAAGCATACCAAGGTTCTATATCCTTATAGCGGATCGGCCAGTCCACCGCAAATCCATCCCGTATAGGGCCTTCATAATCAAAATCACTCCATCGCTGGGTTGCCCTGGCCCAGAGCAGGGACTTCCCCCCTACATGATAGCCCCGAAACCAACGAAAGGGCTTTTCCTGTATGATAGGCTGCTCATCCTCTGCCAAAGCCCAATGCGCAGTCTCCTCCCTCAGCCACCGGCTCCCCCCCATTCCTGATCTTCTCTCCAACGGTACAGCACCACGAAATTCGAATTCCCATGGAGCTTTGGAAGCAGTCGGGTAATCTTCAATGTGCCTTACCATCCTGCCACGTTCAAGAACAAGTGTTTTCAATCCCTTTTCTGTTAATTCTTTGGCTGCCCAGCCTCCGCTGGCACCAGAACCTATCACAATCGCGTCATAGGTTCTTTTCTCTTTTGAATCTTGTAGCATGTCGTATCAGGCTTGAAGGGGAAGATCTACACACCCGTGATAAAACCCAGGAGCTACTTTGTAATTGCCATAATCCACCAATACTTCTTTGGCAGTGGTAAACCCTAAAATGCATTCCGTTTTCACCATGTCAAAAAAGGCATTGTCTGATTCGGATTCCGACAAAGCCAACTGCAGCAGTAAGGATTCGCGTTCTTCTTTAGAACTTTTTAAAAAGCCTTTCTTATCCAATATCGAAAGCTGAAATTTGATTTGATCCTGATCTTCCTTCTCATAGCAATGCTCAAAAAGACTAATCATATAAATATCTGTACCTGTGCTGATTGCACCGATTGGCTCGACATCAGGAGCGGGGATTTTTGGAGGTAAGCCTGAAGGGATAATAGTATCAGCGATTGCAGAAATGAGTTTTTCTTCCTTTGCGGAAAAAAAGCCTGTGTGGCCCATGCCATCCAGCAGCTGCCATTTCCAGTCTGCCAGCACCAGCCCTGCAATTCCAACTGCAGTCCCACCTAAGATTTTGAGGGATTTTCTTCGGTTCATAAATAGGTTAGATTGGGTATATCAATTCCTAATATACTGAAAAGTATGGACCGCTACTTGGGTAATACTCAAAAGGTAAAACAACTATTTCAACGGATTTTCCTGAAGCATCACTTTCTAAAACCCTAGTTTTTCCCTGTAAATGATAGAATAATCCAAATTTCAAATTATCTTGAAGTATTTAACAAACAAACCTATTTATGAAATCGAGCATCTCGAGAGCGACACACATTGTGATGATTATAAGCCATGCGAGATTCCACCTGCCTGCCGGCAGGCAGGTGTGACCATTAAAAATCAATTATAAACACATGAAAAACCTATTTAACCTAGTTCCGGCTTGTTGCGCCGTCGTGTTGTTGGCATCCTGTAGCAAAACAACCGAAACGAACGAAACAGTCCCAGAAACGGAGGTAACCGACAGCATCGCTTCCAAGTATCTTTCGCAACCTTTGATTTCTGACCATTACACGGCGGATCCCTCTGCCCATGTTTTTGACGGAAAAATATACATCTACCCTTCTCACGATGTAGAGTCCGAGGTGCCAGAAGATGATCTTGGAGCACATTTCAACATGATGGATTACCATGTTTACTCTATGGATTCGCCCAGCTCGCCTATAGTGGATGCAGGTAAAGTCCTTGGCGTAGATGATATTCCTTGGGCTAAAAGACAACTTTGGGCACCTGATGCAGCAGAGAAGGACGGTAACTATTACCTATACTTTCCGGCAAAGGATGAAAATGATATTTTCAAAATCGGTGTTGCCATGGGCGAGTCACCTACTGGCCCTTTTACCGCCCAGCCCGAGCCTATCAAAGGAAGCTATAGCATAGATCCTTCCGTATATGAAGATACTGACGGGTCTTACTACATGTATTTCGGTGGAATCTGGGGCGGTCAGCTGCAGAAGTACAGAAACAATAAATTCGATGATAAAGGGCCAGCCCCTACTGATGGTCTTCCCGCTGATGATCAGCCGGCTTTGGGACCAATAATCGCAAAAATGAGTGCAGACATGCTCCAATTTGCTGAAACGCCAAAAGAAATCAAAATCCTGGATGAGAATGGCTCACCGATTTTGAATGGGGATAATGACAGAAGGTTCTTCGAAGCCGCATGGGTCCATAAATACAATGGAACATACTACCTATCCTATTCTACTGGAGACACGCACTATATAGCTTATGCTACAGCTGACAATCCATACGGTCCATTCACATATCAGGGAGTAGTACTAAACCCAGTGGATGGATGGACCAATCACCATTCGATCGTGGAAGTGGACGGAGATTGGTATATTTTCTACCACGACACCCAACTATCCGGGAAGACACATCTGAGAAACATCAAGATGGCACCTTTAAAACACTTGGAAGATGGTTCGATCGAAACAATTGACCCGGTTAATCAATCAAACTAAAACTTATCCTTAGGATTGTCAACTAGCAAGCCATTGTCTCACTTCATAGGAGACAATGGCTTTATTTTTTTATGTGATTATCGGCAATGATACCAGTTAGCATATTTTCCTTGCTTTGCTGGATAGAAGACAGCAGAGGGAAGAGGCTTTGATACTAGTGAATGGCTTGGTTGCTATGGGATCCAACACAAGTTAACCACATAATCAAGCATCACGATCACACCCCAGATAAGCAAACTGGCTCCTTGCTTCTTGGCTCCTACCTCCAGTAGGCAAGCTTGACTCTTGATTCTAACATCTTTCTACTTATGACTTCTACTTGTCATACTTATTACTAGTTCTGAGTTCTAAAAATCCATCCTACCTGTCTGAATAATTGAAAGAAAAGCCCAGTGAAAAATAGGCCCTGAGTTTTCGGTCTTTGGAATTAGAACCAAGCCCTGCACTTATAGGCCCCAGTATGGACTGGTAGCTTATGTCTGCACCATAGCCCAAGTAATGGTCTTCTTGCAATACCTGATTGAAAAAATCCGGATCCTGGAAGGGAAGGTGCTCACTGTACCCCAGCATGTTGGCGCCCGCCCTGAGGTAAATCTTTGGAAAGGGGATATACTGAAAATCCGCTCCAACCTTCAGGTAATTACTAGTCTGCACTTCCGCATAGTTCAACCCTCGAAATCGGACATCTGTAAATCGAATGTTCTGATAGCCGCCAACAAAGTTTTGGCTAAAAATCTTTTCCTCTCCTTCACCTGAAAAAACTATTGCCCCCCCAATCTCCGGTATTAATTGCCATTTGAATCCTAGTGAAAAAAACTTGGTGTACCTACCAAGAACAGTTAGATAGGGATTAGGGGTGATTTCCTTTACAAAGTCATCTAATAAACTAACCGGGATTTGTACTGGCCCCGTACCAGAATTGATGTTTACAGAATCTACTCCAGGAAGTAATTTAATTCTAAGCCAGTCTTTGAAATGAAGTGTGGCCTGAAGCAGGCTCTCGGCTCCATTTGTGGGGAAATTACGGTCGTTCTGGGAATTCCTATAATACTGTCCCCTACCGCCTAAAAAATTTTGATGTGCACTTTTCAAATTCTCTACCTCTGACACAGAAAACCTGTACCTGGATCTGTTAAGATCCATCACACCACCCAGATAAAATGCCTGCTTTAGTGAAGAAGTGGTAATTACCTGCATTTCGATTCGTGTGTTCCGTCCTATTTCCACCTGCTCTTCTTCTCCATTTTCATAGATCGGCAACTGCTGTCTGAGGTGATTTACACGGAAATTAAAAGCAAAATTCTTATTTACTCCAGTGTATTTGTAATAATCCAGTCTCAGCTTAGGATTTTCAGACACATCGGCCAACAAAACTGTACGGGAATTATGTCCCAGCACATCTCTGGCCGTAAGGTTTAAAAGCACTCCGGCAGAAAACTGGTCATCATAATGTATAGCAGTGCTTAAAAGAGTACTTGGTTTTTCCTTGATCCGGATTTTCATATCATATTCATCCTCTAGGCCTTTTTCAAGGGTATAATCCACCTTATAAAATCCATTCATTCCAAAAACCCTTCGCACACCTGCTTCCAGTTCTTCCCTGTTCACCTGATCCCCTTCCTTCATATCCAACTTAGACCGGATTAAGTCTGTTGAAAAAAGCCGGTTTCCTACAATCGAAAGCTCTCCCAATCTTACAGAATCTTTAGCCTCTTTCAATCCTTGAACAAAGTATTTTCTTCCAAGACTATCAGCCAGATGCTGAAACTGAGGGTAGAATTCCTCTCCTGTCCTAACCCCTACTTCCAAAATCTCACTATATGCAGAAAAACTTCCCGTAGAAAAGCCCTTTAGATCCGGTTTGATATAAATATCCGTGGCATTAATATGTGCCTGGGTTACACTTAAGGAAGGCGCCATTGCCAGCTGCATCAAAATACCTCCAAAGCCACCAAGCTCGTCAATTTCCTGAAAATCCTCAAAGCTGACATTCACCCCAATAACAATATCAGCCCCCATCTCCCGCACGACATCTACAGGGAAATTATTCACCACTCCTCCATCTACCACTGATGTGCTGTCCAACTGGAAAGCTGTAAAAGCTGTGGGAATAGCAATGGAAGCACGGATGGCATCCTGAAGATACCCTCCATCGAATACCATTGCTTTGCCAGTTCTGATATCAGTAGCCACGCATCGAAAAGGAATTGGGAAATCATCAAAACTCCTGTAGGAATTTGCCGGCCAAGTAAAATAGTGGAGCACATCAGATAGCACCTGACCTTCTATCAAGCCTGAGGGGAAAGCAATTTTCCCCTCCACCATAGGAAATTCAACTAAGTACCTGTTGTAGTATTCTTTCTCCTCGAAAGCAATATCCTTGAAGCTAACCCGGTTACTGATCACAAGACCCCAATCGATACTTTCTATAATCTCTTCAAGCTGATCCGCACTGTATCCCAACGAATAGAGCCCGCCAACTACTGCCCCCATACTGGTACCTACGATATAATCCGGTCGGATCCCTGCTTTCTCCAGAGATTTGAGTATTCCTACATGTGCAATTCCTTTGGCCCCGCCCCCGCTGAGCACCAAACCGATTTTTGGTCCAGCTTCAGTTTCATTAGCCGATTGGGAAATAGCAGGAACCATCCCAAAGCAGAAAAATATAAGAAAGAAAAGCACTGAAAATCTTAACATTGGCTTATACATCAAAACAGCATAAATCTGCCAATAATTATTTAAATGACGATCAAAAATTTGTATTCTTTAAAACATTTAATGGACTGGTCACTCAGAATTTTCGGGTTCCCTATCCATAGAAGCACTGTTTAGGGAAAAGTGCGCTCTCTAATCAAACACTGAAAACTTAACCAACGGAAAGCAACTAACATGTTTAGAACATGAAGTCAAAGGGTATCACTGCTTTTTTATCCAAATACCTGAAAAACAATTTAAACCCTTAAGTAAAATCTAGCCTAGGCGGTAATATTATATTTAATCAAGATTTTTTAAGACGATTCCTTTTTATATAAAATATTTTAACTCACTTATAATCAAGATATTGCAATAAAAAGTAAATTTCATATCAGAAAAAATTTTTAAATATGAAATCAAGCATGTCGCAGGCGACACATAGAGAGATGATTATCTACTATGCGAGATTCCATGTGACCTATAAAAATCAAAAATAAACACATGAAAAAGGCATTTAAAATTCTCTCCTACCTAGCGATTGCTCTTGTTTTACTGGTCATAATAGGAATCGCATTTGTCAGTTTCACCTATCCAAGAGTCAAATCTGCGCCCGACCTGACTATAGACAAAACTCCCGACCGGGTAGCAAGGGGCGCATATCTGGCAAACCATGTGACCGTATGTGTGGACTGTCATTCCACCCGGGATTTCTCCTTGTTTTCAGGGCCCATAGTTCCTGGAACCATAGGCTCAGGAGGCGATGTATTCGATCATAGTATGGGATTCCCTGGGATATTTTATGCTAAAAATATTACCCCAGCAGGAATATCCGATTATACTGATGGGGAGCTCTTTAGATTGATTACTACAGGAGTGACCAATGAGGGAAGGGCAATGTTTCCATTGATGCCCTATTCCTATTATGGCAAAATGGACCCAGAGGATATTTACGATATCATAGCCTACGTCCGGAGTCTGGAACCTGTAGAAAATGAAGTTCCTGAGTCTAAAGCAGATTTCCCGGTTAACATCATTCTCAAAACGATTCCTAAAGACGGCTCACCGGTGGATAAACCTGTGAAAAGTGATCTAATAGCATATGGAAAATACCTAACCAATGCTGCCTCCTGTGCTGAATGCCATACTCCCATCAATCAGCAAGGCGTGATTTTACCTGACAAGTTGTATTCAGGGGGCCGTGAATTTGCTTTTCCTGATGGCTCAGTGGTTCGCTCTTCAAACATTACCCAAGATACTGAATCCGGTATTGGTACTTGGACTGAGGGAATGTTTGTGAGGAAATTTAAACAGTACCTTGACTCAGCGTACCAATTACCAAAAGTGGCTCCTGGGGAATACAACAGTATCATGCCATGGATGATGTATGCCGGTATGGAAGAACATGATCTCAAAGCAATTTATACATATCTTAAAACTATAGAACCAATACCTAATTCGGTAGTAAAATTCTCACCTCCTGTGTCTTCTGAATAAGAAATTCACTCAATTTGTATAGGTTTTTCGTACTGCTTAAAATCATTACAAATTTAAAGGTCTTTTTGTCCACCATATTTCAAATAATCAGCCAGACCTTATAGCTCTAGCTTACAGAAAAAAGCTCAAGAAAATCTGTAGGACATAGACCGAAACCTATTTTATCGTTTCCCGTTGGAAAAATGGGTTTTTATTTCAATGAAGAAATAGCGACCTTTGTACCAATCACGAAAATCATAATCGTCTCAGCAATCCGATATACACTTAAAAAATTTCACAGTTTTAATGAGATCGTTCATTTCCTCCATAATGCTGCTTTTTTTTCTGGCAGGTCAGTTCAATCTGACTTTGGCAGCGCACTATTGTGGTGATGAACTAAAAAGCACAGAGGTAACTATCGTACCGGAAAAGCAAGAATGCTGCGGAGATGAGGGTCGGACTATTGAACCCGATTGCTGCTTTGACGAATACGCCAGCTCAGAGTCTGATGATTATTTCGGCAAAGCGGATTTTCAAATCGAGATTTCCCCGGAATTTATATTAGCCTATGTGCTGACTATCCCAGGCCATCAGTTAGAAGATATTCAGCTTATTGATTCGGATTGTCTTTTTCCCCAAAGGCCTACCCCTGATCTCAACATTCTCTATCAATCCCTGCTGATTTAAAAACTGCTTGATTTTTATTCGCCTTAGGCGAAATGCAATCTATTTCCTAACAAGCAGTAACTAATGAAATCAATAATCCTATTTATTGGATGCATGATTGTTTCTTCTTTGGTCTTGGCACAGCACAAAGTCCATGGTAAAGTACAGTCAGTATCCCAAGAGCCCCTAATCGGGGCAAGCATCAAGGTTTTGGAAAAAACCTATGGTGCCGTGAGCGATGTAAATGGTCATTTCCAGTTAGAAAACATACTAGCTACAGATCGGTTGGTTGTGTCCTATCTGGGCTATGAAGCGGATACTATCACCCCTCAATTTGACAGACATATGACCATTACACTTCAGGAAAATGGTGAAAACCTGGAAGGGGTGACCGTACGTTCACGCTCCGAATCAATAGTTGAAGAGGCTCCATTCCTCAACATTCTTATCACAGAAAGTGAGCTGCAAAAAGCTGCATGCTGCAATCTGTCGGAGAGCTTTGAGACCAATGCTTCGGTGGATGTCTCCTATGCAGATGCTGTCACCGGCACCAAAATGATCCAGATGATGGGGTTGGATGGAAGATATGTGATGATCAGCAGGGAAGGGATCCCCAATATCCGAGGATTGAACTCCCGGCTTGGATTGACTTATGTGCCCGGAACCTGGATCCAATCTATAGATGTGGGCAAAGGTGCCGGAACCGTAATCAATGGCTACGAATCCATGACAGGACAAATCAATGTGGATCTCTTCAAGCCGGAATCAATGGACAAATGGTACCTGAACGCCTACTTAAATTCATTTGGAAGAATAGAAGTCAATGCCAATCATCAACTCCCAATCAATGATAAGTGGAGCTCAGGTGTTTTGTTTCACGCCAGTCAGTTGGCTTCCGAGATCGACGGGAATGACGACGGCTTCATGGATCTTCCTAAATCACGACAAGTGAACTTTCTAAATCGATACAAGTATGAAGGAGATCGCTTAATGGCTCAAGTAGGCGTGAATTTGTTTATGTCAGATAATGCCGGTGGGCAAAAAGGTTTCGGTTTTAATTCTGATCTGGCTACAAGTAGTATGTATGGCTACCAAATGGACACCAGAAAAGCTGAGGTATTTGGTAAGCTGGGAATGATATATCCGGATAAACCGACCCAAAGCTGGGGATTCCAATATTCACTTTCCTACCAGGACTTCAGCGGAGGTGCGGGAAGAAGAATTTATAGCGGTATAGAAAAAACCGCCTATGGTAATTTCATCTATCAGAATATTATAGGTTCCAGTTTTCACCAATACAAGACAGGGGCTAGTTTTCTTTATGATGACTTTGAGGAGAGTTTTGACTCCAATACTGCGACAGGCCTTGATACAGTGATGTATAGAACTGAGAAAGTCCCTGGGCTGTTCTTTGAATATAACTATATCCCAAATGATAAAATCACTCTTGTAGCAGGAGCCAGGACGGATTTCCACAATCTCTTTGGCACCTATTTCACTCCGAGAGTTCATGCCAGATGGGAATTCGTCCCCAAATGGACGCTGAGAGGATCTGTGGGAAAAGGCTACCGCACCCCAAACGCGCTGATGGAAAACAGCTCTGTATGGATTTCTGCCAGAGAATTGGTGTTCAATGCGGAGCTGAAGCCAGAGGAATCCTGGAATAGCGGTATAAGCTTGGCGGGTAGTTTCGCATTGGATGATCGAGCATTAAACATCGTGGCGGATTATTTCTACACGGACTTTGTCAATCAGTTGGTATATGACCAGGACGTAAGTTCAGAACTACTAGTGATCAACAATCTCCACAAGGGATCTTTTGCAAAAAGTTTCCAGATTGAAGCCAGCTATCCACTGACGGAGAGGCTCGAAGCCAAAGCTGCTTACAAGCATTACGAGATGGTAATGACTACCAATGGTATGCTCCAGCAAATACCTCTGCAGAGCAGAGATCGTTTCTTTATGAATCTAGCTTACGCTACAAACTATGACAAATGGAAAGCTGACCTGACAGTAAACTGGAATGGCCCTATGCGTATACCCAATACCAGCGAGAGCCCGGCAGAATTCCGACAACCGGAAAAATCACCGGATTTCTTTATGGTAAATGCGCAGGTAAGCCGTGGATTCCGCTGGGGAAGCATTTATTTGGGAGGTGAAAACATATTAAATTTCAAACAATCAAATCCAATAACAGATCCAGAGAACCCTTTCGGGGAAAATTTCGATGCTTCCATGACTTGGGGGCCAATCGCCGGAAGAGTGATTTACTCTGGAATCAGGTATAAAATAAACTAACTAAAACCATGAAATCGAGCCTGCCTACCGGTAAGGCAGGCATGTCGATAACGACACACACTGGCATGTTTATGAACGCTGCTAGATTCCACCTGCCTGCCGGCAGGCAGGTGTTACCATTAAAAAAACAATTATAAACGCATGAAAAAGCTAATATTAACCCTCTTTATCGCAACGTTCGCTCTTGCGACCCAGGCACAGGTGAAAACAATCGGCATCAAAACCTCCGCCATCTGTGAGATGTGCAAAGCAACCTTGGAAAAGGATCTCACCTTCGAAAAAGGGGTGAAATCCGTAAACCTAGACCTAGATACCAAGGTATTGAATATTGCCTATCTGGATTCTAAAACGGATCCTGACAAACTAAGAAAGCGGATTACCATGGTAGGCTATCATGCTGACTCTATGAAAAGAGACCCAAAAGCATATGCCAAGCTGGATGAGTGCTGTAAAGACGGCGCCCACGATCATGACATCCCACAGAAAAAAGATAATTAAGCGTAAAAATGTGAGAATCCACTTCTTGAAAAAATTTCCATATGGTATTCATTTTCAAATAAATGAAATTTCCATTTATGTATATCCGCTTTCTGCCAGTAAAACAATAAAAGCATCATAGGATTCGGAAAACACCAGCGTCAAGGCCACTTCGGTCACCCGTCTTCGGTCTTCCGTCCAGTAAAGCAAAGAGAATAGGGTTACTGGCATCATTGCGGATAATCACATTTCCATTTTAATAATTGCAGTATTTCACACTTCTCGAAAACCTAAAAATTAACCTCACACCAACACCAAATCAAACGACCGAAATGCATCCAGCATTGGATCTGTAGGGTCAAGTTCTGTCACCAAAGTGTGAACTGCCGTCATATCACAGGTCTTGAATTTTTGCACAGAATGCAGCTTATCAGAAACCGTCAGAATGATCGTCTTCTTTGCAGCCCTGATCATCGCCTGTTTCACTTGTATGACCTCCCAATCAAATTCAGTCAGACCAAACTGGGCATCCAGATATCCTGTTCCTAGTATGCACAAATCCACCCGAAGCTGTGACAAGGAATTCACCACAGTCCCTCCTACAGCAAACTTTGCATCATGCAGCAGCTTTCCCCCAAGAAAAATCACCTCTACGTTTTCATGATCCAGCAGGGCCATAGCCACATGAAGGCTGGGTGTAAAGACTGTTAATTCCAACTTCCTCGGAATTAACTTTGCCACCTCCATATTGGTGGTACCTCCACTCATCAAAATGACCTGACCATCTGTAAGCAGTGATACCGTCTTTTCAGCTATGGATATTTTCTTGGACTTCAGGTAGATATTTCCGTCATCCTTGGTGAATGTCATAAAACCAAAGGATGTCGCTCCACCATGTACTTTTTTGAGTTTTTTTTCTTTGTCCAATTCTTTCACATCCCGTCTCACAGTGTCTATGGACACATTCAGGGACTCAGCCAGATCGTTCAGTAAAACTCTGTGATGCAGGTGAACCTGGTCCAGAATGTATTTTTGTCTCTCTTCTTTAAGCATGTTGTAAGGAGGTTGAATATGGGAAGCTACTAAAAACAGCAAAAACTTGCAAAAATTGGACAGGCGGAAGTTTTCCGGCAAAAAATAGCTAGAAACGCTCCCATTAACTCCATATTTATGGGTAGTTTAGTGGGAATATTATAAATAATTGCCCTTTGCAGGCTAAAAGCTGTCTATGAAATTGAATTCGAATCATCTCAATTGGCACCACATTACGCTCTTAGTGTTTTTGCTTTGTCAAAGTGCCTGCAGTCCAAAATCCACTTTTCGGATTATCGAAAAGCCAATCACCTGGAATAGTGAAAGAGAAGCACTTTCATTACAATACTTAAAGGAAAGGCATGGACTTGACAAAAAAAGTGCGTCTATTGAACCCAAAATGGTGGTGGTTCATTGGACGGCAATCAATACAATAGAGGTTACCTTTGATGTTTTTGACCCACCTGCTCTGGCAGGCAGGGAGGATTTGACCGGGGCAAGCTTGTTAAATGTATCCAGCCAATTCTTAATAGATAGAGACGGCACGATTTTTAGACTATTGCCGGACACTACATTTGCCAGACATACTATTGGACTGAATTATTTAGCCATCGGTGTAGAGAATATAGGTAGTGATAAAATGCCGTTGACCAAACAGCAGCTGAAAGCCAACGAAGAGCTTGTTAGATATTTAAAAAGCAAGTATGAAATCGACTATGTCATCGGCCATCATGAGTACCAAAATTTTCAAACCACTGAGCTTTGGAAAGAAGCGAACCCAGACTATCGTACCATAAAAACTGATCCTGGAGATTCCTTCATGAAAAAACTCCGAAAAAACCTGGAAGATTTAAATCTGAAACCTGTACCAACGCTTTGATTACCCCAACTATGAAATCCCTTTCAAGGTATTTATTTCTCGCCTTGGCTATTGGCCTGTTATTTTCCGCATGTAAATCCAAAAAGAACATCACTACCGGCCCCCAACCTTCCGGTACTATAAATACTACTCCAAGCACAAGCCCAGGGGCCAGCCTTCCTGTAAAAAAGCTCCCCATGGCTCCTGTAGCCCTACAACCACTGAATTATCAAATGCCTGAAATGCCCAGGGAATTCAGAGGAGTCTGGATAGCCACGGTCGCTAATATAGATTGGCCGATCTCACCTACTGATGCTTATGAGAAACAAAAAAGGGACTTTCTGGACATATTGGATTATTACAAAAACCTCAATTTCAATGCTGTAATCGTACAAATACGTACTGCGGGAGATGCTTTTTACCCCAGCAACCTTGCCCCCTGGTCCAAATACCTCACGGGAACACAAGGCAAAGCTCCAAATACCAATGAAAATCCGCTCACGTGGATGATACAGGAAGCGCATGCAAGGGGCTTGGAATTTCATGCCTGGCTAAATCCCTATCGCGCCACGATGAATCTAAACACTACCGATCTCAGCCCTGAACATGATTACAACAAGCACCGGAATTGGATGCTGAAATACGACACTAAATACTATTACAATCCTGGTTTGCCAGAAGTAAAAGCCCACTTACTTGCTGTAATCAAGGAAATTGTGGACAACTATGATATTGATGCCATTCACTTTGACGACTATTTCTATCCCTATAAAGTAGCAAAACTGGATTTTCCCGATAGGGACACGTATAACAAATACAAAAAACCGGGTCAATCTCAAGATGACTGGAGGAGAGAAAATGTCAATCAATTAATATTGGCTCTGAATCAGACAATCAAGCAAAGTAAGCCTTGGGTTCAGTTTGGAATATCCCCTTTTGGGGTGTGGAGAAATCAAGACAAGGACCCAAATGGCTCCCCTACCCGTGCTGGGCAGACCAATTATGACGACCTGTATGCAGATGTATTGCTGTGGATGAAAAACGGATGGGTAGATTACATGGTTCCCCAACTTTACTGGAGCATGGAACATAAGTTAGCCTCCCATAGAATCCTAAATGACTGGTGGGCAAGAAACCACTACAACACGAATATTTACATAGGAAACGGCCCTTACAAGATCAGGGAGGATTCGGATGTAGCTTGGCAGAACCCAAAGGAAATCAACAACCAAATATCCTATACCAGAACGTTGCCCACAATTCAGGGGAATGCTTTTTTTTCAGCGAAATCCATGAAAATCAAGAATCAGGATGTGGCACAATTGCTAAAAGGTGAATTATATAATGAGCCTACTTTACCTCCATCATTTCAGCCTATCGGCACCTCCATCATCGATACTCCTGTAGTGTTCAATGTGGAAGCCAACGCTGAATTGACAACAATCCGCATGGCCAATCCCCTGGACCCCGCAATTCGCTATGCACTTATCCAGGGAGCAAACGAGCTCAGTCAGCTGGCTGAGTCCACAATACATCCTGTCTGGGTGGGTGGCTTGCGTACCAGATCCCTGGAGGTAAAAAGCCTAAACACTAAATACTTAGCCATTCGTTGGATAGACCATTATGGCAGAATCGTACAAAATCAAGTGTATCAAATCCCATAACTGGAATCCATGAAAGACATGCTCGTTCGACTGATCGATTTGCCGGAAGTTTCCAATGAGGAGGCAGTTTTATTGAAGAAAGAAAACATTGTTTTCCGGAAAGCTATAGCACCTGAGAAGCATTTGCTGTGTGCTTGGGTTTTGGAGCATTTCGGGGAATATTGGAAATCCGAAACTGAGGTTGCTTTTTCCAGACAACCTGTATCATGTTGGCTGGCGCAAAGAGGAAACGATATTTTAGGATTTGCCTGCCATGAAAGTACAGCAAGGAATTTCTTTGGCCCCACTGGAACACTGGAGTCCGAACGCGGTAAAGGAATCGGCAAAATCCTACTGATAAAATCACTGGAATCCATGAGGGAAATGGGCTATGTATATGCTATTATAGGGGGAGTTGGCCCGGCTGAATTCTATGAAAAAACAGTCAATGCCAAAACTATAGATGGGTCTGAAATCAGCATTTACAGAAATCTGATCAGTAACTCATGAACAAAATCCCCAATAAAAGTCCTTGGCTATGGGTTCCTTCCTTGTACCTGACAGAGGGGATACCTTACATCATCATCATCTCAGTTTCGGTGATCATGTACAAAAAACTCGGGGTTTCAAACTCTGATATTGGCCTGTACACCAGCCTGCTGTATTTACCCTGGGTGATCAAACCCATCTGGAGTCCCATAGTGGATCTCTTTGGGACCAAGCGGAAATGGTTTTTATCGATGCAGCTGATACTTTCACTGGTATTTTTTGGAGTGGGACTAACTACCGCAGGAAACCAATTTTTCTTCATCACACTTGCATTCTTCTGGATGGGAGCCTTTGCCTCAGCCACCAACGACATAGCCTCAGATGGCATGTATCTCATTGCATTAAAGCCCGAACAACAATCTTTCTTTGTAGGCTTGAGGGGCACATTCTTTAGAATCGGGATGATAACTGGGCAAGGGTTGATCGTAATGATAGCCGGATATCTGGAGACTAACTTGGGCGATACCGGTAAAGCGTGGTCCTATACGATGACTACTGTAGCGTTACTGATGCTATTGTTGACATTGATCAATTCATTAGCCACACCAAAAGTAGAGGAAGAAACTATTCCAAAAACTAAAAGCGAAGCAAGCTTCGGAAAGGTCTTCAGCACCTTTTTCACCAAAAAAAACATAGGGATTTCTCTCGCTTTTGTCCTTTTATACAGACTTGGGGAATCCCAGTTGGTGAAAATGGCATCACCATTTTTGCTGGAAGACAGACAAACAGGAGGTCTAGGGTTAAGCACCTCTGAAGTAGGCTTTTTATATGGTACCATAGGCGTAATTGCACTACTATTGGGAGGGATTCTCGGGGGGATTGCCATTTCCCGTCATGGATTAGGCAAATGGATGATTCCCATGGCACTCTCGCTCAATCTCCCTAATCTGCTCTACATTGGATTGGCACATTTCCAGCCGGACAACATATTCTTCGCTGGCACTGTGGTTGTGATCGAGCAGTTTGGATATGGTTTTGGATTCGCAGCATATATGATCTTTCTGATATACTTGGCCGAAGGGCTATTCAAAACCTCACATTATGCACTGGCAACAGGTTTTATGGCTATGGGCATGATGCTGCCAGGAATGGCTTCTGGCTATATCCAAGAATGGCTGGGCTATACAGGTTTCTTTGTATGGGTAGGGATAGCTATGATTCCCGCTTTGGCTATCGCTGCAAGTGTGGAATATCCCAAGGAGTTTGGGAAGAAACAGCAGGATTGATTTACGACTTGTAATCTACGATTTACGAGCTTATTAGATCCTCCACCGCTCAGCTAAATTTATATCGGCAAGTAATTTTACAATATTCCAATTTCCCAATGAATTCCAAACTTTCCAAAAATCAAAAAATCGCCCAATGCTTTTCTCCTGCAGCATTTATCCATGATTCGGAGGAAAATTACCAAGCAATAGAAAAACTGATCCTGGAACAGGAAATAGGTGGTTTGACTTTTTTCCATAGCCGACATTCCGCAGCTGCGAATTTTGAAAAAAGGGCAGAGGTTTTGGATGTGAGCGGAACATTGGAAAAGATGATAGGGCTGGTCAATCGCTACCAGGCTATCTCAAAAATTCCCTTGCTGATCAGTATAGATGGAGAATATGGCTTGGCAATGCGGATAGAGAATACACCTCATTATCCTTTTGCCATCACCCTAGGAGCTATTACAGAAAATGGCACAACGCTAATCGAAGAAGTGGGATATAAAATGGGACTGGATATGAAAGTCGCCGGTATCCATCTGAACCTTGCTCCATGCTGCGATGTCAATACCAATCCAAACAACCCGGTGATCGGATACAGATCCTTTGGTACAGCCCCTTTAAAAGTGGCTGAGTATGCGATGGATATGTATCAGGGGATGAAAAAAGCAGGGATAGGAGCTTGTCTTAAGCATTTTCCTGGTCATGGGGATACCCAGACAGATTCTCATCTGGGGCTTCCGATCATCCAAAAGTCTAGAGAAGCCCTGCATCAAGAAGAATTGTTGCCATTCCAATATGGAATAGATAAGGGGGTGGAAATGATCATGGTAGGTCATCTGGCAGCTCCGGCACTGTCCGGAGGAAAGGAAATCGCTGCAAGCATCTCAAGGGAGATCATCACTGATCTTTTGAAAACAAAAATGGGATTCAACGGAATAGTGATTTCAGATGCGCTTAATATGAAAGCTGTGGCTGACTTATTCCCAGAACCAGGGCAACTCGAGTGGGAAGCTTTCCAGGCGGGAAATGATATCCTCTGCTTTTCAGATCATGTAAAGGAGGGAATAGACAAAATAGCCCAATTTGCCCCAGAAGCTGAAGTAGATGAGGTTTTTGACAAAATCTGGAAGCTGAAAGAAAAGTTGGGTGTATTTGATTTAAGAAAGGTGGAGGTTCCAGAGTTCGATTGGGAAAAACATTCCGAGCTACAAACTAAACTGGCCAATGAATATGTTTCAGTAGTCTCCGGACAACTAAATGCCACAGAATTGAAAAGACTCGCAGGAGAAGGTAAGCTTACACATCAGCGATTTTTTGGAAATACAGGGTCAATTTTCTCAAAAAAGCTATATGAAATATACGGCTCAGAATTAAGTGAAATTTCACTTGATGAAGCTGAAAAAGTGATTATTTCTCTTTTTGTCCCTTCCCACAAACCATTAAACCAATTCGGTATAGACAGCAAGAATCTGGCAGAAATCAAAAATCTAGCTCAATCAAAATCATGCATTCTGGTGCATTTTGGAAATCCTTTAGCCCTAAGACATTTGGGGAAATTTGAAGTTTTTGAATCAGTAATGTGCGCCTATCAAAGTTTTGATGAGGCTCAGGAAGTGGCTGCAAATCTGTTCATAAGTTCATAAAATAATCCCTGCTTCTGGAGAAGCGGCACAGCCATAAATAAATCATTGCGGCCTCTGTGTTTCCCTCTGTGCCCTCAGCGGTTAAAAAACAAAAAGCCGGCTCCCTTTCGGAAAACCGGCTCTACAGAAATCATTACGCAATTTTAGCTGGGTTAATCAGCCTTAACTACATTCTGATCTCTTGTTTTTAGATCCCTTCAATTTCGATTTCAGCTTTTACCAAAACCGCATCTTCTTTATGATCTCTTATTTTCGCCAAAGTTTTTTCAGCAAAACCTTTTAGTGTGAAGTTTTCCCCATTAGCCTCTTCATTTTCATAGATCGGCATGGAATCATCGAGCGCTTCAAGCTGGAAATCTATAAATTCCATATCAAAATCTTCGCCGCTCAAAAGCGCCAGTTCGTCATATTTAGCCTGCATGGCGTCAGTGACACCATCGGAAATATCCACGTCTGTACCATCCACTATTCCTTCGAGCTCGGTTCGGCTCTCTGTATTCTCGGAAACCAGCATAGTAGCATAATCAATCACAGAATCATCTTCACCATTGTCCAGCGCCAACTGACCGAACATAATCTGTGCATTGATGTTTTCAGAAGATGAAATGGCGAAATTCCGGTCTTGTTGATTGTAACTGTCAACAATCGGGTCATCATCATCATCCTCGCAGGAAGTCATCCCTACCAGGAAGAATGAGGAAAGCAGCACAGTTCCAGCAATCCTTGCTTTTCCACTGAAATTGGTAGCTGTTTGTTGGTTTACATTACTTGTTCTCATAAGAAGTAGTTGGTTTAGTTTACTACCACTATCCTTACAAGTAACATTCCCAAGGCGATTTGGACGAATAGAGACTCATTTTCAATAATGAGTCTGGGTATAGCTTACTCAGTATGTTGAAAGTTTTGCGCCATTAGCCACCTGAGTCTTTATTTTTCAGTGAGCTCCCAGATCTCAAACGGGTAATAATCCAGCTCTTCTTCTTCGTTTACCACTTTCACAAGAACTCTGTTATTTGGCAAAGTCATTTCGATCAGTCCTGTAGGTATTGTCAACTCTCCGGGTAGCTGAACCCCGTCCTTAAAAAGTATAATCCTATGAAATTCGGGATCGAACATCCAAAAAGGTTTTTCCTCGCTTTTTCTCAGTTCATTTGCTGCCTCGGAAATCTCTTTTACATAGACAAGTCCCAATAAATCGGAGTCAAACTTTAACAATTCTTGATTTCTAGAATAGAGTGGTGATTTATTTGAAAGACCTAAATTTGACTCTCTGAGTGGAATATCATCCAACGCTTTAAAAAATTCATGTTTTACCGGGATTCTCTGAATTATGTTCCAGTTAATAGGATTGTAAACAGTGATTTCAGAGTCTATAGTAGAGGTGAAATACAAATTGCTATTCTGAGAATCGATGGTAAATATTGGGTTAATCGAAGCAGGGAAGACCTTGTCTTCTATTCCTTCGAATACTTTTCTGCTAGATAATGGGATTACCGAGTGGATTGTTTTACTAGCTGCATCATAGTAATCAATCATGTTTATTTCCCGGGGGGGAACATCATTCATAACCATATTACTTAGGTTAGTTCCGTTTACGATAAAAGAAACATCCTTCCCTCTGGTCAAAGGGACAAACTTAGACCGTGGGCCAGAATATATTACTGTGGTTACCTTCGGCTCATAGTACACCTTACTAATCCGATTGAATTCAAGGTCGTATTTCACAAGCTCTAATGAGGTCTGAACAAACACGTCACCCTCTTGCGAAAATCCAATGGCCAATGCGGATGACTGGTAATCATCTGGGCCCTCGCCCTGTCTTTTCTTACTGGCCAATATCTCCCCATTTGCATCAAAAATCGCCAGCTCTACTCCCTCTGACCTTTTATCAATAAATCCGACAAAAACATCTTTCTTCGGGTCATAATCCCTTATCCCTACTTCGGCAAGGCTCTCCACGCGGAATTCTCTCACTTTTTTGAACTTATAATCCTGGGCAGAAATGGAATATGATAAAAAAATGGCACATACAGCCAGTACAGTTTTGATTAGGAGGTTTTTCATAGGTTTGTAAATTGAAGTACAAGCTAACGAAATAGTTTTAAAATCATAAACTAAAAGTCCATTTTAATGTTCAGTCTCGAACACATAAATTATTTCATGCACATATTTCCCTCCGGGCGACAGGCTGGTCGATGGGAATTCCGGCTTATTTGGGCTATCCGGCCAGCCTTCCGGCTCTAGACATAGTGCCCAGTGTGGCTGATAGACTTTTCCATCTGCTCCTGCAAAATTCCTCACATGGTTAGCAGTATAAAGCTGTACGCCGGGAGCAGTGGAGAAAACCGACATCATCCGTCCACTTGCAGGATGCTTTACTATGGCGATTTTCTTTAGCTCAGTGGAATTCTCTCTTTTCGTGACGTAATTATGATCGAATCCTTCCCCTAAGGCATCCATTTGAGTACCTAAATTCCTTGCAGTTTGAAAATCAAAAGCTGTCCCGTCCACTTGCCTTATTTCACCTGTCGGAATCTGCCCTGACCCAGTTGGTGTAATCGCGTCCGCAAAAATCCGCAGTTCATGATCGCGTACATCTCTGTTGATCCCATTTAGATTGAAGTAGGAATGATTGGTGAGATTGACGACAGTAGGTTTGTCGGTAGTAGATTCAAAGCGGAGTTTCACCTCATTGGCAGCGGTCAATTCCATCCAGAGTGTAGTTTCTAGATTTCCCGGAAAGCCTTCCTCTCCATCCACACTGAGATAGATCATTTTCACTCCTACAGCATCTTCTTTTTTATAGATTTCAGGTTCCCATACCTTAACCCCAAAGCCCTCCTTTCCTCCATGCAATGTATTCTGCCCGTTGTTTTTTGTCACATGGTAGGTCTCTCCCTCCAATGTGAATGCCGCCCCTCCTATTCGATTGGCATACCTGCCCACAGCGGCGCCTAGATAGGGGCCGTTTTTGGTAAAGTAATCCGGGATTTCCTCCAGTGCCAAGACTACATTCTCCAGCTTGCCGTTTTTGTCAGGAACAATGATTCTAGAAATAATCCCACCAAAATTTGTCATCTCCACCTGCATTATACCATTATCCAACACATAGTGAAACACATCCTTCCCTTGCCAAGAATCGACCTTTTCAACTTTTATAGTAAGCGATACATCCTCTTGGATGACTGTGGATTTTGTTTGAGCCGAACTATGGTATATTGTCACAGCACTTATAGCTAGGCTGATCAATGCATTTTTGGGTTTCATGTTTAAGAAAAGTCAATTGTAAAAAGATTGTTGATGAAGATTTTGCAGGACATATTCTTTCAGTCTCTGCCATACTTAGCTTCGATAGTATCAAGCTGCTTTTTAAGCTCTTGCTGATCGTATATTTCCCCTTTCATCACTACCATTATAGGATTTCTTAGCGCCTCCAAATCTTCAAGAGGATTGTCTTTTATCAGCACAAAATCAGCAGAGGCGCCTTTTTTGATTACCCCCCAGTCCCCTTCTTGGCCGAAATACCTGGCAGGATTCACAGAACCTGATTTCAGAATCTCATAATTGGACATGCCCGCTTGGGACATCAACGCTATCTCATGGTGAATGGAAAAACCCGGAACATTGAAAACCTGGGGAGAATCTGAAGACATCAACATGGGCACACCTGCTTCATGCAAGGTCATGAAAAGTTGATTTCTGAAATCCAGATAAGGTTGCACATTTTCTCTTGTCAATATACCTGACTGCTCATGGGGTGTTTTCGCATTGATCCAACTCTGTACCTGCTGAGCCGACATATACTTCATTTCCGGTATATGCCGATACTCTTCCGCAGGCTTAAAGCCAAAATAACGGTCAAACAAGGTCAAAGTCGGAGCCATCCAAGCGCCGGTTTCCAGCGTCAAATCCACCAATTCAGGGAGTTTGCTCATGTCAGCCTCTCCAACCAGAAGCATGGAGAAAGGCCCTGCGATCTCTGGATCCAAAACCCGGGAATAATCAGGGATCAATGCCTCAATATAACCATCCATATGCTCAACGGATTTGTAACCCTTCTCAAGACTGGCCTTTAGTCCCACATCCAAAGAGACATGCCCCCCAAATGGAATACCTACTTGATTTGCAGTAGTGGCTATCGCCAGAAACTCATCCATTTTCAATCCCGGATGCAGCTTCAAATGATCATAACCGACAGCTTTTTGATCCCGAACCATTTGCGCTGCCTGCTCGGGTGAAGAAACCGATGATCCCCGAAAGGAAGGACCTGATAGAAAAAGCCTTGGTCCATGCAGTTCACCTGATGTAATTCTTTCTTTCAGCTGCAAATGTGAAGCATCCCCTATCATCCCACGCACCCGCAATACTCCATTGGCCAGATAAAGCCACATGGCTTCTTCCTGAAGTTGGGTATCGCCATTTTGGGCTAGAGGAATATGGGAATGGAATTCTGCCAAACCTGGATAAACGTACGCCCCTTTTCCATCGATCACCTGATTACTATGGACAGTGCGAGAATCAGACATCGGGACAATTTTGACGATCTTCCCCCCTTCGACCATAATCAAGTGGTTTTCCAGCACCTTGTCATCCTCCATGGAAATAATATTCACATTTGAAACAATGTAAGACTGAGGTAAAGCCGTGCTAAAAGAAGCGAAGACTAACAGTATTAAGGCTAGGGTAGGTTTCATGATGGATTCGGACATAGACTTATCAATTTCGTGAACAATGTTGTTTCATATTCCACTAGGTACCAATTCAATAATCAATTTATACTAAAAAACCCGCCTATAAGAAAAATCCCCTGTAAATTAGCCCCTGCTGCCCTCAGCAACTCCTAAGTACCTCAGTGCCTGTGACAGCATCTCCTCTGGGGTATGTAAAATATTCAATTTCAGGCCATACTGGGGCTCTTCCCATGTAGCAAATTGAGAATCCAACATATCTGCTTTCATATAGTGGTTTTTCCTGGCCAACATCCTGCGCCAAATCAATTCTTTATCCCCCTTGAGATGGATCCATTGCACGTTATTGTTCCCTTTCAAAATCTCCCGATAGCTTTCCTTTAAGGCTGAGCAAGCCAAAACCGCACCTCCACTTTTCTCATGGTCCGTTAATAATTCGGCCAAGGATTGCAGCCAAGGTAGTCTGTCAACATCGTTAAGAGGGACACCTTTGCTCATTTTTTCAATATTTTCCTTTGGATGAAAATTATCCGCATCGAAAAACGGTAAATTCAATGAATTAGCTATACCGGATCCAACCGTGGTTTTACCTGTACCTGATACACCTGTGACGACTATAAGCATTCGGAAAGTTATCATTTTTTCTTTATGAGTCCAGAACATCTCACCGTGATTGGATTAGAGCAGTGCTATTCCAAACTATATTTCCATGTAAAACTTTTATAAAATTTTTATGAAAGATCGTATTATTAAAAAACATTTTTTAGATTTGTTTTACAAAGTACCAAAGACAAAGTAATTAAGCCTTAAATCGCAATTGAATAGATTACATTAGGATTTGCTTTTATGGAATCTGTAAAAGCTCGTCTAGTCAGCTCTTAAAAATTACTTCTTCAGAGTAGTCCCAATCAAAACCTGTCAAAACAGTTATGCTAAGTAAGTACCCGCTTTCAGAAGTCGAAAAAAGTTTCCTAGAGGAATCTGGTGTAGATAAAATCAGCACGCTAATTCCGTACCTTCAAGTTGACAATTTCCCTAAACTAGGCCTGCTCACCGCCTGCCGGTTTCTAGAATGGGCCGCGGCAAACCCGGAAGGTGTCATCAGTTTGCCAACAGGCAAAACACCGGAGTTTTTCATCAAATGGACCCAGTTTCTATTGGAAAATTGGGACAATAAAAAAGGTAAGGAGGTAAGGGAAAAATATGGTTTAGGCAGTACCAAGAAGCCCGTCCTTAAGGGCCTGACATTTGTCCAGATTGACGAATTCTACCCGATCTCTTCAAAGCAGAACAATAGTTTCTACGATTATGTCAATAAGTTTTATATCCAGGGATTTGGCCTTTCCAAGGAAAAAGCAATTCTGATCAATTCGGATGAGATTCCTTTGGCCAATGGGCTTCATTTCAAAGAGGTCTTTCCAGACCTGAAAGTTGACCTTACCCTGAGGTTCCGCGACCCCAAAAATGAAATGGAGAAACTGCAGCAACAGTCTATCTACATGATCGACCAGTGGTGTGGTGAATATGAACAAAAAATAAGGGATGCAGGTGGAATCGGATTTTTTCTCGGTGGAATAGGCCCAGATGGACATATTGCATTCAACACCCGAGGATCTCATATATATTCCGTCACCAGATTGACAGAAACGAATTTTGAAACCCAGGCTGTGGCGGCAGGAGATCTGGGAGGAATAGAGGTTTCCTCCAACAGGTTGGTGATTACCATTGGATTGGACACCATTGTCTATAACCCAGAAGCAGTAGCGATCATCATAGCCGCAGGAGAGGCAAAAGCCGGAATCGTCAAGGACTCCCTTGAAACCCCACTGAACAATGTCTTTCCGGCCACTGTCCTTCAAAAATTAAAAAACGGACGATTCTATGTCACCAAAGGAGCCGGCGTGAAACTGACTGACTCAGTAGATGCATATTATCAAAAAGGCGAATGGACTTGGGAAAAAACTGAAAGGGCTGTAATTGATCTCTGTAAAAAACTGGGCAAATATGGACACCGCTTAAAGTTGTCTGACCTCAAAGCCGACAAATATACCAAGCTGATCCCTGACTTGTCTGAGGAGACAGTAAATGAGGTGATGAAAAGCATAGAAGGCAAGCTATCAAAAGGGCTGGAACAAGAAAAAAATGAGGTATTGCTCCACACAGGCCCCCACCACGACGATATTTCCCTAGGGATTTTGCCGCATATCACCAATCAGCTGCACGAACCGACAAATGAAGCGCACTTTTCAGTATTGACTTCGGGTTTTACAGCAGTGACTAATACGTTTGTAATCGACACACTGCAGCATACCAAGAAGCTTCTGGACAACGGGGAGATCCAAATGGTCCACTACGAAGACTTTTTCGATGTAGGATATAGTCTTAAAACTGATAAAGATGTCTATCACTACCTGACCAACGTAGCCTCTGAGAACGAAGAACAGCGATTGAGAGGACTCTACCACAGGGTGGTTCGGGCTTTGGTGATCGTATATGAAATCAAGAATAAAACCCAGCTTAGAGAAACGATCAACGATGTCATCAGCATATTGAAAAATAGCTATGATGGGGAGAAAAACCCTGCTAAAGTCCAGAAACTAAAGGGGATGATCCGTGAGTTTGAAGAAGAACTGGTTTGGGCACATTTTGGAGTTCAGGTGAAAAACGTCCACCATCTTAGACTTGGGTTCTACACAGGGGATATTTTCACAGAACAGCCCGACAAAGACCGCGACGTGGAACCGATCGTGGAAATGTTCAGAAAAATCAATCCTACAAAGATTAGCTTGACACTCGACCCGGAGGGATCCGGGCCAGACACTCATTATAAAGTACTGCAGGCCACTGCCGCTGCCGTGAAAAAATGGGGTGAGGAGAAAGACATCAGTGACCTTCGCATCATCGGCTATAGAAACGTTTGGTTCAAATTTGAGCCCCATGAAGCCAATGTCATCGTTCCTGTATCGCTGGGGGATATGTCTGTGATGGAGGACTCATTTGCCAATTGCTACCTAAGTCAGGTAAATGCATCTTTCCCAAGTTATTCACACAATGGCAAATTCAGTACAGTGGCCAAAAGAATCTGGGTAGATCAGCTAGATGCAATACAGCTTTTGCTGGGCAAAAATTACTTCTACCAGCATGATCGGGCAAAAGTAAGATCAAGCCATGGTCTGATTTTCTTCAGGGATATGAATGTGGATGAATTCCTGACCACTGCAAGGGAACTGGAGAAGTCAATAGAAGGAATGTTATAGAGACAAACATAGACCTTTGCCTGTGTCAGGGAGCCAGTAAGTACTCCCGGATACGGCTTAATAATTAAACCTATTAACCTAATTACTGTAGCGAATGGAAAAAGCCATTTTAGGATTAGACATTGGAGGCACCGGAATCAAAGGTGGTGTGCTAATCAACGGGCATTTAGAGGACATACGATCAATAGCTACTCCTGCAAGGGAAAGTAAAGAATTCATTTTGGAAACCATTTCGGATTTCATAGAGAGTTATATGGGATATGACTTGGCGGGAATCGGGATCGGCATCCCGGGGCTCGTAGATGTGCGGGAAGGCATCGTCTTAGGCCTTTCAAATATCCCCGCTTTTCAGCATGTAGAGTTGAAAAAGTTTCTGACTGAGAGATTTGCCAAGCCTGTTTTTATTAACAATGATGCCAACTGTTTTGCGTCCGGGGTACATAAATTCGGTGTTGGCAGAAAGTTTAACCACATGGTAGGAATTACGCTGGGGACTGGTATCGGGGGAGGCATCGTGATCAACGGACACCTCTATAGCGGTGTAAACTCCGCGGCAGGAGAGTGGTGTAGCGCTTCTTATCTAGATCATGATTATGAACATTATTGCAGTGGCAAATTTTTCGAAAAATACTATCACAAAAAACCAAAAGCACTGGCCAAATTGGCACTGTCCGGAGACACCCTGGCATTAAAAGCATTTGAGGAATTCGGCCGACATCTGGGGGAATTGATCAAACACATCCTGTATTCACTTGCTCCAGAGGCAGTTATACTGGGAGGGTCAATTAGAAAAACATACCCACTGTTTAAAAAATCCTTACTTCAAACAATTTCAACTTTCAAGTATCCTACGGTCATCGAACGATTTGAAATTTTACTTTCAGAGATGGACGAAACAGCTATTCATGGCGCAGTGGCCTTGGTGGAACTGGAAAATGAAAACGAAATAGTAAATAATTAGGTATAAATTGGTTTGTAGTTTGTTAAAGGTGGTTTTATTTCTAAAACCACTTTTTTTATGCCTTCTAACTGGGGAACAACGGCATTGCCCAAATCCCCTCACGAAATTAGATCAAGGCCGGTTCAAATGCTATGCGATCAACTTTTGATCATATCCCCTAACTCTGCCTTTACGTCGACAAAATGCTTTTTCAGTCCATTGAAATCTCCCGTCCCAATTAACTTCTTATCAAATAGGGAGCTTCCCATGCCTACTCCAAAAGCACCTGCTTCAAAAAACGACCTGACATTGCTTAGAGAAACCCCTCCCGTAGGAAGTAGTTTTATATTATTTAATGGCGCCAGTACGTCTTTGATATACTGAACTCCAAGTTGGGTGGCTGGGAATACTTTGACCGCGGAAGCACCCAAGGACCATGCCTTATAAATTTCAGAAGGAGAAAATGCTCCAGGAAAAATGGGGATTTCTTGATCTACTGCATGGGTGATTACTATATCATCAATAATGGGAGTCACGATAAACTGGGCACCGGCATCTATGGCATCCTTTAAGTCACTAAGATTGCATACTGTTCCTGCGCCGATATTGAGTGCTGGGAACTGGGTTCGCAAGGCTGAGATCATCCTAGATGCACCGGCTGTATTCATGGTGATCTCCAGGGTCGTAAGCCCTGCCTCTTCATAGGCCTCTGCTATTTTCAATATCTCATCAAGTGAATGCCCCCTGCTAATCCCTACAACCGGTGCTTTTTGGTAGCGTTCCCAGAACAGTGTGTTTGAGTTGTTCATGCATTAAAAATTTCTTTGAAAATGGGAGTAAATTGGTGACACAAGATAAAAACTGCTAGGGAACTTCAGTCAAACTTTTAACTGGATTTTTATAAAACAATGGGAAACATGATCAGCAAACCAACTCTAGATTTCTGATAACCTGATAGTTTTACACTGATCCTACCCCATAGAACAGGCTTTTTCACATCTTTTTAACGCTGGGATTACATTGATGGTCAAAAACCAAGTAATCTTACTATTTTTTTAATAATCTACTGATACTGAGTTCAATTGGAGGATATATCTTTCAACCAAAACCAGAATCGTGAAGACCCAATTCAAAACGATAGTTGTATCCGATGTACATCTGGGTACCAAAGGCTCTAAAGCCAAAGAAATCGCACGGTTTCTTAAACAATACAACTGTGATAATCTCATCCTGAACGGAGATATCATAGATGGCTGGCAACTCAAGAAATCAGGCTCCTGGAAGAGAAAGCACACCCGTTTTTTCAACAGAATCCTGAAAATGATTGAGAATCATAGCACTAAGGTGTATTATCTGCGAGGCAACCACGATGATTTTCTAGACCAGATTCTTCCTTTTCAGATGGGGAATCTCTCGATCCAAAAGGACATGATCTATGAGAGTCATGGAAAAAAATATTTTATCACGCACGGAGACGTTTTTGACAGCATTACCACCAATCTCCGCTGGATAGCCTATCTGGGCGATATAGGCTATACTTTCTTACTTTGGCTAAATAGTGTGGTAAATCACTACCGGGTCAAGCAAGGACTGCCCTATTTCTCCCTTTCCCAATATGTGAAGGGCAAAGTAAAATCGGCTGTGTCCTATATCGATCAGTACGAGATAGAACTGGCCAAAATGGCAAAAGTCAAAGGTTGTGACGGGATCATCTGCGGTCATATTCACAAGCCTGAAAACCGGGAAATTGATGGCATCCAATACCTGAATTCGGGTGACTGGGTGGAAACCATGAGCGCATTGGCGGAAGACCACGAGGGCAATTGGCAACTCATCTATTACAACGAGATCAACTTCAAGGAAGCACAAGATGATAGCTTGGAGCAATTCTTCATCGGTAAGCCCGAAACCACGATTGTCCCTATGCGGGAAGTATCCTTTGACAAGGCAAAGGATGATCTGGAACCACCTTCCATCTCTTCTATCCAATGAAGTTCATCTTTATAGTCCAGGGTGAAGGCCGGGGACATATGACCCAAGCCATTTCCTTTTCAAATATGCTTCACAACCAAGGCCATCAATTAGCGGGAGTTATTTTGGGAAAAAGCAAACGAAGGACAATACCCGAGTTTTTTTCCAGAGAAATCCCGGCTCCGATCCATCTGGTAGATAGCCCGAATTTTGTGACCGACAAAGAGGAAAAAGAGATTTTGATAGGCAAAACCATCTTTCAGAACTTAACGAAAACATCGACTTTTTACAAAAGCCTTAAAAAAATTGACGGCATAGTTAAAGCTGAGGCTCCTGATATTATTCTGAATTTTTACGATTTGTTGGGTGGGATTTACAATGGTTTTTACCGTCCAAAGTCCCGGTATTGGGTTATTGGACATCAATACTTGATTTATCATCCTGAATTCAAATTTGCTCCCGCCAAAGGATTAAACAAATTCTTTTTCAAACTCAATACGTACATGACCGCATTGGGAGCGAGTGAAAAACTGGCACTTTCATTCTACAAACTAAAATCCACGGACAAAATCACGGTGGTGCCGCCGCTGCTCAGGGAGGAAGTGAAAAAACTCAATCCAACTTTAGGAGACTTTTTCCTTACTTACATCGTCAATAGCGGCTACGGTCAAGAAGTAATCAACTATGCGAAGGAAAATCCTCATCTGAAAATACGTGCTTATTGGGATAAAAAGGATGCGGCCGAGACCGAGCATCCCTTACCCAACTTGAGTTTTCATAGAGTACATGATAAGAATTTCCTCCGGGATATGGCTGACTGCAAAGGACTGGTCAGTACAGCTGGCTTTGAATCGATCTGCGAGGCTATGTATCTAAAAAAGCCAGTGATGGTAATTCCTGTGACTGGTCAATACGAACAAGCATGTAATGCGTTGGATACAGTTTATTCCGGAGCGGGTATTGCCTCAGACAACTTTGATTTTGCCCAGCTGGAAAATTTGATTCAAACGCAATTTAATGCAGAAAATTCCATACAGATTTGGAATAGCACCTGGCCTCAAACTTTCTATCAACTAACCTCAGAAGCAAAAACGACTGAGCCGGACTTTGTCCTGACTCAGTCATTTTCGTGATTTTATTAACCAAAACCTGCCAGGTTTACATTGATAAGATTTGAACAACAGATTTAATTTATCCAATTCGGATAGAAAAACCTGGCAGGTTTGTCCAGCATTAGCAGTTGTTCAAAGCTCTTTGTTCTGGAGTGAGCTCAGATATAGCTTTGAAAACCATTTTGCCGTCTTCTTCTACTTGGTAGTACGGGAAATTGACCATTTTGACCTGTCTTCTCTCCGGGGCATCCATTGCGAGGAACTTCTCCTGCAACTCGTTATACTTTTGAAACATTGATTCCCGCTCTTCCATTGAAAGGTAGGTATCATTTCTGCCTGAATTTCGCTTCAACTCGTACTGGTAATAGACCTTTTTGTAGGCCTCTACTTGTTTGTCAGGAGTAGCTGGCGGAGGAGGAGGCAACTTACTAAGTTCTTCAGCAGTTAATTCGTGTCTCATTTTATAATAAACCTCCCCATTTGACTCCAATTTCAAGTATGGCGCAAAAGGATGAGCAGGCTGGCAAAATTTTGCTTTGTCAAAGAATGACATCTGCTGATACATATTGACTAAATCAGAGAACATTTCTGTTAGCATATCCTGGTCAGCTTTGCTTCTCTTTACAAAGTGCGGAGCTTGCTTTCGAAGCTTTTCGTAGGTCGCATGGGCATCTATATAGGATTGTAAGTCATGCTGTATTCCAGCGGCTTTTACTGCGGGAGTCCATTTACTTGAAGTTTCTTTTTCCTGATCGGGCACAAGGTCGTTAGTTTGCTTATAAACAGCAGGATTTTTTGATGAATGAGTAGTTTTCCTAGGTGGTAGTGGCGGCGGCGGCGGTAATAACTTTCTCTCATCGTCACTCAATTCATCATAGTTTTTATAATATATTTCTCCTTTCTTAACCTGCTTTATGTATGGATAATATGGAACATTCAAAGGAGGATATGGATAACCCAAGAGTGACGATAATTCTGACCTCATTTCTTTGTCAAACTGAAAAATAATTGCCCCTAATTCATAAAACAATGCATCAACTTTTGCTTGCTCATTTGCGGATTTTTTAATGTAATGAGGTGGGACATTTCTCAGGTTATCATATTCCATTAACTTTTGAGAGACGTAGTTTACTGGATCAGCATATTTTGAAAGATCCACTAACCAAATCGCAGCAGGTGTAATAGATATTGTTCCATTAGCATTTTTCAGTCTCTTCACTTCTTTTACATAAGCCTCAGTAAATGAATTATAGGATAGGTAAGAATCAACATCAGTAGCAAAAGAGTTATGGGGGATTATAGAAACTTCATTTTCCCCATTTTCCCCATTTCCCTCCGAAGAAGGTGTATCTGAACTAATTTCGCTCATTTCTTGAGGTGGCAAAGGCGGAGATAATAGCGAAGACCGCTCTTTATCTGTCAGCTGGGAAAAATTTTTATGTTCATAATACATTTGATCTGCATATACAAGGAATCTAACACCGCTGTAAAGTTTAGCTTTCTGCTCTTCTTGCAGTACGCTTTCTACGCCTACTTCACTATGTGTTTTCACATAATGAACTCTTCTAATATCCAGATCTCTCAAAACTGCCTGAAAACCACTTAAATCCCCCATAGAAACACCTGAGAATGTGACCAAATTAATCTTTACATCACCCTGTGAGTTTTTAGTCTCGCTTATCAATTCCTTTACAGCGTCCAAGTCATAATTCTCATTTTCATATTGAATTACTCCATCTGGCTTCAGCGTAAAGATCAAATCAAAATCCACAGGCTCGAGATATTTTTGATTTGCAGTATTTACATAAACTTCACTTTCATTTGTAGTAGCATCTGCCTGTGCCACAACTCGTTCACTGAAGAGGTACACCATCGCTCCCAAAATCGGCGTCACCAGCAATAGTTTAAGCCAACTTTTCGGATTCGTCGTTTTTCTCTTCATCATTTCAAATCGTTTTTTGGTTAATGAAAAATTTAAGCTGCTTGCCAGGCCATACTTCTGCTCTGACAGCATCATAGCCATAAGCTGACTCTCGTATTTCTCGAGAGTAGTGCTTTGCAAAGCAACTTTGTCCGCTATAAATTCATGGTTGAGCTTGATGGCCGCCTTCGCCCAATAAAGTCCCGGATGAAACCAAAGCGGAATCATCAATAACTCGATAAAAAGATTGTCCCAGCTGTGCTTTTCCTCTATGTGCGTTCGCTCATGTAAGAATACCGCATCTGTAAATTTGCCGTCTTCAAGATCTGATTCTGCAACGAAAATGTACTTAAGGAAGGAAAATGGAAGTGATTCTTCTTTCAATAAAACCAAGGTCTGACCACGGTAATTAATCTTAACATTCCTCTGAATCTTATTCACCAACACCTTGATATTTCTGACGAATCGGAACAAGAATACAAGTGAAATCAGTCCGTAAAGCCCAAATAGAAGGTATGCCCAATTAAATGGAGATTCTGGCACTGCAGCAAGTACCTGATCCTGATTGAATTTCTGACTTTCTGCTTCAAAGTAAACAGGCTCAGAAATCACCTCAGATTGCCCAGCTTCAAAGTAAACTGGCTCAGAATTTACTTCAACTGAAGCTGTTGCTATCTCCTGGGGAACTTCAATAGTACAAAACGGTATAAGAAAGGACGCAACCACCGAAAACAGCAGAAAGAATCGGTTGAATCTATGTAATACTTCACGCTGCAACAGTAACCTGTGTACAAGTAACAAAATAAGCAGACAGGTTATGGATTTGAGTAAGTAAGTGATCATTTCTTCTGATTTAGCTGGTCATCAATGATACTTTTCAGATGCAATAACTCCTCTTCGGAGAGCTCTGCCTTTTTCGTGAAAAAAGACGCAAACTGTGCCGGTGAATCATTAAAAAAGTTTTTGATCAAGCCCTTCAGGTGCTTTGAAAAATAATTTTCCTTAGTCACTAAAGGGTAATATTCCCTGAGCTTGCCACTGGACTCATATCCGACAAATTTCTTATCCTGCATACGCTTCAGTAGTGTAGAAACAGTAGTTGTGGCCGGCTTAGGCTCCTTATAGGCATCCAACAGATCCTTCATAAATGCCCGCTTCAGCCTCCATAAATGGTTCATCAATTCTTCCTCTGCTCTAGATAGTTTCATTACCTTTAAGTTAAAATACATCTACAAATGTAGAACATTTTATTTCATCTACAAGTGTAGAGTAAATTTTAACGTTTATTAATTCGCAATTATTGGAATGACAAGAAATGATCAATGGTTGCCCAGTTTTTAAACACACCTAGCGCATGAAACAGCCTCGATTTGAGAATTTCCCACACTAGAACAAAAAGCGGGTTTAATTAATAAATCAAAAAAAATCTGGATGAAAACTGAAGTGATCCGGCATTTTCGAGCTATAATAGATAGAATTTGATAATTTCGAAGATTGCCCAAGAGAGATATTACATGTCAGCTGAAAATATACGATTACAAGAAGATAGAAACCGCACCAAGCATTGGAAGAAATGGGGGCCATACCTAACCGAAAGACAATGGGGTACCGTACGCGAGGATTATAGTCCGGATGGCTCTGCCTGGGAAAATGTCACACACGACGATGCCAGAAGTAAAGCCTACCGCTGGGGTGAGGAAGGAATAGGGGGTATATCAGACCACAAACAGAAGTTCTGTCTAGCATGGGCATTCTGGAATGGCAAGGATCCATTTTTGAAAGAACGTCTTTTTGGATTGACCGGAAATCAAGGCAACCATGGAGAAGATGTCAAAGAGATCTATTATTACCTAGACTCCACTCCCACCCATAGCTATATGAAGATGCTGTATAAGTATCCTCAGGCTGAGTTTCCATACCAGAAACTCCTCAAGGAAAACAATAAAAGAAGCAAGTTAGAACCAGAATATGAACTGATTGACACTGGGATATTTGATGAGGATAAATACTTTGACATTTTCATCGAGTATGCCAAAGAAGATGTAGAAGACATCACAGCTGTGGCGACTATTCATAACCGGGGATCTGAAACTGCTAAAATCTGGGTTATACCTACTTTATGGTTTCGCAAGGTCTGGTTTACCGGAAATGAACCCTTTATGCCCAAACTGACCAAATCAGGGGTGAATTCCATTAAAGCCGCCAACCCGAAGGTTGGCAATTATTCTGTAAAGTTTGATGGGAATCCTGAACTCAAGTTTTGTGACAATGAGACAAATAGGGAGCGGATCTACAACATAGGAAACGAGAAGAAGTTCTTGAAAGACGCTATAAATGACTATGTAGTAAATGGGGATTCCAGTCATATCAACCCCGAAAACAAAGGGACGAAGGCCGCTGCGATCTATGAACTATCCATACCTGCCGGAGAAAGCAGACAGGTAAAGCTACGGCTACAGCAGCAAGAAGAAGATCAGGCGCTCGAATTAAGTGACACTTGCCTTGAGCAACGCAAAAAAGAAGCCGATGAGTTTTATGAGGCTGTGCAGGATCGGGTCACCGATCCTGACTTGGTCAATATTCAGCGGCAGGCCTATGCAGGGATGATGTGGTCTAAACAATTTTACTATTATGATGTCGAACGGTGGCTGGAAGGAGACCCAGGAAGATATAAACCTCCATTGACAAGGACAAAAGGCAGGAACAGTAACTGGAGACACCTACAGAATTATGATATCATCTCCATGCCGGACAAGTGGGAATACCCTTGGTACGCAGCATGGGATCTTGCATTCCACTGTATCCCGATCGCTCGTATTGATCCGGAATTCGCCAAGGATCAGCTCCTACTCCTACTGAATGAATGGTACATGCATCCCAATGGCCAGATCCCTGCTTATGAATGGAATTTTTCGGATGTTAACCCTCCCGTACATGCTTATGCAGTTCAACGGGTTTATCAAATCGACAGAAAAGCAAATAACGGTATAGGAGATCATGAATTCCTGGAACGCGCACTTCACAAATTGATGCTCAACTTCACGTGGTGGGTCAACCAGAAAGACAGTGACGGCAAAAACATCTTTGAGGGAGGATTTCTTGGACTGGATAACATATCCGTATTCGACCGTAGCCATGCGCAGAAATACCACGGAAAATTAGAGCAGGCAGATGCCACCTCCTGGATGGCCATGTTTTCGCTCAACTTACTCCGTATTTCTCTTGATCTCTGCGAATACAATACAGTATATCAGTTCACGGCCACCAAATTTTTGGAACATTTCCTTTACATCGCAGGAGCTATGAGCAATATTTCAGAGGAGCACATTTCCCTTTGGGATGATGAGGATAATTTTTTCTATGACGTGTTTCACATACCGGGCAAAGAGCCTAGCAAAATGAAGGTAAGATCGATTGTAGGATTGATCCCTTTGTTTGCCGTAGAACCGATACGTGAAGATCTATTCTCAAAACTTCCTGAGTTTAAGAAAAGGCTGGACTTTTTTCTTCGGGAAAAACCCAAATTAGCTGCGTTGGTATCCAGCTGGATTCAGCCGGGCTACGACAAACGTCGGTTGTTTTCGCTGCTGAGAGGCCATAGAATGAAAAGCGTGCTGCAAAAAATGCTGGATTCTGACGAGTTTTTGAGTGAGTATGGGATCAGATCCCTATCTAAATACCACGAGAATAATCCCTACACTATGAGTATTGGTGAGGAAACTCTTTCCGTAAAATATACGCCTGGTGAATCTGACACGGTGATGTTTGGTGGCAATTCCAATTGGCGGGGGCCTATCTGGTTTCCGATTAATTTTCTTCTTATCGAATCATTGAAGAAATTTGATTTTTACTATGGAGGTGATTTCTCAATTGAATATCCCACAGGTTCAGGCAGATACATGACCATGGACATTATCGCAAAAGAGCTTTCTCTCCGATGCATGCGTATTTTCATGAAAGACAAGAAGGGCAACCGCCCTGTCTATGGAGCCAGTCATAAAAAGTATCAGGAAGATCCTCACTTCAAGGATTACATTCTGTTTTATGAATATTTCCACGGCGACAGTGGAGCGGGATTAGGTGCATCCCACCAGACAGGATGGACAGGATTGGTAGCAGAGATGATCCACAAGTACTACAAAATAAGAGAAGACCAACACCATGATTCTAAAACCCTTTTTAGAAGCTGACAGACTAGAAGCAGGTTGTGATGAGGTGGGACGGGGCTGTCTGGCGGGACCGGTAGTGGCCGCGGCGGTCATCTTGCCTACGGATTACTCCAACCCCTGGATCAATGACTCCAAGAAGCTAGGGAAAGTACAGCGGGAGGATCTCATCCATGAAATAAAAGAAAAAGCCCTGTGCTGGCAGATCGCAGAAGCAAGTGTGCCGGAAATTGACAAGATCAATATCCTTAATGCCTCCTTTCTGGCAATGAGCCGGGCTGTGCTGGGGCTAAAAATAAAACCCGATCATCTGCTGATCGATGGCAACCGCTGGAAATCTGACCTGACTATCCCGCATACCTGTGTAATCAAAGGAGACGGAAAGTATGCCAGTATTGCGGCCGCTTCTATCCTGGCCAAAGTATATAGGGACAGATTGATGGAAAAGCTGTCAGAAGAGTTCCCCTACTACGCCTGGGACAGGAATGCCGGATACCCTACCAAAGCCCACAGAGCAGGTTTAGAGGAATATGGAGATTGCGTCTGGCACAGAAAGAGTTTTAAGTTACTCAAGAACCAATTACCGCTTGAATTACAATAACCTTAATCCAATTTAAAATGGCCTTATCATTCCAATCTCTTAATTTAATGGATTCAAGACCTCTCCCCTGAATATCCCAGCCAAATAAAAAGTAAATCAAGTTCTTAAACCAATTTAACTTTTTCTCCGGGCAAAGCCCGTACTTTTGTAGCGGACAAATAAAATTCAGCTATGAAAAACATCATGTTTTCCTTGTTAATAGCGGTCATGTTTTTTACTGGCTGCAATACCAACGAATCTACAAACGGCTCCCTAACTAAAGCTGATGCCCGTATAGATACCCTCACCACACATTTAAAACCATTTGTAAATGACTTACCTACCATAGGGTTATTAATTTATAATGGAGTGCTCATTACAGAAGTAACAGCCGGTTCTGATGTTTTCACTAAACCAACAGAAGACGGGACACAGCTATTTAATGTCGTTACTATTGCGCAAACCAGCGACCCTATAGTTTCAGAAGAAGGTTTGAAAATCGTACCTGATTATACCTTTTCAACTGCGCCAAAACTTGATGTGTTATTTGTTCCTAGCGCCTACGACATGTACTCCCAAGTCCATAATAATGAACTTGTGAATTTCATCAGAGAAAGAAATAAAGAGACAACATATACTGTAAGTAATTGCGCAGGAGCCCAATTGGTTGGAGCTTCTGGAATCGCTGACGGAAAAAAAATCGTGACATGGATCGGAGGAGGAGAACAACTGCAAAAAGATTATCCAGAGCTTTTGGTACAGGATGAAAACACCCTAAGTTATGTAGAAGACGGGAAATTCCTTTCCTCCAATGGTAATCTGGCCAGTTACATTTCTGCGCTGGAATTAGTGGAAAAAATGACAAGCGTAGAGCATAGAAAATTCGTAGAATCCTATCTATACTTAGACAGACTTCAGAATTGGAAAAAATAATACACATAAAGAAAACCATGCAGGGAAGTGCTCATTTAAGCTGATTCCATCATAGCGCGTTCTATCTTTGATATAAATTTTCAATTCGATTAATATTCAAAATCTATGAACTGGATCCTACTAATTATCGGCGGACTGTTTGAAGTGGGTTTCGCTTCCTGCTTAGGCAAGGCTAAACATGCTACTGGCATAGCGGTATATGGCTGGTACGGAGGGTTTCTTGTTTGCCTGGCTATTAGTATGGTACTGCTGATCAAAGCCACACAGACACTGCCTATCGGCACCGCATATGCGGTTTGGACAGGAATTGGGGCAGTGGGGACTGTGCTTGTAGGGATTTTCGTTTTTAAGGAATCCGTGGAATTCTGGAGAGTATTTTTTCTTATGACCTTGATAGCATCTATTGTAGGGCTAAAATTTGTATCTCCTCATTGATCAAGAATAGCACAAAGCAAATGAGCAGGCTAAAATCAGGTTCTTGAGTATAATTTTCTAATTAGGCAGAGTATCGATAGTATTATCTATATTACTTTTTATGATCTCTTTCTGACTGCCTTGCGGGAGTATTTGGGACAAATCCATGTTCTTTAACATATCTGCCGTCCCTGTTCCCATTCCCATCACTGTGCGCATGGCATCTTGTGTAGAAGCAGTTAAGAAAGTTATTAATTCCTTTGGCACGTGATAGATATTGCCATTCGTAGGATTAGGGGCCGTAGGTACGAAGACAGTATATAACTCTTCCCCGATTTGATCGGTAATAAAGCCTGTCATCATAGTACCTGACCTAAAAGGATCTAATAATACTACTTCCGAGAAAGGTAGCTTTTTCAATCCAACAAATTGATAGACCGTCTGGTGAATCAAATTATACAGTGGTATTTTGGTAAGATATTTTTTCTCAAAATTTTTAAAATAAAACTTGCCTACTTTATTGCGTACCAGTAAGCCGATCAAAAATATAAACACACAAAATATAGCCAGTGAAAGAATATTGATCAGCCAATGTGGATTTTCAGACCCAGGATCTAATGCCGAGCTGAGCGGAGCTACAAAGCCAAAAATAAAATTAAAAACTATAGAAAGTAAAATTAAAACAATAGTAAGTGGGAGCAGGATCAGAAACCCCTGCAATAAACTATCTAATATAATCCCCCTTCTGGACTTTTTCTCTTGCACACTAGGGACTGCTGGTTCTGGGTTCATTTCATTGTCTTTGTTTATAAAAACCGCACATGTGCGAATATGTGCGGCTAAAATTTAACTGTACTTCAAAACCTGATAATTTAGGTTCTCCTCACAAGTTGCATAATCAAGGAAATGACGAGCAAAACCAAGAAAATGTAGAAAATGATCTGGGCTATGGAAGCTGCACCGGCGGCAATACCTCCAAATCCTAAAACGGCTGCGATCAGTGCGATTACTAAGAAAATCAATATCCAGCGTAACATAGTTTTAATTGGTTGATGGTTCGATGAAAATTGTTTCAAAACCATACCAAGAGTATTAAATGGCTCCAAGCGGGGTTTAAGCCATAATTAAGAAAAGTCCGAAGCGCCCCGTGGGGAATATAAACCCCAAATTCAGGATTAACATTTCAATAAATACCTACTTGGTCCGTTCAAAAGTAAGTTTCCCGGATCCAACTTTGGTACTGATGGGTTCCAGTACCAAACGATTGCTGTCCAAGGCTACAATTTTTGCCTGTCTGATTTCAGAGGCAGTGGTAAAAGTGAGGATATCGTCGCTACTGAGTCCGATCTTTGCTTTCAACTGAACCACTTCATGATTTACATAATCCGTATATTTTAGACTATCTCCCTCCACAAACATATACACAGTATTTTCAAGGCGATTTTGGATTTTATACTCAATCCCTTGCCGCATTGCGGAATTTGCGTTCTGGTATTCAGGTGATTTTCTTAACTGGTCTATTGCGTCAAAGTGGACCAGTTGCCAGGTTCCTATAAGTTGCTCAAACTTATACTCTGTGGCCTGGAGCAAAAAGGCCAATAAAAGCGAGGGGATAATCATAAGATACATGACTGAATTCGTACAATTACCCGGCCAAAAAACCACCAAAAAAACTGTCAGGGCAAGACTTTACTGCTCAGAAAAGGCAACCATTCTTCGGCTTGTTTTTCCGCATATTCTGCCAGAAAATATGCTAAGGATGGCTTGAAAGGCTGAGTCTGCAAAACCATTCCTGACTCTTCCGGACTTTTATCGCCTTTCATAACATTGCACCTATGGCAAGCTGTGGTCAGATTGGTCCAGCTGGATTTACCTCCCTTTGACCGGGGCACAACATGGTCAATAGTCAATTGCTTTTTGCTTCCGCAATACTGGCACTCTCCCCTATCTCTTCTGAATAGATTTACACGGTTGAGCAGTACTCCTCGATAAGGTATATTTATGTAGCGATTGAGGCAAATCACTGCCGGATAGTCAAAGCTTCTGCTGACCGTGCGTATTTGTAAAAACTCATACACTGAAAGACAATTTGCCTTTTGAAGAAGCAGAAGGACGATGGCTTTTTGGGGTGAAACCACCGCCACGGGAGAATGATCTAAATTCAATACCAATACCCTCTTTTCCATAGGTTAATTCACTATTGACCGAGTTTCTAACTCCATCTGTTTACCCTTGCCGCTCCGCAACGAAACTTCCCATTCACTTAAGTCCGAAACTTTTATCCTATTGTCCATCCAAAACACTTCTTCAGCCCCAAGATATAAGGCGTACTTGAACTGACTCTTTTTTAACTCCCTGAAAATAAACAAATCGCCCGGCAAAACGAGTTCGGGGTCAATTTTTCTACCTGGTACTTGACCGGATTTCCATGAATACCCCGCAATGTTATAAATCAATTCAAAGCCCTGCCGCTCATCCAACCCAAAAATACTTCTTCCCCCAGCCTGATATGGGGCATTTACATATTTCAGGGCAACATCTATGAGTTGGGATCTATTAGCCTTGATCGCATGGCTACGAACAGATCCGGTAAACCCTATATGATCCTGCCAATTGAACAGTTCCAAATCAGAGAAGTGAAGTCTGCTTCCCGGAAGTAAATAAAGATTGGTACCCAGGTATTCTATCGCAGCGATAGGGCTGGTGACTACCTGAAAGTCTGTATTAAGATACTTTGTATAATCTTCCGGAGGAATCTCCTTGAGTGTGTGGGTAGTGATCCAGCCCTGCAAGCCTGTGTCTTCATGAAGGATCTTGAACCACTGCTGGTCAGATGTCATGGCTATGGTCTGGTAGCATTCCCCAAAAAGCAACTGCGTCACCATAGCCGAATCAAAAGTAGGTCTGCGGTACAGAGGTAAAATTGTTTGCCTGCAGATCCCAAAAGCATCAATCAAAGGCCATTCGCCGGATTTCTCTTTTTGCATCTTTTTCTTTCAGATCCTGTCGTTTATCGTGTGTTTTCTTACCGCGACCTAGTGCGATTTCCATTTTGGCCATCCCGCAGTCATTGATAAATATACGAACAGGAATGATAGTCAGACCTTTTTCCTGAGACTTAGTTTCAAGTTTTTCCAGTTCCTTCTTGCCCAGCAGCAACTTTCTGTCTCTGATCGCCACGTGATTGTAACTCGCGGCCATAGAATAGGGCGCAACATGCATCTGGCGAACATACAGCTCCCCGTCCAGAAAAATACAGAACGCTTCTGTCAAGGACACTTTTCCCTCACGTATGGACTTGATCTCAGTACCTTTCAGCACCATGCCTGCCACATAGGTATCCACAAATTCAAACTGGAAGCTTGCCTTTCTGTTTTTTATATTGATGACCTTGTCAAACTTATTATCCTTAGCCATGCTTAGATTTTCATTTTTGCGAGAGGAGTGACATCCATGGATGAGAATTCTCCTTTCAGGTATTTGTAATGTGCGGCCATGGCAATCATGGCCGCATTGTCCGTACAGTATTCGAATTTAGGGATGTAGAGGTTCCATCCTTTTTTCTCAGCAAGCTGGGTCAAGGCATCCCTCAAGCCGGTATTGGCAGATACCCCTCCGGCAATCGCCACTTCCTTCACTCCATACTTCTTCACGGCTGCCTTCAATTTGATCAAAAGCATTTCCACCAGTGAATACTGTATGCTGGCGCAAAGGTCTGCCAGATTCTCATCAATGAATCCCGGATTCTCTTTCAGCTTATCCCTTAGAAAATACAACACAGCGGTTTTGATTCCGCTAAAGGAATAATTCAACTCTGGCATACGTGTGATCGGAAACTGAAAAGACTTTGGATCCCCTTCTCTGGCATACTTGTCAATAAGAGGGCCTCCCGGATAGGGCAGACCTAAGAGTTTGGCAGTCTTGTCAAAAGCCTCCCCAACAGCATCATCCTGGGTCTCTCCGATCACTTTCATATCCAGGTGATCTTTTACCAGCACCAGCTGCGTATGTCCACCACTCACTGTCAGACAGATGAACGGGAATTCCGGCCTTGGCTCTTCAATAAAGTGCGCCAAAATATGCGCGTTCATATGATTTACTTCGATGAGCGGGATGTTTTGTGCATAAGCCAAGGCCTTTGCGAAGCTCACTCCTACCAGAAGAGACCCCATCAATCCAGGTCCTCTGGTAAAGGCAACAGCCGAAAGCCGGTCCTTTGAAATTCCCGATGACACTATGGCCTCCTGCACCACTGGGACAAGATTTTCCTGGTGCGCGCGGGATGCCAGCTCAGGAACAACCCCTCCATATTTTTCGTGAACGGATTGTGTGGCGACAATATTATTAAGTACTTTGCCGTCAGCTATAACAGCCGCAGAGGTCTCGTCACACGAGGATTCAATTGCTAGAATAAAGATATCGTTGGTACCCATTGGAAAAGAAGGCGAAAGTTACGGATTTTTTGCACAAAGCGTTTCGGGTATTGCTATGGATAGTTTTTTCATTGTTCATGTTTTTTATCGTAGCGGCATTGGGTTTACAGATCACTTGGGTTCAGAATAAGGTAGTCAGTACAGTAACAGGTATCCTGAACAATAATTCAAACTTCCATACAGAAATAGGAAAAATCAAACTGACCTGGTGGGATGCTTTGGAGCTGGATGAGGTCATCATCAGGGATCACCGGGACAGCCTCCTGATCGGAGCTAAAAAAATCCATGCGGACTTCGAATTACTCTCCCTGATACCCCCTGGTATCACCACCATCAACGCTGTGCGGATGGAAAATGCCAAGCTCCACATGCTTACACACGAGGGTGACTCTGCCATGAATATCAATATATGGGTGGAAGAACTCGCCGGAATGTTCAGTACTTCCAAAAAAAGTTCTGGATCAACCCAGCTGAAAATAAACAGGGTAGAATTGAGAAATTCCGAGATTTTTATTGTCAATGAAATTACTGACGCAATCACCAAAGGACTAAACTATAACAAGTTACGTTTTTCTAATATTACACTGAATGCAGATGGCTTCTATCTGGATGGACCTGAAATAGGCGCAGACATAAAAATGCTGACAGGCACAGAATTGACTTCGGGATTTGAGATTCTAGAGCTTAAAACGGATATGATCTATGGGCCGGAGTTTATGGAATTTGATAAATTAAGCCTTAGATCAATTAACAGCCATATCAAAAACTTCCTGCGGTTTGAATACGCCACTCCTGCGGCCTTTTCCAATTTTGGGGAAGAAGTGGTCATCATCACCAATATGGATGAATCCAGAATCGACTTGGGCGACCTTAAACTTTTTGCCCCATCCCTTCCTGATATTGACGATGAGATCTTTCTCTCGGGCAAAGTATCCGGGCCGGTATCTGACATCCGATCTGATGAATTGCTTCTCAGGTTCGGACAGAAAACAGCTATATTCGGAGCCTTCAGACTTCACGGCTTACCTGATATAGAAGACACCTACATCAATCTATCTCTGAAGAATTCAACAATTTTAGCCCAAGATCTCGAACCATACCTACCCGAGGATGTCTCCAGGCAAGTTAATAAATTCAATACCATAAGATTGACTGCCGACTTTGCGGGATATCCAAGAAGATTCGATACGAATGGGACCTTTAAAACATCCATCGGTGACCTGACAGGCAGAGTGAGTTTTGACATGGTGGATGGGCTGCCAACCACCGTATCGAACATCACCACAACCAACCTGAATCTTGGGATCATAGCAGAAAACAGGGAATTGTTTCAGCAAGTCAGTTTGCAGGGCCGTGTAAATACCACCGGCAATTCCCTTGACAACTTATTGATAGATGTGGATGCGGATGTGACACGGTTTGGGTTCAAAAAATATGTTTACAGCAATATACAAACCGACGCTACTTACGGCCGGGATCTCTTCAAAGGAAACATTATCGTAAATGACCCCAACTTAAAAATCAATGCAAACGGTGAGCTCAACCTGAGAGATTCGAAAGATTCGGTAAGCATGAGTATGCAAATTGACACTGCGTTTTTGGACCGATTAAATTTCACGGACAAGGCCGCTTTCATCAGTGGAAATCTGGATATAGATGTAAAAGGGATAAAACTGGACGACATCCAGGGGATAGCCAGATTCCGCGACATCGCTGTAGGCTATCAAGACCGGTTTCTGGATCTAGGGGATTTCAATTTCCAGTCCCTATTCGCTGGAGGCACCCGTACGATGTCCTTGAACTCTGACTACCTAGTTGCGGCAGCTTCAGGACAATTCAACCTGGAACAGATGGGTAGGGATCTCGACATACTACTTCAGCAGTATATCGCCATTATCCTGAATGAAAACCAACCCATGGCGGATCTTGAAAGCAATTTCTCGGAGATCTACAATCTCGATCTCAACCTTCGTCTTATCAACATCAATCCTATAATCCAGCTTTTTGAGCCTGATCTTAGCCTTTCTAAAAACATGGTATTGGAGGGTGCCTTCTATCAAACCCAGGAAAACACAGTCTTTAATTTTTTCACCAGTATAGACACGCTGAAATTCAAAAACAACTCTGCCCAAAACATCAACATTGACTTCAACACTTCGAAACTTATCAATAGTCCGGATATATTAGCCTCTTTCTATGTGTATTCCAAAACCCAACATCTAGGAAAATCACTTCAGTTTACCAACTTTGGCTTGGAGGCCATCTGGGACAAAGATGAGATGAATATTGACTTCAGCTTGGATCAAGACTCCACACAAAGTGCAATGAGGATTGACGCTTCCGTACGCTTTACCAATCAAAATACCCAATTGGCTTTTGCTCCGTCTTCACTGAAGGTGCTAGATCGGGAATGGCAATTTGACTCACTCAATCTGATTACAATCACACCTGGATTGGTTCATGTGGACAATCTGAAGCTTCATAACGAAAACCAATCAATTTCCCTGCAAGGCAAAGCAAGTGACCAGCCGGGCGACCGGTTAAACCTGCTGGTTTCCAATGTCAATATCGACCTGCTCAATACCTTGTTGCCCCAAAATTTTGATGGGATAGCAAATGGTCTGATCTCTATGGAAAATCTTCTCGACAACGCGATGGTGGAGGGCGGGTTCAACTTAAACGATGTGGCCATCAACAAATTCCCCATCGGAGATATAAATGCACAGGCAAACCTGGATCCTGAAAGATTGCAGGTCTCATTGACCAATGTGAGTGACAACAAGGAAACAATTAACCTGGACGGCTATATGCTTATTGAGAACCAGGAATTGCACATGGATGCCACTCTTAATGACGCAAGCCTAATAATTTTAGAACCGTTTTTATCCAATTATGTATCCCAAATGGGTGGAACAGCCTCCGGAGAGATGGGACTGAGTGGCACCCTGTCAAATCCACAACTAAATGGAATGGGGAAACTTACAGATGGGAAACTTACTGTAAATTACCTCAAAACCGCTTATTTACTTAATGGGAATATCCTATTCGAGCCAAGCCAGATTAATTTCCAACAAATGGAAATGCGGGATCTTTTCGGAAATAAGGCATCCCTTACAGGCGGGATCAGTCACCAGGCTTTTGACAACATCAGACTTAACATCAAAGCCGATATGACCAACCTTCAGGTGATGAATACCACAGATAAGGACAATGAGACTTTCTATGGTACCGCATTCGTCACAGGAAGCCTAGAAGTAGTAGGTACTTCCACCAATATGGATATCAATGCACGAGCCACGAGCCGACCAAACACCCGTATTTTTATCCCGCTAAGCAGCACTAGTAATCAGGCGCAGGAAGATTTTATACACATGATCAATATTCAGGACACTGTACGTATCAAGCAGATCGCTGAGGACATAAACAGGCTTGAGATCGAGAATGTCAGAATGAATTTCGTACTGGATATAACTCCCGATGCCTACGCCGAAATAATTATTGACCCCCGCACAGAAGAGGGCATATCGGGGAGGGGGCGTGGTGTGTTGACCATGAACGTAGATACCCAAGGGAATTTCACACTCAATGGGACCTACGAAATCACGGAAGGAATGTATAATTTCTCCCTCTACAATGTGGTAAAAAAACAATTTAGCATCAAACCAGGAGGACGGATAAGCTGGTATGGTGATCCATACTCCGGACTATTGGATATTTCAGCAGAATACACCGAAAGCGTGTCCCTACAACCACTCTTGGTAAACACGGTGTCATCAGACAACCAAAATGCGACAGTCAACCGTAGATACCCGGTGAAGGTCTTGTTGAATATGGACGGACAGCTGCTCTCCCCGAATATCAGTTTTGGATTTGACTTTTCCGAGTTCCCTCCCAGCGGTGATACCCAAACCACCATATCTTCTTTTCAAAATAAAATCGCAAGTGATGAACAGGAGATGAACAGACAGGTTTTCTCTGTAATCATGACACGTTCATTCTCTCCTGAGGGGCAATTTTCAGGTGTTTCCACGATTTCCTCCAGTTTAGGCCAATTGCTTTCTTCACAGCTTAACAGCTTCCTCGGCCAGGTCGATAAGAACCTGGAGGTGGATTTGGATGTGGCCACCCTTGATCAGAATGCGCTGGAAACATTTCAGTTGAGTGTGGCATACACCTTTCTCGACGGTCGCCTACGGGTATCCAGAGACGGGGGATTTACCAATAATCAAGGCAATGCCAACGCATCATCCATCATTGGAGACTGGCAGGCAGAATACATGCTTACCGAGGATGGGGTATATAGAATGAGGGTATTCAACAGAAACAACTTCAATACCTTTACTTCTCTTTCTCTTTCCGAAAATGTAGCCACTTATGGAGTAGCTCTATCGCAAAGTGTCTCATTCAACTCTTTTTCAGAACTTTTCAACAAAATAACCCGAAAGAAAAAAGAGAAGTTAATCATCAATGACCAAGATGATTTTCTTCGCTATCAGTTCCAAAACAAAGAAGAATGGAAACCTATCCAATTGGATAATATAGAAGAAAGGCTTGACTCACTGGACAACGAGCGAAGAATCAGATTACTAAAAGAAGGTGATTTCTAATCTTAGTTACATCAGGAAAGCCAATGGTTTTCCAAGGACTAAAACAACTTGTAGATTCTTTAGAATGACCAATTTAAAAGCAGGGACAAAAAATAAAAGCTGAATTTGATAATGAAGTTCTAAACAATCTTCCTCCTATAGCGATTAGATAAAAAAAAGAATTATGGAAGATGTCAGTATTTTTTGGTTTCGGAGAGACCTGAGATTAGAAGATAATCACGGATTATTCCAAGCGTTGAAAGAGGCGAAAAATGTAATACCACTCTTTATTTTCGATACAAATATCCTTGATAAACTAGAAAATAAAGCTGACGCCAGGGTAGAGTTTATACATAGCCAGATTTCAGAAATCGAAAATGAGCTGTCAAAAAAAGGATCATCCCTTCTGGTCAAAACGGGAGATCCTGAAACAATCTTCAAGGAGCTGCTGACAGCATATAAAATCCAGGCAGTATATACTAATCGGGACTATGAGCCCTACGCAAACAGCCGGGATGAAAAAGTAGGAAGACTATTAAACCAAAATAAAATCCCTTTTCAAAGATTTAAGGACCAGTTAATCTTCGAGCCGGGAGAAATACTGAATGGCTCCGGGGAATTTTATAAAGTGTTCACCCCTTTTAGTAAAACTTGGCTCAGTAAGTTTGATCCTGCAAAAGTAGAGGAATACAAGCCTATGCACTGGAAAAACCTATTGCGGACTTCTACCTTCCAGCTGCCTACTTTGCAGGAAATCGGTTTTGAGAAAAGCAGCATCTCTATTCCTGCCAATTCAGTAAATGAGGCAATCATCTCTCATTATAACGATACAAGGGACTTCTCGGCTAAAAACGGGACCTCCAGATTGGGGGTTCATTTAAGGTTTGGGACTATTTCAATCCGAAAACTCGCAATTAAAGCTTCCGGACTCAACGAAACCTTTCTGAATGAATTGATCTGGCGGGAATTCTACATGATGATCTTGGCATTTAATCCCCATGTAGTTGACCAGGCTTTCAAACCAGCCTATGACCGCATACCGTGGAGAAATAATGAGGAAGAGTTTCAGGCATGGTGTGAGGGAAAAACAGGCTACCCGATTGTGGATGCAGGAATGCGGGAGCTAAACTCCACCGGATACATGCATAATCGTGTACGCATGGTGACAGCATCCTTCCTCACCAAGCATCTGCTGATCGACTGGCGCTGGGGAGAAGCGTACTTCGCGGAGAAGTTATTGGACTATGAGCTGGCCTCTAACAACGGTGGATGGCAGTGGGCTGCAGGCACGGGTACAGATGCCCAGCCATACTTTCGGGTATTCAATCCCAGCTCCCAGCAGGACAAATTTGACAAGAACTGGAAGTACATTAAAAAATGGATTCCTGAAATAAACTCAGATAAGTACCCAAAACCGATCGTAGATCATAAATTTGCAAGGCAACGTGCAATCGACACCTATAAATCAGCCTTGAATCAATGAATATCGGAGACCGAGTAAGATTACTTCATGGAAACGAAGAAGGAATCATCCGCAAGATATCTTCCAGTGGACGGATACAGATAGAAATCGAAGACGGGTTTATCATTCCCGCTTTGAAATCAGAACTGGTTCTCATCCACGAATCTGAGAAGAAACACTTTGGTGATAAGCCAATAGAAGAAAAGGACAATGACACTCCCCTGCCTATTCCCGGCCCAAAAGATCAGGGACTTTACTTGGCTTTTCTGCCTATCAATGACCAGAGCCTCAGCCTCTATTTGATCAATGACAGCCGACAGGCATATTTGGCCCATGCTTCGGAGGTTTTTGGTGACAATCAGCGCACCCTGCTTGCGGGCACATTGAATTCAGGTGAGGCAAAGAAATTCGATGATAGATTGCTGAAAGAGATGGACGAGTGGCCAGGCTTCTTGCTCCGCTTTATCCCGATTCACAATACGCTCGAAAAAGCTAAACCGGCTTTTGAGCGGCAACTCAAGATGAAACCCACACAGTTCTTTAAGCATCTTAGCAAAGCTCCGCGGCTGGACAAAACAGCCTATCTTTTTGCGTTGGAGCAGACTACCAAAGAACTTGACATTCGTGCGCTCAATCAGGAACTGGAACAGATCAGCCCCAAATCTGAAGCTCCAAAGGCCGTAAAGCCTGCAAGATCAATCGATCTACATATAGAAAAGCTGGCCACTGCCCCCAAAGGAATGAGCAACTCAGAAATGCTTCGCATACAGCTGGAGGCTTTTGAAAGGAATCTGGACCAGGCAATAGCTTCAGGAATGGAGGAGATCACCTTCATCCACGGTATCGGCAATGGTGTGCTCCGCAAAGAAATTCACAAGCGACTAAGCCAGCATCAAAATATTAAGTACTTTCAGGATACGCAAAAAGACCAATGGGGCTACGGTGCCACTTTGGTAAGAATCTCCTAATCTATGCAGGCAAAAGTATCTCCTGTCTTTCATCTGTTTGAAATACAGCACCAAGAGGCCAAAGCTCTTTTTTTGGTATTGGGTAAGCAGATCAAGTCCAAGAAGGCGATAGAACTTCTGGGAAAAATGGAATTCCTGGAACTTTACGCCGATTTGATGGCCAAGGTGCATTTTGAAGTAGAAGGATTGAACTTTAATATTTTCTCTGATTTCAAAATGATGAAGAGAAGCCTGAGGAAAATCCATCATTTCAAATTAGCCGAAAAAAACCTGAACGAAAGGGAGCAAATCATGGGCTTCAAATACAACGGCTATAGAATCCACCTTGATAAATATAAAAAACAGCTCTATACCGAGGCATTTGACCTCATGGTGGGAAGTACCTTGAAAAGCTGGGATGATTTTCACGACAAGGCCCTAAAAGCCAGCAGAGGCATCAAGCCACTTACCATCAATACTGCTGTAAATCAGATCATTCAGGAAGAGTTGGAGTTTTTCCAGCTGGACAAAAAAGGCCCGATGGACAGTAAAGCATTGAAGGATACCTTTGAAGGATTGCGTACGATCATTATGCTGGAGAATCTGCTGATTCACTTGGGTTTCAATCCGATTTTTGTCAAATCCATCCATCAGGAAATCGGGGGACTCAAAGACAACCTCAAACCTTGGTATTCCAACCAGCTTTCTCTGCAGTCTCTTACCCATTTCCTCAGAGACAAGCCTGAAGCTGGCAAAAAATATCTGGACTGGCTCAAGGAACTCAAAGAGCATAAGACAAATCTAGCGACCCTAGCTGAGAAGCAGGCACATGAGTTGTTTGAGAAGATTTTGGGGTGATAAATGGGTTCCCGATGGCTATTTCAAAAAACCCTGTCAGACTTTTAGTTTTAGGCACTGTTTTGGTGATTAATTTACCAGTTAATTCTTGCCGATCAGGGTACCATGGTCCAGATTTACTTCAAACTCTCTTTTGTCAACGGTTTTCAGAATTAAAAATGTACTTCCATTTTCAGAAGTCTTGTATTCGTACGGAACATCGGATTGAGCGAGCCACAGATAATGCAATGATGTCTTTTTAAGTTTACGCTTAGCAATAGAAAATGAATTACCATCGAGATCAGCCGCTATTTTGCGACCATATTTATAGATGGTAAGCAGAGGAAACTCCTTGTAAAACCAATTTTCTACATAAGTAAAATATTGACCATCATCAGAAAGTTGGCCTGTGGGTTTACCCGAATAATCGTAATTTGATTCCCATATCAGAGCTTTCCTATTGCTTTCAAGTTTATAAACTTCAATTTTCCAATCCGTTTTCCAGTTGGGTTTATCAACTGTATCGTCGACAGGTGATATAACTGCCTGAAATTGTTTGTTTTGAGAAAGGACTTCAAATGTGCACCAACAAACTCCACTGGCGAAACTGAACTGAGCTATGAATAGTGTCACGACAAAAAAAAATGTTTTTTTCATGCTAAGAATGGTTAGATAATTTCAATCATTCTAAGGTAGAAAATCACCATGATCAATCCAATAGGAACAATAAGTTTGCATGAGGATTATACACCAATTGCAACCTCCAAAAACTCTAAAATCCCCAAAATATCCCTTAGCTTAGCGGACTTTACACACAAATCAAACCTATGGACACCTCACACAAAACCTCATTCCAGTTTATCAGCGAACCTTCGGACATCAACTTTGGTGGCAAAGTCCACGGGGGAGTTGTGATGAAATGGATTGACCAAGCTGCTTATACCTGTGCCCGAACTTGGTCGGAAAGCTACTGTGTAACCGTCTATGTAGGCGGTATCCGCTTCTACAAGCCTATCAATATCGGTGAAGTGATCAAAGTGGATGCCCAGGTGATCTACACGGGAAGTTCAAGCATTCACATTATGGTAGAGGTTTATTCCCGGGATTTTTCTCAAAGGGAATTTGAAAAGAAGACCCACTGTATCATAATTTTTGTATCAGTAGATGAGAATGGTTCCCCAAAAAAGGTAAAACCTTGGATTCCTAAGACAGATCAGGAGAAAAAACTGGAAGAATACGCCATTAAACTAAAGGCACTCAGAGAAGACATTCATAACGAAATGAAGCCTTTCTTTAATGAGTAGTTTAGGAGTTGAAAGTGAGAAGGAGTAAAAGACCTAACTTTCCCAAAGTTTTGAACTTTGGGAAAGTTTTATCCATAAATCACCGAGAAAAACTCGGTGGACTGTGTGGTTTAAAATTCTAAATTTAATAATTTTAGACATATTTGAATTAATTTCTTCGATAAACTCAAATTCATCATTAAATGAAATTAAAATAATTGAGGAAAAATCAATTTTCAATATTTAAGATACGTTTAAGACCTCCTTAGGCGGCATAGAGTTCAATTTTTGTTTTGTCAAGTTCTTCTTTAAACACGGGGATTTTCACCACTCTGTAGGATACTAGATCTATTTCTCTTTGAAATAGATCTTCCAAAGAAGCTTTGAGATTAAAAAATCCACTCCCATGTTCTAAAGGGGAAAGTTTTTCAGATAACAAAACGGCAAAATCAAGATCACTGGATGTTTTGTATGATCCTTTCACGGCAGATCCAAATAGGTAAATATTTGTCACAGCATGCCTTCTGCAAATTGCATTCAGCTCCTTTCTCTTATGTTCTATCAAATCGATCATTACCCAAATATATAAAAAGCTATAATCCGAATTGAAAAACACATTAAAATTGACTTCCAGAGTTTTTAGCCTAATACAGTATACCCGCTTTTAAATACTTGGAAACCTAAAACCCCAAAACACGTGTAATAATACAATGTAGTACACGTGTTATATTTTTTTACTAAATTTGAAAAAAAGGCTTATGAATACCAAACTGACCTTAACCATAGAACAAGATGTAATTCAAAAGGCTAAGAAATACGCAAAAGAGAAGAACCGAAGCCTTTCTGATATCATTGAAAACTACCTTAAAAGCCTAACTCAGGAAAATAAGGAAGTAAATAAACCTAAGCTTACTCCTATCGTCAAATCGCTGAAAGGCTCTTTTAAAATGCCCGAGGACTTTGATTACAAAGAAGAGTTGAAAAAAGCCCTGGAAGAAAAGCATTTATAAATGGACAAGGTACTTATTGACTCGGATGTGATTCTGGATTTTTTCTTTGATCGAGAACCCTTTGCTCAATTTGCCACGGAGATATTTGTTCGTTGTGAGTCGCAGCAACTAATTGGCTACACCACACCCGTCATCATTTCCAACGTCTATTACCTACTGAGTAGAACAGCCAAACATGAGGTAATCATAGGTAAACTGAAACAGCTTTTAAATATTTTGGAGATCACCGCCATGAACAAAGAAGTAGTCATGGCAGCTTTAAATTCTGAATTCAAAGATTTTGAAGATGCTTTACAAAATTGCGCTGCACAGAATCAAGGAGACATTCCAATCCTTTTAACTAGAAATATAAAGGATTATAAGAAAAGTGAACTGGCAGTACTATCTCCAGAAATGTATCTTAAAAAGTAATTCAACCTCAAAAGATGAATTTGCCGGTACAAGGTTTTTCACTTTTAATCATGAATCTTTCCAAAGTTGCTTTAGGAAGGAAGCATCTAACTAGCACATAGACCATCTAGCCAACATATATTAATATCAGCTCCAAATTCAGTAAAGCAGAATCCCAAAATCACGAGCTATTTCAAGCCAAATGAACTTGTGGTACCTGTGCAAGCATCCTCCGAAAATATTTCCTATGCAGAGTTTCTCTGTTTTTTGAGAGAAGAAAACCAAATATAAATTGAATGTTCAGACATCAAGGCAAAAGCAGAACTGTAAAGCATAATCTTCAAATCGCCACTATTTTATCATTTGTAGCCGGAATGGTGAACGTATGCGGATTTTTGGCTTTCTCCCAATTAACCACTAATGTAACTGGACATTTTGCGCTATTTATCAACGATGTTGCCAACCTTGATTTTTGGAGAGGAACAATCTATTTCCTTTATATCTTTTCTTTTCTCCTTGGCTCATTTTTTTCAAGTATTCTAATTGAGACATTTAAAGAAAATGAGAAACTCAATGTATTTGTATTGCCCACACTAATAGAATGTGTGATTTTGGTTTCGATCCCGTTCTTAAGCTATACTTTGGAAATAAAATACATAGACTTAATTGTCTGCTTAATGCTTTTTGCAATGGGACTGCAAAACTCTTTTGTGACAAAAATATCCAATGCTGTAGTAAGAACAACGCACCTCACAGGACTCTTCACGGATTTAGGAATTGATATTTCCCATTTGTTTTTTCCAAAATCATATCCTGAAAGGGAACTATTAAAAACGAATATCCAACTCCGTATCTATATTATTTTATTTTTCTTCGCAGGTGGAATAATTGGGGGATTTCTATATTCCAAAGTTGATCTGAAATTAAACACCTTGATGGTCGGGACTTTAATTTTGATCATAAGTTTATTTTACGATGATCTTCGATATAGATTAATACTAGCCAATAGAAAACATAAACAAAGAAAAAAACGAAAGAAAGCAAAGAACTCTCATGAACCGGGACTGAAAGGAAGAACTATAGGACTTTTAGAAAACCCTCCACAAGAATAATAGGCCATTCAGGATATCCCGACCCCTATAAAACCAAAAAATTTCCCTTAGCTTAGCGGACTTTACACACAAATCAAACCTATGGACACCTCACACAAAACCTCATTCCAGTTTATCAGCGAACCTTCGGACATCAACTTTGGTGGCAAAGTCCACGGGGGAGTTGTGATGAAATGGATTGACCAAGCTGCTTATACCTGTGCCCGAACTTGGTCGGAAAGCTACTGTGTAACCGTCTATGTAGGCGGTATCCGCTTCTACAAGCCTATCAATATCGGTGAAGTGATCAAGGTGGATGCCCAGGTGATCTATACGGGAAGTTCAAGCATTCACATTATGGTAGAGGTTTATTCCCGGGATTTTTCTCAAAGGGAATTTGAAAAGAAGACCCACTGTATCATAATTTTTGTATCAGTAGATGAGAATGGTTCCCCAAAAAAGGTAAAACCTTGGATTCCTAAGACAGATCAGGAGAAAAAACTGGAAGAATACGCCATTAAACTAAAGGCACTCAGAGAAGACATTCATAACGAAATGAAGCCTTTCTTTAATGAGTAGTTTAGGAGTTGAAAGTGAGAAGGAGTAAAAGATCTAACTTTCCCAAAGTTCAAAACTTTGGGAAAGTTTTATCCATAAATCACCGAGAAAAACTCGGTGGACTGTGTGGTTTAAAAAACCTATTTACTCTCAAGGTCACCCTTCACCTCCAAACTATTTCCCTCTTTGATTTTTTGAAGAAATAAAGCCTCTACATAGAATTGCCAGTCCGAAAACTTAATTGCTTGATTGGCTAAATGAACGTGATGATCCTGATCTAAAATGTAATCATCCGGCTTGTTCAGTACTCTGGTTTTGCCATAGATTTCTTCCAGTTCCGTCAATTGGGTTTTCCATTCGTCTTCAAGATCCAACAATTTAATTTTTGCTGATTCCCGCTCATCAGCAGTTTTTGCCAAATCCCAGGCTGCCAGAAGCAGCAGGGATTTATTTGTAAACTGTGCCACTTTAGCCACTTGTTCATATACTTCTAACGTGTGATTATTTCGAAGAGCGACTTTTTTGGACTCAGAGATCTTGTATAAGACAGAATCTATCACCTGTTGGTTTTCTTTCGCTTTGGCAAGTTTAGACTTATTTCTTTCCGTCCATTCTCCAGGAGCATTTGCCTCCGGCAATACCAAAACAGCATCCTGCATAGGATTATCCATGCTTCGGAGTTGGTTTCGATCTTTATCATCCAATAAGGCATTTTTCCAAAAAGCGACAGGAGCCTCCAAGTCACTGATAAAGGCAAAGTCCTCTGCAACCAATTCAGAACCGAAAGCACGCTGTCTATAGGCCGCATGAAGCTCATCAGAAGTCCGCTTTTTACCGGACCAGGTATATTCTGCGAAAATCGCTATCCCTCTGCCATACAACTCAAAATGCGGAGAATCATCATCCCAAAGCGTCAATAGCAATCCATCAGCTTTATTGTCAATGGAGATCAATGCAAAATCCCGAATGTTTGCCATGTTACTCTCTTCTAGCGGCATAAGGTTCCAGCGCATCTGGCCAGCTGTGGCTCCCATTACTTTAAATCCATGATCAGTAAACCACTGCATTGCACGATTATTCCCTATAGTCTCAGGCATGTCATAGTTCCAGCGCATATAGACGCAATTCTTTGGAAACATGTCCACATACTTGTTCAGGTTTGGTTCATTTACAGTCCAGATACTATCCACCTGGGCTTCTGATAGATTTCTGTTGAAAATGGATCCATACACCCCGGCATTTTTCAACGGCATATCGTCCCAAAAAATTGGGGTTAATCCTTTTTGGTCTGCATACTCACTTACTTTATTCAACCAGATCAGCTGTAATTCCAAAGCTGATTTACCACTTCCTCTTCCTGTAGTATGTACTTCATCCCCACCTACATGCAGGTACTGCGCATAAGGAAAAGCCGCCAGGGCATCAGCGTACAGATCAAATTGTACCTCATAGGTTCGCTCATCAAGCGGATTGAAAGCCCAATCGCTTTCCGGATCATCACGCAGATCCTTGTACTCATCATGTTTCAAAATAAAGGACGCATGTCCCAACCCCTGCACCAATGGCGATATCACAATATTCCTAGCCATGGCATACTCACTAAGTTTTTTCCATTCTTGGATAGACCAAGCGTCTGAAGAACCTACTTTTGGTTGATTTTGGAAAGCCAGTTTATCCTCTATTTCCAGGATAACCCCATTGATTTTCAATTCTGCCAAGCGATTCATCAGCTGATAGTAATATTCTTTCTTTTCCAAGTGGTGCTTGACATCGAGATGCACGGCCCGATACATCAATGCCGGCTCATCTTTGATAGAGACCAATGGTAAAGCCGCATCCTGATCCAGCGCATCCTGGACTAATTGCCCCAGTGTCACCAGGCCATACCAAAGACCTTCCTTCGCAGCCGCCGTGATAGTGATTTGCTTTTTGGAAATATCAAGGGTATAAGCCTCGCCCTTTAGCCCAGAACTCACATCTAAGTTGAACGTCAACAATTTATTATTCCTCTCTTCCAGAGATTTTCCTGAGACAAAATCAGCTTTCGCCTGATCTGTCAATTTTCCGATATCAGAGACAGGCAAGTCAGAAATCCCCGAAATCTCCATAGATGAAGGACTGGGTAAAATTTTGAAGTCGCCTTCTTTTTTAGAAGAATTGTAGGAAGAATGTACCAGTAAGACCAACAGCAGATAGAATATTGATAATAGACGCATGCAAAGAGATTAACCGGGTTAAACAATGATGAATTGGCTAAAATACCAAACATTCGAAGCTATTAGAGCCACTCAACAAACAATTAGAAAGCTATTCCAGCTTTAGGCTTAATTATTCCCATTTTTTCCCTATTTTTTCGATTGAAGGCAAATCAATTTTTTGCTTTCAATGATTATCTCAAACCCAACCTAACCCAAAATGCTCACACTTTTGATTATCCTTTTTGCCTTGGCATTGATTCTTGTTGCCATCGTGAAATTTGACATCCACCCCTTCCTTGCACTTTTCTGTGGTGCCATACTTTACGGACTTTTATCAGGGATGCCCGGAGAATTGATTTTAAAATCCATATCAGAAGGTTTCGGCGGGGTGCTTGGAAGTATAGGCTTGTTGATACTGCTAGGTGTGATGATGGGGACATTTCTCGAGAAAACCGGTGGAGCCATAGTTATTGCGGAGAAGATTTTGTCATGGATCGGTGAAAAATCAGTGACGCTGGCGATGATGATATCGGGCTACATTCTTTCCATCCCTGTATTTGGGGATAGCACGTTTATCATGATGAACCCTATCAGCAAGTCACTCTCCCTCAAAGGGAAAGTCCCCTATGCGGCCACTACAATAGCATTGGCTCTAGGTGCCACCGCCTCACACTCTTTGGTACCTCCCACTCCCGGACCTATTGCTACCGCCGGGATATATGATGCTGATCTGGGGATGATAATTTTCTATGGATTGATCGTGAGCTTATCCACATTGATCCCCAGCTATATTTTCATCAAAAAGGTCGCTTATAAAATCCCCCTAATCCCCAAAATGGCCGCTAAAACAGAAGAAATCGACAAAAAACAACGGCCTTCGGTTTTTTCTTCCTTTCTGCCAATTGTCGTACCACTGATTCTGATTATAACGGCATCCATCGCCAACTACCCAACCAAACCTTTTGGTGAAGGATCATTCTACACCTTTATTGAGTTTGTTGGCAGTCCGGTCATTGCCCTCCTTCTTGGGTCATTTATGGCTTTTACCCTACCCAAGAAATTTGACGCTAAATTACTCTCTTCCTCCGGCTGGATCGGAGAAGCAATTTTGATTGCAGCGCCTGTCATCCTGATTACCGGAGCTGGAGGAGTGTTTGGCAAAATGCTCCAAAACTCGGGTATTGGAGACCTAGTCAGTTCCAGTATGAGCGGAGCGAGCTGGGGCATATTTCTTCCTTTTCTCATTGCATTTGCCTTGAAAACCGCCCAAGGTTCATCCACAGTGGCGATGATCACCACGGCATCCATTATTGCCCCACTCTTGGGTTCACTTGGCTTGGATTCGGAAACTATGCGCGTATTTGCTGTATTGGCCACGGGTGCCGGGGCTATGGCTATCTCCCATGCCAATGATAGTTTCTTCTGGGCCGTTACCCAACTTTCAGGTTTGACTATCAAACAAGGAAACCAAGCCCATAGTGTGGGGACGCTGATCATGTCTGTAACTGCGATAAGTGTAATCTACTTAATCACCTTGGTGGTGGGATAATCATCATGACTATAGATCAATAAATAGAGCCATTGATTATGAGATTTTTGATTTTACTTCTTGGCTTTCTTTCAAGTTATACAATTTCCCCAGCCCAGATCCTCAAAAAACCAATTCCCGACAAACTAGTCGTTCTAACGTTCGATGATGCTCCGGCAAGCCAATATTCTGTCGTAGCTCCTATGCTTCAAGAATTTGGATTTGGTGCAACATTCTTTGTCTGTGAGTTTCAGCCCAATTATGCTGACAGCACCTTGTACATGAATTGGAGACAGATTCAGGTGCTGGACAAAATGGGATTTGAAATTGCCAATCACACCCATACACATGCCAATGTCAGTAAGCTGACCCAAGCTGAATTCAACCAACAACTCACTTACATCGAGGCAAAATGTGACTCCTTAGGAATTGCAAAACCTACCAATTTCGCATACCCTGGATATGGATTGAATGCTTCAGCTTTGGAGTTTCTAGGGGCAAAAGAATATTCATTTGCGCGTGCAGGAGGAAGCAGAGCTTATGATCCTTTGAACGATCACCCTTACTTGGTTCCAAGTTGGGCAACGGATGAGACAAATAAACAAGATATCCTTTCAGCATTCGATCAAGCTAAAGACGGAAAGATTGTCATCCTGACCATTCATGGCGTTCCCGACATAGAACATCCTTGGGTGAATACCACTCCAGAGCTTTTCAGGGAATATCTTCAATACCTGAATGACAATGATTTCACTGTCATTTCTATGCGAGGACTTGAGGATTATATTGATGCAGAAGAGGCAAAAAGACTTATCCTTCCTGATTTAGCCAAGAGACTTGCCAATTAATCCTTCAAAAACAAGAATCGCAACCAGCCATCCGGGAAGGAATAACGCTTATATCTGAATCTCAAAAGTTATTGATCCTGTTTTATTTTTTACCAAAAAAAATAAAATGAAAAAATGAACTTAGGAATGTTCTTCTTGTGCAAAATCCTAACTGTAAACCAATACAGCTAGGTACTAACTGCCCAGATGGATAAAGACCAAGAGGAAAATGACGAGAAGAATCAATTTGAAGAACTGATTCAAGGATTGATTGACAATAAGTATGGCTGTAGCAATGACTTCGTAAATAAAAACACCGTCACCGGACTGAGAGAAAATATTTTGCAGGCTGACCAAAATGGGGTTCTTCAGGCGGCTGGAATAGGCAACCAAAAAAATCATATACAGAATTCGCTGATCAGGGGAGACAAAATCAAATGGATTGAGGAGAAAAGCATCAATGAATTCGAAGTGATCTACCTGAAAAAAGTTGGGAATTTCATCTCACATCTTAATAAAACCTGCTTCACATCCATCAAAAGTCTGGAAAGCCACTATGCCAACTATAAGCCAAAAAGCTTCTATAAAAGACATTTGGATCAATTCAAAAACGAAAAGGGAAGACAGTTCTCTCTTGTGTTGTTTTTGAACGAAGACTGGCACACTGAAGATGGGGGTATGCTTTCCTTATATCCAGAAGGAAAGGATCAGCAGGATATATCTCCTATTGGTGGTAGAATGGTTTTCTTTCGGAGTGATGAGATGGAACATGAAGTTCATCCTTCATTTACCCGGGAGCGGAGAAGTATAGCCGGATGGCTTAAGAATTAAACTCATACACATAAAATCCAGGGTACAGAACCTTAAAAAAATAAAAAGGTGCCCCGTTTCCAGGTCACCTTTTTATTATCAACTAGCTTATCACTCACGCCAGATCATATCTATCCAGCATCATCACCTTGTCCCAAGCAGCGACAAAGTCATTTATAAACTTGTCCGAAGAATCAGAAGAGGCATACACCTCGGCCAATGCCCGAAGTTCAGAATTGGAACCAAAGATCAGATCTGCCCTGGTTCCAGTCCATTTTACCTGACCGGTCTTACGGTCTGTGCCTAAGAACGCATGCTGTCCAGAGTCTGCGGCTTTCCACGAAGTGCCCATATCCAAGACATTGACAAAGAAGTCATTGGTCAAAGCGCCAGGTCTTTCAGTAAACACACCATGCTTTGAGTTATCAAAGTTGGTTCCTAGGACTCTCATTCCTCCCAACAAAACAGTCATTTCAGGAGGAGTCAATTTAAGTAATTGAGCTCGGTCCACCAGCATCTCCTCAGCAGAAGCCTTGTGAGTAGGTTTGAAGTAATTTCTGAAGCCGTCCGCCGCAGGCTCCATAGCCGCAAAAGAGGATACATCGGTTTGCTCTTGGCTAGCATCCATACGTCCCGGTGTGAAAGGCACAGTAATATCTTTTCCAGCATTTTTCGCCGCCTTCTCTATCCCAGCACAACCTGCCAATACAATAAGGTCTGCCAAAGAAATCTGTTTTCCGCCAGTTTGAGACGCATTAAATTCCTTCTGGATTGTCTCCAACTTATCGATTACTTTGCCAAGCTGGGAAGGATTGTTTACCGCCCAGAACTTTTGGGGAGAAAGCCTGATTCTAGCTCCGTTGGCTCCTCCACGCATATCTGATCCTCGGAAAGTCGAAGCTGAAGCCCAGGCAGTGGATACCAGTTCTGAAACAGTCAAACCTGACTCCAAAACTTTGCTCTTTAAAGTCGAAATATCTGACTCATCCACCAGTTCATGATTCACTGCCGGAATGGGATCCTGCCAGATCAGCTCTTCAGACGGTACCTCAGGCCCCAAATAGCGTTGAATGGGTCCCATATCACGATGTGTCAATTTAAACCACGCTCTGGAAAACGCATCGGCAAATTCATCGGGGTTTTCAAAGAAGCGTCTTGAAATTTTCTCATAAGCAGGGTCTTCTTTTAATGCCAAATCCGTAGTCAACATGTTTGGCGCATGCTTTTTAGCCGGATCATGGGCATCTGGGACAGTTCCTGCCCCTGCATCACCTTTTGGCTTCCACTGATGTGCGCCTGCTGGACTTTTGGTCAATTCCCACTCGAACCCAAAGAGGTTTTCAAAGAAATTATTGCTCCACTGCGTAGGGGTAGTAGTCCAGGTAACTTCTATTCCAGACGTAATGGTATCACCAGAGTGCCCTTTGCCAAAACTATTCTTCCATCCCAATCCCATTTCTTCTATGCTGGCACCTTCTGGCTCATGTCCTACGTAAACACCCGGATCTGCGGCACCATGGGTCTTGCCAAACGTATGACCACCTGCAATCAAGGCCACAGTTTCCTCGTCATTCATAGCCATACGACCAAAAGTCTCCCGAATATCATGCGCAGCCCCAATAGGATCAGGCTGACCTTTTGGTCCTTCAGGGTTCACGTAGATCAATCCCATATGAGATGCTCCAAGTGGATTCTCCAGATTTCTCTCGCCCTCTGCACTACCTGCATACCTATCTTGGTCACCTAGCCACTCTCCTTCCGAGCCCCAATAAATATCCTCTTCAGGTTCCCATACATCCTCACGGCCACCGGCAAATCCGAAGGTTTTAAAACCCATGGTTTCCAATGCCACATTACCTGCCAAGATCAGTAAATCAGCCCAGGAAAGTCTTCTCCCGTATTTTTGTTTCACAGGCCACAGCAAATACCTGGCTTTGTCAAGGTTGGCATTATCAGGCCAGCTATTGAGTGGGGCAAAACGCTGGGAACCTGAACCAGCTCCCCCACGACCATCTGCTATACGGTATGTACCCGCACTGTGCCAGGCCATTCGGATAAAAAATGGACCATAATGCCCAAAATCTGCTGGCCACCAGTCCTGGGAATCCGTCATAAGATCTGCCAGATCTTTCTTCACCGCGGCAAGATCCAATTTCTTGAATTCTTCTGCATAGTTAAAATCCGGATCCATGGGATTGGATTTGGATGAATGCTGGCGCAGAATATTCAAATTCAGTCGGTTTGGCCACCAATCGTTATTTTTTGTACCTCCTCCCGCGGTATGATGGATGGCACCACTGGTAAAAGGACATTTTGCTTCACTTTCATTGACATCCCATACTGGATCTGTATAGTTATGTCCGTTTTCTTTGTTATCCATATGATTTGGTTTTTGTTAAGTTTGCTTTTTACAGGAGCTAATGTAAGGAAATGATTGTTTATTAGATTAAAAATTCAATTGATAAAAACTATGACCCTTACTTTTTTCTTTACCACATTCACAACATACACATAGCCAATTTATAGTTCTAATTATATTTTTCAAGCATTAATTATTTGATCCACTTAGGGATAAAGCGTTTTCTCAACCTTACAAGAAGCGGATTTACCTTTTCAAAATATTAAAATTGTGAAACAAGCCAAAGCCTTATTCCAGAAAACACTATTCAAGTTGGGGATTTTCTTGGGTTTTCATTAAAAGATAGTATTTTGAAATTGTTAAAAAGCAGGCTTCTGCTTTCTTTCGTTAAATACTAGTCTAGCTTTCACACTTAAAAACCAAACCCTTATGGTAACCTTTCTATTCATAATAGCTATCATCTTATTTTTAGGAGTGATCCTGGTAGGAATCTTCAACCGATTTGTCAAAAATAAAAACTTAGTGAAGGACGCCTGGAGTAATATAGACGTAGCGCTAAAGCGTAGATATGACTTGATCCCAAATCTTGTTGAGACCGTGAAAGGCTATGCTAGCCATGAAAAGGAAACACTGGAAGCAGTGATTCAAGCAAGGAACACCGCCATGGCCGTACCCTCAGATGATATCAACAAGCAGATCCAAGCAGAAAACAAGCTCCAACAGACTTTGAGAAGCATATTTGCACTCAGTGAAGCTTATCCTGACCTGAAAGCAAACACCAACTTTCTCCAGCTTCAGGATAAACTCAATGAAATCGAAGAAAACCTGGAAAGGGCAAGAAGATACTACAATGGCTCGGTACGGGAAAACAATACATATGGAGAAAGCTTCCCAGGTGTTTTATTCGCAGGCATGTTCAACTATAAACATTTTGACTACTTTGAAGCCGAGCCGGAAAGCCGGGAAAATGTGAAAGTGAGTTTTTCGTAATAGAAGATCAAATCATGCAAAAGCCTCTGATATTTTTAAGAAACTGAGAATAGTTATGATAAAGAGCATAGGTTTAATTCTCTTGCTTTTAATGCAGCTGGAGGTTTCTGCACAGGGGTTCAGTGTCGAAAACTACCATGTGGACATTACTTTACATGAGGAGGGTTACTTTGACGTCGTAGAGAAATACGACATTAATTTTGAGGTTCCGAAGCACGGGATTTTCCGGAATATTGTGACCTCTTATAAATTAACAACAGAAGAAGGGGAACAGGAAACCCGCAAAATAGAGCTCAGCAACATTGAGGTCCCAAATTATAAATTCACTTCTCCTTCAAAAATAGGCCAAAGATTCTCCGACAATCTGCAAATCAAAATAGGTGACGCGGACATCACCTTGAAGGGGCCTCAGCACTACGAGATCAGATATAGAGTTGAGCATGCATTCCTGCATGAGTCTGAAGCGATATCATTCTATTGGAACATTAAGCCAAGTGATTGGTCTGCTCCTTTTCGCCAAATCGATTTCACTGTTCATTTACCTAATGGAATCACCCTGGAAGAGGGAGCCTATTTCTTGTATGCTGGCCCGAGAGGATCGGATGCCCCCACTTCGGATTTTTTAACTGGTTTTTCTAACGGTACCTACTCTGGATCCAGCAAGCCGGATGTAGTTTCTTCCGGAGGTGAATCCGTCACAGTTTTATTGAAATTGCCTCTAGGAAGTATAAAGGAAATAAAGCCGTTATGGCCATGGTGGACTATAGTGCTATCTTTTTGTTGCATAGCTTTTTATTTGATTTGGAGGAAACACGGCAAAGATGATCATGCTGTGACCACCACTAGCTACTACCCCCCTAAAGGTATGGATCCTGCTATGGTCGGCTTTCTGATCGATGACTCAGGCGATACCTCAGATTTGATCTCACTTATTCCTTATTGGGCATCCCATGGATACATTACTATAGAAGAAATTGATGAAAAGGGGTGGTTTGCCAAGGATGACACAAAACTAAGCAAGATAAAAGATATAGATACCGACGCACCTTTATACCAGCAGAAGGTCTTCAATGGTTTGTTTGGAAAAGGCTCAGAAGTCATGGTAAGCAGCCTGAAGGACAAGTTCTACACTACCATGAGTTCCGCCAAAAGCACATTGAAAAATGCCGCCCAGATCTATTATGTCAATAAGTCCCGAAAAGTAAAGAATTACACGATTTTTGGGATAGTCTTATTGATGTTCCTCCTGGTGCCTGGCTTTTTGATGTATTGGGGAATTATAGCCGCCATCGCTGCCGTTGTGACCTGTATTGTTCTACTAATAATGAGCCAATTCCTGATCAAAAAGAACAAAGAAGGGACGATGATTTTATCAGAATTGAAAGGTTTCAGACAGTTCATAAAAGTAGCCGAGGAAAACAAACTTAAAATGCTTCTCGAAGATGATCCGGGCTATTTTGAATCCACGATGAGCTATGCATTGGCTTTTGGTATGTTTGACAAGTGGGCAAAAAAATTCGACGCATTGAATATCGAGCCACCGACCTGGTATCATTCATCCACTGGCAGGATGATGTCTATGGCTCATTTTTCGAAATCCTTCAATAGCTCCATCAAATCTACACAATCGATGATGGTGAGCTCACCCTCAAGTTCCGGTAGCTCAGGAGGCGGCGGGTCTTCCGGTGGGGGCTTTGGCGGCGGAGGTGGTGGAAGCTGGTAGTTAATCGAAGTTGTCAAAATCAAGATTATCTCCCATTTCCTCACCAAAATCAGAAATATTTATCATCACTGTAATGCTATTTACATGAATCTGGAACAGCTCAGAAAAGATATTTTCCCTTCAGAACTTATCCTAAAACTTTACAGAGACATACCGAATGCTCAATATGAGGAAAAAATAAAACTGGTTAATGACTACATAGATGAAGTCCAGGACATCTACGACGAGGATGTTCTAAAGATCAAAAAACACAATCAAATCGCTTTTTGCTACTGGATGGCAGAACAATATCCTCTAGCAATTCAGCATTTCGAAATGGTGGTGGAGAATATGGAGCCGGAAGATTATCCTCACCTGTATTTTCTTGCTCTTAATCTATTGATCAGAGGCAATCGAATCTTATCAAATTATGAAATTGCTGAAAAATGGGCCGAATTAGCATGGGAAAACCACCATCTCGCACACGCAATTTCCAACCTGCATATTCTAAATGACTATACTGATGTCATCACCGAAACTAAAACTATCTTAGATAAAAAATACTATCCGTTGATCCGGTCAATAATTGATGAGTATGGCTTCCCTGAGGAATTGGAAGATCCTGTGAAAACCATTAGATCAATGAATCAAAGGCATAAGTTATGGAGTATTAAGTATGGTGAAATTGTAATGACATTTAGGAAATCAGATCACGAAAAATATATTAGAGAATTGGAACAGTTTATAGATTCTTGCGAAATTGAATGGTATAGAAATTATGCCGAAAAAACTGTGGAGAGATTAAAAAAACAAGTTGCGCACGACTGAGGGCGTACACAACTTTTATTGATCAAACTTTTCAGACAAGGAATGTCCCAAGAAATTTCTAGATCAGAAAACTTTGGGCGATTTGATGTTACTTTTGAGAATCCAAACTCGGAGGAAATCCTGGCTGCCAAAGGTATTCAGGCCTGTATGTGCAGGCAGGCATTACCGCTAAAAGTCAAATTATATCTCTATGAAATCGGCACGATTAAAATCGTCATTAAACACTTAGGGTTCCGCCGGATGGCGGATTAATCGTCAACCGCCGCGGCGGGCGGGACAGGCTATCTTGCCTTAGAAAAACAATTATAAACACATGAAATCGAGCATGTCGAAGGCGACACACAAAGGGATGATTATCTACTATGCGAGATTCCATGTGACCTATAAAAATCAAAAATAAACACATGAAAAACAGCGTATTCATTGCCACAAGTCTAGACGGATTCATTGCCGGGAAAAACGATGAACTTGATTGGCTATCAACCTTTCCCGAGATTGATCATATTGACACGGGATTTAATGAATTCACTTCCCGAATCGACGCACTATTGATGGGAAGAAACACCTTTGAAGTAGTGGCCGGCTTTGAGGAATGGTTTTACAAAAAGCCGGTTTTTGTTTGGAGTAATTCCCTGACAGAGATTCCGGAAAAACTGCAGGACAAGGCATTTCTGGTCAAAGGAAGCATTCCGGAAGTGCTTGCGGAAATTAATGGAAGAAGTTTTAAAAACCTTTATATCGATGGAGGAAAGACCATTCAGAGTTTTCTACGAGAAGACCTAATTGACGAAATGATCATTACTACAATTCCGGTATTATTGGGATCTGGCATTCCCATGTTTGGTGAGTTACCGAAGCGTCTGGTTTTTGAATGTGTCAAATCAACCCGTTTTTTGGATAAAGTAGTACAGAACCATTTTGTCCGGAAAAGGTAACATCATCTTGCCGTCCATCCCCCATCGACGGTGAGCATAGAACCTACCATGTAAGTGGCGGCATCCGAAGCAAGGTAGATTGCGGCGCCTTGGATTTCCTCCAGTCGCCCCCATCTCCCTAAAGCTGTAGCCCCAACAACAAATTTCTTTCCTTCCTCTGTATCGGCAATCGGAAGATTCATTTCCGTCAAAAACGGCCCCGGACAAATTGCATTTACCGTAATATTAAAAGGCGCAAACTCTAATCCCAGTGCGCGCGTCATCTGGACTACAGCACCTTTGCTGGAAGCATAGGGAGTCCTATTGGAAAGCCCCACCAGTCCCAATGTACTTGCCAGATTAATGATACTTCCCTTCCCGGCCTGTTTCATAAATGGAGTCACGGCCTTACAAGCTAACCAAGTTCCGGTGACATTGATCTCCATTACTTTACTGAATTCCTCCAATTCCAGCTCATCGATCGCTCCCCGGATGTTGATTCCGGCGCTATTGATCAGCACATCAATTCTTCCGAAAGCATCAAAAGCTGCTTTTGCCATGGCTTCCGTTTGATCTTTTTTCACAACATCTGCTGCAAAAGCAATAGCCTTTACGTTGTAGAGATCAGCTATTCGCTTTGCAGATTCTTCGCATTCAGACAGATTTCTACTTACAAGCATGACATCGGCACCTGCAGAAGCAAGCCCTTCGGCCATTGCCAAGCCCAGTCCTTTGGATCCACCAGTGATAATGGCAGCTTTGCCTGTTAAGTCAAAAAGTTTGATCCCGGGCAATTTGGTGTTTTTCTGAGTCATAGTCGTTCTTTTATAAGTATTAATTGGGTTAAAGCTTGAGGGATTTTCGGCTGTAATTTATGCACTCCAATATATTCTGCTCCTCAAAAGCAAGCCGTTCTTCCTGAGTGAGTCCTGTAACTTTTGGCAGCTCTCTTTTGAATTGGTTTTCTCCAAGCATCCGATCCATTTTATAAACATCCAATCCCGACAGATGATCGAAAGTAGTCCAGTAGCTATCCTTCATACATGGAATCTCCAATGGATCCCGGGTGATCATCTCCAGACTGAAGTTGATCTTGGGATTGTGCTTTTTGCAAAGTGCAACTGCAGATTTCAAATCCACGATTCCTTCTCCTAAAGGTACTTCAGAAAGCAAAAACCCATCTTCGTAGTTTTTCACTCCCATATCCTTGACATGTGTAGAAAAGGCGTAAGGAGCCAACGTCTCAATGACCTCCATAGGATTTTCCATAAAAGACACATTGTTGCCAAAGTCAAGCGTCACTCCCACCCACTCACTTCCTATGGACTGGATTATTTGTTTCAGTTCTTGTGCTGTCCAGTCCTTATGATTTTCAACTGCCAGTTTCATTTTATGCTTCTGCATAATCGGTTCTGCCAATTCCATGGACTTTATGGCCTTTTTCTTAAATGTTAAAAAATCCTCCTTTGACATAAAATTGGTATATCGACGCCCGCTCAGGCATGCTGTTCTGAGAATGCTAGCTCCGGCTTCTCTTGCTATGATAACTTCTCGCTCAAAGTCCGGTACATTTCCTGGGTCTTGTGGCAATCCTATGCTTCCTTCCAGATACATATCCAGTTCTTCACGTTTCGCTCTCACTTTATTTCCAAAATCCTGGCTCCACCCCGCTACAGTAACTTGAACCCCTCCTGCCCCAATGGACTTACAATGCTCCATAAGACTGACAGCATCCGTAAAGGCGGGAAATTTTTCACTCTCACTTTTAGAATGCCATCTTGATGCATAGGAATGCACTACTATACCCATCGAAGCGTTTTTCAAAAAATCCGGCAACACAGGGAAAGGCATTGCCAATACCATAGCCCCCTTACCAGCTGAGCCTAAAAACCCTCTTCGATCAATTTTTCCCTCTAGAATTCCAGGTAAGTTTTTATGAGCCATATCACTTGGATTGTTTGGTTTAAGGAACAGGTAAAGTTTCCATATGTTTATTTAATTCTTCTGCACTCCATGGATACACCCGTCCTTGCGAAGTCATTCTGGTCGATGAGACCAGACGCCCAGAAACAGGAGATGCATGATTCCCCCATTCATTTCTTATATAAGTAAGAATGGCTGCAATACTTGCATCGTCCAATGTGGCATGGGCAGGCATTACAGGTAATATTTCCGGGGCATCGTAAATTTTCCCTGCCACTTCTATTGGCCCCTCCAGTCCATGCAATAAAATCATGGCAAGCCTCCGCTCATCTCCGGTCACCCATTCTGATCCAGCCAAGGGTGGCCCCATACGTGGCGCTCCTGTCCCATCGGATCCATGACAACCTGCACAACCTACCATAAACTTCTGGCGGCCCATGGAGAACTGTTTCAAAGCCTTTTCATCGAGTTGATTTGCCGCAACAAGCGTTTCGGAAGCTTTAAAACCCGGCCATGTGAATAATCTTTTGAGCAATTCTAACCTGCTTTCATCCACCGGCAGATCCTTTCTTGAAAAAAGTGAAGGCTCAGAGTTCAGCGAAATCGGGTTCCTTCCTGCAGCATTGGCCGCCTCAATTGACATCCCTGAAATCAGTATTTTTTGTTTCCAATCCAGTTCTTTGCCTGGTGAGTCGGCCAGAGCAATCAGGGATTTCAATTCCGCATCAGCTCCTCCCTTTACCACCGCAGTAGTTAGCATTTCCAGAAAAATCTCTTTGGTTTGATCTTGGATATCCCATTGAGAAGAGTTCCAAAGGATATGAAGCAGCTTAAATTCTCTTTGCTCCAAACTGCTCAGCATAGCATCACGAATCATTGCTTGAGAGCCAAAAGCCGAAAGGACGATTTCTAAGACCTCGCCTTGTTCTGGCAGGGAAAGCACATTGCTACTTAGGGCCAACTGTAAGGCCTCTGTTTCTGAAGCATTCATGGAAAGAGTACGCATCAGTGAAGCCAATTTTGACCTTGATTTCGAAGATTCCAAGGCAAAGGGTTCGAGTAATCTCAATGCGGTGTTTTGCAACAAGCCTTGTTCCTTTTCGAGAAGTTGGAAAAGAACATGTTCATCCAGAAGATCTAAACCCTCCAGAGTCCAAAGAGCATGAAAGCGTCCCAATTCTCCTGCTTGGGTATCCATAGCTAAGTTTACCAACTCATCTTTTACCAAGGGATTTTCCTGCTCAATCAATATACGCTGAGCCATATCCCTATACCACCCATCCTCATCAGAAAGGTATTGGATCAATTCCGAGGCACTTGCCCGGGAAAGCTTAACCTTTGGTCGGGATGATTCATCATCAGGAACGATTTTCCATATCCTCCCCAAATGCACGGGCATATCCAGTCCTCGCCCTACTGTCTGTTCTGTCAGGTAAGGGGTCAAATACTCCCCATGCTGAATCAACCCCCTGTACATATCAGCTATGTACAATGCTCCGTCCGGCCCAGTTGTGAAATCCACAGGTCTAAACCGCTCATCCGTTGACGCTAAAAACTCTCTTCCCGGACTCGGATCTTTGCCTTCTACCTTGGCTCCGATTTGCGTCAGCACATTCCGCTTGACTAAATTGCCAGCAGGCTCAGCTATGAACGCATTTCCATAAAACTCTTCAGGAAACAAAGTAGCCCTATAAATCCAAGGGGAACAGGCTGCGGTAAACTCCATTAAGCGTTGGTTTTCGCTCAACACACCAGGAATATATCCCCTGTTCACAGCCGGGGTCTCCCTGATGGGATAGACCGATCTATCCAAGGTAACTCCGTGATCTATACCAGTGGATGGATTATGATTTGGATTACGGGAAAAGTAATTTGGAGGCACCATATCTGCATGAAGCTGTGACCAGTTGTAATTGTAATACAATCTCCCTATATCATCTTGACTGATCCCCCACTGACCACGAAATTCTGTAGAATCCCTGATCCACTCCCCTTTTTGGTATTTATACCTCAATCTTGACTTGGCATTGTAGTACCAATTGTCCACATTCCTAAGCAAACCATTATCCGAATGCTCAGGGTTTCCTGAGGAAGCATACGTGGGATCCAACAAGGTCTTAGAGTCAGCCTTCAGATCCCCATCCAAATCCTTTGTCACCCAGAGTGCTGAATTCTCAGACACCAACACACCATCAGCGAAAAAACCCAAGGCTCTCGGCATAACCAGACTATCCAGGTAAACTGTGCTCTTGTCCATTACACCGTCTCCATCTTCATCTTCCAAAACTGATATCCTACCAATAGGCTTATCCTCCTCAGACCCTAATGTGTCGGTCATAAATCCCCGCATTTCTATAACCCAAAGTCTGCCATCCTCATCAAAAGTGATGAAAACCGGATCCTGAACCATAGGCTCTGAGGCAACCAGTTGGATTTTGAACCCGGGTTCAAGCTGGAAAGTCTCCAGTTCTTCTTCCGCAGTTCTTGCAGGAGAGGGATTGGAAGGGTCATAAACTACTGTATTCGTACATGAAAAAAAGATCAATCCAATAAAAAAGCAGGACACTATGCGTAATAAGTGCATTTTCTAATATGGAATTTTGGGGTTATCAGTTAATCTAGCCTAGGATTTCGAATATTTACAATATGCCAAATCATTCGTACAAGTTGTAACATATTATGTTGCTTCACAAACTAGTTTTACAACAACGGTAAGTAACAGTTTGTATCTTAGATCTCTATCCACAAACCCAGTATTAAATACGTCGGATTCTCCCCCTAACTATCAAAATCATGATTAAAAACTGTTTGATTACCGCTTTGACTATACTTACTGCTTTTTTTGCTCATAAAAGTGAGCTCATGACAAAAGAAGCTGCCCTATCCATCACCTTGATCGAGTCACAGGTATCTTGGAACGGTGACTCTTTACCAAATTATCCTCGGTCAAAACCTCAGATTTCAATTTTAAAAATCACTATCCCTGCACATTCTGACCTACCGCTACATTATCATCCTGTAATCAATGCTGGTGTTCTCCTCAAAGGAGAACTGCTAGTAATCGACGAAGATGGAAAAGAACTAGTTCTGCAAGCAGGCGACCCTATCATAGAGGTAGTAAATAAAAAGCACTTGGGGCGAAACAATGGAGAGGAAGACGCTGAAATAATTGTCTTCTATGCGGGCACTCCGGGAATGGAAATTACCAAAAAAGTACAATAGTAAATTCCTTGCCTTAACTTTGCCGAAAATAAACGCACATGAACTTTTCAGAGTTAGGTCTTTACAGTCAGATCCTTGATGCCATAACCAAGGCAAAATACGAAAGTCCATATCCTATACAGATAAAGGCTATTCCGGCTGTTTTGGAAAAAAAAGACGTGTTGGGAATTGCCCCTACCGGCTCTGGAAAAACAGCTTCTTACATTCTTCCTATTCTTCAAAGATTACAGGAAAAGCCTGCCAATAAAGGCAGAATGATTCCTGTGTTAGTACTGGTGCCAACCCGGGAACTAGCCAGCCAAGTAGCTGAGGTGACAGAGAATTTCGCAAGGTTCCTGACCAGACCTGTCAAAGCCCTAGCCGTTTATGGAGGGGTTTCCATCAACCCGCAGATGATGAAAATCTATGGCACCGATATTTTAGTAGCTACCCCTGGACGCTTGCTGGATCTGATGTCAAAAAATGCGCTTAACCTTAACCAGGTAGAAGTGCTGGTACTGGACGAAGCGGATAAGGTATTGAATATGGGATTCAAAGAAGAAGTGGATCAGATCCTCGAAAAACTACCCCAAAAACGCCAAAACATACTTTTTTCCGCAACAAGCGAAGAATCTGTGGAGACGTTGATAAATGATTTGTTACAGGATCCAGTCCGCATTTCCGCTGAACCTGACACCATTTCTCCCGATCTGATCGAACAATATGCCTATCGTGTCCCCATGGAGCAAAAGGGCCCTTTTCTACGTTATTTGATCAATTCTGGCGATTGGCCCCAGATCTTGGTTTTCGCCTCATCGATCCGGGCAGCAAACAATATCGTTACCAAGCTCAACAAGAACGGTATAGACGCTCTCGCATTTCACGGAGATAAAAGTCAAGGAGCCAGAACAGAAGCCCTGCACCGGTTCAAAACCGGGAAATCAAGGGTATTGGTGGCTACAGATCTGGCAGCAAGAGGAATTGATATCAAATTTCTTCCGTTGGTAATCAATTACGAATTGCCCAGATCACCAAAAGATTACGTCCATAGAATCGGAAGGACCGGCCGGGCTGGAGCATCAGGAGAGGCTATTTCCCTGATTGCTGAGGAGGATCTGCATCATTTCAAAGTCATCCAGAAAAAGATGAAAAAGCATGTGCAACTGAGAAGTATTGATGAAATTGAGTTTTAAGACAATTCTTTTTATTCTGCATCTTTCCCAAAACTCAAAATATCTTTTCAGCGGAACACTGCTGCTCGTTGACAATTTCACCCTTTTAACAATTCTTCAAAACACTAATCCCTCTTCTAATATTTTGGCAAAAAATAAGCTGAATTTTACGAACTCATTAAGAATTAGAGCTGTTTACTACAAATAATTTCCAATAAAGTGTGAGTCTATCAATTTTTAGAATTAGAAATGGCAAAGAAATACAGCAAAACAGAATACTTTAAGATCGTGCTGGTACTAGGTGCCTTGTGTACAATCTCTCCCTTTTCCATTGACATGTATCTGCCCGGCTTTCCGGAGATGGCGCAGACACTGAATACGCCTATTTCGAATATTCAACTTTCGCTCACCGCTTATTTAGTAGGAATCGCAATTGGTCAATTATTTTATGGCCCATTACTGGATCGCTATGGAAGAAAAAAACCGCTTTATGCAGGATTGGCGATTTACATTCTGGCATCCATAGGTTGTGCGCTTTCCCTGACTGTGGAAAACCTGATCTTGATGCGCTTTATCCAGGCCATCGGCGGCTGTGCCGGAATGGTATCAGCTCAAGCAATAGTTAGGGATATTTTCCCGGTGGAAAAAACCGCCCAGGCCATGTCTCTTTTGGTTTTGGTGATTGCGGTATCTCCGATGATCGCACCTGCCTTAGGTGGATTTGTAACCGCTGCTTACGATTGGCACTGGGTATTTATCATCCTTGCGGCCTTGACAGCCATTATATGGATTGCCACTGTGACAGTTCTTCCTTCTGGGGCATTGCCTGACCAGGAAATTTCCCTACGCCCAAAGCAAGTTTGGAACGGTTACCTAAAAGTCCTTGACAACCGACAGTTTTTGGTTTACATGCTTGTGGGTGGTATTGCCGGCGCAGCTCCTTTTGCCTATATCGCCAGCTCGGCGGATGTCTTCATGAATCTCTACGGCCTTTCTGAGCATCAGTTTGGTTGGATTTTCGGAATTTTGGCCTTCGCTATGATTGGTTCTACCCAGCTGAACCATATTTTGCTGCGCAAATTCAGCAGCCAGCAAATCATTAATTTCTCTCTACACTATCAAGTTACTGTAGGATTGCTACTGGTGGCTGGAGTCTATTTCGACTGGTTCAATGTGTACGCGCTGATTGCCTTGATGTTTGTGTTTCTGACAGCACATGGGTTAAATGGGCCAAATACCACCGCACTTTCTATGGCACCATTTTCCAGAAATGCAGGTTCTGCTTCCGCTATGCTAGGAAGTATGCGGATGGCTATAGGAGGAATAGTAACAGCCGTAGTAAGTCTATTTCACGCAAGTTCTGCTTTTCCTATGGTGTTAGGAATGGCAGCCTGTGCCCTGGGCGGTTTTATAGTATTGAAAATGGACCAACTTACCCCGGGAACAATCAGCAAAAAATCCCAGACAGCTTTTTCTACCTAATTCAAGTTGGTTTCTCGTAAAAAATTAGCCGGAACCAAGCTGCATAGAAGAACCGAAAAGCTTAGAATATAAATCTGGTCAATTCCCATAAAACAAAAGCGGCTCTCCTAATTGTGACAGTCGCTTTTGTTGTATTGAAACGAGGAATCAACTCCCCACCACTGCCTTCACCAGGTCGGGATACAATTGCTCGCCGGTTTCCCTATTGAAAAGTGCAAACCCATAATGCCCACCAAAACCATTATCCCAATAAAAAGGGACTAAACCGTGGGAATCCATACTTCGGATAAGGTAAGTGAGGTAATCTTTGCGGTATTGGTGGTTTTCCACGGCTACTTTATCTACCGCACCAAATTCACCAATGAGAACCGGGATTCCCTGGTCTATAAAAGCGGATTTCATTTTGAGAAATTGTGCATCCGCATGCGACTCATCTCCCCAGGTTGCTTTTTTAGACGGGTCGGATGCATTCGCTCCCCACTGGGTGATGCTTTCATTTTCCTGAAGTGCAAATTCATACGGATCATAATAGTGAGCCTCCACCATTAATCTGCCGGCTGTCACATCTTCAGGCACTTCAAAAAAATTAATCCCATGGTCTATATTGGTATTAAAGGTCTGGACGACGAGATTCCTGTAGTTATTTCTCCCACCTGTAGACCTCACTGCATCTACAAAGGTTTGGTTGAACGAGTTCTGCACCTGGTAGTATTCAGGTATGGGAGTGGAGTAGTCCCCATCTACCATGACTTCATTAGTCCCGGCAAAAAGTAAATGGTCTTCATAATCCCGGAAGTTCAAAGCAATCTGCACCCACATTTTTTCCAGTCTATCATTCACATAGTCCTGCTGCGCAAAAGTCGGCTGCATCCAGCCTTCATCCCAGTGAATGTTGATCAATGCATACATGCCATTTTCTATCACATAATCTACCACCTCTGTGACCCTAGCCATCCAGGCTGCATCAATCTCAAATGTAGAAGGATCGGAAAACTTGCTCCAGGCCACCGGAATACGGACAGCATTAAACCCAGCAGCTTTCACGGCATCTATCAATGTTTCTGTAGTTTTAGGGTTACCCCAGGCCGTCTCTCCCCCGATTGCTTCCAGACTATTGCCAAGGTTCCATCCATACCCCATCTCCTTCGCCAATTCCAGATTTGGTATATCCCGCATACCTGTGTTATCTGCAGGGATATAATAATCTGGATAACTTGGCTCCGCTACCTTCTGTACCACTGCCACATCCCTCTGAATAGTTCCAGCCCTAACTTCTACGTAAAAAGTTCTTGAAATCTCTTCATCATTTGACTCCACATTCACAGTCACTTGACTATTACCAGATCCTGATAAAGGAGTCACATCCGCATATAAAGCTGCATTTTCAATAATCCAAGAAGAATTGCTGGTAATAGTAAAAGTCTGCGTTCCTCCTTCAGCATCAAAATTCAGAATTTCTTTAGATAGAGATAAATTGATAGGTTCTGTCTCTTCATCTTCTCCGCAAGAGAAAAGAGTCAGAGAAACAAATGGCGTTAATGCCAGTAATCTAAACAGGTTATTCATAAGGGTTGATTTTCAGATACTAAAATACCATATCCCCTATTCAGAGGAGGAGGATGAATGTTAAACAAAGGGGATGCATTTGTTACCTGATCTGGCAAAACACAAAAAGAATTTGATATTGCAGCCAATCCCTTCCAAAAAAAGAATAATCCCTACTTTTGTCATTCTCTCCCTTGTCCCTCCCATGAGCAGTTCAAGTTTAGCCATCAGAACCGTTATTTTCAGCATGCTGGGTAATGTTGTGTTGGCCGCGATTAAATTCTTGGCGGGCATTTTTGGCAATTCCTATGCGTTGATTGCCGATGGTATAGAGTCAGTGGTGGACGTGTTCGCTTCGATTTTGGTTTTGATAGGATTACGGTATTCTGCCAAACCTGCAGACGAAAACCACCCATACGGACATGGAAAGGCAGAACCATTGATCACCTTTTTGGTTGTGGTATTTTTAGTCATCTCGGCAGTCACCATCGCCTGGCAAGCCTACCAGCATATCATCACTCCACATGATTTACCCAAACCATTTACCCTGCTCGTATTGACGGTAATTATACTTTGGAAGGAAATTTCTTTTCAGGTAGTAATGTCACGGAGCAAAAGACTAAAAAGCAGTTCTCTCAAAGCTGAAGCCTGGCATCACAGAAGTGACGCGATTACTTCTGTAGCGGCATTTATAGGGATTTCCATTGCTATATTTGCTGGAAAAGGATTTGAAAAAGCAGATGATATTGCAGCGCTTTTCGCGGTGGCCTTTATCCTTTTCAATTGCTACAAGATCTTCCGTCCGGCTCTTGGCGAGGTGATGGATGAAAACAATTACGAGGAACTGACCGCCCTGATCCGCAAAGTCTCCCTGACTGTTCCTGGCGTGAAGGGAACTGAAAAATGCTACATCCGAAAGGCCGGAATGGAATACCATGTAGATTTGCACGCACTGGTGGAGGGGAAACTCACGGTCACCGAAGGCCATGATATCTCCCATCAGTTGAAGGATAAACTCTGTAAGACAATTCCGGAATTGGGAAATGTATTGATTCACATAGAGCCTGTCTGACTCTTCCGTAACTGACATTCAAAAAAACTTGTATGCTCGAAATCTTGTTTTTTCAAAGAGCTAATAAAGTCCGACACGAAGCCTACTTGGACAACTTGGAACCAAGTGATTCATGTAAATTTGTAAATTCAGACTATGCAGAGTCACTTCGGATTTTATTGGTCAGGCTTACTGGTTTCGGTTATTTTATCCCCATACTCTTAGCCAGTCTAACAGGCTACTTCCTAGCTCCCAAGACCCCTTTTATCAGTTCTCAGAAGGAAATCCATCCGGTACAGAAATAGGTTTTTATACTGCCTATCTTCAATTTCAGAGCGCAATTCTTTAAAACTTTGGTTAACTTAAAGTTGAATCTACTTTGAGACTTTAACCTGACTTTACCATGAATATCCTCGAAAACATGTCCTTCCATAATGATCGCCCCTCCGTCTGTGCAATCAAGCGAACGGATAAAATCAACTATTTTGCCATTGGATTGATTCATGATCAATATCTGAAAAAACACACCACTAAAGACCCCTCCCTTCTCACGGTACTCCAAGGAGAGCTGGAATTTTTCATACATGGTGGGGTAATTGTTCTAAAAGAATTTGACACTTATGAGATACCTGTGATGGTCGAACACGAAGTGAAAGGGCTGAAAACCAGGAATATTTTCACTATTGTGCAGGAAAAATAGCTTTGCAGGGCACAAGTTTATCAATCAACCTTCCTCTAAGTTTGATACGGGGTCACATGGGAAATTTGATCTTAATCCCATGTTGAATACCCTAATAACCGTCAATTTCAGTACCTTAATTATCGCATTAGCTTAAAATTGCTATGATTTCCATTTCAAACCCATAACTCAATATAACCATGAAAACAATTTTCACACTAGTTTTATTTATCAGTTTCACCAGTGCTTTTGCGCAAGCGGAGAAGGAAGTAGCCTCCCAGGTAGAAAAGCTCCGTCTGGCATTAATTGATCCCACAGTTGCCAATCTAAGTGAATTGACCTCTATACATCTCAGTTATGGACATTCCAATGGAAAGTTGGAAAACCAAACCCAATTTATCGAAGCATTGGTCAGTGGAGCATCTGATTTCGCGACAGTCGAGTTTCAAGATCAAACGATACAGATGCAAAAAAATCTTGCTATCGTGCGCCATAACCTGGCCGCCGATGTACTGGACGGAGGCATTGCAAATTCCATAAAAATAGGCGTCATACTGGTGTGGCATAAGGAAAAGGGTAATTGGAAACTTATTGCACGTCAAGCTTACAAATTACCACAGTAACACTCCTCAAATTAACTTCTTTTGAAAAAAATATTATTAGTAGAGGATGACACCCGTGTGTGCAGTTTTATAAACAAAGGACTGAGCGAAAACGGCTTTGAAGTCACAGTGGCCATGGATGGCACCATGGGACTTCAGGTTGCCTTGAGTAGTCAGTTTGACCTGATCATACTGGACATCATGCTGCCTAACATGAACGGTCTGGAAGTCTGCAAACAGATCAGAATCCAGAATAAAACCGTCCCCATTCTATTTTTGACTGCCATGGGCAGTACAGAAAATGTCGTCATCGGACTGGAATCCGGAGCTGACGATTATCTAGTGAAGCCATTTAAATTCATAGAACTAGTGGCCAGAATCAAAACCCTGCTTCGCCGTGGGGGGAAGATGGAAGAAAATGATAAGCAAGACCACCAGATCTATCAATTTGCCGATTTGGTTTTGGATGATACTGGGAAAACGATTTCAAGAAACGGAAATGAAATATCGCTGACCTCTACAGAATTCAGGCTTCTACTGATGTTTATGAAAAACCCTAGAAAGGTGCTCAGTAGAGTAGATATGCTACATGAAGTATGGGGAGTAAACTTTGACCTAGGCACCAATGTGGTAGATGTCTATGTAAATTACCTACGTAAAAAACTGGATAAGTACGGTGAACAAAAACTTATCCACACGGTAATAGGAATGGGGTATGTGTTAAAGGAAAATTGATGAAACTCCAAAACAAGATAATCTACATTCTGCTTACTGCCTTTATTGGGTACACACTGCTTTTCAGCGGCTTTATCTACTATTCAATTTCCAGATTTGCTTTTACGGATTTCTACAAAAGACTAGAAATCAGAGCTATTGCCACAGCTAAAATCGAGCTGGAAAAACAGAAAGATGGGAATGTGGTACAGCAGCTCAGACAAGATTATCTGGAGCCACTTACAAACGAACAACACCTAATCCTGGAAGATATAAATCCTCAAAACATATCCACCGATCCCAGACTAGTGGATTTTAATCAATCATTCTTGAAAAAAGTGGTCATAGATGGAATCGGGACCTATAGTCATCATAATACCTTCTTCTATGGAACGATATATAGGACTCCAAATCAAAAAGCGCATTTGGTAATCTTATCAGCTGAAAATTATTTCATTACTCATCATTTGGCATATCTGAGAAATCTAATCTTCACCTCTCTGATAATTGCCTTTCTGTTGATCGTCCTGTTTTCCATCATGTTTTCCAGAAAAATTATAGAACCTATTCAGAATATCATCAATAAGACAAAAAAAATCGGTTCCGAAAACCTTCATATGAGACTGGAAATCCCTGAAAACAATGATTCTGTACGGGAGCTCGCCCAGACATTCAACGATATGCTCAATAGACTGGAAACTTCTTTTGAAACACAGAAAAACTTCATTAGCAACGCCTCTCACGAGTTGAATACACCATTGACGTCTATAATAGGAGAAGCAGATGTCACTCTTTCTAAAACCAGGAAAACAGAGGAATATATAGAGTCAATCACCGCTATTTTGGGGGAGGCTGAGAAACTTCAGAAAAAAACGCAAGCTTTATTGCTATTGGCCCAAACCGGATTTGATGGAAAGCGGCAAAAATTCGGAAAGGTGAGAATGGATCAGCTGATACTTGATGTAAAAGAAACCGTTGAAAAAATCCAAACCAAAAACAGAATATGTCTGGATTTCAGCCTCTTGCCCGAAAACCCACTTTTGCTGAAAGTCATGGGGAATGAACAGCTACTTCACTTAGCAGTATCCAACATAGTCTTGAATGCATGTAAATATTCTGATGGAAAGCCCGTCAACATAGCCCTGGGAGTCATGGATGGCAATATCATCATTATTGTAAAAGACACTGGAATCGGTATCCCCTCTGATGAAATAGAGTACATTTATGACCCTTACTTCCGGGCTTCCAACACTAAAAATCATGAAGGATATGGGATTGGCCTGCCATTGGCACGAAACATCATCCGGATTCATGACGGCGAGCTGAAGGTGTACTCCAAAATAGATAAAGGTACAACTGTAGAAATCCATTTGCCAAAAGGAAATTTTGTTCTCTAATCGTATTCTAATCTAACCGCTTACATTCTAATTAGATCTTAATCCCATTCTTAATCCATTCTAATAAGTCGAAGGTAATTTAGGCCGTGTCCAATAAACCAACAGGAACAATGGCTAAAACTATTTTAATACCTACAGATTTCACGGTAGAATCACTGAATCTTGCGAAGATTGCTCTACAAAACAATCTGGACAAAGGCGAGAAACTTAATGTAATATTGGTATATGGGCAGTGGGTATCCACATCCATCAATGAATTACTCTTTTATTCCAAGGCCAAAGTGCTGGAAAAACTGGAAACTGAAGAATTCAAAACCAGCTGTCAGATGCTTCTGGGAAAATATGAGAATACGATAGTACAAATGTCCATTGACATCTTCAGTGGAACCAACCAAAATGCCTTTGAAAATTACCTACTCGGGAATAAAGTAACTGAGGCATATATCTCTCCAAATTATTCATTCAAGCTAAAAAACAGCAGCAGTTTTGATCTTACTCCATACTTAAACAAGAGTAACATACCCCTCATAAAGGTAAACTGGGACACTTCAACTGTACTTGGTCAAGAAAATTCAAAAGATGAGCTATCGGCGCTCTTTTTCACCCATGGGCAAATGGCTCACTAGAAAGCCAAGTCTGAGCCTGTAGTAGGCGACACAAGTTCGCTTTGGGTTCAGTATGCCTGCTAAAGGTTGACTGGCCGCCCCAACATCTCGCTGCCAAAAGAAGTCTAGTCATGGAAAGACAAACTACAAACAAATGAAATTCAATCTATTATATCCAACGTCTTTCTCTCTGGTACTAGGAGTTTACTTTACCTTACTTTCTTTTCAGGAAAGCCCAGAAATCCAACTGCTCGGTGAGTGGAAGGAAGTCTCATGGGAATACGAGAAACTGGATTCTCTCATCTCAGATGAAAGCTTTGATTATATGCTGACCGATCATATCAAAAGCCAAATCAGCAAGAACCTGATCATTCATAAAGCTGAAATCTGGAATTTTGTAGATGAACATACTTTGCAGATGAAAAACAACGATTCCCAAAACTCCCTAAAGTGGACACTTAAAGGGAGAGGCAACATACTCCAGATCCATGGATCTGAAGGTATCATGGAATACTACGTCATCCAAGAACTCAGCGCTGATCGAATGGTTCTACATTTCAGTTTTGACATGCAATTACGTGGAATTGTGAAAATGACATTTGAGCGATTGAGCACAAAAAAAGCATGATCAGCAAACACATAAACAGAACCAATAAGGAGAATATACAGCTGGGATCTCTTACAGCATTCTCCGCGGGAATGGTAAACGTCATTTCCGTGATTATTTTCTTTGCTTTCACATCCAATGTAACTGGACACTACGCCATATTGGCCCAAGAAATCTCCTTTGGCAACTGGTATCAAGCACTTGTAGTCTTGGGGTGGATATTTTTATTTTTCATGGGAAATTTCAGCTCCAACTTCATTGTAATTAATTTCCGGAATCGAAATGCCTATCTCGCCCATTCTCTCCCTATAATCATAGAAATCCTATGTCTCTTGGCAGTAGGAACTCATATTCAATTTTTCTATCAAGAAACACTCTTGGAAACTGAACTGATGGTAAGCGCCATGCTTTTTGCAATGGGAATCCAAAACGGTCTCACGGCTACCATTTCCAATTCAGCTGTAAAAACCACCCACCTTACAGGACTTACCACTGATTTGGGAATATTAGCCTCCTTATTTACCAAAGAACAAAACCGTAAGAATCCCGAGTTGCGGAGGAAGTGGAATTTACTTCTGGCGATTATGTTCTCCTATTTGTTAGGAGGTATTTCTGCTGGATACATTTATTTGACCATCGCCTATAACGTTTTTTACATAGTCTGCTTATTTCTGTTGATTGTAATCGGCTATGATTTTTATCGATTAAAAATGTCTTATCTCCTGACCAAAAAACAGCCTTACTATCGAAAAATCATCAAGGATACAACAGCACAACTCACACAATAACCTGAGTTGATCTTTAATGAGAAGAAGCTAGAGTTCTATGTTTAACAAGCCTTGGTTTACCATTCTGTTATTTATTGCCTTTTTTACTCATCTATGGGTTTCTTATGCCAATAAGAGGCTAGGATCGATCCTGTCACGTTCATCAATGGCCCAAACACTGCCGGTGCCAAACCTACCGTGGCGATCTTGCCCATCTCCTTGGCAATTCCTGATGCCAGTCCTCCGTTTTGCATCCCCACCTCTATGGCTATTGTTCTACAGTCCCTTTCATCGAGTTTGAACAATCTACTGGACCAATAGCCCAAGGTGTAACCTGCCAGGTTGTGTATCACTACCATAATGATGAGCAGAGGCCCGATATCCAAGAGGCTATCCCTTCCTGCGGCCACAATGACCACTAGAATAAGTGCGATCGCCGCCATGGAAATTATCGGCATCAAATCATCCAGCCATTTGGCCTTTCCCCGCAGGAAATAATTGAACACCAATCCCCCACCTATAGGAATGATTACCATCTTCACTATGCTGAACATCATGTCCATTACATTGATCTCCACAAATTCACCTGCAAGCCAGCCCATCAAGAACGGGGTGACAAAGGGAGCCAGCAATGTTGTCACGGAAGTTACGGTAATGGAAAGTGCCAGGTTTGCTTTGGCCAGAAAGCTCATCACGTTAGAAGCCATGCCACTGGGCGAGCAACCGATCAAAATCATCCCGGCGGCGATTTCCGGAGGAAAACCGCTTGATTTTGCCAAGACAAAGCCGATAAACGGCATAATGGTAAACTGGCATAATACACCGATCAATACGCCTTTGGGCATTTTTACCACCCCGAGAAAATCCTTGACACTCATGGATGTCCCCATGCCAAACATGATCACTTGAATCAACGGAACAATCAATGTGGAGAATTTGAATCCATCATATTCTACAAAATACTGAGGAAAATAAAGAGCCATAGTCACGGAGCCAAAAATCATCATGGCATAGGCATAACCTTTTAGTTTTGGTATTCCTAAAAAAGCAATGGCACAGATAAAGAAAAACCCGATCCAGAGAAATCCTGCTTTTGCTATACCAACAAAGATACTAACAGCTAGTGCGGCCAGTAATAGAACGCCTGTAAGAATTGAAAGGGATTTTATGATTTTGGGATTCAAAATAAAGGAATTTGGGTGAATGCTTTAGAAATTTGTCCAGGAACTAGACTCTCACTAGTTCCCGGAACTATAGGTTGGGCTACAAGATAAGTTTTAACTGTAAGTCCTATCATGGGAACGTTTATCATTCCACATATCGGTAGGGGCAAAATAAGAACCATCTGAACGGTGTAGGTGGGCTTTTACCACTTCCTCGTTCAGTTCTATTCCCAAGCCCGGAGCGTCCAGCGGCACCGGGGCGTAGCCTTTATCAATTATTTTTCCACCTCCGGTCATGGTCACCATATCCTCCCACCAAGGAATATCCACGGAATGATGTTCGAGCGCAAGGAAGTTTTGGGAGGCAGCGGCGCAGTGTACGTTTGCCATGAATGAAACCGGGGTTCCTGCTTGGTGCATGGCCATAGAAATCCCTTTTTCCTCTGCATAATCGGCAATTTTCTTAGTTTCCAAAAGCCCGCCGGATGATGCCAAGTCCGGATGGACAATGTCCACGGCATGGTTATCTATAAGGTCTTTGAAATACTGTAGCAAATAAATATCCTCCCCTGTGGTGGTAGGAGTGTTTAACGCATCAGTGATTGTTTTATGCTGCTGCCACATCTGCCAAGGCACCATATCCTCAAGCCAAGCCAAGCGGTACTTATCCAAGGCCTGCCCTAATCGTATGCAGTTGTTCAGATCAAAATGCCCGTAGTGATCTGTGGAAATGGGGATATCATAACCGACCATCCCCCGTACATGATCTACTATTTTGGCAAGCTCATCCAATCCCTTCTCAGTGATCTGTACACCTGTAAACGGGTGGGCGGTATTCGCATATGACATATATCCTCCTTGCCATTGGCTTTTCCCCATTTTGAAAATCTCAGGATTGACTATACAGCCTGGAATATCGATGATTTCACCTATTGACACATCCATTTTCAGCCAAGTATAACCCTGTTCCTCCGTTCTGTATTTGATCAGTTTCAGTTGCTCTTCTGGGGATTCGGCTTCGGGAGTATCGGCATAAAGCCTAACTGAATCCCTATATCTTCCTCCGAGAAGTTGCCAGGCAGGAACATTATATGCTTTTCCACAAAGATCCCAAAGAGCCATTTCCACAGCACAAACGCCCCCTGCTTGCCGGGATTGGCCTCCAAATTGTTTGATGATCTTGAAAATTTTCTCAACATTGCAGGGGTTTTCACCGAGTATCCTGCTTTTCAGCATCAGGGCATACTTAGGATCCGCTCCGTCTCTCACCTCTCCTAATCCATAAATCCCCTGATTGGTATCTATCCGGATGATTGCTGTGCCTCCCATTACATTGGTCAAAGCATAACGAAGATCTGTGATTTTCAGGTCGGAGGGAGCAGAGGCTCTACGGACATTTTTGGAGGTTTCTGCCAGGGTGTCTTCCATAGATAGCCCCATCAAAGCGGTAAGGCTTAATCCGCCAAGAGCGGTTTTTTTAAGAAAGTCCCTGCGGTTATCAAGGGTAAGGGGATTTTCGATCTCCGCCTGACGCTGTGCCGCATACTGCTCCTCTCTGAGTTTGTTTTTATAGACTAGATCTTGAAGGGTGTTTTTCATAGTAAATTGGGTTATTGAATTGATTATTTAACAGATTTGTATAATTGAGATCAAATCCCTGAATCCTAGATGCGGCAGACGGATTGTATCTGATAGTTGATTGAGAGCTCAGCCTTATAAATTTCCCTCTCAATAGTTACGCTCTTTAAGGTATTCATCCAGCTCTTGCTTTGTCATCGGTAGCTTTCCTGGGTAATTATTCAGCCAGTCCAGAAAATCCTTTTTGATTTCTTCAGTCCACTCACTATCAATCTGTCCGGGAAGATATTTTCCTTCTCTGAGCCGGAGGTGTCCAAATTCATCTCTCAAGCCTGTAACCTCAGAAGTCAGCACCAGTTCCTCTACCAAATGCGCAGGAATGAAGATCACTCCATACTTCTTAGCCAAAACCACATCTCCTGGAAGTACCGTTGCCCGTCCAATGCGGATTGGTGTATTGATGGATGTGAGCATCATCTGTTGGATGTATGAGGGATCCTGCCCTTTGATCCAGGCATTGAAACCATGGATCTTGGATAGTCCTTCCTGATCCCTGACAGATCCGTTAAAGATCACGCCCCGCTGGGACTTAGCATAGATCGCATTTCCGAGGTTATCCCCTATAAGAGTACCATCCGCTATTTTACCATATCCATCTGCCACATATACATCTCCGGTAGTCAATATATCTATAGGCCAGGAATTCGTCCCCCCTTTTGGTGCTCTCCCCTCCTTTTCCACGCCCTGGGTCTTGACCTGCTTTTCCAGATCCGGCCTCAGTGGCATATATTGCGCAGTGACCACTCTTCCTGTCATGGCTTCATCCGGAAGCATAATCTGCCATTCACCTTCATACTGGTTTTGGTAGCCTTTATTCCGCAGTACACCCCATGCTTCTTCTATGGAGATATTCTTTAGTCGCTCCAAAATGGCATCTGGGACTTTAGGCCTACCATCGGGAAATCTTTCTCCGTCCCAGCCTGGTGTCAATGCCTTGATATACTCGGCTGATGCCCCTACATTCTGGGCGGCTACTGGGAAATAGGGCATCAGAAAATAAATCACAGTAAGAATCCCTAATGAAAGTTTCAGTGTTTTGATGTGTGAGGTCATTGTACTCATTTAAGGTTGGGTTAGGTTAATTTGTTGAATGTGTTCATGCGCATTCAGGTTATGTACTTTAGGTTCTAAGGTCGTTCCTGATTTTTTTATTGAATACAGCTATCCAGACAATGACACTATATGGCAAAAGCTACCAAATGTCAATTAACTTATATCCCCGAAAGACCAACTTGCCTACTCTGAAGCGGACACACCCACTCTAGAATCACTCAAGCTAAGAAAGTGATACAGCTGGTATTTATTGGGCATCAGTGATAGTCTATTCTATAGTTTACACAGGGTCACTCAAAGAAAGGAATGCCCGGGACGGCGTGCTTCTTCATCCCTTCCTCATTGATTTCCACACCGATTCCAGGTTTTTCAGAAAGGGTAATGAAACTATTCTCTGTTCGCGGGCCATCGTAGGTTACAATATCCTTCCACAAATCGTCTGTATCCATATAAATCTGCCATTCCATAATCTGAAAGTTCGGTACTGAAGCACATACATGGCAACTGGCCATTGCGCCAAGAAAAGAAGCTACCATATGTGGGGAAAAAGGCACATAATACAAATTGGCCAAGTTTGCGATCCGCTGCCCTTCGCCTAATCCACCTGCTTTCTGCAAGTCAGGCATAATGATATTCAAGGCTCCATCAGACAATAATTTGGTGAATCCGTAAGCGAGATAGATGTTTTCGCCAGCACAGATTGGAGTACTTGTTTCTTGGGTAATATGCTTATACACTTCAGGATTATCTGCTGGGATTGGCTCTTCCAGAAACATCAGGTTCAAGGGCTCGTAAAGTTTGGCCATTTTCATCCCGGTGACGGCATCATATCTCCCGTGCATATCCACACAGATATCGATATGCGGTCCCACCTCCTCACGTACAGCTGCGATGGCATTGTACATACGGTCGATTTCCGCCGGGCTAGCAGTCCAGTTGAATCGGTCATATTTATTGGGATCCCTGCCATCATCCACATCAAATTTGACTGCATTATAGCCCTTATCCACTGCCCCACGCGCGGCTTCAGCATAATCATTAGGCGTAGGATTGGTGGAGGTATAAAGCGCAGTATCACAATAGACGCGGATTTTATCCCGGAATTTACCCCCCAAAAGCTGATAGACAGGTACGCCAAACACCTTTCCGGTAATATCCCAAAGGGCTGTTTCGATAGCAGTCAACACCGCCACAAAAACCCCGGATTGTGCCCCACCAAAAAATGCTCCTTTACGGATTTGCTCTGCAAGTCTATTTGGGTTTAGGGGATTTTGGCCTCTCAACATCCTGCCCATACGCTGTACCATATAATAGGTTCCCTGTATGGCATCCACAGCTTCTCCGCATCCCCATACATCCTGATCAGTATAGATTTTCACATAGACTGCTCCTCGCACATAACCGCATTTTACATCTGTGATTTTAAGATCCGATGGATTTGAGTAGGGATTCTGTTTCGCAACCGCTTCATTTAATCCTGAAAAGGTGCCCATCAGCCCGGCTCCTGCCAAGCCGGCAAATGTGCTTTTTTGAAGAAATGATCTTCTTGAATTTTTAGGTTTCATAGGCTGTTTTTGGTTTTGTTAATTTTTAAATGAGGGGTTACCAGGTCCGTTCTTTTAAAATCTCCTGAATCTGCGCTCTGGCAATGGGCAACTCATCAATATGATCCTCAAGCCACTGTGAAAAATCCCTTTCTATGTCATCCGACCATCTTGTATCAATATCGCCGGCAGTGTATTTCCCTTCACGGATTCTTTGGTGACCAAACATGTCCCTTAAGCGAACAACTTCGGAGGTAACCACGACTTTTTCAGCCAGATGTGCGGGAATAAATGACACTGCGCCATCTCTCCCAAGGACAACGTCTCCCGCCATGACCGTTGCCTGCCCTATTCTTGTAGGATGATTGATCCCTGTAAGCATAGTATTGAGATCTCTAGGTTGGTTGTGGTGAGAAGGATGATAGGTTCGATAGTAGGAGGTAAACCCACCAATTTCCTTCAGGCCAGGAATGTCACGTACGGCACCATTATATACTATTCCATTCCCTGAATTGGCATAAATGGCATTGCCTACATTATCACCGATCGTGGGACCTCCATCATGAATCCCAAACTGATCCACCACATATACATCTCCCTGTACCAATAGGTCCACCGGCCAGACATTCTGTCCTTTTTTACCTTCAGCTTTGCCTCTGGCATCTATAGCCCCGTGAATATCAGGTCTGCCGGGCATGAAGGTCGCCGTCAATGCCCTCCCTACAAGAATGCTGTCCGGGTTGATCATTTGCCACCCATCAGCATATTGGTATTTGTAGCCTGCATTTTTCATCACTGCCCACGCCTCATCATGGGTCACGATTTTCATCCGTCTCAATAGCTCATCTGAAACTTTGGGGCGTCCGTCCTCAAACCGTTCCCCTTCCCACTCTTGGGTGAGAAAAAGCATTTCTTCTTTAGAAATCTGTTGGGCGGAAGATTCTATCATTAAAAACAATAGAAGCAATAGGGTTATATAGGTTCTGTTCATTTTGGAATATAACTAATATTAAAAAAACCGAGACTGGATTTTCCAGACTCGGTAGTATTTTTATTTGTCCCACCACACTTTTGTGGCAAGATTATCAGGACCTTGGGCCGAAATAGCTGCGGAGACATTCTCTGAATTCACAGAAATCTCCGAATTTGGATAGGTTAGCCTATTGATGAACTCGACTTCTCTGCCTGGATATGGATTAGGCAAAAGATCCGGATAACCACTTCTGCGGAAATTCGCAAATGCTTCCGGTCCATTCAGGAAACTGGAAACCCAGTATTGTGTATTGATCTGTTCCAGGGCATTTGATGGATCAAACGGGTTTTCCTCAAGGTATTGATTAACTTCCGAAGCGGCTATATCAGATGCTTCGTCTATTGTCCCTAACTGATTCATATGCGCCCGTACTCCCGCAGTGTAGTATTCCTCCACAGTGCCTGTATTGATCCAGCCTCTTTCCCTAGCTTCAGCCATCAGCAAATAATTTTGTGAAGCTGTTACCAGGAAGTTCGGAGCGGTATTTTTGGTCACTCTCCTCCTGTCAGCTTGAGCAAATTCATAAAAACTCACCAATCCTAAGTCAGAGGCAGCTTTTACCGCTCCGGCATTATCATTTCCCATAGGAATGCCTATGTGAACATCCGCATCATACGTTTCATTCTCCGGAATTTGCTCAGGCCCGGACTTTGCCCCGACGTACGTCACGGCGATAGCGGACAATCTTGGATCATTTGTATTTTTCAGATAGTTGACAAATGGCTCAGTGAGATAGAAATTGGAAGCCTCAGTAGCATTTAGAAAGTTACCGATTGGATTTGTGTAGTTAGGATCATGGCGGATAGCTGCATTATCGGAATTATTCAGGATCACACCGCCTTGAACAGCAGCTTGGACCACCTGTGCGGCCCTGTTTGGATCCACTTTGCTCAATCGCATCCCTGCTCTCAACAATAAGGAGTAGCCAAAACTCCTCCATTTTTCCACATCCCCGTTATAAAGTACATCTGCGGTCTCTAGAGTTCCCGATACATTAAGGCCAGCAGTAGCTTCTGTCAATTCCTTGATTAAATCTGTATAAATAGCTTCTTGAGAATCATATACAGGCAGGTAAATCTGGTCCGAGTACCCTTTGCCACCTTCAAAATAAGGGATGCTGCCGTAATCATCCGTCAACACCATAAAGGCAAATGCCTGAATAATCCTAGTCATTTGCATTAAATTGGACCGGGTCTGATCTTCTTCCAACCTAACGATAACATCCCGGGTGTTTTTGATGACATTTCTATAATATCCCTGCCACAATTCCTGAGTCAAAGTTCTGTTATCTTGGTTGTAATTAGCTCCGGAGACTAACCCGGAATTAGGTGTGACTATCTGCTGAACCACCCCCATATCATAGACCAGAGAACCATTGGGATAGGCACAGCCTACGATCGCTGCGTTTAGCTGGAATGCGGGATCAATCGACGTGGCACTTACTTTATTGGTATTCAGCTCATCAAAGTTGCTGTCGCAGGCCGATGAGTACAGCACCACGAGTATGATTAGTATATATTTAGATATCTTTTTCATGGCTATTTGGGTTAAAATTTGACATTCAGATTGAAACCTAATCCCCGTGTGGAAGGGAGACCTGTTGACTCCATTCCCACAAGATTATCTGAGGAGTAGCCGAATGATTCCGGATCAATATTGTCCACCCATTTTTTGATCATGAATACATTATTGGCGACAAAGTTGAGCTTAACCGATCTGAACGGCTGGTTTTCAGGTAGATGCTTGGTAAAATCATACCCCAGGGTGATCTGTCTCAGTTTCCAATACCCTCCATTGTATATCACCGGCTCCACTAAGGCCTGAGATCTCACGATTTCCCAGTAAGATTGTACAGGTGCCACCACGGTATTTGTTTCACCTGCCTCATTCACCCCTTCTCCCACTACTCCGCCTTCTCTACCTTCCAGTGTCATCTTGTGAAGTCCGTGACGAACGGCATTGAAATTGGTACCGGAAAGCATAGTGTTTCCAAGCTTGAAATCAATCAGAAACGATAACATCACCCCTTTATAATTAAAGGAATTGTTGATTCCGCCCACCCAATTAGGCAATGCGCTACCAAAGTTTACCAGATCTGTAGTTCTGAGAGGCAGTCCATTGGCTCCAAAAATTTTCCGCCCCTGTTCATCCCTCCTAAAGCCAAAACCTGCTACCTGTCCCATTTCCATCCCCACAATCTGGCGCAATTCCCCGTTGAAAACGTGGGTGCCGACAGTGATTCTTTCCCCGGGTGTATCAGTCAGCAGGCTGAGTACTTCCGTTATATTATAGGCAGCATTGAAGGTAGTCTCCCAAGTGAACTTGTTATTCTCCATAGGAACGAGCGTCAAAAGCATCTCTACTCCTTTATTTACGCTTTGTCCGCTATTGATGGAAGTATTTACAAATCCACTTGCATCCGAAATCTGCGCACTCACGATCTGGTCTGTGGTGAGTTTGCGGTAGAAAGCCATGTCCAGACTGACCCTACTCTGGAACATCCCCAGCTCGAAACCTACCTCAGCTTCCCCTATCCGCATAGGCCTCAAATTAGGGTTGGGGAGGTTAGTACCTGTGGGACCACCCACCGGCTGACCGTCAAACAGGTTGTTATTTATCCCATAAAAAAGCACATTGGAATATGCTCCCACATCAGCATCACTCCCCACTTCCGCATAAGCAGCCCTGATCTTACCGAAATTCAACCAACCGGAGGTGGAATAGTTTTCGGTAAACACCCAGCTCGCTGATACCGAAGGATATAAGATACTTCTATTTGCCTTGGAAAGAGTGGAGAACCAGTCATTTCTAATTGTACCTGTCAGGAAGAACTTGTCCTTATAGGAAAATTCAGCTGATCCATATAGTGAATTAACAGCCCGTTCATTAAGATCATAAAGGGGATCTTTAGCTCTGCCATTTTGTACAGTATATAAGCCCCGAACCACAAAATCAGTCACTTGGACACTATTCAGTTCAGATCGGCGCTGCATGTGGTTCCCTCCAAAATTTGCGTTGACCCTCAAGTCCCCGAATTCTCTGTTGGCATTGATAAGGAAGTCTGTATTGATCTCCCGGAACCTTCGCTGCTCCTGGGTGTACATACCATTTACAAAACCTTCCGGGGCCTCAGCTCTAGATGCTTGTCCCGTTGGGAAGTTGTTGTAATCCTGGTCTCTGGACCAAAAATCCTCTCCAACTCTCCCTTGAACAAACAACCAATCATTTATTTGATACTTTAGCGCAACGTTCCCGAAAATACGGTCCCTTTTTATATTCTGAAATTGATCAGAGAGCGTGAAATATGGGTTTGTCCTGTTTCTGAACCTGGAATAGACCGCCTCATTCCCATTGGCATCATAGCGATTGTCCCGCAACACATCCAGCGGCATTGAATTGGCCATATTGTACAAAGCCACCGGAATGGTATTGTCCTGTTCCCCGATGTTAGGCGGATTGGTGTTTTTTTCGAAGGAATAATTAAAATTCCCCCTAAAGGAGAATTTAGGCGAAAGCTCATAGCCAAACCCTAAGTTGATCGTCTTTCTATTGTAAGAGTTATTAGGGACTATCCCCTTACTATTGAGATCGGAAAAGGATAGACTAAGACCGCCCTTTTCCGTAGAGGTGGCCAAAGTCACTGAATTGGTCACATTTTGTCCATTACGGAAAAAATCGTTGATAATTCCCCTCACCGGCTCGTATGGAACGGTAACCCCGTCAAACAGCATCTGCGTCATTCCCGGCTGGAACTTCTCTCCAAAAGACCACTGCCCTGACGTGGGATTAGGAGTGGTAGGTCTTACACCTTGCTCACCCTGACCGTATTCATATTGATAATCAGTAAAATCAAGCGGTGCCTCATTAGTATAATTAATATTATAAGTCACCCCTATTCCCTTGGTATCGTTTTTACTCTTGGTGGTGATCATGATGACTCCGTCTTTGGCCCGGGACCCATAAAGTGCCGCCGCCGCTGCTCCCTTCAGTATAGTCATGGATTCTACATCATCAGGGTTGATACTGGAAAGTCCATCTCCTCCATCCGAAGTATTGCCTCCTCCTCCTCGAACACCAATACCACTGTCTGAAGCATTATTACCTGGCTTTGAACCAAAATTAGTGTTGTCGATCGGGACACCATTCACCACAATCAGGGGATTGTTTTGACCGGAAATAGATGACTGTCCTCGAATCCTTATTTTAGAGGTTCCTCCGGGGCCAGACCCTAAAGTGGAAATATTCACACCGGCCACTTTTCCCTGAAGGGCATTCATCACGTTGGGAGTCCTATTGACAGTAAGCTCATCTGACTTGACCGTGGACGTAGAATACCCTAGGCTTTTTGCCGATTTTTCTATACCAAGTGCAGTCACTACCACTTCTTCCAGGTTACTCTCATCTACCTGCATGCTCACATTAATGACAGTCCTATTACCTACTACCACCTCCTGATCAACATAGCCGACAAAAGAAAACACCAATACGGAATTTTCATTTTCTACATTAATCAAAAAATCGCCTTGGGCATCTGTGACAGTACCTGTAGAGGTCCCTTTCAGCAGTACATTTACTCCTGGAAATCCTATGCCGTTTTCATCCACCACCTTTCCTTCGACCTGGATTCTTTTCAGCTGAACTTTACTTCTGTTTGTTTCTAAATTGGATTTACCAGACATTGCCGGGCTGCCAGACCTGGTGTCCACCAATATGGCATCTGAAGCCGTAAGCCCGGAATTTAAAATGGATTTTTTGGGTGAAATAATGTAAAAACGTTCTGCTGCTTTTTCATATTTCAGCCCAGTTCCTTGTAAAATCACTTGGAGGCCTTGCTCCACTGATTCAAATGACTCTTGCTTGATTTTGGTTTTCTTGGTACGTACCACATCATCTTGGTAGGCGATAGAGACATGAAAATCCTGCTCTAGCCTACTTAGGCTTTTGTGCAAATCGTCATAGGTTTTGCTGGGTTCGCCAGCAGTGTAAGTAGTCCGCCCGGATGCAATTAATTCCGTGCCTTGCGCCAGCGCATAGCAAGAAATCGAGCAGCCTATACACATGAATAGTAATAGCTTTTTCATGCTTAAAGGGTTTGAGGTTATTTGGGGAAAATTTCATTTTGGGTTATTCAATCAAGTACTTGTTGTTCTCTTTTGACAGTTCTACATTGAAAATCAGAGCAATCTGATGGAGAAATGAATCTACATCTGTCAATGGCATGGATCCCGAGGCGGTCAAGTGCAGCACTTCTCTATTTTGCACCTCGATTACAACCCCATAATTATCTTTAGCCATTTTCACCATATCTGCCAGACTGGTATGCTCCAGGTTCAGAATATTATCTTTCCATGAGGTATATAATGAAGTGTTTACCTTTTCTCTTTGGAACTGGTTATTCTTAAATTTGACCAGATCGCCTGGCTCCATCACTATTTTGCCTTCTTTCTCCGCCACCGGGAAGCTGAGGGTGACCAAACCGGAATTGAGTATGACTTCCGTCTCTTCAGCGCGGTTATATACGTTGAATTCAGTTCCCAGTACCTCAACTGTCACCCCTTTGGAACTCAGTACGCGGAATGGCTGGTGATCTACTTTGTGTACAACACTGAAAAATGCTTCTCCCTCAATTGTGATTTCCCGGACGGTCTGTTCTTCCCAATTGTCTGAGTAGGTAAGTCTAGAATTAGAATTGAGCTTGACTGTGGAGCTATCGGGAAGTGTGATATCGAGTGTTTCCCCGTAATGGGTCACAAACTCTACTTGCCTCGGGATCATAAGCCAATAGCCCAAAGTAACAGAAAACAAGACCACTAGCATTCCCGCCACCAATTTCCAACTACGCTTCTCCGACCTAAAAATCTCAAAGGGCTTTTGTGGCAAATCCACTTCTTCCTGAATCTTGCTCCAAACATCCTGTAATTCCGAAGGAGACAATTCTTCCCTAGAGCATTCCAACGACAGGACCAATCCCCTGGCACCGTCCACATATGGCCTTTTTCCCGGATTGGATTCCAACCACCTCATCCAAAACTCGTCATGTTCGGGTGTAGGATAAAGTACCCAATCCCTGAAAAAAGGGTCGAAGGTAAAGTCCTCTATGGAAAATTTTTGATAATCGGGATGATGAAAAGTCACAGGCTCTGGATTAGTATTATGACTATAAGAGCCACAGCCTAATCATTCCTCATCATTTTTTTTGGATTTTTTTTTGTCAGATAATTACTTTCATAGCTTGGAGGGCTTTTGAAATCAAATTATGTGCTGAGGCGGTACTAATGCCCATCATAGCAGAAATCTCGGAGTAGCTCATTTCATTGAAAAAACGGAGGATCACAATTTCCCTCTGCCGTTTGGATATTTTCTCCAAGGCTGAGGCAACTTTAGACTTGTTGGATTTCAGCAGATCCATGGCAATTATTTCCTCTTCCTTGGATATTACCCCGTCCAAAAAATCGCTTTCAGTTGGCTCAGTGGTGAATTTCCTGTCTTTGTTGATTTCTTTGATGAGGATATTCCTGAAAGATTTGAAAAGGTAAAATTTTACCGAAACTACACCTGGGAGCGAGGTTCTTTTCTTCCATAGCCAAGTAAAAAGCTCTTGAATACAATCCTTTACCAGATCTCTGTTGTAGCAGATATGCATCCCATAGTTAAAAAGTGAGTTTGCATAGCGGTTATATAGCGTGGAAAACGCCAGATTATTCCCTTTATATAGGCTTATCCACAATGCTTGGTCATCAGCATAGGCATCCTTTGTTAATTTTGAGCTATTTGAGGTCAAAAGATTTACATGATCACCCATATTCGAAATTATATTTTAGTAAAATCGAATTTTAAGGTAGTTAATATTTTGCCATAAATCAAAAATATCCGGCAAAGTAATCGTCTTAACCTAGTGCCCCCGCTATAAAAAAGCCTGCATATGTCCCTAGTGCATTACCCAAACTCCCCACTAAAACTCCTGGGATAAGGAGGTCAGGCCGATTTAAACTTTCCGCAGAAGCCAATGCTGTGGTGTTTCCCCCTACATTCGCCTGGGAAGCCACAGCTATCACATCCCAATCCACACGGAAAAGTGAACCTACCCCAAATATCACCAGTCCATGTATGAGCACGACCAAGCCCACAAAAACAACCAAAGTACCGGCTAAATCCTCTAGACCCGACAAGGTGCCCAGATCGCACAACGTGCCTATGGTGGCAAGGAAGATCAGAATCAGAAAAAATCCTATGGTATGTGTCCCTGAGGTTCGTCTGATCGTAGGAATCTGTGCCAAAATAAGCGCAAGGCTGGTAAGAACGATGATTTCAGGAATCTTGGGAAATGATAGATAAACCAACTTGGAAATAGCCATAGCCAAAAATGCCAAACCAAGAATTGCTGCCATGCCAGCTATACTGATTGATTCTTCTACTTTTATTTTTTGGGGCACTTTTGATTCACTAATCAGTTTTTTACGTGGAAAAAACCGTTGCAAATATTTTGGCAAAATCAATGTGGCTATAATCCAGGGAGTTCCTATCAAATTATCCACTACAGTGGCGGCGGCATATAAATCCGCCTGCTCATTGACTTTGAAGCTCAGGGCGATGGCGTTAAAATTTATACTTCCGCCGATATATGTACCTGTGTACATACCCGCAACAGCATTGGCCATTGAGCCTATCTCTGGCTCCGGCTGTACTATAAACCAAGCTATCAACACGCCAATAACGGTGCCCACAGCACCAAGTCCGAACATCAGCAAAATCGGAACTCCTACTTTTTTCAGGCTACTCAGATCCACTTCCAGCAAGGCTATGAAAATCCCCATAGGCGCTAGATAAACAAAGACTCCTGTATAAACGGCATTACCGCTGGTTGCGGCCGGAACCACCCCTATGTTTGCAGCGATAGCGGTTATAAGAATTACTAAAATCGGGGTACCGATGGTACGAAATCCTTTGTATCTGGATAGCCAAACGGACAACAGCACAAACAGGCAAAGCATACCACTGACGTACATCGGGTCTTGAGTCCAAGTCATCTGGGAATTTAAAGGAAAAAATCCTGAATAGCTTTTACAACATAATCAATTTCACCTTTCCTCATCCAGGGATTTAGTGGCAGCGAAAGACCCTGCTTGCTGATTTTCCTGGCTTTCTCAAAATTGCCAATACTACTGTAAGGTTTCAGATCAGGCAAAATGGAAGGATAGTGTATCACCGTCACTATCCCTTTTTGAAAAAGGAAATCCTTCAACTCATCTCTCCTTTCTATCTGGATTACAAAAAGATGCGTATTATGATCAGGCTCTAATGTTCCCTGCGGTAATCGAATTTCCTCAACTTTAGAGAGGCTAGTGAGGTAATAACCGGCAAACCTTCTCCTAAGTATCTGCTGGTGCTCAAACCTACCTAAGAAAACATCTAAAAACCCGGCCTGGATCGTATCTATCCTACTATTCCTTCCTATCAATTGATGTTCATCACGCACCAGTTGACCGTGATTTACCAGCATCTTCATTCGTTCAGCGAGGCAAGTAGAAGAAGTGAGGCACATTCCTGCTTCACCCAGAGCACCTAGATTTTTTGTTGGATAGAAACTTAAGCAGCCCACATCCCCAAAAGTCCCGGCAGCTTTTCCATTTTGAAATGCCCCAAATGACTGGGCTGCATCCTCTATGATATGGATCTTATTTGCTTCAGCTTTAATGACCAAGGCATCCATATCCACCATTTTCCCATAGAGATGTACTGGAATAACCGCCTTGGTTCTAGCGGTGATCGCACACTCCCAGTCCGCAGCCAAAAGCCCATCTTCGTCCGTATCCCAAAATACGGGAGTAGCACCTACAATCAGCACTGCTTCGGCGGTAGAAACCCATGTCATAGCAGGTACAATTACTTCATCTCCAAGCCCAATCTCTAGCGCACGGAGTGCCAATTCCAATGCATCTGTCCCATTTGCGCAGGAAACTGTAAAAGGGGAGTTGAGGTAGGTGGACACTTTTGCCTCCAAATTCTTCACTTCTTCCCCACCGGAAAAAACACCGTTTTCCAGTATGAGATTGAATTTTGTCTTCAGAGCGTCTTTCAACTCCTCATCCCACCGTTTTAGGTCAAGAAACGGAACCTTCATCCAGTAATTTAGCTAGTTGAAAACTGAGATTCCTTCTTGAGTAGTGCGCGATGCTTGATACCATTTCTGGCTTTCCGGTACGCTCAAATAGTTTTCTTAACTCTACTTGAATCCCAACGTGATCTGAGTGATCCAATACAGAACCCACTTCTGCTTGTTCAAGAATTTTCGCACTATCACCCATAGGATCTCCTAAAGCCAAAATAGGCAAAGTAGTCGCCATATATTCAAACAATTTTCCGGGGATATTACCTTTAGCGTTTTTTGTATTGGTGAGAATCAAAACCAAGCCATCAGCCTTTTTATAAAAATCAAAAACCTCATGATGTGATACATACCCTGCAAAATCCACATGGGAAACAAGCCAGGGATCCGAAGAGATCGCCTCACGAACCTGATCACTCACCCTACCGACAAAAGTAAATCTCACATCACCATGCTCTTTGGAAAATTCCTCGCGCATAGCATTCAACAAAGGCATAGGGTTACGGATCGAATCTATAATTCCCGTATAAACCAAGTGTAAGCTATCTGCCTTTTTTTCCGGAATAGCAAAGTCCTCCGGGATATCAACAGCATCATAACCATTGGTCAACAAATCCACTTTGCGATGGGCTAGCTGCGCTAGATCATGTTGGAAAGTAGGGGAAATAGTGGTGATGACGTCAGCCTCCTTCAATACTGACTGCTCCATCTTTTTGTGTTGGCTTCTCACGTATGCCTGCATGGGCAACTTGTCCAGAAACTCCCACTGAGACCAGGGATCTCTAAAATCCGCCAACCAAAAAACACCTTTTTGGCGTTTCAGTTCCCTTCCTATCAGATGCATAGAATGGGGCGGGCCTGTGGTAATCACAGCCTGAAACTGTCCTTTATCCACTAAATCAGCAAGAAATTTCACAGAAGGTTTTACCCAGAACACTCTGGGATCAGGTATCATCAGGTTGGCTCTAAGCCAGATTGCGGCTTTCTCCAGCAGACTTTGTTCTTTTTGTTCCAGAACTCTGCCAGGATGGGATGATTTTTTCCCCCGGAGCTTATCCAATAGCTGATAAGGCTCCCAGATCGGGAATTTCATTACCTCCAACTGGGAAGAGACTTCCTTTTCCAAACTTTCATCCTTCAGGTCAAAATCAGGATTCTCGGGTGTAAAAATTACTGGCTCCCAACCCGCTTCAGGTAGGTATTTGGCAAATTTCAGCCAGCGCTGAACACCCGACCCTCCACTAGGAGGCCAATAGTAGGTAATTATAAGAACTATTTTCGACATAATTTGCAACAAAGTACTACGCACAAAGTACCAAGTAGCCGACCATAAAATCAAATAGGAAGAAAAACATTTAGTCGCAGTCTCAGCATTCAGTCACAGTTGCAAAACTCCATCTATACAAAACATTCATGAATTAGGACTTCACAAACAAAAGTAAAAAGACTACAGCACCATGCAATCTGAGAAGATCGGCGTCCTTTTCAACGATAACCTGCCTACCACCAGACAGGTCGGCCAGAAACATGTGGCACTTTCATAAAAATGGCTTTCTTTCCTGAATCAAACAAAACAAAATTTAACTTGCGCCCCCGTTATACCCCGTTCCGCGGTTAAAATTAAAAAGGGAGCAGGTCAACCCACTCCCTTTTAAATCTTGAGCTTTTATCTCTATGATTTCCTTATTCTCCCTGAGCTAGGGAATATCCCCGTACCCCATCAAACGAATACAAGTTTTCGGTCTTGATAAAATCAAATCCCAATTCTTCTACTTGCTTTAGCAACTCACGAACTTGGGCGTGTGTGATGGTAGCTTGTTCAGCATTTTGGAATCTACATCTCCAGTGATCTGTGCAGAAAGACTCACGCATACCATCTGGGAACACTTTGATTCCTCTATTGGTGATCAATGTCAATTGTAACCCATCGGCATTAGCCTGACGGAGTTTCTCTCCCAACACCTGCGGATCCCTACCTGGCTCATCCCAATCTACAAATACATCCACTCCTATCAGTTCTTTTTTCGCTTTGGTCACCGATGACACAAAAACGTTCATCGGAGAAGTATCCTTATCAAATTCAGCAGGAACCATTGAAGAAGGCAGTTGCCCCAGTCTTTCTATCACAGCACCGGCAAATTCTTCAGTCCCCACTTTTTTAGTAGAAAGCCCTTCCTGATAGATATCTCCGGTGTGGATGCCATCTTCCAGGGTCTTCATCCAGGCATTGGATATCTTCTCTGCAACTTCTGGCTGACCGATGTGTACCAACATCATAATTGCCCCGTTTAGCAAGCCTGAGGGATTAGCGATCCCCATACCGGTGATATCTGGCGCAGAGCCGTGAATCGCCTCAAACATCGCGACTTCTTCACCTACATTGGCCGAGCCACCTAGCCCTACAGATCCTGTCACCTGTGCCGCCACATCAGAAATGATATCCCCATAGAGGTTCAAAGTAACGATCACATCAAAAGTTTCCGGTCTATCTGCGATAAGGGCAGTTCCTATATCAATGATCTTGTGGTCAGTCTGAATATCCGGATATTCCTTAGAAATCTCATCAAAAGTCTTGTGGAAAAGACCATCGGCTAGTTTCATGATGTTATCCTTGGTCATACAAGTCACTTTCTTGCGACCATACTTCTTGGCATATTCAAAAGCATATCGGATTATCTTCTCTGACCCCGGCTTTGAGATCAACTTCAAAGATTGGAATACCTCTTGGGTCTGTCTATGTTCGATTCCGGCATAGAGGTCTTCCTCGTTTTCACGGATGATCACTAAATCGGTTTTCGGAAAATGCGTCTTGATAAAAGGAGAAAATGCCTTGCAAGGCCTTACATTGGCATATAATCCAAAGGAAGTCCGCGTAGTGACATTTAAGGATTTAAACCCACCACCCTGAGGAGTGGTAATAGGAGCCTTCAGGAAAACTTTTGTTTCTCTAAGCGATTCGAATGCATTCGGTTCCATTCCCGAACTAATCCCTTTGAGATAAACTTGCTCGCCGATTTCGATCACATCATATTCAAGTTGAGCACCTGCTGCTTCGAGAATCGCCAAGGTAGCTTTCATGATTTCCGGGCCGATCCCATCACCATAAGCCACCGTAATTTTTCTTTTGGAAGACATATTAAACTAGCGGATTTAGTTGAAATTCGATTTTGGACAAAAGTAAAGAAAAATATGGTAGCAGTTTTTTGACCTAAGACAAATTCCACATTATCTGAAGCTAAATTATAAATGGGGTAATTATACATTAACTTAGAGGAATCATTTCCAGCGGCACAGTTTGGGAATGATGCCCCCGCTTGTATATTTGTTTTACACTCAACGACGAACTATGGCTGATTTCAAAAATATCCGTACTAATGTGAAAGATAGTGTCCTCTACCTGAGCATTAACCGAGAAGATAAAATGAACGCCCTGAATTTTGAGACTTTGGAGGAGTTAAGGTCTATTTTCGAAGAGGTGTCTGATAACAAGGAGATTAAAGCGGTAATCATCACCGGATCAGGTGAGAGGGCTTTCGTCGCCGGAGCGGATATCAGCGAGATAGCGTCACTCAATGAAGTGAATGCGAGGAAATTTTCCGAGAGTGGCCAGGAGATTTTCAGCATGATCGAAAACTGTCATAAACCCGTAATTGCCGTTACTAACGGCTATACTCTTGGTGGCGGATGTGAACTGGCCATGGCCTGCCATATGAGAATAGCTACCTCTAATGCGAAATTTGGCCAGCCAGAAGTAAACCTCGGTATTATCCCCGGATATGGAGGCACCCAGCGGTTGACTATACTTATTGGCAGAGGTAAGGCTAACGAACTCATGATGACAGGGGAAATGATAGGGGCAGAAGAAGCTAAATCATTAGGTTTAGTGAACCATGTTCTTCCTACTAAGGAAGATGCAATGCAAAAAGCAGAAGAAATTATCTCCAAAATCCTCAGTAAAGCACCGCTTGCCATAGGTATGATTATAGATTGTGTGAACTCGTCTTTTATACCCGATGAAAATGGCTACCAGACTGAAGCCAATAGCTTTGCCAGGTGCGTAAAATCCGGAGACTATAAAGAAGGCACTTCTGCTTTTCTTGAAAAAAGACAGCCGCGTTTCAAAGGGGAATAAGCTCCTTGTCTTCTGAATGGGTAATTTCAAAAAACTAGCCGGACAAACCGCAGTTTATGGACTGAGTAGCATCCTCGGTCGATCGATTAATTTTTTAATGATTATCGTATATACCGCATACCTCAGCAAAGAGGCCATGGGGTCGTTTACGAGTATCTATGCGCTGATCGGATTTATGAACATTGTCTTCACTTACGGGATGGAGACCACATTTTTCAGATACAGTACCGGCAAAAAACTTGACCCAAGAGAGGTTTATAATTCAACCCAATCCCTGCTCGTAATTTCCACCTTGCTATTGGGATCAGGCTTGTTCCTGCTTGCTCCCATACTCGCAGAATGGCTGGAATACCCAGGGCAGGCGTATTTGTTCAGATGGACTGCTTTGATATTATCCTTTGATGCGGTTTTGGCTATCCCTTTTGCCAAACTGCGTCTGGAAAACAAAGCTCTGATTTTTGCGGGGTCAAAGATACTCAATATCCTCCTGAACATATTTTTCAATCTGCTCTTGATCATAGGATTCCCTTACCTCATCTACTCGGATGTGATTCCAGAAGGGTTTCTTGGTTATAGATTGGATTGGGGAGTTGAATATATCTTGCTTTCCAATCTGTTTGCCAATGGGCTAATTATACCATTTGTATGGTGGAAAGCAGGTTTTTTCCATTTCCAACTGGAAAAAACTATTATCAAGCCCATGTGGAAATATTCCATCCCCTTGCTGTTCATGGGGCTGGCCGGAGTTACCAACGAACTGTTTTCCAGATTTTTGTTTGAGTATGTTTTGCCGCCCAATTTCTATGCGGGTCTTACAGCCCGGGAGGCCGGAGGAGTGTTTGGGGCTAATTTCAAGCTGGCGATCTTGATGAATCTGGTCATCCAGGCTTTTAAATATGCCGCCGAACCTTTCTTTTTCAAACAGGCATCGGATAAAAACTCCCCTTTTTTATACGCCAAGGTAATGCACGCTTTCATCGTATTCTGCACCTTGCTTATGGTTGCTATCTCAGTGAATCTAAACTGGATTGGAAATTTGTTCTTAAGACAACCAGGATATGAAGAAGGCCTGTTTATAGTACCCACACTTTTGATGGGGTATCTACTCTTGGGAGTTTATTTCAACCTTTCCATTTGGTTTAAAATCACCGATCAGACCAAGTATAGTTTCTGGATTACGCTTGTAGGTGCAGTGCTGACAGTCGTGGTAATTTACATATTTGTTCCGGTTTGGGGCTATATGGGAGGTGCGCTCAGTACTATTTCATGTTATCTCATCATGTGCGTGCTATGTTACTGGTATGGCCAAAAACATTACCTAATTCCCTATAAAACAACAAAAGGGCTTTTTTACCTTTCTTTCTCATTTATAATCAGCTATTTAGGCTTCTACTTGGATACCGGCAATCCCCTTCTTAATTTCCTGCTGAAAAACGGCGTGATCTTACTTTATCTTCTTCTTGTAATTATTTTGGAAAAAGAATTTATAAAGGCCTATTTTCCCAGAAAAAAGGTACTCTAATTTAAATTTTCACAAACTTGGGATCATTTTTGAGCCAACTATCGTTATCACCAAACCAACCCCGGCTATATTCAACTATCACATTACAATCCTCTGACAAAACCTTTTATAATAAAAGGCATTATGTTTGTAAACTCAAGCTGCAGCCTCCAATTCCCGTGAATTTCAAAAGATCTCTTCTCATATTGCTCATAGCTGTCTTAAGCTCTACTATTAGTTCAGCCCAAGACGTACTTTCAAAGAAAGAGCGCAAAGCTCAGTTAAAAGAATCCCAAAGCACCAGATATTTCATTGAAGGTGAAAAGAATCTAGTGCTGGATGATTTGGAAAAAGCTTTTTTTTACTTTCAAAAAGCGCTGGAACACACTCCTGATGAACCTGCCATCCATTACAAGATAGCCGAGGTACTTGTGAAAGCAAATCAGGCAGACAAAGCCATGCCCTTTGCCTCAAAGGCCGCGGAGTTGGATGGCGACAATAAGTATTACTCATTGATGTTGGCTGAGATTTACACCAATCAAAACCAACCTCTAAAGGCGGCAGAAATACTTGAGAGATTAACAGAAGATGGAGAAAACAACCAGCAATACACACTGGACCTGGCCTCTATCTACCTCAATGTGGGCGAACTGGAAAAAGCACTGATAGTACTGGACCGAGCTGAGGAATATTACGGTGTGATGGAACCCATTACCGTCCAAAAGCAAAGGATCTATCTGAACAACAACAAACTAAGTGAAGCTATAGAAGAAGGTGAAAAACTGGTAGAAGCACGTCCAGGGAACCCCTCCTACGTGATGAACTTGGTGGAAATCCTCTATAACAACAATAGGGTGGAACAAGCACTCGAGCTTGTTCTCGAAGAAATCAAGAAGTACCCTAACCAGCCGGAGTTGCAGATGGCCACTCACACCTTGCTCAAAGAAAAAGGAGAGTATAAACAGTCTAATGACTACTTATATTCGGCATTTGCCAGTCCTGATCTTGATCCGGAGGTAAAATCAAGAGCTTTCGCAAGCCAATTAAATGAAATCAAAACACAGGAACGTGAGATTCTTCTGGACAGTCTGGAATCCCTTATGCTGACTACCAATCCTGATAATGCCGATATTTATGCCGCCATAGGTGAGCGTAGGATGAAAGATCAAAACAATCAAGAAGGGATCTCCTACTTTAAAAAATCGCTTTTGATCAAGCCTAAAAACGCAAAATTATTAGAGCAGGTAATATTGGGGACTTTTGGAGAAAATGCGGACTTCAGTGAATTGGAGAAATTCACTATTATGGGAGTGGACGAGTTTCCACAAAATCCTGAATTCTGGTTTTATGATGGCATAGTGAAATCCGCCCAAAAAAAGGATGAAGAAGCTGTTGCTTCCCTAAAAAAATCCATAGGATTAAACAACAACAAAAACCCCCAATTGGATCAAGTGGCATTTGGGGCACTAGGAAACTCCCTGTACAATCTGGGAGAAAAGGAAGAAGCCTTTAAGAATTACGACAAAGCTCTGGAAATCAACCCAAATGACGAACAAGTCCTGAATAACTATTCATATTTTCTTTCCTTGGAGAAACAGGATTTGGAAAAAGCAAAATCCATGTCTGATAAAGTTGTGAAGAGATTCCCCGACAATGGCACCTTCCTTGATACGCATGCATGGGTTCTATTCCAACTGGAGGATTATGAGGGAGCAAAGAAATTTATGGACTTGGCATTGAAACATGAAGCTGCGCCTAGCGCAGTGATGCTAGAGCATTATGGTGATATCTTATTCCATCTTGGCAGAAAAAATGAAGCACTTAGTTACTGGAAACAAGCAGAAGGAAAGCCAGAAGCCTCAGAAAAACTTTCGCAGAAAATCAAAGAAGGGAAATACCATGAATAAACTCTTTTCGGGGATAGTACTCATCTTAGGTTTGGGTCTCTTGGTATCCTGCGCAAAAAAAACCACGCTTTTTGAGGCGAATGGCAAAATGGAAGATTTCTCTCCAATATATACTGATTACGATTACCTGAGTGCCAAAGCCAAGGTGGTGATTGAAGAAGAATCGGGAAAGATTACACGGGGGAGTATGAACCTACGATCCAAAAAAGATTCAGTGTTATGGTTTGTGGTTTCCCCGGGAATGGGCATGGAAGCCGTACGAGGTCTGATCACACAAGAAAAGATCCAAATAAAAGACAGGATAGGGAAAGAGGACGTCAATCTCACTTTCAAGGAATTTGAAACTATTTATGGGCTGAAACTATCCTTGGAAATATTCCAGAATCTGCTTTTTGCCAATCCTCCCTATGAAGCAGATTACAAGGACAGATTAGTGCGTGTGGGAAAATCCTTTGAACTGACGCAGGTACGTGACAAAGTACGGTATTTCTCCAAAGTAGATGTCAATTACCGAAAAGTCTCCGAAATGGTAAGTAACTCTTTGGACGATAGAGGATCCCTGCTAGCCAGCTATGCTACATTCCAGGATGTAAGTTCCAGTCCGTTCCCATTTGAAGTACTGTATAAGCTGGCTTATCAGCTACCTGAAGGTGGGCAAAACACCATTATCAATGTAGAATGGACTTCCGTAGACCTTAATTCCCAACCACTTAGCTTCCCTTTCAAATTTTGAATTGCATGTTCCGCAACTACCTTATTCCATTTAGTCTGCTGATTGGATTAGTTGTTTTTTCTTCAGCCGACCTAGCTGCGCAGACAAAAAAAACCAGGGAACAGCTAGAAAAAGAAAAAGCTGAGGTTCAGGCCCGCCTACTCGAATTTGATAAAATCCTAAAGCAAACTACCGCCACCAAGAAAAACTCCATAGGTGAATTAAATGCGGTTACCAGGCAGTTCCAAACCCAAACCAGACTGGTAAACACGTTGGACAGAGAGGTGAAACTCATCAACCAGGAGATAAAAGAAACAGAAGATAAAATCACAAGCCTGGAAGGGCAGCTCGTAGATCTCAAGGCCGAATATGGCAGGATGATCTATAATGCATCTAAAATGAACCGCGGGCTATCTATTGTTTCCTTTGTATTCAGTTCTGCTAATTTCAACCAGCTTTATGCCCGTCTGATGTATTTAAAGCAATATTCAGACAGCCGAAAACAACAGGCCGCTCAGATAGAAAAATTGACTTTAGAACTTGTCAACCAGCGTGAATTGCTCGATAATAAAAAAGCCGAGAAAGAAAAAGTATTGGAAGAAGAACGGAAACAGCGGGCTGAACTGGATAAAATGAAGCGGGAACAGCAAGGCCTTGTCAACACATTGACGTCCAAGGAGCAGGATATCAAGAAACAAATCGCAGCAACCAAAAAGCAGCAGGATCAACTGAACAGAATGATCAAGCAAGTGATCGAAGATGAGATCAGGCGAGCAGAAGCCGCGGCCAAAAAAGAAAACAGTACCGCCACCAAGTCTTCAGGTACAAGCATGCCTATGACCCCTGAAGTAGCCGCTCTTTCCAATTCCTTTGCCGGAAACAAAGGGAGACTACCTTGGCCTGTGGAGACAGGTTTCGTATCCCAAGGATTTGGATCTTATCCCCACCCCACTTTGAAGGGCATCACTATGGAAAGTGATGGGGTGGATATCCGTACTCAACCCAATTCCAACGTCAGGGCCGTATTTGATGGTACAGTGACCAAAATCACCACCATGCCAGGTTTTGGGGGAACAGTGATCATCAAACATGGGGAGTATTATACCATGTATAGTAAGCTCAAAACCATTACTGTAAAATCCGGTCAAACTGTAAGCGCAAAAGACGTAATTGGACAAGTGGCTACCGGTGCAGGAGGAGAAGCAGAGGTACATTTTCAGACCTGGAAAGGCTTGACAGTAATGAATCCTTCTGCCTGGCTTACATCCAAGTAGTGCAGAATTGCGTATATTCACAAAAAAGATAGGCAGCTTTCCCGCTGAACTTTGTGTAAGCGGATCACAGTTATATCTTTGTAACCTCATTTACCCTTAAACACACACCATCATGACTACATTAGGTTTCATTCAAAACATGGGCGGAGGCTCGATCGTTCTGATCGTATTGGTCGTCCTTCTACTGTTTGGTGCTAAAAGAATACCTGAATTGGCTCGTGGCCTTGGCCGTGGTATCAGAGAATTTAAAGATGCCACCAAAGACATTCAGAATGACCTTGAAGAGGGATTGAAAGACGACAAGAAGAAGTAATCCCTTAAGCCAAGAAAATTGGAAAAATTCATCTCATTCGACGAAATCAGAAAATCGCTCGAAAAGAAGGAAATTGACTGTCGAAGTATAGTCCAATATTATTTAAAAAACATCCAGACGAAGGCGCATCTCAACGCCTTCGTCGAAGTTTATGAGCAACCCGCCTATGAGCAGGCTGATCTTATCGATCAGAAGTTGGCAAATGGAAATGCCGGTAAACTTGCCGGAATGGTGATCGGCATCAAAGACGTGCTTTGCTATGCCGGTAAAGAGGCTAATGCTTCTTCCAAAATCCTTAAAGGTTTCGAATCCCAATTCACCACTACAGCAATCCAACGACTGCTGGACGAGGACGCCATTATCATTGGCAGGATCAATTGTGATGAATTTGGTATGGGGAGCTCCAATGAAAATTCTTCACATGGCAGAGTACTAAATGCCTTAGACGAGAGTCGCGTACCTGGAGGTTCCTCTGGAGGTTCCGCAGTGGCAGTACAAGCTAACCTTTGTACAGTATCTTTGGGGACAGATACGGGAGGATCCGTGAGACAGCCTGCCGCATTTACCGGAGTGATAGGCATGAAACCTACCTATTCGCGTGTTTCACGTTGGGGTCTGATCGCATACGCCTCTTCCTTCGACTGCATAGGTGTATTTTCCCACACTGTGAAAGATAATGCATTGGTAATGGAGATCATGGCCGGGCATGATGAGTATGATAGTACCTCTTCTCGAAAACCAGTGCTTCCTTATAGTGAGCTACTTCATTTTGAGAAAAAAGCTAAAATTGCTTACCTTAAGGAGACTATAGAATCCCCTTCCCTACAGGATGAGATCAAAACCAATACCCTTGCTGTATTGGAAAAACTAAAGTCTGAAGGACACGAAGTAGATGAGGTGGATTTCCCTTTATTAGATTACATCCTTCCTACCTATTATATCCTTACTACGGCCGAGGCCAGTTCAAACCTATCGAGATTTGATGGTGTGAAATACGGTTACAGAACTCCCAATGCCCATAATCTGGAAAGTATGTATAAACTTACCAGAAGCGAAGGATTTGGGGAAGAGGTGAAACGGAGAATAATGCTCGGGACATTCGTACTCAGTGCCAGCTATTATGACGCTTATTTCACCAAAGCTCAGAAGGTCAGAAGATTAATAAAAGATTTTACTGAGAATCTTTTGAATGAATATGACTATATTATCATGCCAACTACGCCATCTACGGCGTTCAAGTTCGGTGAGCATAGTGATGATCCTGTAGCAATGTACTTGGAAGACCTGTTTACCGTGCAGGCGTCCGTTTCAGGTGTCCCTGCCATCTCGCTCCCTAATGGAAAAGATGGACAAGGAATGCCTATAGGATTGCAAGTGATTTGCAACTCGTTCAAAGAAGCGGAACTTTATGCGTTTAGTAATTACTTGACCCAATTGTTATCATAAAACCCAACATTACAATGAAAAAGACTTTGCTCAGAACTATCACATTTGCCTTAGTCACAAGTATGATTCCTCTGCCCAAAGCCTTTTCTCAGGATAATGAAACGGTAGAAAGCCCTGCTATGGACGAGCAGATCCTGCCAAATTACCACTACGAATATATCCCAGATTTCACCTATGATGAAATAGACCGGCGTGTCAAAGCAATGGATCATGAAATGGCCTTTGAGCTGAATGACAGGGTCTTCTCATTTATCCAATACTTCACCGTAAGAAACCGGGACTATACCAAAATGGTTTTGGCACGTAAGGAGATGTTTTTTCCAATGTTTGATCAGACTATGGAAAGGCATGACATGCCCCTGGAAATCAAATATCTGTCTATTATAGAATCGGGACTGGATCCGCGAATCCGCTCCAGGGTAGGAGCCATGGGACTTTGGCAATTCATGCCCGCTACCGGGAAAATGTACGGTATGAATACCAACAGCGAGGTAGATGACAGAATGGACCCTGAACTTTCCACCGAAGCAGCTGCCAAATACCTCAAGTCCCTTTATCGGATGTTTGGAGACTGGGAAGTAGCCATGGCAGCATATAACTGTGGCCCTGGAAATGTGAGAAAGGCCATTAGAAGATCAGGAGGTAAGACGACCTTCTGGGGCATTTACAACTACTTACCCCGAGAAACCCGCAGCTATGTCCCTCAGGTACAGGCCATGCTTTATATCTTTAATCATCTGGAAGAACATAATTTCCATCCGGAAGACCCTACTTATGTAGTGGAATATGAGAAAATCCGCTTTGAAAGAGCACTTAGCCTAGATAAACTCGCAGAACTCACCAACTTATGTGTTCAAGATTTGAAAACATTGAATCCTGCGATTAAGGACAATAAATTGCCGGAAAGCAATAAAAACATGGCTCTACGCATACCAAAATCGAAAAGCCCATACATCAAAGAAAATTTAGCTTGGTTAAGTGATTCCCTGAACAATGCCCCCACTGTTTTTCTAGCATCTGCCGTACAGGTGCAATCGGTAGAAGCTCTGGCGCAGGACATCAAGCAAAATTCGACTACCTATAAAGTGAGATCAGGTGATGTATTGGGGTCAATAGCAAGGCGACATGGTGTTACCGTCACCCAGATCAAATCCTGGAACAATCTTTCATCTAATTTGATACGGGTGGGGCAGACCTTGAAAATAAACGGGGACATGTCCACGAATATCGCTTCTACTGACACCAACACTTCGGGACAAACCACTTATACGGTGCAACCGGGAGATTCATTATGGATAATTTCCCGAAAACATGAAGGACTGACCGTGGAGCAAATCAAGCGCCTGAACAACCTCAATTCGAACAACATCAAACCAGGGCAAAAACTTATCATCGGCTGATTCCAACAAGCCTAGCCTACCGTTTTGTTAATTTTTTTTAACTAGAGGCAATATTCAATCCTAAATAAGGATTTATGTGGTTATGTCATTAATTTGACCTTATCCAAGAACCAAACTATCGAAAATGAAAACCTTCTTCTCTATTCTCATAACTTTAGCTATGAGTACCTTACTGATATCCTGCGAATCTGACGACACTAAAACGGACAGTTCTAAACCGAAGGCGAGAGGATCGATTGGGGAAATCATATTAGTCATAGATTCCGCCAAATGGGCAGGGCCAGTAGGTGACCAACTAAAAGATATTTTTGAGTCTGATATTCCGGGCATGCTCCGGTCTGAGGCAAAGTTCAAAGTAAATACCGTCGATCCTAGGGCAATGACCAGAATGCTGAGAATGTCCACCAATCTGATCTATGTGACCACGTTTGACGATAGAGGATCTGCCAGCCAGGCCATCAATGCCCAGTTTTCTAAAGAGTCCAAAGAAAAAGCCATGAATGATCCTTCCATGTACTCATTGAGGATGGAAGATGAATACGCTATTGGCCAGGAAGTGCTATATCTGTTTGGAAATACCGAAGCTCAATTAATAGAAAATCTAAAGAAAAACGGAAACCGGATTCAAAACCTATTTGAAGTAAGAGAGAGAGGCCGATTAGAAAAAGTACTACTTGCCAGAAAAAATTCTGCAGCAGCTGTGGAAGCCCGGAATAATCTGGGAATAGAAATAAATGTCCCTGCGTCCTATCAGATAGCCAAGTCTGATGATGATTTTCTCTGGGTGAGGCAACCCACCCCTAGTGCCAATAGAGCTGACATCAGTTTATTTTTCTACGAAACGGACTATACCTCAGAAGAGCAGACATTTCCGGAAAACATCCTCAAACTCAAGGACTCCATTACCAAACAGCATATTTTTGGAGATCCGGAAGACCCTACGTCTTATGTGGTTTCTGAAAAACAAATCCCACCTGTCTTCAGAAACATGGTGATAAATGATAATTTTACCACAGAAATAAGAGGCGCCTGGAAAACCAATAACACAAGCATGGGAGGATCCTATCTTGGATACATCATGGTGGATCAGAAAAAAGGAAAACTATATTACATGGAAGGATTTGTATTTTATCCAAATGAAGTACACAGAGATGCCTTACGTGAAATAGAAACCATTCTTCTCAACACCAACGTGAATTGGAAGGATAACCAGGGTACCTAAAACCCAAATCATACAAGCTTTTATGGCAATCAAGATTCGCAAGGAAGACGCACTTAATTATCACACACAAGGTTCTCCTGGCAAAATAGAGGTCAACCCTACCAAGCCCCTTTCAAGTCAAATGGATTTGGCTCTGGCTTACTCTCCTGGTGTGGCTGAGCCATGCAAAGAAATCGCCGCTGATGTAGAAAACATTTATAAATACACCGCTAAAGGCAACTTGGTAGGTGTGATCTCAAACGGAACTGCTGTGTTGGGATTGGGTGATATAGGCCCAGAAGCTTCCAAACCTGTAATGGAAGGAAAAGGGGTTCTTTTCAAGAAATTCGCGGGGATAGATGTCTTTGATATCGAAATCAATGAGAAGGATCCAAAAAAGCTAATTCAAATCATTAAATCCCTGGAGCCAACGTTTGGCGGAATCAACCTGGAAGATATCAAGGCACCGGAATGTTTCGAAATCGAAACTAAACTTAAAAAGGAAATGAACATCCCTGTCATGCATGATGACCAGCATGGCACGGCCATTATTTCCGGAGCTGCTTTGCTCAATGCCCTGGAGATCGTGGAAAAAGACATTTCCCAAATTAAGCTGGTAGTAAATGGAGCCGGAGCCGCTGCGATTTCATGTACCAGATTCTACATTTCCTTAGGAATAAAAAGGGAAAATATAGTCCTATGTGACATAGTGGGGATTTTGCGGTCAGACAGAACTGACTTAGATGACACTCGAAGAGAATTCGCCACTGACAGAGACCTGCATACCCTATCAGACGCTATGCTTGGAGCAGATGTATTCTTAGGCCTTTCGGCGGGTAATATAGTCACTCAAGAACAGCTCATGCTGATGGCTCCCAATCCCATCGTGTTTGCCTTGGCTAATCCAGATCCGGAAATCACTTATGAATTGGCAATAGCAGCCAGAGAAGATTTGATTATGGCCACTGGTCGCTCAGACCATCCTAATCAAGTCAATAATGTGCTGGGCTTTCCGTACATATTCCGAGGAGCCTTAGACGTGAGGGCTACTGCTATCAATGAATCCATGAAACTTGCAGCGGCACATGCTATAGCCAAACTGGCGAAAGAACCCGTTCCTGATATAGTAAACAAGGCGTATGGTGAGGATAAACTTGGTTTTGGCCGATTGTATTTAATCCCAAAACCACTGGATCCAAGACTTATCACCACGATCGCACCAGCTGTGGCCAAAGCCGCAATGGAATCAGGTGTGGCAAAACACCCAATACAAGACTGGGATGCCTACGAGCTTGAGCTTCAAGAAAGAATAGGCATCGATCAACGGCTAATGTCTGTAGTAATCGCAAGGGCCAAGAAAGATCCTAAGCGGGTGGTATTTGCCGAAGCCGACAACAGGAAAATCCTTAAAGCGGCCCAGATCATCCGGGATGAAAAAATCGGTGAGCCAATTCTACTTGGCAATAGAGAGAAAATCCTCGCTCTCATTGAAGATAATTCATTGGACTTGAGTAATGTGACCATCATCGATCCTATGGAGGAGAAAGCCATGCTTAAGAAATTTGCCGATATCCTTTTTAGCAAGCGACAGAGAAAGGGCATGACCGTGGGGGATGCCGCAAGGCTGGTCACACAGAGAAATTACTTCGGGGCATTGATGGTAGAATCCGGGGCTGCAGACGCATTCATTTCTGGACTTACCAGAGACTATCCCAAGACCATACTACCATCACTCCAAACTATCGGGGTGAAACCGGGAGTAAACCGTGTGGCGGGGATGTACATCATGAACACCCCAAAAGGCCCGTTTTTCTTTGCAGATGCCACCGTCAACCTCAATCCTTCAGCCGAGGAATTGGTGGAAATTATCGGTCTAACTGCGGATGCAGTGAGATTTTTCAATGTGGAGCCAAGAATAGCAGTATTGTCCTATTCTAATTTCGGATCTGCAAAAGGTGATATACCGGACAAAATGGCCAAAGCAACTGCAATAGCACAGCAGAAATATCCTGACTTGGTAATTGAGGGAGAAATGCAGGCAAACGTAGCTATCAATGAGGATATCCAACGTGAAATGTATCCATTCTCCAAACTCATCAACAAGAAAGCCAATACCCTGATTTTCCCGGATCTAAGTTCCAGCAACATCGCCTACAAGCTGCTTTCCGAACTGGGGAACTCCGAAGCCATAGGCCCTATTCTGTTAGGCATGAACAAACCTGTACACATATTGCAGCTGGGAAGTTCTATCAGGGAAATTGTAAATATGGTAGCAGTGGCGGTAGTAGATGCGCAATCCACCAACAATCTATGATCGACTATCTAAACGGTAAGCTCGTACATAAGGATCCTACCCATGTCATCATAGATGTACAAGGCATAGGATATCATGTGAAAATATCCCTTCAAACCTATACTGAGATAAAAGATGAGGAGCAAATCAAGCTCCTCACCTATCTTCACATCAAAGAAGACGGCCATACACTGTTTGGCTTCAAACACGAAGCTGAAAAACGACTTTTTTTATTGCTGCTCTCTATCAATGGAGTTGGCCCAAGTACAGGCTTAATGATTCTCTCCTCCTTGAGCAGCACAGAAATCGAACAAGCCATACTCGCCGGCGATGTAGCTACTATTCAGCATGTAAAAGGGATAGGGGCCAAAACCGCCCAACGCATAATTTTAGAATTGAAAGATAAAGTAGGCAAAATCGGTTCTGACGTCCCGGGCGAACCTATTGGTTTTTTGAAATCCAACAATAAAATCCGCGAAGAAGCGTTAAAAGCACTCGTTACGTTAGGTTTCCCCAAGACCACCGCAGAAAAAAATATAGCCACTGTTCTCAAAAAAACCACCAAAGAAATTTCGTTAGAAGATTTAATTAAAGCATCTTTAAAGACATCATAAATCATAATCTTACGTAGAATTGAACTTTTGGAGTGTACTGACTTTTTGCGGGAGGAGGTTTCTCCGTCGTAGGCTTGAACTGTTCGTGCTATTCAGCCTGCTACTGGCCTATTCCACTTCTGAGGCTCAACAAACCAATCCTGACAGTGTCCAGTCCCGGATTGATTCTTTGAATCAAAGGAGATTAACTCCCTCATATTTGCTTTGGCAAAATCTGAGGACAAATCCGCTATTCCCTCAACGCAACCCATTTTCACAATCGCAAATACCTTTTTACCCGGCTAATCCCATCACGCAGAATGTAGCAGTAAAGGTGGACTCTACGCTTCGTTATAATGTTACAGATCAGATTGACACCGTCAGGGTAGGCAATGAGCAAGAATATGACTTCGAACAATTCTCGAAAATCCAAGAGTATAAAGTACGGCAAGACTACTGGAGAAGCAGGGCACGTGGTGGAGACGGGGAAAGTGCAGTGGAAGGAAGAGGCTTGATTCCACCGCTTACAGTCAGCCCATCTTTTGACAGGCTTTTTGGAGGCAGTGAAATCAATATTGTCCCTTCAGGTTATGTAAATCTGGATTTTGGGGCGATATTCAGGCGTGTTGACAACCCCACGCTTCCTATTCGTCAGCAACAAAATGGAGGGTTTAATTTTGATCAGCAAATCCAGATGGCCGTCAATGGTTCACTTGGGGAAAAAGTGAAGATCGGGGCCAATTTTGATTCCAATAATTCCTTTGACTTTCAAAACCAGATGAAGCTGGAGTTTAATGGCTTTGAAGAAGACATCATCCAATCCATCGAAATCGGCAATGTGAGCATGCCGGTTCAAAACAGCTTGATCCAGGGGGCTCAAAATCTTTTCGGTGTAAAAACCCAGCTGCAATTTGGGAAATTAGGGGTAACCGCCGTTGCTTCTACCCAGCGGGGAAGACGGGACAATCTGACCATTGATGCCAATGGACAGGGCAGATCTTTTGATATTCAGGCTTCCAAATACGATGAAAACAGACACTTCTTTATAGCCCACTTTTTCCGTGACAACTATGAGCGCTGGCTCAGAGGACTTCCCCAAGTGCTCTCAGGTGTAAATGTGACAAGAATAGAAGTTTATATTATGAACCGGGCGGCCAATACCGAGACACTCAGGAATTTTGCCGCATTTATGGATTTGGGCGAAGGGCGTGTGATTTCTAATCCTTCTAATCCCAACATAGGAACAGGAACACCTAATGCCCCCGCTGGAAATGCCGCAAACCTGCTCTATTCGAATATTTCAAACAATCCTGCCTTCCGTCCCTTCGACACCGGAGCCAGAGCGATGGAATCTAGCCTGGGACTGAGAAAAGGAGTTGACTTCGAGCAAATCAACGGAGCCAGGAAACTGGATCAGACGGAGTACTTTTTCAATCCCCAACTTGGCTATTTATCCCTTTTTCGAAGACTCCAAAATGATGAAGTTCTTGCTGTTTCCTATGAATACACCTACAACGGACAAGTCTATAAGGTAGGCGAACTGACCGAAGACTACCAAAGCAGGCAGGAAGATGAGCTGATTTTCATGAAACTCCTACGCCCCGCCCGCATCAACACCCGGGCGCCTACTTGGGATCTCATGATGAAAAACGTCTATAGTCTGAATGCAAATCAGATTACCCGAGATGGTTTTCAGCTCCAGGTGATCTATAGGGATGACCGTACTGGACTGGACAACCCTTCCCTATTGGAAGGGGCTGAAGTCAAGGACAAGCCCTTGATCCGACTCACAGGGTTGGATAACCTCAATCCACAGAATGATCCGGCCCCTGATGGGAATTTTGACTTTGTAGAGGGCCTCACCATTCTCACTGACAGGGGGCTCTTGGTCTTCCCCGTTCTTGAACCATTCGGCTCAAATCTAGAAAAGCATTTCCAACCCGGAGAAGTGGTCCTCAAGGAAAAATACGTTTATGACACCTTGTACAAAACCACCCAGGCCGATGCGGAACTAGTCACCCGACTCAATAAGTACTTTATAAAAGGACGACTGACCGCAGGATCAGCTAGTGAAATCCAGTTACCAGGCCTGAATATTTCCCCTGGATCCGTGATCGTGCAGGCAGGAAACATTCCTCTGACAGAAGGCGTGGACTTTACAGTAGATTATAATGTGGGGAGACTTGTCATTATAAATGACGCAATTCTGCAGTCAGGCAAACAAATCAATATAAGTTTCGAAAAGGCCGATTTGGTTTCGTTCCAGACCCGTAGTCTATTAGGAACCCGGCTGGACTATCTCTTTAATGACAAATTCAATATAGGCGGTACTTTCCTTTATTTGAACGAAAGACCAAATGTCACCAGGATAGCCACCGGAAGTGAGACACTGAGAAACAGCCTCTGGGGCTTGGACGGGAATTTCAGCGATGAATCCAGGTGGCTGACCAAGATGGCAGATGCACTCCCCTTTACAAGTACGAAAGAAACCTCCCTCGTACAAATCAGTGGTGAATTCGCCCACTTGATCCCCGGGACTTCCAATATGGTAAATGGAGAACCTGCTTCCTATATAGATGATTTTGAAGCCGCCATCACCCCGTTTAATTTGGGAGGAGCTGCTAATCAAAACTGGAAACTGTCATCTACCCCACAGACTTTTGACAATAGATTCGACCTCAGCAACCAAACTGAAGACAATCTGGGTACAGCGTATCGACGGGCACGGGTAGCCTGGTACAATATAGACAACATTTTCTATAGGGAAAGCGGGCCTGGTGTCCCTTCCAATATTACCCGGGAAGACCGTAGAAACCACTACGTGAGAAGGGTTTTACCGCAGGAAATTTTCCCCCAACAAGACAGGGAGGTAATCGTCACCCCTGAGCCTCTTTTTGAACTCGCCTACTTCCCAAGTGAGCGTGGGATGTACAATTACAACCCTAACCTGACCTCCGAGGGATTTCTGCCTGAGCCCAAAAAGAATTTTGGCGGGGTGACTAGAGCCATTACGACTGAGGTGGATTTTGACCGGACCAATATAGAATATATAGAATTCTGGCTATTGGATCCTTTTATAGAAGGGGAAAACGGGAGGGTACTGGACGGAAACTTCAATCAAAACAATACCACCGGGGGTAAACTTTTTATCAATCTGGGTGATATTTCAGAGGATATTCTAAAAGATGGTCGTCATGCTTTCGAAAATGGACTACCCGCAGATGGAGATCCCACAAAAACCGGGGAAAATGAATGGGGCAGAATTACCCGTGAGCAGTTTTTATTGCCCGCATTCGATAATTCTGAGACATCTAGACAAAATCAGGATGTAGGGTTGGATGGTTTGAAAAATGAAGATGAAGCTAATTTTTTCAGAAGCCGCTTCTTAGATCGCCTGAATGTGAACGCGTCTGCCAGAAATCAGATTCTGGAAGATGTGTCCGGGGATTTGTTCAAATATTATCTCGACGAGGATTTTGACCAGAATGATGTGAAAATCCTTGAACGCTACAAAAAATTCAATGGAATGGAAGGCAATACACCTGTCGCTGCCTCTGAAAACCTCCCCTATACTCCATCGGGATCCAACACCCCAGATAATGAGGACTTGAATTCAGACAATACCATCAACGAATTAGAAAATTATTATGCCTACGAAATGGATCTAAAACCTGGCAGCATGGTCGTCGGACAAAATAACATTGTGGATAAAACCACTGCCAATGTAAATGGAGAAACAGTAGATTGGTATTTATTCCGTATTCCAGTCCGCCAGCCAGACCGCGTAGAGGGCGATATTACAGGTTTCAAATCCATCAGGTGGATACGAACTTACCTCACGGATTTTGAGCAGCCGGTTGTATTGAGAATGGCAAATTTCAGAATGGTAGGCAGCCAATGGAGAGTATTTCAGGAATCCCTGTTTGAGAGAGGTTTTTTCGAAATTCCCGAACCTGACAATTCAAACGTGACGGTAGATGTGGTCAGCATTGAAGAAAACAGTCAAGGAAGTGCTACCGAGAGTCCATACGTATTGCCCCCGGGTATTACAAGAGACAGAGACAACACCTCTACAGTAGAGAGGAGATTAAACGAGCAGTCGTTGCGGGTATGTGTGGAAGATCTCGGGGCAAGAGACGCCCGTGCCGTATTCAAAAACGTGACGCTGGACCTCGTGCAATTCGAACGGATCAAGATGTTTTTGCATGCAGACAGTGAAGATGCACAAGATGGAGAGATCACTGCTTTCCTTCGGTTAGGTACAGATAATACAGATAACTTTTATGAGATCGAGGTACCCCTAGTGATCACACCGAAGGGTACACGGGATCCTGCCCAAATCTGGCCAGCTGCCAATGAAATTGATATCGCAATCCAAGACATCGTCGGTGTGAAAGTAGAGCGGGACAATAGACGTGCCCCGATGAATATCCCTTTTTCCCAGCAGGTAGGTCCTTACACAGTCACGGTGGTAGGTCGCCCTGAATTGAACCAATCCCAAACATCTATGATCGGTGTGAGAAACCCCGGGACAACTGGTGGTGGAAGTAGAAGCATCTGTATCTGGGCAAATGAACTCCGGGTGACAGGAGCCACTAAATCTAATGGCTGGGCTGCCAATGCGTTGATGAACGTGAAAATAGCTGATTTGGCTGTGGTTTCGGGATCGATCAGCCACAATTCAATCGGTTTTGGTGGATTGGAAACAAGGTTGTCCCAAAGAGCAAGATCCGCTACTACCCAATATGATATTTCCACTAACGTGGACATCCACAAGCTTCTGCCTGAAGGATTGGGGGTGAGTATCCCCATGTACTTCTCGGTAGAAAACAGCACTACCAAGCCTGAATTTGACCCGCTAAACCCAGATGTGCCTTTTGAGGTGGCTTTGCAAAAATTTGAAACACAGGATCAAAGAGATGATTATCGCAAAATCGCTTTGGACCAGGTGAACCGGAAAAACATCAGCTTTAATAATGTACGAAAGCTAAAAACCAACCAGGATGCAAAAGATCATTTTTACGACCTGAGCAATTTTTCCTTCTCTTATGCTTTTGGCATAATGAACCAGACAAACGCACAGATTCAGGATTACAGCTTCAAGACATATCGAGGGAATGTCACATATAGCTATAACCCCAAGCCCTTTGCAATACAACCTTTCAAAAACGCAGGCTTTCTGGACTCTCCTCATCTGAAATTGATCAAGGATTTCAACCTGAATCTATCCCCTACCCTCATACTGGCGAGACTGGACATTGACCGCAAACATCTTAGGTCACAGTACAGAAACGATCAACTCGACACGGCAGGTGTTGACCCACTGTTCCAAAAGAGCTTCTTCATCAACCGCTTCTACTCACTGAACTGGGATCTGACCAAAAATCTGAGGGTGGACTACACCGGAACTGTCATGGCAGTGGTCGATGAGCCCCAGGGAGATTTGGATACGGAACAAAAATCAGATTCGGTACGCTATAATGCCTGGAGATTTGGCCGACGCACCAATTATAACCACAGCATTAACATGAACTATACCTTGCCGCTGGATAAATCCCCGATCACAGATTGGATCAAAGCCGACTATAGATATGCTACTACCTATACTTGGCTCACCGGGGCGATAGGTCAGAAAGACACCTTAGGCAACTCCATCCAAAACACACGCGACCAATCCTTAATAGGAAAGTTTGACCTGATCAGGCTTTACAATAAAAACAAAAAACTGGCAGCACTAAATGCGCCAAACCGACCAAGTATTCCTGGCAGGACAGGTGTTTCAGCCGAAGATACGATAGGTACCCCTTTCACAAATAAGCTGATAAAGTCCCTCATGATGGTGAAAGAAATCACCTTCAGTGTAGGGAAGAGCGAAGGGACTTTCCTCCCTGGATATATGCCAGATGCAGGCATATTGGGAATGGACGATGTCTTTCAAAATCCTGGTTTGGCATTCTTACTTGGTAGCCAGGACGCAAATATCAGGAATGAATTTGCCCAGGCCGGTCTCATAGCCCCGAGTAGCGAGCTTACGCAGCCTTTCAGGCAGACTAGCGTGAAAAACATGACTTTTGGTAGTTTAATAGAACCATTTCAGGATTTTAAAATCACATTAAATGCCAGTAAACGGGAAGTTGGGGATTATCAAGAAATCTTTAGAAATTCTACAGAATCTCCGGGAGAATATGAATCCATAAGTCCCAATAGATTAGGAGCCTATAGAGTCACCACAATCATGTTGGGAACCAGCTTCAATAAAGATGGTTTTGACAATGTCTCATCCTTATTCACTGATTTTGAGAACAACAGGGCAATTATCAAAAGCAGACTGGATGCCATGAATTCTGGCGGGGAATATGCCCTTAATGGTCAAGATGTATTGATTCCGGCATTTATTGCCGCATACAGAGGAAAAGATGCTTCTTCTTTTGACATGAATCCATTTCCAAAAACCCCGCTGCCCAACTGGCGGTTGGATTATCGTGGGCTTTCCAGAATCAAGGCATTAAGTGAAATCTTCAGCAGCATCAACGTGCAGCACATGTACACTTCCACCTATGAGGCAAGCAACTTTTCCAATTCACTCCAGTACCAGCAAGGTCTGGAACTGTACAACTCTTTGCAGCGGATCCCCAGGCCCGACCAGATCAATTCCGAAGGGCAGTTTATCCCTATATACGTCCTGAATGACGTAGTGCTCACTGAGCGGTTTGGCCCTTTGATCGGGATAGACATGCTTACCAAAGAACGATTGAATATTGCGGTCATATACAATAAAGAGCGAAGTCTCGGCTTAAACTTTGCCAATGCCCAAATCACCGAACAGAAAAGCAACGATTTTAACTTCTCCCTTGGCTACACAAAAGCAGGCGTGAAAATCCCTTTCAAATTCCAGGGAAAACAAAGCGTATTAAAAAATGATTTGCAATTCAGGTTGGATTCAAAGGTGGTCAGCACGAAACAAATACAGCGTAAAATCGAAGAAGGAAGTACGGTGACGAGTGGGAATCTGAACATTTCTTTCCGTCCAACCATCTCCTATCTGATCAATCAGAATTTAAATCTTACCCTATATTTTGACAGGACTATCAACGATCCCAGAGTGACTACAGCATATAAACGAACCTCCACTGCCTTCGGAGGACAACTTCGATTTAATTTAGGACAATAGATTTTATACTTAATCGATTCGTATTAATTTTGGCTCAATTATAACTAATACAAACATGGATTTTCCTCAAGAACTAAAGTACACCAAAGACCACGAATGGGTTAAAATCGACGGTGACGTAGCAACTATTGGTATCACTGAATTTGCCGCAGGTGAGTTAGGTGATATCGTTTATGTAGAAGTTGAGACTATTGGAGACACATTAGAGACAAACGAAGTTTTTGGATCTGTAGAAGCAGTGAAGACCGTTTCTGATTTATTTATGCCTGTATCCGGTGAGATTTTGGAGGTAAATCCTGAATTAGAGGATTCCCCCGAACTGGTAAATGAATCTCCCTATGAGAAAGGATGGATGATCAAAGTAAAGATCACAGGCGATCTTCCTTCAGAATTACTCTCAGCGTCTGAATACGCCGACCTGGTGGGCAAATAAGGAAAGCATTGTGAGACTAGGAATAGCTATCGTCTGGCTTTTAATGATTTGCATTGCTATGCTTACCCCTGGCAACAACTTCCCTGATGCCACCTTTAATTTTCAAGATAAACTCATTCATTTCATCTGTTTTGGCATGTTGAGTTTCCTATGGTGTGGAGTCGGTGTAAAACGGGCAGAAATATCAGGACTAGAGGGTAGAGTACTGACCAATTATTTGATTTTCGGAGTAGCCGCTGGAGTGGTTTTAGAGTGCGCCCAGTTGTTTATCCCCTTCCGGTCTTTTGACTATATGGACATGATAGTCAATGAAATAGGGGGAATAGCAGGATTATTAGCATATTTTAAGATTCCAACTGCCAAAATCGGCTTGGATTAGTGCCTATTAATTATTACAATTGTTAATCTGAAACAGAAAAAAATTAACCTTTATAAACCAAACGTATCATGGAAGCAAAAAAGACTCCCAGTGCTGACTTAACCAGAAAAACAGGTATGTTCCTGAATCTTGGTTTGGCAGTGGCTGTTGGTGCTACCCTTGCTGCCTTCGAATGGAAGTCATTTGACGACGGTTCATTGAAAGACCTTGGTCAGGTAACTGATAACTTCGAAGAATTGCTGGATATTCCGATCACAGAGCAACCACCGCCACCACCACCGCCGCCAGTAGAGCAGCCTATCATACAGGAGATTCCTGATGAGGTAGAAATCGAAGAAAAAATCGAAGTCAACTTTGACGTCGATGTGAAAGAAACTACTGTAATCAAAGAAGTAGTGATCGCTGAAGCACCTGTTGAGGAAAAAGTGGACGCTATCTTTGACGTGGTAGAAAACCAACCTGAACCTCCAGGGGGAATGTCAGCATGGAACAAATACCTAAGCGACAATCTGAAATACCCTACCCAGGCAAGGAGAATGGGTACTGAAGGTACTGTAATCGTGGTATTCGTTGTGAATACTGACGGATCTATCCAAGATGTGGATGTACTAAGAGGAATCGGCGGAGGATGTGATGAGGAAGCAGTAAGAGTAGTAAAAAACGCTCCTAACTGGACTCCCGGTAAGCAGAGAGGCCGTCCAGTACGTACTCGTATGAGACTGCCTATCCGATTTAAACTGAGCTAATCAGAAACTATAAATCAATAAAAGACCCGACTAGTCGGGTCTTTTTTTTTGGTTAAATTTAACAACTTTTTAATTAGTTAAATAATGTTAGTGATTTAGTATCAGTAAGTTATCCAATGTAAATTATTAGAGTAATTTTCATTTCCACACTCTAATCACACACAGATGGAACCTAAAAAAAATCCAAGATCAGATCTTAGAAAATGGTCTGGCGCATTATTCAACTTGGGACTAGCTTTTAGCTTGGGCTCGGTATTGGTGGCTTTCGAATGGAAAGCAAAAGATAAGCTGATCATGAAAGATATCGCAGGAATAGAAGACGACTGGGAGATACTGGACATCCCCATTACAATTCATACTCCTCCTCCCCCACCACCTCCTGCCCCAATAGAGATTAATGAATTACCGGACGAAATAGAGCTTGATCAAATCAAAGATTTTACTATTGACCTCAATACCACAGAAGAAACCATCATACCGGAAATAGAAATCTCTTCTGCTCCTATTATTGAAGATGTGGACAAAATAGTAGATTTTGCAGAAGTTCAGGCAATGTTCAAAGGAGGAATGGATGCATGGTATGCCTATCTTAACAAAAACCTGGTATATCCTTCTCAGGCCAAAAGAGCAGGTATAGAAGGCATGGTGGTAGTACGATTCGTAGTAAATACAGACGGCTCTATTCAGGATATAGAATTAGTCAGGACAATCGGTGGTGGATGTGATGAAATTGCCAAGAAAGTAATCGAAAACTCCCCCAACTGGAATCCAGGGAAAATGGGAGGCAAAGCAGTAAGGTCTCGAATGACTATGCCCATACGCTTCCGACTGAATTAAAAAAAGTCGCTGTCTCATAATTATGTAGCATTGGCTGAGCGAAGTCGAAGCCCTATATGTGCTAATTAGGAGTTATGGGACAGCTTCTTCTTTGTTACAATACATTTAAAGATTGTTCCTTTACTTTTTCCAGCTCATCTTTCATCAGAATCACATGTTTTTGCATACCGGCATCATTCGCCTTGGAACCAATGGTATTGATCTCTCTGCCTATTTCCTGACTGATAAAACCAAGTTTTTTACCTTGGCTGTTTTCTTCATTCAGACACTTCTCAAAATAATTCAGATGGGTATTTAACCTCACTATTTCCTCGGTGATATCGAGTTTTTCAAAATAATAGATCAACTCCTGTTCAAAGCGGTTGGCATCAAAGGAATTTTCGTCCAGCCACTCATTAAAGTGGTTTCTTATTTTCTGCTTGATTCTCTCCTTACGGTTTCCCTCTTCTGCTTCTATTTGTTTTAAGCCATTGGCGATCTCCCGTATATTTCGTTGAAGCTTTTCCTCCAGCGAATTGCCCTCGTCCTGTCTATATGCATTGCATTTTGCCAGTGCCTCGGTAAATACTTTTTTTATCTGCTCCCAATCCTCCTGGTCATTTCTTTGTTCTCCGGCCAGTTGAGTTATTACTCCCGGCGACTGCATCGCCAACTTGAAAATATCCTGAGAATCATCTCCTACAGTCCCGGCAAGGTCTTTATACTTCTTGTAAAAAAGCCCAAACAGCGCCTCATTGATGCTTACAGGCATTTCCGTGCCACCTTTAGATTGAAAATCAATGGTAACACTCACTTTGCCCCGATCTAAAATAGATTGGACAAGTGTTCTTATTTCCAGTTCTTTATCATTAAACTGTCTCGGACTCCGGATAGATAGATCCAAAAATTTTGAATTGAGGGTGCGTACCTCCACCTGGATCACCATGCGCTCATCCTCAAATCCGGCATTGCCGAAGCCGGTCATTGATTTAATCATAATAAGATATGTAGTTAGAAATTGAAGCCTAAAGTTACATAGAACTTTAAGTCTTCTGCTTCATAATTTCGTATGGGTCTTGCCACATCAAACTTCACGTAATAATTAAGCAAAACTGTACGCAAACCAGCGCCATAACTCTGGAGCCAAGGATTGTTGAAATTATTTAATGTAATGGTGAAGGGTGATCCCCCGGTGTTAATCACTTCAGTATTTTGATCGTTTATACGTTCCCATGGAGCCGAGTCATTCCATGCCGAACCAATATCATAAAACCCGACAATTTGGAAATTCCTGATAAAATTTGAGGTGATATTGCCCCTGGTGAGATATGAAAAGACCGGCACTCGTAACTCAGCGGTAAAAGTCACCATATTCCTACCTCTGATTTCATCATAGTCATATCCTCTCAAATCGACAAAATCAGCAAATAAAACATTGGAATTCTCCACTCCCGATGGATTTCTGATAGGAGAAGATTCCGGTCTGTTGGTCGGAGGGTTGTAAAATTCATTAAACAACCAATTATCCATTCCGCCTAACATATAAGTCTGCGGATTATTCCCCATGAATGAACCAGCGTACAACCTTCCAGCCAGCACTATATTCTTGTGAATGGCGTAATACTCCCTCAGATCAAGGAAAAAGTTACCAAAAGATCGGTCATTATGCTTGAATGAATGATACTGCGTATATCCTACTTTGGCCTTGAATCCTGACTGGGAATACAATCCCAGAGATTGGGTGCGGTCATACACGAATTCAGCTCTACCTCCTATATAATTAACGTCAAACCGATTCTGCTCTGGCACTTGCCCATATATCAGAGAATCGGGATTCAAATTGAAATACTGCGTTTTGGCAACGAATGGTGTTAGAGACACTCTTGCATTGGCGTTGAGCGGATAAGAAAATCCTGCTTCCACCTTTGTCAATACGTATTTTTGGTAAGTGACATCCCCCTGCTCTATTCGGACAGTTCTCCGGTCAAATCTACCCTTAAAATCAACTCTGCTTTTCAAATACTCATACTCAAAGAAAATATCTCCCCCGGATCTGAAGTCAAGCGTGGTCATAACCCCACCATGGAAGACATGATTATCCAACAAATCAGTCATTTTTCCGGTAAGACCTATTCCAAATCCCCTCAGCGGATCTACCACAAAACGGGTATTGATATTGTTGATGAAAAACTGTGGCTCCATCTGGCTTGGGCCTGTAACTCTTTTTTTCAAACTCTCTTTTCTGAATGTCTCCAATAGATTTGTTTTGGCCTCGGCTGCTGAAGCCGCAGGGGATTCCAAACTTGAAGGTAGGGTATCAAAGGAATAATTGTCAGTATTAATCCCTCTCCTATTTTCAAAACTTAACCGTTTAAGATCTATAGAGGATGTTGGGTTTTTGGAAATTGTATCAATAGGTGTGAGATCCTGCTGATCAGGAAAAATAGTGTTCTCGGCAGGATTAGGTGAATTTTCTTTTGCCTCCTTTTCTTCCGTCATCCGTCGGGCAGCAAGTCTTTCATTCAGGCTTTTCGCCTGCTCAAGTTGTATCCTGGGAGTACTTGGGGTGAATTGGTCTGCATTTGAGAATCCCTCCACCACCAGGTAGCTTTCTCTTCCATCCCGAACAGAATAAGCAATCCGATTCATTCTGGAATTGACATCATATGCTTCCACACTTTTATTATAGGCTGATATCTGGTTAGAGACCTGGTTCCCTATACTCATTCTCATCAGATTGTTGATACCACTGAGATCGCTTAAGTAAACGATCGAGTTACTATTCACCCTTCTCGGCAGGATGTTCTTACTATTGGAATTGGTCAGCTGCTTTGTGATCACCGTATCGGTCACCTGCACCATATACAGGTTATAGTAGTTTGGCAAGGAGTTCAGTTCAAGATTTTTACCCATCAGGGAATCAGGGAGATCCGTCTGATTAGAACTGTAAATAATCGTAGAATCATTTAAAAACATCGGAGTTAACTCGTCAAAGGAATCATTTGTCAGCCTTCTTCCTGCTCCTCTGGCATTCAGGGTATAGATATCAGATTTCCCATTTGAAATTGCGGAAAGCACCATGTTTCTACCAGTGCTATTGAAGTCCAAACTTAAAATCTGGGTGATATTCCTAAGGAAAATCTTGTCCTGGTTGGACCCGTCCAGCGACCGGAGCCTCAGTGTGGTAAACCCTCTCTTAAACGAGGCGATGGCAATGTTGGCGGAATCTCTCCATGCAATAACCGGGGATTTAAAGTTAGCTTGCTGATCCTGCAAAGAAGTCCCTCCGGCAAATATCGTCTGCTCCCGGCCAGTGCTTACTTCCCTCACCTGAACCTTATATTTACCTCCATTATTGATCACATAGGCCAGATTCAACCCATCTGGACTGAATTTGACATCATTAATCGCCCCAATGAATTTCGGGGAAGTATAGGCTACCGCTGCACTTTTGTCAGGCTCCTTAAAAGTGGAAGATACTTGCTTATTCACATTCAGATAATATTGCTTCCAGTCTTCTATAAAGGTTTTAAAATTCAACCCCACTGTATTTGCAATACTGTTTTCTTCATTTCTATTGATGCGGGACAGGTTTAGCACACTGGATACATATCTTCTTCCATATCTTTCGGCAATGTAATTCCAGACAGATTGCCCCACCAAGGCAGCTTCTCTTTCTTTCAACTTGAAGATTTTCGGGGTTTCGTCTTCTTGGAAATAATGCCGTACATAATCATCCATTTCCCTACTCCATCCTTTGGCCAAGTACAAGGCTATCCCATCCACATACCACTCCGGAAAACTATTCGTCAGATTGGACTGGAATGCATCTGACACGGAAGATCCATACAGCATTTCCTCAATAATCACCTTCGCCGTACCATAGATCAAGTCTTCTTTGAACAAATCCACTTCCCCTTTATAGGAAATTTCTGCCAGCAGCCTGTTAAAATTAGTCTGTCCTTGCTCATTGTACTCTTCCTTGTTGAGATTTACGTTGCTCTGGAGCAGTTCTTCGGGAGAATTATAGATATAAATTTTAGGCTTGGTATAAGCCACATAGCCAATCATCTGGGTAAGCCGGTTAAACTCCCCTTCCAAAAAATCTATGGCCATCTTGGCGTTAGCTCCGCCCCGGTCATAATAATAAACCTCAAAATTATTTGAGGAATAGAAATACCATTCAAACTGCTTGTGCTGGATTCTGTTTTTCCCAAAACGCTCTTGGTCAAACTGAGCTAGGGCAAAAAACGAATTTAACCATAGCCCTGCAAAAACTAAAATCCGGAAAAGATGATATCGCATTCGATTTTCTGAAAGATGTCTTTAAATATAATTAAAATACCGAGCTATGTCCACTTCCTTATCAATAGCCTTTTTATTTAAAAGGAAACCTAGCATTTGTTCGCTAAAATAAGGGATTAGTGAAACACCTTTGGCCCCAAAACCATTGAATATGTAAACGCCTTCTTCGATAGGATGTTTCCCTAAAAAAGGCTTTCTATCTCTAGTCGCAGGTCTTACCCCCGTCTTATGGCTGATAATTTCCCGAACCGGCAGCTGAACCAAATCTGTAAGTCTTTCCAATATTTCTTTTTTGGCCTCATTTGTGGGACCTTGATCCAAATCATGTTTGGTATAGGTAGCCCCTACTCTATGCACTGATTCTTTCAAATGTATTCTAAATACTCCCCTATTCACAATGTAATCTGGTGTAAACCCCTGCCTCACTTCCAATATTTCCCCTTTCACTGGGGAAAAAGGCAAAAAACCGAAAAACCTGGAATTTATTGCTCCCAAACCGTTGCAATAGATAACTGATTTGGCCTTCAAGTGTTTGTAGTGCCAGAGTTCTGACTCACGGTAAAGCAAATGTTCATCAAAGCGCTCCAAAATCAATTCTTCTTGAAAATACGATATCATCGCGTCAAGTAGATTGTTGATATGAAGCCAACCTGAGCTGCGTAGCATAATACCCCCATAAGGATCCTTGAGAAAATCAGACTGGCTTTCACCATATATTCTTTCCAAATACGCTTCACAACTGGGATCAGCACTATGCCCCATCCATTCGTTTTGTTCTTCTATGGTGAGAAAAGGACGATAAATTGCCTTTTCGGTAAGGAACTTACTATCGGTAAGCCGCTCCAACCCTCTATAAAACGGTTTAATTTCCGGAAAAAGCATATCAGCCTTCCAGGTTTTTACCATCTTCCTACCGGTCACAGGATTGAAAAGTCCGGCTGCTACTCTACTTGAGTTGTTAGCCTCTGGCTGATCAATTATCCTTATGCTTTTACCTGCCTGCTTAAGGCGATAAGCCATCGCAGTCCCGGCGAGACCTCGACCAATTAGCAAAAAATCGATTTCCATAGCCCAAAATAAAGGTTTAATTCCTTATTTTGTCACATTACACCGAGACATTTCCCATGCTGCATATTAAGTCTTTTACTTTCAACCCATTTCAGGAAAACACCTATGTGCTATATGATGAGAAAGGCGATGCTGTACTGATAGATCCAGGATGTTTTGATCTGGCCGAACGCAAGGAGCTGCTGGATTTTGTGAGTGATAAGAAAATCCGGGTTACCCAACTGCTCAACACCCATTGTCATATAGACCATGTTTTGGGAAACGCTTGGGCAAAAAAAACATTTGGAGTACCGCTTCTGATTCATAGAGAGGAAGAGGCCGTGCTGAAAGCAGTGGAAGCATATGCTCCCAATTACGGCTTTGTCGGATATGAAACGAGCGAAGCAGATGGCTTTCTGTCAGAGGGAGAAGAGATTAATGTCGGAAGTGAAGTCCTGCAAATTCTCTTTGTACCGGGGCATGCTCCGGGCCACGTGGTTTTTTACCATAAAGAATCCCAACAGTGCATAGCAGGTGACACATTATTCCGAGGCAGCATTGGGCGCACAGACCTTCCGGGAGGCAACCATAATTTACTTCTTAGCAAGATCAAATCGGTTCTTTTTACGTTACCGGAAGAAACGGTATTATACCCCGGGCATGGTCCAGAAACCACCATATCTTTCGAGAAACTCCACAACCCATTTGTGGGTAAAAACGCAAGACGTTGAAAATCAAATCCCATATCCCTAATACTATCACACTGCTTAACTTACTTTCCGGGGTGGTTGGTATCATATGGGTCCTCGATGGAAATATTCTATCTGGGGCTTACTTTATTATTTTAGCCGCGGTTTTTGACTTTTTTGATGGGTTTGCGGCAAGGTTGCTAAATGTACAAGGTGAAATAGGAAAACAGCTGGACTCACTGGCAGATCTGATTTCATTTGGAGTCCTTCCAGGGATGATTCTGTTTCAAATGGCCAAGGCGAACAATGGAATAGAATGGCTTTCCTACCTTACACTGATAATCCCGGTCTTTTCTGCCGTGCGGCTTGCAAAGTTCAATATCGACACCCGCCAAAGCGATAGATTCATCGGCTTACCTACTCCAGCAAACGCATTGTTTATCAGCACATTGCCTTATTTCGCTATTAAATGGTCATCCACAGGGGTATGGCTGACTTCTACTTTATTTCTTGTGGGCATAGCGTGGATTTTCGCGATTTTATTGGTGGCCGAGTTACCGCTCATCGCCTTGAAATTCAAATCTTATTCCTTTGCGGCGAACAAGTTCAGGTATGCTCTTTTGGCAACAGGGTTAATCCTCATTTTATCATTAGGATTGGCAGGAATCCCACTTGTGATTGTTGCTTATTTAGGATTGTCAATAATTGAAAACCGAATCAATACGTAATGAAGTCCCTGGCCAGACTTCTGTTTTATATAATTACCAATCTTATCTTGATTGCTTCGGCATGTGCCCAAAACCCATTTTACAAGTTTAAAGTCCCAAATGAAGGTGTATATAAAATAAGCACTAAACAAGCAAAAGAGTTAGGGGCTTCCTCACTGGGCGAATTGACAATATATGGAAATCCGGGCATGCTTCCTCAGTTGGTAGATAGTAACAATTTGGAATTGCAGGAAATCCCAGGCCTGGAAAAAAACGGTTTTTTGTACTTTTATCTCCCTCCATCCGATTCGTACTCTCATTCAGTTAATCAAACTGTATTTTCCCCTAACCAATTCACTGATTCCCTAAGTTTTTTGATAGGATTCTCATCCAATCCAAAAGGGGTGCAAACAATAACTGCACAGCCAGGACCTGAATCCCCGACAATACTTTATGAATGGAAATGGCTCAAAGAAGAAGAAAACAATATTTTAAATTCAGGTCGGACATGGTATTCTAGAGCAGTAGCTCCCGGAGTGACCAGAGGGTACGCTTTCCCCCTATCCACTGACACAAACGCAGCCTGGAAAGTATCCGCTGTGGTCATGGGAAGATCAGTTTCCGAGTCCACCATTAACCTCTCCGTAGATGACCTGACGGTTGCTGAAAGTATAATCCAAGGTGTGCCTGCTAATACCTATGGAGTCAAAGGTTTTGAAAGTTATGTAGAGGGGGAATTTTTCCCGGCAAACCAAAAAACAGACAGGCTCAGAATCAGCTACATGTCCCCAGATCCAAATGCCAGAGGATATTTTCACTATATAGGAATAGGGGTGCCACATATCAGCTCATCCTTGGATAAAGGTGTATATACGACTAACCAAACTCTCCCACTATCCATAAGCACCTTACCTGGATTATCCATCTGGGAAGTCAGCGATGTATTCCTGCCAATAGCATTTGATTTGACTTCGGACACCGGCGTATCCGGACAGAAATTTATTGTTTTCAAGGAAGAAGAGACTATGGAAATATCTGAATTTGAAACCGCAGATCTTTCCTTAAGAACAACATCTTCTTGGCCAGAACTGCTGATAGTCACCCATGAGTCACTGAAATCTTCAGCAGAAAGACTAAGCACTCATAAATTTGGTATGGGTGTCTATACTGAGGTAGCTTACTTAAATGAGATCTACGATGCTTTTGGATATGGCAATCCAGATTTGACAGCTATCCGGAATTTCCTTGCTTGGCACTATCACCGTGGAGGGAAACTAAAAAATGTCTTGATCCTGGGAAAAGGTACTTTTGACTATAAAGGCATTTTAGGCGGGCGTCCAAGCCTTGTGCCTATTTACACCAGCAGAAACAGTCTAAACCCATTGACGACTTTCAGTTCGGATGATTATTTATCTTTACTCGACTATGGGCAAGGTGAGTGGGATGAAAACCGTAAGGACGATGAATTGTTGCAAATCGGAGTGGGAAGATTGCCTGTCATTACGCCTGAGGAAGCCCGGGTAGCTGTGGATAAAATCATCAAGTATGAAAGCAGTCCAGTCCACGGCGAATGGAAAAAAACGGTGACTTTTTTTGCCGATGACGGAGACAACAACATTCATGTAAGGGATTCTGAGTCCCTCTCTTCCTTTTTAACCAATACTTACAAAGAATACAAACAGGAGAAGCTGTATCTGGACAGGTACGAGCAGCGGAGAGACGGAGATAGACAGTCTTCTCCACAAGCCAAAACCGCCTTGGAGGAGGTACTTGAGCGTGGCACTTTATTGCTCAACTACGTAGGACATGGCAACGAGACCACACTCACTGCTGAGGAGGTTTTCCTTGCTTCAGATATATCCAACTGGGCAAACCAGGATCAATTAGCCCTTTGGGTTACAGCCACCTGTGAATTTGGCAGGCATGACAGCCCATTGATCCGGTCTGCTGCCGAAGAGCTTCTGATAGCCCCTAACAAAGGAGCTATCGGCCTTCTAACGACAGGTAGGCCGGTTTTTAGCAGTGTTAATTTTTCTCTGAATGAAGCTTTTATTAAGGAAGTGTTCAAACCGGAAAATGGACAGTACCAAGATCTGGGCAGTATCTTCAGAAACACCAAAAACCAAAGCCAAAACGGGGTACTTAACCGAAATTTCAGCTTGCTGGCTGATCCCAGTATGAGGCTTGCTTCCGCTGAATTTGATATAAATATCACCTCTCTGAAATCTCCTCGGAACCAAGTAACCCTAGATACACTTTCAGCACTCCAGGAAGTGATGTATGAAGCAGAGGTACTTAACCCAGCTTCAGGGGGAATTGCAACGGATTTTAATGGAACATACACCATAGAATTGCGGGACAAGGCAGCCATGAGCAAAACCCTGGGAGACGAAAGTAGTGCCGTCGAGTTCCCAGAAGAAAAAAACATCCTTTTTAAGGGTGCAGGTGAGATAGTATCCGGGATGATCAAAGGCAAAATGATCATCCCTAAAAATATAAATCCCGATTTTGGTGAAGGAAGAATACGGGTCATCGGTGAAAGTCAAGAAAACAGATGGGAAGCCTACGGAATGAAGATATCTACTGTTGGCGGTATATCCGATCATATTCCACAAGACTCCGAAGGCCCCGTTATTTCTGCTATTTTTGGAGGGGAATCCACCCCCCCCTATAAATTCCCTTCTACTACGATTATTATGGAAGCCTCTTTGACTGATTCCAGTGGGATAAATATCTCGGGAATTCTACCCGAAGAGAACTTAACTGTACAAGTAAACGGGCATGACCCCATAGTTATAAATGAATTCTTCAAATCGGAAAACAATACATTTATAGCTGGAAAAGTGATGTTTGAACTAAGGCAATTAAAAGAAGGGAGGAATTTGGTAACTATCCGGGCTTGGGATATATTAGGAAACGGAAGTGATTTCACCCAAGAAATATGGGTAGAAGGAAGCGGGCGTCTTCAAATATTAAATCATAAGACATACCCCAATCCTGCGCATATTGTAAGTCACTTTGAGGTTGAACACAATCAGACTGGAGAAAATCTGAATCTTACGCTTGCCGTTTACCAAACAGACGGAAAGATACTATTTTCGGAAAGCAGGCGTTTAGTGAAAGCTAATGCCCGAATTGGGGATTTGTCATGGTTTTTTTTACAAAACCAAACCAAATATCCAGCAAAAGGAACTTATATTTACAAAATAACGCTTCAGTCAGAGCTTGATAATTCTACTGATACGGTGAGCGGATTAATCGTGATTCAATGAAAAAAATAGCCTCTAGAAATAGGAAAAACGTACTCATTGCAGTTTTTACCCTGGCTACTTTAACTGTGCAAGCTCAGAACAGCATAATTATATCCGGTCAGGATCCTGATCGTAGAGTGATCACCACCGCCGTACCCTTTTTGAATTTTGCTCCTGACTCAAGGCACTCCGGCATGGGAGATGTGGGCGTGGCACTCTCCCCTGACGCAAATTCAGCCCATTGGAATGCAGGGCAACTTGCCTTTATAGAAGATCAGATGGGGTTTTCGCTTTCCTATTCACCTTGGCTGGGAAAGCTTGTCAATGACATGTCTTTGAGTTACCTAACGGGATTTTTTAGGATTGATGAAGTCTCGGCCTTTGGATTTGACTTGAGATATTTCAATATGGGGAATATCCAGCTTACAGATGGAAGAGGAAATCCGCTCGGTGAATTCAACCCTAGAGATATAGCTATTGGCGGAACCTATTCCAGAAAACTTTCAACATATCTAGGACTGGGTATCTCCGCTCGGTTTATCTACTCCAATCTATCAGGAAATATATCTTCCGTAGGAGGCAGTGAGGCAAAACCCGGTATCAGTGTAGGTACTGATGTGGGGCTTTTCTATTCAAAACCTGTATTTGCCGGGGCAAAGGACGCAAACTTCTCATGGGGAGTCAGTATATCCAACATTGGCCCCAAAATAACATATAATTCCGCAGATGATCTGGATTACATCCCGACCAATTTAAAGGTAGGCACAGCCTACTCTATTGATTTGGATCCCGTAAACACCCTTACGTTTGCCTTGGATCTCAACAAGCTATTGGTACCAACGCCACCAATCTACAAAACGAATGAAGACGGCACCTTAGAGACTGACGAGAATGGCAACCTTATTATTGAACCAGGTAACGGAAAAGATCCAAACCGCCCATTAATATCCGGTATGTTCGGCTCCTTTGGTGATGCTCCGGGCGGGTTTTCGGAGGAAATGCAAGAAATAATGGTTTCGTTCGGTGTAGAATACATCTATAATGATCTGTTGGCTCTTCGAACAGGGTATTTCTATGAAAACAAAAACAAAGGAGGCAGAAAGTATTTCACCATGGGAGTAGGCTTTGACCATAAGCGGTTCGGATTTGACTTTTCCTATTTGGTTCCACAAAAGCAAAACCACCCATTGGCCGAGACCCTCAGGTTCACACTGATGTATAATATCCCCAACGAATAATGATTTTAGACAGGTCAAAAGCTCCAGAATTTAAAATTCCTGAAGATTTTGAACTTTTACCTCCCCTGGAACGCACCCTTTCCAATGGATCTAAGTTCTTCTATATACCCACACCTGGCTTGAATGCAGTCAAAATTGAGGTGATGGGAAAAGGCAGGCGCACATCTCTTCCCTTAGTCCAAACGCTGGTCCCGATGTTTACTTTGCAAATGTTACATGAAGGCACCAAGCAGAAAACTGCTCGTGAACTAGCGGAGTTCTTTGATTTCTATGCCACCCAGGTTTATTCAAACCCCTCCTTTTCCCATGAAGGACTGGGGCTTCTTTCTACAAAGAAACATATTTTCACTGTTCTGGACGTGTTTTTATCCATGTTTAGCGAAGCTACATTTCCCCCGGAAATGCTGGAAAAAAGAAAATCGCTGATGAAATTAAGCATCCAGGTAGAACACGAGAAAACCGCATCTAGGGCAAACCAGGTTTTCAAAAAATGTCTATTTGGAGCCACTCACCCCTATGGAGTCATAGTCCAAGAAACACATGTGGATGCCGTGTCCAGAGACCTCCTACTTGATTACTACAACCATATGCTATGGCAGGATTTGGAGGTTTTCGTGGTGGGGGATTTTGATTCCCAGGAACTTGACCGATTGCTCAGTCTATTCGGCCAGCTACCTAATCGGATCCCCACGGACTCTGTGTTGTTACCAAATATAGATACCCTTTTGGCAGTTAAGGAACCCAAGGAAAAATCTGTACAGAGCAGCGTTAGAATTGGTCATTGTTCTGTTTCCAAAAAACACGAGGATTTTATACCTCTAACGGTATTCAACACCATTTTAGGAGGATATTTTGGCTCTAGGCTTATAAAAAACATAAGAGAAGACAAAGGACATACCTACGGGATTTATTCCGCACTTGCGGAAGTCATTGATTCCAATTATTGGGTAATAGCTGCAGATGTGCAAAAGGCTTATTACCCTGAGGTAATCAAGGAAATTTATCATGAAATAAGACTATTGACTGAAGAGGAAATCAGCTCTGATGAATTGGAAGTAGTGAGAAACTATCTGATAGGAAAGATGCTGATGCAGTTCAGTACGCCTTTTGATCTGCTAGACGGGTTTCAAGCCGTGCATCGATCAGGGTTGGCATTAGATTATTATTCCCAAAAACTGGCTTATTTGAAGACATTCTCTGCCGAGGACATTCTGACTATAGGACGGAAATACTTTTCCAATCCTCCTTTTATAGAAGTAGTGGTGGGATGATCAGGTAAATCTGGCATACAACCAGGACATATCCACCTTCAGAAGAAGCCAACATTTATAGAAAAAAAACTCAAATCCATTCATTTTCAACTTCTTGCCCAACTCAACAAATCCTTTTGCAACTTCAAAATTAGCTGACCAAACCGCATGCTTGAGTTCATATAAAATGCGCACTTTCAAAGCAAGATTTTCCCTTTGGGAAGTATTCATGCTGGCTATTTTCCAGCAAACTTTCAGTGTACTTGGCAACATTTTGGATCTATAGACCTGGTACTGGCCCGCAGAAAGGGAATCGCCATGCTTCCTCTTCACTACTCCCACATGTCCTGAAAAAACTACCGGATTGTTTTTTGCAAGGCGCAACTGTATATCAAAATCTTCATAGGAAAGTGTGGCGTCATACCCTCCGTTTTCTTTGAGAATAGCAGTCCTGAACACTACAGAGGGCGCACATATATAATTCTTCCTGATTAGGGTCTCATAGAGTTCCCCATTTTGAATTATCTTCTCTATTTCCTTGTATTGCCCTGGCCGATAAAAGGAAGACGGGTCACCCGATTCCTCCAAAATAGTCGCATCAGAAAATAAAAACGCTGCATCAGGCTCTTTCTTCAATTTTTTGACTGACAAAAAAAGGTGATGTGGGTACAGAAAATCATCACCTGATAAATCTACCACATATTCGGTCTCCACTTGAGCCAACAACTCATTGAATAGCTGACAATAAGATTCAGACTTGCTTTTATAAATAACTGAAACAGGGAGCTTCTCGGCATTATTTCCCACCCAATTTTCGATGATTTTTGCAGACTGGTCACTACTGCCATTGTCCACGACTATCAGTCTCCTATTTTCATATTCCTGGAACAATACACTCACCAATGCCTTTTCGATCCACTTTTCGTGGTTAAAAGCAATACAGATTACGGTGACAGCGTCGGCAATATACATTTCAGATGGTTTTTATCCACGTGACTTTGTTGGAGACGTCATTTGAGAAACGAGACTTAAAGAACATCAGGCTATGATTGGCCACGGCTATCAGATCTGAGGAACCTAAATCGATGAAATTCACTTTCTGTTCCACAGCTACCTTAAACAAGTCATTAAGCATTAGTTCACCTCCATTCTTCACATTCACCTGAGGATTGAGTGCCGATAAATAGTAGTATATGGAATCACTCGTGAGTTTGACCCCAAGACAGTATCCGATGTCCTCTCCATTATTGGCAAGCGATGTAAGAAAATATCGATCCGGGTATTCCGAAACCTGCCGGACCAACCTATCCTCATCTACAGTGATTTCATAGCCTTTTCTCATGTTCCATTCCCTGATGCTCTTTAAAAACTTAAAGTTGGAGATATTGGAATGACTGATCCTCAAACCTACCTCCCTGCTTTTGGACTGAAGCCTAGCTGTTTCTTTCTGCAGCTGTTTCTTAATCTTTTTTCTACCTATGAAGAAATGATGACTTACTAGTTTTTTCTGGACGAAACCACTTTTAAACAATAAGTAATTTATCAAATCACTCTGAATTTCATATGGTTTAGGGGCTTGTGTGATAGTAACCGACCGGATCCCTCTATGGCCCAGTTCTTCTAAAACCGCTGAAATAAACGCTTCTATTGAAGACGAACTTAAGGTTTCCATTATCCAAAACCCGCCAAATGGAGATTCAGGAAGAGAAACCGCCTCACCGGATTCAGAGATTGCGAAAGATATGACTGCCTTGCACTTTTGGCTTTTTTCCCAGATAAAATCCAGCTGCTCCTGATAGGCTTCGCAGAGAAAATTGCTCAAAAAATAATCCCTTGTTGCCCTCCAGGCAGGAATCACCCGAAGATTATGGGGCTCATTTATAACTTTCTTGAAGTTTTTCAAAATAATCAAAGTCTCTGATGTAGTCATCTTCCGAAAATACCCGATCCGACATTCCCAGCAACACCGCCTCCGGGGAAAACCTAGCCACCAGCCAGTTTAACGGAGGAATAAACAATGCTTGTTCTGGAGAAGTTAGATCAAACTTAAAAACCTGAGCCTGCACAGAATGCACTTCCAACTGAAGTGATCCTGAAAGAGCCACCAAAACCTGTGACTCCCGTCTATGGGCATGATTGCCTCGTGTCTCTCCTTCCTTCACCTGCGAGATCCAAAAACATCGCTGAATTCCATTGGGAAAAAGATCCAGATCCTCCCAAAAATGAATGTTTCCAGATGCATTACTAGTGCCTGGGATGGTAAAAACAAATGGGGATTGTGCGACAAGAGATCCAGACATCATCAGATTTTTTCTTCTAGTTAAAATTAAGGTTTTTCAGATGGATATTCTGTTACCCATCTGTTATTTTTCTAATTTCGCTGCTCATCAATGCCAAGCAAAACATGTCGGACTTCAGGAATGGTTCAACATTTGAGGATACTTATTTTACAATTTCCCATACCAGCGAGGGACTCTTCAAGGATAGAGGCAGCAAATTCTATTATTTTGCATTTCCTGTAAGCAATGAAGAAGAGATCAAAGAACACTTAACCGAACTTAGGAAAAAGTATTTTGATGCCAGACATCATTGTTTTGCATGGATGCTGGGTATAGACGGGAATCATTTTAGGGCAAACGATGACGGGGAACCCAACCATTCAGCGGGAGACCCGATCTTGGGACAGATCCGGTCTAGTAATCTGACAGACATCCTTATAGTAGTCGTCCGGTACTTTGGTGGGATCAAATTGGGGATCAGTGGATTGATCCATGCTTATAAGACCTCAGCGGCTTTGGCTATTGAAGAAAATGAAATCATAGAGAAATATGTGACTTCTTCAGTTCAGCTTGTTTTTCCCTATGTCGCATTAAATGAGGTCATGAAATTAATAAAATCCCACAACTTAAAGATTCTGACTCAGGAGATGGCGATGGACTGCCAAATGCACATAGAATTCAGAAAAGGTATTGAACAGTTGGTCATTCATGCACTGCAGGAAATCGAAGGGTTGGAATTCAAAGTTATCTAATCGGGACTTCCTGAAATGCTATAAAACCTTTCGCATGAAAAATACAAAATGAAAGCTTTTAATCTATATCTGGCGTTTCTCAACAGGCCTTAACCAGTGTATTCCAAGGTACTTATTTGAACAACTCATCCAAATACCCCTCACTCTTTAGTTTTTTGAAAATTTCCAGACATCCCCAAGCATCTGTGGCAGCATAGCGCTGTTGCTTTATGGTTAGTGTTTCTGCTTCCCAATTAGAGACTTGCTCCGACTTAGAAATCCGAATCCCCAGCACCATAGCACATAGATTCCTTACGCCTATGTTAACAAAACCCACACGCTTCAATTCGTCATTTAGGTCAAAAAAAGAATTGGGGTAAAAAGAATCCGTAAGCTTTGCCAGTCCTTTGATGTCATCATGCACCGCTGCCCCTATTTTCACAATACTCTCTTTTTCCAAAATATTGCGGATAGGATCAGGAAAACCAATCTCATTGAGCCGAAAAAGAAAGGCCTGGGTAGAAGTAGAAAGCTGCAGCAAGGAAACCTGATTAATCACTCCTTTCCGAAAAGCAGGTTTGGTCTCCGTATCAAAGCCGATGAAGAGTTGCTGGGCAAGAAAACCAGCCACTTCTTCAACATCCTCAACTTTATCTATTAAAAACATCTCTCCCTCAAACTGTCCCAGCGGAAGGGCGTTCACTTCTTCTTTTGTAATCTTAAATGGTATCATGCCAGATTTTCTTCTTCTACTTCATCGTAATAAGTGATCCCAATTTTGAAATATCCATATAAAATGGTCATAAAGGGACTGATAATATTGAAAAAACAATAGGGGGCATAAACCAATGTGGCAACCCCTAAAACAGAAGCTTGTGTAGCTCCACAGGTATTCCAAGGCACCAAAACTGAAGTCACAGTACCCGAATCTTCCAATGTCCTACTCAGGTTTTCAGGAGCCAAGCCCCTTTTCTTATAAACATCTGCATACATTCTCCCAGGCACCAAAATAGCAAGGTACTGGTCAGAGGTAGTGATGTTAAAGAAAACACAGGTAGCCACCGTAGAAGCAATAAGTGCCCCTATGCTATGTACTTTCTTGATAATAGCTTGGGCAAGTACTTCCAGCATGCGGCTTTCTTCCATAATACCTCCAAAAACCATAGCGGCAATGATGAGCCATATCGTATTCATCATCCCTCCCATACCGCTGGTCACGAGCAGTTCATTGACTACATCATTGGTAGTGCTGACACTTATTTCCCCGTAGAGGGACATCATCACTGCCTTAAAGCTCTGATAAGCATACGATGCATCCTCATCAGCGATCAGACGGATGATTTCGGGTTGGAAAATGACTGCGAATACCCCTCCCAATATAGCACCGGTGAGAAGTGCTGGTATGGCGGACACTTTTCGGACTATCATTACTATTACCAATGCCGGTACAATGAACAGCCATCCTGTCACATTGAATTTTTGCATGATCACACCTGAAATTTCCTGTACATCATTTAGCGTACCATTTACATCATAGTTCAATCCTACCACCACAAAAATAACAAGTGTAATAGTAATGGATGGAACAGTGGTCCTGGCCATATAGCGGATATGGGTAAACAAATCCGTGCCGGCCATAGCGGGGGCCAGATTAGTGGTGTCAGACAAAGGGGACATCTTATCCCCAAAATATGCCCCCGAAATAATCGCTCCCGCAATAATACCCTCCTCGAAGCCTAGTGCCTTCCCTATCCCCAGCAAGGCAACCCCTACAGTGGCTACGGTAGTCCAGCTACTGCCCGTGGCTATGGAAACGATGGCACTCACAATACAAGCCGCAACCAAAAAAATGATGGGGTTCAAAATCTGCAGACCATAATATATCATAGCAGGTACGATCCCGCTGAGCAGCCAAGTACCCGCAAGAGCCCCGATCAAAAAAAGAATCAATATACTTGACATTGCCGCACTGATGCTTTTGAGTATTCCCTCCTGCAGCGTTTCCCACTTATATCCTAGGCGGAATATGGCTATCAATGCCGCAACCATTGATGAAAGTATGAGTACAATCTGGTTAGATCCAGACAGGCCATCTGTTCCAAAAACCTGGATATTCAGCACTAATAAGACTATCAAAAAAACCAGCGGAATCAGTGCATCAGTGACTTTCGGCATACGGGTAAAACCTTGCATTAATTGGGGTTTGGTGATTTAAGAATCTGAATCTAACAAAAAAAATCAATTACATACTGGACAATAGCTCAGAAAGCTCCTGTCCTACCTGCCATCCTATTGCCACACCCATTCCACCAAGTCGAACCCCCACCGCAGTTTTACCTCCTACTTGTCGGATTATAGGGGATTTTATTCCGCCAAAAGCCATAATTCCAGTCCATTCTGTCTCCCAAACCACTTTTTTATCCGGAAAGATCACTTCAGCCGCAAGCTGTGCCAAGTGTGATTTTATTTTAGTATTGACGACAAATTCAGTGCTTTCCTCATTTTTAAAATCCTTATTTCTGGCACCTCCAAGTAGAAGTCTTCCCTCCACCTGTCGGAAATAGACATATCCTTCATCCATGTGGAATGTTCCTTGCCAAGGTATAGGGAAACCCAATGGTCTAGATAATAGAATCAAGCCTCTGCCCGGCTGAATAGCAATATGTGGCAATAGATTTTTGGTAAAGGCATTGGTACAAATAGCAATTTTCTCAGATCTAAATCCCAAAATCACTTTACCTCCTCCATCCTCCGCCAAAACTGTGCCCTCGTTATGCCTAATTTCCTTAACCGTAACGCCAGTAAGTATCCTTATTTGCAATTGCTGGGCTAATATCCAAAGTGAGGCCATGTATTTACCAGGATCCAGTTCCCCCTCAAATTTATTTTTTACAATCCATTTTATCTGATTAGAAAACCCCATTGATCCGGTTCCTTTTAAAAGAGAAAAAACATCTTCTTTGAAAATTGGACTGAGAAGGTCATTTACAGTATCCATCTGATTTAGAGCCTCCTCCTGGGATCCCTCCAATAGTTCATACCCAAAGGATTGCGAAAAACCGAGCTCTGAGTCACCGAAATGCGTTCGTATTGAGTTCAAGCCCTGATACCTCCTCTCAACCAAAGCGACTACTTCCTCCTCTGCCATGGATTTGAGATCACTCAATATTTCCGTAAGGCTGCCGAAGCAGGCAAAACCCGCATTTTTAGTACTGCCCCCCGAAGGAAACACCCCCTGCTCCAACACCAGCACATTAGCTTTCGGGTGCTTTTTCTTATAATGGATCGCCGTGGAAAGCCCCACAAAGCCAGATCCCACCACAATTAATTCGTAATCGAAAAAGTGTTTTTTCTCCCAATAACTGAACATTTCTGATTTTAGAAAAAAGAATTAAAATAGATTTAGTATTTTGAATAAATCTAAGCGATATAATCCCAAAATACCATGAAAAAAATTGACGCGTTATTCCATGAATACGGGCTGAGTCATCAAAACATGACAAATAAGCTCATACACTGGTTCTGTGTTCCAGCTATTTTCTTCAGTATTGTTGGGCTGATATTCTGTATTCCACCCGGCCCGCTTCCGGAGTTGATGCCGTTTTTGGGGAATTTTGCCAATTGGGCCACCATAGTTCTGGCCTTGGTTTTGATTTATTACCTCATGCTTTCAATTCCGCTCACGCTAGGGATGTTTCTTTTCTCAGCGCTCTGTTTATCAGTGGCCAATTTCGTGGATTTAATTTTTCCCGGCAAGCTCTGGATGATAAGTCTGGGTATATTTATCCTGTCCTGGATTTTACAGTTTTACGGCCACCAGATTGAAGGCAAAAAGCCCACCTTCTTGCGCGACCTTCAGTTTCTCCTAATAGGGCCCGCATGGCTGATGCACTTTATCTATAAAAAGTGGGGGTTTGCCTATTAATTTGGGGTTTAATTATTAAATAATCCCCTTACCATTCAGTTCATGTTTTGTGGGGAAGTACAAGTTCCTGTAGTTCTTATTGCTGGATAGTTTCTTTTATCGGCGACTGATCTTTGGCAAACAACTCTTCAAGCCGCTTCAGGGAGCTTTGGTTTTTCAGCGTATAAATACTTTCAAGAATCGACTTTTTCTCCCGTGCCGTTAGTCTCCAGTTTAACGATGCTCTCTGCATAGTCTCTTGGCTTTCCGTCAATTCACCTACCTGCACCTTCTCAGGGGCATATTCAAACTCAATTCTTTCCAAAGCAAAAGGCATGGATTCAGACATGTAGTTGAAAAGAACTTCATTTTGTATGGTTTGCACATTATCCCAATTACCATATATGTTTTTCAATGGCATAAATATTTTTTCAAATATCCTGGGGGGAAAACTGGGTGCTATCTCTGTGGATTTCTCGGAATCACGGATAGTAACCAGCACTACCCCATCGGTATTTTCGTAGATCCATGACTGAAAAACATACATAAACCGCAGTGCATCCTGAATCCCGAAATTGTCCGAAAGGCCTGTATCCATCGTCTCCATGACAGGATCTGAGGGTAGCTCGATGTTTGGAGTGACAAAGGGAAACGTCGCACTCATCCTCAAAGCTGAAAGGAATCTCAGGTTTTTGGAATCGTGTGCTTCGAAAAACCTCAAAAAATCTATTGTTTGCTTCTTCTCGTTGATGCCCAGCTTCCCCTGCATTGAGGTACCAAAAAAAGACATGGAATGCGGAGAGATCACAAGCTTCCTGCCATCATTGGTGATCAGCGTTGTCACGGGCAAAAGTGGGATACGGCCAGAAAACTCAGGTTCTTTATAGGCAGAGATAGGCTTGTCCAAAACACCTCCTGTATTCAGGTTCAGCTGATTTTCAAATGCGAACCCTCTATCCTTGAGGTATTTTTTGCCGTTGTAATGGAAATTTTGATTCCTGATCAGCAAGTCATTCACTAATAATGTGAAAATGATTGGGTTAAGATTATCGGAAGATATTTGATCAAGGTACTTTGTATCCATAGGGTTCACCGTAGAATCCTCCAAGGATCTCAAATATATCTCCCTGAAAAAAGCCTCACCCAAAACGCCTCCGGACGCCCCGGTAAACAATTCGGTATGCTTGATCACTTCTCCTGACTCTACAGCATAAATACTTTGCAGGATCCGCACAGTCCATAGCGCAGCCCGCTGTCCACCACCACTGGCAGCTACCATCACCAGTTTTGGTTTACTTTCATCTGGGAATTTTGCTTTCCAATTATCGAGGATCTCCAGTACATTATCCCTGTCCTTTTTGACCAGTTCGGGTGTCAGAAGGGAGTCCATGCGAGCTAGGCTATAGTTCACTGGTGGTAAGGAATAATCAAGACCAAAGGCCTCATGTGGCCGATTCAGAAAATTGAAATTGCTGAAATAATTTAAAAGTATAAGGAAAGAAAACACCACAAAGGTGGACCATCTCCTGAGCCAGAAACTCGCTGCTCCCACCAACATGATCAATATTGCCAACAAGAGTGTAGAACTCATAGCCGCTGGCAACTGCAGGTAGGGGTTTTCCTTGAAAAGACCCAAAAACAGCACAAATAAGATCAAGAAAATCTGGATAATAAATAGGTTGAGGTGATTCTGGTCAAAAACCCTCAACAGCATTGTACCCTCAAACCTAGAGATATCAGGCCTCACTTTTTTGGGTTTAAGAGAAGTACCCAGATAGTAAAGTACCTTGTGTTTCTGAGTTTTCAAGTCTTTATACTGACTGAGTACATTGGCCCTGGTCAGTCGTACTTTACGCAGCCTTTTATCCACCGTGCCTGCAAAAAGTATAAAGAAATCCTTGTTTGTAAATGCTGAGTAGCCAAAAATGACGGAGAAGGCCAATACACTGCCTGCAAAGAATCCTGCAAAGTAAACCAATACCACCCAGTCATTAGGCAGGTCATTTTCTAACTGGAACACAACAAACTTAACTATATAAGCAATATAAAAAATCGCGGGTATGGCCCCATTGTTGATACAATAATGGATAAAGGGTCTATTCTCAACAGCCAGGAAAGAGAAAAGCCTCCCATCCATAATGTAAGTTGACATATGAAATGCCATGGTCAATATGGCAAACCCGACTCCCATCAGAAAAAAACTGATCCATGATACTTGGTGGAGATACTCCGGGTCCAGAAAAAGGAATGGGATGCCTAGTGTAACGCCAAAATGTTCTAGAATCACTCCCATCAAAAGAACCCACACCAAAATAAGCCCAAGGTTTTTTCTCAGGTGTAAAAAGAATAACTGTATAGGAAAGCTGTACCAGATTTTATCCCGCATGAACTTGGTTTTGGGATAATTTACTTCTTTTCTGTATCCCAACCCAAACTTTTATTTTCCTCAAAGAACTATTTAGGTTCCTGAAATAATTCCAATTGAAAGTCAGATACTTAATCCCCTTAAAGGTCTAAGTACAATTGCTATTTCTACAGATAGCCTTGTCCTTAACAGGATATATTTTACCTTCGAGGCTCAAACAGAAAGAATTATGAGAACTTGGTTTTTGTGCAAAGTCAAATACGCTAAAGAAAACGAGCAGGGCTTACTAAAGAATATCTCTGAGCAATATCTAGTGGATGCTGTATCTTTTACTGAAGCAGAAGCCATATTATATGATAGGCTTGCTTCCCAGATCCGGGGTGATTTTCAGGTGACTGGTATCAGTAAGAGCAATATAGTGGATGTATTCTTTTATGAGGATGCAGATGTCTGGCATAAATGTAAAATATCTTACATGGTAGCTGACGGGGAAAGCGGCAAAGAAAAGAAAGTAACCCAATATATGATTGTCACTGCCGGTGATGTCAAAGAAGCTTACGACAGGATTCAGGAAAGCTTAGGCAATATGCTCGTAAGTTTCAGGGTTCCTGATATAGTAGAAAGCCCAATTGTGGAAGTATTTCCTTTTGAAAAAGACGAAGTAGCTGAACAACTACCGGAAGGCAATTTCAGACCTGTGTCAGAAGTCACTCAAGATGAAGAATAGGGGGTTAACACCGTCAATAACAATAAAGGCCGCATTTGCGGCCTTTATTGTTTATTCATCTGCATATACTATTCACCTTCTTCCACTTGTGCTGTTTCGTAGGTGGTAGGCAGTTGGCATCTCCATATTTCACATAGGTCTGATCTCCTCTTTCACATCTATTATAGTTCCTCCTGGTAGCTTATCCACAATAGTCCTGCCCGGAGGAAGAACAACGGTATATTTCACCATTTTCCCTTTGTGCGTCCCACCCTAGTAATAATTTTTGACCGTTGTGTTTACCTCCACGGCCTGGACATCACTTGGGCTCACTTTTACAGTTGCGACTTAAGGGGCTGTCGCCCTCCTCCGGCTCCTCATAGTCCCCTGGTCATAGTGACACTGTTGGTCTTCCACTGAAACTACGTTAGCTGTGGTCGCAAGGCTAGCTATGAAGAAACCCGAGGGATACCACAGTGACCCCAGTAAAATTGTGTAAAAGAATGATAGTACTAAGATCCAACTAATAATTCTGATATATGGAAGGAATATCAGGTGCCACTGGGTATCTGCTTCCCTGTCTGTGGGAGTAGCCTTTGCAGGGCTGGGAGATGAGGACAATATATTCAAACACCAACTGTTTTATTGTCTTTATCTTAACTAGGATTGATTTATAAAATAATTTTTTATGTATTTCAAATAGTTTTTTATGTATTTGAAGGTTAATTGACAAGTTTTACTAGCTTTGAATCATGAATTATTTTGATGCTATCCAGTCCTTAAGTCACTTGGCAGTTATATCTGAATATTTCCTTCAGATCACATTGGACAAATCTGGACGGGTCATCTCATCCGATTCTGGCTTAGGCCCCCTCCCTACTTTCTTTGACCGCAAAGAGAAGCCAATTTTTTTTGCCGATTGTTTTGCAGCTGACAACTGGGGAAAGTATGAAAGCCAGAGATTAAAGGCCTGGAAAAATTCCCATCAATCCTTCACTGTAAATCTTCAAAAAATAGTTCACCCTCAAGGTGAATTAGTTGACACCAAATGGGAGTTCTTCTTCATAACTGAAGACTTTGGGACATGCCTGGGAATAGGCCACCCAGTCACACAGTCCTCGCCCTACAATCTGGGACTAGGTGATTTTTTTGATAGCACTTCCAGGGAGGGGAAGGAAATCATCGACAGTATATTGGAAAATAAACTACTTGGTTTTTGGGAATTTGACCTGACCAAAAAAGGGGATAAAATAAGCCAAGGCTTAGGACAAATGCTCGGCTACACCCAAGATGAACTTGCAGGAGCTACCCCGATATCCTGGCAGAAACATATCCATGCGGATGATTTCCCCTACCTCATACGAGATCTAAGAAGCCATTTTAAGGCCACAGGAAATCTTCCCTTCAAAAAAGAGTTTAGGATAAATCAAAAGAATAACCAAACTATCTGGGCTCTGGGATTTGGTAAAACAATAGAATGGGCGGCCACAGGACATCCCACTAAAGTACTGGGATGTATTCTGGATATATCAGACCGAAAAAAACAAGAAACATGGTTAAAAGAACATCATTACTTTCTAAAAGAACTTGCCTTTGAGCAGTCCCATACACTGAGAGCCAGAGTAGCCAATATTCTGGGCATACTGGAAATCATGGATAACGAACCGCAAAATGATGAATCCAAGCGGCTGTTGCGATTAATTAAGAATGAAACCATGCTATTGGACCAATCGCTCAGGAAAAGTATCAAAGAATCTGTTCAGAAAAACAAATCCATTGAAAACAATTTGATAAGTGGGGGAGAAACGGAATAACACTACTGCTCAATTAACACCAACACCCAAACACCCTGTCTATAGATCTCTCATTTTCCACTTAGCTTTCAGGTAGCTCCAAGCCACTTTGGGGCTCAAGCTTTTTTTCCTCTTGAGGCTTCCATCATATCCCACATCGTTCCCGGGATCTGATCCAGGTTATTGAACTCACCTGCCCCTTTTAGCCACTCTCCACCATCTATGGTCATTACTTCACCATTGACAAAGGATGAATAATCCGACACTAGATAAGCGGCTAGGTTTGCCAGCTCCTGGTGCTCTCCCACTCTTCCGACTGGCACTTTTTTAGCTGGATCAAATTTTTCGGCCATTTCGCCGGGCAACAATCTGCTCCAGGCTCCTTCGGTCGGGAATGGTCCTGGAGCTATGGCATTAGATCGGATACCGTATTTAGCCCATTCCACAGCCAAGGAGCGGGTCATCGCCAGTACTCCCGCTTTGGCGGCAGCAGAAGGCACCACGTAGCCCGATCCTGTCCAAGCATAAGTAGTTACAATATTCAGAAATATACCAGGCTGTTTTTGTGCTATCCAATACTTGCCTGCAGTAAGGGTGACATGTGATGTCCCCTTCAGCACAATATCCAAAATGGTGTTGAAGGCATTTGTAGAAAGACGTTCGGTGGGACTTATGAAATTTCCGGCGGCATTGTTCAAAACGACATGGATTTGTCCCAGCCGATCTATTGCAGCTTTCCACATAGCCTCCACCTCATCGATCTCCCTTACATCACATAGCAATGGAATTACACTTCCGCCATTTTCATCCATCATTTTCCTGGCTGTTTCTTCCAGCACATCCAGCTTGCGGGAAGTAATCACCAAGTTAGCTCCCAATTGCAAAAAATACACTCCCATTGATCTCCCAAGTCCTGTCCCACCTCCGGTTATTAATATATTTTTCCCTTTGAGCGCACCAGGTTTAAGCATTCCTTCCGCTAAAATCATAAATTTGTGGTTTATCGTAGATCTCTAAGATAAGGATTTCGGCTTGGTAATTGAAGTAAGCAAAGACAACCAACTTTAATTTTTAACAGTCACCCATGAGAAAATTAATTTTCCCGCTTATTTGTCTGATACCGCTCTTAGTTAGCTGTAAGGAAGATGAAGAGAAAGTAATCCATACAGATCTTCCCGCGGAAGCGGGGCAGTTGTTCGGCATTTCGCAGGATTGGAATGAGAGCCTGTATTTTGCGATGCTGCAGTGGGAGGACTATATGGAAATGGACTCTTTGGGATTGCCTAGCTGCCCTGATATCATATTGGACAGTATGACAAAAGAAGTTATCCTGGATTTCGTATCAGGCGTGGAATGTACGCAATCTGGAAGCTACACCAGAAGCGGAAAGTTGATTATCAAATACGATACAACCAATCAGTATTCTGATAAAAAATGGTCCATGGAATATGTCGATTATAAGTTCGATGCCAGATCCCTGGACGGTATCCGATATTTTTCGAATACAGATTCCATTCACGTTTCTGAAGAATTCACAGACCTGGTCGAAAGGACTGAAAATGGCTTAAGCACCGAATTTTCAGGAAAATTCCTACATACAAAATCAATAGTCATCGATTCACTAGCTGCTGATTCACTTTCATCAGACAGTGCAGCACACCGTCCTAAATTGACTAGTCTCTCTTCTAGCGGTAGAATTTCCGGTGTAAATGCCGTAGGACGGGATTTCGAAATCAGTATGGACACCCCTGTCACCCATTCGGCAGAATGTTATGGACAAAATGAAATCCTCCCCTCCATAGCAAAAGAAAGCTGGACAGTATCTCGAGGGGGGACTTCCCATGTCACATACTCAGTACAATATGAACAACTACCAGAGGCATGCCAGGTCACCGCGATCGCTACTTTGCCTGATGGCAAACAATTATTATTAAATCCTTCTGAGGAATAAACTGACAGGTTCCCAGCAAGTGAAAGTTCAGTTAAATCCCTCTGTTTTGCCACAGTGGTTTTGGGAAAATAACCCATAAACAAAAAAGCCCCGGGGTCACCGGGGCTCTCTGGATTAAATCATCAATATCTGTAATAATCAGGCTTGAAAGGACCTTCAACAGTTACTCCTATGTACTCAGCTTGATCCTGGGACAACACTTCCAGTTCCACACCCAGTTTGGCTAAGTGCAAAGCCGCAACTTTCTCGTCCAAGTGCTTTGGCAAAACATACACTCCCGGTTGGTACTGGTCAGTATTGTTCCATAGCTCTAGTTGCGCCAAAGTCTGATTGGTGAATGAGTTGGACATCACAAAAGATGGATGACCCGTGGCACAGCCCAAATTCACCAGCCGGCCTTCAGCCAACACGATGATCTCGTTCCCTTCTATATTGTAAAGATCCACTTGAGGCTTGATCTCAACTTTAGTATTGCCATAAGTACCATTTAGCCAAGCCATATCGATTTCATTATCGAAGTGCCCAATGTTACAAACAATGGTTTTGTCTCTCATAGACTTGAAATGCTCCTCAGTGATGATGTTTTTATTACCGGTAGCTGTCACTACTATATCTGCCTCCTTCACTGCATCAGTCATTTTCTTCACTGCATAGCCATCCATTGCAGCCTGCAAGGCACAGATAGGATCGATTTCTGTGACGATTACCCTGGCACCAGCACCTCGCAATGAGGCAGCCGAGCCTTTACCTACATCCCCATATCCGCCTACCACAGCCACTTTACCGGCCATCATTACGTCAGTGGCTCTTCTGATAGCATCTACCAATGATTCCTTACACCCGTATTTATTATCGAATTTTGACTTCGTCACCGAATCATTCACATTAATCGCAGGCATTGGAAGAGTACCGTTTTTCATTCTTTCATAAAGTCTGTGAACACCTGTTGTAGTCTCTTCCGACAGACCTTTGATCCCGGCGACCAATTCCGGATATTGATCCAAAACCATATTGGTGAGGTCACCTCCATCATCCAAGATCATATTCAAAGGCTTACGGTCTTCCCCGAAAAACAAGGTCTGTTCTATACACCAGTCAAAATCCTGCTCATTCAATCCCTTCCAGGCATACACTGATATACCGGCCGCGGCTATGGCAGCGGCAGCATGATCCTGGGTAGAAAAAATATTACAAGATGACCAGGTAACCTCTGCACCTAAAGCGACCAAAGTTTCGATCAAAACGGCAGTCTGTATAGTCATGTGAAGACATCCTGCGATTCTTGCACCTTTAAGCGGCTGAGATGCCCCATACTCTTCTCTTAGAGCCATCAAGCCTGGCATTTCAGCTTCAGCCAGTTTGATTTCTTTTCTACCCCATTCTGCCAAGGATATATCTTTTACCTTGTATTGAATAAATTTCTCAGATTTAGTTTCTGACATAATATTGATAGTTAACGTATTGATTTCACTAAAAACTTGTGCAAAGGTACCGCATAAAGTTTGGAATTTAAAACTGGCCCTGTTAGAGAAAAGCCACCTCTTTCATCCCGAAAGTAACGTTTTCTCCATTTGCCAATTCCATTTCAAGCTTTCCTTCCCTTGTGACACCAACAATCTTCCCCGAAAATTGTTCTCCTTTGGCTAAATAAGAATCCCAACGATCCCTTCTGTACAAGGAATGGAGGTATTCCGATTTAATTTCATCAAACTTTCTTTTTTTCAGCTGTATGTACCCCAGCTCCATCTGTGTGACCAACAACCGAAACAACTCTTTCAGGTCAAACCGACTTCCGGTGATGGAATGAAGGGATGCGGCATTGTTGCTGCCAAAATGAAGTTGATTTATATTGATGCCCACTCCCACTATGGAATATTCCCATTCTTTTCCTGAAAACATATTTTCAATCAATATGCCCCCTATTTTCCCAAACCCTGGAACAATAAGGTCATTGGGCCATTTGACTTCCAAATGTGGCAAATAGTCCACAAGAAGCTTCCTAATACTGTTAGAAACAGCCATATTTAGATAAAATTGCTCTGAAATATCCATAAAACCCGGGCTCAGCACCAAAGAAAACGTGAGATTTTGTCCTGCTTCGGACTCCCACGCATTTCCCCGCTGCCCCTTCCCTTTGGTCTGATTGTGGCAGATGATGACACTGCCCTCCTGAGCCAGTCCCAGCCTGACCAGATGCAACGCATTGTCATTGGTGGAATGACACTCTGGCAGAAAATGTACATCTTTCCCTAAAAAAATCGTGTTGGCAAGAATTTTATACATAAATTTTGAATTCGCTGAAAATGGATATTTTTATCCTACCCAATGCAAAATTAAATGAATAATATGACAGCAGAAGAGCTGAGTAAAGTAATCATCAAAGGAATGGAAGAAAAAAAAGCTTCAGACATTGTCTTGATGGATTTACGACATATAAAAAACACTGTCACGGATTTTTTTGTTATTTGCTCAGGAAATTCGGATTCCCAACTTGATGCCATCGCAGATTCAATAGAAGAGGAAGTGATTAAAACAGGAGAAGGGAACCCATGGAAAAGTGAGGGGAAAAGTGGCAGACAGTGGATTTTAGTGGATTATGTGAACGTTGTAGCACATATTTTCCTTAAAGATAGGAGAGCATTTTATGGATTGGAAGACCTATGGGGAGATGCCAAAGTCACCAGAATTGGATAAATAAACCAAACTTTCATTTTGACTCTCCGTTAACGTTAAGTTTATGAAATTACCCTAATAAGAAATGAGCGATACTACGAATAAAAACAAAAAATTTGTACCTAAGACACCTCAAAAGCCCAATTTCCCCAAATTTCAACTTTGGCTGATCATCGCTGCGGTGGCGGTTTTACTTGGACTCACATATGTTCAAAACCGAAATGCCGTAGTGGATATTACCCAAAAGAGATTTGAAGACATGTATCTGGCTGGGGACGTGTCTAAGGTGACCATGGTAAAAAACATGGAGCGAGTGGACGTCACATTGAAATCTACGGCTCTGTCCACCGAGAAATATAAAACAGAGCTTGAATCAAATTCCACTTTTTTCAATCCTCAAGGGCCTCACTACTCCTTCCAGGTAGCTTCTGTAGATAAATTTGCCAATGATTTTGATGCTTTAAAAGAGCAGGTTCCGCAGGAGGACAGAATAGAATTATCGGTAGCCACAGAAGAAAACTGGAGCAGTTATTTTGGCAGCTTTGGTTTTTTGATTCTACTGTTTGTACTCTTTTGGTTTATGATGCGCCGCATGGCCGGCCCATCAGGCCCAGGCGGGCAGATATTCAACGTAGGGAAATCCAAAGCGCAGCTCTTTGATGCAGAAAACAAGGTCAAGATTACCTTTGACAATGTGGCAGGACTTGATGAGGCCAAAGAGGAAGTCCAGGAAATAGTTGAATTCCTTAAAAACCCAGGAAAATTCACCAAACTGGGCGGCAAAATACCTAAAGGTGCCTTGCTGGTAGGCCCTCCGGGCACAGGTAAGACCCTGTTGGCCAAAGCAGTAGCCGGAGAAGCCGGAGTGCCTTTCTTCACACTTTCAGGATCTGATTTTGTAGAAATGTTTGTTGGCGTGGGAGCCGCTCGTGTCCGTGACTTATTCAAGCAGGCAAAAGAAAAAGCACCCTGCATCATCTTTATAGACGAGATCGATGCCATAGGTAGATCGAGAGGTAAAGGGCAGATGCCAGGATCCAACGACGAAAGAGAAAACACCCTCAACTCCTTGCTAGTGGAAATGGATGGATTTGGAACTGACACCGGTGTAATCGTAGTAGCGGCGACCAATAGACCGGACGTATTGGATAGTGCATTGCTCAGGCCAGGACGTTTTGACAGGCAGATATCTATTGACAAACCAGACATTAACGGTCGTGAGGCGATTTTCAAGGTCCACCTGAAGCCGATCAAGACGGCGGATGATGTAGATCCTAAAAAATGCGCTGCCCAGACTCCAGGCTTTGCAGGGGCGGAGATCGCAAACGTCTGTAATGAAGCAGCCTTAATTGCTGCCAGACGTAATAAAACAGCCGTGGATATGCAGGATTTCCAAGATGCGGTAGATCGGGTGATTGGTGGGTTGGAAAAGAAAAACAAGATTATTTCTCCTGAGGAAAAGAAAATCGTTGCATTCCACGAAGCAGGTCACGCGGTAGCGGGCTGGTTCCTGGAGCATGCTGATCCTTTGGTGAAAGTAAGTATAGTACCTCGCGGAGTGGCTGCTTTAGGCTATGCACAGTACCTACCCAAAGAGCAGTTCCTATATCAGACCGAACAGTTAATGGATGAGATGTGCATGACCTTAGGAGGCCGGGCTGCCGAAGAGATTATTTTCAAGAAAATATCCACAGGTGCACTGAGTGACCTGGAGCGTGTCACCAAGATGGCCTACTCTATTGTTTCTGTATATGGAATGAACGATAAAATCGGGAATGTGTCCTTCTATGACTCCAAGGGAGATGGCTACAAAATGACCAAGCCTTATTCGGAAACCACTGCGGAAGTGATCGATGAGGAGGTTAGGAAGCTGATCCAATCGGCCTATGACAAAACCAAGGAATTGCTCACACATCGCATGAAAGAGTTGGAGATTTTGGCAAAGGAGCTTCTGGAAAAGGAAATTCTCTTTCAGGCCGATCTGGAACGCCTGATAGGTAAAAGACCATTCGATAAGGAAACCACCTATCAAGCTTTCACAAATAAAAAAGAGGTGATAAAAGAACCTGAATTGCCTTCTCAAGACAATGAAGAAGGCTCTGAATCATCAGACCCGTTGAAAGATCCAATTCCGGAGCCAAATTCTGACAATCGAATCATTTAATAGTTGCCCCGATTTACTCGGGGCTTTTTTTATATTGTCTCTACACGTCTATCTTTAATCATGCAATCTACCCCCTTGGATTTTCCACTGCATGGAAAAAAGCTTTACTTCGCGTCCGACTTTCACTTGGGAGCTCCAAATGAATCTGACAGTAAAACCCGGGAAAAAAAGATCGTACGCTGGCTCGATTTCATCGCTGAAGATGCAGCTGCAATTTTTCTGGTCGGTGATATTTTTGACTTTTGGTTTGAGTATGGGCAGGTTATACCAAAAGGCTTCATCCCTTTTATTTCTAAAATCCACCAACTGAGAGATCGTGGACTCCCTGTCGTGTTTTTCACCGGCAATCACGATTTATGGATGGGGGATTATTTCACCCATGAACTGGGAATCCCTGTTTACACTCATCCCATCGAATTAAAAGTTGAGGGAAAATCTATCCTTGTAGGTCATGGGGATGGTTTGGGGCCGGGAGACTATTCTTATAAATTCCTGAAAAAGGTGTTTACAAACCCTCTTGCCCAATGGCTATTCCGCTGGTTTCACCCTGACCTGGGTATCAAGCTCGCCAAGAGTTGGTCTGCCCATAGCCGTATCACCAATATGGAGAAAGAAGAAAATCATTTCCTGGGTGAGGGTGAATGGCTTTGGGCCTATTGCAAGGAAATTGAAGAAAAGAAACACCACGATTTCTATATTTTTGGACACAGGCATCTTCCGCTTGAGCTCAAAGTAGGTTCTGGCTCTACCTATTTTAACCTGGGAGAATGGGTGTCCCAATTCACCTACCTATCATTTGACGCTAGGGAAGCAAAACTTCTTACCTTCGAATGAGATCTCTGGGAATATTTTTAGTGTTTATTTACTCCTACTCCGGAAACGCCCAAAATCAGGGGATACTTGGCTCCCCTATTGCTGAAATCAGGATTAATGAGCTGGATTTGATTTCTTTTGACACCAAGGATCAATTATTTGTCAGCAACACATCAGGGGATATTTACCTGTTTAATAAGGAAGGAAAGCAGCAGAACCTCTTTTCTCCGGCCAGGCAGGGAAGACTGGATCAGCTAGAGGCCGCACGCACAGTGAGTGTTTTCAGTTTTTCATCAGACCTGCAAGAATATAGGGTTCTCGATAGATTTCTAAACCCATTGGCAGAAAATGGATTTTCCTTTTCTGAAGTCAACTTGGCCAAGGCTGCAACACTTGGGAACAACCATGTGGTTTGGGTCTGGGATGAATCTGATATGACACTGAAATCACTGGATTACTTAAGGGGTGCCCTCATCCAGTCACAGCCTTTGAATTTAATTTCAGGCTCCGAAGCACTAGATGTTACGGAGATAAGGGAATTTAAAAACCGTCTATTTATGAATGTCCCTGCTTCAGGCGTTTTCATCTTTGACAACCAGGGAAATCTAATGCGCAAAATTGAGGTAAAAGGGATCAGAAAATTGTGTTACTACAAAGAACACCTCCTATGGCTGGACGGAACCGTACTAAAGGCAATTTCACTCACCTCCTACGATATCCTTGTGATTTTTGAATTAGGCACGGAAATGCCTGATTACCTACAAATAGGTCAGGAAAGAATCGCACTAGTGTCTGACGGACGAGTGGCTCTCTACCCTATCCCACAAGCGTTAAGATCTTTGGAGTGAAGGGAGACCTTAAAATATATGAGCCAGTCCAACTTCAAGAGAGAGATGGGCGCCCCTGTGGTGTGCAAATGTATCCTTGAAAAACAAGCCCTGGACTTCCTGCCACTACCAAGGAACCCTCAGTGTGACTTCATCATGACTTACTCTCTTGAAAAAACAGCCTATCACAAAATCATCTCTTACCTGCGACTTCTTTGAGAAATCCTTTGTCCATTGTGAGCAATTCGGTTGGAAAAAAGGCCATTTCATTTCTGAAACAGCCCTTTAAACTAAGGTACGCTTTTGATTAGTTGACCTTAACCAATTCTATATCAAAAATCAAGTCTTTACCGGCCAACTGATGATTGGCATCCAAGGTAATCTTCTTCTCGTCCAAATCAGTTACGACCACAGGCATAGGCTGTCCATTGCCTCCTTGTAGGGTCAATTGCATCCCTATCTCCGGCTTGATATCAGCAGGAACCTGCTCGATAGGCACCTCGATTATCATATCGTCTCTGCGTTCACCGTAGGCCTCTGCGGCAGGGATCGTAACAGTCACCTTTTCACCAAGCTCCATTCCATCCACCGCAGTGTCAAAACCTTTGATCATATTTCCATCGCCTAAGGTAAATCCTAGCGGCTCACGATTTGCTGAGGTATCAAATACGCTTCCATCTTCTAATTTACCGGTATAATGCACTTGAACTGCATCTCCTTTTTTAGCTTGCATAGTCTTTTGTTTTAGTAAACAACAAAGGTACAAAAATCTCTTAGGGATGAAAATCAAGGTTTTCTGTCCGATTCCGTTATAAAACCGTACATTTTTGGACACTACTAGTGCAAAATCCTCCTAAATAGGCTAATATTAGGGTTGGCATCATTTTGCACCTAGAAAGACCAAACAATTTACCATGGAAAATCAAGATTTAGGCAAGATCCTTATTATAGACGATAATGAAGATTTACTCTTTGCCGCCAAGATGCTGTTGAAAAAGCATGCAAAAGAAGTCATGATAGAAAAGGATCCTCGAAGGATTCCTTTTTTGATCAATAACAATAATTATGATGTAATTCTTCTAGATATGAATTTCCGCGAGGATACCACCTCCGGCAAAGAAGGGTTTCACTGGTTGAAACAAATCAAAGAAATAGACCCAAAGGCTGTTGTGATCCTAATCACTGCCTTCGGGGATGTGGAAATGGCCGTACAGGCTCTGAAGGAAGGAGCTACTGACTTCATCCTGAAACCATGGCAAAACGAGAAGCTGATCGCCACACTTTCAGCTGCTATCCGGCTCAAAGAAAGTTACAATGAAGTCGATAAGCTGCAAAAGAAACAAAAGCAGATGCAGTCCGACATGAAAAAACCCTATACTGACATCATAGGGCAGAGTGCTTCCATGAAAAACATTTTTTCTATCATAGACAAAGTAGCCCAGACAGATGCCAACGTGTTGATCTTAGGAGAAAATGGGACAGGTAAGGAACTGATAGCCCGTGCCATTCATGACAGATCACTTCGTAAGGATGAGATTTTTGTAGGGGTAGATATGGGCGCGATCACAGAAACCCTGTTCGAGTCAGAATTATTTGGACATAAAAAAGGAGCCTTTACAGACGCAAAAGATGACCGTGCGGGCAGGTTCGAAATAGCCGACAAAGGCTCCCTGTTTTTAGATGAAATAGGCAACCTGTCACTGCCGCTACAGTCCAAGCTATTAACCGTATTGCAAAGAAGAGAAGTGACCAGAATAGGCACCAATAAAGCCATTCCGGTGGACATCAGGTTGATCTGTGCCACTAACATGCCTTTACATGAAAGCATTGCGGACAATACATTCCGTCAGGATTTGTTATATAGGATCAACACTGTGGAGATATTTCTTCCACCATTGCGTGAAAGACAGGACGACATTCCAGTCTTGGCAAACCATTTCCTAAAAAGCTACAGCCAGAAATACCGTAAAAACTTCACGGGCTTTACCTCCTCTGGAATGGATTTACTTCAGCATTATGCCTGGCCTGGGAATATCCGGGAACTCCAGCATGCCATCGAGCGGGCCATCATCATGGCTGAAGGCGATGTGTTGGATTCCAGGGATTTCTTCTTTCTGTCGGCAAAACCGGCATCTGACAAAGCGCCAACCTCCGTCACGCTGAACCTCGATGATATGGAAAAAACCACTATACAACGTGCCATAGACAAGAACGGGGGAAACATCTCAAAAGCAGCCAAAGAGCTAGGTTTGACGAGAGCCAGCTTGTACAGAAGGCTGGAAAAATATGGATTATAAAGTCGGCTTATTAGGGAGAATTGCTTTTTTGGCGGCTTCTCTCTTTCTTCTTGCTTATGCTATCATCGATAGCTGGGGTGTCTTTATGATTTCCCTTTTACTTGTTTTGGTGGTATTCCAAATCATCTATTTGTTGAAGTATTCCGAAGGTTCATTTAAGAAAGTGCGGGTGTTTCTGGACAACATCAAACAGGACAAATACTCTCAGCTCTATCCCGTTAAATTTGACGGCACAGAAACGGATGATCTCCATATAGAATTCAATGCCATTCTAGCCAAATTAAAAGAAGACCAGGCAGAGAAAGAGGCTAATTATCAGTATTTTAGATCGGTATTCAAGCATCTTAGCATAGGGCTGATCACTTTCGGTGAAAATGGAGGCATACAAATCGTAAATACCGCCGCAAAGCGGATTCTCGATGTGGACCAACTCCAAAATATCGCTGAAGTTGAACATATAAATAAAGAACTTCATCTGGCGATCAATAACTTAAGAACAGGTGGAAGTGAGTTGATCAAGATTGCCCACCCAGACGGCATCATGCAGATTTCAGTTTATGTGATCGAATTGTTGATGCGTGGAGAAAAATTCAAATTGGTTTCCCTTCAGAATATCCAGTCCGAACTGGAGGAAAAAGAAATGGAAGCTTGGCAAAACCTGGTCAAAATCCTTACGCACGAAATCATGAATTCCATCGCTCCCATCTCATCTTTGGCAGGAACTATACAAAGTGAGATCGAAAGCAAACTAGAAAATGTGGAACAAATCACCCCGAATGACATGGAGGATTACCTCATGGGTATCAGCACTATAGAAAAGAGAAGTCAAGGATTGATCAGCTTTGTGTCTGATTTTAGAAGTCTAGCGCATATACCCGCGCCAAAATTCAGCAGTATTGCTATCGCAAACCTTTTTCACCAATTGGAAGTCTTGTTGCAACATCAACTTGAGAATTTTCAAATCGAACTGATCAAAGAAATCAATCCTAAAGAACTAATCCTGTTCGGAGACCAAACCCAGATCGAGCAGGTTCTGATCAACCTTACCCAAAATGCCATTCAGGCGGTGGAAGATTCTGAGGTAAAACGGATTATCCTAAGGGCATTTATAGACGAGGCTGGCAAAATAATCCTGGAAGTGGCTGATACAGGGAAAGGAATTGAGGAGGAGGCCCTTTCGAAGATTTTCATCCCATTCTTCACCACTAAGTCAAAAGGATCCGGAATCGGCTTGAGCCTATCGAAACAGATCATGCGTCGGCATAAAGGCAATATTCAGGTAAGGTCTGTGCTTGGTGAAGGGACAACTTTTAAGTTGATTTTTAACGGATAGCTTATGTGAACCTTTTACCTTGAATTAATACGCATTCTTGTTCATAAAAAACAAACTGTGAAAAGTCAAGAATATTATTTTTAAATCAAGTAAAAAACTCCAGTTCTTAATATAGAACAGGTCATATCTCAAACGGGCATTCATATCGAATGTATCCCGAATTTCGCCTCGATAGCCCTTTGCTTGTGCAAGACCTGTAATTCCCGGCTTAACCATATGCCTGAACATAAAATTCTCTATTTTTTCAGCAAATTCTTTATTCATGGGAATTGCATGAGGCCTAGGCCCGACTATCGCCATTTCTCCTACCAACACATTCAATAGCTGAGGTAATTCATCTAAACTGCTTTTTCTAAGAAAAGCCCCGACTTTTGTAACCCTGGCATCGCCTTTAGTAGCTTGTTTAAAATCACTTTCAGGTTCAAATTTCATACTTCTGAACTTCAGACAATAGAAGGGCACATTATTTTGACCATGTCTTAGTTGTTTGTAAAACACGGGGCCATTCGATTCCAACCTTATTATCAATGCGATTATTGGAAACAACCAGCTTGCAATTAGGATAAGGAAAACACTTACAAGCAAAATTTCAAGAATCCTTTTGGCGATTGTCTGTGAACTATCCAATAGATTGATTGAATAGCTGTTAACAAAAAAATCAGGACTTATCGAAAAGTTTTGAATCCTATTGAGTTTTGAAATTGTAGCCATGGCAAGAGCGGTTTTTTTTATGAAAAATCACCTTCAGCGACTTGTTAAAATTTTATAGTCATTTTTCGGTATAAAGCTAGGGAATAAATAAGTGAAACACCAAATGAAACACATTTTTTTTTATTTGAAATACATTTTTTGTAAAAAACTAAATTTTCATCAACCACAAATTATTGAAAACGTGACCGTTACAATCGGCACGAGAATCCCATATATCAGAATGACATCCAATGGGGCTTAAAAATCACTTTAAAAGTAGGGGTAAACTGATTGCCGTTTTCCAATAAAAAAGATGAAAAAATAATTTTTACATACATTTTCTTGCTTTTTAAATATTAATTAAAGTAATTTGATCGAAAATAAGCGGGGTTAGGCCCGCAATAAACGGTAGGCTTTAAAACACTAATACGTGAAAAAATGGTAAAAATCGCTTTGATCGGGGCAGGAAAAATGGGATTATCCCATCTTTCAATTTTAGGAGCTCATCCTAATGTGAAAATCGTTGGAGTCTGTGATACCTCAAAAATGGTGGTTCAGGTTCTTGAAAGATACAGTGGCTATAAATGTTTCTCTGACTACATAAAGATGGTAGAGGAAACTCAACCTGATGGCGTATTCGTTTCGGTACCTACCAAGTACCATTATCCGATGGTCAAGGAACTTTTAATGAGGGGGATCAATGTCTTCACTGAAAAACCCTTTTGTCTGAACCCTGAAGAAAGTATTGAACTGGCCCAGCTTGCCATGGCAGCAGGTGTCATAAATCAGGTAGGTTACCATAACAAATTTGTGGGGACTTTCCGGGAGGTCAAAAGACTTGTAAAAGCGGGAGCGATTGGAGAAATCACCCATTTTCAAGGTGAAGCTTACGGGCCTGTGGTAGTGAAGAAAAAGAGTGAAACATGGAGATCCGACCCATCTGAAGGAGGAGGATGTCTTATGGATTACGCCTCTCATGTAATCGACCTGATAAATGACATCATCTCTCCAATTGAATCGTGCAAGGGATCAATCCTTAAATCTATCTATTCAAAAAATGTAGATGACTCTGTTTATGCTTTAGTTGGTATTGAATCTGGAGCATCCGGGGTCATTTCGGTAAACTGGAGTGATGAAACCTATCGTAAAATGTCAACTTCCATCACGATTATCGGTACGGAAGGCAAAATTGAATCAGACGCAAACGAATTGAAAGTATATTTCAAAGGCAACAAATTCCCCAAAGGATATTCAAAAGGATGGAATGTCAAGTATGTGACCGACCTCACAGATGAAGTCTCCTTTTATCTCAGAGGAGAGGAATATTCAGCCCAAATAGATTATTTCATAAAATCCGTGGAAGGTGAAAACAGCCATGACATCAATACATTCGATAGTGCATGGAAAACTGATAAATCTATTTCATTAATCAAAAAACAATCAAGCTACATTTAATATGGAACGAATAATTTTTGGAGACAACCAGTTTTTTGCTGTTAATCATATTTCAGACGAAAAATCACGTGCGCAGTCCATTAAATTTAAAGATGATTCTACAATCATCAAAACACTGGATATAGCAATAGCATCGGGTATAAACACCTTCATGTGTACAACCCACGACAGGATTGCCAATATCTGTGAACTAATACGGCGAGATCCTGAAAAATACAAGAACTTTAAAATCTATCCTTGTATGCCCTATGCCCACAAATACGCCAATGCCGTAACCGAATTGGGCATAGCCGGAACGCTGAAGCAATATGTGCCTGGTAACTTTGTCAGCTCATTGTTCAAAGGTGGTATGGCGTATGTATCCAAGGATTTCATTTCAATTATGGAATTAATGGTTGATGCGGAAATGAAAATGTTCAAAGGGATAAATACACCGGTTATATTTCTTCAAAATGTAATCACAGATCTTTTGTTAGGACTTGGAATGAATGAATTCTTACTCGGATTTGCCAATTATGTAAAGCAGAAATACAACGCAGAGCCTGGGTTTATCACAATGAATTTGCCAAAGCTTTTGGATGTGCTGGAAAATGGAGGGGTTTATAACCCTATAATCTGCACTTCCATAAATAAAGTGAACTTTAGAATGTCAGGAGGAAAAGAGCTATACGAAAAAACCCTAAAGGAAGGAAGATGCAGAGTCATCGCAATGCAGGTCCTTGGCGGAGGGGCAATTCCTGCAAATGAGGCATTGGAATACGTAAGTAATTTACCCAATATCGAATCGATATTGTTTGGAGCATCATCCAAACAGAATATCGAAAACACGGTGGAAACCATAAGATTCCACGACCAAAAAAACAAAGAGCGTATTATCACCAAATACAATATAACTGATAATCAGTTCGCCACACCAGTTTCCGTAGCGAACTAAAACTAATACGTCCGTCTGCTTTAGCTTGCTTCCTCTAGTCTAAAGCAGGCGGGTGTTGAGTTTAATTGTAACGAATAATAATCCCTCACTATACACTTAGACTCCAAAAAGCTCCAAAATCATGATTTGTGAGAGCACATTTACCTTCAAATTCCAAGCTATTGATTTGTGATTCTTGGGCAGATACAATAAATGTTTCTGGCCTACTCATTATGTCAAAGCTCTAAATCCCTCTCTTCAATCCCACGAAAGTACTATAATGGCATAGAGAACTTCCCATGACGCATACTCCCAAAAGCTGTCCATAATCGACCCTATCGGCTCATCCACAGTCAAAGGAAACAATCCTTGTTCAATCCTTTAACAACCAATTTTTTTTTTTGATCTGGTAAGCCATTAGTAGCCAATAGCCCGAAAAGACCTCTGAAATACAGAGGGTCCGGTATAACCACCTCCGCGCTGTAAGATGTACAAAAAAATTTACTTCCGGTTTTCACCGCTGAACCCAGTAGCGACAAACAGCTAAACCAGAAATCAAATTCTTCTGGGCCGCATAAAGCCAAAGGAATATCCAATAAAAATTAAAATGCAAAAAATATAATTTCAAATTTTCTAAAATGCATTTTAAATACATATATTTGCAATACACATTGTATCTGCCGTATATATTTGGAAACAGGGGATCCAGATGTGGAACTAGTTTAACAGCATCAAAAAACCCGTCTTCTTGAGGATTTTAGAAGTTTTGGCCGCAACAGTTAAGTGCAGAAAAGTGTGACTGAAAGGGCGAAGCTTTAAAAGCACAAAAAATCAACCTGAAAAAGCAAGCGAAAACCATATTTCCATGAAAAATATCCTAACCCTCTTAGCCATCTCATTACTAAGTCTTTCCTGTTCAAAAAGAGACTTGGTGTATTTCAGTGACATTGGCACAGATACGATATACACAACTCCAATTGACTCTGTAGTCGAGCAAAGAATTCAAGAAGATGACCTATTAAGTATTACGGTCACAAGTTTGAACGCAGAATCAAACATGCTGTTCAATGCAGGGGTATTGATGCCTTCAGGGGGAAATGTAAACACAGTTGTCTCCACCCCAATTAACGAAAGCTATCTGGTGGATAAAAACGGTTTTATCAATTATCCTGTGATCGGACAGATCAACTTAAAAGGCTTAACCAAGCTGGAGGCAGTGAATAAAATGTCACTCCTATTAGACGAGTATGTCCAAGACCCAATTATCAACATCAGGATAATGAATTTTAAAGTAACTGTTATCGGGGAGGTACAAAAGCCATCCACATTTATTATTCCGACAGAAAAGGTAACAATATTGGAGGCATTGGGACTAGCGGGAGATATGACTGCGTTTGGCAGGAGGGAAAATGTATTGGTCATCCGTGAAAAAGAAGGAGTTAGAACCACAACCAGATTAAACCTCAACGCAAAAAATGTCTTAGCATCTCCTTATTATTACCTGCAACAAAATGATGTTATATATGTGGAGCCTTATAAAACCAAATCCATTCAGTCTGACTCCAATCCAAGAACCTTTGCAATATTTACAAGCATAGTAACTTTATTAACGATAGCATTATTTCAAATTGGCAATTAGTAAAACAACATTCAAAATTCCAATTCAAATCCCGAAATATGAAATTATCAGATCTATTGAATGAGTTAGAAGAGGAGGAGAACAACTCTTCAAACGAGCAATCAGTCAACTATAAAATGCTTTTTTTTAAATACTTCAGCAAATGGTATTGGTTTGCTATTGGTGTGTTTATTTGTTTAAGCATTGCTGTTGTTTACACTTATTTCTCCACTCCCCAGTATCTGATAACAAGTAAATTACTCCTAAAAGACGAGAAAAAAGGAGCGGATTTCACCTCTAACGCCGTGGTTTCAGATATGCTTGGATTTGGGTCTTCCTCTTCCGTAGAAAACGAAGCTGAAGTGTTAAAGGCAGAGAACCTAATGGTAAAAGTCTTTAAGGAATTAAATATTGCAAATGGATATTTTATACAAAATGGGAAATTTAGATATAAAGAGATATATGGATCTGAAGTTCCCATTCAGGTAGTGATACACAGGAAAAATGAGTATTATGACGTAGAGGACAATTCAGTTGTTATACATATCAAAAACAACAAAGAATATGAACTAGAAACCCCTAGTGGGACAAGGAATACGTATTCTTTTGGGCAAAAATTAGTTAATTTCTATGGTGAATTTTCAATTATAAAAAACCCATTGCTGAGAAATCCCGGAGATTCGTTGGCCCCTCCCCATATATCGGACAGCGAACCCATTAGAGTGGAATTTTATGATCCGGCGGTAGTTGCAAAATATTATGCAGAGAATCTCAGTGTGGACATAGTAAATAAATTGGCCAGTGTTGTTGTTTTAGGTTTGCCTGATGCACATCCTCAAAAGGGGAAAGATATCATGCAAAAATTAATTGAGGTTTACAATCAGGAAGCAGAAAATGAAAAAAACACGATAGCCAGAAATACGATTACTTTCATCGATGATCAGCTCGTAGGGCTTACTGAAGAACTGAAAACCATTGAACAGGAAGGTGAGCAATATAAACTCAACAACTCAATAACAGACGTCAATTCGGAAGCTCAGTTGTATTTAAGCAGTGCAACTGCTAACAGACAACAACTAAGTGAATTTTCCATACAGATTGATGTCCTGGAATCCATTGAATCCTACTTGAAAAACCAAGGGACTGATTATGAGATGGTTCCAAGTACCTTGAGTATTCAAGATCCCACACTTTCCGGATTGATCGCAAACTTTAACCAGCTGCAAAGGGAAAGGGAAAGAATGCTGAGAACTACACAGCCAAACAACCCGATTGTCCTGAATATCAACCAGCAATTGACCAGCCTGCGCTCCAGCATCATTGAAAATTTAAGAAATATCAAAAACGGTTTGATAATTTCAAGGGACAATTTGCAGGCAACTGCAAATCAATTCCAAAACAGAGCATCCCAGGTTCCTACCATGGAAAGGGAATTATTGGATATTAGCAGACAACAGGGGATAAAACAGCAACATTATCAATATTTAGTACAAAAGAGAGAAGAAGCAGTCTTAACGTTAGCTGCAACCACTGTAAGCAATACTAAAATAATCGACCCTCCTACTCCATCTGATTATCCTGTTTCACCGAAGAAGAAATTGATCTTTGCTTTTGGCTTAATGGTAGGATTGGCGGTACCATTTGGACTAATATTTATAAAAGATCTCTGGCAGGAAAAAATACAGCTCAAATCAGATGTTGAACGAATTACATCGACAAAAATTCTTGGTGAAATCTCCAGAAATAAAGGAAGTGAGGGTGTAGTTGCTATATCAAAAAGCAAGAAGACGCTGATTGCGGAGCAATTCAGATTCATTCGAAGTAATTTGGCATTCTCCACCTATAAGCAGTCCAACAAAGTAACCATGGTTACTTCAGGAATCAGCGGTGAGGGAAAAACTTTTTTTAGCATCAATCTGGCAATCAGTTTGGGCTTGGTCGGCAAAAAAGTGGCGGTTCTGGAGTTTGACCTTCGGAAACCTGCCATGCTATCTGCCCTTGGCATGAAAATTCCGGTTGGAATCTCAGATTACCTGGAAGATGACCAATACACATTGGACGACATCATTAACCCCTTACCACTAGGTGAGAATGTTTCAATTTTGGGATGTGGCAAGATACCTGAAAACCCAGCTGAATTGATGATGAGTGATAGGCTTCACCAAATGATAGCGGAATTATCAGAACGATTCGATCATGTCATTATAGATACAGCCCCAATCGGGCTTGTTTCAGATTCATTCATCTTATCTGAAATTGCAGATACAACTATTTTCATGTTGCGCTACAATTATTCCACCAAAGCACAGGTAAAAACCATCGAAGACATTCGTAAAAACAACAAATTCAAGATGCCATTGATCGTATTGAATGATGCCAAGCTGGAAATGACTTATGGCTATAGTGCCACTTACGGAAAAAATTACTACCAGAAATAATTTTTCGAATTATCCAGGAAACCGTATGAGAGATCAAAAAAGAAAAATCCTGTTAGTATGTTCGGATGGAGGTCATTTGGCGCAGATCCTTGAGCTTAAGGAACTATTCGAAAACTACGACTACTTGTTGGTCACTGAAAAAGCCCCTTCAACTCTTCCATTGGCCAAACATTACAATGTAAAGTTCGTCCATGCACGGCCAGAGGGGAAAAACAGAAAGTTAGGTTTTTATTTATCCCTTTTGATAAACTCATTTACATCCCTACGTATCTTTTTGTCCCATAGACCAAAAGTGATAATCACTACGGGAAGCCACACGGCAGTACCTTTTTGTCTGCTTGGCAAATTAATGGGCATAAAGGTCGTATGGATATTATCTTATGCCAGGATAAATTCAAAGGCTGCTTCTGCTAACTTGATCTACCCTATAGCAGATAGATTTTTAGTACAGTGGCCCACTATGAAAAATCTTTATAAAGATTCTATTTATATGGGCTCTATATACTGATGATTACATTAATCACGGAAGTCAGCCTTATTAAATACATACACGTTAAAAATCCCATTATCAAAGCAGCATATTAAGTTATGATACTTGTTTTATTAGGTACGTTCCCCCTTCGCTTCGACAGGCCACTTATTGCTTTGGAACAACTTCTCCAAGCAGGGAAAATCACTGATCAGGTCATTGTTCAAAATGGTCATACCGTTTTTGACAGTTCATATATGACCTTTGAGCCATTTCTGCCTTTAGATCAGTTATTGGGATTATACGAGAAAGCAGACTTAATCATAACACAAGCGGGTACAGGCTCTATAATCAAGGGCTTAAAAATGAATAAAAAAATAATTGCCATAGCACGATTAGCTAAATATAAAGAGTGCGTGGATGACCATCAATTAGAACTTGTAAAAGAATTTGCCAGCGCCCGATATATTCTTCCTTGGTACGAGGGAGATAACTTAGAGGAAATCATCTCATTGGCCAATCGATTTGACTTCCAACCTTATAAATCAAGTAACAAGGAAATCGTCAATTACCTGATAAATTATATTGATACTATTTAACAACCAAAATATTATGAAAGCAGTAATTCTAGCCGGAGGTTTTGGCACCCGAATCAGCGAAGAAAGTGGTGTAAGACCCAAACCCATGGTCGAGATAGGTGGTAAGCCCATTCTGTGGCACATTATGAAGATATATTCCTCTCATGGAATTAATGATTTTGTTATATGCTGTGGATACAAAGGACATATAATAAAAGAATATTTTTCAAATTATTTTTTACATACTACGGATATCACTTTTGATCTTCAACATAACCAAATGGAAGTACACCACAGAAAATCCGAGCCTTGGAAAGTGACATTAATCGACACAGGTGAAAATGTCATGACAGGTGGGCGGATCAAAAGAGTGGCTGACTATGTGAAAGATGAGACTTTTTGCCTTACTTATGGCGATGGGGTAAGTGATATTGACATCAAAAAAACCATTGACTTCCATAGAGATCAAAACGCAGTAGTAACGCTGACCGCAGTACAACAACCTGGAAGATTCGGAGCCTTTACACTTGATTCTGAAGACACTAAGGTCACCAATTTCCGGGAAAAGCCTAAAGGAGACGGGACAAACAACGCCTGGATCAATGGCGGCTTTTTTGTAGTTGAGCCAAAAGCATTGGATTTCATAAATGATGATCAGACTATTTGGGAAAAAGAGCCCTTAGAAGAATTGGCCAAAACCAATAAACTGGCTGCTTTTAGACATAATGGATTTTGGCAGCCAATGGATACACTTAGGGACAAAAATGTGCTTGAGGACTTTTGGAACAATGGATCCGCACCTTGGAAAACCTGGTAAGCTAACTATTTAATAAAATGTCAGATACAAATTCACTAGCAGTTTTTTCAGGAAAGAAAATCTTAATTACAGGGCACACTGGTTTCAAGGGGTCATGGTTATCCCTTTGGCTTAGCCAGAAAGGTGCTAAATTATTCGGCATCTCAAAAGATATCCCTACCCAACCTTCCTTATTTGAGTCGCTGGGTCTCGAAAAGGAAATGGAACATATTTTACTTGATATCAGAGACCTGGCTTCTTTGAAATCCGAAATAAGAAAAATAGAACCTGATTTTATTTTCCACATGGCAGCTCAGCCTATTGTTTCTTTGTCTTATCTGGATCCCCTAGAGACATTCACAACAAATGCCATAGGCACGGCCAATGTTCTGGAGGCCGTACGCGATCTTCAGAATAAATGTGTGGTCATATGCATTACCTCTGATAAATGTTACGAAAATGTGGAATGGGTCTGGGGATACAAGGAAACTGATATGCTAGGCGGAAAAGATATTTATAGCGGATCAAAAGCTGCTGCTGAAATCATCATCCATTCTTACTACCATTCCTTTATCAAGAAAATGCCAAATATTAAGCTTGCCTCTGTCAGAGCCGGCAACGTCATTGGAGGTGGGGATTGGGCTGCCGACAGAATTGTTCCCGACTGTGTACGGTCCTGGAGTAATCAGGAAAAGGTAGAGATCAGAAATCCAGGTGCCACCAGACCCTGGCAGCATGTGCTGGAGCCTTTAAGCGGATACCTTGCTGTTGCTGCCGAGCTTTGGGACGGCGGTGAGTTTAATGGGGAGAGTTATAATTTTGGCCCGCCTGCTGAAAATAATATTACCGTAATGGAGCTACTCCAAAAACTTGGGGAAAGCTGGGGACTGAAAAATTCTCAGGACATCTATGCCCAAACAGGGGAGCTCAAATTTTCTGAGGCAGGCCTGCTCAAATTAAATTGTGATAAGGCACTGTATGATTTCAAATGGCAACCCACTCTTACCATAGAAGAATTGATCCGCTTTACCGGAGACTGGTATTATATGTATTACCATAATCAGGGAAATGTAGTTGAGTTTACTAAAAATCAGATTTCTTCTTATGAGCAAAAAGCATCTGACAAGAAAATAAGATGGGCGCAACAATCACAATTTTCAACCCTCTAGAATAATCATCATGCTATTTAACGAGACTAGCATCAAAGACTTGTATGTAATTGATCTGGAAAAGAAATATGATGAAAGAGGATATTTTGCCAGGACTTTTTGCACCTATGAATTTGAGGCTCAAGGTGTCAAGTTCTCCCCTATCCAGTCCAACATGTCCTTTAGCAAATTAAAAGGAACGCTAAGAGGATTACATTACCAGGTACCAACTGAGGAAGCCAAATTAGTACGATGTCCGCGGGGAAAAATTTTTGACGTTGTCATAGATATGAGAGCCGATTCAGAGTCCTATTTGAAAATATCCTGCAATGAACTAGCTAGCACTACCAGCCAGTTACTATACGTTCCTCCTGGATGTGCCCATGGTTTTTTAACGTTGGAAAACAACACTGAAGTCAATTACTTGGTCAATGCGCTCTTCAATCCTGCACAGGAAAGAGGTATCAGATACAATGATCCGGCTTTTAACATTCCATGGCCTTCAGAAATAACCATAATCTCAGAAAAAGACAAATCCTTTGCTGACTATGACGTACAAAATAAAATTTGATAGACTAGTATGAATTTAACACAAACCAAAATTCCGGGATGCTTTGAAATCCATCACAAAGTGCGAAAAGACGACCGGGGTAAATTGGTCAAAACCTTTCATGAAAAAACTTTTCAGGAATTGGGACTTCATAAAGACTTCCCTGAGGTTTACTATTCAGTCTCCAAAAAGAACGTGATTAGGGGGCTGCACTTCCAGGTGCCGTCCCAGCATCATATCAAAATCGTCCTTTGCCTAGAAGGGAGCATATTGGACGCAGTGGTGGATCTTCGGGTAGGCTCACCGACCTATGGAGAGCATATCATCATTGAACTAAACCCGGCTAAGGCCAATATGCTATATATTCCTGAAGGGTGTGCCCATGGATTTTATTCCCTTTCTGAAAAATCAATCTTTTTAAACCAAACCTCCACCATGTACAGCCAGGAGCATGATATGGGAATCCGATGGGACAGCTGCGGAATTGACTGGCCGACCAAAGACCCAATCGTTTCTAAAAAGGACAAAAACCTTATAGAATTCAGTTCATTTGACTCACCTTTTAGTTACTAGGAAACACTATGATAATTGTTGACACATCACTCAAAAAGAGGGAAAAAGAAGGGAAAATCCTTAAAGTCGGGATGATAGGCTCTGGCGAGATGGCCAAAGGCATGATAAATCAAATCATGAAATATACTCCCGGAATGACTGTAGCGGCTACTTTTAATCGCACACCAGAGCGGGTTGTGGAAGTGTTCAAGGAGCTAAAAATTGACAACTACCTGCTAACTGACAATCTAGAACAGGCAAATCTGGCAATTTCAAACGGAAAATCCGTCATCACCGGAGATATTGATCTTTTTTTAAATTTGGGTGACGTGGAAGTTGTAGTGGAATCCACAGGAGCAATTGCCTTTGGGGCAGAAACGATCCTCAAAGCCTTTGAAAAAGGTAAGCATGTACTATCTTTTAATGCAGAACTGGACTCTACCCTCGGCCCGATATTATATAGTAAAGCAAAACAGGCTGGTGTAAAATATGCGCTAGGAGATGGAGATCAGCCCGGAGTGACCATGAACCTCTACAGGTATGTAAAGGGGATGGGATTTGATCCTCTTGTCTGTGGAAATATCAAAGGGATGTTGGACTATTACCGCACCCCGGCTACACAAAAAGGTTTTGCTGACTCTTGGGGAATGCTCCCGGAAATGGCAACCAATTTTGCTGATGGTACTAAGGTGGCATTCGAACAATCCTGTATTGCCAATGCGACAGGAATGCGAGTGTCAAAAAGAGGCATGTACGGTTATGAGTCCACTGAGCATGTAGATAACCTTACCCATTTTTACGATGTGGATCAATTAAGGGAATGGGGCGGAATCGTAGAATATATAGTTGGTGCAAAACCCGGGCCAGGCGTATTTGTGTATGCTGCGGCGAAAGATCCATATTCAATCAAATATTTAAAATATGGCAAGTTAGGAGAAGGCCCCTTATATAGCTTTTATCAGCCCTATCACCTATTGTTTTTTGATATTGCAAGTTCTATTGCAAGATTAGTGGATTTTGACGATCCCGTGATCGTGCCCATAGGCCCATCTCTAGTAGATGTGGTAGCTACTGCCAAAACAGACCTATTTCCAGGTGACAGCCTAGACGGAATCGGCGGGTTCAAATCATACGGACTCTGTGAAAATCATTCAGTCGTGGCCGATGAAAATTTATTGACAATGGGACTTGCAGAAGGTTGCAAAATGAAAAACTATGTCCCTAAGGATACTGTCATTACTTATGACGATGTAGAAATTCCACGGGGCAGATTGATTGACAAATTAATGCTGGAACAACACAATATAAAATAAGAATTATTTCATAAATCATTTTTATTATGAGATTCACAATAGGATTGCCCATCACAAAAACAAAATACTTAAAAGAATCATTGGCTAGCATTGAAGCTCAAACTTTTAAAGATTTTGAAGTTATCATTCGAAACAACGCCAATACACCTGAAGTAAAGGCAGAAATAAAGGATCTGTGCAAGGATTGGATAAACCGACCGAACGTGACCTATGAAGAAAGCACAGAGCAATTAAATATGCCGGCCAACTTCAATAAAATAGTAGAAAAATCAAGAGGGGATTTTTTCACAATCCTAAGTGATGATGATGTCATAGATAAAGAGTTTTTATCTGAGATCAATATGTTAGCACTAAAGTACCCGGATACTAAAGTTTTTCATTGTAGGGTAAAACTGATTGATGGACAAAGCAATTTCATTGGCATAACCGAAATATGCCCAGAATGGGAAAAACAGGAAGATTTCGTTTTCCAGAGAATATACGAGAAGCGCGACTTCTTTTTATCTGACTTCATTGTAGATACAAAAGCATTGAAAGAAATCGGAGGGTTTTCTGAAAAGACCTCTGGTTGGGGTGTAGATGAAGTCACTTGGTCAACGCTAGCCTATAATGGGGTAGGATTCTCCAATAAGTTACTGCTGAATTATAGAATTTTTCCCGGAAACTACAGTCTCTCCTTAGAGAATCTAAGAAAAAGATTCAAGGATATTGAAGTCATGCATGCTAATTTCGAAAGAATAATACGCGAAACATGTAATGGAACTGAATCAATATATCCTTTGGATTATATGCTGGAATTAAACAGAAAAAGAACCCAGGGACAAAATGATCTGGTCTTTAAATTCCATGCGAAATCCGGAAATCTAATTCAAAATCTCAAATTTTACTTTAAGAATAAATCATTACTGACTAAAAAAAGAGCCCTAAAAGATCTAATAAAGACCAGCTTCTAAGGACTTTTTATTTTCTTTAGTTTTGTACTCTTAAAACCAAACCCGCAGTTTTCTTTCTGGATATCAACTACTCACATGAAAATAAAAAAAAACAAATACTCCCCATATAATCGATACTATCAGTTAAATTAATTTTAATGGTCTCGATTACGAAAATCACTACTAATAAAGTCGTACAAAATTTTTCCTTTATGACGGTGGGAAATATGGTTTCCCAGGTTTTGGCGCTTATTACTGTTCTTAAAATAACACAACATTTTGCTCCGGATGATTATGGACTATATACATTTATTACATCACAGGGTTTACTATTGTTAAGTATCAGCGATTTAGGCATTCAGCCTATAATCGTCAGATCTATTGCCCGGGATTCCAATAAGACAAGTGATTTGATTTTGAACGGGCTATTGCTAAGGATATTGACAATAGTTATACTAACCGGACTTTATATTTTATACAATCATTTGTTCGGAACACTATCAATTCAAGAAGTTTTATTGGTAAGCTTATGTGGGTTTGTCAATGCCCTCTGGACAGTTTTGGAATATGCTTTTTTGGGGAATCAAAAAATGTTCTTTGCTTCAGCGATCAAAATCATCTATGGTCTTCTTTGGTTTGGATTTGTTTTCTTGCTCCCAGAAGAGTCCTTTACCGTATATAATCTAATATTCATATTTGTTACCCTCAATATTCTGCAGGGACTGGGTTTGGCCATTTACCTGAGGAAAAATGGAATGATGAAGGGTCAAAAATCGCCCTTCCTGACCTCCACGAAAAGTATCCTAATACAAAGCTGGCCTTATTTCAGTGTTATGCTTATTATGATTCCTGTTCAGCAATTCTACAACATCTACCTGGAATTAAATTCTACAGTTGATGAAATTGGTTTTTTCAACCTTGCCAGGAGATTATTAGCTCCCGTTCAAATGATCCTCAACTATGCTGTACTTGCTGCTTTCCCTAGCTTGTCAGCTCTCTGGGTAAGTGATCAAAAAAAATTATATAATCTACTGACCAATGGATTTCAATACTTCTTGATAAGTGGGATATCGCTGGCATTTATGTTTAATCTTTTCATAGAAGACATCGTGATACTTTTGTTTTCTGAAGAATATCTCCCTGCAGTACGAGTTACACAAATGCAGGTATGGTTCACTTTTCTAATGGCCGTTAACTACACCATTTCGACTGTATTGGGTGCTATAAACAAGGAAAAACTCATGTTTAACCTTGCAATAATGAACGGGCTTATCTCCATACCCATGATGTACTACGGCAGCCAATTTGGAGCTTATGGCCTTTCAGTTGCCTATGTGCTGTCCTTTGCGGTTTTTGAAATCATACTATGGATGACATTCAGAAAACAATTGAACATAAAAATAAAAAAAGAATTTATCTGCTGGACGGCGGCTTTAGCCTTGTTTCTAATCAGCACTTTTTTGATCAATGACCTAGATATACAACTAAAAATCAGCCTTTCAGTACTAATCTGCATTGTAGTAGGATTATATTTCATTAAAAACTATAAAAAGGATTACCAGAATGAATAAATACCTACAAGCTATTGTTGCTTTTGTGATCATTCTCCTATCCCTTAAATTTTTCGAAGTAAGATTTTTGGGGGATTTAATTGGTATCAAAATACCTTTCTTATTTGTTTTTGTACTTGTACTAATTTCGATAAGATATTTCTTCGCTTGTAAGGGCGCCTTTGTTCTACCCGTTCAGCTATTGACTTTTTCCATGCTTTTTTCCGTGGTAAGCGCTTACCTGATCTGGCAGCAAGGTCTCATGGATAGCCTTGTGAGGACTATTCCCCTCACCGTAGTTCCAGTTTTCTTCCTGTTACATGCATTCAAATTTCAGGTTAAGGTATTAGAGAACGTTATTATTATTTTCGGATATTTCTATTTTGTGCTCAGTATATTTCAGCTTCTAAATCCCGAAACAGCCTATTTCGGTCATGCACTGGTAGATGAAACCGGAGGATATGCCGAAAGCAGAGGAGTTACCAGGGTTATATTTCCAGGCGGGGGAATATTCTGGCTTGCTTGTTTTATCTCTCTGAGTAAATTGATTTCAAACCGAGGAAATAAATATGTTCTGATACCACTTGCAATTTATGGACTGGTAGTACCGGTACTACAAGCGACCAGGCAATTAATCGCATTTATTATGCTCTTATATTTCCTGCATTTTGGATTCCAGCTGTCTGTAGTAAAAAAAGTAGTCATCTCCATTTTAATTATAATTTCGGCCATTTATATAGGCACCTTAAACTTACCTGTTTTTGAAGGGATCTATCAACAGACCATGGATTCAAAAAGCGAAGGAACCAAGTACATCAGGTTCATTACGGGTGCTTACTATCTGACTGAATTTTCCGATACTGTTTTTTCCAAAATTATGGGTAATGGAGTACCAAGTGAAAAAAGTTATTACGGAACAGTCACTATGCGATTGATAGACAAGGGAATGTACCTTGAAGATGTAGGTATTATTGGGCTATATTCCCAGGCAGGAATATTTGCCGTGATTGCCTGGATAATAATCTGGTACAAATCCTTCACAGTCAGACTTCCTAAGGAATATTATTATTGCAAATATTATCTTTGGATGATTTTATTTACCTCCCTCACATCAGGAAGTATTTATAATGTAAGTTATGCTATCAGTACAGCCTTAGTTCTATTTATTTTCAACCAAGTAGAATTGAATAAAAAAAATCAGCTAAAGAGAATAGTAAAATTGCTTTTAAAGAAAAAACTTCTTGAAAAACTACTCAAAAACAAAGAGCTCAATAAACAGCCCGATATCGTATCCCCTGCATAAGACATGAAAATAGCATATATATCAAATCCCTCGTTTTTTGACATGGACTTATCTCTTACTAGGGAACTGTTTAAACAAGCAGACTTACACTATTTCCTGGATCTTCCCACCTATTCCAGAAGTTCCACTGCACTAAAATTTAAAACCACTTTAAAAAAAGCTGGAATCTATCCTGCTATAATCTTTGACGAGCTAAAAGAATTTGATGAATATATTGACCTGAACAGAACTTCAATCATATATAGAACTTCAGAAAAAAGTTACTCAGCTTCAAATTTATTACTTCAATATAAGCTTGCTAAGGCGATCCGAAAAATAACCCCAGATATAATCCACTCAAACAATTTTCTTAATTTCAATTTTTCATATTTTCTGGCTACAGACAATACGCCCAGAGTCTTAACAGTGCATGATCCTTTACCTCATTCAGGGGAAACCTCAAAAAAAGACAATGCGATTCGAAAATTTAACTATAAATTATTCAATAATATTATTCTGTTAAACAAAAGCCAAACAAATGTATTTCTCACAAGTTCTGGAAAAAAAACGGAAAACGTATATTTTTCACGTCTTGGCTCCTATACTTATTTAAAAAAATACACACCTGAGAAAGAATTCATAACAAACAGCCAACAACTACTGATATTTGGAAGAGTCTCTCCCTATAAAGGAATTGAAGAACTCTGCAAAGCGTTTAAACTTGTTATAAGTGAATTCCCAAATGCAAAATTAATCATAGCAGGTAGCGGTGAATATAACTTTGACATTACCCCCTATGACATCCATTCAAATTATATATTCATAAACAGGTATATTACAAACAAAGAGTTAATTCAACTTATACAGGAGTCTGAATTTATAGTTTGCCCTTATAAAGACGCTACTCAAAGTGGCGTTATAATGACATCATTTGCATTAAACAAACCTGTAATAGCAACAAATGTGGGAGGGTTAAAAGAAATGATAATTAATAATTATACCGGAATACTAATAGAGCCAAACAACATAACTACCTTAGCCGATAGCATAAAGTGGATGTTTCAAAATCCAGCTACTGTGAAAAAAATGAGAAACAACATTAAAGACCTAAATTCCAAGGGAAATTTAAGTTGGAGTATTATAGCCAAAGATCTGATAACTGTATATTCAAAATTAAAGTAAGGCAATGGGAGGAAAAAAACTAAAAATTGTACAGGTAATATATGCACTTATACAGGGAGGCGCAGAAAAATTTGTTGTCGATTTATCCAATAAATTATCTGAAAATCATGAAGTATATATCATTACACTTAGAGGAAGCTCATCAGACCTTTTCACAAACGAATTAAGCGGTAATGTTAAGTACATTAATTTTCCAATAGGAAATGGATTTAGAATCAGAGACATCTATAGATTAAACAAATTCATCGACAAACTAGAACCTGACATAATCCACACACATCTCCAGGTTGTTTTTTACTTTCTATTTCGTACACTTTCTAACAAAAAAAACACCATTTTCCATACAATTCACAATGATGCCTCATTTGACGGAAAAATAAAACATCAATTTTTAATAAGAAAATTCTTCTATAAAAGAAATCTAATAATCCCAATCACCATATCAGATGATAGTAAAAGGTCATATGAAAACTACTATAAAATCAATGATCCAGAACTAATTTACAATGGATGCTTAAAACCCCATAAAACAGAAAAGTTCGACGATGTTAAAGAAGAGATAAAATCCTTAAAATCAAATCCAGAAGACCTAGTTTTTATTCATCTATCAAGATTCAATGAGAACCAAAAACAACATAGTGTCTTAATAAACGCATTCAATCGAATCAGAAGTGATTACAAGAATGTCATCCTTTTGATTGTTGGCAGAGATTATGAATCAGAAGAAGCAGTATTTTTAAAAGAAATTGCCGGAGATGGAATATACTTTTTAGGTGAAACAATAAATATCGGTGATTATCTTTACCAGAGTGATGTCTTTTGTTTAAGCTCTCGATTTGAAGGACTTCCGATCTCCTTATTGGAAGCTATTGCATGTGGCTGCACTCCCATATGCACACCGGTGGGGGGAATAAAAGACATTATTCAACCCAATAAAACAGGATACTTGTCCAGCGACATATCTGAAGACAGTTATTACCAAGTGATGCACAAATACCTACGGAGACCTGATAAGATCAAAAAAAGCGAGCTAGTTGAATATTTCCTAGAAAACTACTCTATAGACAAATGCAGCAAAAAACACGAACAAATTTATCATAAGTATATTAACAAAAATTAAAAAACACTAAAATTAAACCTACTAAAAATATATAAATAAATGTGATGTATAAGACCCTCAATCATCCCATTAAATATGAAAAATCCGAATCTGACAAGCAAAATTCATATATCCTATACAGTAAATTTAAATCCTTACAAGGCTGAATGAAAAAAATACTATTCATAACAAACATGTATCCCACGGATAGTAATCCTGCTGATGGAATTTTTATAAAAGAACAAATAGATCATTTAACTAAATATTATAAATTCAGCTATGAAATATTTCTAATCAATTCCGTACATAAGACTAAATTTGAATATTTCAAAAGTATATTTTCAATTTCCAGGTGTATTAACAGGTACATTCCCGATATAATCCATATCCATTACGGACTTTCAGGTTTTTTTTTACTCTTCTTTAAGCCTAAAGTCAAGACTTTCTTGACACTGCACGGCAGTGATTTTAATAACCGAGGCAGCAACTACCTTCAGGTATGGTTAAGTAGAAGAATAATCTCTAGAGTGGATACCGTATTTGTTCAAAACCCCACCATGCGGGACAACGCCTTAAAATATAATAAAAGTGTGGAAATACTTACCTGTGGAGTAGATACTGACTTTTTCACACCTGAAGAAAAAGAGAAAGAAAGAGATGAAAAAATAATCCTGTTTCCTAGCAGCCCATTAAGAAGTGTCAAAAATTACCCTCTGTTTCTTCAGGTAATTAAAGAATTGAAAGAACAATATCATCACAAAATAGCTATCCAGACGTTAGAAAACGTCAACCGGTTTCAGGTAAAGCAACTACTCAATGGATCGGATTGTTTGTTGCTTACCTCAACGACAGAAGGATCGCCCCAGGTTATAAAAGAATCGCTATCCTGTGGTTTACCTGTAATCTCAGTTCCTGTTGGAGATGTAGCTGAAATGGTAAAAGAAGTGCCCAACTGTTACGTATCCACTTCCCATAACGCTAAAGAATTGGCAAAATTGGTAGATAAAAGTCTTAACAATGGAACAACGGGAATAAGAGAAACATTTTTACGGAAAAAGCACTTTAGCAGCAGAGCAATCACAAATAGGCTGGCTAATTATTACGGGATAGATTTCACAAAAAGTATTTAAACCATGATTGCGTTGGTATATAGAATCCTGCGTTATTCAGGACTTCCAATTATAATGAGAATGCTTTTTCAAAGAAACAAAGTGACTATACTTGTATTCCATGAAATGACCCCGGAAGTTGGCGAGACAAACTTCACTTATCTTAAAAAACATTATAACATTATATCCTTACAAACTTTTTACAAAGCAATTGAAAACAACGATTCAAATCTACTACCTAAAAAATCACTGATCATCACCTTTGATGATGGCAGGATAAGTAACTTTGAGCTCTTGCCAGTTATTAAAAAGCTCAAAATACCAGTGACTATATTCTTAAATTCAGGGATCATCAACACCAATAGACACTATTGGTTTAGATATAACAGAGAACTTTTTTCAAATGAAAGTTTAAAAAAAATATCCAATAAAGATCGACTGGCATTAATGCACAGGCACGGTTTCAAACAAGATCAAGAATATGATTACCCACAGGCTTTGAGCAAAGCCCAGATTGTTGAAATGAGTGAATATGTTGATATGCAATCCCATACTTCTTTTCATCCCTGCCTTCCAAAATGTGACTATAGTGAAGCTAAATTTGAAATTGAAAATTGCAAAAAAACCTTAGAAAAAGAATATGGCTTCACAATAAATACTCTGGCTTATCCTAACGGAGATTACACTGAAAGGGAAATCGAAATAGCGAAGCAAGCAGGCTATAAATACTGCCTCAGCATTGATAAAGGTTATAATTCCATTTTTTCAGATATTTATAGATTAAAAAGACTGGATCCAAACGATACCGATAATTTAGATGAATTTATTGTTAAAACGTCCGGTCTTCATATTCTACCAATGCTTATAAAACTTCAGTTTCAAAATCTTTTTAAACATAGAGCTCAAAGAAAGATCTCAAAAAAACAGATTAAAAAAACAGAACCAACAATTCAAACATGGTAGGCATCTCCATTTGTTCTTATAGTCCCAATTATTCATCCATCTTAGAAGATCAAGATGTGATCTATAAAAATAATAATTTTATTGTATTAAATTCTTCAAACCATGACTATCCGGTTTCCACGTTAAGGATTAATCAAGATATCATTCTTATTATGGAAGGCAAGATTTATGGAAAAGCCTTTGAATCTATTGTAACTGAGCTTAAAACGCTAAGTACAGAGAAAATTGATGAAAAACTGAGTTCATATGCCTTTGACCTTGATGGGGAATTTTACTTTTACAAAATTGATATCACAAAAAATCAAATAGCTGTTTTCGGAGACCATCTTAACAGATTACCTCTATACTTTGGAAGCAAGGATCAACGGTGGGTTATTTCCCGGCAGATTAAAACTGCATATTTTTTCCTACAACCCGAAATAAGCAGATTGAACTTAGCTGAGTTCATGGTATTCGATTATAATCTAGCTGACAGAACTTGGTTCGAAAATATATTCTGCTTACAACTGGACGATTATATTCAAATTGATGCACTGAACAATAATCTGCAGGTCAAGAAAAAAAAGACAACCTATAATTTCGAAGATAAAACAAAGATTAAAAACACCAAAGTCTTGCTAGAGGACATGGCTGAAGTTTTTACAAAGGCCTGTACTGATAGAGCGGAGACTACCAACGTTCTATCCATGAGTGGCGGTATGGACTCTAGATCAGTGGCCGCAGGACTTGTTAAAGGCAAAAAACCTCTTTTAGGCGTGACATTTGAAAATGCGGAAAAAACCGCTCTTTATGACGGGATTATTGCTAAAGAAATCGCCGATGCTCTAACTATAAACTGGCAAAAAATATCGCTGACCAAAGAGTCATTCAACTACGACATAGCCAGTTTAATGAAAGTAAAAATGAGTATTCAACCTTGTAGGTTCTATTTTCTATATCAATTCTGCAATGAAGTAAGCAAAAAATTCGGCAGCAATATAATTTTTTTCACCGGTGATGGGGGAGATAAAGTCTTCCCTGATTTAAGCAAAAATCTAAAATTCAATAGTGATCTGAAATTATTCAGATTAATAATGAAGGAAAACCATGAATTTACGATTAACCTAGCCGCAAAAATAACTGGAGTATCCGAAAAAGAATTAGAAAAACAAATATTCTCCTACATAAAGGAATTGCCAGCAGCAACAAGTGCGGGTAAATTGGAGCAATTTACTTTAAGGGCACGGATGAAGAGATATATATTTGAAGGAGAGGATAGAAACAGAAATTATTTTTGGTCCACCACTCCTTTCTTAAGTAAGAAATTTTTCTCATTAATGATGCACCTTGATCCAGAAATAAAGAAGCAGAAAAACTTCTATTCCGATTTTATAGCTCATATTAACCATGATGTTGCATCTATTAGAAACGAGAATTTTTCAAAGGGTAAGCTTCAAATAGGTAAAGGATTGTACTCTTTCATAAAAAAACTATCTAATCGATATCTTTCAAGAAAATCAAAAGAACATTTGAAATCTATTTTCAAAAGTAGTTCTTCACCTAATAACAGTGCAAAACAATATATTACGGAAATAAAAAGACTACTTCCAATCAACACGCTGTTAGAAGAAAAAACTATTTCGAGAAGCTTGAACAACTACTCAACTGGGCAATTATCGTTGTTACTAACTTACTTAAAAGCATATGAAATAATGAGCACAAATAGGAATTAATAAAAACCTACAATAATTTCAAAACACGAATAAGTCACTCAAACGTCAACCAGTAATCAAGTAGGCATAGCAATAAAACCTATACTCTTTATGGAGAAAACACAGTCAATTTTACTTATTAAATAGAGTAATATGAAATCGAGCATGCCGAAGGCTACACACAAAGGGATGATTATTCCCCGTGCGACCTGCCGGCAGGTAGGGATTCCATGTGACCATTGAAAAACAATTATAAACACATGAAAAAGGAACTCAGAAAAAGTCTATTGACATTAGGATTGCCAATAACCTATCTTTCAACATTATGGTTAAGATATATCAGCAGTGGACAGCGGCTTCAATCAAATGAAAAAATATTCTCAGAATTGGGATTACTGCCAGTTTTAGATCATTACTATCAACCACTCACGAATCCCAGGAAACACCTTAAGAAATCTTTGAGAGAAGATAGGAATCTAAAAGGAATTGATTGGAATATCCAGCAGCAACTTGAAATATTGAATCAATTTCATTTTTCTGAAGAATTGAAAAAGTTTCCATTGGAAAAACGGAAAGACACAGAGTACTATTATAACAACACTATGTATGCTTCGGGGGATTCCGAATATCTCTATAGTATGGTCAGGCTAGTTAAACCAACTAAAATTATTGAGATCGGAAGCGGAAATTCCACCTTGATGGTCATCAATGCCATTAAAAAAAACAAAGTAGAACATCCAGAGTACCAATGTAAGCATATTTGCGTAGAGCCTTACGAACAGCCGTGGCTTGAGAAAGTAGATGTGGAGCTGAAAAGAACGAAAGTTGAAGAAATTGACCTTTCTTTCTTCACAACGCTAGAAGAAAATGACATTCTCTTTATAGACTCTTCTCATGTGATAAGACCACAGGGAGATGTCCTATTTGAAATACTTGAAGTTCTACCTATACTTAACCCTGGCGTATTTATCCATATCCATGATATCTTCTCCCCAAAAGATTACTTGGATGAATGGATATACGAAGATAAAAAGCTTTGGAACGAACAATATCTCCTAGAAGCATTTCTTTCATTCAATCCGAACTTCGAAATTACAGGAGCAGTAAATTACCTCAGCCATAACCATAGGCAGCTACTCGCAGAAAAATGTCCGGTTTTCAACTCCCAACCGGGACGGGAACCGGGGGCTTTCTGGATCAGAAGGATTTAACCTCTGCCTATTGCAGCGGAATAGTCAAAAGCCCCACAGCCGTTGTTTTTTCACAAAATATTGCTTTTTAATCTACCTATTCAGTCCCTTCGCCCACAAAGACTACCCCGCCCTTATTACTTATTATCTGAGGATTTTATAGACACTTTCCCTCCTTCGGGTGGAGTTGCGGAAATCTCTATTTTATATTTTGACGGTTCGGCAACAATTGGATCTAACGGCGTGATAAGTTTGTGGCTGGAGGGATGAACTTGTAATCCCTTCGCAACTGAGGGATTTCTACTTAAATATTCAGGACTGTACTTCCATGTATAGAAATCATCCATATACATGGATTGGTTTTTCCTCACGGGAACATCCCAATCCATAGCCGTAATAACAACCTGTTGATTCAAATGCTGAACACTCGTTTTAGTTCTTAGCAATACACCGGTCGCCGTATTTTTCAATTCCCCATTTATCCATACCTGTAGTATGCCGTCAGCTACACCAGGAGTATTTAATACTACCCGATAGGTCACATCCGTCCATTTGCCAGTTTCAATAGTATGGAAATTATAGGGTGATCCCATCCTTTCACCATATCGACTCGTCATTCGGTGATGATAGACATTCCAGTTCATCCGGCCAAATGCATCCACCTGTAGATATACTACCCCCCCACCATCTCCAGGATTCAGCCCTGATCCAGCCTTAATGGAAGGCCACATCCGGAAACCAGGTAATTTCCCAGAAATATAAAAATCAAACCCAGGTTCATAATACATTCTAAAACTATAATAAACTTCTTCTGAAGGATTTTTTATTTTTGCACCATAGTCAGCTCCATTTTGGCCATTGCTACTTCCCTGTGGAAAGTAATGTTTAGCCCTTTTCCCTCCGTCAAAATTCACGATTTGTGGGAACCCTGGACGGTTATCATAATCAAGTGCCCCCCAATCTCTTATTTTTTCTTCTTTGTTATAACTCCCTATAGTATTATTCTCAAAATCATGGCTTTGTATAATAATGAAATTATCCAAATTTGTCTGAGGACTATGCTGCTTCAGCTTTTCATTCTTATTTAATCTATAAAGTTTTTCGACGAATTCCATTGGTAAATATTTTAACAATCCTGGCCTGCCATCATTTTCAGGAGACAAGTCCATGGGCACTGCCCCAACACTAAAAATGCATGCCCAAAATAAAGTAAACATTGGAAGATTGGCCATGCCTCTTATAAATTTCCTCATTACTCTGAAATCCCCATTCTTCGCTACTAACTTCATGATAATTTATTGTTAAATTTTTATACCTTCTGATTTTTGAACTAGTTCGTGTGTCTAACGACAATTACCCGCTAGACACACAACTTTATTTTTGATTAGAATAAATTTTGAATTCATTAAAATGAACAATCTTCTATTCAGGTTTTATTAATTTGCAATTAAATGAAATTATATTTCATAACCAGCTACCTATCCACAAACTATTGGAAAATTTTACCATCTTGATCACAACCACATCCACAAGTAGATATTTCCCTTCGCTTTCAGGAGACCCTGCCACTGTATAGGCTGTTTTTTGTCAATACTAAAGTCTATGGACTTACTTTTTAATGAACTTTTTACTTGAAATATCATGACCATTTGCAGTTAGTTGTAGAATATATACACCGTTTACCAAATCAGAAACGTCAATAGTCACTTTGTCCCCCTCAGGCCTTGCCTCGAAAGTTTTTTGCACTGTACCGTTCATTGAAACCACGTGGAATTCAAAATCATAACTTCGATCCAAATTTGTAAAGATTACATTGAGATATTCTCTACTTGGATTTGGCCCTATTACATATTCCAGGAGCACATTAGGGAGATCCCTTGACTGATAACCAACTGCCTTCAACACCACAGGATTAGAGAAATAAGTGTTACCACCTGTATCAGTGATCCTGCCCACAAGCTGATGGTTCCCCGCAGGTATGTTTTTCCAGTCAAACCCTGAGGAATCTTGGGCAATTTGCCCCACTACTTCACTCCCGTTTAAAAGTTCAATTTTCTCGATTTCAGAATCGTTACTTTTTATTTCAAACCCGATATGAACTTCACTCGATGCATCAAATTCATACCTGTCATCAGGCAAAACCAGATTGATTTCAGGAGCAGCAAACTTTCTGAAGTGCTGGGTGACAACTAGGTCTTTATCAGGAACATCGAGTTCATAAAAGACTGAGGAACTCATCTGAACCTCATCCACACTCCAATGATCAAATACAGCCCCTTCCTCTTCTTCAACCAAGAGAATCAGTTTTTCACCTACTTCTGCATGGATAGAATCCGCTACAAAAGTTCTTTCTCCAGATATATCCTCAGTAGCTTTAACTAAAGTAATTCTGTAGGACTCATTTCCCTTAAAATCAGGGTAAGTTATCTTAGTTGTAATCAGTTCTGTGATTTCTTCTTGTGAAAGCTTCCTATTCCAGATCCCGACATTGTCCAACACACCTTCAAATCTTCGGGTATATGCCGCATTCCTTAGCAGTGATGCCGAGCCTATCGTCAATTTCAGATCCGACCTGGTGATGGCCCCGGAAAACTGAGGGGATTTTTCCGGAACAACTGCATCCAGATACAACCTATATCCTTCACCCGATTTATAGGTGGCTATCACCCTCACCCATTTTCCAAAAGGAACTGTCTGGGTGGAAACCCAATCCCGGAGCCCAGAACTGTTTGTCCGGATCCTAAGTCTGTTGTCCGCTGTAATCGCCAGGGAATAAGTCTGGTTCTCAGGCCAAGCACTGGAAAATGTTTTACCCACAAGAATGCTGCTATTCCTTTGCCCATTCCCCTCTCTGAAAACATCAGCCATCAAGGTAAACTCTGTGGCTAAGTTTAGACTGTTACTATGAGGCACACTTGAAATCGACGATTTCGGGTCGTACCTGTTCCCTTTTTCATTGAACCCCGGGACGTGGCTGATCTGTTCGTTCACTCCGTGATTTTGTCCATGCGAATCCCTCAATACTGAAGACAGGTTGGTATTCATCTCATAAAATGCCACCAATCCCTCAAGCAATCCCTTCCCGGTTCCTGGCTTGGAAACTATGTTCTCCCTCTCAACTACACTGATGGATACAGGAACCGATTCAGTGAATGTGCCATTGCCGTGGAACGCCTTTGCCTTAATATTGTATTGTCCGGTCGGAACAGCCTTCCAGGTAAAGGTGGACACACGTTCCGCCAGAGTGGCAATCAACGTGTTACCATTGTAAAGCTCAACTTTATTGAATTCCCCATTTTTGCTTTCTGGTTCAATTTCAATCTGAATGTCACTCATTGCGTCAAATTCAGCATTTTGGATCGGGGAAATAACCCTGACTTTCGACACCTCCTGTACACCTCCAAAATCAGGATAAGTTATCTTAGTGGTAATCAGTTCTGCGATTTCTTCCTGCGAAAGCTTCCTATTCCAGATCCCGACATTGTCCAACACTCCTTCAAGCCTTCTGGCATATGCCGCATTCCTTAGCAGTGATGCCGAGCCTATAGTCAATTTCAGATCCGATTTGCTGATCGCCCCGGAAAACTGAGGGGATTTTTCCGGAACCACTGTATCCAGATACAACCTATATCCTTCACCCGATTTATAGGTGGCTATCACCCTCACCCATTTCCTCAGGGGAACCGTCTGGGTGGAAAACCAATCCCGAAGTCCAGAACTGTTTGTTCGGATCCTTAGTCTGTTGTCGGCTGTAATCGCTAGGGAATAAGTCTGGTTCTCAGGCCAAGCGCTAGAATATGTTTTGCCAATAATAACTGAGCCATCAGGTTTACCGTTTCCCTCCCTGAATATATCGGCCATCAGAGTAAACTCCGTGGCAAGGTTCAGACTGTTGCTATGAGGCACACTTGAAATCGACGATTTCGGGTCGTACCTGTTCCCTTTTTCATTGAACCCCTGAACATGGCTGATTTGTGCGTTCACTCCGTGGTTTTGGCCATGCGAATCTTTCAGTACTGAAGACAGGTTGGTATTCATCTCGTAAAAGGATACTAATCCATTCAGTAATCCCGTTTCCGCTTCCGGTTTGGAAGGAACTTCTACTTCCGGTTTGGAAGGAACTTCCACTTCCTTTATAAAATTTGCCTGAATGTTTATATTTCTCGAAGGCATTACAAATTCATAAACGAGCATTTTGCTTACCTCTTTCCCATCAATTGTCCAATTGACAAATTTGAATCCTGGATTGACTTCCGCAGTTACGGTTATTTTTTCGCCTGATGAATAATCTGTTTCAATGCTTTCAGATCCTATCTCGCCCAAACTAGAATCATATATAGGATTAACTATCAAATAACTATCACTGTAATTCATTGGTCCAATCTCTAGAAGATAAATAGGTTTCTTCTCAAGCAGAATATCCTCCCCAGCTTTGACATCATGTAAAACATCAACTTCGCTAAGACAATTTACAGATGTATATCCTTCTCCAACAAGATTGTAATTCGAATTTAAAAGCGAAAAACTAAAAGAATAATTTTCAATAATCAACACGGAAAAAATGTTTAACAATAATTGGACAGTAACTATTTTTTTCATGAATACCTTATTTTAAAACCCAATAATTTTAGATCCTGTAAATTTTATTTTTGACGAAAGATGAATGATGTGCAAATATAAACTATAAGCAAACATACAATGAAGTAAAATCAAGACGATATATAAATTTAATAGATAAAATAAAAATAATACAGTCTTAATTTTTAACTATAAAATCGGTAAAATAAAATCTACTTTCCCCCAATTATTTTCAATCATCATGCCGAATTCCAGCACCTAAAAATAACAACAAAAAAAAATAATTTAAACTATAAATACTATTATCTAATTAGACTTGAAATTATGTATAAATCTGAAAACTAATTTCCCTACCTGAATTTAACCATGGTATCAAAATTGAAAAACAGCTAATCAACAGGCAAATAAAGCATGTGGGCGGTATTTTTCACGCCTCTCAAAGTCTAGTACTATTGATTTAAATATAGTTTTAATGTCTTCATATAGGAGATACTGCACAATATAGTTAGAAGTCAAATCCCTACATAGAATCACTATCTCATTAAGGACACACCCTGCATATCCACATAATGCTGAGTAAATCCGTGGAAAATAGCCACAGTTGCAACTTAATATTCTACCCAACAATAAAACTCTTGCTTGCTTTAAGAGTCCGCATAGTTTTGAACCTGAAGACTAAGCTAGGGCTTGCTGAAAAACCACTCACATAAAAATAGGTTAATCATTCAATATGACAGCTTTTTATCTACTAATGGCGTTTTTCAGCATGTCTCAGGCTAATATTATGGTCAAAATTTCTATGCCCTTAAACACCAATATGCCACCCCTACCCCTAAACTGACATCACCTCCGATTCGTAATTGGATTTTGTTAATAAACACTTAGGTTTATCATGCTGTTTATGGAGCCATAGATAAGAGCGAGGATATTATTAGACCATTTAAATTTCTTACAGGATTAATCCATCTACCGTGCCGTCACTGGTAAAAAAAACCTGCCAAACCGAATATACACAAAAGATCTTATGTTAAACACCCTCTTCTTTAATAGAATCACCTCTTGATAAACTTCTTACTTGAAAGTTGATTTCCATTAGAAGTTAAGTATAACACATAAACTCCTGCCACTAGGTCCGAAACATCCATTGTATAGGTTGATTGCCCTGAGTTGAGTTCAAATATTTTCTCAACTAGTCCATTCATGGCTATTACTCTAAATTCAAAATCATAAACTCCATCTAAATTAGTAAAAAACACATTGATGTATTGTGAAGTAGGATTAGGCCCGATTTCATATTCTAATTGCGGATCAGGAACGTCCTTAACATTCAAAGTAACAGGCTCTGAGTAATAAGATTTACCCTTGATATCAGTAGCCCTTGCGACTATCCTGTGAATTCCCCCTGGGATATTTTTCCACTGGAAACCATAAGGATCCTCCTCCGACTGCCCTAACTTTTTACTTTCTAATATGTACTCAACAACTTTTATCTCATTATCAAATTCAACAAGTTCAACATTGAGATCAATGCTCCCCCCTGAATGTACCTCTACGATATTACTAGGAACAACTAATTTCACGATCGCTCGTTTTTTATTCACCACCTCCATAGCAATAGGGGGAGATAGTATTTGGCTTCCGTCGATAAAAAGTAAATGTGCTTCCAAAATATGTCCCCCCTCTTCTGCATTCTCCCACTTATAGTCGAATGGGGCAGCATTCGAACTACCTATCTTTTTATTTCCGCTATAATAATCTACCCCCTTAATAGGATTATTGACCTCCGGTATTTCTACCTTTATAGGTATAAGTTCTCCCAAACTAAAAACAGCATTCTTAATTGGGTCTATTATTCTTATATAGTCATCGGTTTTTTCTCTTATAGTTATTAATACCGGATCAGATACTTTGAAATTTCCTTCATCTTCGCCAAAGGCCTTTGCAATTATTATATGCATAGTAGCTGGCGGATTCTCCCAAACAACAACAAAGGGACTTATAGTTGAAACCCCAATAAGGCGATTTCCACTATAATATTCCACTTTCTTGACATGTTCGTCAGAGCCCTGAAACATCACCATTAGCTCTATAGCTTCATCACTACTAAATTCTTGATTACTAAAAGGAGCAAGAATACTGACTTCTGGGATGTTGACTCCAATAAGATTGTTATCATCCTCCTTCTCCGACACGGTGATGCTTACGGCCGAAGAGACCGCTGTGGCACCTTTGTCATCCGTGGCCTTGGCGGTAAGGACGTGGTTCCCCTTGGGAAGATCCCCCCAGGTTATGCTGTAGGGGTAAGCGATGTCCGTCCCCAGCAGCGTGCCGTCCCGGTAAAAATCGACTTTGGCAATCTCCCCGTCCGCATCAGATGCGTCTGCGGCGATCGTCACGCTCTCGCCAACCGTAAACCCCTCTCCCTGTCTAGGGCTGCTTATACTGACTCGCGGGGCGGAATTCTCCTTCTCCGACACGGTGATGCTTACGGCCGAAGAGACCGCTGTGGCACCTTTGTCATCCGTGGCCTTGGCGGTAAGGACGTGGCTTCCCTTG
>NZ_JAJUWR010000001.1 GCF_021390545.1 Algoriphagus sp. AGSA1 | reverse complement strand
GGGCTCACTTCAAGATCCGTGAGCTCAGTGGTCAATGCCGCATCGCTGTAGAATCTGAACACTGGGTTGGTCACTCCAGCAGCAGTGGCAGACAGCATGAAGCTGTCCCCCTCGCAGATCGTGCCGCCCATGGCGTCTATATCGGCAGCCGTTGCCCTTGGAGCCACGGTCACTACCAGTTCAGCTCCGTCATTCGCCGCGTTCTCACAAACTCCATCTCCCGTTACGGTCACGTAGTAAGTGGTGGTCACCATAGGGCTCACTTCAAGATCCGTGAGCTCAGTGGTCAATGCCGCATCGCTGTAGAATCTGAACACTGGGTTGGTCACACCTGCCGCAGTGGCAGACAGCATGAAGCTGTCCCCCTCGCAGATCGTGCCGCCCATGGCGTCTATATCGGCAGCCGTTGCTCTTGGAGCCACGGTCACTACCAGTTCTGCACCGTCACCTGCTGCGTTCTCGCAGAATCCGTCGCCTTCCACTGTTACATAGTAAGTGGTGGTCGCCGTTGGGCTCACTTCAAGATCCGTGAGCTCAGTTGTCAACGCAGCATCGCTGTAGAATCTGAACACTGGGTTGGTCACACCTGCCGCAGTGGCAGACAGCATGAAGCTGTCCCCCTCGCAGATCGTGCCGCCCATGGCGTCTATATCAGCTGCCGTTGCTCTTGGAGCCACGGTCACTACCAGTTCTGCACCGTCACCTGCTGCGTTCTCGCAGAATCCGTCGCCTTCCACTGTTACATAGTAAGTGGTGGTCACCGTTGGGCTCACTTCAAGATCCGTGAGCTCAGTTGTCAACGCAGCATCGCTGTAGAATCTGAACACTGGGTTGGTTACACCTGCCGCAGTGGCAGACAGCATGAAGCTGTCCCCCTCGCAGATCGTGCCGCCCATGGCGTCTATATCGGCAGCCGTTGCCCTTGGGATTACTGTGACAACAACTTCCGCAGCATCACCCGCAGCATTCTCGCATACGTTGTCACCGCTGACCGTCACGTAATAGATCATGGTGGAGCCCGGGTTTACGGTCAGGTCAAAAATCTCCGTCGTCAGGTCTTCATCCTCAAAGAATCTGAATACCGGATTGGTCACTGTGCCGCTTGTTGCGGTCAGTTCGAAAGTATCACCCGCACAGATCGTTCCGCCATCCGCTTGGATATCAGCCGCAGTCGCGGACGGGTTCACCGTCACGTCAACAGGAATCCTTACCGGATCCTCGCAACCGTCTCTCAGTACGGCTATGTAATAGGTCACTGTACCCGGCACATCAAGTGCAGGTGTGGTGTAGCTGTTGCCGCTCGCAAGCAATGTGCCTCCCGTAGGAGCGTCGTACCATCTCAGGCTCGTACCCGCAGATGGGGTCGCCTCAAGATCCGCCATCCCCCCCTGGCATACTACGGCATCTTCGGTGATCGCCGTAGGGGCCGCGAAGTTGATACTTGCCTGATAGATTCTCCACCCGCTTTCCAACAGTCCAAGCAACGGACGGTATTCTATCCTCACACGGTCATAAGATCCGTTTGCAACAAACCTAACCTGGCCTTTGCTGTCTCCTCCCAGCAATCTCAGGCTTACCGTGCTGTTGTCGACCGCTCCGCCGTCTCCGTTGCCCGCAGCGCCGTTGTAGGACTCGAATCTGAGTCCGCTCAACACCCCAAGGTCAAGGAGTGAACCGCCTGTACCCAGCGTGATCACCAAGGTGTCACCCGCAGAACCCGTCTGGCCAAAAATCAATTCCTGCCAAACACCGCCCGTAACCGCTGCAGGCGCTACGAACCTTGAATACGTATCAACGTTGCCGTCAACCGCATTGCCCGGGTTCTCAACAGAGCACAGCAGACACAGGAAGTACGTGCCGTTGCTCTGAGCATTCGCTACCGTACAGTCCGAATCATCCGTTACAGGAACCACCGTTACAGTAACTGCCGTGGTATCTATGGACAGACAGCCCGTGTCTGTATTTCTTGTGCCCGCATAATAGGTATACACACCCGCTGAAAGAACCCCTGTGTTATAGGAGTTTCCTGTTCCCACTTCTACCATGCTCTCATTGTACCATACAATCTCCACATCAGCAGGCTGTGGATCAACAACAGCTGTCAAGATCGTACCATAGCCTTCGGAAATGATCACATCCGAACTGGTGGACGGTACCGCAGGAAGTTCATGCACGGTCACAGTGATCGTCGCAGCATCGCCTGCAGAATTCTCACATACGCCGTCTCCGCTTACAGTCACATAATAGGTAGTCGTTGCCGCAGGGCTTACGGTAAGATCCGTGATCTCTGTAGTCAGATCTGCGTCTGCATAGAATCTGAATACAGGATTCGTTACAGTACCGCTGCCTGCAGTAAGTGTGGTGCTCTCCCCTTCACAGATCTCAACATCCACTGTCGTGATATCAGCTGCCGTCGCAGGCGGCAACACAGTCACTGCTATGCGGGTACGGCTCGCACTCTCACAGCCCGTGCCGCCCATCACGCCCACAAAGTATTCCACGTCAGCATCCACAGATGCAAGAATGATCTGGTTGCCCGTGATCTGGATGCCGTCAGTCACTATGTTTCCTGCTACCGCAGCGTCATAAACCGTGTAGGTCAGCCCGCCAGCGGCATTCGAGATCTCAAAGGTTACATCCGTTGTTGTTCCGCATACCTCAATCTCATCGGCGACAAACTCAGGTGCATCCAGACTGTTGGTGATCGATACACTTACAGACTTGCCTGTTTCATTCTCACAGAATCCGTCTCCGCTCACCGTTACAAAATATTCCGTCGTGGAACCCGCGGCAAGGCCGCTGACGGTCAATGAACCGTCGGCTCCTATAGTATAGGTCACCCCTGCTGTCGTTCCTTCAGCTATAGGGGAAGTCTTGGCAGCGTCGAAGTACCAGGTAAATATCGGATTGGTGATAGTGGTGGTAGGTGCAAGGACCACGTCCTCGCCTTCACACTGGGTAACCGTTTCGTTGATGTTGATATCTGCATCATCAGCGTTTTGACCCACCGTCACCGTGATGGTGGCCTCATCTCCGGCAGCATTCACACATACCCCGTCACCGGTTACGGTCACATAATAGGTGGTAGTCACCATCGGGCTCACATTAAGATCTGTGAGCTCGTTGCTCAATGCCGCATCGCTATAGAACCTGAACACAGGGTTGGTAATACCCGCAGCGGTGGCCGCAAGTACCGTGCTCTCTCCTTCACAGATGCTCACATCTGTTGTAGCTATATCTGCAGCCGTTGCTCTTGGGGTTACAGTAACCAGTACCTCCGCAGCCTCGCCCGCTACGTTCTCGCAGACGTTGTCACCGCTGACCGTCACGTAATAGATCGTGGAAGATCCCGGGCTAACCATCAGGTCAAAAATCTCCGTCGTCAGGTCTTCATCCTCAAAGAATCTGAATACCGGATTGGTCACTGTGCCGCTTGTTGCGGTCAGTTCGAAAGTATCACCCGCACAGATCGTTCCGCCATCCGCTTGGATATCAGCCGCAGTCGCGGACGGGTTCACCATCACCCCAACAGGAATCCTTACCGGATCCTCGCAGCCGTCTCTCAGTACCGCTATATAATAAGTCACTACCCCAGACACGTCAAGTGCAGGTGTGGTGTAGCTGTTGCCGTTCGCAAGCAATGTGCCTCCCGTAGGCGCGTCATACCATCTCAGGCTCGTACCCGCAGATGGGGTTGCCTCAAGATCCGCCATCCCCCCCTGGCACACTACGGCATCTTCGGTGATAGCTGTAGGAACTGCGAAGTTGATACTTGCCTGATAGATGTCAAGGCTGGTCACCAAGGTCAACAATCCTGCCCGGTTGCTTATACGAACCCTGTCGAAAGCCCCATCCGCCGCAAAGCTGACGTCAAACCTGTCCCCAGACAATATAGTCACTCTTACCAAGGCGGCATTCATATCAAACTGGGCCACTTCCGAAGCCCCGTTTAACAGGGTGACCTGTACAGACCCCAGAATACCCACATCCGCCAATCCCCCAGGTACTCCAAGCTCCAAACGTACTGAATCCCCTGCAGCGCCTGAGGTAGGGAACATCAAGGTTTGATGTACGGATGCTCCCAAAACGCCTCCTGTTATTGTCAATCTACTATGGGTGGTGATGTTTCCGTCAACCGCATTGCCTGCATTTAGAACCCCACACCCTATACATGGTTGCACGACACCATTGGTCTGGCTGTTGGCCACCGTACAGTCATCAACCGTGGTAACCGGCTCAACTGTAACAGTCACACCAGTAGTTCCAATGGATAGACAGCCCGTGTCTGTATTTCTTGTACCTGCATAATAAGTATATACTCCCGCTGAAAGAACCCCTGTGTTATAGGAGTTTCCTGTTCCCACTTCTACCATGCTCTCATTGTACCATACGATCTCAACACCAGCAGGCTGTGGATCCACAACAGCTGTCAAGATCGTACCATAGCCTTCGGAAATAATCACATCCGAACTGGTGGATGGTACCGCAGGAAGTTCATTTACTGTAATGGAGGTAGTAGCCGCAGGAGTACTGAAGCAATAACCATCAGCTGACACAGTTACGTAATAAGTCGTCGTCGCTGTAGGCGACACCGTAATTTCCGAGCCTTCTTCGAAGGATCCGCTCAAGTCTTCATTAGTGTACCATCTGAATATAGGATCTGCAATGGAAACACCGGTTAAAGAAGCTGTGAGAGTGGCGCTTTCTCCTTCACAAATAGCATCTTGGTCTGCAGACAATTCAATATTCCCCGCATCAAGTGCCGTGCAATCTGTAAGCATAGTATGCTGTGCCGTTTCAGACGCACTGTCTCCTGCCTCATCCGTATAGAATGCCTCCGCATTGTTTATGATCGGATCTGAACCCGTCACCGCATCCACCTGAACAGTGAATGTGAATTCTTCCTCGGCACCTACTGCCAAAGATGAAATATCAAAAGTCAATGTTCCTGCATCAACAGTTCCACCTCCATTATCCAGTACTGTGGTATTTGCCGGAATCTGATCCACTACAGAGATATCAGTAAGCGCTTTGTTCCCGGTATTGGTAACTGTCAGTGTATAGGTGATAATATCCCCAACTATAGCTTTCCCATCACTCTCTGCATTATTGCTTAATCCAATTTTTGCAAAATCAATCGCATGGACAGGAGTCACATCTACCACAGTACCCGGTTCAGCAGCTGTATCAGGTTCGGTAGGATCGGTATTATCCACAGGAGGATAAGATTCGATTCCTGTAGGCAAATCGGAAGAAGTAAGGATCGCAATATTTCTGATTTCATCTATTCCAGTCAGATCTGAGTCCACAGTTGCGGTAAATGAGCCAACAGAGGAGGTCTCACCAACTTCCACTACTGCCGCTGAGAAGGTTACTGTGTTTCCAGCCAAAGAACCTCCTGACACATAGCTCACACCTAGTGGAAGCTCATCATTTATTGTCAGATCAGTCAGATCTTGATTTCCTGTGTTTCTTACAAAAATTGTATAAACCAACGTCTCTCCACCACTTACAGTAGTCAGAGACGCATCTCCGTCCACGGTAACAGCTTTCCAAATCTCCGCTGAGAAAATAGGATCTACCGGAATATCGGTTCCCGTATCACCGCTTTCGTCAGGATCTGTAGGGTTTTCATTATCCAATGGAGGGTAAGTCTCAGTTCCCGGATCTTCAGGAAGAGATTTAACCAAGGCCACGTTTGAAATAAATTCTACATCCGTCAGGTTTGCATCAACCAACACACTGAAACTTACAGTCTCGGTAGCTCCCGGCGCGATGTCAAGATTGTCAAAAGTAACTACTCCGGCGTTTTCAACTCCACCGCTTCCATCTACATAAGAGGTATGTGCAGGAATGGCATCCGTGATCAGATAATCAGTCATTGGAACTGTGCCTGTATTTCTCACATGGACGGTGTATTGTACAGTTTCCCCACCTGATACGGAAGTCAACGCAGGATCTCCATCAATGATGTAGCTTTTCCAGCTTTGGAAAGTAGGTGTTTCGCAATCCTGAAGGATATAAAACAATCTAATAGACGGATTCGAGGAAACACCGGCTAAGGATCTATAGCGAATAGCTACTTCATTTACTTCTACACCCAGAGCAACACGGATTTCTTCATTGGCACCATTATTAAATAGATCTACCAAATTAATATTTCCTATAACTGCGCTTTCCAATGTCTCAGCATAGACTTCATCTCCATCCAAATACCCGATGACATCTATTCTTCCAATTAAACCTAAATCAAGAGTACCTGTCCCTATACCAAGTTTGATTTTGAATGAACCATCAGCGGGAATAGTCTGTCTGAACTGAACATTCTGCTGGATAGAACCTGCTACACTCAGTGCGCCAAGGCTTATCTCGGAGTAATCGTCATTATTGTTATTATCAAGGACTCTTTCAGGATTTGTTACACCATAGTTCCCTATTGAACCAAGACCAACAGTCAATCCCGATCCGTCAAAAGAAGTAGTAAATCCCGTAGCACAGGCTTCTGCTCCAGCATCGTAGCATAAGCCATAGATATTGATGCTATTTTCCTGTCCCAGCAATACGGCATCGGTGTGATCTTCGATTCTAATGCTGTTGTAATCGGCATTTGGAGTAATAGCTAGATAATATCTGCCCAGCGCATCCTGAACAATTTTCACCTGATCATTAAGTCCATTGAAAGAATTGGCGCTGCTAGCGGTGAAAAGTTCATTACCATTCACGTCATTTGCAATAACATTGAAGTAATGGTTGCCTAAAGCAATTGTATTCAACAGATCACTTAAAACCCCTCCTATACTACCGCCCAAAAGTGCATTTAGCAAGCCATCTTCAGAGTCTATCCTCATGTATGATGTAGTTCCCGCCGGTACAATAACTCCGTCACCAAATCCTAAAGTCACATGTCCTGTATAGCCGCCAAGTGGGCCTATCACACCACCTCTAGAGCGGATTGTAGCAAAGCTGTTGAAGTTACCGTCAAAAAGATTTTGAAGATTATCCGCATTCTGGGAACTAATCAATTCCTCGGCGCATACAGGATCCAAATAAGGAGGTTCTGCCACATCAGGATCCGGGCAATCTTCCGAAATTCTTGAAATCCCATACAGTCTGATTGGTGCACTTGTATTGATGGCAACCAAGGCATCAAGTCCAAAACTCACTCGGTCATATACCACTCCCGGCTCAATGGTTAATTCCTGAATACCACCGGAATTAAGCAGTCCCAACAAATCAATGTTATTGATCAGTGCGTTCTGAAGTGTCTCATTATATACTTCCTGATTTCCGTCGTAAAGAATCACGCGGTAGGAACCGGCAAGATCCAGATTCAATATGCCCGGCTGGTCCAGTTGCACGCGGATACGAAGGGCATCAGAAGTCAGCGATTTGGTTTTGAAATAGATATTCTGGTAGATAGAAGCTCCTACTCCTGCCACACCTAAGTTGATGGTAGAATAGTTTGAGGAATTTTCGTCAATAGCATTCTGTGGATTAAATACTCCACCTTGAGTGATATCCAACAAATCCAAAGCAATACCTTCTCCATCAAAATCAGTAAAGGTCGCCTGCTCGCACAAATCAAATTCCGTTTCTCTACACATGCTGTACACCTGCATGGTAGCCGTATTTCCTAATCCAAGCAATGCTGACAAGTAATGGTCAATCCTTACTGACTGGTAAGGCTGATCAGCAGTGAAAGCAATATAGAACCTACCGGAAGCATCCTGTACCACCCGCACATCCTGGCCTGCAAAACCATTTTGACTACTGGCTTCGTAAAGGTTCGTTCCACCAGCTGTTTTTGGAGTGACAGTGAAATAATGGTCACCTAGAGCTACAGATCCAAGAAGATCCGCCAAATCAGAACCCAGATTTCCACCAAGCAGGGCGTTTAGTTGATCATCTTCGAATTCTATACGTACATAGGAGGTTTCACCGGCAGCCACTGGAGCCGCATATTTCAATTCTATATGGCTGCTGTATCCCGTACCGGCAATAAGACCAGTACTGGCATATAAAGTGGCATACGTATCATTATGCCCGTCAATGGCATTCAATGGGAAATTGGTGTTTTCCCAACTTACCACTTCCCCGGCGCAATCGGAAACATTAAACGGAGGATCCGTTTCCGCTGGAGTGTCCAATTCCGGATCAGGGCAATCTGCGCTGAAGCGCTCTATACTGAATACACGTACCGGATTACTGATCACATTGGCACTTACCAATGATTCAATCCCCACAGCTACCCTATCGAAGGCAAGTCCGGGGCCAAATGGCAGATTCAGCGTTCCCCCACTTTGAAGTAAGCCCAGTAAGTCCAGACCGGAAATCAAGCCATCTCTTAACTCTTGGGAGAAGACTTCTGTATCTCCGTCAAATGCCTTGATCACTATACTGCCAAGCACTTCAGCAGTCAGTGTATTGTCAGCTTCCATGGCCAGTTTCACCCGGAAGTGATCTGCTGGTGCAGAAAGTGAGTGAAAATCCACAAATTGATAGATGCTGGATCCCAGCCCTGCCGCACCAATACTGATTTCAGAAGCAGTGGCAGGGTTGCCGTCAATGGCAAATCCCGCATCAGCCACTCCCGCTGCTCCAAGCCCCAGAAGATCAAGGCTAATGCCTTCGGACTCAGCATAGGTTAAAAATGCCTGCTCACATTCTTCAAAACCTGTGGAGCTGCACACATGATAGACATTCATAGAAGTCACAGAAGCTCCACCAATAAGCCCCGGGTATTCCAGCGTCACTCTTACACTGTTGTAAGCGGCTGTCGGGGTCAGGGCCACATAGTAGTGGTTGTTTTTGTCCTGGACTATACGTACCGGTTGGTTAAAAAATCCATTTGCACTAGAAGCTGACAATACAGTTGACGCGCCGTTAAGTGCTTCAACAGTAAATAGTTTATTTCCGCCCAATAAGGATCCCCCAGCTGTGTTCAGAACATCTCCTAAAGATCCGTCCAGAAGCCCAAGAAGCGCTTCCTCGTCAAAATCAATACGTATATAAGAGGTAGCTCCAGCACTTCGCTGATCAAAACCAAGTTGTATATGCCCATCAAATGCCCCTATACCCAAAAGTGTCCCGGAACCTGCCTGTAGTGTAGTAAACGTATCATTATTCCCATCTACCGCATTGAAAGGGAAATTGGCATTCTCAAAATCAAGGACAGTAGCATCGCAATCCCTATTGCTAAGCATCGGCTCAGTTGCCGCAGGAGCCGGCAGGGGATCAGGATCAGGGCAGGAAGCCCCATAGCGAGCCACTTCATAAACACGCAAAGGAGAACTGACAACACCTAGGTCAACGGTGGAATTTAACCCTACCGCAATTCGATCAAAAGAAACTCCAGGCCCAAAGGGAAGAGTAACCGGTTGCCCCGACTGGATCAAACCTAGTAGCTCTAAATTATTTACAAGTCCTGAGTTCAGTTTATTGGCATAAACCAGTTCATCTCCGTCATAGGCCCTAACCTCATAGTCACCCAACAGATTTAAATCAAGCAGTCCCCCATCTATAGCAAAAGTGACTTTAAAATAGTCCTCAGGAGCCCAAAGTTCATTGAAATAAAAAGTTTGGAACACAGAAGCAGCAACCGAAACATTGATTAACCCTCCGTAAGAAACAGTTGAATAAGTAGCCATATTATTATCTATGGCATTTTCAGCGTTAGAAACCAATTCACTGCTAAGCAGACTTAGATTGATGCCGGAAGTTTGCCCCAAATCAGTGAACATGGCAACACCGCAAGAAGGATCATCCAACGTAAAGGAATCGTAAACATTCAAATTAAATGAAGATCCTAGGGATAAGCCTAATAAACTACCTTGATTTCTCAGCTTAACCCTTACCGAATTATAATCCTGTGATGAAGTCACTGCCAGGTAAAGATTGCCTACACCATCTTTTACAAAAGTTGATGTTACATTAGAAGAAGGGATCATTGATCCCTCACTTCCCGCTGTAGCACCAGCATATACTTCGGGAATAATTACGTTATTTTCAAGTAAGCCCAATAAGCCACCTAAGGTTGCTATTAAATCAACGGATAAACCACTTGCGGTAACTTCATCCAACCTTACGTAAGTAGTCGTATTGGCTCCACGATTACTTGGGAACTTCATCTGAACCCATGCTTCACCTGAAGATTGTACAAGCCCTAAAACATTAATATTACTAGCTCTTAATGAAGCAAAAGTGGATTCGTCCGCATCACCTGTATTCATAGGATTAGAGACAAGGGCTATATTGTCATTTGTCGTCGGAGAATAGGTACCAAACCCTCCAATTATAGCCCCTGCACTATTCCTTCCACTACTTGGAGTTACAGTCGCATATTCCTTCGTCTGCCCGTAGGATTCAAGACCAAAGCATACTATACATAGCAGCAAAAAAAACCATTTGAAAGGCCTCTTCCCAAATATCTGTAAATTATTCATCATCATATAATTATGAGCCAAAATTGATAATCATAAACACGCTTTACAATCGAAAGAAATCCTAAATAGGAATCTCCAAAATCAATCATATCTATTTAAAAACCGTTAAAACAAATGCAACAACTCCCCATTTACATTGACTGAAAACAGGCAACAAAATCTCTCACAGTGAATCTAGAAACTTATTAGTTCAACTTCCGTGACATTTATTCAAAATCTCTATACCCCGTCCATCGAACCCACATGAGACCAGCAAAAATGTCTTCAAAACAAAAATAACGTATTATATCAGTAGATAATACACAGGTTAAACAACTGTAATTAAAGAGTACATACTTGTTATTGAATCAACCCAGACTGTTATCAAAAATCAAAACTACAGAAGCGGCGGTGAGTTAGCTATCATCCAAAATCCGTAAGCCTACAAGATTATCGTAACCTACTTTGCTTTACCTCTTCAATAGTTGCTATCTAATAGCAAAAAAAAATGATTAAAACAATGGAACACCTATATTTTTCTGATAAAAAACAACAGAAGCAGTAAGAATCCAACGCTCTTTCTCTAAAAGAAAACAACAGCAGTCTGTTCCTTGAAATAAAAAATCCCTATCTTCATTAAAGTTTAAAATTAAAAAGTAACTTCCCCGGAAAGAATTCAAAGGCCAAAAAAAGAAAACAGCTTTCAACTCAACTGCGGTTCAGGACGAAACAAAGAAAAAATGATAATGCCTGTGAAAAAATCAAAGATAACAGGAACTCAATAGAAACCATCACACTCAAAAAACGGAGAAAATATTAAAATAAACACCAAAACATTTTCGAAAATTTTAAAAAAGATGTTTCACAACGATGCACTTCAAGTATTAAAGTATATGTAAATATGGTTCTCTTCAGATTATGGTATAGAAAAATTTAGAGAGTTGGAGAATATTTGAACCCTCGTATCATCAGCCTGTTTGTCGGCTCAAGCAAAATCCATACCACTTAGGACACACGTTTGCTGAAAAAAAATATGACGATTTAACTATTACGTATAATTATATTAGTTTACTAAAAAAAAGGAAATGGATAATAAAAAGGCAAATACAAGTGCAATTCACAACAATTTATTCATAAGAGAAAATGGTTGCCTTATAAAAATCAAAATAGATGAGATAGAATTCATAAACACTGAGGACGTCAACCTTAAAATATACCTAAAAAGCAAGCAATACACTCTGAGAAATCCTGTAAAGGACCTAATGCGAAAATTACCTGAAAATCAGTTTAAAAAAGTCCACAAATTCTATATCGTAAACTTAAAAAACATTGAAACAATAAAGAGAACCGAAATTAAAATAAACAGGGTAATTATCCCTTTAAGCAGACACTATTACAATGAAATATCAACATCAATAAAAAAACAAACCATTTCAAGAAATCAGATTCAATAATTATCTATTCGTATTTCTATCCGCGAAAATTTCAATTTTATTATCCAGATCCTTAATTTCCTCATGTATCAATGAATACACATCAAATACGGATAACCTAGAATCAAGAACTTCTTTTTCGTTTTTTATTAAATTAAGCAACCCCAGAATATTTGCCACCGGTTTTCTGAAAATATGGGAGACTACCCAAGGGATACTTTTTGCCACCCATTCATGATTCAAGGATTCTATGTAGTTATCCGTTACATCAGTTATATATACCATATGATTATTGGATGTGACCTGATGATCAAATTTCTTGAATGAAACTTCAAACACATAGAAAATCGCCTCTGAATTCAATTTCAAAAGGGTCTTTCTGGAATTATCTCCAAACACAGCCCCTGAATCACCCCTCAAATCACTTATTAATCCCTTTAAACTTGTTTCGTCCAAAAAGTTCCTAAGAGACAAGAGCAACTGGGCGTAGGAATACCTCTCTTCTTTGAACATCAAAAATTTCTGAAGAAACCTGTCATTAAATAGAATTTGACCATGACCTAAATCAATCTCCAAAAAATAAGAATTGGGAACTTGATTCAGTCTTTTAAAATTCTCAAACGAATTGATTATGGTACTTTTAATATGGGCAAACTTTGTCATATTCAATCCAAACACAATTCCGCCCTTTATTTCTTCATTGTGAAAAATAGGGCAGCAGGTATATTGAAAATATTCACCTCCGATTCTTTCTTCTGAAGTATAGACTTCCGATATATCATCTACTGTTCGATTGGGGATCCCCTCACCCATAAACTGTGAAACTGATGACAAAAAATTGTTCCCCTGGCTAAAATTATAGATGGAATCGTAATCTGAAAAATACTTCCTATAATAATTATTCCCATAATACACGTATCCATTATCATCAAAAACAAATATAATTGTATTAACCTTATCAAATACTGAATGAATGGCCTCATCTCTAAAATTTAAAAACACAAAATTATTTTTAAAAATAACCAGAGATACAATGGAAAAAATAAAGACAAGTATCGTGGTTCCGGGAACCTCATACCCAAAAGCAAGGGGAAAGTAAACCTGAAAAACCAGTCCATATATAGATGGGATTAAAAGTCCAATAAAAAACAACTTGAGGTATTTAAAACTCAAATTATCATTAAACAAAGCAGAAGTTAAAATACAAAGAGAAAGTAATATGCATGTCCCAACCCAAACACGCGCCAAAATATCCATAGACCCCTCACGGAAACCCAGCACTAAACCAAAGACATCTGACTCCAGGAATAGTCGTGGCTCTGGAAAAGAAATATAGGAAACAAAAAAAAATGTACTTATAAGAAAAATCAAAGATCTAACCCAATAGATATTTTTAATTTTTATCAACCTTGCTTCAAAGATTACATCTACAAGAAAATATCCAATAAATATATAAGAAAATGACAAATATGAATCAATTTCACTTATTAAATCCTTAGAAACAGGAACCCTTAACAAAAAATCCTCTATCTGCCATACAAAAAGAGCTAGATTAAAAATAAACATTTTTCTTTCAAAGGTAGCCTTCAATCCTTTTGCCAAAAGCAATCCCATCATCGCACCAGTACCGATAACACCAAAAAGTGTAAAATATGCAATTATAGACACTTGATTACCTGGGGTTGTCGAATTTGTGATGTTATCATAACTGTCCTCTCCCAGATCCTATTTTACAAAAAAATTCACCACCTGCATGGCCTTTCCAACTTCCATGGGTTTGGTTATATAACAGTCCACCCTAGAATCGGTCAAAGCCAAAGTAATATCCTGCTCCCATTTTGATGAAGAATGCATGATGACCCTGATCTGCTTTTCCGGATCAAGTTTATTTAGCTGACTAAGAAATTCCCAGCCGTTTAGAACCGGCATATTTATATCGAGCAACACCTTTAATTTACACTTGTCAGTTTTGTTATCATTTACTAAGTCCAATATATACTTGAGTCCTTCTTGCGGTTCATCGAAAGGTGTTAGTTTAATTGTTTTACTGGGGACATTAGTTTTCTCCAACAGGAACTTGGAAAGCAGAAGGGAAATCGGATCATCATCTATCAAAATTATCTCAGTATTCATCTGGAAAAGCTTGTTTTAAAAACAAGAAATGTGTAAAGACTCCTCAATATGTCCCTGTTGTTCGCTAAATAAAAATACCACTAAAATATTGCCTCGGCAAGGAAAGAAAACCATATATTAATTATGGGAACATATAATTCGTTTTAATAATTATTAAATGCATTTATTGTGATACATTTTATTAATTTCAGGTTAAGATACTTTGCTTTAATTACAAGAAACACCTTTTCACTAACCATTTCCACTTCTTTCATTACATATTATAACATTCAGTACCGGAGAAAACAAATTAGGATTATTCACTATTGGGCACATCCGCTACCACTCCGGTAAAAGACCAGAAGTAACCCGAAAATAAAAATGCGAACATCATGACTTTATCTCTTGGGCACCTCGCTGCTACCCTCATCGTTTGACACTTTAAACACCTCACTTACAGAACGTAACAGAGTTAAAGCACCTAAAACAACTGCCCTAACCATCGTTTTGCTTAATGACCCGATATGACCTGCTCCCTCTACCCGTCTCAATTCTGAGAATATAAATACCCGCCGGGAGGTCTCCAAGCTCCCTAAATTCTATCCGTTCCCCATAAGAAAGACTCCCCATCTGTACCTGTCGTATGACCGCCCCGCTTGTATTCATTAAGGATGCTGTTACCGAAGTGTCTAAATCCACTGTAGAAATGACAGTAAAAGATGATTCAAAAGGACTTGGAAACACTGTAAAAGCGACCCCTTCAAATTCGCCGACCTCGGCCATCCGCACATCACTGTAAAAACCAGAATCTCCGTTCTCTTTCCCGATCAGGAGCCTATAGTAATTTCGTCCGGGCAGGGGATTGAAGTCAGTGAAATTCATAGGTACCCTCTCTTCCCCGGAAACTATGGATAAATTGTCCAGATCCACAAACTCAAGATTGGCGGAAGCACGCTGTACAGTGACAGTTCCCTGCCGCTGCTCATTGCTTAGTTCCCATCTCAGATTTACTTGTCTGCTTTCTCTAGCCTCAGCCTCAAATTTGTGGATTTGGATTGGCAGGATGATATAATTCAACAGCTCAAATTCCTTAACTTCCTTACATCCTGATGCCGTTTCATATCCGAGAAATATAGATTCCTCTAATAATGCGTCGGTAGTGTTGCTAATAGTCAACGTTTGCGTGATAGGATCTACACTAAAAGTCCCTCCGTCAACGACAACTCCATTCAATGGATCGCCTAGGGCATTTCTGTACCATGAGAAAACTCCTGGTGGCAGTTGGGAATTATTAGGATCTAGAACAACATCTGAACCCGCAGGATAGACAATTTGATTATTTTCTTCTAAAACTCCCCCTTGGGAATCTATAAGAATATCTTCTTCCTTGGGCTGAGGGTTGACTTCTACTTGTATAGTACTCAAGGAAGTTTGATTAGTGCATCCTAGACGCTGTGTCCCAAGCCTAAACTGGTGAATTCTCGGTGATAGGTTTGTTGGAATTGTATAATCACTGGCATTCCCCTCTAGTAAGATCCCGTCTTCATCATACCAAAAAAAACGATCACCAGGTTCAACCACTGATGGTTCAAAAGTCAATTCCTCTCCTTCACATATCGTCAAAGACTTTCCATCCGACTCTACAACGGAAGAGGAAACTAATGTCCTGGATATCTCATACACTTCTAAACTATTAAGTGCGCTCAATAATCCTTGGCCTAATGAAACTTCTATTCTATTAAATGGAACCGTGGTGGGATAAGTCAATTCGTACCTACCCTCCCCTCCATCTAACAACCTAAGTCGCAGAAATGAAGGATTTAAAGCTAAAGATTGCGCGACTCCAAGATTATTATATGTAGTGATAGCAAGATTCTGCGATATCAAATTGGCATTTAACAATCCTGATGGATTTTTAAGAATAACCCGTATTGAATCCCCAGCCCTGCTTAGGTCATCAAACAATGCCGTTACGTGAGTTTTATCTGTCACCAGCGAAACATTTGAATTCAACTGAGCAAAAGTATTTACATTGCCATCGATTGCATTAGGCGCATTAATAACCGGATTCAGACCTCCGACTAAAGTAGCTGTGCTTCCGTATATCACATCTTTTACACCTCCACAACTTATGGATCCAGCAGTGCTCAAGTAATAAGCGGCATAAACTCTAAAATATCCTCCTAAACTCAATAATGAAGAAAAATTTATCCTTATTCTATTAAAATCCGGCCCAGTGATCTCCGGGGTTAAAACAATTTCCTGCACATTATCCCCTCCCAAAACACTTAGCAAATCATTTGCAGGATATTGGGGACTAACGGATGTAGTATTTCTATACGCGCGAATATTTATGTTATTAAGTAAACCAGCCAAACCAGGAGCATAGCCTACTTTGATTCTAATCGTTGTTCCAGCTGGTATTGCATTAGTGAACCTTAGTTCTAAGTACCTTGTCCCTAGAGCCAAAGGAAGATCGACATGAGCATAATTTTGAAGATTAGATCCTCCTGCATTGCCGGGGTTACTAATATTAATCGCACAAATGACACAAAGCTGAGCTTCACTAGACGATGCATATACCCTTGTCGTCTGCCCCCATACCTGACCAAAAGCGCCTACAAAAAGTATCAGGCATAGCAAGACAATTCTCACAGAAAAAGGTTTGCCAGTTGGCTTCAAAAAAACCAAACACAGGAATCCAGCAAAAAGCCCACAACCCGGCCCTGCTTTATATGTCCCACAGCTGTCTTCCATTATGCTTTGTTTTCCAGTTCCTACATAGCTCTTTGGGCCATTATAGGCCAACTGGCTAGTGGAATCACATAAAAATAGAATGTCTGGCGGGGTATTAAAGAAACCTCAAAAACCCAAGGTGAAAGCAAAAAATACAGGACATATTATTGGCGGTAAAATACATAATAGCATATACCAACACCTCAAAATCTATAAGAATATCAGAAAAGAATCAAAAACCTGTATTATAATCACAAAAATCAGCCCCTAACTAACATTATTATACATACATATACTATTTGTCCATACGATCCTTTGTCACACACAAAACAGCGAATGATCCACTATAAAACGCTTGGTGTCATGTTCACGGAATCCCCTCAAAAAAGGACGGGCTTACTGCCGGAAGCTGACCCGTACACTGGTTCCCTTATTGGGTTTTGAATCGATCTTGACCGTCCCCCCGTGCAGCTGCACGAAATTCTTCACCGCCACCAGCCCAAATCCTGTCCCCTCGATCCCGTTCACATTTGACCCTCTGAAAAACGGGGTGAAAACATAAGGCAATTCCTCTTCCAAAATCCCCAGTCCGAAATCCCTGACTTCGATTCCAAATACGTCATTTTTATGGAATAGACGGACGACGGGTCTTTGGGAATCACCGCCATACTTCAATGCGTTCCCCACCAGATTGATTATGCAGGTCTCGATCAGAAATTTATCCCACTCTACTGTCTGATCAGAAGGCATGTCCTGGACCAGCTCGACCTGGCCAAGCAATCCATGCCGCTGGAGCACCTCTTCCACAAAATGGACTACAGAAATCCTGTCTTTCTTCAACACCGGACTATTGTTGACAAAACGCTCATAATCCAGTGAATGGATCACCAACTTGTGCAGGTTACCCAGCTCCCGCTCAATCTTCCCACAATGGTCTTTCAGCTTCTGTGTAGCGGGATTGTCAGGAACATTATCCAGATAATGCTTGGAGAGCTCCAGACTGGAGATAATAGTTGCCAATGGTGTCTTAAATTCATGGGAAACAATATTCATGAAATCGGAGACAAAGGAATTAAACTGTTTTTCCTTTTTCAGGGACTCTACAAGCCTTTGCTCAAACACCATTTGGGAGGAAACATCCCTGATTACGGCTATCACTTTCCGTTTGCTTCCTTCATATAGAATATTCACGTTGGATTCTACCCAGCATTCCCCTCCACTTTTTATATCCAACTTCAACCGGGACCTATATCTCACCGGCGACATCCGGAATTCCGAACTGAGCGTCTTTTTCAAAAGTATCCTGATTCTCCGCTGTATCTCCTCCTCCCTGACACCCCCGTCAAAAAACTGGTAAGCTGAGGGAGAAATAAACTCAAAATCCGACATATCGTTCATCACCACTATCAAGTCGGGGCTATGATCAGCTATTTTTGCAAGGATCTCGGCTTTCACCAAAGACTCTTTCTCAAATTTGATTTTATCCTGCTCTGATTTGAACGCCTCTATAATCACAGAATAGGTCGTAATGAAAGGCTTCAGGTCCGCAATGTCATGCTCCGTAAACCCGCCCTCTTTATTGCTCAACCCTATCAGTCCGATCACATCCTTCCCCTTGAAAATGGGAACTCCCAGAAAATTATCGATTTGGGGATGACCTGGAATATATTTCCCTTTTGTGTGGGGGTTGGATTTAGGACTGTTTTCCAGGATTATTTTGGATTCCAAAATACATGCCCCAAACAGATTGTCCAGGTGTCGGAACAAAAAATTATCTTTTAAATGATTGTGATACAACTCATTTGCCAATTTCCCCTGGTGTGAAAAATCAGTTACAGCATGGATTTTCAAGGCTTGTTTGCCGTCGGCCAAAGTATCTACCTTTCCGACAAACCCCAGTTTGGCCTCTATTACATTGAGAATATTACTCAAAAGCAGATCATAGGGATTTGCCCCCTCGGATTGGGACAGAAAATGGCTTTGCACTTCCACAACCCGGGACAATAGCTCGTTGGATCGTTTTAGTCTATCCTCGGTTTCCTTTTCTTTCGTGATGTTCTTCAGAATGCACAGGACCAACACCTCCTCATCCGGGCAAGTCTTGAAAAGACCCATTTCGTACCAGACCCCTTCAGACTTCTCCAGGTTGAGCTTGGCCACTATAGAAAGAGAGGAGGTTTTATTATCCTTTATCCAGGCGATCACTTCATCAAACTGGTCTTCATAGACAAAAAACTCCCTGATAAAGAACCCAGGGGCAAGCTCTGAAACCGGTTTTTTCAAGAGAGGGACTATTGCTGAATTTACAGCCAAGGCGCGTCTCAGTGCCTGGTCAAACAATATCGCGGGAGTTTTCATTTTCTCGACGATCTCCAGAAGAGACTCATACGACACCTCGAAGATATTCTTTCTGTCCTGAAAGTGGATCACAAGATGAAAACTGTTTTTACTCTGGTCAATCCACCCCAATTCATTGACAATAAATTCCTTTCCTTGCCAATTCAGCACATAGTTTGTCTTTTTGTCCCCAGTCCGGACATAGCTCCGGGCTATACCAGCACAATCATCAGCCAAAGATGAAGTCAATTTTTCATATTCATCAAGAGATTTTATTTTCTTTATAAAATCTTCCCCCAGATGAAGTTTTAAGCGGTCACTGACTTTGAGTAATTTCCGTGTTTCCAAATCAAAAACCAGGTCCTCGTTTTCAAAAACAGTGGGATGTTGTGCCTTCATTTATCTAAATATTATAACCTTGGTACCTGTGCTTGAATTATTTCAAATAAATTCACTTTTTAGTAAAATAAGAAATTTCACTCAAACCCTATGAACGAAACATCTACAAAGTCAAAAATATTATTAGTTGAAGACAACTTCAACCTATCGGAAAATATTAGAGAAATACTGACACTTCAGGGTTATGAGATTTGTGAAATCCTCGATGAAGCCGAAACAGCCATGTCCATAATCGAGCAATCTTCTCCTGATCTGATCTTGGTGGATATAAAGTTGAAAGGGGCTAAAACCGGAATTGATCTGGCAGAGGAACTCAGAAGGACAATGGATATGCCCATCGTCTTTCTTACTTCGGCATCAGGAACCGAAATAGTCAAAAAAGTAAAGCATTTACGTCCTGATGGTTTTATCAATAAACCGTTTACCACAAATTCTTTAATAACCACCATTGAACTGGCAATGGAGAATTACAAAAGTGCGCACAAAGATTCTGACATTAGAAAAAACAAAGTCCCAGATCTGTTTATCAGAGAAAACGGATGGCTAAAAAAGATCATCATAAACGATATAAACTGGATAAAAGCAGAAGGTACTTATACGCACCTGTTCGTAAATGAAAAACAATATACCCTGCGGAACACCGTCAAAGACCTGATGGAAAAGCTACCGGAAAGACAGTTTTTCAGAATTCACAAATCCTTTATAGTGAATTTGGGGAAAATAGAAGCCTTTAGTTCATCTGCTGTAAAAATCGCAAATATGGAAATACCAATCGGACGGAAATATTATCAGGACCTGCTCAAAAACATCAATAAACTTTCACATTAAACCGGCTTGACCAAGCCCAAACCCACAGCATGACATATATCTCAGGGCAAGTTTATTCCAGACTTGATTTTACCAAAACTGATTTTGAAACTGCTGAATATGAGCAGTGTACCTTTGAGTATTGCAATTTTTCCAACTTAAACCTGAAAGGTAGGATGTTTGAAAACTGCGGCTTCAAAAACTGCGACCTAAGCAATGTAAAGGTGGCTGATGTGTCTTTTCAGCAGGTGAAATTTGATCAATGCAAAATGCTGGGGATCCACTTTCACGCAAGCAATCCCTTTTTATTGGAGTTTTCCTTTATTAATTGCCAGCTTGATTATTGCAGTTTCTATAATCTGAAAATCAAAAGATCAAAATTCCTCAACTGTAGAATGCTAGAAGCGGACTTCACCCAGACTGAGCTCAGCGCTTCGGATTTTCAGGGATCAGACCTGAGCGGGGCGATTTTTGACCAGAGCATTTTAGAAAAGGCTGATTTCCGAAATGCCATACATTATGTAATAGATCCGGAGACAAACAGAATCAAGGGAGCCAGATTTGATTTAGACGGACTACCTGGGCTCCTTGGGAAATATGGTATTAAAATCAGTTGAAAGTGCCCTCAAGAGCCGTACCTAGGCATTTTGTTTAGGGTTCGAATCCTTAAAACTATATAAATAAGGGGCCTTGTGGGAACCTCCTGAAAACAGTTTATCGTGTCTTTCCAAAATATTCAAACTGAGCATTTTCCGCTGGAAATTAGCCCTGTTTAGTTCTTGTCCTAAAATGGCCTCATATACCTGCTGCAGGTCTTTCATTGTAAACCGCTCCGGCAGAAGGTTAAAACTCAGTAGCTTTTGATCCAGATTAGAACGCAGATGTCCCAGGGCCTTTTCCACGATTTCATTATGGTCCATCATCAGATTGGGCACCTGGTCATAATCATACCATTCTATGGAATCCGACAGTTCATCCGGTCTAGGGACTACATTCTCGTAATTGATGAGTGCATAATATCCTACGGTGACAAATCTGCCCAGAATCCAGTGATTTTCGAAAACATGGCCTTGCTCCTTCAGGATTCTGCGCATTACATCGGGGCTAAACCGCTCCATGGAGCCAAACGTATGAAACTGCTCCAGATAAATCTCATCTAGCCCGGTCCGCTCCCTAAGACCACGCTTGACCGCCTCGTCCAGTGCCTCATCTATTTTCACAAAACCACCGGGAAGAGCGAAAGTCTTCGTATTATGATATTCAAGTATCAATATTTTCAGCTTTTCACCAGAAAAACCAAAAATGACAGAATCATAGGAAATATTTGGTAGGTATTCTTCTTGAGGTAAAGGCATATGCAATACTAATGTAAATAATAGGAATTTTAAAGATAAGAAACCACTATTGTTCCATAAAGAAACAATAATTCGTGCCCATGAAAACATCCCTCCCATGAACACATTCCTAAAGTCCATCCAGATTTTCAGTAGGTTGATTCTGCTGGAATAACTTCCACGCTGAAAGCCCAGGACAATACACCCTTAGTTGTCACATTCTTGTCTTCTGGATTATTGAAAAAGAAATCTTGGTTAGGCCATCGTTGCTGATATTAACACCCCTTCTTATTCCCGTCTCCCGGCCACGACCATTTTGATCGTGTTATAATCATATTTCCCGTCAAAATGAATCCGTAAAGCCTGCAAATTCTTGATGTTCTCTAGCTGGGAATTGATCTCCGCTATCACCTCCAGAGGCAAGCAATCTTCCAGCTCTACCCTGCCTTCTTGGATGCCCTTTGCCAAATGTCCCTTGATGGTAGATTCCGCCAACCCTCTGGCTACCACTATATCCCCTATGCTTTTGCCTGAATTGATCATCCCGAACGTAATCTCATAGGTTTCCCCTACTTTCCTTTTCAGGTTGGCTTTTCCTGCCTTTTTCCTACCTGTTTTGTTGTTGACAAATTTCGGGTTCTCGGCTGCCGCTTGTTTGGCCACCTCAGCCAATCGAAGCCTTAGATTGACCTTTTCCAACTCCAGATCGTTCATCTTTCCCGGAATTTCCCCTTCAATAATCGAGGAGATCAGTTTACTTACCTTACTGATCTCACCATATTTCCTCAGCAGACTGACTTCGAGTTCTTCCAGTCCATTCGCATAGGTTTTGGTTCTGGAAAACCGCTCCACTTCAGCGCGATGAACCAGTATTTTCCCCAATGCGTCTTTCAGAAAATCCTTGAAATAGGCGCTTCCTTTTTCCAGACGCTCCATCAATTTTCCCTTGTCGTTTTGTTGTAAAAGAAACAGCAATTGATTGCTGAATTTTCCCGCGGTGGCAGTCTCCTTCCCGATCAGTTCAGCAATTTCCCCTACAGCCTTTTGCATTTCCGGGTCTTCAAATTCCAGTGAGCTGTCATTTTTGCGCCGGAAGGCCCCAAACTCTTGGATCAAGCCATTCAAGTCAAATGTCTCTCCGGTCAGACGGGATAAATAACGCTGCTGATAAGCTCCCAACAACTCATCAAGTTTGGAATGTTTTTTGGCGCTTTCCACAAAAGCCTGAACCTGAGAATCAGACTGTAAGGCATTATTTTGAATTCGCGTCCTTAGTATAAGCCCGTCCAAGCTCCTCAGTCTGCTGAGCGCCACATACACCTGTCCGGGAGCAAATGCGCTTCCCACATCTATGATAGCCTGGTCAAACGTAAGCCCCTGACTCTTGTGTACGGTGACTGCCCAGGCTGTTTTAATCGGATATTGACTGAATGTACCGATCACTTCTTCCTCGAGTTCCTTAGTATCCGGGTTGATGACATACTTTTTGTTTTCCCAGGTTTCCTTTCTCAACTGATATGCCTCCCGCTTCCCTTCCGGCAAAACTTTGATATGGTCGTAGCCCAGTTCTTCCACCGTCGCCAGTTTACCGTTGAAGTAATCCTGGTTTCCAGAGGAATCGTTTTTTATGAACATCACTTGGGCGCCGACCCGGAGTTCCAGGGACTTGGGCAGTGGATAAATATTCTCAGGAAAATCATTTTCTATCTCGGCTTCGTAGAACGTTGATTTTCCTTTCAGGGCCATTAAGCGGTCACGGTTAATCTGATCAGCTTTATAATTATGCGTGGTGATCGTAATGCAGTCTTTGACCTCTGCTATCTCTTCCTGGGTTTTGTAATGCCTGTTCAGCAGTGCAATATCCTGGGAACTTACCTGGTTCTCCCGTAGATGATTGAGCACTTGAATAAAGTCCTCGTCCTGCTGCCGGAAAATCTTATCCAGTTCCAGGTACACCAGACCGGAATCCTGGAATACCCGGGCTTCAAAGAAGTGCATACTGGGATAAAACCTACTAAGTACCTGCCACTCATTCTCCCTTACGATGGGGGGAAGCTGAAAAAGATCACCTATCATCAATAGTTGCACCCCACCGAAAGGCGTACTGTAGTTTCTTTTCACGCTTCTCAGCCGGTAATCTATCGCATCCAGCACATCTGCGCGTAGCATACTTACCTCGTCTATGACCAGCAACTCTATAGATTTCAGGACATTCTTTCTCAGTGCGTTCAGTGGATGTTTTCTGATCAACGTATGCTGGGTAAAACACCCGTATTGGTCAGAGAAGTTACCCTCCGGTTCATTGACAGGCAGGAAAAAACCAAGAGGAAGAAGAAATTGGGAATGTATGGTAACACCCCCTGCATTCAGGGCGGCAATCCCTGTGGGAGCGACGATCACATGATTCTTGTGTGTCTGTTTCGCCAGGTTTTTCAGAAATGTGGTCTTACCAGTTCCTGCCTTCCCTGTCAAAAAAATCGGTGCCCCGGTATTGTTTACAAACTTTGCGGCCAGTTCTAGCTTATCAGTGCTTTGATCTTCCATTTGGCGAAACTACTATTTTTAAAAATAAATGAAATAGGAGAATAAAATCTACTGTATCCTCAACCTAATTTCGCCTTTTATCACCAGAAAATCAAACTAAACCCATCATAATTCAAACCTCCCTGATGGCCTATGGTTATAATATCCAAAGTTTCAAGAGTAAGAGTTTGCCCAAATCGCCCCTTTGTTGCACATAAAAAACCTTAAAAAAAACCGCAAAATAGCCCTGGGCCTGGCCATATCCGTATGGCATAGCATTGGATTGCTTTCTACAAGAGACTGTAATCGGCTAAAATCCATTTACCATGAACACTCAATAATTTCCCTAATAAGTAGCTCAACGGCCAGAAGCTGCGATATACGAGCAGTAAGTGATGAATCAGTAGGATCTATAGAAGACATCATGCTGGATACAGAAACCGGAGAAGTAGCTTATGTTGTATTATCAGTTGAGGAAGATTTCCTCAATTTAGGCAGCTGGTTATTAGCTCTTCCCTGGCAGGCATTTGATTTTCACGGTCACCAACGTGAGAAAATAATCGTGAATGTGGACAAGGAGAAGCTTGAAGATGCTCCGGGGTTTTGAAAAAGATGATTGGCCACTAGGTCCTCAACATGAATTCATCAATACTAGCCATACCTATTATGGATTTGGCAGAAGAAGAGCGATGATTGAATAGGCGTGTCGCTTGGAATCTGTATCGGGCTCTCCTTTTAGGGGAGCCTTTTTCATATTTATGCATCGGATTCTGTAATAGCCTGTCCTTTTTTTACACATCAGATTTTTTTGCATTCACAATACCTAACACCGTTCGGCAGACCGTCCAATGATTGGGTCACCTTCTTTTCCCATCGTCTGGTGGATCCTGCTCCTTCATCAGCAGTTGCATCAGGTTCCCTGGCACTATTTCCAACATCCCTTCCCGCAAGGATGCCCAGATCAGGTTGAAGGTGCCCCTGTATATATTTCGCTCTGTTCTGAATGTCGCGGTTTTGTAATTATTGTCTTCTGGCAGATTGCTACCGGAAATAAGCATATTGGAAAGTGCGGACATCAGTTTTTTCTTTTGTTTTTCCTCATCCCTCAATTCTAATTTGAGATCCTTATAGTGAAACTTCATGAAATTGGAAGAGGAAAGCCTCGTCGCGTCCATGGTGATTTCCAGCTTTTCCATACTGCCAGAATTGATATTCACAGATACCAAGTCACCCAGGATCCCATTAAGTGACGGCAAATCGAAGGGATCTACGCTTGCCTCCAGATGAAAGCTTTCCTTCATGGAATCATTGGTATAAGGCACTGTTACATCCATACGCATAGGGGCAAACCCGTTCAACACGGCTTCTCCATGGATATGCATCTTGCCTGACTGAAGAGAATCCAAGGATATGGCACGGGTGATCAAAGCTGACAATTGTCCGAATTTCAAACTCCCTGGAGTGGATTTCCCTTCAGAAATCTGGGAATAGGTAATGCTGGAATTCAAAGCTCGGATAGTATCTACTTCCAAGGGGAAAGGGACCATCTCCACCATGCCTTCGAACATCGGCTTTACAGGTTCGTCAATAGGACGGGGCTTATTTTTATTCCTAACATCATGAAGAACCAAACTGTCAATAGTCATCAATTCTGCCACTATGGCCCAATTTCCATAGATACTGCTCCGGGCATTGATTTTTTCAATCCTTAGTTGTTTTAGATCTATCTCAATAAAGTCCTTTTGAACAGATGAACGTTTAGCTACCGTAACAATATTATCCCTGTAGGCCAGTCTTAAGTGAAAAAAATCCAGGGCATCTTCCTTGGAATCAAAATTCAATCTCCCCAACGTGAAAGTCTGCTGCTCATCAATATAAATTTCCAGATTCTTCAGACTGGTTTTGAGGCTTTCCAATTTAAAGGGAATAGCGTAGTTCAACCTTAACGAATCTGTTTCCAAATCCTCCGCAGTAATATTGAAACCCTCAAAGCTGCCAAATTTCCGCAGTGTATCTGATCGGGTAAAAAACTCGCCGGAACCCTCATGGAGGTTGAAATTATGAATAACACCACGGGACACTATATCACCAAAAAAATCCTGGAATGCCATAGATACGTCGGCAGGATCTTGTGATATGGAGTCATTCCTAACCACAACAAACTTAGGAGTTTGAAAACTCAGCTCTCCTATTTCCAGCACTTTTCCAAAAATAAGCCCCAACATATTCAACCCTCCAAGCCTAGCAGATTTCATATTCCCGGTAATGGTAGTCTCCATACTATCTTTCAATGGCTTCATGGATATCTCCCGCAATTCAATACTGCCTCTGAAGAGCTTCACATCCGCTTCTTCAAAAAGTATATCATATGCCCTATCCTCATTGGCATTTATACGCTCAGGCAAGGAATTGACCAGCCATTTTTCAATCAAAAATATTGAAATCACGGCCAGCAGAACAAGAATTCCCAGAGCCCACAGAAATTTTTTCAAGTGTATTTAAAGTTAAAGGATACCGCTAAAATAAGTATGGCTGGTTTTACGTAAGACTGACTTATGTAACCGGCAAAAAGATACAAATAATTTACAACTAAATCGTCTCGACGATAAAGCCGTCCAGGGAAAGCCTTAAATTCCTTACCTTTAAAACACAACTTATAATCCTATGAAAGTCAAATCCATCCTACTTCCTGTTTTTTTACTCTCTACGTATTTACACGCATTGGCCCAGGAAGAAAAAGCTGAATTCACCGTACTTTCTTATAATATCTACCATGGAGAAAAACCTGATTCCGCAGGGACTCCCAACCTGGATGAGATTGCCAACCTGATCATGTTGCTTCAACCCGAAGTGGTGGCGCTACAGGAAGTGGACAGCATGACTACCCGACTAAAGGGGATATATGGTGAAAAAATAAATTGGGTGGCAGAGTTGGGAAAGAAGACGGGATATCAAAGCTATTTTGCCAAAGCGATGGATTTCGCAGAAGGCGGATACGGAGAGGGAGTGCTAGTGAAAAAAGCGCTGGATTATAACACCCAGCTATTACCCACCCCATCGGGTGGTGAGCCACGGGCGGCAGCCTGGGCGAAAATAGAACTGAGGGATAGGCAAGAACTTTACTTTGGAGCAACTCATCTTTGCCATCAATATGCAGATAATCGTCTTGCTCAACTCCAAGCCATTACCCATTATGCAGATTCACTTTCCAAGCCTGCCTTTTGGGTCGGGGATCTGAATTTTGATCCTGCTTCTGATGAATATAAAAGTATTAATTCCAAATGGACAGACGCAGGTTTGGCAGCTGGCAATGACGCTCCTACCTTTGATTCTCCAGATGGAAAGCGCATAGACTATATCTGGTTTGATTCCGAACATTTTGAACTAATAGATTACAAAGTAATCCAAGTTCCATTTTCCGACCACTATCCGATGTTGGTAACTCTACGATTAACAACCCCTTAAACTTCTAAAATGAAAAAAACTATTCTCTTGGGAATCCTTTGTCTGGCAGGCTTGGGATTTGCTTTTAATTACGCTCACAGGGAAACTAAAAAACCAAGATGGCAAACGCTATTTAACGGCAAAGACATAGACGATTGGTCAATCAAGATCAGAACACACGAGTTGGACTATAATTTTGCCAATACTTTCCGTGTGGAGGATGGACTGATGAAAGTCCGCTATGATGGTTACGATCAGTTTGACCAGCAGTATGGTCATATTTTTTACAACAAGCCATTCTCTAATTACCTGCTTCAGGTCGAATATCGCTTTGTAGGTGAGCAGGCAAAAGGCGGAGAAGGTTGGGCTTATAGAAACTCAGGTGCCATGCTCCACTCCCAGGATCCCAAGACTATGCTGAAAGATCAGGACTTCCCTATCTCGATAGAAGGCCAGCTACTGGGCGGAAACGGAAAAGACAACAGAAGTACAAGCAATCTCTGCACTCCAGGTACCCATGTGGAAATGGAGGGTAAATTATTCACCTCCCATTGTGTAAACTCTAGCTCTAAAACTTTCCACGGAGACCAATGGGTCACTGCCAATTTCATTGTTTTGGGAAGCGGAGAAATACATCATCTCATAGGTAAGGACACGGTTTTAAGTTATTCCAAACCTCAAATAGGCGGGGGGAATGTAAACCCTGTAGATCCAGAAGTCAAAGTGGATGGGCAAATGCTTACCGGTGGATACATCTCCCTGCAAAGTGAAAGTCACCCGATTGATTTCCGAACCGTGCGTCTGATCGACTTGACCCAGTATGTGGGAGATCAGAAAAAGCTCAGGGAGGCAGTAAATGAAGGATTGGCTTCCAAACTGGCCCATTCTGACTAATTGCCCATTGGATAAAAGCAAAAAAGCCCGCTAATCATCATAGATCAGCAGGCTTTTTTATTATCTATCAAAGTAGACCAACTTCCCACTTCGTACTTAAAGTAGTCAGACCCTCACTCCGGTCGTACCCCCACCAGCAAGTGTAATGTCCACCGGGGTATTTGTTTTCCAGTTTCCTCCTGTGAAATCCGGTACATCTATGGAATTGGAACGATTGGCCACAGACCATTCAGACAGGGGTGATATACAGCTCCAAAGTACGCCATCATAGACATCCTGGTCCAGAGGAAGGCCGTTTCTCAGGCAATCGATCAACCTCCAGTCCATCATAAAGTCCATGCCTCCATGTCCTCCGACTTTCTTGGCCAGCTGTCCCACTTTTTGAATAATCTCTGGTGTGTACTTCGTCTCCAAATCCTTGAATTCCTCATCCTTCAGCCAACCGTGACCTTTTGCCACCTTTGGCTGGGGATATTTCTGCGCATACCCCTCAGTTCCACTGATTACATGCAGTCTGGAATATGGGCGGGGAGAGGAAACATCATGCTGGATCATGATACTTTTACCCTTCTTGGTCTTTACAAGGGTAGTGTTCATATTACCACGGAATTTTTTCTCCGCATAAGACGCAAAGAAATTATCCTGCTCCGCCAGCTTCCTGGCCTCAGCATGCATGGAGAAATCATTGGATGAGGTGGAAGTAAGAAAATCCATCTGATCTCCCCTATTAATATTGAGAATCTGGCAAATTGGCCCTAGGCCGTGAGTAGAGTATAGATTGCCGTCCCTATAGTTTTCTTTAAGCCTCCACATATCCTGGTAGCCATTTTCCTTATTGAAGTTCAAAGAAAGCAAATCATGGATATAAGCCCCTTCCACGTGCAAAACCTCGCCAAAGTATCCCTCCCGGGCCATTTTCAAGGTCATCAATTCAAAGAAATCATAGCAGCAATTTTCCAATTGCATGCAATGTTTTTTGGTTCGCTCGGAAGTCTCTACCAACTGCCAGCATTCGTCAAGCGTGCGGGCGATAGGCACCTCACAAGCAACGTGCTTGCCGGCTTCCATACCGTAAACAGACATAGGGGTATGCCATTCCCACGGAGTGGCGATATAAATCAAATCCAGATCATCCCTATCCATCATTTCTTTGTATGCGTAGGCGTTTCCTGAGTAGCCATCAGGCTTATGGGTAGTATCTTTCAATTGAGCCTTTGCTTTTTCCACACGCTCGGGGATCAAGTCACATAGAGCTTTTATCTCTACATTTTCTATCTTGCTTAACCGGTCAACCGCGCCTGGTCCTCTCATGCCTAATCCAACTACGCCAATGCGGACAGTATCAATTTTGGGAGCAGCAAAACCGCTCATATTAAAGGATTGGATGCGGTTCACTCCTCTTTTAGCCTGTAAAGGAAGGATATCGTATTCATTGGCGAGCGCGTTACCCGCACCAAAAAGGCCTAAACCTACCAAACCTGTAGATTTAAGAAACTTTCTTCTCTGGTTATTTTGCATGGTATATTGTTCTATTGTCCCAGCTAATTAATAAAAAATTACAAGAAGTCCCATTGTCTTATAAATAAAAAAACCGAAAGCTCTATAACTTTCGGCTAGCTCCGGCTAATGTTTTGGATTTCAGTGTAACTGCAAGGATTACAATTTAAATCTAACCGGAACGAGGAGTGATTTGCACTTTTCCAGCAAACTTTTAATAGGAAGGACTGTTTGGATTCTTCGGTGCAAAAATACCGCATAAGAAAAACATAAAAAAATGACATAGATCAAATAATTCATTAAGGCTCAGTCAGCTAAAAAATAGTTTGCCATTACCTGCTCCGCCATTTTCCCCTGCGGAGTGAAGTCAGGTTCGCGGTGCTTTCCTTCCGGGTACCATTTCCAGAAAAACACACCTGCCATCCAGTTTTTTTTCCAGGCGGTCTGGAAAAACGCCTCATAGCATAGCGCCTGCATTTCCTCAGAAAGCTCGGTTTCCTTACGCTCATTCGGCCAAATCCAAGGCTCCTTGGCCGCATCTACGGTATTGCAATAGCCAATCTCGGTGAACATCACCGGTCTTTGGTAGGCCGATACCACGTATTCAATTCTCTTCAGATGCTTTTTCCAGCCAGATTTTAGCTGCGAAAGGGTTGGATCACTATTGGTGGATAAGGGAAAATAAGCTTGGATCCCTATGTAATCCAGTGCGTCCCAAAATCTGATTTGCTCAAACTCAGTAAAGTTGGCGGCATAGACCAATTTTCCCGAATAGATTTTCCTGATCTCCAAAATAACCCTTCTCCAGTCTGCTTCTCTTGAAGAGGTCATCTCCAACTCTGTCCCCACACATAACATAGGGATTTGGTACTCCTCAGCCATTTTTGCATAATCGAGAATAAATGCCTCGTAATTGGCAAACCAAAGTTCCCAGTCTTCCTCGCTATCCATGGCTATCTCTCCCGGCCAACTCCCTCGAACCCAGAGGTGGGGCTTGAGCATGTTCATGATTCCATGACGGGCAGAAGAATCTAAAGTCGCTTTTATACCCAGCGAAGATTCCCCCCACCATTGCTTCTCGTTTTGTGTATCCCAGCGGATTTCGGGACTGTTTTTCTCTTTTTGCCAGCCAAAAGGAGTTTGAGAAAGCGCATCTGCACCTGTGGCTTTCAGAGCTTCCAGTTCGGATCCTAAAAGGGGGCTGCGGCTTCCCACCCAGCATACCCCTTTCCATTTTTCATCCGCCGTAATTAGATCTGCTTGAAAAGGGAAAATTGCCCAAACTCCTAATCCCAATACTATGAGAACCGAGCTCAGCAAATAATCCCTAGTCCAGACCTTTTTCATTTTGCCAACATGGTTTGAATAATAATCTCCTCCTGAAGTGTACGGTGTACAGGACACTTATTGGATATTTCCAATAGTCTCTGTCTTTGCTCAGCATCCAAATCACCCTCGATTTCTATGATTCGGGTAAACTGGCTCACTTTTGCGGATTTATCCTCTGGATGAGCGCTATCGGAAAGATGGACTTTTTCATGGTTGAGAAAAACAGAAACCTGCTCCAAAGGCCACTTTTTACGCTCTGCATACATTTTCAAGGTCATCGCCGTACAGCTTCCCAGAGAAGCCATCAGCAAATCGTAAGGATTAGGTCCCAGATCAGCTCCTCCCACATCTAAGGGTTCATCTGCGATCAGATGATGATTTGGGGTCATTACTTCAGTAGTATATTTCTCTCCCGATAGTCGTACGAAAACCTGGTTTCCACGGGTATCATTTACCTGTTTTTCCACATCCACCAATAATACATAGCGCTTACTCCAGCTCCCGATCACCTCTGCAATGTATTCGCTGTCCTGAGGGTTTGAAATCAGATGCGTCGCCCCATCCAATGATATAAAACTTTTCGGATGATGGGCTGCGTTGTAAATCTCAGCGGCATTGCTGACTTCCACGATTTCATCCTGAGGTGAATGCATAATAAGAAGCGATTTTCTCAGCTTCTTCAGAAAAGTTGACAGAGGCTTTTGATCCAAATCATCTACGAAACTTTTACTGATCCGGAAGGGGCGGCCACCTATGCTAACCTCTGCACTTCCTGATTTTTCTATTTCATCTATACTATCCTTAAACAAATGACGCACATGCCCTGGAAATGCCGGAGCGGCAATAGTCACCACTGCTTCTATCTCCTTCATTTCGGCTGATGCATACAATACCGCGGCACCACCAAGTGAATGGCCGATCAGCATTTTGGGAGATTCATACTCCCTTGCCAAAAAAGCCGCTGCATCCAGCAAATCGCTAACGTTACTGGTGAAGGACGACTCCGCAAATTCCCCTTCACTCATACCAAGCCCCGTGAAATCAAAACTTAAAGCCGCAATTCCGTTTTGGGACAAAGCAGTACATATGCGGGTGACAGCTGAGAAATTTTTAGAACAGGTGAAGCAATGGGCAAACAGCGTGAAAAATTTCGGTTTTTGATCGGCGGGAGTATACAAGTGTGCCGCTAATTGATAACCGTTTCTGTTCTCGAATGTCAGTCGTTTTGGATTCATTTCGTTTTATTTTTCCAATGGTTCCACTTTGATATTTTCCAGGTTAATCTCTGAAAGCAACTCCAATTCTCCAGCTTGGTAAAGCTCCTGCATGTTTTCCAGAGGGACCGATTCATCGGTTGGCTTATAATTCAGATAGTTTTGGAACCTTACTCCTCCTTCTTCCTGCACATTACTTACTTCCCGCATTCTCACACCTCCCCCATCCGTATGATAGCTATAGGCCATATAATCTACGGTAAAACCATCCTTATCTATCCAATATAAAAACTCATCATCGAAGTCCTCTCCCCCGCCTTCTTCTGAAAATGTCACCTTGATCAAATGGTACTTCTTCCCCTTGATTTCCGTATCACCCAGAGATTTTTTAAAAACCGAAGGGTCATTCAGTCCATAGGGTAAAAAAGCAAAATAGGCCACTGAATTCACTGAGCGTGAATATTTCCCAATCCACTCATCAGAGAGGGTGTCGATTATTGTCCCATTTACCGTACGTACAAAGCCTTCATTATTCAAGCGATCTTTGACATTGCCAGTCGAGTCTGAAAACTCCCGGATGTATTCAAAGCGATCTGGCGTCTTGAGAATGGTATAATGAATATCCCTAAAATCAAACTCTATTTTTGAACTTGAATAAGCTGCACCACCATGCGCTTCTATCGCGCTATCAACGATCTTCTCGGCTTCAGAACGTGAATTGCATGCTGCGGCTGCCCACAGTATTACCAGCGCAAGGAAAATTATTTTTAATCTCATTGGTATAAACACCCGTATAGTCAAAGGTTAATTATTCAAAAGTGACTTGATAATCAGAATATACATAATCTGCCTGTAAAAACAGTTTTTTGCCAATATCATCAATTCTGTAATTCTTCTGTTCTTTTGCCAACACTATCCCGCTCGACTCATCGTAGGAAACAGTTTCGATCAGACTTTTATGATCCTTGGCCTGGATTTGGTTTGCGACAACTCTACCGGAATTTGGGTCAAAATAAATCCATGAAAAATCAAGATTCGGCCCATGAGCTACCTGAACAGATTCTGCAATTTTTCCTTCTCCCACAGACTTTACTCCTTCGTAGGCAAGATTAAAACTTTCATCCGATAAATTCCAAGGTTGGGCAAAAGCAAAAAAAGCAGTCTCAATTTCCGCTCTTTTGGATTTTAAAAAGCCTTCATTCTGAATAGGATTCTCACCCATCTGATAACTCATCCTGCTTCCATTGAAATTGGCTACATGAATAACACTGTCCTTTTCCCAAGTTAGTTTCCCTTCAAAATAAGGTTTAAGGCGAAATTCCACCCACTGCTCAGACTCACTTGCTACAGCTCCATTTTCATCCATCTGGCGACTCATCTTTTTGAATTTAACAGCCGCAACATCCTCCCAGTTTTTAGAAAGCTGGTGTGCATCAATGGATCTTTCGATGAGTTTTTGAGCCTGCTTTTCGGGACTTGGGGTACAGGAAAAAATCAAAAACGATAAAGAGAAAATCAGAGATAATCTATAATTCATGCGTAGGTAAAATTGATTTAGGGGCTTTGCTGGAATAATCCCAATAAACCGCCGAGATGAGAAATATATATTCTATGAATAGGAAAACAGGGTTTTCCTGGTAATCAGGATCACTATAGGCTTGGTACGAAAAAATTACCGCAAAAGTCCAAATTAGGAAGGCTTTTTTATCCGTAAATAAGCTTAAGCCATAAGCTGGAATAAGATACCAAGGATGCACAACAGGCTGTAAGATCAGATAAAACAGGTAGATTATCACCCAGAGATCTATAAGCTGAAGTAGGTTTTGTGGCTTCCTTTTCCAGGAAAAATAAAGAATCCCCACCAAAGTTATTCCACTTAAAATTGGCGTGGTTTCTCCGATGGTATTATACCCTTTCACCCAAAACCCAACCTCCCTAAGCAGATAATACACCGATGCATTGAATTCGAATTTTCCTTGGTAGAGTTTCAGGCTTTGAAAAAAATGAACCCAAGAATAATCTATTAAAAGCCATCCAAAACTTAAGATGACAGCAATGGTCGAACCTGTCCAGAAAGCGATGCGCCTCCTGGTTTTTATAAATGCAAAGAAAGTGGGCATCAGCATTAGTGGTAGCAGTTTTATCCCTACGGAAAGTCCCCAAAATCCTCCCGAAAGTAAATTTTTATCCTTGCTAAAGGCATACAAACTGCCAAGCAAAAAGAGTAGGACAAGGCCTTCAAAATGAAGATTCCCTGTAATCTCCATGATCACCAAAGGATTCAGCCAGTAGAGAATCAGTCTTTTTCCAGGTATTTGAAAATGACCAAAAAGCTTTAGAAGCAGAAAGAACACTCCTATTTCCCCTAGGATTAAAATCACACGCAATACTAAAATCCCCTGCTGCAAGCTAAAATCCCCTAACCTGGCAGCGGTGAAAAAAATCCCCTGATTCACGGGAGGGTAAACTGAGAAATAAAATGGGGAATTCATCAATTGATAAAGATTCCCAAGATAGGGATTTGCCATTTCGGGATGATCCTTAAGCCATTGGGCAGGAGTTTCAGAATAAGGGTTCTCGTTCATTTTCAGCAATTCACCATCCCAGAGAAACCGTGGGTAATCGTCCGACCATTTTGGAACAGCTACTGAAAGTGAAAGTCGAATAAACAACCCCAGGATAAAAATCCATCCCCACTTTGGTGCTTTATCCAAAAAACAAACAGCCAGCATTCCTGCAAAAAGCATTGAAAATAAAGCCAGGGTCAACCAAAACTCCTCTCTCGGCACAAAATAAGCCATGATAAAAAACCCAGCTCCCATAAGCAAACAGACCGCGGCTATCAGAAACTTGTGAAACTCCCTGCTCAAAGTCCTAAGTCTTTCCGGATGGACTCATCCTGAAGCCCATTTCTCTTCCAATAATCAATCATTTCTACGTTGGTGCGGACTGCAGAAGTAATCTCTACCGTGCCATCTTCTTTGGTTTGGACTTCTTGCCAAGAAATGATTTCATAGGGAAAAGCGTCCATATATCTGATCAGTAATTTCCTGCCGATTTCCCCATATTCGACTTCCATTTCAGCCTGATTGGATCCCGTCTTACGTTTCCTGATGTTGGCACTTTCTGCCCCCAAAGGATGGTGGGTAAATCGGTTATAAATCAAACTGGGGATTAATTTCAAGTGACCCGTGGGAACCAGATCGGGGTTCAGTCTGATCAAATTGAAAATCTCATCTTCAGCCATAGCGCTTATGGACAACTCCTGATCGCCTTCTGACTCGAAATACGAGAACAGTTTGACTTGATACTTACTGTTTCTTGAATTCATCTGCACAAAAGACTGCCCGCACCATTCGGTCACAGAGGCGGTGATTTTTGGAGAATTCAGGTCAGTATAGACCGGTGTGAACACCGAAAGCATCGTATTATACGGATATACTCCCGTCATAAATTCACGGGTCATATTCAGCTTCATTACTTTCATTGCGTCTTTTCCGGCTCGGGAAGGATCATCTAGCTTGACCTGCTTACGCTTTGAAAAATCCTCTGTCACAAAGATCATTACTGCCTTTCCATCCCGTTCTTCACCATATCGCATTTGCTTAAGGTCAAATACATTGATCTCAGCCTTACCCTGATACCAACGCGACGCAAACTGCTCTTCGTCGATTGCTTTTCGGCCAGTGGGATCGCAGGAGGAGATTATGAACAGGATTAGACCTAAATTGAATAAATTTTTCATAGGACTGAAATTACTAAAATCAAGTTGGAGGTTTAAAAATCAAGTCTCATGTCTTGATACTTATGTCTTGCTACTAAAGTCTAAAAACTCACCAATACTTGAATATCGTATAAATAATCTTGTATCCAGCCCCAAAAACTCCTTTCACCGTGCCACTTACCTTGGACACCCCAATTCTCTTTCTGTAATTCACCGGTACTTCCGTATAGCGCAGTCCCGCCTTATGTGCTTTGATCTGCATTTCAATCGTCCAACCAAAGTTCTGATCGACCATATTCAAGTCCAACAACCTTGACCAAACAATGGCCCGAAACGGTCCTAAATCAGAAAATTCAGCTCCCTGCATATACTTCATCATGGTGGTTGCCAACCAATTCCCAAAGACCTGGGGAAAAGTCATGGAGCCCGATTCCCGCTTACCCAATGCCCGGGATCCTATTACCATTTCTGCTTTACCAGCTAATATCGGTTGGATCAAATCCAGTAATTCCTCAGGAAAATCGCTATAGTCTCCATCCAAAAAGACCACAATATCCGGTTGGATATCCTGTTTTTTTATCCAACCCATCGCGGTCAGACAAGCTTTTCCATAGCCCTTTTGAGGTTCGAAAACCACTTTTGCCCCGGCAGCTTCCGCTACTTCTCCTGTTCTGTCTGTAGAGTTGTTATTTGCTACCACCACATTTCTGACTACGGAGGGAATTTCCCCGATTACTTTGGGAATGGATTTCTCCTCATTGTAGGCGGGGATGATTACATCGATAATTGGGGGGGTATGCATGAATTGTTATTTACCTAAACTGTAAGCTTTAAATGAAGAGAAGAAAACCAGTCCATAGCCCACGGCCAGCATCAAATGAAAAGGTAACATAGCGAAGGAGTGTAAGTAAATATGCAGCCCCACCATGACTGAAAAGACCAGCATTAAGACTCCTTCCATCCAGGTTGTCGCCGGAATTTTAAATTTTATATAGGGATTGCTTTCCAATCCGGAACCTCCCTCCAGATTGAATTTGGGTGTACGTATAAATGGTGATTTTCTTCCTGAAAGCCCTTCCCAAACAGCCTGTGCATTGTGCAAGGCTAAGCCCATAGAGACTGAAAGAAACAATGGCAACATATACATAGCCTGAAGCAAGCTGCGCCAGAAACTCCTTTTTTCGTAGAAATAAGAAACCAAATATACACCAGCGATGACGACGAATCCTATCATAAATAGTCCTGCTAGTTTGTATAGATTAGCTGATATCATTCCCTGCGTGCCCGCATACCAAACGCCTATGCTACTTAGGCTGACAAGCAAGATGGCGATGAAAATGCTGCTATTGAACAAATGGGCCATGGCGTGAAATTTAGTAGAGAGCGAAAAATCCCCTCTCAAAACTGCCTTTGCATGCTTTCTCGCACATTCGGCTCCACCTTTCGTCCAACGGAACTGCTGGGACTTGACCGCTGACATAATCGGCGGAAGTTCTGCAGGGGATTCAATCTCCGGTCTATAGATGAACTCCCAACCCTTGCGCTGTGCGCGGTAACTAAGATCCAAATCCTCTGTCAAAGTATCGTCTTGCCAGTCTCCCGCATCGATAATACATGACTTTCTCCAGAGCCCTCCAGTCCCATTGAAATTGATAAAAGCATGCTGGCTGTTTCTGCCGATCTGCTCAATCAGAAAATGAGCATCCAAGGCAAAAGCCTGCAATCGGGTCAATAAAGAATAGTTTTTATTTAAGTGTGTCCATCGTGTCTGTACCATTCCGATTTTTGCTGAAGAGAAAAAAGGAATAGTTTTTAACAAAAAATCAGGGTCAGGGACAAAATCCGCATCAAATATCGCTATAAATTCTCCGCTGGCTCTAGCCAAACCTTCTTTCAATGCACCGGCTTTAAAACCTGACCTGTCAGAACGATGAATGTATTTGAATGTGACATCCGGAAAATCCAGAATTTTCTTTTGGATCAACTCGGCTGTGTGGTCCGTGCTGTCGTCCAACACTTGGATTTCAAGCAGATCAGTAGGATAGTTCATGCTGGCGATAGCCGTGATTAACCGATCCACAACATAAAGTTCATTGAATACAGGGAGTTGTATAGTCACTTTCGGCCAGGATTCGGGCTCAGGATGAGCTACTTTTCCCAGAGATTTTTTGGCACTTAAAAATCTCAAAAGCAAATGGCCTTGAGCGAGGCTGTAAACGAAAACGAACAGCATTCCCAGGACATATATCCCAATCAAAATATATAATAAGATCATTTACACTTTTACCTTGATGGAATCATTTCCAATGATTATCGGCATTTCATTGATCCGGTTTTCCTCTGGTCCATTTTCCAGTTTCAGTACCCCACGTGGACAAACTGCCGAACACACCCCACATCCTACACAGCTGGCTCTCACGATTTCCTGCCCCCGCTGCGCATACCAACGCACGTCTATTCCCATTTCGCAATAGGTGGAGCAGTTGCCACAGGATATGCACTGACCACCGTTGGTGGTGATCCTGAACCTGGATTTGAATCGCTGGACTATTCCCAGATAAGCAGCCAACGGGCAGCCAAATCTACACCAAACCCTATTGCCCATAAATGGATAAAAACCCGTACCGACCACGCCTGCAAACACCGACCCAATCGCAAAACCATAAAACGAATGTAATTGGTCTGTGACATTCCCCAAAAGCGCAAACCCTGAAAAATAATTGGCGATGGTTACGGCTGTCATTACCACCGCCAAAACAAGGACACTGTGGACTATCACCCGCTCGTATTTCCAAGCTTTTAAGGATTTGTCAGAAAGCTGTCTGTAAGGGTCCCCGACAGTTTCGGCCAATCCTCCACATCCACACACCCAGGAGCAATACCACCTTTTCCCATAGAAATAGGTAAAGACCGGAACCGCTATAATGATGAGCAAGATCCCCCATATCAACATAAACATCCCTACTCCACCTGCACTGATGAAGGTTTCAACCTGATAATCATAGAAGAAATCGTAATCCAGTGGCCAGATATTTTTAAAGTCATAATACGGCTGATTCAGCAATACCAGGATCTCGGGAATCAAAAACGCAAAGGCTGTCTGGAAAAACATCACTGATGCCGTACGTAGCTGCTGGTATTTATTGCCCTTATATTTTCTGAACATCCTCACGCCCATCACGGCTATCGCCAGAGTATAAATCGTCCCATAAAGAAACCATTGGCTGGCAGGGTTACCACTCAGGATTATGCTGAGAGGATTCACCATCCAGACTTGGTTCACAATATAAGCCGGGAACCAATACAAGATAATGTAGAAAATAATCAGATACGCTCCTGTGATCATCCCCATCCACCCACGGTTTTTCATCGAAGAATGGTATATACCGTTGTTTTTGATTCCTGCAGGCTCATCTCTGTGTTTTGGCAGATTGTAAAACAAGCCTCCCAGTACGGCAAGACCTATGGATAAACCAAAGAAAAGCCAGGGATTATCACGGACAGGACTACTGATCGAGCTTTTTGCCAGCACAAAACTGTAATCATCCCAGATTACATCCTCCCATTTTGATTCTTCCTTTAGAACATCATTGCTAGAATCAAAATAATCATTGAAAGCAGCTATAAAAGAGAAGTTTGATGAATAGGTTTCTCCATACATTGGAGCCAGAATTTCACTCATTCTCTCCTGATGGATATCCTTTGTATTCTGCAAAACCAACTCCTCAGTAAGCATATAACTTCCCAAAAAAGGCATCATGGAAAAAACCGTTAAGCCCACCAAAAACAACAGAATACCTAAACTTTGAACTACCTTCATACCCTTGCTCCGAATATTTTTTGGATAAATGTCTTCTTGGAAACCTTGAATTCTCCTCCGAATTGATTCTTGAACATCTTTTGGATTTCTATATAGTATGGCGCAAAAAACTCAGGATCGAAATTGGCTTTATCCAATTTCGAGATCACTTTAGCTCCATCCCATTTTTCCCGGATTGCCTGATCAAAAAACTCATGTCTCAGACGGAAGCCGAGATTATTAATTCCAAGGATTCTTCCCTCCCTATCCATCAACATGCGAAAAGCAACTTTGCCTCCATCATCCTCCCAATAAAATGAAGTGATTTTTCCCTTGTCCCATCTCGTAGGTACCGTACCATAAGTTTGATATTCTATATCCAGAAATTTGGCCGAATTGAACCAAATACCGGGTTGGTAAGTCACTTCATGGCCTGCCAAAATAAATCCAAGCGACTCCCCATGCATTCTTCCCGTGTACCAAACTTGTTCCACTTGTTTTCGGTCTGCCGCCGGAGCTTCATGGAATTCCGCACAATCGCCGATGGCAAAAACATCGGGAATATTGGTCTTAAAACCAAAATCAACTTTCACGCCACGGGAGACCTCCAATTCAGTGTTTCGAAGAAAATCTATGCTCGGGGAAACCCCAGCTGTGAGCCCTACAAACTGACATTGAATTACCTCTCCAGATTTAGTTCGTACGGCTTGGACGCGGCCATTGGGATCAGCTAGAATTTCATCCAACTCTTCATTCAGCCTTAGATCGATATGATGTTCCAATATATGCCTGCCCACAAGTTCGGACTCTTCCTTGGGAAGCACATTCCTCCAAAATCCTGATTCCCTAACGAGGAAAGTCACCGGGATTTTCTTGTAGGCCAGCATTTCCGCCATTTCTATCCCGATAAGGCCCCCGCCCACGATCACCGCTCTTTGCACAGCTCTGGTGTTTTCATACATCATCTCCAAATCCTGCTTGGAATACAGTCCTTGTACCCCTTGCAGATCTTCACCTGGCCAGCCAAATTTATTCGGTTTGGAACCAGTGGCAATTACCAGCTCATCATAGCTCATATTGTCACCTGATTTGAAATGAAGGGTTTTGGCAGAAAAGTCTATGGATCTGACCCAGGCTTCTTTCAGCTCTATCCTGTTTTTCTCCCAAAACCAATTCTCATAAGGCTGGGTATGCTCAAATTTCATATGCCCCATGAAAACATACATCAGTGCTGTTCTAGAGAAAAAGTACTTGGATTCACCTGAAATCACAGAAATCCTGACTGCATCATCCAGCTTCCGAAGCTGTCTGGCGCAGGTCACTCCTGCTATGCCGTTGCCGATGATGACTACATGGCGAGTTGAACTCATTGGGGAGGGGATAATTTTTGTCTCACTGGAAATGTACCAAAAACCTGAATCTATTCATTCAAATTCCAATCATAATCCAAAAAGGAAACCTTTGCTTTTGCATTAATTTTGGTCGCACTGTACTTATTCAAAAAATCAATTAAAGTTCCCTTTTTAGTAAAGTCTCCTTTGAACCAGGAGAAAATAGATGATACCTGTACAGCGTCTGGACTGATTTCATTCCTTGAAGGATCATTAATAAACGATTTGGCAACCTTATCTAATTGGGCATCAATAGTAGCCGCTTCGAAGGCTTCATTAAGCAGAGGCGGGCAGGAAACCGATGCACAATTGATGGCAAAGTGAATTCGTGGTTCTTCAAATTCCTTTCTCAAAATAGAATGCTCAATTTCATCCAAGCTGGATTCCTGACCTCCAATCTGGAAAAACCTGTAATGCCACACGTCTTTGATCAGTGGGATTTTCAATTTAGGACCTAAATCCCTGATGCTCTCTACCGGATAATTATCCACGATCAATTTCACTGTGTAGGCATTATATGCATTGATCCAATAGGCCAATTGCTCACCCTTTGACCAGGTGTTACGGTCGGGGGCGTTTTCGCTGATGCTCTTCAAATAGGCCTCGAGCTTAGCTTTTTCTTTGATAAATCCTTTATAATTCACTTTTCCATCGGCATTCACATTTGCCTTGAGCAATTCATTCCAGGACTTATGACTTGGTGGAGTGGTACCTGCCATACCGGGAACCGAGCTTTGGCAACTGAAAAGAATAATACATAAGAAGATGATAATATTGATTTTATTTTTTTGCATGAGTAGGTGTTTTGAACTGATTTACGATCAGTGGCCAAGTAAAGATGTAGAGAATTAAGAATTGGTCAGATACAAGACCAAAATACCTGTTAATAAACTTTTTCGCCTTTGGTAAGCCAAATACCCCACGAACGAGAATAAGTATGTACATGATTGGTTAATGAGTCTCCATGAAAAATCGGTTTTTCTTCATTTACCCATTCAATCAGTCCGCCATAGAGGTTGTAAACTTCCTTGAAGCCTGCTTCTTTCAGCTTTTTGCCGATTTCCTGAGATCGAGCTCCAACTGTACAATAAACCAAAACCGGTTGATTTTTATCCAATTCACCTACACTTTGTAATGAGAATGTTTCGTACCCCACCCATTTGGCATCTTGCAGATGACTGACTTCAAACTCCTCCTTTTCCCGGGTGTCCAAGATCTGATACTTGGTCAAGTCTGTAAGCTGCGATGACTTTACTACTGGAAAATCTGAATCGTAAAGAGTGGAGAGTAAAGCTTTGTAGGCAAGCGATTGGGCAGAAACCTGATTGCCCAATAGCACCAATAGGGAAACCAGGGAAAAGATAACCATGCAATGTAGAAAACGAAGGGCGCAAAACCTCATAATTACCCTAACCCAAAAAAAGCGACTAAGTTCACGCTACGCATAAAAATCCGAAAGCTTGACCAACCCCTTCCTATCCAAAATATAGATTTTCTTGCCTTTCAACTCTATAAGCCCATCCTTCTTAAACTCTGACAAAAGCCTGATTACAGACTCGGTAGCAGTACCGATCAGGCTGGCAACCTCTTCTCTGCTGAGCACCAGATTAATCTGCTGGGGCTCACCACCGTCCAAGCCATAGGAATTGGCCAGCTGCAAAAGAAGATATGCCAATCGCTCCCGGATACTTTTCTGCGAAGCATCCACAAGTTTCTCCTCCATCACTCCTATGTTTTGGCTAAGTGCCTTGGTAAGCCTTTTGAAAAATTGTCCGTTATTCACCAGCGCTTTCAAAAAAGTCTCCTTCGGGATAAAACAGATCTTGGCATCTTCGATTACCATCGCTGAATTGGTATAATTCTCTTCGCCCAAAAGCGCGGAGTACCCTAGCAAATCTCCTTTTTTGGCTAAATGGATAATTTGGTCTTTACCATTGGAAGCCGTTTTAAAGACTTTAACCACCCCTTCATTTATACAAAAAACCCCCAGTGGCTTCGCTTCTTCATAGTATATAATCTGACCCTTACGATGGGAAATCATATTTTTATTGTCCGCAATATTACAGGCCTGTTCAACAGTAAGATCAGAAAACATGGACAACTTACGGCTACTGCAGAGATCGCATGGGTGGTTTGAAGTTGTTTTTGTCATATTACCGAGGTGTATCTAATGAGTTAACTAAGCATCTTAAGTTCCAAATTTACAACACTTCATCTAAAGTGGCGGTTCGGGAAATGATTTCTCCTGGGTAAACTTTCCTGCTTTCGCATCAAAACTCAAACAAATATGCTGCAATCCATTGCTTATTATCAGAAATGGGCAGTTCAGCTTCTTGTGATACATGCAGGCTTGTTCTATTGTCTTTTGCGTAAGCTTCACTTTGGGGGCTTTACACTCAATCAGCAGGTAGGGTTTTCCGCTTTTGTCCCACACTACCAAATCGGTACGTTTTACAAGTTTATTGTAAACAAGTCCCTTTTCCAGTGCGAAAAGTCCTTTGGGAAACTTCAGCTGTGTACTTAGGAAACTAATCCAATGCTGCCGCACCCACTCTTCAGGAGTGAGGACAAGTTGTTTTTTGCGAAGCACATCAAAAATCCAGAGCTTCCCCTCCCTCTGGAATAACTTTGGTGTGTAATGCGGTAAATTAAGCTGGGGTAGTTGAATCTGATCCAAATTGGAATCCATGGATCAAAGATGGGGAAAATCGGCATTTGGGAAAAGCGAATCCTCCAACTATTGAAAATCCAGGTAAGGTGAAATTTTATTTATCCAGTCTTGTTTGAAAATTTTAATAGCTGTAAAATCCTCAGCAGAGCTAAACTCGCCGTGCTGGTTACGGAACGCCACTATTACTTTCGATTCGGAATAACCGATATAGGGGTGTTGGGCCAATTCCTTCACATCTGCTTTATTGACAGGGATTTTTCTGAATATATCCGGAACAAAATCAAAATAGTCCCACATAGCTTCAACTGTCTCCGGTTTCAGGCCATACACTTCATTGAGCTGGCTCCTGCTATGTAATCCCCCCATGCTTTCCTTGAATCTAATGATCCTACCCGCAATACTTTGCCCAATTCCCGGCACAATCTGCAAGGTGACAGAATCGGCTTCGGCAAAAGGGATTTTATTGAGGTTGTCCAGTTTTTTACTAATTGGCTTAGTTGCACTGGTGTCCTGGGGATTGAACACAGGATACGGAGAACTTATCAGTGCCACTCCCGCGGACTCTAGGCTGTCTATTTTGGAGAGATAATGCAGGTGAAAATTTTTGGCTTTGTTGATTCTGATTTCTTTCAAAGCAACCTTAGCCGCCACCAAAAGCAATAAGACTGGTACCAAGAGCACAAATCCCCGTGATTCCTTGCCCGAGAAACCTAAGTGGGTTTTTAGCCAATAGAAAAATCTAGCTTTCATAAGCTGACGAAAAAGGTGATAGAATGTGATAGAATCTATCAATTAGCCATAAGTTAATAGTATTGAATTAAGAAATCAATTATTCATACTATTGTATCCTCAAACCAACACACTATTTAGACAAATTACAAATTACCAGATCACATCCTAAAATGGACACTTCCCGTGTCTTTGTCTGTTAAATTTGCGGTACAAGCTTAAGCATGATGCAAGTCAAATTTAGAGCACTCAGTTTATCACATAAAAACGCACCAGTTCAAATCCGGGAAATCATCTCTTTGGACGAGCAGGCCATACACAGCATCTTACTGAAACTCAAGGACTTTTTCAGCCTTAATGATGCGCTTATTCTTTCCACCTGCAACAGGACTGAAGTATATTACAGCCACGACCAAGACATAAGTACCGAGGTGATCAAAATGATCGGTTTAGAAAAAGGCATTGCCGATATTGTTAATTACTTGGAGTATTTCGAGCTTTTCAATGATGATAGGCAAGCAATCAGACATCTGTTTCGGGTTTCCATGGGACTGGAAGCACAGGTCGTGGGAGATATCCAGATTTCCAATCAGGTAAAAAGAGCGTATCAGGCATCTGCGGACCTGGACATGACAGGACCGTTCCTACATCGCCTGATGCACACGGTTTTCTTTACTAACAAGAGAATTGTTCAGGAAACCGCATTCAGGGACGGAGCTGCTTCTTTGTCCTATGCGGCTATTGAACTGATCGAAAGCCTGACACTGAATACCTTTGAGCCGAGAATCCTATTGATAGGCGTTGGGGAAATAGGTGAAGATGTAGCCAAAAACATGGTACATATCCCTACTGCGAAGGTAAAAATCACCAACCGGACTATTTCTAAAGCGGAGGTCATTGCCTCGGAAATGGGCTTTGAGATGGTTCCTTTTGAGAACTGCATCAGTGCTATGGAAGAGGCGGATGTAGTTGTATGTTCTATACAACGTTCCGAACCATTCATCACTAAGGAACTCGTTAAAAAATTTCCTATCAACAGCTACAAGCTGCTAGTGGATCTTTCTGTCCCAAGAAGTATAGAAACTTCCGTGGAAGATGTGCCGGGGGTCATCCTGTATAATGTGGATAATATCCGGAGCAAAGCATCTGAAACGCTGGAAAAACGTTTGGCATCAGTGCCAAAGGTGGAAGAAATCATCGAAGAAAGCATAAAAGAGTTTTTTGATTGGAAAAAAGAGATGATAGCCTCTCCGACCATCAATAAACTCAAACAATCACTGGAGCAAATCCGGCAGGAAGAAATGGCAAGATTTGCCAAAAACGCAGATAAAAAAGAGTATGCCGTGATCGACAAGATCACAAAGAGCATGATGCAGAAAATCCTCAAAGTACCGGTGGTACAGCTTCGGGCAGCCTGTCAGCGTGATCAGGCTGAGGAGATGATCCAGATGATCTCAGACCTTTTTGACCTGGAAAAAGTGAAAACTGAGTAAATACCTCCATCAACTCTAATAAAAAAATGACCAAAGGATTGAATCAAACCTTTGGTCATTTTACCTTTAAAGCCATTCTGAACGACTTAAATCTGTACAAGTGGACTTATAGTGCCACAAAGTCCGGAAGGTCACACCCAATAAAACATTTAACACTAAAATTCAACCTCCATGAATAAAAACCTCGCCATGCTCGTAGGCACCCTTCTTACTTTTTGTTCTATCGAAGATGTCAATTCCCAATCATGGGAGGTATATAACACCAATTTTCAACTTCAATCCCGACTTATATATGATGAAATAGATCTACTCAGTGAAACTGTGAGAATAGGAAAAACAGACTCAGCGGTCTCTTTACTATCAAATGATCTTAGACCAGCTGTCACACTGGAAGGCACACAGATTTACCAGTACTTGGAACCATGGATCCTGGTCAAAGGCCCTAAAGGCATAGGAGCATATCATGAATATGGGCAGCAGGTATTACCCATGGAATATGAGAAAATAGACACCTATTTCAACATGCTCCTGGCAAATAAGGGAAATGAATATTGGGTATTCCTGCGCGGTAAAAACAAAACGACCTATTTGGGCGAATTGGATGAGGCCAGAATTACCAATACCGGTTTGCTTATCATCCGAAAAGGGAATGAATATTCCATGCCCCTATCTTCAAATCCTGACAAAACATTCGAACTGCTGTCTGACAATAATGGTGAATTTGTTCTGGCAAAGGAACCTAGCGGGTATGGTTTGATCAACAGAGAAGGCGACTACGTATTGGATCCCATCATAGAGACTTTGCGGCATACCCACGGCAATTTTTATTTTGGACACAATCAGGACCAGTACCTGCTGATAGAAGGAAATGACATCAAATCAAACATCCGGTACAATTCCTTTCACAAAATCACATTTGAAAATGATATTATGCTGGAGTATATCCATGGCAAACTACGAAGGGTCATGGAAGATGATGGGATTTTGCTCGATGAGGTAGGTATGACCGCTGTCAATAAAATAGGCAAGGACTTATACAATGTTTATTTTAGGGATGCCAAAGTAGGGCTATTGGGCAAAAAAGGCTGGTTGGTAAAGCCAGTGGCGGAAGTAGAAAGCATCAAACAAGGTTCAGAGGGTCTATTCCCAGCTCTTTCAAAAGGAGCTTATGGTTTCTTAAACCCAGCCGGAGAGTGGGTCATCTCCCCTCAATATGCTGAGACTACCTTGTTTTCAGAAAATATAGCAGCCTATCGGAATGGCATAAACTGGGGATTGGTCAATTCTTCAGGAGAACTTATCTCCGACGCTAATTGGGAAGAAATAAAAGCGTTTCAGAAAGGCTTCGCTGTGGCCAAGTCCAATAGCAAATATTTCCTACTGAACGCATTCGGATCACCTATCAATTCTGAAGGATACGATAATATCCTTCGAACAAATGATGGTTTTTTTATCGTAGAGCAAGGAGGAAAAACCGGATTACTCAACAATGAAGGGGCACAGGTGCTTCCCGTAGAGTTTGAGGGATTGCGTAGGGAGCGGAAGAATTTTATAATTGCCCAAAAAGATGGACTTACGGGCATCATCAATGAATCCGGTGAGGTAATACTGCCAATTGCTTATGAAAAAATCTTGGTAGATTGGGCAAATGAGCAGATATTCACTAAAAACAAGTTTGTCCCTACGGTGATACAGACAGTGGAGGAACCAGGTAAGAAAAAGAAGAGGCTGTCCGAAAAGTAAGTTTCTTGTCAGGCTGAGCAGCCAGTCTGCCGAAGGCATGAAAGTCGAAGCCTTTTATGCGCTAATTAAGCCCATTTCGACTTCCTACCTCCGGCAGGCGGGCGCTCAAAGTGACAATTATGAGTTATGAGGCAGCCCCTCTTTATTTTTTATCTGATTTGCCTTTGGACGAATCTTTCGATTCATCTGAGTTGGCGATAGACTCTCTCATGGAAGTATCTGATTGGATATTCTCCATCTTGTAGTAATCCATCACTCCCAATCTACCTGATCTGAAGGCTTCAGCCAAAGCCTTGGGAACTTCTGCTTCCGCTTCCACCACTTTAGCGCGCATTTCCACGTTTCGGGCTTTCATCTCCTGCTCCAGTGCCACGGCCATTGCACGTCTCTCTTCTGCTCTAGCTTCCGCTACTTTTAGATCAGCGGAAGCCTGATCGATTTGCAATTTGGCACCGATGTTTGTCCCTACGTCTATATCAGCGATATCAATAGACAGGATTTCAAATGCGGTTCCCGCATCCAATCCTCTCTGCAACACCAGTTTTGAGATCTTATCAGGATTCTCCAGCACACTCTTGTGCGTCGCGGCAGAACCAATAGAAGTCACTATACCCTCTCCTACTCTGGCCAGTATGGTTTCTTCCCCCGCACCACCTACCAGCTGTGCGATATTGGCGCGAACAGTCACCCTGGCTTTCGCAATGAGCTGTATCCCGTCCGCTGCTACGGCCGCTACGTTTGGTGTATTGATCACTTTGGGGTTTACGGAAATCTGAACCGCTTCAAACACATCCCTACCTGCCAAGTCAATAGCAGTAGCCTGCTTGAATGTTAGGTTGATATTTGCTTTATCAGCCGAGATCAAAGCCCTGATCACATTGGGGATGTTTCCTCCAGCCATGTAATGGGTCTCCAAATCATTTGTTGTCAACTGAAGTCCAGCCTTCGTCGCAGTAATCAACGAATTGACAATAATACTTGGCGGGACTTTTCTGATTCTCATCCCGATTAACTCTCCTATTCCTACCCTCACATTTGAAAATTGGGCCGTAATCCAGAGATTGACTGGCACAAAGTACAAGAAGATGAATAGTAGGACGATTCCTGCGACTGCAGCCACCAGGATGAACATTGAACTGCTCGGATCTAAATTCTCCATATTATTTTACGATAATTTTATTGTTTTCAATTTTGATTATGGTAACCTCGGTTTCCACAGGAATAAAACCACTTTCTGATTTCACCTCATATATTACATCTTTAAAGCTAGCTTTCCCAATAGGTTTCAGATCCGAAATAGTTTTGCCTGGCATTCCTACCTGCAAGCTATCGGTACGCCCATCATACGCCCCGCCCTGTATGACGGATTTTAAAGAAAATCTATTCCAAACCCCTGAGCTGAATCCATACCCTATAGCTGCAAGATTCAGAATGATGGCTAGGCTGGTAATCCACCAGGCCACTTCCGCATCAAAGCTGATGAATGCATAGACCACTCCAATTACACTTACTATTAGTCCAAAAATCCCCACTATAGTGGTTCCCGGAACAAAAAGCACTTCCACCAGCATAAGGATCAGTCCGATAAGAAGCAGACTTGATAAAACTAGAATTGTCATTGACGTTTCATAAAAACAATTGTTGTCTAAAATACAAGTTTCCTTGTTAACGCACGTGAATAGAACCAAAAAAAAGCCCGGAAATTTCCGGGCTCACTGATTTAATATGCTTTGGCAAAGAGGACTCTTCCTTTCGATGGCCTGCCTGAATAGACACAAACCCCCTCTTCTTCCTTTCTATCCAAAGGGATGCACCGTATAGTAGCTTTGGTGAGATCCTTGATCTTCTCTTCCGTCTCCGGGGTTCCATCCCAGTGAGCTGACAAGAACCCGGTTTTCCCTTCCAACACTTCTTTGAATTCCTCCCAGGAATTAACTTCGGTGGTTTTCTCCGTTCTGAACTCCATTGCTTTAGAATAAATGCTGGACTGGATTTCTTCGAGCATTCCAGTTACTTTCTCCCCAATCGGCTGAGAGGATAATTCAAATTGCTCCTTAGTCAACGTGTCTCTTCTTGCGATTTCTATGGTGCCATTTTCCAAATCGCGAGGCCCTATAGCAATTCTCAATGGCACTCCTTTCAATTCATATTCCGCGAATTTGAATCCTGGCTTATGAGTATCCCTGTTGTCGAATTTCACGGTCACACCAGCTTTACGAAGCTCAATCATTAGTTCGTTGGCTTTTTCAGAAATAGCGTCAAGTTCTTCGTCCTTTCTGAAAATAGGGATGATCACCACTTGGATCGGCGCCAATTTCGGAGGCAACACCAATCCATTGTCATCTGAGTGTGCCATGATCAACGCACCCATCAGACGAGTGCTTACCCCCCAGGAAGTACCCCATACATATTCCAAACCGCCTTCTTTGGTGGCAAATTTCACATCAAAAGCCTTAGCGAAATTCTGTCCCAAAAAGTGGGAAGTCCCCGCTTGAAGCGCCTTCCCGTCCTGCATCATCGCCTCAATACATAAGGTGTCATCGGCACCGGCAAATCGCTCACTTTCTGTTTTTCTGCCCCTCACTACCGGCAAAGCCATAAAATCTTCAGCAAACTGTGCATAGACATTCATCATCTGCATGGTCTCGGTCTCAGCTTCTTTTTTAGTGGCATGGGCGGTATGGCCTTCCTGCCATAGAAACTCCGTCGTTCTGAGGAAAAGCCTGGTCCTCATCTCCCAGCGCACGACGTTTGCCCACTGATTTACCAATAAAGGAAGATCCCTGTAAGATTGCACCCAATTTTTGTATGTACTCCATATCACTGTTTCCGAGGTAGGTCGAACTATCAGTTCCTCATCCAGTTTTGCTTCCGGGTCCACAATCACTCCGCTGCCATCTTCCGCATTTTTCAACCTGTAATGGGTAACCACCGCACATTCTTTAGCGAATCCTTCTACATGGCTGGCCTCCTTGCTCAAATAAGATTTGGGAATAAAAAGTGGGAAATATGCGTTGGAGTGGCCGGTTTCCTTGAACATACGGTCAAGCTCAGCCTGCATTTTCTCCCAGATGGAATAGCCATAAGGCTTGATCACCATGCACCCTCTGACAGCTGAATTCTCCGCCAAATCGGCTCTTTTCACTAATTCATTGTACCATAGCGAATAATCTTCGCTTCTCTTAGGTAGTCCTTTACTCATTTTGGTTGGTTGAGATACAGATTATGGTTATTTTTGCTAACTTATGCGGGGCAAATATAAAGTAAAAAGTATAACCCTTCGCCCATCGTGCCGTATAAGAAAGTAACTAATTAAAACTTCAACCATGAAGAATTTCCCAATTCAAACATCAACATTTATCCTAGGCGCAATAGTCTTGGCTTCCTGTAGCACTAATAAACTGGCTACTACGGGAGTTGATGACAATTTGTATTTCATGGCCTCAGATGCCAAAGTGGCAACTGAATATGCTGTGCAAAACAATAATCCGCAGCAATTCCAGTCCCTTTCGACTACGACAACCGAAGCAGTCCCTCAGGAAAGCTTTAGCTCCAGAAATGTAAACCCTGACTACCTTGCCAGATATCAAGCAGAAGAAACTACTGTTCAGGATGATGTGGTTTATTTTGATGAAGGCGGGGTTGAAGAAAGCAGTGCCGACATCAATGCTTATGACAACTACAGGGTAGGAAACAATTCCAACTTCAATAATTCCATGGCATTCAACATGGGAATGATGTATGGAATGGGCGCATGGGGAATGAACCCTTGGATGAGCCCTTGGGGTATGGGAGGTTTTTACAGCCCTTGGGGATACGGCTTTAGACCAGGGTTTAGTATGAATATTGGATTCGGGTTTGGGTTTGGCTCTCCGTGGATGAGACCCGGTATGGGGTATGGATTCTATGATCCGTTCTGGGGACCTGGATATGCGTTTGGCGGCTTTCCTATGTATGGATATCCTGTTTACGGATATAGACCAATTTATGTGCTTCCTGGAGGTGAATATGGGGATCGTAGGATAGCCACAGGCTCAAGACTTACCAGAGGTTCATCACTGGCCGCCTCTAGAGGAACTGGTTCATATAACACTGCGCTTCAGCCAAGTACCGCCAGAGCTCAGGCAAGAAGAGATGTAGTAAACCGTAATAATACTGCGACATCCTCTAGAAGACTCGTATCTAACTCTGATAATTCCAGAGTTTCTGCCAGAGACTTCAGCACTTCTCAAAATGATTATTACAATACCAGGTCAAGAACAGAAAATGCCAGAAATGTAAATTCTGCGGCCCTGGAAAGACCGGTTTCCCGAACCAGAAGTGCGATGCCTTCAGCTAGACCTACTGTAAATCCTTCCAACTCAAGAACAATCAATACCGATAGAGGATCCTCAGTAAGATCTACTTATCCTTCGAACAGCAGATCTGCAAGCCCTTCTTACAACAGAAGCAATGTGCCTACTAGAAACGCATCCCCTTCTTACAATAGAAGCAACACCAATACCAGAATGATAACCCCCTCTAGATCTACCGCGCCTACCAGAAGTACTCCTTCTTATAGTGCTCCATCAAGAAGCAGCTCACCAGCTGGAGGAGCAAGCAGAAGCAGTGGAGGGTCGTCCCGAGGAGGTAGAGGAAATTAATTTATCATACTTATTTATTGATAAGGCAGTGGTTTCACTGCCTTATTTGTTTGTGGGGCGGGATCCGGTCAGCCATTCAAGTAGGTAACTTATAACTGCTCATTCTTCCCTTACTTAATCCCTAACTAATCACTCCCAATTCCGTTATTCTGCTTTGTCTGAAGCAAACTCTACCCTGCATAAAAATGACTCAATCCGCAGAAAGGCTTCTTACATCCTAAAGATTACTCATCCAGCAGGTATGGGGGATTGAAAACTAATATTAAGGTAAAATTCGGGCATAATTTCAGTAATTTGCGAAGAAAGCACTGGATCTAAGTAACAATTATAGCCACTCTACACGTTTATTCAATACATCCAAATCAAATCTAAATGAGAATTTTCATTCTGGTTTTATCCATAGTTGTAATTTCGTCCACGTATGTATCAGCTCAAAGTGGATACTATGAAGATGCTTATCGTTTCAGTCAATCAATTCCTGCCGGATCTGCCAGGATTATGGGCGTGGGCGGAGCACAATGGTCTTTGGGAGGAGATGTTTCCAATATAGCAGGCAACCCTGCAGGACTGGGATTTTTCAGATCCTCAGAGGCAAGTGTCACTTTGGGCTACACTGACTGGGGAGTGGAAACATCCTATTTGGGACAAAGTAAAAACTACAATACTTCAAATTTTTCCCTGCCCAATGTCAGTTTTGTAATGGCAAACCCAAAAAGTGAGTTTGACCGGGGAGCATTCAAAGGAGGAGCTTTTGGAATCAGTATTCAAAGAATCGCTAATTTCAATACGGAATATGGTTTTTACTCTGATCAACCTGGTCAAACCTCGATAATAGATTTCTATCTGCAGGACGCAAATGGAATTCCTGAAAACCAAATCGAGTCTTACGGACTAACCGGATTAGCATACAATACTTATCAGATCAATCCCGTAGCGATAGATCAAGATGGTAACCCTATATCTAACCCAGATACCTACGATTCATTTGTATTAGGATTGCCATTTCAGGATGAAAACATAACCCAAGAAGGAAGCTCAAGTCAAATCACTTTTGCTTATGGCGCCAATTTCAGTCATAAACTTTTTGTCGGTGGGTCGGTAGGAATCAGAACTATAAATTTCAATTCAAGGAAAATATATAATGAGGAGTTTTCTGATGATCCCCTTATAAATTCAACCCTGCAAGAAAATCTTTTTATTAATGGTGGTGGCGTCAACCTTACCTTAGGCTTGATTTACAAACCACAGGACTATTTGAATCTCGGATTTAACTTCCAGACCCCGACGTGGTATGCATTGAATGATGAATATGATGCTGCAATAGTAGCCAATTATGACAACTATGAATATGAGCAGGAAGATATAGTTCTTGGGCGGGTTGAAGCCTTGTCAGACATCATACTTAGTTCCTACAATCTAAACACCCCGCTAAAAATCGGAGGTGGGGCATCTGTTTTTCTTGGGAAAAACGGTTTTATCTCTGCTGATGTGGACTGGGTGGATTACAGTACTGCGAATATCAAATCAGGGGATTTCGATGAAGGCCCTGACAATATGCTCATTGACGACCTTTATAGCAGCACCATCAATTTTAGGGCAGGCGCTGAGTATAGGTTCGACAACTTCAGAATCCGGGGCGGCTATGGCTTCTTCGGAGATCCTATTGCCAACTCAGACTATGACCGCAGCACCCAACAAATCAGCGGTGGCTTAGGCGTGAAGCTCAATAAATTCTCCATTGACTTTGCCCTGGTAAACCAAAAGTTCAATACCCTTTACAGCAGCTACCAAGTATTGGACAATCAAGGTAATAATATCGGTCCGGTCACAGAGGTGAAAAACAACCTGATCAATGGGGTGCTCACGCTGGGCTTGAGTTTTTAAGCAACCTGATCAACTCCGAAACCAAGAGCTCAGTGGAAAAGTCTTCTCCGCTGAGCTTTATTTTTGATTGCTCATAAAAATGCCCTCTCTCAAACAGTAAACTTTTCAATTTCAACGTTATTTCGCCCTGATCAAGTCCAAAAAACATAGGTCTATTCTGGGTTCTGGAGCCCCCCAACCTAGATGAGATCTCCTCCAATGGTACATCCAGATATACTGATACAGCTTTTTGGTTTATCAGGTCCATGTTGTCATTGAAGCAAGGACAACCTCCTCCGGAAGCCAACACATAGGAACCCTTATGATCCAGAAAATCCTGCAAAACCCTCGTTTCCATCATACGGAATTTTCCTTCTCCGTATTCTGTAAAAATCTCGGGGATTTTCATCTGGTACTTTTTCTCAATCAAAGTATCCAGATCATAATAAGGAAATCGCAGCATAGCGGCAAGTTGCTTCCCAAACGTACTTTTCCCGGAGCCGGGAAGACCCACCAAAACGATTTTAAGATCTTTTCCCATCTTCAGTTCATATAAAAATCCAAAACCTCTGTCGCATCAGGTGTATTGTTATGGTGGTATTTGGCGAGCACTGTACCGTCTTTTAAGACCATAATCCCGGGGTTGGAACGGATCATAGTTTTGACCACAGTGGCATCTGCCTGAAGCGAAAGAACATCCCATCCCCTCTTCTGGGTGAATTCATTGATCTCTCCTATGGAAGCAGCCGCTACAAGCACTGGTTGTATAGGTGTCCCAGAAAGGGATTTCACCAATAAATCCAGTTGGTCAAGGTTAGACTGGTTCATTTTACCGAAATTACTGACCAGGACAAGTACTTTATTGCCAGTAAATAACTCTTCAGAAAAATCCCCTTCATCATTCCACACGGCAAAATCAGAAATTTTGGGCAACGCCTCCGGGTTTTTCAAGTTCATTTCTACAAACTCCAGACTTTCATCTGAGGGGTATTCCTCGAAGGTCACTAGATCCCCATCCTTTTTCATCACATAATCATACTGTAACTGGGCTGAAGGGAGCATATTCTGAGGGATATTCACCCCTACCTTATACGCTCTGAAATCTATAAAAGGAAGATTGCGTACAGCTACTATTGCCAGCACAAAAGATAAAATCAATGTGCCTAGAGTGGCACCTTTAGCCCAAGTGGCAGAACTCTTAGGTAAGTCTGACTGAAACAAAAACAGGATAGCGATAAGCACCAATAAGATAAGGTCTTTATAAAAAGATTCCCAGGGAGTCAGTTTGATCGCATCGCCGAAGCAGCCACAATCAGTCACTTTATTGAAATACGCGGAATAAAAGGTGAGGAATGTAAAAAACAGGATCATCAATCCCAGTGCCCAAACGGTGAATTTACTCCTGACACCCAGGATAAGCATCACGCCCAGTACTACTTCCACCACGACCAAAAAAACACCCAGTTCCAAAGCGAAAGGCTTCAAATAGGCAAAAAAACCGGCAATGTCAGTAGAGAAGACATCAAAGTACTCTTCCAGCTTGATCGAAGTACCGACAGGATCATTCACCTTGATCAACCCTGAAAAAATGAAAAGTCCACCGACAATAAGCCGGATGACCCACAAAAAGCCTTGCTTAAACATGGTAATTTAATTTAATCAAACAAAACACAGCGTAATTGATCATATCCTGATAGTTAGCTTCTATGCCTTCAGACACTAAAGTCTGCCCTTTATTATCCTCGATCTGCTTGGTGCGTAGTAATTTCATCAGAATAATGTCTGTCATGGAACTTACTCGCATATCTCTCCATGCTTCTCCATAGTCGTGGTTTTTATTTTCCAGTAGGCCTCTGGTTTCATTTACCCAATGATCATAGACCGGTTCCAGTTCATCAAAAGGAATCTCCATTCTCTCATCGGAGGAATAGCTGATCTGCAGTAATGCGATCAGACAGTAATTTATGATCCCAACGAAATCATCTTCAATAGGGTCGTTCACTTTTTGGTTTCCCTTCTCCTGAATGGATCGAATCCGCTGGGCCTTGATAAAAATCTGGTCTGTAATGGAGGAAAGCCGAAATATTCTCCAAGCTGTTCCATAATCTATAGTCTTCTTACGAAATAGTTCTTTACAACGGCTGATAACTTCCTTATATTCGTTACTCGTTTGCGTCTCCAAAGTTTATTAATTTAATGTTTCCTCTTCCGGGCAAGTCTTCTAACACCGAAGATAAATCATTTCCCCAAAAAATCACCCTTCAAATCGATGGACGGCTTGTCAGCTTGGACAAACCTCAGCTCATGGGGATTGTTAATCTGACACCAGATTCATTTTTTGAAGGCAGCAGGGCAGAAAAATCCAAATCAAAACTTGACACCCTAGTTACTAAGCATATTGCCCATGGTGCAAATTTCCTGGATGTGGGCGGCTATAGTTCCAGACCTGGGGCAGTAGAGGTAAGTATTCAGGAAGAAATAGATAGGGTGATCCCTGCCATAGACTGGATTATATCCAATTATCCGGAAATATTGATTTCTGTTGATACATTTCGCTCGAAAGTTGCCAAAGAGGCGATCAAACACGGAGCCCATATCATAAACGATATTTCTGCGGGGGATCTAGATGAAGAGATGATCCCAACCGTGGCAAAGCTTCAGGTGCCCTACATTGCCATGCACATGAGAGGAAATCCTCAGAACATGCAGAAAAAAACAGGATATTCAGATATTTTAGGAGAAATATTGTTCTATTTCTCTGAAAAACTAGAACATTTCAGAAAGTTTGGCATCAAAGATGTAATTATCGATCCAGGATTTGGGTTTGCTAAAATGCTAGAACAGAATTATTTCTTGCTGCGGAACCTTCACCACTTTAAGACGCTTTCATTACCGTTACTTGTAGGTCTTTCCAGAAAGTCAATGATTGCAAATGCACTTGAGGTAAGCGCAGATGATGCGTTGAATGGAACCACGGCACTAAACATGTTTGCTTTATGTCATGGGGCAAACATACTTAGGGTTCACGACGTTAAAGAAGCAAACGAAACATTAAAATTATTCAACACTTTATACCCTTGACTTTACTTTTCAAAATAGGATTTTTAGACATCTCCATTGTCAATATCATCGATATAGCTTTGGTTGCTGCCCTATTGTATCAGATTTACAAACTTTTGAAAGGCAGTGTCGCCATTAAGATTTTCCTTGGCTTTCTTTCCATCTACTTAATCTACCTTTTAGTTAGGGCATTAAGAATGGAACTGTTAACTGCTATTCTAGGCCAATTCATGGGCGTAGGTGTGATAGCAGCAATCATTATTTTCGCTCCGGAGATCAGGAAGTTCCTTTTACTGATCGGTCGTTCTTCCCTCCTTTCAGACGACAACGTCTGGAAAGACATGCTATTCTTCTGGAGAAAGAAAGACAATTCCCTATTCAACATCAGCCCTATCATCGATGCTTCCAAAACACTTGCCGGTAGTAACACAGGTGCATTGATGGTGATCTCTAAAAGTACTGAGCTCAAATTTTATGCGGAAAGCGGGGATATTCTGGATGCAGAACTCTCCAAAAGATTGCTTATTTCCATTTTCAATAAATACAGCCCTCTTCATGATGGCGCTGTGATTATCCATAATGGCAAAATCAAAGCCGCACGCTGTATTTTACCTGTCACGGAGCGTGAAGTTCCTGCGCAATTTGGGCTTCGCCACCGTGCTGCCATAGGTATGTCCGAAGCTACGGATTCATTGATTTTAATCGTATCTGAAGAGACCGGCCAATTGTCCATGTCCAAAAACGGGAAGATTCTTCATAATATGTCTTTCCAGGAAATCAGAGAAACTATCAATGACTACCTGAACAACCTGGATGTTGATACACGCTTTGAAGATCTGGAAGAGTATGAAATGAAAAAGCGGAGAAAACTAGCTATGACCAGTAAATCGGCATCCTAATAAGGACTCGTTTCCCATCTAAATTATCGCAAGAAATTGATTTTAAAGAAATAAAAAACTTGAAAAATCCGCTTTACAGTATCCATCCTCGGAATTGCTTCGGAATTTTCAAATCGTTGCACAGTCCTCAGACTGACACCAGCTGTTGCTGCCAATTCATCCTGCGAAAACCCATTTTTTAACCGAAGTGTCTTCAGTTTTACTCCAAGTGCTTTACTATCCATTTTTTTGTTCATTTGTTGAATCCAAAAATAGTTTGGTAATCCCATACTATTTGCGCCGGGAATACGTCATTCTTATGACATATGTGTCGTTGTGCCTTTTTGCTGTACAAAATACCTTTAATAACGCTATATAACCCGAAGATAAATTTCTATTGGGATAGGGTTTGGAAAAAACCAAGGTTTGTAGTTAATACAAAAATGGCAACACCCCCATTCAATAAACCACCTAAAATTAATTTACTGTAAGGATATGGTTTAATCTTTGCTTTGCACCTTAACCTTCTGTAAAATTTAAAAGAGAAAGGAATTTATCCCCTTATGAGAAAAAAACCATTAATCTATCTAGCCGCTTTTTTCATACTTTTTACGGCAGGTACTTTAGCTACCCAAGCTTATATGCCTGAATTGAAAAAACAGCTAAAAAACACCTATTCTTCCCTTACCAACAATCCTACATCCGCACCCCAGCCTGAAAAACCTGAGCCTATAGAAGTGGATCTACCCGCTCCCAGGGTCATCCCCTCTATCCCTGAAGGCCTGATCGGGAAAGAATATGACAAGCACCTATATGCTGCTGAACACAATGGATTTGGTTTGATCGAGGATGAAGATCATATGAAGAAACTGGTTGAGGATGAGAAACTAGTGCAGGTGAGCGAAGGAAATGGGTACGAAGTAATGACTTTGACGCATAGCCATCCGTTTATTACTCCCTACTCAAAAACCGTCCTTGAAGAAATAGGCACTGCGTTCCAAACCCTCACAGATACAGAGACCTTCTTCGTTCTCACATCCGTCACCCGAACTCCTGATCAACAAAAAAGCCTAAGAAAAAGAAACAGAAACGCAACTGAAGGCATTAGCTCCCACTCTTACGGATCCTCCTTTGACATCTCCTACATTAGATTTAATGGTAAGAAAAGCTTCGACAGGAAAAAGCAAAAAGCACTTGAAAAGGTTCTGGATGAATTTCAGGAAGACGGCAAAATATTCTTTATCAAAGAAAGAAAACAGAGTTGTTACCATGTGACGGTTAGGTGATTGTTTTAGACAAATAGCAAGACACTTCGGAAACAAAAGTCGTGAGTGAGACACTCACGACGGCCAAATCCTCCTCATCTTCTTAGCGCTACCTCTGGGTACTTTGCGGTTAAACAATCCTGCGTACTCTGCGTCAATCTCTGTGTCCTTTGTGGTTAAAAAAAAACCGGGAATCTAAAATAGAAACCCGGCTTTAAAGTATCGGACATCTGGCATCCAACAACCTACTATAAAATCAGTGTTAATTAACCTGATCCTTGATGGTTACTCTATCACTCCCAGTTCTTTCCCCACTTCCGTGAAAGCTGCAATCGCCTGGTCCAGATGCTCCCGATCATGACCTGCGGAGATCTGAACACGTATTCTGGCCTGCCCTTTAGGAACTACGGGATAATAGAAACCAATGACATAAATGCCTTTCTCCAAGACTTTCTCAGCCATTTTCTGCGAAAGAACAGCATCATACAGCATAATCGGCACGATGGCATGCTCCCCTGGTTTGATATCAAAACCGGCAGCGGTCATTTTCTCCCGAAAATACTTGGTGTTTTCCTCCAGTTTATCCCTCAGTTCAGTCGTCTCAGACAGCAGGTCAAATACCGCTATTGAAGCACCTGTGATGGATGGTGCCAATGTATTTGAAAACAAGTAAGGTCTGGAACGCTGACGAAGTAATTCAACAATCTCTTTCCTTCCAGAAGTAAATCCTCCTGAAGCACCACCTAAAGCCTTCCCAAGGGTGCCAGTGATGATATCTATCCTGCCCATCACGTCACAATGCTCATGCACACCACGACCGGTTTTACCCATGAAGCCTGTGGAATGACACTCATCTGTCATCACCATGGCTTCATATTTCTCTGCCAACTCCACGATCTTGTCCAGCTGTGCAATGGTGCCATCCATGGAGAAAACCCCATCGGTAACGATGATTTTTTGCTTTGCCCCCTTAGCAACGGCATCCTTTAGCTGTGCCTCAAGGTCAGCCATATCGTTGTGCTGATAGCGGAAACGCATTGCCTTACACAGACGCACACCATCGATAATGGATGCGTGGTTCAGAGCATCTGATATAATAGCATCCTCTGGCCCCAAAAGCGGTTCAAAGACTCCTCCGTTTGCATCAAAAGCCGCGGCGTAAAGAATTGTGTCCTCTGTACCCAGAAATTCAGAGATTTTCTTTTCCAATTCCTTGTGAATATCCTGGGTTCCGCAAATAAACCGTACGGAAGACATGCCAAATCCATGGGAGTCAATAGCAGCCTTAGCCGCTTCTATGACTTTTGGATGTGAGGAAAGTCCCAGGTAATTATTCGCACAGAAATTCAACACTTTCTGCCCTCCGGCAATGGTGATTTCAGCTGATTGCGGAGAAGTTATAACCCGTTCCTTCTTAAAAAGGCCGGCCTCTTCTATTCCCTTTAGCTCTTCTTGTAATTTGGGTCTGAACTGATCGAACATGATAGCTAGTTGATTTTATGTTATTCAAAAACGTATGATTCCTTTAGTCAAAAATCCTGCTCAGGAAGCAGTTTTTTCTTACTTTTGCCATCGCAAACCCAAATATAAACAAAAACCCAGAGCTCAGCTTTAGGTAGATTTTGAAAGAATAATTAATGGAAAAAATCCTGGTAATAGGCGCTGCAGGGCAATTGGGTTCTGAACTCACCAAATCCCTGACAGATCAGTTTGGTGCTGAGCAAGTAATCGCAACAGATCTCAACGAATCGGCAAAATCAAAATTTGACTTTTGTCGCTTTCAAGTCCTTGATGTGATGGACAAGCAAGGTTTGAGAAATCTAGTCAAGGAAGAAAAAATCACCCAAATCTATCATTTGGCGGCAGTGCTTTCCGCCGTAGGTGAGAAAAAGCCTCTTTTCGCATGGGAGCTCAATATGGAAAGCTTACTCCATGTGCTGGAACTTGCCAAGGAATTTAAGCTCAACAAAGTCTATTGGCCGTCTTCTATAGCGGTATTTGGCCCAAATACCCCCAAAATCAATACTCCTCAATACTGCGTGAAAGAGCCGAATACCGTCTATGGTATTTCGAAGCAAGCCGGTGAGAGATGGTGCGAATACTATTTTCAGAAATTCAATGTGGACGTTAGAAGTCTGCGATACCCTGGCTTAATAGGATACAAATCCCTTCCTGGAGGTGGTACGACAGATTATGCGGTGGATATTTATCATAAAGCTTTGGCGGGGGAAAAATTCAATTGCTTCCTTCGTGAAGACAGTTCCCTTCCGATGATGTACATGCCCGATGCGATCAAAGCCACCTTGGACCTGATGAATGCACCACGGGAAGCTGTGAAAATCCGATCCAGCTACAATCTCGCAGCGATGAATTTCACCCCAAAAGAAATTTATCAAAGCATTCTCAAGCACATTCCTGATTTCAAAATCGAGTATAATCCTGATTTCCGACAGGCAATCGCCGATAGCTGGCCGGACAGCATCGATGATTCCTGTGCGAGGAAAGACTGGGGATGGCGGCACGACTATGATCTGGATACCATGACCAAGGATATTTTGGAGAATCTTCCAAACTTCAAATTCTAATTACTCTACCCGCCCTAAAAAGCGGGGTGTTTTCTTCAAAACCCTTCAAGGGTTAGCCAGGAAAAAATTGAGACTGGATGAAGTAAGTATATTTACTTTCAGATAGCTTAACCCTTGAAGGGTTTCTCCCCTTTAGGATTGTTAAAGGCGATTCCCCTGGTTTTCAGATCTTAGTTCACTGATTTTCATATACACGAGGAACGTATAGATTACGGTCATTTCGCATCACAACGGGGTGTTACACAAACTTTTGGTGTCAGAGCTGGAATAACTCCTCTTTACTTTTTAAGTACTTTTTGGAACCAAAAATTTCGCAAAGGGAGCAAGGGGGATTTATTACTTTGATAATTAGCTTGTCCTATAAAGCAAGATACCGTCAGAAATCACTATACATCCGATACATCTTACCAAACCCAATATCCCAGAATAAAAGCCCACACTTACCCATAATTACCCAAATCCTATAAACGGTTTTCGAAGTAGCCCAGAATTCTTTACATTCAGGTTCATTCAATGACCCATGAATAATCTTAAAGTAGCTGGCTTACTTTCCTTAGCCGTAATCATAGGCATTGCGGGCTTTTTCGTTTTTGGCCAAGAAAAGGAAGTCGATTTTAGCACCCAGATCAAGCCTATATTAAACAAGAACTGTATTTCCTGCCATGGTGGGGTCAAAAAAAGCGGAGGATTCTCTGTACTCTTCGAAGAAGAGGCTTTTGAAAACACAGATTCTGGACACCCTGCAATTATTCCCGGCGACCCCAATGGAAGTGAATTGATCAAAAGATTGACAGCTTCAGATCCTGAAGTGAGAATGCCCTATGAACGTTCTCCACTTTCGGAGGAGGAAATAGATCTTCTGAAAACCTGGATCAAACAGGGCGCAAAATGGGGCAAACATTGGGCTTATGATCCTGTCGAGGCGCCTGAGGTAGCGGAGCAAAGAACTACTGCGGGTTTCGCTTCTGACAATAATCCTTCCGCAATAAATTCCATCGATTTTTATATAGGCAAAAAACTCGAAGAGAATGACCTAACATTTTCGCCAGAGGAAAACCCACTTAAACTTCTTCGAAGAGCTTCGCTAGACATCACTGGACTACCTCCTTCAGAAGACCTTTTGAACCAATATTCATCTGGAAAAATCTCTTATGATCAAGCAGTCGACCTGCTTCTTTCCTCTCCAACATACGGGGAAAAATGGGCTACCTGGTGGCTAGACCTAGCCAGGTATGCCGACACCAAAGGCTATGAGCGGGATGTTTCCCGTACGATGTGGCCTTATCGCGACTGGGTGATCCGTGCATTCAATGCCGACAAGCCATTTGATGAATTCACCATTGAGCAACTTGCTGGAGACTTACTTCCAAATCCCACAGAAGATCAGTTGGCCGCCACGGCTTTTCACCGCAATACCATGAACAATGATGAGGGTGGAACTGATGACGAGGAATTTAGAGTGGCTGCTGTACTTGACCGAGTGGGCACCACCTATGAAGTTTGGCAAAGTACTACCATGGCATGTGTCCAATGCCATAGTCATCCTTACGATCCTATCCGTCATGAAGAATTTTACCAGTCAGCGGCTTTTTTCAATAATTCCCGGGACGAGGACACACATGATGAAGAGCCAAGGCTGAGATTTTATTCGCCTGAGGAAAACTCGGAAATCGAGTCAGTTTTGGCTTGGGTTCGGGAACACGAAGGCATCGAAGCCGCCACTGCCCGTAAAAACTTCCTGACTTATCTAGAACCGAAGTACCCTTCGCACAATGCGGTTGACTTCACCAATGCTGAACTTATCGATACCAAATGGCTGGGAATTCAGGCAAATGGTTCAGCCTTCCTCAGGAAAATAGACACCCGAGGCTCTGATCAATTACTGATGCAATACGGATCTGGTCTTGATGGTAGCAAAATGACTATTCGAAATGGTGGCCCGGAAGGAGAAGTGCTCGCAGAATTCCCTATAAATAAAACCGGCGGAGACATCGTCCGTGCCATACCGTTCAAACCTACCGAAGGCTTTGTAGATCTCTATTTAGAGATTAGAAATCCAAGTGTGAGATCCGATCAAAATGCCGCCAAATTCGTCTGGTTTGCATTTGTACCAAGTTTAGCGGGAGCTGATAAACCTGGCTTCCGAGATGTACAAAAATCCTGGGAAACAGCTTTGAACTTCAAAGGAACAAAACTCCCGATTATGATCGAAAATCCTGATTACATGGCTCGGGAAACTCATGTTTTTGAGCGGGGAAACTGGATGAGTCTGGGAGAAAAAGTGAATCCTGAAACGCCAAAAAGTTTGAATGGATGGAAACCAGAATGGCCTAATAACCGGCTGGGTTTTGCGTATTGGCTTACTGATAAGGAAAATCCGTTGACTTCGAGAACTTTCGTAAACAGAGTTTGGGATCAGCTCTTTGGGCGTGGAATCGTGAGTTCACTGGAGGACATGGGAACCCAGTCTGACCCTCCCTCACATCCTGAACTGCTGGATTATTTGGCATGGAAAACTATGAATGAGTACAATTGGAGCATGAAAAGTCTGATCCGTGAAATAGTAACTTCAGCTACCTACAGACAATCCTCTGCTGTTTCAGCAGACCTCTTCAAAAAAGATCCCCAAAACAAATGGTATGCCCGTGGCCCAAGATTCAGGTTGAGTGCGGAGCAAGTCCGTGATCAGGCATTGGCCGTTTCAGGGTTGCTGAGTGACAAGATGTATGGCCCAGGAGTAAAGCCTCACCAACCTGAAGGCATATGGCAAACCGTATATAATGGAGAATCTTGGAAAGAAAGTGAAGGTGAAGACGCACACAGACGCGGTATTTACACGTTTTTGAAGCGAACTAGCCCATATCCTTCCTTCATATCCTTTGATGCCGCAAGTAGGGAAGTTTGCTTGAGCAGAAGAATTGTCACTAACACCCCTCTTCAGGCTTTGGTGACGCTGAATGACCCCGTGTACTTGGAAGCTGCCTATTTTTTAGCGGAAGATATGATCGAAGAAAGTGGTGGAAATCCTGAAAAAGGAATTGTCTATGGCTATCAAAAACTTGTGCTCAATCCTATTTCAGATGTAAAACTGAAGACGCTCTCTAACCTTTATGCAGAGGCTTTCGCCGAATATCAAAGCAAGCCTGAATCGCTAGTGGCATTCTTTAGCGTGAAAGATAAACCAACCAATCCTGAGCAAGCGGCGATGTCTGTGGTGGCAAATGCCCTCTTGAATATGGATGAATTCTTAACCAAGCCATGATATGATGAATTTAGATAAAATGCTCATGGAGTTTGCACAGCAAAAGCTGGAAAAGCAAACAAGAAGACATTTCCTGATGGATTGTGTGTCCAAAGTCGGCGGATTGGCAATGGCACCTTTACTGTTTGGATGTGATACTGGTTCATCTTCAGCCTCTAACCGTCTAAATCTAACCCAGCGTGATTTGAATCCGCTTTCTCCTTTACCCCCACCTTTTGGAGCAAAAGCAAAAGCTATCATTTACCTCCACATGGCTGGAGCTCCTTCCCAGTTGGAGCTGTTCGATTTCAAGCCTGAATTGGTAAAATATCACAATCAGCCCTGCCCTCAATCCTTATTGGAAGGAAAGAAATTCGCTTTCATCCGTGGAGTTCCCAATCTACTTGGTCCTCAGGCCAATTTCTCCCAGCATGGGGAATCGGGCGCATGGATTTCAGATTATATGCCGCATTTTCAAAAAATGGCTGATGAAGTCTCCTTTTTGAAAGCGGTTCACACCGATCAATTCAATCATGGCCCAGCTCAACTTTTGATGCAAACGGGAAGTGCAAGACTTGGTCGTCCTAGCTTAGGAAGCTGGGTGACTTATGGTCTGGGAACAGAAAACCAAAATCTTCCGGGCTTTGTGGTGCTTACTTCAGGAGGAAAAACTCCTGATGCAGGCAAAAGTGTATGGGGATCTGGATTTCTGCCTTCCGTCTATCAAGGAGTGCAATGCAGATCCAAAGGCGACCCGGTTCTCTATCTAGACGACCCGGAAGGAATGTCCAGAAATCTTAAGAAAAACGTCATTGAGGCTATCAATACCATCAACAAAGAAGAATTTGATGCCTATGGGGATCCTGAAATTCTTGCCAGAATCAACCTATATGAAATGGCTTACCGTATGCAGATCGAAGTACCGGAAGTCATGAATATCAATGATGAACCTGAATCTATTCACCAATTGTACGGCACGAAGCCTGGCACAGAATCCCTTGCCAACAACTGTCTCCTTGCCAGAAAATTAGTGGAGAAAGGCGTACGTTTTGTGCAGTTATACGATTGGGGCTGGGACACGCACGGTACAGATCATGATGGATCGATCGATATGGGATTGAGAAATAAATGCCGAGAGCTGGACCGTCCAGTTTCTGCATTGCTCCTTGATTTGAAACAAAGAGGATTGCTGGAAGACACCTTGGTAGTCTGGGGCGGTGAATTTGGCCGTACGCCAATGCAGGAGAACCGGGAGGGTAAAACCCAAAGTTTCCTAGGTAGAGACCATCATGGAGACGCCTTTACCATGTGGATGGCAGGCGGTGGCATCAAGCCGGGAGTGACTTATGGCAAAACAGATGATTTCGGATTTTCCGGCATTGAAGAGAAAGTTTCTGTACATGATATTCATGCCACAATTCTGCATTTGATGGGCTTTGATCATGAACAGTTTACGTATGATTTTCAAGGCCGCCCATTCCGGTTGACTGATGTTGAAGGAGAATTGATCCATAAAATACTAGCTTAGAATTTCAATGCTTAAAAGATTATCTCTGGTCGCTCTGCTTTTCAGTCTCATGTTACCCCCTATTTTCGCCCAGACGCAACTTCAATTTTTTCAAACTGACTGGGGAAATAAACTCCCCTTGGATGAATTTCTAGAACGCACCAGAAAAGATGGATATGATTGATTTTATTTTTCCTCTGGTTGGGCGATTTCACCCGATTTTGGTTCACTTGCCCATTGGCTTTTTGGTATTTGGAGTGATTCTGATTTTTTGGGCAGGAAAGAAGTATTCGATATACTCTCCTATTATCCAACTGGCATTTCTGTTAGGTGGAATTTCAGCCGGTTTTGCCAGTATAAGCGGATTTCTTCAATACCAAGGAGAGGGCTACGGTTGGGACTCAGTGAAGTTTCACCTAATCTTGGGGATTCTTACTACACTCCTTTCTTTCGGGCTTTGGTATCATTTAAAAAAATCAGTTGCATATCCTGCATACCTGAAAATCAAAGCGGCTACACTTTTGGTGATTTTAACGCTCACCGGCCATCTTGGAGGTAATATTACCCATGGGGACGATTACTTCACCGAAGTTTTGCCTCCAGAGCTTCAAGTTTTCTTGGGAGGTGAAACAAGCAAGAATGAACCTCTTGAACTTCCAGAGGACAACTGGGAAGAAGTAGAGTTTTACGCTGGAGCAATCCAGCCGATTTTGGATCAAAACTGTAAAAGTTGCCATAACCCTAAAAAACTTAAGGGAGAATTGGATCTAAGTACCTTCAAAGGCATACAAAAAGGAGGCGAAGACGGAGCTATTTTAGAAAGTGGCAATCCTGAGAAAAGCTCGCTATTTACTCGCCTGGTTTTACCGGAAGATGATGAAGACCACATGCCCCCAAAGGATAAACGCCAGCCTAGAAAAGAAGAGATTGAATTGATCAAAGCGTGGATCGCATCAGGACCTTCTGAAAATGCGAAGCTTGGCGAAGCAGCGATAAACGCGAGTTTGGTAACCCCATTTTTCAAAAAGAACGAGATACCATTTTATCCTGTAATTGAGGTAGCAAAGCTTCCACAGGATTCAATTTCGAAACTTAGGGAGAAAGGTTTCTTCGCTGAACAAATAAAAAAAGACTCTCCATTGTTGAAGGTTAGTTGTATCAATTTTCCGACATTTTCTGATTCTGACTGGCAAATGCTCCAATCGGCAAAAGACCAGATTGTGTACTTGGATCTGACCGGAACAGCAATAAGCGATGTCGTTTTGGAGGAAATTGCCTCCCTTCCAAACCTGACCGTATTGAAACTTAATCAGACTGGTATCAATGGGTCTAGCTTGGGAAAGCTAGTAGAAAACAAGAATCTGAAACTGCTTTATATCAACAATACTCAAGTGACCGTCGATAAATTATCAGTTCTCGATGGCCATCCAAGCCTGGAGAAAGTGTTTGCTTTTGATTCACCGGCGGCTGATTCTGAAAAATCCTCCCTGTTGAGTTTTTACCTGGAAACAGGGAATCTGAACTTGCCCCCTCTGCCTACAGATACGATTGTTTATTAAGAATCTCCTGCAAAGGCTCGAAAACCTCAACTCTTCGGAATTTTGCAATTCCGAAGTTTACTTAAGGATTAAAAATCCAACAATAAATTATTCGAGGTGACAAACCTCCAATAGCCCTATTACAAATCCCGAAAAGCCAAGTAAACTTAGCTCCGATACGGGAGATTTTGCGCCGGTGCGACAGACTTATTTCAAATGCCCTTCAATCACCTCCGCATCAAACCCTAGACTCAAACTCCCATCTTTATATACTATCACCGGACGTTTGATCATGCTTGAGTTTTCTTCCAGAATAGGAATCGCAGTCTCCTCATTTTCTAAAGCAGATTTCTGCTCATCACTCATCTTCCTGTAAGTCGTTCCTTTTTTATTCACCAAAGAACCAAGATCTGTTTTCTCTAAAAAACCTTCCAAAAGTGGCGCATCAGGCTTCTGTTTCTTATAATCGACAAAGTCATACTCCACTCCTTTTTCCTCCAGGAAATCGAAGGTCTTCTTCATCGTATTGCAATTCTTGATTCCGTAAACTTTGATAGACATGATTTTTGTTTTTAATATTTTATAAAGATTCAAGATTCAGCTTACTAAAGAAAATAAACTCTCATCCTATTTTTTAGTAACTTAGTAAGTATAACGACTTTACTATGGAAACCGTCCTAATTCAAATAAACAACCAGAAAGCCTAGAAGTTACTTGAAGACTTAGAGGCATTGAATATTTTGAAAGTCCTTAAAAAAGAACCTAATACAGCAATATCCCATTCTGAGAAGTATGGAGGCAAACTACCTGATGAAATAGCTGAGGAACTTCAAGAATATGTTACCAAAAGTCGCTCAGAATGGAAAGATCCTACTTAATAGACACCAATGTTATCATCGATTGGCTTGCAGGGAAATTTCAAGCAAATCAGCAGAACTTTTTAAATCAGATAATAAATCAAACACCTACAATTTCAGTCATCACAAAGATTGAATTGTTATGATTCAATACCTCTAAAAGCCACGAAGACTTATTAAGGAATTTCATAAATGGTTCCTTAATAATCAACCTTTCAGATCAGATTGTAAATGAGTGTATTAGGATAAGAAAATCCTCGAAAATAAAATTACCCGATGCTCTTATAGCGTCCACAGCAATTACTTTTAATTATATTCTGTTAACTAGAAACACTTCAGATTTCTCATCTCTAAAAAGACTGGAAATAATAAACCCTCACTTGATTCAAGTTTAGGAAATTATCTCCACCATCGCCTCTTTATGAGCCACTAGGATCTGATCTATCAACTCATCTTTCAAAGCAGTGGACAGGAATAAACTTTCAAACTGACTTGGTGCCAGGTAAACACCACGTTTCAGCATGGCCTGGAAATATTTACCGAATAAAGCAGTGTCAGAAGTCTTTGCGCTTTCAAAGTCAAATACGGGCTTATCGGTGAAAAACAGGGAATACATGCTTCCCAGACTGTTTACCGTGTAATTCAATCCTAATTCTCTATTGATGCTTGTAATGCCCTCGGTCAACTTCCTGCCAATGTGATTTAGCTCAGAATAAACAGTTGGATCCTCGTTCAGAAATTTCAGCATGGTCAATCCTGCCGCCATCGCAATTGGATTCCCCGAAAGTGTACCTGCCTGGTAAACCGGGCCGGCAGGAGATACAAATTCCATAATCTCTTTCTTTCCTCCATAAGCCCCTACAGGCATGCCACCACCGATGATTTTTCCCAAAGTGGTCATATCCGGAGTAACTCCAAATACCTCTTGAGCACCGCCCTTTGCCACTCGGAATCCAGTCATCACCTCATCAAAGATCAAGACTATACCTTCTCTGGAACAGATATCCCGAAGACCTTGCAAATACCCTTCTTTTGGAAGGCAAAGACCCATATTTCCCGGAACAGGCTCTAAAATCAACGCGGCAATCTCTCCTGGATTTGCTTCTATCAGCTTCTCGATAGCTTCCAAATCGTTGTAAGGAGCTATCAGCGTGTCCTTAGCTGTCCCTTTAGTCACTCCCGGCGAATCCGGATCACCCATGGTCATGGCACCAGATCCGGCAGCAATCAAAAACGAATCCCCATGACCATGGTAATGCCCTTCCATCTTGATGAACTTATCCCTCCCAGTATAGCCTCTTGCCACTCGGATAGCCGACATAGTAGCCTCCGTCCCGGAATTGACCATTCTAACTTTCTCTATAGAAGGCACCATGCTTACAATCAGCTCAGCTATTTCCACTTCACGGGCAGTAGGAGCACCGAAGGAAGTACCATCCTCCATAGCCTGTATCACCTCCTCCTTCACTTTTGGATGATTATGGCCTAGGAGCATAGGCCCCCAGCTGTTGATCAATTCGATGAATTTGTTCCCATCCTCATCGTATAAATATGCACCGTCTGCCTTTTTAATAAAAAGTGGCTCTCCACCGACTGCACGAAATGCACGAACAGGGGAATTCACTCCGCCTGGAATGTAATTTTGGGCTTTTGCAAAAAGCGCCTTACTCTTGGAAATATTCATGGTTTAATCTAAAGGTTTCAATTCGCCTGCTTCCAATTTAAAAAGCGGCACGTATTGATTATTATGAGCTCCTTGGAAATTAAATCCCCAAGTCAATTTCCCTGTCTGGAAAGCATTCTGATCAAGGTTTCTTCTCAAATCAAACCCTTTGGAATCTGACATGTTGGACGAAATCCAAGTTATTAATTCTGCCCCTAAGGCAGAGTTTATACTTGGAAGATTCAGATACTTATCATAAAATTTATTCCTGAACTTCTTCATAGGATCTCCATAGAAATTCAAGGTATTGTTTCCAATGAAATAAAAGTTTGGAAACTCCAGCATTTCGTAGTTGGCAAAATTGAAGCCCAACCAGGAATCCATAACCAGTGTTGGGATCGATGCCGTGATGGATTCCATAAGGGAGAAAACAGGCTGGGCGATGGATGGGTCATCAGAAAGTAAGATTATCTGATCCACAGACATAACTTCCTGTCCACTTCGGATTCCCAAATCCTGCAAAAATTCACTGCTGTTTCTTGAGTTTATCTGCTCAGATTTCACCAGTCTAAATCCGGCACGCCCAAGTTTATCCTGTAACATTTTTGCCAGCATCTCATCCCTTGAGCTACTGCTGTAGCCTATGGCGACTTTATCACCCCAGTTTTGCCTTTTTAAGGAAGCTACTATCCCATCAGCAATGGAACTTACAGAAGGGCGGAACAAATAACTATAATTCAATTCCTCAAACCTCTCTCCTAAGTTAGAAAGCGGGTGGATGAAGGGAATCCTCGCCGTCTCAGCAAAACTGCTGACTGCGGATGATTCTTCAGGGTAAATAGGGCCTATAATAACATCTGCCGTGGAAATAGCTGGATCACGAAGCAACTTTTGTAGATGAGACACATCCCTTTTTGAATCAAAAGTCAACATATTGACCCTTGCTCCGCCCAATTTCAGCTGCTCCACACCATATTCCAGGCCTTGGTACAATTCGTATATGAAGTCATTCTGTGAGATACTTGTCAAACTGGTACGGGATGAATTTGTAAAAGGCAGAATCACTACAATATCCAACACTTGGTCTTTAACCACATTAGCGCTCTCATTGGATTTGCCTTGGAGCTCGTAATACGCCGCGCGCTCTGTAGCCGATAGGATGGTCTGGCTTTCCAGCACCCGCTTCAGTGCCTCCCCATATCCCCTATTGTCTTTATATTCTGATAGATTGGCTATCATAAAGCTGGAACTGACCTGCTTAAGATGCTCATAGGTGGCATTTTCTGCCATAGCCATTATCTTCTCATTTTTGATCTTTTTGATCAGCTTAAGTGCTTCTATATTTTGTTGGTTTTTGAAATAAGCAACAGACAGAAGGTACCTGGCTTCCTCAGTTTTCGCCCAACTTCCGTTCACTACTGGTTCTAATGCATCTATCGCCTGTGCAGGTTGGTTTGCGGCTAACGCAGCTTCAGCCAAGTGAAATGCCGCATAATTCGCCAGATTTCCATATTCTTTAGGATTAATGAATTGCTTGAAAAGCGGAATTGCTTCCCAATAATTCTTGGCTGCCAATTCAGACTGAGCCTTGCGATAAGCATCCGGTGTGGGGATTTGAGCTAAAGCCAAACTCATGATAAAAAATACCGGAATTACTAAAAGAGATTTTTTCATTTTATGAAGGTGAATCAAACATCAAACAGGGTCTGCAAATTTAACCCATTATTTTCAAACCCAAAGTTCAGGCCGAAAAGGCTAAAGAAGGAATATGATTATCTTAATTGATGTCAAACACCTAATTTCCCTTGATTTGGCAGACGGAAAACCACAGACCGATACTTCGACTTCGCCCAGTACAAGTGACGGAAGTAGCTTAACTGCTTCATTTTTAATCCTCCCTATGATGATTTTAACTCACGGCTTTCAAATGTAGGTAACCATTTAAAGCAAAAACCCGAAGAGTTATCTCCGGGTTTCACAATTTCGAACGTGAGATTTGAGATTTCTATTCCCACTCAATCGTTGCGGGAGGCTTGGAAGAAATATCGTAAACCACACGGTTAACCCCTTTTATCTTATTGATGATGTCATTGGAAATCTTGCCCAGGAACTCATATGGTAAGTGGATCCAGTCCGCCGTCATGCCATCCACAGATCCCACGGCACGTAAAGCAACGACCTTCTCATAAGTCCGCTCATCCCCCATCACGCCTACTGATTGGATAGGAAGTAGTATTGCTCCTGCCTGCCACACGCCGTCATACAACCCTGCATCTTTTAGTCCTTTGATAAAAATATGATCAACTTCCTGGAGTGTTTTCACTTTCTCGGCAGTGATATCCCCCAATATACGGATACCAAGCCCCGGACCTGGGAAAGGATGACGCCCTATGATTGTTTCCACGATGTCCAATGCGCGCCCCACTTCCCTTACTTCATCTTTGAACAGGGTGTTCAAAGGCTCCACAACAGAAAGCTTCATAAAGTCCGGCAAGCCTCCCACATTGTGATGGGATTTGATGGTCGCAGATGGGCCTTTTACCGAAATCGACTCAATCACATCCGGATAGATGGTTCCCTGGCCAAGCCATTTTACTCCTTCCAGTTTATTTGATTCCTCATCAAAAACCTCGATAAAGGCGTTTCCAATTGCTTTTCTCTTGGCTTCAGGATCAGTAATACCGGCAAGTGCATCATAGAATTTTTGCTTGGCATCTACACCGATCACATTCAGTCCCATGTGCTTGTAGGAATCCAACACTTCCTCGAATTCGTTTTTGCGAAGCAAGCCGTTATCCACAAAAACACAGATCAGCTGATCCCCTATCGCACGGTGGATCAAAGTAGCGGCTACTGAAGAATCCACACCTCCAGAAAGCCCCATCACCACTTTATCAGAGCCGATTTTAGACTTGAGTTCGGCCACTGTGGCATCTATGAACACATCCGAAGTCCAATCCTGCGCACAGCCACAGATTCCTACTACAAAGTTTCTAAGCAGGTTTTTCCCTTCAGTGGAGTGGGTTACCTCTGGATGAAACTGAATACCATATGTTTCTTCATTCTGGATTTTGAAAGCAGCCACTCGTACAGAATCGGTACTTGCGATTACCTCAAAATTATCAGGCAAATTCTTGATCGTATCTCCATGGGACATCCATACCTGTGAACCATGGCTCATTTCCTTGAGCAGGTCATAATGATTGTCCAGGTGGCTCAGATTAGCTCTTCCGTACTCTCTGATCTCAGATGGAAGCACTTCTCCACCATATTTCTGAGCCAGAAGTTGGGAACCGTAACATACACCTAATAAAGGAAGTTTGCCTCTCAGAACATCCAGATCCAAATCAGGGGAGCCCTCGTCACGGACGGAGCAGGGAGAACCAGATAGAATCACTCCTTTAATATCGGATGTGATCTCTGGAACTTTGTTGTAAGGGTGAATTTCACAATAAACGTTCAGCTCTCTAACTCGTCGGGCGATAAGTTGTGTGTACTGAGAACCGAAATCAAGGATGAGGATTTGTTCTGCCATGCGCAAAGGTAAGCAGTCAAGACCGCTTACTAAAATCCGGCAAAGAAAATTTGGTGAGAGAATTTGGAAGAAAGAGGGAAATCATTTACTGAAAACAAGCTAAGATTTTGAATTATAAACTTTTAGTGAAAGTTTAGTTAAAAATAACTAAGGAGTATTTTTTTAGTAAAAAGATTAGTAGATGTTTGTTGAAACAACTTCAAAATCCCTTTTAACATGAAAATAAACCTACTATTTCTCGTCCTATTTTTCGTGAGTTTACTTCCCATAGCAACTTATGCACAGGAAAAACCCAAACTCCAATACACTGTAGGATTTGGATCCTCCATTGACGGCATGAATGATCTTTATGGGCTCAATTTTTCCAATGAATTAAACGTAAGACTTGGTAAGAGAACCTCATTCAATGCAGGACTCTTATTCTATCAATCTTTGGGTAGTTACAATGAAAAAACATTACCTGAGTATTCAAACGGGAAAAACAACGAACAGTCTTCTGGCATTTTTATTACCCCATCTTTCAAATACGATATTATACAAAGCCCTTCTGGATTCAACCTTGCTTTTTCCGCAGGACCTTCTTTACAGCTTGGTGGAGAATCTTTTGTTCGGTCTTATTTTACGGATGTTCCTACCACTCACTACATTGTGAACAAATATCATCGCATAGGACTGTTCATAGAATTAGAAGCTGAGTGGAATTCCAAGAATCCTAACCGTAAAAATGCGGTCAGTCTTTCGGCATTTGGAGCTGACAATGCCATTCCATGGTATCTTAACGCAACCTATAAAATGCGATTTAAACTCGGGAAGTAATAAACCTAAAGCTCTATCTTGTGCCCAAAAAGTATATCAACACACATCGGCCGCATGAAATCTTTCCACATTCTATCCATTGTTTTTCTGTTCATTTCTCTCAACACCTTTGCTCAAAAAGCTCCTCTTCAGAAAATAACTAATCCTTACTTTAAGTTGGTAAGACCAGAGTTCAAAGGGGATTTGGCCTACGAGACTGTCGCTTTTGTGGAGCAGTATTGGCGGATAGCAGGAAATACCGGTTTTAACAATACGGTGCACCGAATTGCGGAAAAGCTGGAAGCAGCTGGTTATGTCTTGGAGGAAAAAGCCAAGGAGACAGATAGATTTACCTATAGAATAGAAAACCGGGAGATGAAACAGCCAACTTGGGAACCTGTCTCCGGATCCTTGAAACTAGTCGGCAGCGATGAAACTTTACTTTCCTCAGAGACTAACCGAAATATGATTTATCAATACTCCTCATCCACTCCAGATGAAGGAATAACCGGGGAAGTCATATATATTGAGAGTAAGGAGGCTCTTTCTTCTACGGATTTGAAAGGAAAAATCCTCTTTTCAGATAAGGTCAGCTATAGGACTTTGCAATCTGCAATTACAGAGAAAGGTGCTTTGGGCGCGTTCACCTACGATATGCCATCCTATTTGCAGCCAGAGAAAAACACCACTTCCATCCAGTTTCGAGGATTGAGATACAACGGGCAAAATCCTGCCTGGGCCATTGCCCTTTCTTATGAAGCCAAAGAGAAACTAAAAGCGGAACTGAATAAAGGCAAAGTAAAAGTGCAGGTGAAGTTAGAAACGGAAATTTATGAATCCGAGGAACTGACAGTTGTGGCAAACGTAAAAGGCTCGGAAATGCCGTTGGAAAGCCTGGTTTTCTCGGCCCATATCCAAGAACCCGGAGCAAATGACAACGCGACCGGCGTAGGCACACAGCTGGAAATGGCAAGTATCACTGCTGATCTGATCCAAAAAGGAAAGCTGGATCTTAAACGGACCTTGACTTTTCTCTGGGGAGACGAGATCATTTCCACTAGAAGATACATACAGGAAAAAGAACGAAGAGAAGCAGAAATCAACTGGGGGATTTCCCTGGATATGGTGGGAGAAAATACAGATATCACGGGAGGCACGTTTCTGATCGAAAAGATGCCTGATCCAAGTGCGATCTGGACGCGCGGGGAGGATAAACACAGTGAATGGGGCGGTGCACCCATGACAGTGGAACAGATGAAACCACATTATCTGAATGATTTTATAATCACTGTTTTTGAAGCCCAAGGAGCATATGCTGATTGGGTGGTCAAGACCAATCCCTTCGAAGGAGGTTCGGATCATACTCCCTTTTTGACGGCAGATATTCCGGGACTATTGCTGTGGCACTTTACTGATCAGTTTTACCACACAGATAATGACCGGCTGGATAAAGTCTCCCAGAAAACCATGCAGAATGTCGGGACAGCGGCTTTGGTTTCTGCTTATACCTTATTAAATGCAGATGCAAAAACGGTAGATCATATAATGGGTCTGATCACGGCAAAAGCCCAAATACGTTTGCTTACAGAAGTTCAACTCAGCAAAAAATCCATTGCGGAAGGTGGATCGAAAGATGAAGAACAGAAAATCCTCGACACATGGACTGATTACTATTCGAACGCCATGGACTCAATCAAGGACTTGGTACCTGAAAATGATGAAAAAACCCTGAGGAGAATAACACTTGCGAAAGAAGCCATCAAGGCTCAAGCTCCTCAACTATAAACCACAGGTGTAACTATTTTTTTTGATATATTACACAGAATCACTTTAAGCTACTATTATGAAAAGATCCCTACTCCTATGTTTTGCGCTTGTCACTTATTTTATACATTCATCCGCTGTAGCTCAGGATAATAACAAGCTGACATATTATGTGGGAATAGGCCCTGCCATTGATGGGAATATTGGGCTGTACGGAATCAATATAAGTAACGAACTCAGTTTTGGTGTGGGGAAAAGAACTTCGCTTAATCCTTCGTTGACTTACTATCAATCGATCAAATCCTTTGACAACTTTGATGACCCGAAATTTGGACAGGATAATTCCTCTGGCTTATTCACCAATGTAACATTCAAGTATGATGTATTAAAAACTAAAAATGACTTCAAAATCTCACTGGCTTTTGGCCCTTCTTTTCAGATAGGGAGTGAAAATGGATATGGAGGCTCATATTTGATCTATGATGATGTTGAAAATTACTATGTTCATCAATATACCGTGGAGCGTTTTTTCAGATTGGGCTATACACAGCAGATCGCTTTTGATTGGAAAAGTAAAAACGAAAACCGTAGAAATTCAGCCGTGGTCAGCATGTCTTCATTTGACGGCTATTGGCCGTGGTACCTGATGGCGACTTACAGAATAGGGTACAGATTAAGATAGTTTCCATAAACTTGATCAGTGTTTAGCTCTAGATACTAATCCGGGTGTACCCCTACCACATTTTTCCGTGAGGAGACACTCACAGGGCTGGTAATGGGTTTCAAATTAAAGTAATCTAGTCTTATCCTTGAAAATTGATAATTGAGCTTGATCATTGATCATTTCCAAAAGCTCTCTTTGGATTTTCCACCAACAACATTTCCCAATCTGAGGCAGTAAATCGCTTTGGATTTAACGCAGGCATGAGCTTTTCAAAAATATTGGTAAAAGGCACAAATTCTCCACCATTGGGTTTGGATGGATCATACCAGCCAGCATCATGGGAAATTAAGATGTTTCCCAAAATCCCTTGCTCTTTAGTAAATAACAAGCGATCCACATACTCATCAACACTCCAGCCTATTCCATCCAAACTGATCCAAACCCCAAGTTTAGCAGCTTCTAGGTAATTCTGAAAATCCCCTTCCGCTTGTGCATGAACCCAAACAAAAGCCGAGGGATCAACTCCCATTTCCTGCAAAATTGCTACTTCCTGTTTTGCCGTTGCCCAAGTCCCGGTATGAGATGCTATTGTCAACCCCGTCTTTTCATGGGTTAGCCCGGCTGCTTTCACCAGTTTGGCATCGATTTCACGAAGCGGCATCTCTTCATTGACGGAAATTTTGATGAATCCCGGCCGGATTTCTGTACCTTCTACACCGTTCTCATAGTCCTCTATCCATCGCGCTGCCAATTCCTCTGCACTTTCTTGAAAAACAAAGTCAGGCAGGTACTTCCCTCCCACTGCTCCATAAAATCCTGTGTTGGTGATCATCTGAACCCCTGAAAGGTCTGAAAGTTTTTTCAGCAAAACAGGATCTTTTGCCAAGTAAGAAGGCGTGCAGTCAAAAACTGTTTTCACCCCGTACTTCTTTACCTCCATCAAATACGGTAAAACCTTAGCGATAACCTCATCATGATCATACCGCTCCTGAGAGACTGAATCCGCACCTATAAAGTCCACCAGCATATGCTCGTGAATTAATGTAAGTCCCATAGAATCTAAGGGAATCGTACCAGTGACGGTATTGATGGATATGGACTCAGATTCAAATTTTGTACAGGAGACAGACAACAGTAAAAAACCGAATCCTACTAATAGAGAATGCTTCATATATAAAACTAAGCAACACCTTCCCATAAAGTCAACTCCATATGAATTGGTTTGTAACTATTCTTATTTCAAGGAAGACATTCCGCCATCCACATGCAGTATCTGTCCTGTGACCCAGGAGGATTTTTCATCCAAAAGGAAACAGGTCGCTTCGGCAATATCTTCTGGCGTTCCTATCCGTCCCAACGGATGTCTCTTGTCGAAAGCTGAACGTTTTTCGTGGCTGCTCACCAACTGCTTTGCCAACGGCGTATCCGTCAAGGATGGAGCAATGGCATTTACTCTGATACTGATTGGCGCCCATTCAGCAGCCAGCGATCGTACCAGACCTTCTATTGCTCCTTTTGCTGAGGCAATTCCAGCATGAAAGCCCATTCCGGTCTGTACCGCTACGGTGCTATATAGCACTACTGAAGCATTGCCTGATTTTTTAAGGTTTTCCAGGCAGGCTTGGAGAGTTCTTACCGCTCCAAAAAAATTGATGTTCATTTCTGATTGGAAATTCTCCACAGTAATCCTGTGGAAAGGCTTTAGGTTAATAGATCCAGGACAATAAACCAATCCATCAATTACCTCCGGTAAATCCAAGAACTCCATCCCATCATCCGTGACATCTACTTGATTGCTTCCTTTTCCGGATCTAGAGTAGAGAAATAAATTTGCTCCATTATTTTTTGCCAAAGCTGCTACAGCTTTACCTATTCCAGAGTTTCCTCCTATGATGACTATGTTCTTCCCTTTCATTGTTTTCTTTTTTGCTTAAAAGCAATGAGAAGCAAAGATTGTTTTGAAGCAAAAGCTATTTTAACTCATAAAAGTAGATGGTCTGCACATCCTTTTCCACAGCATATGGATCTTCTCCGGGCTTTGTGTTGGAATAGAGCACATCTCTCACTGACCAGAGATTCACATCCAAATCTCCTTGCCAAATTTTGTCCTGACCTTTGAAGATCTGGTAATTATAGTTTGACTTATACTTTTTCACTAACTCGTTAAACTCTGTACTGCCCACAGTTCTGTTTGGCAACGCATCAATTTCATCTTGGGGAGCTCCACGTTCAAAAAAGGTGAGTAAATATCCATTGGAAAAAGCAAATCCTTTGTATTCGGAAGCTGCTAAGGATTGGAAGAAGCCATCCAATCCAATATCTGGGTTACTAGGCTTTATTTGTTTGTAATCTTCTCCGGGATTCAACTTCCAAAATGTTTTTAGTTTCAATTCCGGGAACCCATACACATACATTTCAGGAGAATTGGGAAAAACAACGAACATTTCTTCTTGCATGATTTTGACAATTGGATCCAGATTATTGTATAGACCCGGATTGATAGCCATTTGTGATTCTTTGGGAAGATATTCCTGATGTAAGGTCTCTAAGGTATTGATGTCACGTACCTGCATAAAAGGGTAGGCAATACTAAATTCATCTGACTCATAGATCGCTTGTGCATCCTCGGAAATATCCATTGAGAAAGTATATAAATAATCCCCAAAAGTTAGAGCTGCCCTGCTCCCTCCTACAGTTCGGGAAACAAGTTCAAAATCATTTTGTTTTGAGTCTATTAAATTAAAATCAAGATCATAGATAGAGGTAAGCGTACGGGTAAGTACCAATATGCGATCATCCTGTAAGTAGTGCGCGGTGGTGAAATACCTTGCTTTGAAACTATCCTTACCATCTTCACTTCGGTTTGCTTTGAGGATGATTTCTCCAAGCTTATTTACTCTGAAGAACTCATCGGTCTTAAAGTCATAAAAAAGATATTCAGAGTGATCCTCTTTGACATCTATTAGTGCAAGTTCGGTCAAGTTATCAATCACTAGACTATCTGTAATCACCAATTCAGGAATATAAGCCATTACCTTAGTTTCATCAGTCTTTTCCCCGCAGGAAATGATGACTAGAATAATTGAAATCAATAAAAAATTCTTCATGCAATTTTTTTTCCTAATAAGATAGGTGTGATGATCAGGAATTCAAAATTGAACGATAGATTTTCTGATTTATCATCTGTCCAAGATCAGGAACTATGCAGGAATACCTCCGAGGGAATGCTGAAGAAATTTTTGAGCTTTTGAGCCATTTTAAGTGTGATTTCACGCTTGCCAGACAATATTGCTGAAACATGGCCTTTGCTACCAATCATTGGTTCAAGATCTTTTGCCTTAATTCCCATTTCTTTCATTTTGTACTTTATCACTTCTAATGGATCAAGCTCTGGAAGCTGATAATGTTTATCGTCATAATCTTTAACCAACACCAATAGAAGTTCAAGCTCATCATTTTCCGGAGTATTTGGCTCAGCATGGAAAATCTCCATCAACCTTCGTGAAGCTTTATTATAGTCTTTTTCGCTTTTAAGCACTTTCCAATTCATATTCATCAGTTGAGTTACTTTAAAATTGTCGGCAAAGAATTCGCCTTGAAATTCGAAAATATTTTCCTCATACGAAATCATCTTGGAAGAAACGTTAATTTGGCTCTAGCATAATTCCTTGGACCCAAAATATGACGAAACTATTACAAGAGCGATGATTAGAGTTATAGCAGAAAATTTCCTTCAATTTGTAATAGTATCTCCGATCATCATAATCTTTATGAAAAACAGGAACCCAGAAACGCTAAAGATTCTAGGATCATTTGTCGTTTTTTATCTGCTCAATGCAATCTTATTAAACCTTCCATTTGCATATCCTGAAACAAAAATCAGTAATGGGAATTGGAACTGGCCAGGTAAACTATACGCCGTTTTAGGTTCTTTAATTTTCCTGTCGATATACAGGAAATTCCCATTGTCGGATTACTTTTTGACTTTTAAGCAGGAAAAGAAATTCATTTACACTGGAGTTGGAATTATAGTTCTCCTTTTGCTGATCCATTGCGTCTATGCCTATTTATCCCCCGTCAAGAAATTTGATCTAGAAACACTGCTATTTCAATTTTCCATGCCGGGAATAGACGAGGAAATTGCCTACCGGGGCATAATGCTAGGACTTTTACTTAAGGTGTTGAAAAGCAAGAATATTTTTCTCAACCCAGCTATATGGACAACCTCTCTATTATTTGGAATGGCACATGGCCTTTTTATTACAGAAAATTTTGAGCTAGTATTTCATCTCATCCCTTTTCTCTGGGCTTCGTGTTATGGGTTGATCTTGGGCTGGATTACTATCAAAAGCGGCAGTATCCTATTTGCGTTGATTTCCCATAACCTTGGTAATGGAGTAGGAATGCTGATCAAAATGCAGTGAAACTGTTCAACCTGGCATAAGGAAGCTACGAAAGAATTTATCGAACACCTCTGGACTAATAATTTGATCGGAACCAATAACAAAGTTTTAGAATATGATTTAGAGGAATATACGGATAAGATCCGATATGATTTAAAATCAGCCTTTGTAGCATATGGAGATTTCGGATTGTGTGACAGAATCCAGATAACCGAATTTATTTTTTTGGTAGATAAACAATCAGGTGCTGTGACATTCGAATCAAGTAGGATCAAAGAGATAAATGGGATATGTCGCTAATCATCCTGTCGGACGTATTTTTGGCAATCATAATTGAAAATGTTTGTAAATAGCACGTATTCTGCGAAATGCGAAAATGAAGAAATTGAATGCCGCCGGAAAAGCAATTGTCGCAATTGGCATCCTTCATCTATTCCGTAAAATTGATACTTTCTACGGGTTTGGAGGTTATGTTGATAACACATGGGAAATACTTTTTATCAGTCTGACATTAATTACCATCGGATTAGCAATGCTATTTTTCAGCATTTACCGATCGTGCCGTTGGCACTCTTGGCGAATTCATTCGGATTTCCCAAACCTGAATTTCGCTTTGCTGCATTCAGGGCGGTTACCTGTTGTGCCGTTGGCACAAACGCTTAAATCAACATTTCCCGCAAAATAATTTCCCTTGCCAAAGGCAAGGCCTGTAAATGCCCAGAATGCAATTCTGGGTAAAGTATATAGTTTATATGATTTTCAGAGTGCCAACGGCACGATCAGTAGTGTAAAGGTATTTGTGATCAGCCCTGTGACATGTATTGGCCATAGGGTAGTTGGCTATCGTATGGGTTATACAGGGAGCACAAGCACATTGCTCAAAAAACAGGTTCTTCATTCCAGGGAAATGAAACAGGGTAGTGGGGAAATCAAAAGCTTATCCATACAAATTTTCACAGCACGCTGTCGGGTGAATCCCCAACTTTTTGGACTGATCCGTTTCTCAGCGTTTTCTTTGTGATCTTTGCGGTAAAAAACAAAAACCGAGCCTTTCAGCCCGGTTTCTTATGTTGGTTTAGTGTTTCAAAATTACCTTTCCAAACTGATGTATTTCAGAAATTCATTTCGAGTTTGCTCGTCTTTTTCAAACTTACCTGAATAGAACGAAGTAAGGGTGCTACTTGTTGTATCCTTCACTCCTCTAGAGCTCACACACATGTGATCTGCATCCATGATCACAGCCACATCATCCGTTCCCAGAGCCTCCACCAGCTCATTTCCGATCTGCATGGTAAGCCGCTCCTGCACCTGAGGGCGTTGGGAGAAATACTGTACGATCCGGTTGATTTTGGAAAGACCAATTACCGATCCGTTGGAAATATAGGCCACATGGGCTTTGCCGTGAATAGGCACGAAGTGATGCTCGCAGTGGGAAAAGAAGGTGATATTCTTCTCCACCAGCATTTCGTTGTACTTGTATTTGTTTTCAAAAAGCTTTGCGATTGGCTTATTCTTGGGATTCAACCCACTGAACACTTCCTTCACATACATCTTTGCCACACGATGCGGAGTTCCTTTGAGACTATCGTCCGTCAGATCCAAGCCCATGATATGCATGATTTCGCGGAAGTGCTTCTCGATCAATTCAACCTTCAGGTCATCATCCATTTCGAAAGCATCTTCTCTGAGAGGCGTTTCCAGGGAAGTCCCTACATGCTCATCCCCAATATCCTCGGCAGATGCCCGAGCGATATTAATTCCCATCGTATTCAACAAAGTTTCTTTCTGTTTCATAAAGTCGAATCGTTAACTCGAATTTTCGATCAATTTTTTCCCTTAAAATATTCCAAATAACCACTGCAATGTTCTCAGCGGTGGGATTAAGTTCTTTGAATTCATCGGTATCCAGGTTTAAATTTTTGTGATCTAATTTTCTTAAAACATGCTCTTTGATCAGATCGCTGAGCACTTTCATATCATATACATAGCCCGTCCGAGGGTCTATTTCCCCTCTTAGTTTTACGACCAATTCATAATTGTGACCATGAAAATGAGGATTATTGCACTTACCAAAAACTGCTTGATTCTGATCATCTGACCATTCAGGATTGTGAAGTCTGTGGGCTGCGTTGAAATGTTCTTTTCTGAATACTGATACTTTCATGGAATGCTGAAACAGCCGCTTATCTGTTTTTGTTTGAATTATTTTCTGATCTATCTGTTACAGTACAAGGATGGCACTGACTCACAGTGGACTAATTTTCGGAACGCAAAATTAAAGAATTATAATTGGTACCAAAATCACCCCTAATTCCCTACCAAGTCAAGAACCCACAAAAGCGTGGAGAAGGTTCCAATGAAATTTCACTAAAATTATGTCTTCAATCATAAGATACTGAGTCCAAGTTCGTTTGAATTCTCAGGACATGCTCCTAAATTTGCACAATCACCCAGATGCTTATGCTAAACCAAACCATTGCGATCACCCTCCTCCTATTCCTAGGAGTCTTCCCTAACTCAGAAATACATAAAAATATCCCCATCACGAATACAGTCATCGATCCGGTAACTGAAATTTACGATGGTTTACAAACCACCACAGGTGCTTTACCTTCCAAAGAAATATTTGCCTTAGCTTTTCAAGGCTGGATGAAAATGAAGGACAACCTCAAGTCAAAAGTGCTGACCGTAATTGATTTCAGCATGCCCTCCACCGCCAAACGTATGTGGATCATCGATCCGGAAAGGGGAGAAATCCTCTTAAATTCGGTCGTTTCGCATGGTAGAAATTCCGGTGATCTCATGGCAAAAGCTTTTTCGAATCAGCCGGAGTCCTTCAAAAGCAGCTTAGGTTTCTACAAAACCGCGGAAACTTACTCTGGAAAACATGGGTATTCACTTCGGCTGGACGGTTTGGAAAGAGGCTTTAACGATCAGGCAAGAAACCGCGCTATTGTAATCCACGGGGCAGATTATGCTCGGGAAGAATTTGCCAAATCTGTAGGAAGACTTGGAAGAAGCTTAGGTTGCCCGGCACTCCCAAGTGAGCTTTCTGCCAAAGCCATTGACATGATCAAAGACGGCTCTTTACTTTTCATCTATGGAAATGACGATACTTATCTTACCAAATCAAGCCTTATCCAAGCTTGATTTGGAGCTTCGCAAAGCTTTCAAAAGAGCCTGATCCCGATCATACACATCTGATCTGAAATTGGCCTTTCCGTCTTTGTCCGCCCAGAAGGTCATATAAAGTATCACAACAGGTATTTTCCTGTCCAGATCTACCACTTTTTCTTTTTCCTGATGCATGGCTTCCTGGATTTTATCGTCATCCCATTCCTCACTATCCAAAAGAATCTTTGCAAATTGCTCAGGGTTCTGAATTCGGATACAACCATGGCTCAGAGCTCGGGTTTCTTTTTCAAAAAGACTTCTGGCCGGCGTGTCGTGGATGTAGATATTGTATTCATTGGGAAACATAAACTTCACCAACCCCAGTGAATTGTCCCCCCCTGGCTTTTGGCGCACCCTATAGCCCTCTTCTTTTGATAAGTTGACTTTCGAAGCTCTTACTACCTCTCCACTACTGCTCACCACTTCCATATTCTTTTGCTCCAGGTAGTTAGGATTTTTATTGATGGAGGGAATGATTTCATCCTTGGTAATGGACTCTGGAATATTCCAATAGGGGCTAAATACAATATAGCTCATCGGCGCGGTGAATGTGGGCGATTCACTGTATTCCTTGCCTACAATCACCTTAGCTGTAAATGCCGTGTCTTTTTTAGTGAGATAATCCAACTGATAATTGGCGATATTCACGACGACCATTTCCTGATCCCAGTCCATTTTTGGCATCCAGCGAAGACGCTCCATATTGATAGAAGCAATGTCTATGAGATCCTGGGGGGATTTATTCAATGATTCGGCTACCAAGGATCCGATTACCCCATCAGGATTCATGCCATTGGCTTCCTGATATTTCTGAAGGCCTGCAAACATGGTGGAGTCAAAAAGATTAGGGTTTTCCATTTCATATGGACTCAAGAAATCCCAAAAAATCAATCGCTTACGCAAAGCTGGTATTGCGGCATGCTCCTCACCCACTTTTATAACATCATCTACCTGTGCAAACTCCCAGGTTAGTGTATCATTTTGGTGGATCTGATAAAGCTCTCTTATTGCTTCTCTTCCTTTGATATATAATTCGGCCTGTGGATAAAGTTGATCAATTACTTTCTCTACCGATGTCCCACTTCCTACGTCTTGAAGCAAGGAGAGATAATCAATTTCTGATTCTTTCTTCTCAAACTTCCAATCCGGATCTAGGGTGGATGGATCCACTTTACCATTCTCCAGGTCATGGGCCAAAGTCAAAAACGCATCACTTAACATCAGTTCTAAGCCTACTTTTTCTTCCGACGATAGATTTCGGATTTTTTTGCTTTTTCCATCAGGATCAGAAAAAAGGGCATGGATCTCTGCCAAATGGTATTCATCTGGCTGTAGGCCATCATATTTTGAATTCTCAATCTGATTTAGGAGTTCTTTACCTGCTTTGGACAGTGAACCGTTGAAGAGCCAAACTTCCATATAATCCCTGGCCTCGTAAAATTCTTTTAAGACCTGGGTATATTCTGACTGGGTCACAATCTCTGGTTTTCCACCACTTAATGCTGCTTGTAATTCATCTTTCAGATCGGATCTTCGTTGGCTGAAAAACCAAATCAGTCCTAAGGCCAAAACTACTACTGCTGCTATAGACAGAATTATCTTCTTATTCATAAAAGGTTTCTATGTTTGTTCCTTTTATGGGTCAAAGTTCGTACGCATAAATCCACTCGGGCTAAGCCCACCTGGAAACCGATAATCAACCCTCACTATCAGATACTTAAAAAAAACAACACTTAACAAATGAATTCAGATGGGAATGGAAATCGAGAAAGCAATTACCCGGATTGGGGTTTTAAGCTTGGCATTATCCAAGAATTTGAGTCTTAATCCAAAGACATTCCTCCTGTAAGCCCAGATCTTACACCACATTGGTAGATGCTATTTGCTAATACTTAGTATTTCCTTGTCCCCTCTTTGCCTGCAGAGAGTAGAAGAACCAACAATCTTATTCTCTCAAGGCGCTTAGCACCTCAGCATCCCGGTCGTAAATATCCTGCCTAAAATGACCTTGTCCTTTGCTATCAGCCCAGAAAGTCAGATAAAGCAATACCACGGGGATTTTTCGGTCTAACCTCACGATCTGCTCATGCTTCTGATGCATGGCCGCATTGATCTTTTCGGGTGTCCAGGCTCCATTGCCTTTAAGCAGAAGCTGCGCAAAAGTAGCAGGGTTCTGGATCCTGATGCAGCCATGGCTAAGCGCACGGTCTTCTCTTGAAAAAAGGCTTCTGGCAGGTGTGTCATGAATATAGACACTATGCTCGTTGGGGAACATAAACTTCACCAGACCTAGGGAATTATGTTCACCTGGCTTCTGCCTAACCATATATGGGATGGATTTCCCACTCCAATTCACGGAACTTGGATCTACTGCCTGACCGGAGTAAGTGACCACTTCCATATTTTTCTGCACAAGGTAATTCGGGTTTTTGCGCACGGCAGGCATCACTTCATTTCGTACGATAGAGGTAGGCAGATTCCAGTAAGGACTGAATACGATGTAGCTCATAGCCGAAGAGAAAATCGGTGATTTATGGTACTTCGTGCCTACAATCACACGGGTAGAAAAGAGGGTGTCACGGTTGCTGAGATAGTCTAGCTGATAGTTGGCAATATTCACCAGGATCATTTCTGCTCCCCGCAGGGTGTCGGGAAGCCAGCGGAGCCTTTCCATATTGACAGAGGCCTTATCGATGAGGTATGTCGGGGATTGATTAAGTGCATAGACCGTATTTTTACCCAATGCTCCATCTGGTTCTAATCCATTTCTCTCCTGAAACTTCTGAACTGCCAGAAACATGGTAGAGTCATACGCTTTTTCATCTTCATAGGCATAAGGCTCCAGATACTTCCAAAAAACCAAACGTTCCCGCAGATTAGGTATGCTGCTATTCGTCTCCCCTACCTTAATAGACTTTACCACTTTCACCGCCTTCCAGTTCAGCGTATCCTTTTTCCGGATTTCATCGATCGCACGGATGACCTCCCTCCCTTTTTTATAAACTGTAATATTGGGGTATAAAGTCTCCAGAGACTGTCGGATCTGCTGCTGGGCCAAGGCTGAGGACAACAATTCAGGATAAGAAACCTTAGAGGTCTTACGGGTAATCTCCCAATCGCCCTTAAGGGATTCGGGATTGACTTTGCCTAGTTCCAAATGTGCCGCAAGGTGAAAAAAAGCATCACTAAGCAATAGTTCAATTCCTGTCAACTCATCGAGTCCATTTGCTTGACCTGTCTTCTTATTACCTTCAAACTGCTCAAAGATGGAATTAATATGATCGAGATAATAGTCGGAGGGATTGAGTCCATCAAACTTGCTTTGCATGATTTCAAAGCGGAGCTCATAAGCCAGTTCAGTCAAAACCCCTGCCTGGATCCAGACAGGTTCAAACAGACGATTGGTATAAAACTGGTGAATATCACCCTTGGCAAACAGTTCATTTCCCTGCACATTCAGCGGAATATCCGGCTGATCCTGCTCCAGTCGGATACGGATATTATCTTTCAACCCTGTGTTCTGGGCAAAACAAAAAAGCCCCGGAGTTAAACTCAGGAGCAATACAATTATAATTTTTTGAAGCTTTACATTTTTCAAATTATGCATATCCGCTTTTTTGTCGGTAAAAGGATAAAGTATGATAGAATTTGGTCAGCATTAATTCCCAACCTCTCTCTTCCGTCTTCGGGCTTCCGAACAGCTAGGTTATATAAATTTAGCTGATCATACATGGACAATTTAACTATTGCACCTCAAAATCCTGATATTTCCTGCCCAGTGTCCAAGCGGCTTTAAGCATCTCCAGAAATTCACCCATTTTATGCAAGGGTATCAAGTTTGGCCCATCACTGAGAGCTTTGGCCGGTTCTGGATGAGTCTCAATAAAGAACCCATCAATACCGGTTGCCGCTGCTGCCCTGGCCAAAATAGGCGCAAATTCCCGCTGACCTCCACTGCTTCCTCCCTGGCCACCAGGCTGCTGCACAGAATGGGTAATGTCAAACACCACTGGTGCAAACTGACGCATAATCGGAAGACCGCGCATGTCCACAACCAGGTTGTGATAGCCTAGTGAAAAACCCCGTTCAGTAAGACAGACATTCTCGTTTCCTGTTGACCGCACTTTGCTTACCGCATACTGCATATCTTCCGGGGCCATAAATTGGCCACGTTTTATTTTAACGGCTTTGCCCGTCTGCCCTGCAGCCAAGAGTAAATCTGTCTGCCTGCTTAGAAAGGCTGGAATCTGTAAAACGTCCACCACTTCCGCTACATCTTTCGCCTGGTAACTTTCGTGAATATCTGTCACCAATGGCACATTGAGTGCATTTCCCACTCGCTGCAATACCTCAAGTGATTTGTCCATTCCTATGCTTCTAAAGGATCCTGAAGATGTCCTGTTCGCTTTGTCAAAAGAGGCTTTGAATACATAGGAAAAACCGTGCTGCTCTGCCCATTCTTTGGTTTTGGTTCCTATTTCCAGACAAATATCATAGCTTTCCACAGCACACGGCCCGGCAAACAACACTGGTTTTTCTTCACCTAGGATCACTGACTCAGTGATACGCATGGATTTGTTATTTCTTGTCATTTTCCTGTAGGGATAAAGTTTCAATCAAGGGGACTAATTGGTGGCCGGCATGCAGAAGAATATCTCCAACCTCTCGGAACACGCCTTCCCCGCCTTTGAAGCGTGAGACGTAATGGGCTATAGGCTTCACATATTCCAGCGCATCTTGCGGCACTACTGCGAAACCAGCCCGTGCCAAAATAGGAAGATCGATCAGGTCATCGCCGATAAAAGCGACTTCTTCAGCCTGAAGCTCCAGTGTCTCCAATACTTCGTCAAATTTCTTTGCTTTGTTTTTTACGCCATGATAATGGAAGTCAAACTTGAGCTCCTCGCAACGATTCTGCACCACATAGGATTCCCTCCCTGTGATTGCCCCGACCATCAGTCCGCTTTTACGGAGGTGATAGACGATCAAGCCATCCTTCACGTTGAATTTTTTGAATTCCAGCTTATTATCGTCATAGATAATACCCCCATCCGTCATCACTCCATCGATGTCTGTGATGAGGAGTTTTATGTTTGCTGCCCTTTCCCAAATCTCCTCTGATAAGTGGGCAAAGTAATCAGCTATTATTTTTTCTGTTTCCATTGTATAGAATAAAGATCGAGCCTTCTCTGTTCGAGGTTTCGTACACTTCCTGCTTTCCGCTGCTTGGTCAAAAGATCCAGGTCCACATCCGCCACGATGATGGTTTCTTCATTCTCTGATGCCATGGCCACTACCGCGTCATGGGGAAATGAGAAATCCGAAGGAGAATAAATTGCCGCCTGGGAATATTGAATATCCATATTTTCCACTTTTGGCAAGTTGCCTACAGACCCTGTGATAGCCACATAGCACTCATTTTCTATCGCACGGGATTTCGCACAGGTATTTACACGTAGGAAAGCATTTTTGGTATCTGTCCAAAACGGAACAAACAAAATATCCATTTCCTGCTCAGCCAGAATTCTTCCCAACTCAGGGAATTCCACATCATAACAGATCAAGATACCGATTCTTCCGGCATCGGTATCAAAGACATTGATTCCATTTCCGCCTTGGAGCCCCCAGTAAGAAGCCTCATCAGGGGTGATATGAAGCTTATATTGTTTGTCCTGCGTCCCGTCTCTACGACATAGATAGCTTACGTTTCTAAGTTTCTTTCCATCATACTCGGGCATAGACCCTGCGATCACATTGACATTGTATGACACGGCGAGATCGCTCATGCGGCTCACTATCTCATCAGTGTAGTCAGCCAGGTTTCGGATTGCCTCAGAAGCCTCCATGTCATTGAACTCGGCCAACAACGGTGCGTTGAAGAATTCGGGAAGCAGGCAGAAATCTGATTTGTAACCCGACACGGTATCCACAAAAAACTCCACCTGCTGCATCAGGTCATCTACATTGGAGAAGCGTCTCATCTTCCACTGCACCAAGCCAAGACGGACAATGGATTTTTTATTGCCGATAAGCTTTTCATCTTTCTCATAATAAATATTGATCCATTCCAGCAGCGTGGCATACGCCCTGGAATCAGTATCGGAAGGCAAGTATTTGGTGATCACCTTCCGAACGTGAAATTCATTTGCGATCTGGAAAGACAATACCGGATCGTATATTTCCTTGTTTTTTACCAGGTCTATATACTTACGTGGCGTCATTTCCTCTGCATAGTTTTTATACCCGGGAATTCTTCCCCCAGCGATAATAGACCTCAGGTTTAAGTTTTCACAAAGCTCCTTACGGGCATCGTATAGACGTCTCCCTAGACGCATTCCCCTGTATTCCGTATGCACAAAAACGTCAGTACCGTAAAGCGTATCTCCATCTATGTCGTGGGTATCAAACTTCCCAAAACCTGTGATTTGATCATAGGTATGATTGTCACCAAACTTCATGTAATCCACCACTATGCTCATGGCCGCAGCCACAAGCTTTCCGTTGTCCTCAATCCCGATCTGGCCTTCAGGGAAGACTTTCAGTTGGTTTTTAAGTTCTTCTTTGGTCCACGCACCTCCTTGGTTTTTATAAATAGAAACCATGATTTCCCGGATGTCATCGTAATCCGAGAGTTTTATATTCCTGAGCTTTAGCCTATGCTCCAGCTCTTCTTTTTGCTTACTCATGCTCCAAAATTAGCCAAAATGAATCAATAAATTTCACGCACATCCTATCCACAAACCAGAAGAACAATCTATCCTCCTATAAGTTCTAAAAGAATTGTATTAGATTAATAGCCCATTCTATTTATGAATGGCATATCCTTACAACAGCACATCAATACCTATGCAGGACGGAATCAAAGAGGTAGCCAAGGAAAAAGCTACCGGATTTATTGAGTGGATCGAAGAAATCCTTAATTACAGTCTGGTCAGTCTGGGAGATTCTAAGCTCACCATAGGCTTAATCTTTACCTTGATAATTTCCTTTATTGTTTTATTCATTATTACAGAGTGGATCCGTCGCTTATTGGTTCAAAAGGTATTGAGCAGATACCAGATAGAATCGGGTACCCGGGCCTCTATTGGAATGATAGTCAAGTACGTATTGATTTTAGCGGGGGTGTTTTCTATCCTACAGACTAACGGTGTTGATCTTAGTGCTTTCGGGATTCTGGCAGGTGCCTTGGGTGTGGGTATAGGTTTTGGTCTGCAAAACATCACTAATAATTTCATTTCCGGCCTGATCATCCTGTTTGAGCAACCCATAAAAGTAGGAGACAGAATAGAAGTAGGCGATGTGACGGGAGATGTAATCCGAATTTCCGCCCGCTCCACCACTGTGGTCACCAATGACAACATCACGATAATTGTCCCCAACAGCCAGTTTATTGACAGCCCAGTCATCAACTGGTCTCACAATGACCGTAACATTCGCTTCAACTTCCCGGTAGGAGTATCTTACAAAGAAAATCCCGAAAAGGTGAAAAGTATCTTATTGGAAGCAGCTAAGGAAAACGATGGAGTCCTGAACACCCCTACACCTGATGTTCTCTTTGATAGCTATGGTGACAACAGTATCAATTTCATTTTGCGAGTATGGTCCTCGGAGTATATCAACCGCCCAAAAGTGTTGAAAAGCCAATTATATTATGCCATCTTCAGAAAATTCGGTGAACAGGGCATAGAAATTCCTTTTCCTCAACGCGATCTGCATCTCAAATCGGGATTTGAAAAGTTGGAAAATTAGTCTAATTTCCATCCAAGATCCCAATTTGGAGAAATCATGTATGGCCAGCTATGAACAAATACATATTTATCGTTTTATTTTTTTCAAGCACCCTGGCCTACTCCCAGAGTTTCTATAGATACAAGTTCGAGGAGCCTTGGTCTTTTTCTGCCAGTGCCGGAGCCACGCAATATTTTGGGGAATTGTACTCTTTTTGGAAGTATAGTGAAGGCATACAGCCTGACTGGAATGCCAATATTGCCGCCCATTATACATTTGGCACCCACCTGCGCGCCAGAATGGATTTCTCTTATATTAAAATGTCCGGCTCAGATCCTCCTTCTGATCCAAGAGCCTTCCGTACCCCTAGAAATTTGAATTTCAGGGCACAGAACTGGGAAGCCACTGCCATGGTAGAATATTATCTCTTTCCGGTAAAACTCCCAAATATCCACCGCTCGCTCTGGAACCCCTACATCTTTGCCGGCCTTGGACTATCTACCAACAACCCCGAGACCCAACTGGATGGGCGATGGGTAGATCTGCGCCCGTTGCAACTTGAAAACAACCCATACGAGCGATACATCATCACTTTTCCCATGGGCCTGGGACTGAAATACAAGATCAACGTCTATATGGATCTATTTCTGGAAGGTAACTACAGGTTCACACTCACAGACTACCTAGATGATATTTCGGCGTACAATATCAGTGAATTTTATCTGGATCTAGTGGATGATTATGTGACTGGAGACAATCCTGATCGCCTGAGATTGGCGGTCAGAAACCCCGGTTTCTTGGACGATAACGGACTTCCTGACATAGAAAAAATCCTGAACAGCCGAGGAAGAATCCGTAGAGGGTCGGGGCTGGACCATCGATACGATGGCTATATGACAGTAAATCTAGGAGTGGAGATATACCTTTCACCGGATATCTGGGACAACTTCTTCTTCCGTAACCGTGTGAATGAAAAAGCGTTCCGGTTCTGGTAAAACCGAATTTGAGATTTCATTTTATGATTATCCGCAACGATGCCAGTAAATATATTTTCATTGCTCAGCCATCCGGATGACCGATGACCGAAATAGCCACAATTCTAATGTTGCCCAATAACTCAAATGCTTCAATGTCTTTACTGGCAGAAAAGCGGATTTACATATTTCAGTTTAGAAATTCAAAGTACCAACTCCATTTTAGTATCACAGCGGCAATACTTTCCCTCTTCCAGATCAGCTGGCCTGAACCCCAATTTTTGATAGATTTTTAAGGCTGCAGAAAGTTTGGAATGGGTATAAAGTACCACTTTCTTTCCCCCCATTTCTTTTGCTTTTGCCAAAATAGCCTTTGCCAAAACCATCCCTATACCTTTGCCTTGGGCACTGTTGATTACACCCATTTTGATCAACTCAAATTCCGTGTCCGAAACTTTATGCAACCCCACTGTACCTACGATTTCTTCTCCTAGTTTGGCATAGATAATCGTCCCCCCTGGCTTGATTATAGTATCATCGGGATTGTCCAGCTGTGCAATGTCAAAAGACTCCATGGAAAAGTATTGCTCTACCCATGCTTGATTGATGGACTTAAAAAATGGGTTCAAAGCAGATGAATAGGGTAAAATCTGGATGTTTTCCATGATGTTTTCCATGATGTTTTCCATAATATGAATTTTCAAAGCTACAGATGACCAAAAGTAAAAAGTTTCCCTTAGCTTAGAAACACAAAAAAACACCAGGTATGAACTTCTTTAAACCATTCCTTTTAATCCCCTTATTTCTTTGTTCCTTTTACACGCTAGCCCAAACTCCTGAACAACGTCTGGAAGAACTGGGATTGACGCTTCCTGAAGTCGGAATCCCCATCGCTAACTATGTAAAATGGAAACAGGTAGATAATATGCTTTATTTATCAGGTACTGGAACTGATGTAATCGGGAAAGTCGGTGCGGAACTCACGGTAGAAGAAGGCTATCAGGCTGCCCGGGAAACCGGCTTGCAAATTATTGCCGTGCTCCAAGCTGCAACAGGTGACCTGAGTAAGGTCAAGCAGTTTGTGAAAGTATTGGGAATGGTCAATTCTGATCCTGACTTCTCCAAGCAACCTGCCGTGATCAATGGATTTTCCGACTTGATGGTGGAGGTTTTTGGAGAAAAAGGCAAGCATGCACGCTCAGCTGTCGGTGTAGCGGCCTTGCCCAATAATATGGCAGTAGAGATCGAAGTGATCGTGGAGTTGATTGAATGATTGAAAATTTAAAAACTATTCACTTTTCCCGGATTTTCTATAAGATCCCCTCAATTCTACCGTAGTTTTGCCTAAAATCACCGCCAAGAATCGATGAAATTTGATTTTTTGAGTGATTTTCGCCACAAATTACAAAAATGGATTTTCAGATTTTATCGGAATGAAAAAGCAAATCCAGCGGGGGATCCGGGTTTCACGCTACGTTTTTTATAAGGAAACCCTTATTGATGCCAAAGAACATTTCTGGTCTTTTATAGGTGCTTTTGCAGGAATTGGCTTGATCACATACTTTCACAGCAGCAGTTTGTCTAATCATGAAAACCTCTTCCTGATCGGTTCATTTGGTGCTTCCAGTGTATTGGTTTATGGTCTGATTGGAAGCCCATTGGCACAGCCAAGAAACCTCGTGGGCGGTCACGTAGTTTCAGCGCTGGTTGGAGTTACAGTCAATCTGCTACTTCCTCATACATTATGGCTTGCCGCCCCCTTGGCAGTGGCGCTGTCTATAGTTTTGATGCAGATGACACGTACACTCCATCCTCCAGGCGGGGCTACAGCACTAATAGCAGTGATTGGGTCTGAAAAAGTAAAAGCCTTGGGATACATGTATGTGCTCTCCCCTGTTTTGACAGGTTCTTTGATATTGCTGCTGGTTGCCTTGATATTCAATAATATGACTTCGAATAGGAAATATCCTTCTCAGCGGCCATTTAAGAGAACTTGGAAAGTGCTACGAAAGAAAAGAAGGATGAGGAAAAAACATGGTGAAATATCAAGCACCTAAGTTTTTGTTGGACACAAGTTATTCCACTACAAATCTTCAATCTCGAAGTAGTATTTCTATCGCCTTTTCCATTAACTCATCCCTGCCTTCCCTAATCCCTTCAATAGTAGGCTCGACAATAATATCTGGTACAATCCCAACCCGCTGGGTTTCCTCCCCATTGGGATAATAAATCCCAAGACCAGAGATTGACGTCTGAAGTCCACCCGGAAGTAAAATTGTGGACACATTACCGTCTGCACCTGCAGTGGTACTCCCGATAATAGTGGTATTATCCCCAGCCCTGAAAGCCATGGCAGTATATTCTGCCTGACTTTGGGAAAGTTCATTTACCAGTACGACCAACTTGCCTTGATATGTATCTCCACTTGTTGGTAATGTAAACGCATCAGAAAGATTAAACTCCCCGGGATTGTTAATATTTCCGCCAGTGAATTTGACGAAGGGTGAAGGTTCAGATAAAAAGTATGAGCCTAAACTGAAGACAACGAAGGTTGATGGATAATTGCGTATGTCAATAATAATCCCCCTGGTGTCTCTAAATTCTTCTTTTATTTGAGAAATATCCTCCTCCTTAATAGTCTGTAAGGTGACATAACCAATATTGTTGTCCAGCATCTTAAAAGACTTGGCATTACTCGGCCTATACCATCTATATACCCCTAGGCTATCCTGAGGATATAATTTTAGTGTCTTTGTTTGCTCAGCAGAGGAGCCGGAAATATAGGATATCTCAATCTCATTCAAATTTGAACGTAAAATGTCCGAAGAAATATCTCTCAATTGTGTAGGCACATTAGATGCGGGATAATATCTGGATTCTTCCTTTATTATTTCCTCTATACTTTGCCCATTTATCTTGGTAATTATATCACCAATTTCCAACCCTATATCTTTTTTGAGATCAGCTTTGTAATAGTCTATGACAACTAGTTTGTCTTCTATGAAACGAACGTGAACCGGTGGATAATTCCTTCCTTTCCACTCATCAATTTTATCCCCTCCGCGCCATAAATTAGCGTGCGTATCCTGAATATCACCTATGATCTGCAGAGTTGCCAATTCATACTCCAGTTCATTTTCTGCATTTAGAAAAAACGGGATATACTCTTTAATAGCGGTGTCCCAGCTTTTGTCCATTAGATGTTTATACGGGAAAAAGTAGTGGATCATATTCCAATATCTAAAAAGTGACAATAATCTAAATCCAGCATCAGGATATGACATGCTTGGATAAGAACTTTCATTATTAAATTCAGGATTCCCAACGCCCACTGCCATTTTAATGTAATAATGACTTCCTTGGCTTCGATGGTTATAAAGTGTCCTCAATTTATCCCGTAAATCTTCATCTTGATTTTCAATCCATGTGAAATCAGGTTTGATATAGGCGTTTTGATCGGTAGGCTTGCAGCTTGCGCACTTTTCCAGCTGACCTAAAGCATCTATCCAATTAATGATGAGACGATCTCTTTCCTCTGCATCAGTAGCTTCCAGATATTTTGGAAGAAACCGAAACAATTCATAATCCCAGTTATAATTGCCCTTTGCTATTTCAGGATGATGATATTTCAAAAAGCCCCAAACTCTTCCTAGAAGCTCTAAATCAGAAATATTTTCAGCTGTTAATTCTCCAAACTCAATACCTGAGCCCTGATCAAATTCATGATCCAGACTTGCTTTGGTGACTTCTCTTCTAACCTCTGGAAGTGTCTGAATATCCTCTCCATCAATACTCACAACAAAATCATCAAACCAAACCTCACCATTCCCAGCAAGTATTCCTCCTAAAAATATATTCTCAGCTTGTTCAGGATAAGGCAGGGTAATACTGTATTTCTGCCAATCTTTTGTTCCCGAAATATTTTGGTTTTGCATATTGTCAAAAGCCAAAGAACTACCGCCACCATCAATTCGGAGCATCAGTCCCGCAAATCCATTTTCAACCTCTTTGATCTTCATATAGCCCTCAAGCTTGATGGTATTCCCTTTGTATTTTGCTGGGATTTTATAAACAATACTTCCAAAAGCGCCCCCTGCTTCACTTGAAGCTATTTTTCCTGCTTTCTTCCCTGAGTAAGCAATAGAATCCGTACTCAATGTATATTCTCCCCACTTAAACCAACCAGTTGAAAGGACATTTCCCTCAACTTGATTCTCAAACCCAAGATTGAATTTATCTGCCTCCTGAGCATAGCAATTCAGAGATATTAGTAGAAACAGCAGTACAAAAATATTTTTCATAACTAGTTAATTAAAAATTTAAAAACTGAACACCTCCTAAAACTAAACATATTTTACTTAAGTATAACCTTTCCGCCATCTGAAGTTTTCACATCCAATTGGCCAACTTTAACGGAAATATGCAACTCAGAATCTCCTGTCAGCTCTCCAGAAATCCTTCCAATATCGCCTGAAAGTTCACATACCTTATCTTTCAGGTTCATTTTAAACCCCTTAATATCAGTAAAAATAAGACTAGACTCATCGGGAAAACCCAGATAGAAAAAGGAAAAATCGGACTCCCGGGAAAGCAACACCTCACTCCCATCAGTATAGACCCTGAGGGAATCCTGATGGAAAGCTCCCAGCTCAAGTGCTTTAGAATCAGTAACCACCAATCCTTGTAGACCTGCTACTTCCAACCTAAAGTCCCCATTGCTTGGCCTTGGTAGATTCTGGATGAAAAGCGTATCATTTAGGATAGTATATTCCTTCACAACTTCAGGCGCAGGCTGAATCACATCAGCTCCGAAATATTCGTTAAAATGCAATTGATTAACATCTCCCTGGGTTACATTCAAGCCCTCAGTCTGATTTAAAACTACTACCGAGAACGGCTCTAATGTTTCTGATTTCGTCACTACTCTACGAACACCCGGTCTGTTTTCCAGATCAGCAAATTGATGGGAAATCAACAGTGAAGCCACGATACTCAGCCAAGCGAAAGCCAAAAAGGAAACAATGATTTTATTACTGGTTTTCATGTGTTTATATTTTTTTTTTAATGGTCACATGGAATCTCGCTGGGATGATAATCATCCTAGTCCGTGTCTTTTTAGTCAGGCTTGATTTCATGGTCGTTGGATTGAATGGTTTGGATTAGGATTTGCAGATCCTTGGAATTGAGTTTAAGTACTTCTATCTGATGTAGAATAGCAGGAAGTTCATCCTTCAAAAACGTCTGTTTTTGCATGTGAAGCAGATTCTGCTTCGCATCAGCGGCGACGAAAAAACCTATTCCCCGCTTGTTTTCTATGATTCCCTCCTCCTCCATCAGCGCATAGCTTCGCATGACTGTATTGCGGTTTACCTCCATATCCACAGCCAGCTCCCGTACCGAAGGGATCTTCTCCCCGGCCGTGATTTTCCCCTGAAGTATCTGGTCAGCCACCCAATCCCGGATCTGGAGGAAGATGTTCTTTGTTTCGCTGAATTCCATCTTAAACCTCCCGCTCTTTGAGTTTGAGATAGGGCAACAATAATGTCAGTAACAAGGCTGGCCAAACCAAAATTGATGAAATAAATATCAATAAGGGTACACCATCCATTACCTCCGGATTATCAATTCGGATAGAATAATTACCACCTGCGCCAAATGGGCTGGCATTTACAAGCCAACTCAACCCATAATAACTTCCTAAAAACAACGCAAGTATTATTGCGACAGCAAGTGGCATCTTAATAAAATTCCATTTACCAAATAATATCCCACCCATAAACATGAGTGTAGGAATTGAAAAGGTTAATCCAAAAATGACCCAGTATACCATTTCCATATCTGTGCTTGGAATCCAGTACAAATACAAAACCTCTACCTTTTCAATCTCAGGAAGTGCTGTGTTTTCTAGAAGCGAATGCTGAATGAAATAATATACATCAACTGACAAATTTGTGCCAAGCCAAAAGACAATAGGATAAAGAATTAAAGGTAAAACCAATCGCATACAAACCTGAATGAGATATTTTTCTATGGTGCTTGCTGGAAGGGTCAAGTAGCGTATGGATGTATTTTTCTCCCTCATCTCAACAAAACTTTGACTTATTCCAAGCACAGAAAGAAATATAAAACCATTAAAAAAGATCGAGTTATAATCTACTGAACGCCATAGAAATCCAGAATATTGATTAAACCAAACTGTTAAAAACACTCCAAATGATAGTAAGAAAGTTCCAATTGTACCCATCAGATAAAACTTATTCTGAAATGCCCACTCATGTCGCAACAAGTTTTGAAGACGATGAAAATTTATTGAATTACTTCTCATAGCATTTCAGATTTTTGGTGTTGAAAAATTATATGATCATCCAGACCTTTATTTATAGCCGCGTTGAAAATCAGCTCCAGCTGTATGGAGGTCTGTGCTTCATTATCCATTCTTGATCTGATGAACTGATATCCTGTCCCAGATTTCTCCACATACAGCGCATCTGCTGGGGCATTTGTCGCTGAACCGAACTGCAGGTGATCCGACAAGTCCAATAAATCAGCATCCAGTTGTATCTTACCATGGTGTAAAATCGCCACCCGATCAATCAGTTTCTCCACATCCGTCACCAGATGTGTGGAGATGACCATGGTTTGATCTTCATGGAGATTGCCGGCCACTATTTTTCTGAAGGCACTTTTAGAGGGGATGTCCAACCCATTGGTAGGCTCATCGAAAAAAAGAAATCGACAATTGGTACTTAGCCCAAAGGACAAAAACACTTTTTTCCGCTCTCCAAGTGAGAGATTATGCAACTTGGTATTTTTCTCCAAGCCAAAATCATTTAAAATCTGGTCAAACCGCGATGAATCAAACTTTGGATAAAAGGCACCCATTACTTTCTCGTAAGTGGCTATTCGCATTGACCCAGAATAGGCCATATCATCCGTAAGCAAAAAAACATCTTCCAGAAAGGTCGGTTTCCTGTCTTTAGGGATCCAAGAATCGACTTGGATGGATCCGCTTTTAGGAAAAAGCAATCCTGTAAGCAAATGCAGTAGAGTGGATTTCCCAGATCCGTTTTTCCCAAGTAGTCCTACCACCGACCCCTTCGGGACTGACCAATTCAAACCATCAAATAAGCTCTTCGACTGGTGGTAGGAAAAATCTAAATCTTCAATAGAAATTATCATATCGTCATACTGTCATAGTGTATTATGACACTAAACTACAAATGAAATTTCTAAATCCAACTTTTATGCGAAAAATTATCCAAACTTCTAAATTCGGATATGGATTCACCTTACCTATTTCATAGCCAAAGACTTGGTTTTCGTACCTGGCTCCCTTCCGATCTCAAGCAATTTTCAGCCATGAACGCTGACCCTGAGACGATGTATTATTTCCAAAAGCCGTATTCCACCAAGGAATCTCTGGCAATGATGAAGCGCATGAATGCGCTCTACAAAGAGCGGGGTCATTGTTACTTTGCTGTTGACCTCTTGGAAAGCGGGGATTTTGTAGGGATGATTGGACTAGGGACTAAGACATTTCCAGCCCATTTTACACCATGTGTGGATATTGGATGGAGGATTCAAAAAAAGTATTGGAATCAGGGAATAGCGTCGGAAGGAGCAGCCAAATGCCTGGAATTCGCCAAGAATCTGAATGTGCTCCAGGTTTATGCGTTGGCTTCTTCCCGAAATGCTGCCTCCATCCGCGTGATGCAAAAAATAGGAATGGAATACGAATGCGACTTCGAGCACCCTGACTTAAAAGATCATCCAAGGTTGCAGCCCTGCATCTTATATAAAATTGGGCTTTGACTACTAAATCGTCGGTGAACTTTTCCAAAGTTCAAAACTTTGGAAAAGTTTGTAACTTATGTAAAACATGAATTTTTGGGCAAGGACATTCTGAAACTTCAGGCAAAAAATCCAGCTTCTCGAAAGGCAGGACAACGGTAAAACAAACTGCGACCTCTGCGAGACCTCCGTGTCCCCTGCGGTTAAAACAAAAAAAGATGCCACTCCCAGACGGAAGTGACATCAAACCACTCAACCCCAACTAATAACCGATCTTTATGCGAGGAAAAGCGAAGCTATTCCAAGCACCGCATCTTTGCTAAGTGGCTCATCCCAGCCTTCTGATACTGCACCTGCATCTATACCCGTAAGATCAACGACATTTACACCCCCATGTGTGAGGTTGTCTTCACCGGCATAGATAGCCTGTGTCACGGCTGGAAGACTACCGATGGAAGCATTGGTTATCCATCCTTTGACATCATCCTGTCCTTTTTTAGTTCTCATTCTTCTCACCATAGAAGCATGTCTAGCCTCCACTGAGTGAATAGAAAGTGCGGCAGTCAATACCACATCATTTTCCATGACATTTCCCGCCTGCCCTTTATAAGCCCTCACTCCGGTATCTTCAAATGCTTGCGAAAGAGCCAAAAATGTAGGATAATCATCAAATGGCATAAAATTACCTCCTGCGGTAAAGTCAAAATCAGGCTCAGGGACAGGAGTTCCCATCAATACATTGGCGATCACTTCATTCAGGAAGTCCACATGTGCCAACTCGTGATCTCTGATTTTGGTGAAAATCGCCAAATCAGCATTATCGATCACTCCTGCTTCGATACCCATCTGATAATATCTATACTCAAGGTGCTCCAAGGTCAATGCAAAATTCAATACCTCAATCAAGCTAGCGGTATCAGCTTTAGCTACTTTCGGCAAGGCAGAAAGAATACCCAATGGTACTGCGGCCATAGCTACTTTTTTACTCATATCCCCAAACTGGCGGAAGGCCTCTCTTCTGGAGAAAAACATATCTTTTCCTTCCGGACTATTCGTATCCGGGCACATTTTATCTAATAATTTCAGTAAGTTCATGTCTTGTGTTGTTTTAAAGTGGTGGATTAAGAAGGCAATTGGCTAAAGTCAATCGGTGTGGTAACGAATGAACTGGCAGCGGTAAGTACCTCAGTGAAATTCAGTGTGCGCTCAAGTCCATTTGCGTCGATCAGATCATCTCCTGCAAAATCTGTGGAACCGGGATTAATCAAATCCCTGACAGCAGCTGCATGCCTAGCCTCCACGGAGACAATTTTTCCAGCAATTAGAAGCAAATCACCGCTCTCCAAAAATTGCCCCGCTCCATTGTAGGCTGCCACTCCCAAATCTTCAAAGGTCTTGGCCGCTGCCAAAACGGATGATCTACTACTAAAATCAACCGAACTAAAATCAAACTCCAATTCAGCAATCGCCGCATCACCTAATGCTGCCTTGAAAAACTCCCGGTGTGCCCGCTCATGCTTTTCCAAATCACCCATGATGGTTTTTTCCTCTGCGCTGGCATTGGCAAAATAACTTCCCTGCATCACCGCGGCATAGTAAGCTGCTTCCAATTGCTCCAGGGCATAGGCGTAATTCAATATCCCTGTGTCACCGGAACCTAGATTTACGCCATCACCCATCATCGGCGGATCCATATCTTCTACATCTTTGCAGCCGACTAAGATCAATCCTGCTGCGGCCACTGAAAGTGAGCCTGTTTTTAAAAACTGCCTGCGGTTGGCATTCTTGACCAATCCCTGAGGCTTGAATAGTTCATTTTTCATTTTTCTGATTGTTTAGGTTAATAATCCGGTTATGGTTTTTCATTTAAAAGAAATAGTTGCCTGTTCTCAAAAACCCCATTTCAGGCAACTTGTAAAGAATTACGAAGGGTATAGCCTAACTGGATTGTGCCCTCCCCAAACTTTTTTGAGATAAATCAAAATGTATTGACTCTTCATAACCTTAATCCTAAATTTTCAACCTGGAAAATGCGGTTTAAGTACTTCTAAAAGCACTTTTAGCCTCAGTTCGATTTATGCAATTCAATCGAAAGTGGTTATAACGTCATCGGTAGCCCTTTAGGGTAGATTGTGTGTCGGAAAGGGCGCGGCAATCTTGCTATACGAGGACTGCTGCGGCTTCCTCCCCACAAATCCCCGGCTAAGCCCCGCAGTGACGGTTTTAACTCGAACTCAGGTTTTTAGAAAAAAATCAAACTTGAAAGAGACTGTTAATTTTATTTCACACTCCGACAACCACAGCCAAAAACTTTCACTTAAAGGCAAGAAAATGGGCCATCAAACGATAATGAGTCTTTAGGGTCCGAAATAAGTAGTCCATATTACTATGCAGAATGTACCGCTTAAGAAAATTTATATTGAATAACTGCCTCAAAAGGAATAGATTAAAGGCAGATTCAATAATCCAACAATTATCAATTAACCCAAAACCGCATGAACAAAAGCTGGATACCTTTCGCTTTTTGCGTGATTATTTACGCTTTTTCGCAATCCAACACGGCCTATTCGGCCAGTACACCAATCCCGGCTACTGAAATTGAATTCCAACTCCAAGCTACTATGCTTGGCTATTTTGCTCCTGATGGCACCAGAAACCCCACGTTAAAAGCAAGAAAAGGAGATAGAGTGACTATCACTATTACCAATGGAGAAACCATGACACATGATATCGCCATGGAGAAGTTGGGGATCAAAAGTGAAACTATTCTGGAAGAAGGATCTACGACCAGCATCACTTTTATAGCCGCAAGCGATGACACGTATTATTGCTCGATTCCCGGTCACAGAGCTGCGGGAATGGTTGGGGAATTTATACTGATCGAGGGAAATGAAGAAGAAACCAACGTAAAAGGAACAACACCTCACAAAGACGGAAAGCCCCTCAACCTAAATTTCGAAACGGGTACTCTTGAAGACTGGACAGCTTTAGGTGATGCATTTGCAAACCCGATTATCAATACTGACCCTTCGCCCCTGCACGCAAAGGAGGATAAAATAAATTTTGAGGGAAAAAACTTTGTGAGTAGTGGCGGAACAGTGAATTACAAACAGACGGGGACACTCACTTCAGTTCCCTTTGAGGTGTCCCAGCCTTATGCTAGTTTCATGGTGTCGGGAGGAGCTTTGGCAGACACTCGGGTGGAAGTTGTTTTGGCTGAATCTGAAGAAGTAATCTATACTTCCACAGGACAAGGCAGGGCAACCCTTCAGCCGGTAGTGGTGGATCTAACTGCCTTCTTATCCCAATTCATTTTCATCCGAATCATCGACAATGAAACCGGGATTTCTGAAATCCCATACGTAGCTCATGACACCTGGGCACACATCAATTTTGACAATTTTGAGTTTCATTCAAATCGCCCTTCCTTCTCCAACGAACTAAAGCCGGAAGATATCATCATCTTGCCTCCTTTGGATCCGGTGTTGAATTCTGGGCTTTCTGGGATAGAAGCTGCAAAAGCTATGACCCCACCGGAAGGTTTTAAAATAACTTTGGCCGCTGCAGAACCTGATGTGATCCGACCGATCAGTTTTACGCTGGATTATCGGGGGAGGCTTTGGGTAGTCGAGGGACACACCTACCCTACTCCGGCTCCAGAAGGTGAAGGAAAAGACAGAATCCTGATTTTTGAGGACACGGATGGAGACGGTATGTTGGATTCCCGAAAGGTATTTGCCGAAGGACTTAATCTGGTCAGCGGAATCGAAGTCGGAATGGGTGGTGTCTGGCTGGGGGCGGCTCCTTATTTGCTATTTATCCCAGCTGATTTTGAAAATGATAGAGCCAGCGGTCCGCCAGTCAAACTACTGGATGGCTGGGGCACTGATGATACCCACGAAGTACTGAACAATCTCCGCTGGGGGCCGGACGGTTGGTTATATGGCACGCATGGCGTTTTCACCCATTCCAATGTGGGCAAGCCTGGAGCTCCGGATTCTGAGCGCACAAAGATCAATGCCGGCGTATGGCGCTATCACCCGACACGGCATGAATTTGAGGTTTTTGCTGAAGGAAGCAGCAATCCCTGGGGAATAGATTTCAACAGCAAAGGCCACCCATTTATCACGGTCTGCGTAATCCCACACTTATATCATGTCATCCAGGGCGCCCGCTATCAAAGACAGGCCGGAGAACATTTTAATCCCTACACCTACGATGACATCAAAACCATTGCGGATCATGTGCATTGGGTCGGAGATCGCGGCCCACATGCGGGCAACTTCAGGTCTGCTTCCGCTGGTGGCGGACATGCTCATGCAGGTGCCATGATCTACCTAGGAGGTGATACTTGGCCGGAGAAATACCGTGACAACATTTTCATGAATAACATCAATGGTTCCCGCCTGAACATTGACCAGCTTAAACGGGAAGGCTCAGGCTATGTGGCCGAGCATCAAAATGACTTTATGGCCATGAATGATTCCTGGTCGCAATGGCTCAATTTCAAATATGGCCCGGATGGCTCCGTATTCGCTATTGATTGGTACGATCAAAACCAATGTCACAGCCCAAATCCTGATGTGCATGACAAGTCGTTGGGAAGGATTTTCAAGATTTCCCACGAAGATGATCAATGGATTCAGATAGACTTATCCAAATCGAGTAGCGTGGAACTAGCGAACTACCAAACCCATAAAAACGAATGGTATGCAAGACAGGCAAGAACCATCTTACAGGAGCGGGGTGCAACTCCAGAGACCCATAAGGTTCTGAAAGAGATTCTGACCAACAACCAAAAAACTTCAAATCGCTTAAGGGCACTTTGGACACTGCACGTAACGAATGGGCTGTCGGAAGATGAACTAAGATTACTGATGGCAGATCCCGATGAAAACCTGAGAAGCTGGGCCATCCAACTAGAAACAGAAGACAAAACCGTATCAACGGAAACCTTGAAGCAATTCACGGCACTTGCAAAAAATGACGAATCCGCTCTGGTTCGGCTGTACCTGACTTCTGCCATGCTTCGCTTGGCACCTGAAACACGCTGGGAAGTAATGGAGGCTTTGGTACAACGATCCGAAGATCTGGATGATCACAACCTGCCACTCCTGCTTTGGTATGCGGTAGAGCCCTTGGTTGACTTGGATGCAGAGCGGGCTGTAGGGTTGGCTGAAAAAGCTAAAAATCCTCTCATTTTGGAATATACGCTGAGGAAACTTGAAGAGTTAAACACTGCAGAAGCATCCGCCGCCTTTCAAAAACATAGAAATTCCCTAGCAAAATCAGAATCCCACAGTAATCATTAAACGGAAAAGCAATACGGCAAAATCAATCAGAACTTTAACAAAGCACTATGAAAAGTATAATTTTTAATAACACAAGTTTGAGTGTGATTGGCATTCTGGCTTTTTCTTTCTTCACACATACTGTCTTTAGTCAAGATCAACATGAGCCCGCCTTTAAGAAAACCGTGATTACTAGGGATTTCCTTTCAGAAGGCGTAGCGGTGGCAGATATAAACAATGACGGACAACTGGATATCGTGGCTGGCTATTACTGGTTTGAGGCACCTGACTGGACTCGCCATGAAATCTCCCCCTCACAGATCTTTGACCCCTGGAAAGAATACAGTAATTCCTTTCTCAACCTAGGAATGGATGTCAACCTGGACGGCTGGGACGATGTGGTGATCATTGACTATCCGGGTACTCCGGCCTATTGGTTTGAAAACCCAAAGACAGAAAGCAATAACTGGCAGAAGCATATTATCGCGGATTCAGTGGGGATTTCTATAGAATCACCGGGATTTATAGACATCGATGGAGATGGACGGCTGGATATACTCTGTGGAGACTATGAAAAGAGACAGATTATCTGGCTCCAGGCCCCTACTACTCCGGGAGAAGCAGCATGGAAGCGCCATGCGCTTTCGGAAGAAAATGTAACCGGAACTGACCGTTTTTCCCATGGATTGGGCTTTGGGGATATCAATGGGGACAAGATCAATGATGTGGTTATTTCTGAGGGTTGGTTTGAAGGAAAAACTGATCAGAAATCAGGGGACTGGAAGTTCCACTCAGTACAGATCAGCGAGCCAGCCTCACACATGCAGGTTTTGGATGTAAATGGGGACATGAAAAATGATATACTCAGCGCTTCTGCCCATGCGTTGGGCATTTGGTGGCATGAGCAGCTGGCTGATGGAAGTTTTGAAACCCATCTTATCAGCGAGATTACCGCCCAGACCCATGCTACCATCATGGCTGATCTGGATGGGGACGGTACAGATGAATGGATCACCGGAAAGCGATATTTGGCACATAATGGAAATGATGCAGGAGATGCGGACACACCTTATTTACTGTACTATAAAATCACCCCTGGTAAAGCCCCATTTTTCGAAGAGCACATCATTGACAATGACTCCGGAGCGGGGCTGAACATCACCGTGGAAGACATGGATAAGGATGGACGACCAGACATCATCATCGCCAATAAGAACGGGGTTTTCCTCTTTGAAAATAGAATCAAATAATATCCTTTCTTATTTTACATAGACCTAACCAGCTCCTATGAAATCAACTTTCAGTCCAAAACTTTTTCTAAAAACCTGGATCGCATCATACATCCTGGTCTATGCGTTTCCCTCCCCTTTTTATTTCATTCCTCTTCTAAATGAATTTCTCCTGAAGTATTTTGTGGCAGTCCGAGATGAAATTACGACTGTTATAGCAAGACTGGTTTTGGGGCAGCCTGACTTCAAAAAACCCCAAGTGAATGGCAGCGGTGATACTACTTTCAACTACATGGAGTTGATCAGCTTCCCCCTTATCGCCTTAGTTTTGACTATCTTGATTCTGATGATCTTTCGGAAAAAGCCCTGGGTCAGTAAACTCTTCTCCTGGTCAATCATCTATGCCCGCTATCATGTCGGGTTGATTTTGATATCCTATGGTGTGGCTAAATTCATGATCGGACAGTTTCCCAGCCCTGGGATTTATACCTTGGAGCAGACTTTCGGGGAATCTTCACCTATGGGACTGGCCTGGAGATTTTTTGGTTACTCGGACACTTATAAGATCTTCATGGGACTTTCAGAAATCTCAGCAGGATTATTGTTGCTTTTCCGACGGACAGCCATACTTGGTGCCTTGATGTCAGTCGCAGTCACTACGAATATTGTGTTGGTGAATTTCAGCTTTGATGTCCCTGTAAAGCTGATGTCCTCCCACCTGTTATTATTTTCTTTGTTGATTCTCGTCCCATCGGTGAAGGCATTAATTGACTTTTTCATCCTCCAAAAACACACACGGCTTTATACACCTGGTATTGTCTGGAAAACCAGAGCACAACGCAAACTATGGTTAGCCGGAAAACTAATCTTTGCAGTATTACTTCCACTTATGTTGATCGCTGGGCATTTTATATCTCAGTCTATGAGGACAAGTAGATTAAATCAGTGGGAAGGCGCATATACCTTTTCCAGAAACAACTTGCCTGACAGCGCAGGGGTCTATTGGACAAACGTGATGATCGACCAAAACAGCATGAATGTAAAAACCTCCGGAAAAAATGATCACTACTACACCATTGAAGACTTCAACGAAGAAGGGGAAATCTACTTTGTACGCTCAGCGAACCAAGAAGACCCTTACCTCCTCAAGATCCTGGAAAATTCTGAAGGGGAATACCAGCTTTTGGTCACTTTGGGAGAACAACAGATGGACATCACCACCTCAAGAAAGAAGAAATCGGATTACCTATTGATGCAGCGGGGATTCAATTGGGTAAATGAATATCCCTTCAACCGTTAAGCTGCACAAATATGCCAGAATTCACAGGAACTGAGTTTCTGTTGATATATAGCAGCCTATCTATCGGTAAACCTGATATATTTGGGACCAAAAGCAGCGATCCTCAAATAATAATTCTCAAATTTTACTTTTAGCATGTCTAAAATATCATTTCCTGTACTTGCCGCAGCTATTTCTATTTCAGCATTTGCTTGCTCATCACCCGACAATAGAAAAGCTGATCTAGAAGAGCTCATCGGTTTCTACCCCCAATTCCCTTTAGACACTGCAAAACATGGTGTTGACAGTACGGAATTGCTCATGACAAATTTCGCAGGGCCAGACATCGTTCCCAGCCCTGCCGCCCTGGCGGTTTCTCCCTACGGTCATGTATTTGTAGGCATAGATATGATGGGCTCATTGGGTAAAGAGCCTGGAAAAGGCGCTATTGTGCGCTTGGTCGATAGCAACAATGATGGCGAACTGGACTCCCACACGGAGTTTGTCAAGGTGGACAATCCCAGGGGTATCATGGCTGTAAGAGATCAGGTATTTGTGCTTCATACCCAATTCTCCGAAGAAACAGGAGAAGCTGAAGGAATGAATTTGGTTGTCTTTGAAGACAAGGACAAGGACGGGGTGGCTGATGGCCCCTCAAAAATTCTTATCAAAAGTATCTCCTCCACGGAATCCATCCGTTCACGTGGTACCGATCACTCTACCAATGGGATAAGGATGGGTATAGATGGTTGGATTTACATTGCTGTGGGAGATTTTGGTTTTCATAATGCCACCGACCGTGACGGGACCCAACTGACCATGCTCGGTGGAGGCATAGTTCGGGTGCGGCCAGACGGCACCGAGATGGAAGAATACATCCATGGCACCAGAAATATCTACGATGTGGCCATTGATCCATTTATGAATATCTACACCCGTGGCAATACCAATGACGGAGGGGGATGGAATATTCGCTTTATCCACTATACCCAATCCGGTGAATACGGCTATCCTACTCTGTTTAAAAACTTCACGGAAGAGACTATTCCCGCATTGGTCGATCTGGGCGGAGGCTCCGGTACAGGCAGTTATTTCATGGATGATGATCGCTGGCCAGCCAAGTACAACCATGTGCCGATGATGGCTGATTGGGGAAGAAGCCACTTGTATATCCATCGTGTGGCTATGGATGGACCCAGTTTCACCCAACAGGACGAAGAATTCATCAAGCTTGCGCAGATTACAGATATAGACGTGGATGCTTCAGGTAGAATGTTCCTGGCCGCCTGGGATGGAGCAGGATATTATGGTAGTGAAGAAAAAGGCTACGTGGTTCGCGTGGTACCAAAAGACTGGACTTACCAAGCTATTCCTGAGCTATCTTCTGCTTCTATCGAGGTACTAACCGAGCTACTAAAAGCAAACAACTCCGTGTCCCGCTTCCATGCCCAACAGGAGTTACTGGCTCGATTCCCAGATGAAGCCGGAGATGCCGCCCTTTCTATAGCCAAGGACAAGTCATTGCCTCTAGCAGCCAGGGTTGCGGGGATCTACACTTACGCACAGGCGACTTGTGCAAATGGAAGGGACGAACTGCTCAAATTGGCCGAAGAAGAGAAAGTAAGGGAGTTTGCCCTGCGAGCCCTTGCTGACCGCAAAACATGTCTTCAGGGAGTTCCTCTCGACCCATTTGTAGCAGGCGTCACCGATCCTAATGATCGCGTGAAGTCCGCCGCCATTGTGGCATTGGGAAGAATCGGCAATCCTGAAGCAGCTACCGAATTATTGAAAGTAAAAGTCCCTGATTCATTCAAGCAACCTGAGAAAGGAACCGAAGGACCACATGCCACCCCGAACTCCGCCATAGTTCTTCCACATGTAGCTGTAAAATCCCTGGTAGCTCTAAATGCCGTGGATGCCACAGTAGATGCCATAGGATCTGATAAATCCGCACTTGCACTGTGGGCGCTTCGCTATATGCATGATCCAAAAGCGGTGGATGGATTGATCAAAGCCTACCAAGACACCGATGACTTACAGCTGAAGATGGAGATCTTAGGGACACTTTCCCGATTGTATAAGAAAGAGGCTCCTTACGACGGTTCTTGGTGGTGGGGCACCCGTCCGGATACGCATGGGCCTTATTACAAAGCAATCACCTGGGAATCCTCCGACCAAATTAAAGACTTCTTACTAGACGAGCGTGCTAATTTTGAGGCTACGAAGAGACAATTTTTCGCTGATCTCAACGAACGAAACCGCATGGACATTGAGGAGTTCGGGGAGGCAGAAACCAACTTGGTAATCCAGGAGACAGAAGTGGATCTGGAGAAAATAAAAAACAAAAAAGGGCAGGTGGGTGAATCTTCCATTGAGGATGTAATGATTGCCGTGCAGGACATCAAAGGCGACCCAGTAACAGGAAAAGCACTTTTCACAAGCCAAGGTTGTATAGCCTGTCATAGCATAGAAAAAGGGCAGCCTTTGAAAGGTCCGTTTATGGGTCAAATCGGCTCAATCATGAACCGTTCCCAGATTACTGAATCTATACTAAAGCCAAATGCTTCCATATCACAAGGTTTTGCATCTGTACTGATCGACACCAAAGACGATAAGTCCTATATGGGGTTTGTGACAGCAGAGACCGCCGATGAGGTAGTGCTTCAGGACATCACCGGTACAGCCACTAAACTGGATAAAAGCACCATCAAAACCCGTAAGGTGATGGAAACTTCCATGATGCCTCCTGGCTTGGTAAACTCACTTTCCTTTGAGGAGCTAGCATCTTTGATTACTTACCTAGAGCAGCAAAAGTAAGTCTTTAAGAAAGAGATAGAGGTAAAGCATCTTGGGATTCCACAATCCCAAGGTGTTTTATTTTAAATCCAGTGCCCTTGAATTGCTACAAAGTTCGACACCCTTCGGGGTCGTACTATCAAATGGTCGATCTTTTAAACCATGGGTTGCACCCATGGCTATTTATGGTTGGATCCCTTCAGGATCACCCGTTTTATATGTATTTGCAATCGAGTATGCCTGAGAATAAAGACAGGTATGACGAAGGATGACATACACAGAGTGATGATTATAATGTAGGCTTAGATTCTACCTATGCGCCGCAGTGGATGGAATAGGCTACCTGTCCTTTAAAAGACAAATTATAATCCCATGAAATCAAGCTTTAAATGAGTAATGACCACGAAGTGGTCAAATGCTAGAAATTAGCCAAACTTGAGATGACCACGAAGTGGTCAAACCTATCAATAACCACGGGTGGAACCCGTGGATCTCAATAGCGAAGATTTCCACGACCCCGAAGGGTGTCGAACTATCAATGATCAATCATTTAAACCATGGATTGCACCCATGCTATTTATGGTTGGACCCCTTCAGGATCACCCATATTATTTTTGTTTGCAATAGAGTCTACCTAAGAATACAGGCATGCATGACAAAGGGACACAAAGAGGGATGATTATTCACCGCACGAGATGCTCTGTCCTTTAAAAATTAAATTATAATCCGATGAAATCGAGCCTGCCTTCCGCAGGTAGGCTGACGCAAGCGACACACAAAGGAATGATTATAAACCCTGCGAGATTCCATCTGACCACAAAATATCAATTATAAACAGATGAAATAAAGTTTCAAATTAGTAATGACCACGAAGTGGTCAAACCTCTCAATAACCACGGGTGGAACTCGTGGATCTCAATAGCGAAGATTTCCACGACCCCGAAGGGTGTCGAACTCAAATTGTTTTCTCTCTCTCTCTACAGAAAAAGACATACAATAGCTCAATCAATCGATTTTTGTTCCATAGGAACGGTTGGTAGGTGGCAAAAAGGATGATTAAGGAAAGGTCGTTCCGCAGGAACGTCTCGTAAAGACATGACCATTCGTTCCTACGGAACGATACAGATCTTCAATTAAACCATCTGCTACCGACCAGATGTCCCGCTGGGACATAATGATTTGTAAACCAATTGGCGGCATTTCCTCTGTACTAACAAACCTGCGCCCTCTGCGAAACTCTCCGTTCGTTCTGCGATTAAAAAAACAACCATTAAGTTTTCATGAATTATTTCAAACGGGATAGTTCATTAGCTCTCATTTTTTACTTTTGAAAGATTACTAAAACTCACTTTCATGCGATTCGCTCTTTTCACCCTGCTTACAATTTTACTAGCCAGTTCAGCTTCTTTTGCCCAAAAATCCTTCCACAAAAATAAAGTCATCGCCCACCGAGGAGCATGGAAAGCAAATGGACTCCCCCAAAACTCTATTGCTTCATTGAAGCAGGCAGTAGCACTGGGTTGTGAAGGTTCCGAGTTTGATGTGTGGATGACTTCGGATGGGATATTGGTAGTCAATCATGATGCGGATTTCGAAGGTATGGAAATAGAAACCTCAACCTATAAGGAACTCCTGACCAAGAAGCTTGCAAATGGAGAAAATCTCCCTACGGTAGAAGAATACCTGAAAGCAGGAAAAAAACAAAAAGGAACCAAGCTGATTTTTGAAATCAAGCCTTCCAAAATATCAGTAGAACGTAGCCAAGAAGTGGCAGAGAAATCCGTACTGGCTGTGAAGAAAATGAAAGCCGAGAAGTGGGTGGACTACATCACTTTCAGCTACGAAGGAGGGCTAAAAGCCATAGAAATGGATCCAAAAGCGAATGTAGCATACCTGACCGGGGACAAAACACCCGCAGAACTGAAAGAAGCTGGTTTTTTCGGTTTTGACTACAATATCAATTTGCTAAAAAACAACCCTCAATGGATACAGGAAGCCAAAGATTTAGGACTTACAGTAAATGCATGGACTGTTAATAAAGAAGAGGACTTACGATGGTTTCTGGATCAGGAACCGGATTTCATCACCACAGACGAACCGGAATTGTTGTTTAGATTAATTGAGGCTAAGAAATAGTCAACTGTTTTTTATATTTTGACTCGCATACCCAGCTAGATGTTAAATGAATGCAGAAATCAAAGACTATAACCAGCGTCAGACTGAACTAGACCAAGAGATCTGCGACTTGCTTGCGGTAGCGATAGACAAATTCCTGACCGATGCGGAAAGTAAGATTTGGCACAGCCACCCTGTATGGTTTTTGGAAGGAAATCCTATTGTGGGTTTTAGCAAACAAAAACCCGGTATCCGACTGATGTTTTGGAGCGGAGCTGGTTTTGAAGAAGAAGCCTTAAACGTCAGAGGTCAGAAATTTAAAGATGCTTCCATTTTCTATACTTCGGCTCATCAGATAGATGAATCAAAACTGAAGCTGTGGCTGGACAAAGCAAAAACTATCCAATGGGATTATAAAAACTTAATCAAGAAAAAAGGGCGTCTTGATCGATTGAAGTGAGCAGTACATTTTAAAATCAGAGACTTTCCAATAACTCATAGTTGGCACGTTGTGCGGAAGTCGGAATGGGCTTGACTAGTGCGCAAAAGGCTTCGACTTCGCTACCAATGACGGATTTAATCTGAATGAGCGGGTATTGTGTCAGTTCGAGCTAAGTCGAGAACCCTTCGACTTCGCTCAGGATAACCTTAATTTGTGCCTAATTACCTTGCTGTCACTACTCTTTTGTAAATTCTAAATTTTTCTTATTCAGCCTGACAAGACAACCTACTTATGAGACCGCCTCATTTATATATGAAAATTAACCCCCCTCTGTTTTTACAACAAAGGGGGTTTTATTAATGTGATTATCCGCAATGATGCCAGTAACCATATTCTCTTTGCTTTACTGGACGGAAGACCGAAGACGGGTGACCGAAGTGGCCTTGACGCTGGGGTTTTCCGAATCCTATGATGCTTTTATTGTTTTACTGGCAGAAAAGCGGATATACATATTTATTAATATATTAGTTTGTATGAGTCACGTATCGCTCAAAAAACTCCACTATCCTGCCGATCCTATCCAATCTCCTATGTACTGCACCCGAGCGTGAAAGCTCATGTCCCTCCTCGGGATAGCGTATATATTCCACTGGTTTACCCATTATCTTCAGGCTTTTATACAGCAGCTCAGACTGTCTCACCCCTGTGCGTAGATCATTATCCCCATGGAAAATCATCAGCGGTGTTTGGATATTTTGCACATAACTTTGAGGACTATTATAATCTAGAAGCTCTTTTATCCCATCCTCCCAAGGGTATCCGAAATAATAAGGCACCAGTCTCCAGGCATTACCCTCTCCCATAAAAAAGGTAAGGTCGTAAACTCCCCGCTGTGCCAATGCAGCTTTGAAGCGGTGGTCATGACCCACAATCCACGCCGTAAGATACCCGGCATAGGAGCCTCCGGTCAGCACCAACTGATCTTTATCTATCCATTTGTATTCATCACCAGCCTTATCCAGTGCTGCCAACACATCCTTTGCCGGGCCATCCCCCCAGTCCTGATAGTTCCCTTTTTGGAATGCTTTACCATATCCTCCACTGCCTCTGGGATTGGCGTAAACCACTCCATAGCCTTTTCCTGCCAGTACCTGAAACTCATGCCACATACTGGATTCCCCAGGCCCCCACATGGCAGTAGGCCCTCCATGCATTTCCAGCACCGTAGGATGTTCAGTCCCATCTTTTAACCCAAAAGGAGGCATCACCCAATAATCAACTCCGAATCCGTCTTGTTCAAAATGATGGGCCGCTGGGACCGAAACCCATCTATCGGCCAGCCATGAACTGTTATAGTCAGTAAGCACTTTTTCATTTTTTCCATCGAGGGAGGAGATATACAGCTCACTTGGGTTGGCCACTTCTGTCTTTGCATATACAAGTTGATCCCCATGCACATCAAAGCTGTTTATTCCAATCGGCCCGGTTAAAACTTTGGATATTCTACCGCTGGCGACATTTGCACTGTATAGTGTAACTCCTCCTTCATTAGGCCCTGAGAAAAAGATCGATTTACTGTCATCAGACCATTTTGCCCCGCCTACTCTCCTGTCAAGCTCCTCAGTAAACCACCTTAGCTCTGATCCATCAGCCTTCACTGTACCTATCAGACTTTGATTAAATGCCCTATCTTCAGTATTCTGTCCTGACACTAGGACTAATTTGCCATTAGGTGAAAATGTAGCCCCACCTAAACGGTAGTTTTCCTTTTGTAAAAAGACTGATACGGACTTATCAGAAAGGTTGATTTTATAAATATCCGAATCTTCAATAACATCAGGGTGCCCATTGCTCTCCACACTGCTGGCCAAAATATAGCTACCATCCGGTGACCATGTTGCCGATCCAAAACTCTGGTAACCGGACGTTAATCTCTCGGATTTTTTAGTCTTTACATCAATGACTGCCAGGTGCCTGAAATCAATATCAGTAGAGAGGCCCCGCTCACCGAGAAAATTTAATCGATCGATCACCCTCGGGTCATTTTTCGATGCATTTTTAGCCAACCATGCCCTTAACTCCTTGATATCTCCATCCATGTTTGGTTTTCTCTCATCTTTTACCAACCCATCCTTGATTGCGTGGTAGTTCGGTTCGTCTCCATATTCGCGTCCAGGTCGGGGATTTGGCCAGACAGGATCACCTTCAATTGCCCACAGCGGTACAGAAACAGAATAGAGGATTTTCTTGCTGTCAGGTGACCAAACAGGCCCTGAAGCACCATTTTCCCCTGAAGTAAGCACCTGCGCTTCCCCACCGTCCAAAGGTAAAATCCAAATCTGCGATTTCCCTTCCCATTCCCGGGCAAATGCCAATTTCTTTCCATCTGGGGAAACTGTATAATTGGACAGGTTCGTAGCCGGCCTGTTAAGAATTTTGATTTCATCCGGATTTTGAAGGTCCATCAATACCAACTGGCTTTTATACGAATAACCATCTTCTTTTGTGGAATCAATGAGGCTTTTCACAAAAAGCACCTGCTTCCCATCCTGGACAACTTCCGGATCAGATACCGTAACAATATTTATTAGGTCACTTAGTTGGATAGGCTTTTTCTCCTGGGCCCAAAGTAAACTGCTCCATAGAATCAGTAGGGTAAAACAGGGCGTGAATTTTGCTCTCATCATAGTAGGGTTAGTTGATAAATTACGTTAGGTAATTATAGTCAATCTATGGAGATTTGCATCTCCATTAAATCAATTCTGGACAAACAGCTTTATTAGAGGACAACAAGCCAAATATCTATTTGGTGGGCAATGCTATGGTTATACACTGCCGCTTTCGGTCCACTTTTATGTAAAGAGAAGAATTCAGGCTTCCTTTTTGAATTCAATGTCCCTTTAAACCCATTGCTTCATGACCAAGCTTTGTCTTAGGATCCTTTCCATTGCCCTGTTCATGCTGCCTTATGTTGCGGCTCACGTTTATGGGCAATCCGGCAACTATACCTTCCAGATCAATGACCAGTTGGACGAGCGGATCTATGCCATCGACAGGCTGACATTCTACGAGGATGAAAGCAATGAAATGGAATTGGAGGATATTCTATCCCCGAAGATGGCGGCAAGACTGAAGATCAATCCCGACTTCAACAAGCATCAGTTTTCAACTAATAAGACCTACTGGGTGAAAGTTGCCATCCAGAAAACCCCTGGCAGCAAGAAAAATTGGCTATTGGAGTTTTATGATCAGACTATTGATGAAATCACGGCCTATATCCCAGTAGGAAATGGATTTAAAGAAATACTGCTGGGGGATAAAGCTCCGTTCAACGACAGGGTTTTTTCCCATAAAAACTTCCATATTCCTGTAGAAAACCAGTCGGAGGGGACTGACACTTATTATTTCAAAATCAGATCCTCCCAGAAAGCGGATATCCGCATTGCTTTCCGCTCTTACAACCGTTTCATTTATTATGCTCTGAACGAGTATTTTTTATATGGGATTTTCTATGGGATGATTCTGATTATCTCCCTTTACAATGGCTTGATTTATCTGGCCATCAAGGAGGTGAAGTATTTATATTATGTCTTCTATCTGCTGAGTGTGGGCACCTTTGCGGCATGCGTGGACGGCATTGCCTTTCAGTACCTATGGCCGAGCCGCCCAGAATGGAACCAGCCTGCTTCCGGGCTTTTCAGTTTTCTGATCATAGTTTTTGCGTTGCTTTTCTCCACTCACTTCCTCAACCTGCAGAGAAGATTCCCCAGCATGCACCGCTGCTTCCATATCCTTCTTATTGCCAAGACTGTTCTTTTCACTTTGGGACTGACATTCTTTCCCGTTCTTTTGGAAATCCAGATTTACGATATCGTACCCTTCTTCCTTATTTTATTTTCAAGTATCTATGTTTGGGTGAAAGGCTATAGCGTGGCCCGGCTTTTTGTGATCGCTTATGGGGTTTTGTTTGTGGGGGTTGGGCTGAAAGCCATGGTACATACCGCTATTATCCCACATAGCACAGTTTTATATTACAGCTTGCATATTGCATTTTTGGTGGAGATGCTTCTGCTCACCTTAGCTCTCGGGGACCGGGTGAAAATCCTAAAAGACAACCGGGACCGTGCGATGCTCCGGTCTTTGCGCCAGGCTGAAACCAATGCCAAACTCAAGGAAAAAGTAAATAGAGAGTTGGAACAGCGTGTCAATGAGCGTACGCAGGAATTGGCCCACAAGAATCAATTGCTGCTGGAATTCAATCAGCAGATTCTGGAAAAAGACGAGGAGATCAAGCGTATCAACGCGCTATTGGACAAGGATATCTGGAAGCTGAAATCCCAGATAAGGGAAAACCTGCAGGCTAGAATTACCAACAAAAGGATGAGCTATGCCGATTTTACAAAGATTTTTCCCGATTCTAGCTCTTGTCTAAGATACTTGGAGCAGGTAAAGTGGGAAAATGGCTTCAGCTGCAAGACCTGCAATCATGGAAAATTCTCTAAAAGTTCCAAGATTTTTCACCGTCGCTGCTCGCGCTGTGGTCACATAGAATCCGCTACTGCCGGGACAGTATTTCATGGTATCCGTCTTCCAATAGAGAAAGCGTTTTACCTAGCCTATACTGTGATCTCCGAGCATGACAAACTCACCCTAGAGGAACTTTCAAAACTGCTGGACTTGCGGGTAAACGCCATCAGCAGCTTTAGGGTAAAGGTAAAACTGCAGTTAGAGATGAAAGGAATCCATCAGCCAGAATGGGAAGATATAGTTCTGGAAAGATCACATGAATTGAACTGATTTCGGAGAAAAACCAAGAATCTGGAATCCTGATAACGAAGCGTGATTGGATTTAGATAAATATCCATTCCAACTCAAATAGGCAGTTTTTCATTGAAAACAAAGCAGGAATTCCCGTCTAAAAACGATGGATTTTAACATCTTTTTCCAATTGATTTCCCTATTAATTTTTTTCCTGCTGGCACCGGGTTTATAGCTTCATTTACTGTTTGCGGAGTATCGCATTCTTTGAACGAAAACATAAAACCAAACCCGATTAGCCAAATGAAAAAATTACTACACGAGAAGGAATTTGCCCTGCGCTTCCGCAGGTATTTTCTACTTACCTTTCTCCTATTCTCTATAGTTATCGTCCATGATTCGTTTGGACAAAACGTGCCGATCACCGGTACCGTTCTTGATGATATGGGGCAGCCTCTGCCTGGAGTAAATGTGGTCATCAAAGGAACCACCAATGGAACAGTGACAGACCTGGACGGGAAGTACGCATTGGAGGCTCCGAACGATGCCGTACTTGTTTTTACTTTTGTAGGGTTTACCACTCAGGAAATACCGATCAACGGAAGATCTACGATAGATATTTCATTGGAGGAGGATCTTGGTGATCTGGATGAGTTTGTGGTCGTGGGATATGGTATTCAGCGGAAAAGCGATCTCACAGGTGCCATATCCAGCGTAAAATCCGAGGATATCAGCAGACTTCCCGTGTCAGATGTGACCCAATCACTACAAGGTAGGGTCAGTGGTGTGCAGATCACCCAAAACTCCGGGGCACCCGGTGCAGGGTCGACAGTGCGTATCCGGGGGGTCGGTACGTTGAATAACTCCTCCCCGCTTTTTGTGGTGGATGGGATGCTGTTGGATGATATTGATTTCCTGAATCCAAATGATGTGCAATCCATGGAGGTTTTGAAAGACGCTTCAGCTACCGCAATTTATGGCTCCAGAGGTGCAAATGGAGTCATCATCGTCACCACTAAGCAAGGATCATTTGACACAGATACCAGAATCAGCGTGGATGCCTATACCGGGGTGCAGCAAGTCGCCAATAAAATAGACTTGGTCAATGCCCGGCAATTTGCCCAACTGGCCAATGAGCTGGAGCAAAATGTGGGTAACGACCCCATCTACAACGTCAATGAATATGGAGAAGGGACAGATTGGCAAGATTACATCTTCAGAAACGCCCCTATCAATAATGTGAGTTTGGGCGCTACGGGAGGTTCGGCAAAAACAAATTTTAACCTGAGCGCAAATTACTTCAATCAACAAGGAGTGGTTAAAGAATCCGAATTTGAACGGCTGACGATACGCCTGAACAACCAATATAAGATGAGTGATGCGGTGACTTTCGGCCACAATCTTTCCTTCATCTATTTCAATCAGCAGAATGAACCAGGCGTGGTAGGAAACGCCTATAGGGCTTATCCGATTTTTGCCCCTACCCAACCTGACGGGAGCTATACCAATACCACGCCGGTAGGCAATCCTGCGGCACAATTCGAGTACAACTCAAACAATCAGACCAACAACTACCGCGGAGTAGGGAACTTCTTTATGGATGTGAAGTTCCTGAAGGATTTCACTTTCCGTAGTAATGTAGGCTTGGATCTCGCTTTTCAGGATTCCAAAAGCTTTACACCTGTATATTTTGTCTCCCCTACCCAGCAGAACCCGGAGAATTCCGTGAATGTGGAAAATGTGAGAAACCGAAATATCCTATGGGAAAACACAATCAACTACAATAAGGAATGGGAAGATCACAGATTGAACCTGTTGGGAGGTGTGACTACTCAGGATTTCTATACAGAGACCCTAGGAGGCGGGAGAAGAAACCTGCCTGGCGAAGACCCCTCACTTTGGTACCTCAATGCAGGTGAACTGACCACTCAGACAAACAACAATTCCGCGGGAGACTGGGCTATGCTTTCCTACCTTTTTCGGGCAAATTACACCTACAAAAACAAATTCCTTTTCACCGGTACTTTCAGAAGGGACGGCTCCAGCAGGTTCGGAAGGGAAAACCGATTTGGCAATTTCCCATCGGTGGCACTGGGTTATAACATCATTGAGGAGGCGTTTCTGCAGGATCAGTCCTTCCTGTCCAACCTGAAGCTCCGCGGTAGCTGGGGTAAAATCGGAAATGATAAAATTGCCTTTTACGAGGGCAGACCGGTGGTTACCGGCAATCAGAATGCCGTATTTGGAGTCAATGAAGAATTGATCTACGGCGCTACATTGACAAGGTTGGCCAACCCGTTTATCAAATGGGAAGAAACAGTCACTTCCAATATAGGATTTGAGTTTGGTTTTTTTGATGAGAAACTAACGGGGGAGTTGGACTATTATACCCGCAAAACCAATGATATTTTGGTTTCTGTGCCCATTCCTGCCTACGTGGGCTCAGCCAACAATCCTGTCATAAATGCGGCAAGCGTTAAAAACTCCGGTATTGACCTGACATTGAACTGGAGGGACCAGAAAGGAGAGTTTGCCTATAACTTAGGCATCGTTGCTTCTACGGTCAACAATGAGGTGTTGAACTTAGGTGATGGTAATGAAGCTATCTTCGGAGGCGCAGTGGGAATAAGCGGTTTTCTAGGATCCAGAACAATAGTGGGACAGTCCATCGGCCATTATTATGGATACAAAACAGTAGGCGTATTTCAAAACGAAGCGGATCTTTCATCCATCCCCAAGCGGGGGCCGGAGGTAGCTGGTGACCTGATCTATCAGGATACTAATAACGATGGCGTCGTGGACAACAATGACCGGGTAATCCTGGGAAGTCCTATCCCTGACCTCATCTTCGGTTTCAACCTGGGGTTTGATTACAAAGGCTTTGATCTACGGGCGGATTTCAACGGTACGTACGGCAACGAGATCTACAATGCAAAAAAACAAACCCGTTTCAATACCTACAATTTTGAAACAAGCTACTTGGATAGATGGACCGGGGAAGGTACCAGCGACTCTGAACCTAGAATCACCAACGGTGGACACAACTACGAAGTCTCAGACAGATTCATAGAAGATGGGTCATTTATTCGCCTGAGAAATATCCAGGTGGGCTACTCCTTCTCCGATGTGGCACTTAGCAAAATCAAAGTCCAAAACTTCAGGATTTACCTATCAGGGACGAACGTATTCACCTTGACCAAATATTCAGGATATACCCCTGAGATCGGCGGGGGATCTGTGATCGGAACCGGATATGACAGCGGTTTATATCCGCTAGCAAGGACATTTAACTTAGGAATATCTGCCAGCTTCTAAACCCAATCAAACCATGAAAAATAAACTAAACTATAAATCAATAGTAGTTGGACTCGGCATTCTCTGCGGTTTGGGTCTAACCTCCTGTGAGGACTATTTGGACAAAGCCCCTTTGGGCGAACTGACTTCAGAGAATTTCTTTAAGGATGAACTGCAGGCCACTCAGGCTGTGAATGCTATTTACGCACATCTCAGAAGTTTCAATGTCCATGTGTTTTCCTACATAGGAATTACGGACATAGCTTCAGATGATGCAGACAAGGGCTCTGTTCCCGGTGATGCAGGATTTCTTCAGGACATCAATGACTTCACCTTTGATGCCAACAATACTGCAGTCAATGGTATCTGGTCAGGATACTTTCAGGGAATATTCCGTGCCAATCAGGTAATAACCAATGTACCGGAAATCGACATGGATGAGGACTTGAAAACCAGACTCATCGGTGAAGCCAGGTTTCTAAGAGCCTATTTCTACTTCTTCCTCGTACGGACTTATGGAGACCTTCCGCTGATAGAACGTCCGTTGAACCCGGATGAATATACCCAATCACGAGTGTCTAAAGAGCAGATTTACCAGTTCATCGAAGAAGATTTTGAGTTTGCGGCGGCCAACTTGCCTGAAAAGTCCGAATATCCGGCTTCGGAGCTCGGAAGAGCCACGGCAGGAGCGGCCAAATCTTTTTTGGCAAAAGCGCATCTCTTCCAAAACGAGTTTCAACAAGCATTTGACGTGGCCCAGGAAGTCATAGCAAGTGGAGAATACTCCCTTTATCCTGATTACGAGGCGATTTTCAGAAGAGAAGGTGAACATTCTTCTGAGAGTATCTTCGAAGTATCCACAGTGGCACTGGAAGCCGGAGGAGGAGGTTCCCAGTTCAATGAGGTACAAGGAATCCGTGGCAATCCTAATAACGGATGGGGGTTTAATGGGCCATCCGATGATCTAATGGCTGCATATGAGGAAAATGATCCAAGACTGGAAGCTACTATTATCAACGATGGTGACACTTTGCCCTCTGGCGAAGTGGTGAGCGCTGATCAAAATATGGCCGGAAATGCAAGATTCAGCAAAAAAGCATGGTTACCCGAAAGACCACCATCCGGATTTGGAAACAGCGGGGCAAACATCCGCTTGTTCAGATACGCAGATCTCCTATTGATCGCAGCGGAAGCAGCGAATGAACTCGGGAATTCTTCTCAGGCACTAGAATATGTAAATATGGTCCGTGAGCGGGCCAGACAGGGAAATGAGGATATTTTGCCTGACTTGACCATGACTGATCAGTCCGCCCTACGGGACGCCATCTATCATGAGCGAAGAGTGGAGCTGGCCATGGAGCAACACAGGTATTTTGATCTGGTAAGGCAGGGAAGAGCACAGGAAGTATTTGCGGAGCTGGGAATCACCTGGACTCCCGGCAAGCACGAAGTCTATCCCGTGCCACAGTCCGAAATAGACATTAGCGGAGGCTCAATCACCCAAAACCCGGGGTATTAATCTCCCTGACTCCTGCTTTCCTTGCTGGGGCGGGAGTCTCTTTTTCTCATTTTCATCCTATTCAGAAACTATGAAGCCCCTTTTCTTACGTTCACTTATAGCTCTTTCTATACTTTCTTTTGCTTGCAAAAAATCAGAACAGCGGGCTGAAACCATAAAGGCTACTCCTTACGACATCCATGTAGAACTGGCCTGGGAAAAATCACCAGAGGCAGATTCCTATGGAGTCTGGGTGAGCATGGATCAGGATCACTATACCAGACGGGCCGTCGTAAAAGACACCATTTACTTGGATTTTGTTAATGATCTGGGCATGGAGCTAGCCTTGGATTATGAAGTTAGGGCATATTCCGGGGAGGATTCTACCATAGTCGGCAGAGCTGCTGCCAAAACCCATAAAATGACAGATGAGGAGCTTTTGGATATGGTGGAATTCTATACCTTCCGGTATTTCTGGGATGGAGCCGAGCCTAATTCTGGAATGGGGCCGGAGCGGATTCACATTGACGGTGAGTATCCTCAAAACGATGCCCATGTTGTCACCACAGGGGGATCTGGTATGGGTATTTTCGGATTGATAGCCGGAATGGAAAGAGGTTGGATCACCAAGGAGGAAGGTGTGGCACGATTTGAAAAAATAGTGGGCTTTTTGGAGAATGCTGACCGTTTTAAGGGCGTATGGCCCCACTGGATCAATGGAGAGACAGGAAAAGTCCAGCCATTTGGTCAAAAAGACAATGGAGGGGACCTTGTGGAATCCGCTTTTTTGATGCAGGGTCTGATCGCGGTCCGGGAGTACTTCAAAGACGGTGATGAGCGCCAAAAAGCTGTCGCTGACCGCATCGATCAACTCTGGAAAGAAATGGAGTGGAACTGGTACACACAAGATGGTCAGGATGTTTTGTATTGGCACTGGTCGCCTGAATATGCCTGGGACATGAATTTCCCTTTGGAAGGCTACAATGAATGTCTGATCACTTATATCCTGGCGGCCTCCTCTCCCACACATCGCATAACCCCGGACGCATATCATAAAGGATGGGCAAGAAGTGGCGCCATCAAATCTGACAATGAAGCCTTCGGCTACGACTTGATCTTAAAGCACAACGGTGCCGAAGAAAAGGGCGGTCCGCTTTTTTGGGCTCATTATTCATATCTTGGATTGAACCCTATGGGACTTGCAGATCAATATGCTGATTACCAGCAACTAAACACCAATCACACCCTGATCAACAGAGCCCATGCCGTGGAAAACCCAGGGGGATTTGCAGGCTATGGTGAAGATCTGTGGGGGCTTACTGCCTCCTACTCTATCAATGGATACAATGCCCATTTCCCTAGAAATGATACCGGAGTGATCTCCCCTACGGCAGCAATTTCTTCCATTCCTTATACGCCAGAAGAATCAATGAAAGTGATCAAAAACCTCTACTATAACTATGGCAAAAAAGTACTTGGAAGATATGGATTCTATGATGCCATGAGTCCTGAGCATGACTATTATCCTGAGCGCTACTTGGCCATAGACCAGGGGCCTATGGTGGCCATGATAGAAAATTACCGAACCGGGCTGGGGTGGAAACTATTTATGGGAGCTCCGGAAGTACAGGAAGGATTGAAAAAATTGGGCTTTGAAAGCCCGAGCCTTAAATAATAAGCGCTTTTTTAATGTCAAATTTGATCGGAGAGCATATTCTATGGATCTCCGATCAAATTCGCTTTTTATAGACTGAACTATAAGGATTCTTTAGTATCCATATCGACAGCTCTCACATCTACTTTTTACTATCTACATTTCCCCCACAGAACTTTTCTGCACTAAAACCAAACTTAATCCCCATATGTCCGTCGATAGACAGTTGACAATAATCATCTATGCCACTTGCGCATTGTTTCAGGCAATCTAAAACAAATGGACCTGCGTCCTCCGCATAAATCTCCGCACCCACTGCGGTTAGGCAAAACTATAATTTCCACATACCAAGTTATTTCCCTAGATGTGAACGGAATTGAATCTATTTTTGATATATGAATACCATGACTGTCGAAAGAACCATTTCCATCCGCGGCCTTTTTCGGATCAGCCGACCAATCAATCTGCTGATGGTAGCATTTGCACAGTTGATGACAGCATACTTTTTAGTAGAAACCACCCGTTCAGGTTTGCCTATACTCCAAGATTACAAGCTCTATGTGATCATCTTTTCAACCCTGCTGATCACTGCGGCCGGCTACATGATCAATGATTATTACGACGTCAAAATCGATTATGTAAACCGGCCTGGGAATGTGGTAGTCGGAAAGGGGATCAAGCGCAGAGTAGTGCTCTTGCTTCACACCTTGCTGAATTTCACGGCGATTGGATTGGGTCTTCTCGTCAGTCCCACCGTTGGCCTAATCAATTTTGCCGCTGCGTTTTTGCTTTGGTTTTACAGCAACCAGCTGAAAAGGGAACCGTTTATCGGGAATTTCACTGTGGCCCTACTGACAGGAGTATCCATTTATCTGATTGCCTTCCATTACCAAAAGTCAGAATTATTGGTACTCACCTATGCCATTTTCGCCTTCTTCCTCAATCTTATCCGGGAGATCATCAAGGATATAGAAGACAGACAGGGAGACCGAAAGCATGGCTGCCGCACCTTGCCCATCGTGATTGGATTCCGAAAAACAAAAGCTGTGATTTTTCTGATTGCAGCTGTGTTTGTCTGCGCAATATTGGTGGTGACATTCAAGTTAGATCTAACGGTTATTTTCATCTACTTCGGTGGACTCGGAGTGTTCTTCATGTATTTTATGTACAGAATCTACATCGCTGACCGCAAGGATCACTTTACGCAATTAAGTGCCATTGCCAAGGTCTTGATGCTCGTGGGGACGCTGAGCATGGGGTTATTGTAAGCTGGGGTTGTGAATTACCCGAATTAACCATCCACGAATTTCAATAATTGTCCAGAGCCTCATCCTATTTTTAAGTTAAACTACATACAGCTATATACAATCTCTTGTAACTAATTAAAACGATATGGAAATAATTATATCCGATAGGAGAAATATAAAGATTGAAGCCATTTTAGAATTATATCGTGCCAATAACTGGAGCTCTGCAGACAAACCAAGTGAGCTCTATAAAGGACTAATGAATTCCCATTCCCTATTCTCAGCATGGGACAAGGACAGACTTGTCGGAATTGGCAATGCTATTTCAGACGGTTTTCTCGTCGTTTACTACCCTCATTTACTTGTTCACCCGGATTTTCAAGGAAAGGGGATCGGAAAGATGATTATAAGTAAAATGCAGGAAAAGTATGGGCATTTCCATATGCAGATGTTAACAGCCGACGGAAAAGCAATCAATTTCTACCAAAAAGCCGGTTTTACAAAAGCAGGAGATACAGAACCCATGTGGATTTATAAAGGGGATGAGCATGGCTAAACTTTAGGTAATAAATCAAGAGAGCTTATGAACCGAAATCATAAAAGGTAAAGCACTCATGTTCCTGATAAATCGCGGAACAGACCCGTAAATCTTAAATTCAAGGTCATAAGTCCCAAATCTTCCCTATTTTCAGGCAAATTTTTCAAAAATGCTAGACAGCAAATTACTTGTAATCAAAATCGGGTCGAATGTACTGACTCAGGAAAACGGCCTTCCTGATCTGGAACGAATGGAAAAACTCGTGGCCCAAATCCAGGAGCTGACTTCCCGTGGAAAGAAAATCGTGCTGGTGAGTTCCGGGGCAGTCGCTTTTGGGAGGCAGGCTATTCCGCTTCCCGAGAAACTCAATCCCGTCTTCAAAAAACAAATATGGGCTTCTACGGGTCAAATCCGCCTGATCAATCAATACCAAAACTTCTTTGAAAAGCATAATCAGCCAGTTGCCCAGATCTTGGTAACAAAGGAGGATTTCCGCGACAGAAAGCATTTCCTGAACATGAAAAACTGCGTACAGGCATTGCTTTCACAGGGTATTTTACCCATTATCAATGAAAATGACACCGTTACCATCACAGAGTTGATGTTCACCGACAACGATGAACTTGCAAGTCTTACGGCTGCTATGATCAATGCGGATACGATGGTACTGCTGACCAATGTGGACGGAATCTTCACGGGAAATCCTTCTGAGCACACTTCCGAACTTATAGAAAAGGTGGCTTCCAGCATGCCCGAAGTATCCAATTACATATCCGCTTCCAAATCATCTTTTGGACGGGGCGGAATGCTTACCAAGTATGCCATGGCCAAAAAATCTGCAGATCTGGGCATCCAAGTGGTGATTGCCAACGGCAAGCGGGACAATGTTTTGGGTGAATTTGCAAACAAAACCTTGCGTTGCACCTGGTTTGAGCCGCAGAAAGCCAAGCATGGCGCAAAGAAATGGCTGGCACATGGAGAACATTATTACGTAGGAGAAGTTACAATCAATGAAGGTGCAAAAATCTCCCTTACCTCCGAAGTAATCCGAAGTTTATTGCCGATTGGAATCATTAAACTGGAAGGTGAGTTTTCCAAGGGAGATATCTTGCTTATCCGCGATGAATCCGGGCATAAAATCGGGCTTGGCCGCGCAGAGTATTCCTCCAACATAGCCAGCGAAAGAGTTGGCCAAAAGAACCAAAAAGCATTAATCCATTACGATTACCTCTATATTTTCGATTATGACTGAGTACCAACATATATTTGAAGGAGTAAAAAAAGGAGCAAGAAAATTGACCGGGCTCAGCAATGAGAAAGTCAACCAGGTGTTACATAACCTGGCAATTTCGGCGGTGGAGAACATGTACTTGCTACTGGAAGAAAACCAAAAGGATCTGGATCGCATGGATAGCAATGACCCTATGTATGACAGGCTTTTGCTTACCGAAGAGCGAATCCAGAATATCGCCGGTGAAATAATCCAAGTAAGCGCCCTACCAAGTCCATTGCATCACGTCTTGGAGAGCAAAACGCTGGAAAACGGACTCTCTCTGGAGAAAACGACCGTTCCTCTAGGAGTAATAGGAGTCATTTACGAAGCTCGGCCAAATGTGACGTTTGATGTGTTTACACTAGCGCTGAAGTCGGGAAATGGCCTAGTTCTGAAAGGAGGATCAAATGCAGATCATTCCAATCGCGCCATCATGAGCTTGATCCATCAAGTATTGGCTGTTAATGAGCTACCAACCGATGCTTTCCAACTGCTACCAGCAGACCGGGCTGCTACCAAAGCACTTTTGGAAGCTGTGGGTTTTGTGGATGTGATTATACCTCGGGGTTCACAGGGGCTTATCAATTTCGTAAGGGAAAATGCAAAAGTGCCTGTCATAGAAACAGGTGCCGGAATAGTCCATACCTATGTGGATGAATCAGCTGATTTGGAGAAAGCAACAGAGATTGCTTTCAATTCCAAAACCCGCCGACCAAGCGTGTGTAACTCCTTGGATTGCCTGGTGATCCATGAAGTTCATCTACCTGTTTTGAACGACATAATTGCGCCGATGCTGGAAAGCAAGGTTCAGATTTTTGCGGACGAAAAATCCTTTGCTGCTTTGGACAGTAATGAACTGATCTCACCAGCTGACGAATCACATTTTGGAACAGAATTCCTTGGACTGAAATTAGCCATCAAGACCGTTGCGAATTTGGACGAGGCGCTGGATCATATAGCAACATATTCCTCCAAACACTCTGAGGCCATTGTCGCCGAAAACAAAGAAGTAATTGATCGTTTTCTACTCGAAGTAGATGCCTCGGCTGTTTACGCCAATGCCTCCACTGCATTTACCGACGGTGCTCAATTCGGACTGGGAGCCGAAATCGGTATCAGTACCCAAAAACTCCATGCCCGTGGCCCAATGGCTTTGAAAGAGCTTTGCAGCTATAAGTGGATTATAAGGGGAAATGGACAAGTGAGGGATTAAAGTAGTCAGTTTCCAATTGATCAGTTGTCAAAACTTCGACATTCGAAATTCATCATCGGATATTCGACATTTGAAGATTTGAAGATTGAAAAATAGGCAAAAAATGATCTTTAGCGTTAGAAATGTACCTCAAAGGTTATTCAGACACACCGAGTGGAATCGAAGGGTTACTATTAAATTGTCTTAAACTCAAGACATTTCCACCCAATATTTGTCTTGAACCTAAGACATTTTTACCATATATTTGTATTGAACTCAAGACAATGCAATGGAGGAGCTTTATATATTCCAACAAAATCTCATTTCCCAAATCTCCTTAGATTGGAAGAGATATCTATTTTCTGAAATAAAAGGCGATGAAAAATTACTTGGAATAAAGGGAATTCGAGGCGTTGGAAAAACAACGTTACTGCTTCAATATTTAATTTCTTCCCCGCTCAATCCAACCCAAAAACTGTATGTAACGGCGGATCACCCCTATTTTTATCAAAATTCGCTCTTTGAGCTAGCTTCACAATTTTATTCCGTTTCAGGCCAACTTCTATTAATTGACGAAGTACATAAATATAAAAACTGGTCCAGAGAACTTAAGCTTATCTACGATGGATTTCCAAATCTAAAAGTAATTTTCACCAGTTCTTCAGCTTTGGATCTGTATAGAGGGGAATCAGATTTGAGTAGAAGATTAATCACCCAAAACCTAGAGGGGCTTTCTTTTAGAGAATATCTGAGACTAACACAAAAGTTAGATTTACCGAGTTTTCCATTAGAGGAATTGATCACAAACCATCTGGAAATAGCGTCCACTTTACTTTCTAAATTCCATGCTATTCCAAATTTCAAGAACTATCTCAACTATGGATATTTCCCAATAGTGAATCAAGTTACACCTGAAAGTGTCAGCAGCCGGGTTTTCCAAATCATCAATACCGTACTTGAAAGCGATCTAGCTTTCGCAAAAGAATATTCCCCATCCAATATTGCCAAAATCAAAAAACTACTCGGTGTAATCTCGGTTTCAGTGCCTTTCGAACCAAATATTTCAAAAATTGCAGAAAAGTTAGGTTTGGGCAGAACGACCGTCTATTCATTTCTAGCTCATTTGCAAGACGCTAAGCTCATCCGGATGATTAACAAACAAAATCGGGGAATCAACTATTTGCAAAAGCCTGATAAAATTTATTTCGAAAACACAAATTTTGCTTTTGCCCTTCAATCGCAACCTAATTCCGGAACAATTAGAGAAACGTTTTTTGCCAATCAATTATCAAATACCGGCCATAAGCTTGAACTAAGCACAAAAGGAGACTTTCTGATTGATCAAACTTGGACAGTAGAAATTGGCGGAAAATCAAAAGACGGAGAACAAATCAAAGGAGTTGAGAATAGTTTTTTGGCACTGGATGAACTGGAGATAGGTTTTGACAAAAAAATCCCATTATGGCTATTCGGGTTTCTGTATTGAAATTTGATCATAAAAAAACCTTGGAGGTAAAAAACCTCAAAGGTTGACCAGCCCGATGGGAGAATTCCATTAATTTCGTGCTAGACCAAACCAATCAAACACCTTGAAACGCCTCGCAATCCTTGCCTCCGGAAGCGGTAGCAATGCCGAAAAAATCATGGCCCATTTCCAGAATTCTGAAAAAGCAGAAATTGCGCTGGTTGCCTCCAACAAGGCGGAAGCTTTTGTACTGGAGCGGGCAAAAAAATTCGACGTTCCCACATTTATTTTCTCCCGCAAGGAGATGGATGCCGGTATTTTACTGGAGAAACTCCAATCTGAAAATATCGATTGGGTGATTCTGGCAGGGTTCTTACTGAAAATACCAGTCGATTTGACCAGAGCTTTCCCCGATAGGATGGTGAATATACACCCAGCTCTTTTACCGAAATACGGAGGAAAAGGGATGTATGGAAGTTTTGTACACGAAGCGGTAAAAGCCGCAGGTGACACCGAGACTGGGATCACTATCCACCTGGTCAATGAAAACTACGACGAAGGAAAAATAATTTTCCAGGCTTCCACCCCAGTTACCGACTCAGACACACCTGATTCCATAGCCGAAAAAGTTCATATCTTGGAGCACAAACATTTTCCGGCGGTGATTGAAAGCTTGTTGTAAGAATTAGTACAGTGCTTTCTATAAAAATCCTTAATCTTGCAGGACTGTTTTGAACTAGACCTTTTAAATTAAACAAAGACCAAATGAGAGGTGGTGTCCATTTAGATCAGCGGAAATCAGCGGCCTTTTCTGTGGGAATCTGCGGGAATTCTTATTATACACTTTCAGATAAAGGAAGGTTTACGGAAATGCGCAATTATCTAAACCTTCGAACATCCGCTACCTTTTCTGCGTCTATCTGCGGAAACCACACCATACTATCCACTTAAACACTATCCCATGATTCATAAATCTCCAATTACCTCCTATTTTGTTTTATTCTTAGCCTCTTTGGTTTCTTTCACCACCGCCACGGCTTCCTTTGGTCAGACGATCAAACTTCCCAGCAACGCTGAGATCAACTCCGGTCTGAAAGAAGCGCTGGAAAAAGCAACGGGAATCAGCGCAGATCGTCTAGGTGCAAAGGATGGATACTTGGGAAATCTGGATGTGAAGATCCTTTTCCCCGAAGAAGCCAGAAACGTGGAAAAAACCCTACGCTCGATGGGCTTGGACAATTTGGTAGATCAGGCGATCACCGGTCTCAACCGTGCCGCCGAAGATGCAGCTCTGGAAGCCAAACCTATTTTTACGGATGCGATCAAACAAATGAGCATTGCCGATGTGAAAAATATCCTTTTGGGAGAGGACAATGCTGCCACAAACTACTTCAACACCACCACTTCTCCTGCGCTCACGGAGAAATTCTCACCCATCATAGATGGTAGTCTGAAAAAAACCGATGCCACCAAGTACTGGGAGGATGTGATGACCCGCTATAACAAGGTGCCCTTTGTGAAAAAAGTGGATACCGACCTCACCGCTTATGTGACGAGAAAAGCCATTGACGGGCTCTTTGTAGAAATAGCCAAGGAGGAATTGAAAATCCGCGAAGACATCTCTTCCCGGTCTTCGCCTTTGCTCCAAAAGGTATTTGGCTATGCCAAACAAGCGGATAAGTAAGCTACCGGAGGACTTTAAGGCCAAGTATAGAACTTTAACCATGCGGGTTTACAATTTAACCACGGTGGTCACGGAGGATTTCGCAGAGGCCACGGATTAGAGTTGATTCTCAAGCAAGAAGTTAACTTTGATGAGGTTTTTCAGCGACAGTCGGGAGACTGTTTTGGATAGGCTTAAGTCATGAGACTTGAATAGTGAGGCTGGTTCTAGGTTTCAGCCTTCACTATTCGATATTTATTATTCCGACTCCTATCTCATTTACAGCACACAATTCAATTATCCCCTCCACTACCTTTCTAGCTGCCTTGAAAATCCAGCATCTTGATTCTTGGCTCTAGGCTCTTGCTATTACGCCATCGTTCGTGTCACACGAACGGCATCTGTGGACTGCGAACTTATCTTTGTTCTTGGTTCTAGACTCTTGATTCTTGGCTCTTGCTACTAGCTTACTAATGCGTGCTACTTAATCACCTTACCTGCATCCACTTCTTGCTTTCTCTATCCACAAATGTGATGGGGACAAATTTATCCGTGGGGGCTCCGATATAATACACGGTCCAGTTGGGATCATGCTTGGTCAGCATCTCGGAGATACAATCCGCCCGATGGGCAGTGGGATTTTGGCATTCATCCCAGTAGAATAACTCTACTTTATAATGCAGCGACTTTACCTCATTGTTAATGATCACTTGGATATCAATGTTTTGTTTTCCTGGCAGGTTCGGGATAGGAATGGCGATGTGACTCATGGGTTTGTGTGTTTAGGTGTGTACTATTGCTACATTTATTCTGGTTTTATAGTGTCTCCCTAAGAGTCCCTCATAGTTATTGGGATCTAAAGGTTGTATTATCACCTTTATTCTTGCTACTGGCTACTAGATACTTTTTACTAACTACTCACTTTTCAGACTATCCACAGGATTGGCATAGGCAGACTTCAGTGTCTGACTCCCTACGGTAAGCATTGCCACCAACAGAATAAAGACCGAGGGAATAGCAAACAAGTCCAAGCCCACATCAAACCGGTTGGCATAATTTCCTAACCAGGATTGTATCAGGTAGTAGGAAATGGGAATAGCTATCAGGCCAGACAACCCGACTATTCCAAGAAAGCCTTTCGATAGAATCCACATCAAAGAGGGTTTCGAAGCTCCCAATACCGTCCTGACTCCTATCTCTTTGGTACGCATCTGCACCATAAACGCCGACAAACCATACAATCCCAACCCCGCAATCACAATAGACAAGAACGTAAATAGCAAAACCGTTTTTCCAAATTGCTGTTCCTGATGATATTGGGCATTATACATATCATTCAGAAAGTAATAATCGTAGCTGAACCCCGGATATACCTGCTTCCAAAGATCCTCCAGACCTGCAACAGCCATTTGAGAATCCTGCGTATTCAGTTTGATAATAAAATTGCGTGTAGTATTATCTTTCCATAGCATCAATGGCATGTAAGCTTCCTTGGGTGATCGCTGGTGGAAATTCTTAAATACCCCATGAATTTCAGCAGGTTTATCAGATCTGTAAAAGGAAATTTTCTGACCCACTGCCCCTTCAGGTGAATTAAAACCCAGCTGGTGCATGGCCGTTTCACTGATCAACACTTTTTCGGAAGGAGTCTCAGGCTCTAAGGGACTTCCCGCCAGAAATTCCAGTCCCATGACTTCCGGGTAATTTTCCTTTACACCATAATGGTAATAGGTATAACCTCCCTCCTTCTCATCTTCTCCCAGTTTACTAACGCTACCGGTAGAATTCATATCCTTTGTTTCAGATCCAGGTACGGAACTGGCTTGGGTCACAGCTCTCACCCAATTTTTTTGTTCAACCAGGTTTTCAAATTTTTGGATCAGGTTAGTATGCAAGGAATCGGATCCCACGTTTTGCGGAGTACGAATGACTAAAGTATTGTCTATTGCTACACCCAGATCCTGGGAATTGAGAAATTTCATTTGCTTAAATACTGCAAATGATACGCAGAGTAAAACCACTGATGCGATGAACTGCACATAAACCAAGCTCTTTCTAAGGACAACTCCCTTACCTGTATTACTGAACTTGCCCTTTAAGACAAGCATTGGCTTGAACCCGGAAAGCATGATAGCCGGATAAAATCCGGAGAACAAGGTCCCGAAAAGTACCAATCCCATCACCAAAAGCAGGAGTTTGAGTTCACCGAAATGATGTACCGAAAGATCTACGCCACTGAAATTTTTGAAATAGGGTAAAAGTGATAAGAATAGAATAACTGAAACTGCCGCTGAAATCAAGTTGATCAAAAAAGCCTCACTGTAAAATTGCATGATCAATTGCATTTTGCTCGAACCAATCGTCTTTCGCACCCCTACTTCTTTTGCCCGGTCCATTGCCTTGGCCGTGGACAAGTTGATGTAATTGATCCAAGCCAAAGCCATCACCAGTATCCCTATCAGAAACATGAAATTAACGGTCTGGGCACTGCCGTTTACCTCCGGCTCATAGGTCTTATTGGAGTACAAATGAATATCCTTGATGGGTTCAGCAAGAACAATCTCATTTTCCATTTGCACATTGTCCTTAGAATATTTCACCAGTTTCTCGTTAAAGTCAGCCAGATCCACCCCTTCATTCATCAAAAGAAAGGTGAACTCATTGTTAGCATTCCAAAGATTACCGGCATACCATTCTTCGAAAATAGGAAGTGTCACATGGGACATCAGCAAATCATATTTCATATGGGTATTCTGAGGCAGATCCTGCATCACCGCCACTACTTCCAGCGGAGTGGGATTATAAGGAAATTGGAGCATCTCCCCCACCGCATCAGATTTTCCAAAATACTTATTGGCCAATGTCTCGGAAATAATCACCTTAAAAGGCTCCGAAAACTTGGAGATAGCCCGATCATTGACAAAATCAAATGAGAAAATATCCAGTATAGACTCATCTACCAGATAAACTTTGGACTCATAGCTCTTTACATCTGTGGAAGGAGCTTTAAACTCTATAGGTTCCATTGGAAACATCCGCACATAATCTTCTACTTCTGGCATTTGCTCCGTTAGCTCTTGTCCCAGCAACTGGTAGGTCTGGGCATCATTGAGAACAAATTCATTTCCATTGTAAATATCCAGCGTGATGCGAAAGATACGGTCAGCATTGGAGTGCATATCTTCATAACTGCGCTCAAAATCAACATAGAACAGGATCATCAAGGTGGAAACCAACCCAATGCTCAGCCCGGCAATATGGATGAAGGAAGAGGTCTTGCTACGGAGTAAATTTCTAATCGAAAGCTTAAAGTAATTTTTCCACATGGCTATTGTTGAAAGACGGGAAGGTTTCATTGTCCTTCCTGGTTCTTGATTCTTGGCTCTTGATTCTTGCTTTCTTCTACTTCCATGCCATTTGCAACCCTTCGAATTGGCCTATTTGGCAATAAAGGCAACGCATTGCAGGAAATCCACCGAACAATTTTGTCCGCTGGTGGGCAAAGTTACTAGTGGGTCAGGTACTATAGGGCATGCTGAATAACACCAGCTCTACACTGGTGTTTTCCGAATCCTGTGACGCCTGTATTGATTTACTGGTAAAAAAACGGATATATATAATTTTATAAAATTTGAGACTCCCTCACTCAACAACGGTGGATATCTCAAAAATCTCTTCCTGCGCATTTTTGGAAGTGACTGAAATTCTGAGATCAATCGTTTCCCCTTTTGAGAGAGATGTCAGATTATCCAGTTTACTGTTTACTAATTCAAATGGCTTTAAGCTTTTGGTCTTACCTGTGGCAAGCAACTCAAATTCTCCGTCATTTTCTCTCCACACTTTTATTGTAGAGGATTTTGATTTTACCTGGCCAAAGTTCTCAAGCGGAACAGTGACCGTGCTTTGATTGACCACAGGTTTTCTTGTAGATAGTATAGCGGGATTATAATCCACCCAGGGCAATCTTGAGTAGCCAAAAACCAGTTGGCCATCCTTATTCTTTCCAATCAGTTTTCCCACAAAATCATCTTCCTTAAACCCATTTCCCAAGCCCTCGAATGTGATTAGAAGATCATCTCCTTTAGCCTTAAATGCTTTTACTTTAGCACCTTTTCCAAAATCAACTTCTTCACTTGTCCCAAAATGAAGACTATTCAGATCCAATTCTTCCAGTGGATTAAATCCTCTTTCCGCTTTCACCAATAGCTTCATGCTGTTGGACTGGCGCGTGATTGGCTTCTTATTGAGCAATTCTAATTGAAGCCCAACTGCTAGCGGGATACCGATGTTTTTGGAACTGTGTGAATCATTTGGCTTGTCTTCGTTTTTCAGTGTGTCTATAACCGCAAAATTTGCCTGGGTCGCTCTTCCCAGACCATCCTGAAATATCTTAATCCGTTCATATTTAAACCAATCCTCGGCTGTCCCATCTTCATAAATGGTGATGCCTGGCATGTAGGCCTCCCCTGGATCAGTTTTCCAATGCACGCCGTCCTTTGATCTTAAATAAAAGGCGATTCTGCCCAACCAATCATTCACTATCAGATGATATTGGATATTGTCTCTCCAGACAACAGGATCCTCAAATCTGCCGTCAACCGGCGGGTAAACTCTTTTGTCCGTAACTTGATAAAAAGCGCTTAGGCCATCTTTACTAAACCAGACTCCTCCTCCCCTACACACCATTAGGTAGGAACCGTCTTCTCTCTTGGCAAAAGTCAGGTTTGACAACCCTTCAATTATAGGCCTATCCCGTTGATCAAATTCATATTTGCTGTATTCCCATGGGCCATATAGGCTTCGGGATGAATACCTGCCATCAATCACATAGAGAACATAATCGCCGGCGTCAGTTTTATAAATTTCAGGATTGTGCCCTTTTCCTATTTCATCTACCACCCTAAAAGGCCCCATTGGCGAATCTGATTCGGCATGCACCACAATAGAGTTTGGCCACTCGTGATGCCCTTTTGGAGAATCCTCTCTCCACCTGCATACATACATATGAAATTTACCGTCCTCCCCTTTCAGGATATTCCCGCCCCAATAAGACCATTCATTGTCCTCAATTCCATTATCGATGTACCTAGGAACTACATCTGCTTTTCCCCAAGTATTGGATGTAAGTTGACCAATAGGAGGAATTGGTTGGAATAGGTCTATAAACTTTCCTCCCTTAACTAGGTTTTCCCATTCCTCAGGCCGTTGTCTTTCTTCCACCTGACCAAGTATAGTCCCTGACCAGAAAAAGCAAGCAATAAGGAATAGGCCGGCGTAGCTTGTTTTTATTTTATGATGAAGCATTAGTTATAGCAATTGTAAGTAATTCCAGTATTGAATAAAGTAAGGAACAGCTGTAGGACAGTGATTCCCTATCCCGCAGCTGTTCCGATTGAAGTGGTTTATCGGATGAGGTTATTCCTTGAAACCAAAGGTATAAAATCAATAGTTTTCATTTTGGATCAAGACGCCATTACTCTTGTCTATTTCAGACTGAGGCAATGGCCATTCATAAAATCTATCTTCAAAATTATAAGGAATGACACCGTCTTCCACATTGTTGAGGACTTCACCTGCGATTTTCCACCGTTTCAAGTCGTAGTACCGGAGCCCTTCAAATGGACTTATCCTGCCTTCGGTATTAGGCATGATATGAACTACCATCTGAAAATAGGAAAAAACACAGGAGGTGGAAGGGGTATGCTGTTTGTATTTTTCCACTCATCAATTCCCCTACCGAGACCTATTCAGTTTATTCCTTTACGCATAAATACTCTGCAATAACCCCGTCATAAAGCTCTTTGCCCAATATTTTGAAACCTGAGCGCTCCAGTAATCCATCTAATATCCAGTCATAAGTAGAGAATTCTTCCCTAAAATGAACTTCCGCATCCTCTTTTAAAAAATCACCACCCAGGAATTCTTGCCTGTCAATAAACCCCTGGATGTTTCTTGTGGAATTTTTCTTTTCAATGACAACGTCCTTGATGTATAAGCAGCCCCCATAAGCCAGCATTTTATTTAATCTCTCCAGTGCGATTCCTTTCCAATAGTCCGGCAAATGGTGGAAAGAGAAAGTAGATGTGGCGAAGTTTAAGCTCTCGTCGTCAATTTTAAAATTCAAGAATCCAGAATTACAGAATTCAATGTTGGTTATGGAATTTTGGATGGCTTTGTTTTTAGAGTATGCCAACATTTTATTTGAGATATCCACTGCAAAAACCTTTTTGCAGACTTTAGCTGCCTCCATGGCAAAAATCCCTGTTCCTGACCCAAAATCAGCCAAGACATCGTTTGCTTTGAGCTTCAGTTTTTCTATCAATTCGACACTTTCCTGCTTAATATCCCGGAAATCGGCATGACTTGATTCATATACGTTTACTTCTTCTTCGCTGGAATAATCCTTGCCTACCTGCTTGAATTCATTGTATTTCCAACTATCGATCCTTTCCATTTACTAAGATTTAGTAGTGTATAAAAACTGCTGCTATAAACGATACTGTAAAGGTTTGCATTATCCACTCCAGCTTGACTAGCGAAGCCCAAAGTGGCTAAATGGCTCCTGCTTCGCTTATTCGGCACACGGCGGCAAGCGCATGTTGTTTCCGATTCATGCCGTTCTAAAAATCGCGTATTTTATGTTGTTTTCAAATAGCTTTCTGAAGCTAAATCACATTTTCCAGTTCGAACACCATCAATAAGCCGCATACTTATCAAACAAGGATAAATTACGATACTCCTTACATAAACTACCAAATCTACGTCATCAACCTATTCAGCAGCTGACGTATGCTCGGAAAACGGCATTTATCATAGCTTCCCAGTCCCTTTGATGTAACTCATGTCCCACCCCCTCCAAGGGTTCTCTAGTGTTTCTTAATCGAGATCCTGATAAATTGAAAGGATCGATTGTTCTGTCAAAGTCCTGTAAGGACGGTTCGAGTTATTGCCAGTCGTTTCAACGGCTGGAATAGTTATGATTATTTGATCTGGGAAAGTGCCATGGGCACGGACGATATTTATTTACAGTCCTGTCGTAGGTGCAGAAAAGATTCAATTTCGATAAAAAGGACTTCCTTTTTTAATTCCTCACTACTTATAAGTTATCATTCTTTAGTATTGGCATGATACTTTAAAAGAACAGTCATGATTTTATCAAACACCGCTGTATTTTCATATACTCCGGAAAAATCACCGGAGTGGGGACCAAAAGCAAAGACAGGAACCATAATCCCGGTATGATCCTCTGTTGAAAACTCCAACTCAACCATCTCATGTGCCACATTGCCCTGTGGGATCGTGACTCCACCTGTCTCATGATCGGCTGTGATGATCACAAGTGTGTTGGGGTTATTACTGGCAAATTTTAAAGCGGCTCCCACTGCCTGATCAAAATCAATTACCTCCTCCACAATCATTCTGGCATCATTGACATGCCCACCTACATCGATATGGCCATTTTCCACCAGTAGAAAAAAAGGTGTTCCCTTATTCTCCAAATAACTTATTGCAGCCTCTGTGCTGTTTTTTAAAAATCCTGCTCTCCCTTTCTCAATATTTGGCAGACCGTGATTTGAAGCAAAATATCCTACTTTTCCGTCTGTAGAAGCCGCCACTTGGTCCAGACTTCCCATAAGACTAAATCCACTAGCCTCAAGGCTGTCCAAGGCATGGTTTTGATATCTCAGAAAATCATTCTTCCCTGCTCCTATAAACAAATTCAAGCTGCTACCATATAAATCCTCGGTTATCGGGCCGATCAAATCCCTGTCTTTTTGATGTGCGTAAAATGTGGCAGGAGTAGCGCCTGTGATATGGTCAGAACTGATTATCCCCGTCCCAAAGCCCCTTTTCGATAAGATATGGGCCAAGCTTTCTATATTGCGCCCATTACTATCTATTCCTACTCCCCTGTTGTTTGTCTTGTTTCCTGTAGCCAATGCCGTCCCACCGGCAGCTGAATCCGTGGTAAAATCATCAGCGGACTGGGTTTTTGCCAATCCCACATTCTTGAGGTTGGTGATGTTCAGCGCATTCCCGTTGGCATACATTCCTGCGGACAGTTGAGCCAAGCCGTTCCCGTCCCCTATCATTAGGATCACATTATCCACCTGCCGCTGTACTTCATCATTTCCGAAATCCAGTTCCACAAGCTCACTTTTGATGGAACTTCCGACATATCGTTGTCCCAGATTAGCCAGGTACCTGCTTACTTCAAAAGGCTTATCCGAATTGATATAATCCACTCCAATATCATGGAGTGCTTTCCAGGCGGATTTGGAATCCGGACTAGCCCAAAAACGAATCGGCTTTCCTGCCTGATGTACTTTTTCAACAGTCTGGATGACAGCGGCAATTTCTTCGGCCACCATTCTTCCTTTACCTCCCCATTGGGAATAGCGGTCAAAGGGCAGGCTGACCATTGCGACTTTGTCGAGAGAAATTGTCTCCAGATCCTCTACATCCTGATGGTCAAAAAAGATGTATTCAGGAAAATCAGCATACTCCTGCAGAAGAGGTCTGTTGCCTGAAACAACCAGTTTTAATCCACGGCCATGATCAGCACTATACATCATCTCCTCATAAGGTCTAACACTCCGCATCAATTGTTCCAGTGTCTCATAAGGCTCAGATTTGATATCTACAGTCAGGAAAAATGACAAAGGATTGGCAATCAAGCCTGACCGCAGTCCTTGATGGATCGGTTGGAGATAAAGACTTTCAAGAGTTCTGGTCTCCTGGATGCTTTCCTGCTCATGCGCCACAAAGAGGCTTCCTGAGACCAGTATCACATCCACTTCAATGGAGGCACAACCATTGGCATAAGCCTCCCAAAATGGAGCCTTTCGGAGATAATCGTTGTGGCTGTGGATTTTTGACTGTTGCCCGCAGGCAACTACTGAAACTAAACCGGATAAGATGAGCAGAAGCCAATACTTCCAGGATAAGGCATTCGAATGCATAGGTGAGTAGATGAAGATTGACCGGGGAGGGCCCTCCCCGGTCATTTTAATTAAGTGTTACTTCGGATGGAACTTACCAGCCTTCGTTTTGTGAGATTCCGGAAATAGCAATGGTATTCGGAGGAATCGGCCACACATGATGGATAGTTGGATTGAAGTTTCTGGCAGGCCAGGTCTCATAGACTTCAAATCCTGAATCGGGATTGGTTTTTTCCGAATGGTTCCTTCCTGTAGCCTGCTTGGAATAAGCGGCCTGGGCATCTCCCCATCTTACCAGATCCAGGTGCCTGTCAGCATATTCAGCGGCAAGCTCCACTCTTCTTTCCTGCTTAAGATCCGCAAGGGTAGCACCTGATATCGGAGCCAATCCTGCTCGCTGTCTTACCAGGTTGAGCGGCGCGTCACCATTCTGTCCCATCATGATCAGTGCTTCAGATTTCAGCAAAAGGACTTCAGCAAACCGGATCAGAGGAATATTCAGATTAGTGGTAGGATAATTACCATTGGGATTTAAATGCACTGATTCTGGAGTCCTGTAGGGCTGCATGTATTTGTTTACCTGTATACCCGTCCATGAGTTGCCTGAATAGTATCTTCTGGAGTTGCCCAGAAACTCGAATGTATCCCCAAACTCCAAGAGTGTGGCCTTCTTCCGTGGGTCTCCTTCTTCAAAAGCATTATACAATTCCAGTGTAGGGGAAAATGTGCCCCAACCATTGTAGAGTCCCCATCCTGTGTTTTCAAGCATTACCCCGGGAAGGATCTGGCCCCGTTCATTGCTTGATACGGTGGAGAATATATACTCCGAGGAGAAGTTGTTTTCCACATAGAAAACCGAGGCAAAATCCTCTGAAGGATTCCCCGTATTGATCAGAGATCTTCCTGTAGGCGAACTGATAACCAAATCAGCGTAGGTGACTACACTCGCCCATTTGCTATCGTCATACTGTGCCCAAAGCAAATACGTTTTGGCCAGATAAGCGTGTGCGGCATCTTTGTGTGCCCTTCCGAGATCAGATGATCCGTAGTCAGTTAAGTAAGGCAACAACTCTGCTGCTTGCTTAAGATCCTGCTCCATCAAGCTATAGTTTTCAACCACGTGGGATGGTCTGGTAAAGGTGGTTTCATCCATATTTTCCACCGTTACGATAGGAATCCCCGCCCTGTGGTCACCGAATCTTGGAGCCAGCCAAAAATAGGCATGTGCCCTGGCGAAGTATGCTTCTCCCAGCACCCTGTTTTTCAGTGAGGCATCGATGTTCATCTCAGGCACATACCGTAGAATTGTATTGGCTCGCTGGATGACTGTGTACATTTTAGGATAAATATTGGCTATTCTTCCTTCCTGTCCTGTTGCCTGGAAGTTCCTGATTGCCGCAGCAGCAGCGTCATTTCTTCCTTGGTGAAAATCATCACAGGCTGCGATGAGATACATAATCCCCCTTCCAAACAAGTCATCATCATCCCAGTGCTGGTAGAGTCCGTTCGCAGCGGTAATGGCATCTTCTTCAGTTTGCCAGAAATTACCCGTAGTTACATTTCCCAAAGGTGTGAGATCAGTGAAATCATCACTACATGAACCCAACATCAGAAGGGTCAAAATCAATGTATATGTTCTTAGTTGCATGATAGTACTAATTATGGATTAGAAATTCATATTAAACCCGACGGTAAAGGTTCGTGGGGATGGGAAAATGCCGTTATCTATGACAGTCCCTGATCCTACTTCAGGATCCAACCCTGAGTATTTGGTGAAAGTCGCCAGGTTTTCAGCAGATCCGTAGAGTCTTATCTGAGAGCCAGTTTTCCACTGCTCGAGAGAAAAGGTATAGCCTAACGAAACATTCTTGATCCTGAAATAATCACCGCTTTCCAGGTACCAGTCTGAGGCTGTGCCAAAATTGCTGTTGGGATCCTGTGTGGATAATACAGGGATGGATGCGTTTGGATTTTGGGGAGTCCAAGCATCCAGTACCCTTCTGTCCAGGTTGTATCCCTGAAGTCCCGCATTGTAAGCCGTGTGTTTGTAGCCATTGAACAACTCCACGCCGCTTACTCCCTGCCCGAATACCATTAGATCGAATTTCTTATATTCCAAAGAAATGTTGATTCCATAAGTGAAATCAGGCATGGCGTTACCCATGAACACCCTGTCCAAATCACTGATTCTGCCATCTCCGTTTACATCCTGGAATATCAGATCACCGGGTCTTGCATTTGGTTGTATTTTCTCCCCATCACTGTTGAGATAAGAATCTATCTGCTCTTGATTCTGGAAGATCCCGGTGTTAGGGATCAAATGATAGGAATAGAGCGGCTGGCCCGGCTCACTTCTGAATGGATATACAGATGCCCTGATGTTATCACCATGTTGGATAAAATCATTGGTGAATTCATCCAGATCAACCAGTTCATTCTTGATGGTTGAGAAGTTCCCTCCCACTTGGTAGGTCAGTTCACCTACATTCCCGCTATAATTAAGGCTCATTTCCAAGCCTTTGTTGGATACTGTACCCACATTGGAGAGCGCCCCGGTCGGTACTCCGGAATGAGGATCCGGTGAATTTCTCAGAATCAACCCACGGGTATATTTTTCATAGTATTCAGCAGTAAACTGCAATTTGCTTTGAAAAAGGGATGCGTCAAGGCCGAAATTCAAGGTTTCTGACCTTTCCCACTTAAGATTGGAGTTGGTTATCTCATTGAGGGAAATATGCCTGTTTCTTACTCCCGGTTCGCCCAGAATAACATTGTTACCCGCTGACATCGGCACATTAAACGCATAATAGCCCACAGATGAAATATTGCCGACCTGACCCCAAGAAGCCCTGATCTTCAAAAGATCTATCAAATTACTCTGAAAGAAGGATTCAGAAGAAATCTTCCAGGCACCGGAAACAGCAGGAAAATAATCAGTCTTGGTAGATGGGGCCAGCCGCGAGGTCTGGTCACGTCGGATACTTCCCATGATGAAATACTTATCGTCAAAGTCGTAAGTGGCTCTCCCAATAGCTGAGGTCAATGCATCCTCAAATGCGCTGTAACCAGGCACGTTGAGTATGGTATTGGCGTTTCCAGGATATTGGAACCACTCGTCCTCCCGATCAAAATCCTGAACTGTGAAGCTATGGGACTCTTCTTTTCTAAACTGTGCGGTATATACCGCCGTAAGACCAAGGTTGTGTCTTCCAAAGGTTTTATTGTAGTTGAGCTGCTGGTCCCAGATCCATCGGGTAGAGCTTCCCGCACTCTGATCCAGGTAGTTCATGTTGCTTGGACGGCCGATTTCAGGGGCTCTTGGTGAGAACGTGCGGTCACTCCAGTTCCACAAATCCAGAGAAAAGCTTGATTTGAACGTCAGATCTTCCAAGATATCGTACTCTGCATAGGTGATGGCATTGACATTCAATCTAGGTGCCTTCCTAGTGGGACGAAGCAGTAAGGAAACCGGGTTATACGTATCCCCATAAGCCCCCGCAAATTGTGAAAGCTCGAAAGGAACTGTCCCGTGAAACTGACCTTGCTCATCATATACCGGCGCGGCAGGATTCATATAGATCGCATTGATGATCGCCCCACTGTAGCTGCTGCTGGTATTTGCCCCATAAGCTGCCGAATGGTTCAAGTACACATTTTGTCCCGCCCTTAGCTTGTTGGTGATTTCGTAGTCTCCCTTCAACCGGAGAGAAAACAATTCGTAATCCGTATTCAACAGTAATCCTTCTTTTTTATGATAGCCAAAAGAAGTACTGTATCTGGCCCTATCACTTCCTCCACTTATCTGAAGATTGGCATTTGTAATAGCCCCCGTCCTAAAAATCTCATCCATCCAATTGGTTCTGGTCACCTGCCCCCAAGGATTGACATTAGGATCATGGGCTGGATTCGGGGTGGCTCCTGCGTGGATAGCCGCCTGAGTATATACCTGGGAATATTCAGCAGCATTTAAGGCCTGAGGAGTCTGGTAGGCTGATTGCCATCCTTGATAGAAGTCTAAAGAGACCCTCGGAGCGCCGGATTTACCGCTTTTAGTGGTAATTACAATGACACCGGAAGCTGCCTGAGCTCCATAGATAGCAGCTGCCGCGGCGTCCTTCAGTACCACCATGCTCTCTATGTCATTGGGATTTATCCTAGATCCATAGTATGGCATTCCATCCACTACATAAAGAGGCTCTTCATTGTTGAATGTTCCTCTCCCGCGGATGATAACACTGGGAGTAGAACCGGGGTCTCCTGAATTTGAAACTACAGTAACCCCTGCCACCTGCCCCTGAAGCATCTCCTGGGGACTGGAAATAGGCCTATCCACGGTTCTGGGGACATTTTCCAAGGAAGCAACAGAAGTCGTAAGATTACTACGCTTGGCAGTACCATAACCAATCACCACTACCTCATCCAAGGAATTTGTCTCCTCCGCCAGCTCCACGCTCAGAAAGGCCGAGGCCTGATATGGCACAGTCACTGTTTGCATTCCTATAAACGAGACAGTGACTTCACCACTTTCCTCGGAAAGATCAAGTGTGAACTCACCCTTGGCATCAGTCACCGTTCCTTTATATATGTCCCCATTTGCGATCACCGTGGCGCCGGGAAAGGGTGCCTTGTCTGCCTTCCCGACTACCACTCCCTTCAAAACATATTGCGCATAAAGCCCACCTCCCGACAGAACGTACAAAAGGAATAAGCAGTAAAATTTTGCTTTCATAGAATGATTAAAATTTTTGGTTCAATCAAATTTCAAGAACACATGGGGAGTTTTAGGGTGTTTTTGTTGCAATAAAGAGGAGGATTGTTGCAAAAATTAGTACCGTCCAGACCTTATTTGTCTGCTTTTATTTCAGACACAATGCCTTAATAAAGACTTAAATCACACGTAATCCACTGGCCGGTCAAAGACCAAAACGAATCACCGCAAAATCTAAAAAATATAAGTCCATCCGGCTCCCTACGCCATGCCTAAAGGATCCCCTGTGGCATCCAATTTTTGAAACGTCTTGGGACTGTACCCATAGTATTTCTTAAAAATCTTGCTGAAGTGTTTGGGATCATTGAATCCGCATGCAAAACTTACTTCGCTTACATTCATCTGGCTTTTTTGAAGCAGGGTATTAGCCTTTTCCATCCGAAGTTGCTGGATGAGATCAGAGGGTGCCAAATGGAGGATCTCCTTGAAAATCCTATAGAGTTTGATTTTAGACACACCCAAATGCCCGTATAGGGTCTCTACCTTGAAAGAGGGCTTATCAAAATTCTGTTTGATCTCCTGTAAAGCCTCCCGAAGCAATTTTTCGTTTGGGCTCAGCTCTACTTTTGGCTCATCCTGCGACAATATGCTTTCCAGTTTTAAGGGTCGCCCCTTATCGATACTTTCAGCAAGCAAACTTTTTATTTTTCTGCTTATCAAGGATTTCCCTGTAGGCAATTGGATGAAATCTTTGATCCCCATATCCAGCAACCTTTCCTGCTGCCCATAGGAAAGGATCTCATACATGAACAAAATCGGAAGTGTGGGAAATAGATTCGCCGCACTGATAATCTTGGCCACATTCTCGGTTACCTTTTCATTGTACAGTATGAGCATGTCAATACTGATCGTATTCAGCGCCGATGACACCATGTCCGGGTCATCCTCTTGTATAAAAAACAAGGAGTCCTCTTCCATCACCTTGACTAAACCATCAGCTTCAAATCGCTTACCATAAACCAGGATAATCTGTTTCCCTTCAGGAATCTCATCAGCCAGAGCCTTATGCTTCCAGTTTTTGACCGATGTGTTCAGGTTTTTTGTCTCTATTTCCTGAATTGGTATCTGGATCCGGATCGCCACTGATGACTCATTGGGCAAAATTTGCATTTCTCCCGACATCTCTGCCAGAAGATGCTTGGCAGACTGTATATAAATACCGTATTGGCTGAAGGTATCTATGGCATCCATTAAGGTAGAACTGGTAGTATCCACCCGGATAAGTAGGTTGGCATCTAATGTGACCACCCGAACATCCAACACGGCATCCTCATCAAGAAACTTAAGAAGTTCCTTAAATACATTCCGCAGAAAAAGCTTGAGCCTCATTACATCCAACGAAACCCAACCTGCTGACAGATTCTCGCTGTATTTGTATTGGATATGGTTTTCTTTTATCGCTCCTGCAATTTCTAGGTTCAGATGCTGGAACAGCTCAGGTAGAATGGTCAGAGAAGGGGTGACTTGCCCAAGCTCCATTGATCTGCCCGATCCGTTTATTTCATTGAACAAGTCCATTACTCTGTCCAATTGAAGACTTATCCCGTTTTTGATCTTCTGTTCTCTGAATGTGGCGCTATCTATACTCAATTTCAGATCTGTTAGGGGTTTCCTGATTTGCCCCGCTACATATCCAGTAAACTTCTCCATTTCAAAACCGGCATTCTGATGTTTACTGTGAAGAATCTGCAATCGTTTTTTTTGCTCTTCGATTTCCCTGTTTTTCGCTTCCAGCACCTGATTTGCATTTTCCAGATCTGCCTTCTGTCTTGCGATCACCTTGGTTCGTTCCTGGATTTTCAGTTCCAGTTTCCTTTGGATTCTTTTCACCGTCCTGAACCTCCACCAGCCTGCCACTCCCAATACAAAAATCACCATGAAAAAGTAAAACAACGGTTTCTTCCACAGGGGCACCAAAACGGTAAATTCCTTAGTCACGACTTCGCCTGGTTTCGCCAGGGAATTTTTAACTTCCAGTTTATATGATCCCTCCGGCAGTCCGGATAACATCACGATCCCATTCGTGGCCAATTCGCTCCAATCCGGCTCTCCCGGCAGCACCCTATAGCGTATCCTGTTGTTGGGATCTGTTCCAAAACCAATGGTAGAAACAGTAAAAGACGCTGAATAAGGTGCGTTGGCCGGGAGTTCATGCTGAAACACAAGGATTTTAGGTAGCGCTATCTCCGAGCGAAAATCATTGGGATGAAAACTATTCAGCCCATTTACCCCACCAAAATACATCAGTCCTCTCCCACTCCTAAAATACGCTCCCTCAGAAAACTCCGACGATTGCCATCCCTCCTCCGGGTCCAATGCCCACACTTCCAGGGTTTCCCTGTTGATTCTGGCAATTCCTTTGGCCGTGCCCACCCACATGCTATTGGCATGGGGCATCATTCCATACACAAAATTGCTCATCAAGCCCTGCTGCTCCGTGATATGGGAGACACTGTCCGTTTTCACATCCCAGAGCGTCACCCCGCTATGGGTACCTATCCATAACCTATCTGTATCCTCTTCTTTAAAAACAGAATATACACTGTTATCCAACAGTCCTTTTGACCGATCAAAAAATGTGACCTTTCCCTCTTTAAACAAGACTACCCCATGTTTTTCTGTACATATAAACAAGGTGCTGTCCGTATAGAGCAATGTCCGGATATTTAACCCTTCCAGCTGATCCTGCCCTGCAAACCCCTCAAAGCTTTGCTTCTCCTGATTATATAGCGATACGCCATTCCAAGAACCTAGCCATAGCTTTTTGTCCTGTTTGTCTTCCGCAAATCCATATACCCTCCTGTGGAAAAATTCTGTATTACCCTCTTCAACCAATTCTGCTACTTTCCTATTCCTGATTTTAATCACTCCGGCATAGGTTCCAGCCCATACCATCCCATTCTGATCCACATATAGGCTTCTGATCCTCTCCCAGTCAGAACCGGATTGGGTAGAAGTAATGTACAGTTTTTCAAAACTTTCCTGCCCAGGTCTTCTGAAATAAATCCCGGAATTGTAGTAACCGACCCATAGTGTTCCATCACCCTCCTCCACCACTGCTCTTACAGCTTCTCCAGGCAGGTTGGGATGTATTTTGGGGTGTGGGTAGATGTGGTGTAAAACATCAGTATGCCTCAATGCCCTGGCCACCCCGCCGTCCTTGAGGCCTAGCCAAATGTTCCCGAAATGGTCTTCCAATACAGCGGTGACCTCATTGCTTCTAAGTCCGTAAGGGTTAAAAGCGTCAGCGATATAATGCTCAGGATTAGACTCCCGGGACTCCACGTGATAAGGTTGGAAAAACAGCCCCTGATCTTTACTAGCATACCAGGTATTCCCTCTTTTATCTTTTTTTGAATCCCAGAAGCCCAGGTGGGAAATAGAAACCGGGATGGGTATGTCTGAGGATTTTTTCAACGGGGTACAGGAAGGGCATGCCTGAAACCCATCCATCTCCCCATCATATACAAAGAGGGAATCAGCTACCTGTACCGCAATCTTGCTATGGGCAGTGAGAAAAACATGATCTATCCTATCTTCAAATCTGTAATGAGAGAAAGTACTGTCCGGTTGAAACAAACTGAGGATATTCGGATCTGACCATACCCAAACCCGGTCATCCTTATCTATTTCCACACCATAGATATAATTACCGGGAAGGCTGTTGGGCTCATTTGGCAGATGGCGGAAGACCAGAAAAGTCCTGCCGTCATATAAATTCAACCCGTTCCAGGTCCCTATCCAAATTGCACCGGACGGGTCATTGGCCAGAAGGTTAACGGAATTGTTGGAGAGACCATCTTCTACCAGATACGTCCTGAATTTAAGTTTTTGGGCAAGGGAAATTGAGATCGGGGCAAAAGACAGAAAAAGGGCAATCAGTATAACGCAGCTACGACTCATGGCCAAAATTAGAAATGAATCCCTTCTTTAAACATTGCCAATATATTAATAAATAATTAACATCGAGATTTGCGATTACGCCTGAGTTTTTCATTGTTTTGGTCACAAATGATTCCAGCTCATCCACTTGCCTGATATCCTCCAACCTGGCCTTGGATTCATTCACCAGTTCCAGGGTGTTTTTTGCTGTTCCAGATGGGATCAAGGTCAATGGAATAAAATGATAGGAAACCTGCCGCAGCCTGGCTCTTCGCTAAATCTCTCCATAGAAGATATTTTTAACGCCTGCCTACCGGCAAGGCAGGCTCATCTCTCCTCCCCTGCTGTCTGGTCTCTCCTTAAAAATGTCCCCAAGACATTTTCTTAACAGTCGATCCTGGGGTATTTTTTGGGGAAATAGGAGAAAATGTAATGGAATTGCGGTGTTTTCCAACTCAGGAAAATTAAATAACCTCATTGGCAAACCACTCACTGCTTGGCGAATCGCTGATCTTCTGCCCAAGATCTTTTAACTCCATATTCAATTTCTAAAAAATCTTCTTCAGTTTTCCATTAATAAACACCTCATATCCAATAAGGCCGATTTTCCTCTACTGCTAGTTAGCTACATCTGCCCAAGAACGGGCCAGCATTTCCACCATTTGCCAAACGCTAAGGCCTAACGACAACTATTGGATCAGGAAAAGAACTCCTCAGGTTTTTTGAGATAAAAAGTTCCTTTTCCAATATTCTCTCGGATAAGTTGGCAGATCATAAAGGACATATATTTTAATCCGTTTATAACTGTTTTTCTAAGACCAGATGGGATCTTTGTCGATTTCATATCAATAAATGACTACATGTTATTTATTTGGAATAAAGCCTACTCAATGTTTCACGGCTTACGCCTAAGTATTCCGAAATAAGCTTTTTAGGAATACGCTGCATCAGATCCGGGTATAGCACAGCAAACTCTTCGTAGCGCTGCTGTGGATTGTTTGTCAACAAAGATCTTATTCTTTGCTGCAAAGCAACGTAACCATTGGTTAGCTTTACCCTGAAGAACTGATCCATTTTGTGAATATCCGAAGACATTTTTTCTCTTGATTCCAAGGTAGAAACCAAAACCTCCCCGGCTTCAATGCATTCCACAAACATGTCCGCCTTTTGTGCTTTAAAAAAAGCCGGATAGTCTGACATCCACCAGTTTTGCTTCGCAAACTGAAGTATGTATTCTTTCCCGAGTTCATCCACATAAAAAACCTTGAAAATCCCTGACAAAACCAAGAACTCGTGCTTCACCTCATCTCCCTCATGAATAAGAAACTGATTTTTTCGAACTCTTTTTAAAGTGAAAAATGTCTTTATATGCTCAAATTCCTGATCACTAATCGAGACTATTTCTTCTATATGCTTACGTAATCTATCCATTTACTGAATTGTTCTTATGACCGCAACTATTTTTCTAACCATTGATTCTGTTGTCAAAATCCAATAAGCAAAACCCACTTCCCTAAATCATCGGTGTTTTGAAGATAAGTCTAACTGATCGCGATAAAAAGGACTGATTTGACTCTTTAGTGGTTTTTTCAACAGGTTCGTTGCTATCGTCTTAATCAGCTGGAAATTAATGGAAGCGTACGGCAAAACCTAAACCAGCTTCGGCTTGAAAACAAAATTGAAAGCCAATGCCTTGAATTATTACAGCATTGCGGTTTATAAAAACCAAGGGTAATATCAGGGATTTATAGGCCAAGACCTTCACAACCGTGATCTCGATCACAGTTTTTTTGTGATTTCCCTCCTCGTCTTCCGAGGGTGTGCCACTGTAAATTTGTACTATAAATAAATCAGCAACAGCTAACTAATAACGGAAATGAAAAGACTCATGATTATTACCCTGGCACTTGTCTATTTCTCGGCATATGCACAAAATCAACAGGAAAGCATCTCAGAAAATCAAAAAACAAACATTAAAAACGAAACACAAATGAAAAAGAAAATTCTAATTATCGTATCCAATGCCAATTCGATTGGCCCAAACAACAGGAGGACAGGAACATTTCTTCCTGAAGTCGCTCACCCTTATGCAGAGTTTGAACAAGCGGATTATCAGATAGATTTTGCCAGCTTAACCGGTGACACACCCTATTTGGACGCTCTTAATTTAGCCAACGACCCTGCAAATCTTGCCTTTCTAACAGGTAGGGGCTGGGAAGCGATGCAAAAGGCAGGTAAACTTTCCGATGCAGATGTGGGCAGTTATGATGCGGTTTTTATCCCAGGAGGATTGGCACCCATGGTGGATATGCCGGAAAATGCCCTTCTTAAACAAATCATCAAGGAAACGTACGAACGTAATGCTGTAATAGGTGCTGTATGTCACGGCCCGGTATCCTTATTAAATGTAAAACTAAGCGATGGATCTTACCTCATTGACGGCAAGAACATTACTTCATTTACTGACGAGGAAGAAAACAACTATGCTCTAGCAGATGTGCCTTTTCTACTAGAAACAGCACTAACCCAACAAGGGGCAAAATTTCATGCCGCGACACCGTGGTCCGATCACAGCATTGTGGATGGCAACTTGGTAACCGGCCAGAATCCAGCCTCAGCCAAAGGAGTGGCTGAAAAAATGATTTCTTTATTGGAGTCCGTCCAAAATTAACAGGAGAACTGTATTGGCCTCCTTCAAAATCTTAGGAGGTCAATACATGTTTACCAAGTGGCATCTGCCATTCTATGTGAAAATAAAAATATTAATTTAAAAAAAATCAAAATGGAAAATCATAATCCAGTACATGTGTTTGCTACATGGAAAGTAAAGGAAGGTCAGCTCAAAAATGTTTTAGCCCTACTTAAGACAGTACATGATCAGAGTATCCAAGAGGATGGCAATCTGTTCTATAAAATCCACCAAAGTAAGTCAGACCCGGACACGTTGGTATTATTCGAAGGATACAGTAGTGAAGCTGCTGTGGCGGAGCACCGTAACTCGTCCCATTTTCAAGAGCTGGTCTTAGGACAAATTGTGCCTTTACTGGAAACCAGGGAAATTGTTTTAACCAACCCAATAAATCTTTAAAAACGAATAAGATGGAAAATAACATTAAAAACAAAGTGATCGTGATTACCGGGGCCAGTAGCGGTCTGGGGGAAGAAACGGCAAAGCATCTTGCTGAAAAGGGGGCAATAGTGGTGCTCGGGGCAAGACGTGCAGATAGATTGAGAAAAATCGTAACAGATATTACCTCAAAAGGAGGTACAGCATCATATCAGGTAACAGATGTGACCAGTAAGGAGCAAGTACAGCGCTTAGTTGATATAGCCATTGCCACCTACGGTAAAATTGATGTATTGATCAACAATGCAGGCATAATGCCCATTGCTCCCCTGTCAGAGGTCAGGACTGATGAATGGGATGCTATGATTGACGTTAATATCAAAGGTGTTCTCTATGGAATCGCCGCCGCTTTGCCCATTTTCCAAAAACAGAATTCAGGACACTTTATCAATTTAGGTTCTGTGGCCGGGATTAAAGTTTTTAGTCCGGGAGGAAGTGTTTACAGCGGGACTAAATTTGCTGTTCGGGCAATAAGCGATGGATTGAGGCATGAAGTGGGAGGTAACATACGTACGACTACTATTGAGCCAGGCGCAGTGGATTCAGAGTTAAAGTTGGGAACCAACCATCAAGAGAGTTCGGAAGGTGTCGATGAATTTTACAAGGTGGCTATTCCTGCCTCAAGTGTCGCACGTGCAATCACTTTTGCAATCGAACAACCTGCTGATGTGGATATCAACGAAATTGTAATTAGACCAACCATTCAGGATTTTTAATAAATCCTATCCTGATCGGTGGTTAAAATGATCGTTTTAAAAAGCTTCTGTTTTTAATTATCATTTGGTAGTCACTATATCTAGGAGTACCTTTTAGAATCCTACATCAGTTATGGTAGTTTCCAGAAAAATCAACATAGAAATAGCTTACATCTCATAGCTATCCAAAAAGGAAATATTCACATAAAATTTAATCTTAAACTTAATCGTATGAAGATCTTGATAATAGGGGCGAGTGGACGGGTTGGGAAAAACTTAACCAAAATATTATTAGACCTAGGTCATACCGTAATCGGTACTTCCAGGCAGAACAACAAGCTTTTCGCACACTCCAATTATAGGCAAATTGAACTGGATATTACAGAAGAGCTGGATGTAATTACCAAGAATTTTCCGCAGGATGTGGACGCAGTTTACTTTGTATCCGGATCCAGAGGGAAAAACTTACTTCAGATAGATCTGCATGGGGCGGTAAAAACAATGCAGGCTGCAGAAAACAGAGGGATTAAAAGATACATCATGTTAAGTGCTATCCACTCCCTCTCACCTTCCAAATGGAAAGTAGAAGGCCTCAAGAATCTTACAGATTATTATCTGGCCAAGCATTATGCAGATTTGTTCTTGATCAACCAAACCAAATTGAACTTTACGATTTTGCAGCCTGGTGCATTAATAGAGACCAAAGGATCTGGTTTAGTCGAGGTGAACATAGACCATCATGGAGAAAATTCCATAGAAAATGTAGCTGAAATGCTTTCAGAACTATTGAAAAGTACATCCTCGCATAAAAAAGTAATAAGTATGCACGATGGCACTACACCGATTGCAGTAGCAATAGAGCAGCTTTCTTAGGCAGATAATCGAGTTTGAAATTTACTACAGCTCCCGGGAATCGGGAGCTGGCATTATGACTCGATTGCTATCGGGAAACGGCTTCATCGTTCCCGGCCTCTGCGGGCAAGCCAAGCTGTGCTTTGCATGCGAAGAAAACCCGGTTGTTGTACGTACGCTCTTATTTCTCCACCCAATCCCTAAATGCGGCCGTTTGGTTTTGGCTGGTTTTGAGGCAGGTCTCGAAGCCCTTTAAATTGATGGCAAGCGTGTTTTTGTTGTAGCGTTCTATTTTTTGGATGTAACGTTTATGGACAATTTCACTGCGGTTGATACGGAAAAAGTCCGAGGAATCAAGTTGCCCTTCTATTTCCTTTAACGTGGATTCGGTCAGCAGATGCTTCTTTCCTTGATGGTCATAAGCAAACACCACACCTTCGTTGGCTTCAAAAAACAAAATGTTTCCCGTGTCCAAAAAGTAAATGCCCTGATGCGTGTTGACCGTAAAACGCTTTTTATAGGACTTCTGCGAAAAGTTCTCCCTGATAAGCTGCGTCAAACCGGCGATAGCGTTTTGTTCTTCCGAGGTGGAATGTTTGAGCAGCAGAAATTTATCCCAGGCTTTTTGGAAACGCTCTTTGGAAAAGGGTTTCAACAGATAAGCGATACCGTTGCCGTCAAAGGCATCCATCCAGAACCGGTCATAAGCCGTGGTAAAAATGATGGGACAGGTAACGGAAACCTGACGATAAATCTCAAAAGCATTACCGTCCAGCAATTCTATATCCGAAAAAACAAGGTCGGGTTGACGGTGGCTCAAAAACTCAATGGCAGATTGTACCGTATCCAATTCCGCTATGATTTCCGTGGGCGAATCCAATCCTTCGATAAAACGTTTGAGTTTTTTTCTTGCCGGGATTTCGTCTTCTACGATGAGGATTGTTGTCATGCGTTTTGCTTGTGGATGATGGGAATACTGACCGAAAAAACATTTTCCGTTTGATGAATTTCTATCGGCCTTTCAGAAAGCAGTCCGTATTGTTCTTCCAGGTTCTTCAATGCCCGTCCTGATGGGGGCTTGCTGATTCGTTTCAGATTTGTATTGTTGGAAACAGCTATATTTTCGTCAATTTTTAGTTGAATACAAACCGGATCATCCTTCGTTCCCAGATTGTGCTGCACTGCATTTTCAAGGAGCAATTGCAAAGTCATCGGAACAATAAAACCGTTTATATTTTCACCATCGATATGCAGTTGATAAGCATTGCCATATTTATGCAGGATGAGTTTGAAATATTGCCGTGCAAAATCAATTTCTTCCCCAATGGAAATCAATTCTTTATCCGTTGATTGTAACACGTAACGGTAAATCTCCGCAAATTCATTCAGGAAATCGGACGCTTTATGTTTGTCTTCCTCTATCAGTTGGTCCAGTACGTTCAGGTTGTTGAACAGAAAATGCGGATTGAGCTGGGTCTTGAGTTGGTTGATTTTGCTTTCCGCCAGCGCGTCGTTGTAGGCCGTAAGCTTCTGCTGGTGTGTTTTGTTGCTTTGATAATAGTAATAGACCAGGAAAAAACTGCCATAAATAATTCCATTTAAAAAATCTGAGAACAATGAAACCGTTAATGTTTGCGGGTTAAAATTTCGCACTACGTTACCAAAAGCCAACGCAATCAGAAATCCCGTTAGCAGCATTAAAGCAACGAATACAAGCAATGATGAGCCAAAGATCTTAACCATGGTTTTGGTGTCGGACACATCTCTTTTTTGCCACTTCCTGATAAAGAAAAGTATAATCAAAAACAATATTCCTGCATCAACCAAGGACATAAAAGCCGCTTCCGGCGTGAACGTATAAGCGTTGATTTGCTGTCTTCCCACAATGCGTGTGTATATAGACTGCACATAAGCAAACAGCAAAATGAACAGCAAAAAATACCGGTTTTGATGTATTTTACGGATACTATTTTTCATTGAGAATTTGATAGGGCAATTTACAAAAAAAATAGCCCTATGATTTCACAGGACTATTTTCTGTGTCTTTATTTAGTCTTTCTTTTCGGGAAATGAAGCTATCGTATTCCCTTTTTCATCAAAGAACTCCAACTGGGCATTGTTGTCCTTGTCTATAAAAAACATTGCCCTCGGCATCCCTTTATCATCAAAAAGAAAAAGCCCGTTATTCTGGCTTCTGGATTTGCCAAGCATCACACGGGGAACACCTCCAACCAAGCCTTGTTTCTCATATTCTTTATATTTTTCCTCCATTGCCTTTGGATCTGAATTACGAAGCGTTTCAAGTTCCTTCATAATTTCCATCGTTTTGATTTGCGATTCTTTGCTCGGACGGTCGTTGAAAGCCAAAGTACTGCTTACAAATCGTTTATCGCCCTGCTCTACATCTTGTGTAAGCAATTGCATTACCTGATCCCCATCGTATTGATCATAGGTTAAAGAAAGTCCAGCTGTGTGACCATTTTCCGTTTTTCTTCCGTCATAAATAAACCCACCACATTCAATGCCTTCTTCGTTGAAAAACAACATTCCCGAACGCTTCTTTCTACCCTCATTAGTCGGTCTGCCATTGATTATGTCAGTTCCGTTCGGAAAACGATCCACATTTGTAATGACCATTTTTACCGTACCGTCTTTTTCCACGATATTGATGCGTTCCACGTCAATCTCACTGAATCTTTGGTTGCCGGAATTTTTGAATGCTGATGTCGTAAGGATGGTCACACCAATAGCCGTAACCGCGGCGAATGTTCTTAAAAACACAAGTTCTTTGTTCATCTTTCTACTTATTTTAAATGTTTGATGAGGTAAAAGTATTTTACACCAAAGCAAGGCTCAACCACAATTAAATGAACCAAGGAAAAAATCAAATGAGCTAAGAAAATCCACTGTTGAGTCGGTATAGCGTGTCTTCCAACGGTCAAGTATAAGAGCTGGTGTGATTAAAAACACAATCCACTGCACCCCAAGACAAATGCTTGTTAAAAGCAGCAGAAAGAGGCTAGCGGCGCAAAGAGCAGTAACTTTATGCTTTACAAACCGCTATATACAGCCTGACCCGAACTTGATACGGGGAGACCCGTACATACAAAAACCTAGTTGTTATGCGGTCGGCTCTCATTTTCTCTTGTTTACCATTAAATTTTACTAAATTTGCAGTCGTATAATTTAAAATAACATCTCTATGTATTGTCTTTGCAGACTATGGACTTCTATCTAAGTGATAGGCGGTTCTGAATAAATTCCAATCAAATTTTTAGGTCAAGACAACCAGTCTATGCTTTGTGTGTGCCGTCATTTTTTGGTGGCATTGCTTTGTCGTAGTTGCTCTGTCGGGTAATACTGTCTATTCACTTCTTCGCGATTTGAATTCAAGTATTCACCTGCAAGTAGTAATCAATGACAAAAAAGAAATTGCCCGTTCGTTTTACGGGTCAGCACTTTACTATTGACAAAGCGCTAATAGAAGATGCAATAAAACAAGCAAATATAAGTAGTCAAGATACGGTTTTGGATATTGGGGCAGGCAAGGGGTTTCTCACTGTTCATTTATCAAAAATCTCCAACAATGTTGTAGCTGTTGAAAAAGACATGGCGTTAGTTGAACATTTACGCAAAATGTTTTCCAATGCCCATAATGTCAAAGTTGTTGCTTGTGATTTTAGAGATTTTGAGGTTCCCAAGATGCACTTTAAGGTTGTGTCCAATATCCCTTACGGTATTACTTCCGATATTTTCAAAATTCTGATGTTTGGGAGTGTTGAACATTTCCTTAGAGGGTCTATTGTCCTTCAGTTAGAGCCTGCACAAAAGCTGTTTTCGGGTAAGCTCTACAATCCCTATATCGTTTTATATCATACTTTCTATGACTTAAAACTTCTGTATGAAGTAAGTCCCGAAAGTTTCTTGCCCCCACCAAGCGTCAAGTCTGCTCTGTTATGCATTAATAGAAAACAGTCGTCTTTTGATTTTGGGCTTAAGGTAAAATACTTAGCGTTTATCTCCTTTCTGTTAGAAAAGCCAGATCTATCTGTCAAAACAGCTTTGAAATTGATTTTCAGAAAAAGCCAGGTCAGGTCAATTTCAGAAAAGTTCGGAATCAGGCTCAACACCCCAATCGTTTGTCTTTTACCAAGTCAATGGAAAAACTGTTTTTTGAAAATGCTGGAAATTGTCCCTGATAAATTCCATCCTTCTTAAATTCAGAGCCCGCTTGTCAAGATGGTTTTTCTGGTTTGGTATCGACTTTTAAGCTGCCGCACAACCAGTTGCATATATTTTTCATTTAGGCCCTTGATCCTGTTGTCACAATCCCAACTTGCATAATAAATGCCCCATAGTTGATCCTGTGGATAGGAGAACTTCTCAGTTTGACCTATTTTTACGTAAAACCTAAACCCATTAGACCCATGCAAAAAACGTTTCTACTCACCCTGCTCCTATGCTTTGGATTGACTGCTGCCCAGGCTCAAAAAGGCAGCAAAGAGCGGATCAAAGTACACAGCAGCGCACTGGAAGGCAACCTCATAGGGGATCCTGTAGATCGGGATGTGACTGTGTACCTCCCCCCTTCCTACCAAACTGATCCTGACCGACATTTCCCCGTGCTCTACATGCTACATGGATTTACCGATACAGATTCCCAGTGGTTTGGGTGGGAAAATCATTGGATCAACCTCCAGGATGTGATCGAGCAGTCCCTCGCTTCTGGAGGTTCCAAAGAGATGATTGTGGTGATGCCCAATGCTTACAACAAATTCAAAGGAAGCATGTACGCAAGTTCAGCCACCATAGGCGACTGGGAAACCTTCATCACCCGAGAGCTGGTGAGCTACATAGACTCCAATTACAGAACCCTGCCCCATAAGGCCAGCAGAGGACTTGCGGGACACTCCATGGGAGGCTTTGGCACGTTACGTCTTGGCATGAAGTATCCGGATGTTTTTGCCGCGATCTATGCCCTTAGCCCTTGCTGTATGGACGGTGGAGCAAGTACCGATCCTGAGATGATATCCAAGTTGGAAAAACTAACCCCAGATCAACTACAGGATGCCTCATTTTTCGAAATTGCGGCTCTCGCCACATCGGCGGCATTTGCGCCAAATCCCCAAAATCCCCCATTCTATCTGGATCTCCCCGTGAAGGAAGAATCACCAAGACAGGATATTATCAATAAGATCATCGCCAGCCGTACGCTTACCACCCTAGATCAATACATCCCAAACCTGAAAAGGCTCAAAGCCATAGGAATGGATGCCGGCACAGAGGATAGCGGCATCAGCAAGGCTACCCAAAAGCTACATGAGGTTTTGGACGCTTACCAGATCGAGCATCTCTATGAAAGCTACGAAGGTGACCATCTCAACCGCATAGCTGAACGTATAGAAACCAAAGCCTTGCCTTTCTTTTCAGAGAACCTTGTTTTTCAGGAAAGCACAGTAAGCGAAATCATTGAAAACGGAGGTACTGGCATTTATCCTGCACTGATGAAATCAGAGCCCAGTTTGCCCACGCATACCATCTTTAGGCCCCAGAAGCTTGATGCTTTTGGAGGAGCAAACAAGCTTCAAGTGATCGCTTGGGGCAATGGTGCCTGCTACGATTCCCCTTGGGAGCATGTCAACTTCCTGAATGAAATTGCTTCCCATGGTTTTTTGGTCGTAGCAATCGGTACCATGCCCAAACAGACGGATGTGCGCTCCAAATCGCAAAAACTACTGGATGCCATAGACTGGGCCACAGCACAAAATAATGACCCTAAGAGTCCCTATTACCAAAAAATCGACACCGGACACATTGCCGTGAGCGGTATGTCCTGCGGGGGGCTGCAAACCATAGAAGTGGCCGGAGACCCCAGAATCACTACGGTTGGCGTATTCAACAGTGGCGTATTGGGGAGCCCAGGCGCAGGAATGGCCGGCATGCCCAAGGTCAACAAGGATCAGTTGCAAAACATCAAAGTCCCTACCCTTTATTTACTTGGTGGGGAATCTGACATCGCCTATGCAAACGGAACGGACGATTTCAGCCGCATCAATCATATCCCTATATTCATGGGCAATCTGGACGTGGGGCATGGTGGGACCTATGGACAACCATATGGTGGTGAATTTGCACGGGTAGCGCTTAACTGGTATAAGTGGCAACTGAAAGGGGATGAAGAGGCAGGAAAGCTTTTCTCTTCCAATCCTCCGGAATTGGCTACTTCCTCAGGCTGGACGGTGGCAAAGAAAAATATGGACTGAGTCAAAAAGATTTCTTAGGCAAGTTTGGATAAATGATCATCCCCCCTTCATCTCGACCTAATCTTAGGCCAGGAATATGTAATGAGCATTTCCCATCTGTATCATCGTTTGGAAGAATAATCATTAACAGTTTGGCTCACAGCGTTTACTTTATTTTCCAATACTTTACTACGCCAGCAGCCCGTCACGCTCATGCTATTTTAGCTATTTTTGCTTCAGATGATAGTTTGTATTGCCGAAAAGCCAAGTGTCGCCCGTGAAATCTCAGCTGTTCTTGGAGCTACTGATAGAAAGAATGGGTACTATGAAGGGAATGGATATATCGTAACCTACACATTCGGACACTTTTGTACCTTATTTGAACCGAACGATTATGAACCGCATTGGAAGAGCTGGAGCCTAAGTCACCTTCCGATGCTTCCCCAGAAGTTCAAAACCAAAGTTGTAGATAACCCAGGGATCAAGAAGCAATTTGAAATTGTAAAAAAACTGTTTGAGACTGCCACTCTTGTTATCAACTGTGGGGATGCCGGTCAAGAGGGAGAGCTGATCCAGCGATGGGTGATCGAACAGGCAGAGTACAAGGGGGAAGTCAAACGCTTATGGATTTCATCGCTGACCGCAGAGGCCATTAAAGAAGGCTTCGAAAAACTGCAGCCTTCTGCCAAGTACGATAATCTGTATTATGCGGGATATTCCAGGGCAATCGGGGATTGGTTGTTGGGAATAAACGCCACGCGCTTATATACGGTCAAACATGGCGGATACAAACAAGTGCTGTCCATAGGTAGAGTCCAAACACCTACCCTGGCCATGATCGTGAACCGATTTAAAGAAATCCAAAATTTTCAGCCACAACCTTACTGGGAGTTACAAACGGTCTATAGAGAAACTGTGTTTAACTGTGAGGAAGGAAAGTTTTTGAAGAAAGAAGAGGGAGAGGCTTTTGCCAAAACAGTAAAAGAACATGATTTTGAAGTCATCTCCATCGAAAAGAAAAAAGGGAAGGAATACGCACCAAAGCTTTTTGATCTCACAGGATTACAGGTGTACTGCAATAACAAGTTTGGCCTTTCTGCCGAGGAAACACTTAAAATTGCCCAACAACTTTATGAACAAAAAGCAATCACCTACCCAAGAGTAGATACCATCTTTTTACCAAATGATATTTACCCCAAAACGCCCGGAATCTTAGAGAAACTAACGAATTATAAATCGTTGACTCAAGCTGTTTTGGGCAAAAAACTAAAAAAATCCACCAAGGTTTTCAATGATAAAAAAATAACCGATCACCATGCCATTATTCCTACAGGCATGGAAGCTGGTTTGCACGGCAATCACCTGAAAGTGTACGACATTATCGCAAAGCGGTTCATAGCGGTGTTCTATGATGATTGTGTGGTGGCCAATACCACAGTATTGGGAAAAGTGGATACTGTTCCGTTCAAGACAACCGGAAAGGTGATTTTAGAAAAAGGCTGGCGGGTTGTTTTTGAGACAGCTGACGGTAAAGATAAAAAAGAGAAGGATGAGCTCCCCATCTTTAAAAAAGGGGAAAAAGGACCGCATGAACCTTCTTTCCTGGAGAAAGAAACCAAACCACCCAAACACTATACAGAAGCGACCCTGTTGAGAGGCATGGAAACTGCCGGCAAACAAGTGGACGACGAAGAGATGCGGGAGCTAATGAAAGAGAACGGCATTGGTCGCCCTTCTACCCGGGCAAATATTATCGAAACCCTGTTCAGGCGCCAATACATTGAACGGAATAAAAAGCAGATTTTGCCCACCGAAACAGGCATGCAATTGATCGATATCATCAAGAACAACCTGCTGACCTCAGCAGAGCTGACAGGACAGTGGGAAAAGCAATTGAAAGAGATAGAAAAAGGGAATTTTCATGCGGGTGCTTTTGTAAACAACATGAAGCAAATGGTGGCGCAACTGGTGGTCGAAGTTATGATGGAGCAAAATCATGTCAAACTATCCCAACCCACTGAAATCAAGGCTCCTGAAAAAGAAAAAAAAACAACGGCAACTGCAATATTGGGTCATTCTTGTCCAAAATGCAAGGAAGGGGCTTTGCTAAAAGGAAAGTCGAGTTATGGGTGCAGTGCCTACAAAAAAGGATGCGGTTTTTTACTTCCTTTTTCCTTCGAAGGAAAGAAAATATCAGAGAATCAATACTTGCGTTTGCTCCAGAAAGGATCCACTGTCCACTTAAAAGGATTCAAAACCCCTACAGGAGAAAAAGAAGGTTTGCTACGCTTCAATGACAGGTTGCAACTCGTTTTGGAAGAAAAGAAACCGGCCAATTCTCCTGCTTCTAAAAAAACTCCTCCGGTCATTCCCTGCCCTTTGTGCAAAAAAGGAACAATAATCAGGGGTAAAACAGCCTATGGATGCAGTGCTTACAAAGAGGGATGTGACTTTAGATACGCTTTTGATTCCCTCAGGGAAAAAGCGGGCAAGAAACCGTTAACCGTAGAGCTGGTGACATCTTTATTGAAGGAGGGTGCGGTTGATCAAACAGGTGGATAAATGATACAACGGATTGCCTTTAGGAGAAGGAGTTTGACCCTGTAAAATGCCCCTTATATGCTCCACATAAGCTGAGATGCTCCCTAAAAAACTCCCATTTAGATCTCAAACCTCATACCCCACACGCGCAAACTTATTTCTGTACTCAATGGGTGTAAGTCCTGTGATTTTTTTGAAAATATCCCGGAAGGCTTTGGTATCGGTATAGCCTACATCAAACATGATTTCGGATACATTTTTTCTGGAGGCTTCAAAGAATTTTTTGGCCGCCTCAATTCTCACTCTCTGTGTGTATTCTATTGGGGTATTGTTGGTGGCCGCCTTAAATCTTCTTTCAAAGGTTCTTCTACTGGTATTGATTAAACTTGCCAGGCATTCCACCGTTATTTTTTCTTCATAATGGGCCTCAATATAATCCTGCACGAGTTGGATTTCCTGATCCTCATGGGACCGTTGGCCTCTGAAGATCGCAAACTGTGACTGACTGTCCCTCCCCATATCCAGGGCAAAATATTTTGAAATCAATATCGCGGTTTCCCTATCGGAATACTTTTCAATGAGGTACAGAATTAAATTCCATAAACTGCTGGCTCCCCCACTGCTGTAGATATTGTCGTGTTCTGTAATAATCGCTCCGTCCGCCACTTCCACTTCGGGATATTTCCCCCTGAACTCCTCCACATGTGCCCAGTGGGTAGAGCATTTTTTACCATTTAGCAGGCCTGTTTCCGCCAATAGAAAAGCCCCGATGCATAAACTGGCAAGACGGGCTCCGTTCGCATACAGGCTTTTGAAATAAGGAATAGCTTCAAGATTAGCTTGTATTCCTTTTTCAGTATCTCCGAATGTGGGGGGAATAATCAGTAAATCAGTGTATGAAACCTCCTTAAGCAACCTATTCGTTTTAATGGTATATTCTCCATTATTGGCAGGTACATATTCATTTAAGCCCACATATTCCACCTCGAAAACGGGCTTCTTACCGAAGGTTGTCAAAAACTCATTGGCTGTATTAAAACTTCGAAATGGTGGCGTCACCGCCTCAATTACCCCATATTGAGGGACAAAGACTGAAATCCGCATTGCATTTAAATTAAAAATCAACCTAAGATAAGCATTGCCTTGGCATTATCCACCCCTGATATTGTCATTTTCACAACATATAAGGTCGCCTGGGCGGCAGTAATTTTACATCATAAAATCTAACAAACACAAAACACTAAATAACATGACCAAAACAACCAGGATTAAAGTAGAAGCCACAGTAAATGCTCCTGTGGAGAAAGTCTGGAAGGCATGGAATACCCCTGCCGACATTGTGCAATGGAACAGCCCGGATCCGAGTTGGCATTGCCCAAGTAGTGAAAACGACCTGATATCCGGTGGAAAGTTCAAGAATAGAATGGAAGCAAAAGATGGGAGTTTCGGATTCGATTTTGAAGGAACCTATGATACCGTGGAGCTGCATAAGGAGATCACCTATACAATGAGTGATGGAAGAAAGGCTACCACGTTGTTTTCTGGACAAAACGGTGAGACCCTTATAGAAACCACCTTTGATGCGGAAACCGAAAATGATCCTGAATTTCAGAGACAAGGATGGCAGGCTATTTTAAACAGTTTTGTAAGCTATGTGGAATCAAAAAATCAATAACCAACACCTCTTATCATGAAGAAAAACAAAACAATCTTTTGGACGGCAACTACCATCATCCTTCTGTGGGAGGGAGTAATGCCACTTGGCACTGTATTATTTGCACCGGAATATGTGAATGCAGGCACCAAGCCGTTGGGCTACCCCGATTACTTTGCCTATGCCCTTATTTTCAGTAAAGTCTTGGGAGTACTAGCTATTTCAGTTCCCGGCGTGCCCGCCAAGCTTAGGGAGTGGGCTTACGCAGGCTTGACCTTTAGCTTGATCTATGCGTTTATCAGCCATGCCTGTGTAGATCAAAACATCGGATTTATGTTAATGCCTCTTGTAGTGTTGGGCATCCTTGCAGTTTCCTATATCTATAACGGCAAGATTCAAAAGCATGGACAATCAAAATGAACTGGTTAAAAATAAAACTATATAAATCATGAAAAACAACTCAGTCTCATTACACAGAGTAATCAAAGCAAGCCCTGAAAAGGTATTTCGGGCATTTTCAGACCCTGTAGCCAATTCCTTTTGGTTTCCTCCTTATGGCTTTCTCTGCACGGTGCAGGAAATGAATTTTAAGGTAGGGGAATCGTTTAAAATGACCTTTATTAATTTCAGTACCGGAAACGGCCATTCCTTTGGGGGTGAATACCTGGAAATAAAGCCCAACGAACTTATTAAATATACCGATAGGTTTGACGACCCTAATCTCCCCGGCGAAATGACAACCACGATACAGCTTCAAAAAGTCTCCTGTGGCACTGAGCTCAAGGTGTTACAAGAAGGAATTCCAGATGTTATACCAGCTGAAATGTGCTACCTGGGCTGGCAGGAATCCCTGGAGAAATTGATAAAACTGGTCGAACCTGAAATTCCGGATGCCTGATTTAATCCAACATGATAGCACATACTGATTATAAAGCAATGAGTGCCGTTTTTATAACCTTCTCCGGAAATTGTAAAAAGGCACTCACCTTTTACCAATCTTGCTTTGGAGGTGTATTGCGGTTGAAATCATTTGAAAATAAGTTGCCTGCCAATAAGGAAATTGTAGTGAGCGGATCACTGCTTGCAGAGGGGATAACCATCCACGGCTCGGATCTGGTACACAACGAAGGAAGAAAGTTGGGAAACTATATTTCTATTTTTTTAGGATGCAAAGACAGGGATGAAAGAAGGGAGCTAATTGAAAAACTGCTGGGTGATGAAACGAAGTCTTTTGACGGGAATCACGATGACCAAAAACTGATTGAGCTCACGGATCCATTTGATGTACGGTGGGTATTGGGGATTTCTGACTAGTGAAATACGCACTTGGTACGAAAAGACTCTCCTCTCCCCAAAAACTAAGAAAGTAATAGTTGACAGATTCTTCACTTGGACAGAGTAAATAGAAAGATAGCTCACCTTGTCCCCGGTAAAAAAACTGAAATAAACCAGATAGGCATCTGGGCTGTCCTTATCCGGGAAATGTTATCTCTGTGACAGCTCCCCCCTTCATATCCTCATACTAGGGCAGAATATGCTACTGCTACAAGCACCCTGCCTAATCCGTCTGAAAAGTCTCCCTATAGTTCATTCGAGAATCCAAAATGAGATATAGCTCCTCATATAGCCGCTGTTCCCATCGATCAAATGGGAACAGCGGCTACTACTAAACCTAAAGCCCGGTTAAAGGATTTTTGAACAGCCCTACGTTTTAGTGTAACTTAACTTACGCCCGATTTTTGAAGCACTTGCTTGTCGGATTGCAAGACCACATTTCGATTTTTCAGTTTCTGATAGGGTTTGAGTCCAAAAGGAAGCCTTAACATATTGACCCTCATAATCAAATACCGAATAAGTACATAACAGATAGCAAAGGTCCCTATTAAGATAATGCTGAATTTCCCGCCTACGGACCAAGGCATATCCTTGAAATAAAAAGCCAGAATAACAATAACGGTTTGGTGAAGAATATAGAATGGATATACCATTTCATTCAATACCTTAAGCGAACGGTTTTTCTTATTGAGATGCTGAATTGCAAACCCCAAAATGGCAATAAGCCAGCACCAGCGATTGAGTGAGACAATATACCGGTACACAACCTCTCCGACTAAAACAAATCCCGTGTTGGATAGCCAGAACTGACTGTAGAGTATGCTTATAAGCAAAAGAGCCACTCCAAGGCTATACCATCTTAAGCGTTGGATTTTCTCCTGCAGATATTCGGAACTTATTAATATGAAGCCTAAAACAAAAATGCTGATGTAAAGAAAATGATTTGCCCAATCATCGATAAATGCACCTGTGGTAGGGAAAAGAGGCCTCAACCAGCTTTCACCTATACCGAGCCACAATCCCGGCAATACGATGATCATCCAACTGCTTACCCAATTAAATGAAAAGTTCTTTTGGCGAATTTGATGAAGCAAAGGCAAAAAACACAAGCTGTAAACTAGTATATAGACCAAAAACCAAAGGTGATGCCAACTGAAATTTCCATTGGGGTAAGGCTCAAATTTTAGAAAAGTCAGATAAAACTCAAAATAGCCAAATTCGGCGCCCTGAGCCAAGCGCTCCAGAAAAACCTGTGGCGGTACCACAAGGATTATCCCCGCCACTAGAGGGACGAGTATCCTTTTAAGACGATCCCTTACGAACATCTTAGGACTTTTATATCCCATGGCATAATAAACCCCGGCGCCTGATATCAAAAAAATAAGAGACATTCTCCATTGACTCAGAAAAATCATAGGCCATTCAATAGCCTCACTGATCACGTTATTTTTGATGTGCCAGTCCCAACTTACAAAAAACATACCTGTATGAAAAAAAACAAGTAGGGCAAAGGCTATTACCCTTAACCAATCCAATTCATAGCGTCTTAATCTCATCTGTGTTGTCATATCTTTTTTTGACAAAGAAATGACAAACAGCAGGATTCAATTGACTTTTCCGATCAGTTAGGAGTACTGCATTATAAAATAGCACCTGAACTTTTGCCTGTTTTTCTGAATTCTCCCGGCGTGGTGCCTGTCAGTTTTTTGAAAGCCGCGCTAAAAGCTGATTTTGAAAGATAACCGCTCATCTCGGCAATTTCATCAATCTTCAGATGCCGGGTTTTCTGATCCAAAAGTAATTCTTGCGCTTTTATGATCCTGAGCGCTCCCACATACTCGAAGAAACTTTTGCCTATACTCTCATTAAGTACCTGTGACAAATAGTGCGGGCTTGTATTCAACCGTTTGGCCAATTCAGAAAGACTGATGGAAGGTTCAAGAAAAAAGTCTGTCAGCTCTAACGCTTGTAACTTATTCAGGATGGTTAATTTACCTTCATCAGTTAGGGTGGATTTTTCATATTTCAATTGAGCCAGCGGTTGAAAAAAACCGGAATCTGTCAACATCTTATAACTGATAAAGAAGAGCAGCAAAGTGAGAAAGGAAGCCAGTAAGTGATCTCCCAGATCATTTTCAAAGCTTGATTTCACAACAAAGTATAAGATAACCACAACAAAAAGCGAGATTGGCAATACCTTAATCCAGGATAGAAAATATGGATTGATGTGCGCATTCTGCCGGAGTTTTTTCCCTTTGTACACAGTAAGGAAAAGGTACAGGATAAAATGAATAAGCGCTACGATGTTCAGGTTGCGCCTGATATGCAGTGGATCAAATGGGAATTTGTGGACAGCGTCTATAGGTGCCCGTTCAGGATGAAACGCCCAGAGGAACGCATTGAACTTGACGTCATCGTTTTCCAACATAAAGGGCATGTGATAAAGGAAATAAAATACAAAAGGCAAAAAGTGCAACCATTCGGCCTTCCTGTACTGCTCGCCCCCCATACTTCTGACTAAAAGAAAAATGAGTGGGCCCATAGCAAATATTAAAGGTTCTGAATAGTCTACTAAAAACAATACCTGATACATTAACCCACTATAACCCAAAAAAATCTCAAAAAGGATTAAAGAACAGGATAGGACTACCATTGCCAGAATCAAATTGTGATAAGGCTGTTTTTGTTGCTTGGTAATAAGCAGCAAAAACAGAAACAGCCCTTGTACTGAACCTGCCAAAATAATTGCCGAAAAAATATCGAAGTGGAGGAATTCAAGATTGTTTGACATCTCTCAAGCAGTTGGTTCTATATGATTTCACTTGCCAAAGTTAAAAAAAGGTAATTGGTAGTATAGGCTTGGTAAGACAATACAATCACTCTATCGTTCAGTTTGCAAAAGGAGTATTGGTGAAATCCCCGATCAATTCTCCTCCTAAAAGCCCAACAGGGTTCTTGTCCACGTAAAAGGTGATGATTTCCAGCATTTCATTGTGACACCGCTTAATTTCCCCTAGTGCAGGAATTGCCTTCAGACACCAGCCACAATAAAAAGTGGAAAAATCCAGCAACACATATTTGCCTTGAAAAAAAAACCGAAAATTTGATCTGTGTTTCATTCTTGTATGCTGAAAAATCATAGTAGGTATCGCCGGCAGATAAATCTGGGTTTATAAGACGGGACTCAATTGACTTGGCATAGGCTGAGTCAATTGAGTTCCGGATCTAATTTTTCTATTAGATTTATAATTTTGGGTCCGGGGTATTCGGTCTTGCACACCCCAAAGAGGCACAGCGTATAATAGGAATTGATGTTGTCATCAATAAACTCCTCCCTGATTTTGTCCAATTCGATATCAAGAGTCCGTATTTTCCCAAAAGGCCCTGATCTGCCCCAGTATGCATTTTCCAAACTGTCGTTCCATTTGCCCTGTACCCGTAGCGAAAACATTTCGGCAAGGTGTTCATCTCTTTGAACAATCAAATCCTTTTCCAGTTGACCAAAGTCATACCTCAACCCATCATAGGCTGATCCCTCGGTTTGAAGATCAAAAGGAAAATCTTCGATATTTTCTTCGATCACTATCCGCTCATTTCCAATAAATAAAGGGGAGTAAAAGAAATCATTTCCATTGCCGATGGCAAGATGTACGGGTGTGGACGCTAGTTCAAAACTTCCGCTTAACTCAAATTGCCCCCTTTGAGATAGCAGTTGTCCAAAACAAGGTTTTTCTCTCTCGATTTTCACAGGGGCATTTTCTTCAAAAACCTTTAGTTTCCCCGATATGGAAATTGGTTTGGGTATTTGCCATTTGGCAAAAAAGCATTTATCCTAATGTTAGTATCGTATATATTTTCATCTGCCCCTATAATTTCACCCTATCCTCAGGAGTTTACTTTAATAAAACCTGCAACCTCTATTATATACGAGGAGATTGATTGGATTTTCACGCCTTTGGCTCCCTTGAAACGGTAAAAGTCAGAAAATGCATATATTTTCCCGTCCTCCATTTTCATTGTTCCATTTGCAGCTCCTTCCTTTCCGTGCGATAAGATTTGGTCAAGAACCAGTTCGCTGGCTTTATACCCTTTCATTTTTTCCAACTCCCCGGCAAAATCCACCTTGCCTTTAATTTGTTTGTCCCCTACAATATTCCAAACAATATCATCAGTGACACTTTCGATCAGGAAATTTACGTCTCCTTTGGCAAATGCTATATTGAATTCCTTCAGAAACTCCATTTTGGGGGAATTCCCGCACGAAGGACTAGAAATAATTTTTGTCATTGTATAATTCATTTTTAATCGTTTAACGAATTTATGCCTTGTTGCCTAAGTTTAATAAGGTGCTCCCTCATCGTATTGACCTGTTCCGCTGGGTGTCCTTGCCAGACTGTGACTTCTCCCACAACTCTAAATGGTTCTGTCGAATTATTTCAAATTTCCCAATCCAAACTGAGCTAATTTATCTATAATCGGCAAGGTATTCACACCCATTTCTGTCAAGCGGTATCAACCTTTGATAACGTTCCTGAAAGCAGGATCCCTCAAATCCAACACGTAACTTCCCTTAGCGTTGCCTTTGTTGTCATACACTCTTTGTCGGTATGAATGGAATGATGCCTTCTCCAACATCTTGTCCAATTCACCAAAAGGTATAAACCATACCCCTACCATTGCTTCGACATTTACTTTAGAATTGCCGCTTTCAAAGGAAATAACCTGCCAGTCCACCGCAAAGTAGATCTCAATTTCAGGATAAAGAGCTCTGTATCTATCCCTGTCTTTCCCATTAAAAACCACGGTATGTTGAGGATTAAGCCCAAATCTACTGCCCGCCTGAAAGAATGGCGTATTTTGGGTTTTTAAATCTCCCAGTTTCCCATTTTTTGTGTTCAGTAAGTCAGGGGCATAAGGGTTGGTGTTTTTTTCAGGATTAATAACCAAGTCAAGCTCGCTTCCGTACAGCCGGACAAAAGCCTCCTCTTTGCTTGCGCCTTCAATGCACCAAACCCCTTTGTCTTGTAGGTCGTGATGGGTAACATCAGTCCCGGAAATGTCAAATAGTCTGTACCCCATTAGAAAGATGTTTATGGAACCAAGTAACCTGGGAAAACCCACTGACATCAGGCAGTTTTCCTGTTTTCAGGCAAGGCCACTTCTTCCTCATGCCATTCATTTCCTCAAAATTTCAATAAGCCTGTTTACGGTCTTTTCCCCTATGCCGGGCACACTCAGCAACTCTTTATCACAGGCTGTCAACACTGCTTGAAGATTTCCGAATTTCATCAGCAGCCTTTCTGCTTTATCCGCACCTATTCCCGGAAACCCTTCCAGAATGTGGATTTTTTGTACCAGAAAAGGGTCTTTTCGTTTTTTTGCCGAGATGGGTCTGGGATAAAATCTATGTTCTCCCAGGCCATCCCCCGCAAGTTGCTTGAAGCTTTGCAACATAACCTGTACTGTTTCACAGATATTTTTAGTCCGTAAAACAGGAAGTCTGAATGCCAGGGACATGGAGAGTAGGATTCCCTGAAGGGCCTGCGGGGAAAAATCCGTATTCTTAAAATCCTTGGTTTTCCCTTCCAGGATAATACATCCGGGAATGCGGCTTCCGGCCAGTTTCCCAGCCTGCTTGAACAATCTTCCGTCTTTCACGGAAAGACAGAAATCAGGGATCGTCTTCCTTTCTACCAAAAAGTCTCTGTCAAAAAGGTAGTCGCCTACCGCCAAACGCTGGCGATGAATGATCATATTTCCCAGTTTCCGAAATTCTTCTTCCAACGCAACAGGCTCCCTGTCATCAATAGTGACCTGTAAGGGTAAATAATAAGAAGATTTCAGCAAATTGGGCATTGGAATACATTTGAAATCTCTGTTAAATACGCTTCCCCTCCAATTCTTTAATTAATTGATCTTTCATCTGGATCAACCGTTCCTTGTCTTTTAGCTGTCCCTCCATGGAATCCACAAGCTTTTTCAGTGCCTCTATCACTTCCTGTTTCTGGCGTATTGCCTCTTTGGTCACCAGCTCTTCCTTGGGTTCTTCCACCATATCATGAGAGACTGGCAGGTTTGCGTTCAGCATCTCCCCTTTCCCGGTCAAAAGCCAGGTAGGGCTCACTTCGGGATACTTTTCCATGAACCCTACAATCCATCTGGTCTGCACATCCTTGTCAGTTCCGACAGCCTTAGAGAGCGTGCCGTTTGCTGACCCTATGGCTGATTCAATGGTTCGGATACTTATTTTGCTCCGAAAAGCGAATTCTCCTATTCTAGTGACAATTACCGACATTATAGAAATATAAATTATTTACTATTGCTTTTATAGATATAAATCACGATATTTCATCTACTTATAGAAATATAATAAAAAGAGTCGATCTTTCAACAATTTGTATCGACCTTATACGCCAAAGCTGCTTTACAGCCATATTCCGAATTGCTCCATTCAGATGATCCCGTTGTCATTTTTAGGACTACCACTCATGATTCGGTCTGACGATCTATAAGTATTTCAAATATCCATGAACTATTTATAGTGTAGATTATTGTCTCTGGATATTCATTGGTATTTATCATCTAAACATGACGGCCTATGTCCATTCTTGTCTTGAACATCTCGAATCTCAACAATCCATCCTTCAATGCCGCACCCCACTACCAGCAGGAAAACATCTCTCGGCTCTGTGGTTTATTGACCAAATCCCTGGAAATCAATCGCCGGATAATTACCGGAATTTCCAGTGAATGGGAATCCGATGAAGAACTATTCGGAGAGCTCCAGAAATTATTCAATCAGCATCAATCACTTGAGGCGCAGGCGTACGATCTCCTAAATCCCTGAGCTGCCTGCTTTATTATTCCCATAGAAGCTAAAAAGAAAGAAGACAGGAACCTGACAATTAACCTTTTAAGAGTTAAAAATATCTCTTACTTTATTTATATTTAAAAAGTACCAGCCCAGAAAACCATGTTGTCTATTCCCATATTCTATCTGTTTCTAGCTTTTCAAATGCAAAAAGAACCCGTTTTTGAACCGCAGATCATCGATTCCGAAATCTCAATAGGCTATGGGGTTGCCATCGGGGATGTAGATGGGGACGGCAAACCCGATATACTTCTGGCTGACAAAAATGACTTTGTGTGGTATAGAAACGGAGACTGGAAAAGACATGTGATGGCTGAAAATCTCACCCAGTCGGACAATGTCTGCATTGCGGCACAGGATATAGACGGAGACGGAAAAGTAGAAGTGGCGGTAGGCGCCCAATGGAATCCGGGTGAAACTTCGGACGCTGAGAAGTCCGGCGCGGTGTTTTACCTCATCCGACCGGATGATCCAACACTAACCTGGTCACCAAAACAACTCCATCATGAACCGACCACACATCGAATGCGATGGATAAAGAATGGCACTGTAGCCCATCTGATAGTAGTTCCACTCCATGGCAGAGGAAATGCAAATGGTGAGGGCGCAGGGGTCAAAGTAATCGCGTATGAATTCCCCGAAGATCCTTCGCAAGAATGGGACTACGAAGTAATTGATGAAAGCATGCATCTTACCCATAACCTGGATGTTATAGGTGACGCATCGGACAATGCAGTTCTCTTGGGAGGAAAAGAAGGGGTAAATCTTTTAACGCGCTCATCCTCCTTTTGGGAAAAAGAAAAACTCAGACTCCCTACAGCCCCCAGTGCAGGAGAACTTCGGCTAGGGAAGGGAACGGGACAAAATCAATTTCTCGCCACTATAGAGCCCATGCATGGCACCACACTGGTCGCCTATGAAGGTTTTGGCCAAGATCTACAATCAAAGGGGCCAAAAAGAAATGTCCTTGACACCCAGCTCAAAGACGGTCACGCACTCGCTGTGGGTGATTTTTTGGGTTTGGGATGGGATCAGATCGCCGTAGGGTGGCGGCTCCCAAATGAAGCGGGTGAATTCGGAATCAAACTATTTATCCCCAAAAACGGCTCCTTCTCCGAGTATGAGGAAATCTGGATAGACAAAAACGGAATGGCCTGCGAGGACCTACAGGCAGCAGACTTGGATGGAGACGGTAAGTTGGACCTGATCGCTTCCGGCAGATCCACCAACAACCTGAAGATCTATTGGAATAAGAGTGAATAGGGGCAACCAAATGGGCATGGCAAAATAGAACCTCTCATTCCACATTAAAGAAGTTTTTCAGCAAACAGACCACACAGACTGCCATCATAGTATATATTTCAATCGTAGGACTGGTTTATAACATCATCCTGTGACCGCTCGCTGATTTCGGTGGCCTTAACCTGATAGTACCGGAAATATTTCACACCGTCGTTCCCCTGCTCTTTCTATTCCTTTGGATAAAGTTTGTTCCAAAACGTTCTCTTTCCTATAAATGGCTTCCTATGTGGATGATCTATCCACTGGTATATGTCATCTATACCATTTCCCATGGATTCAGGTTTCTACCCCTATCCGTTTATCGATGAGGGCAAACTGAGCTTTGCCGCTGCGATGACAAACGGACTATTAGCACTGTTGTCTTTTTTGATTCTTTCAGCTTTGTTGATTGCCTTTGGGAAAACCAAAAGTGAATCCAACTGATGAAGGAATCTTTGGGTAAATGCAAAGAAATATCGAACAGCTTTTCCAGGGTTCATTGATTCCCAGATATAGTTTTTATCCAAGGTATTTCCCCACACCCCGCCGTGGTCAGTGCCCATTGATCCTATTAAAATTGATTTTTCTTCCAATATGATTGGAAAGATATGTCCATGGATAGTTGACCATAAGGAGGAGGATAAATCAGCAATACCGCATATCCCGAATCAAGTCCTTTTCCCTTCCAATTCCCTGATCAATTGATCCTTCATGTGGATCAGTCGCTCTTTGTCTTTGAGCTGCCCCTCCATAGAGTCCACAAGCCTTTTAAGCGCTTCGATTACCTCCTGCTTTTGCCGCATCCCCTCTTTGGTCACAAACTCCTCTTTGGGCTCTTCCACCACGTCACTGGCCACAGGCAAGCTGGTGCTCAACATCTCCCCTTTCCCAGTCAAAAGCCAGATAGGGTTCACTTCTGGAAACTTCTCTATGAACAGCGAAACCCATTTGGTCTGAATATCTTTATTTGACCCGATTGCCTTGGACAAAGTTCCGTTGCCGGAGCCAACCGCATTTTCAATTTGACGAATGCTGATTCGCTTTTCATGAGCGAAATCACCAATTCTTTTGACAATTTCCGACATAATTGAAAAATTTCTCTTTTATAGTTTGATTTATTAGATAAAAACAACCATCTTTAAGACAGCTATAGAAATATAGCCAAAAAGAACCAAAAAAGCATTTTTGGCAGACGACGATAATCGCTGGATCCCCAGCAGCATCCGGATGGCTCGGAAAACACCGACAATCACTTAATCATCCGGATTGAACTAATTTATAAATATTTACGGACAATCAGCTTGTTTCATAACATCAAGCGAAAAGGTCACTTTATACTTATTCAACTCTTTAGCTGTAGCAGTATAATGATTATAGGCACCAAATTAAATTTTAGGTTTCCCAAAGTAAGCATTTCTGGATACCCATTTACATTTCTGAAATATTGCAACAAATCAAAGCGTAGAAAATAAGCTAAACATGAAGAAATATACCTCCTTTTTACCCGAACATCCGAATGAATCAAAATATGGAAGTAATCTTAAAACCATCAAACCCGCTATCTGATGAACACTTTCTACAAAACCTACCCCTCAAAGTTTAAATGCAAGTCTCATGAGCATTGCAAAGAAGTCTTATATGATCTTCTCATCAGCATGATGAATATCGATTCATGGAAAAACACGATAATGAGGATCTTTAAGAATGCGTTATCCGGAAAACCGGACTATAAGGGCTTGACGCCTGGAGACCACGCCTATTTTGGCAATGAGTTCCTAAAACTAATTTACTCAGCACACTATCTCTACGAAAATTGCTACTTGGAGCCTGTAGATGCCCCCTGTTTAGAAGACCTTGTTCCGCATCGAGAATTGGCTTCTTCGCCCAACCTATCAGAGTACATCTATTTATTGCCCAGCAGATTGGATATACAGGAAATCAGAAATCCCTGGATTGTTCTAAAGAGGTTCTTCCTGAAAAAATCCCTAAAAAAATGGGTGAAAAAATGGAACGAGATGAGGGATTACGCAATCTGTAATTTCAGCGGTGCGGAAGAAAACGCTGAAGATTTTATGGAACATTCTGAGGACTTTATCAGGCTGACTGAGGCCTGTTATATCATCTACACCAGGCTATTTGACCACTCAAAAACAAAAACATCATGATACCTACTGCCTTTGACTTCGAACCATTTGAACTCTTTGAAAGCTATAGCGAGGAATCCATTAAGAATATATTGTGGGATCTCCACAAAAGCTCTGTCATCTATTCTGTCCAGCAACTGGACACTTCTGAAGAAGTGGAAAACAACCTGTATTTCTGGGAAATGCTGATGGCCTATATCCGTTATGGCATGAAGGTGAACCAAGGTTTGGCAAATGCCCCCCAAGACAAAAAGGAGTCCCAGATTCTTTGCGACGCACTGAAAATACTGCTGTGCCCCAAGGCTATTTATCTGCACGAAAACAAAAACACAAGTGATCTGTATGTCTTACTCCCCTTTCATACCCCAGGCGAGCATGATCAGATTGAAGCGGTGATCGGTCTGCTCCTAAAGGACAGACCCTCCTATCAAATCCACTGCATCAATGTAGGTTATTTGACAAAGTGCATGGCCGATGGAACCCCATTCTTCCTGGAAAAAATCCTTTCTTCATCCCCTGTATATCTCGAAAAAGCGTTTGAAGGATTGCCTCAGGTTTCCGATGAAAACCTCCAAACCATCAAGGCTGCTGCCTTGGCCCGCCTCAACCAAAGTCTTGAAAAATCTGAGGAGTTCTTCCGTATAGCACAAACTACCTCTTCTGAAATGAAGTTGTTTTTTCTACATCAATCCGCCGAGTTGGCATTAAGAGGGCTGTTGGTGGCATGGGAAAAACTAGAGAAGAAGACCCATGAGCTAAAGGTTCTACTAAGACTGTGCTCGAAGTATATCCCTGAGCTATCCGATTTATTTAGCGGTAAGGAAGAGGCGCTTTCCGTTTTGGACGGAGCGTATTGCAAGGCTCGATACAATGGCTCTTATAAAGTGGCGGATAGCACAGAAAATGAAATCAACGAATGCTTGGGCACATTATTGGGATTATGCGCTGAGGAGCGAAAGAAATTCGAGCTGAATTCCGCAATCGAATAGAAAAACCCTTCCAAGGTTTTCACATTATGCACTTTGTCATCGATTACAACCTCACGCAGAAGTCAACTCAGGCTATGGAAGCGAAAGATCGCTTTCCGATAGTCAGATACCCTTTACCAGATGCTATTCCACCTGGGCAGCAGTTCGCTCCTTTGGACTATATCCTACATTTCTTCAAAGACCGCTATACCATTTATGAAGCCCATTACCTCCTTGAGACACTCTCTCTTTCTGTAAAAGGAAAAAGCAGCGTTGCCTATTGGGATCCCCAAGAAGGTGTCAATGTTTTTGTCAATGATTTTTCCCGACTTCTCCATGCAGCACATCTTATCCGAAACGAGCCTTCTGTTGAGCCATTAGTTGGTCAAGCTAATCGGAAAACGGAAACCGGAAGCCACCCGACAGAAACATTCCCTTTTCTTCCGGAAACAAACAGGTTGATGCCGGAAATTGATCCTTGGCACTTTCTACGTAATATTTTTGAAAAATATTCTCTTCCTGATCTACTGTATCTTATTTTGCATTGGGGATCATCCACCTCTAAGGACGCAGAAATCCCCAGGAATATTTCCGAAAATCACAATATGGACGATGCCATACTGAACCTTATTTTGGACTGTTGCGGTCAGATCTATGCCCGAAACAGTAAAAAGGATGGTCTTCCCGATGTGCTTGGAAAATTCCATATGTTTCGGAAATAAGGAATGAAAAGGTATGAAATCAATTTTCAAGTTTGTGGAACTCGTCCGTCGTTCGCACTGAAATACCCTAGGGATCTTGGTTCTGGATTCTTAAATCCCGGCTCTATAATCTTGATACTTAGGGCATGTTGAAAAACGCTACTAATTAATCAAAAACTATAATTCTGAATGATTGACATTCTTTTTATGAGAAGAGTTTTTCAGCAAGTGCAAGCTTTTTGAGGGTAAAAGGTCTTTATCCATGCATCAGACAAACCCATAACTGAGATTTTCCAGCTAGCCTCAGCCATACCATCTTCTAAGTTGGAATCATTCGAAGTATAAGCAAACATCATCACTCGACCGCCTTGAACCTTCCTGTCCGGTAGGCTCGCCTCCCTGAGAGCAGGCAAGCCTGGTATAGCTGAGACTTTTTCAGCAAGCCCTACTTATGTCTTGATACTAATTTACTCTCATCACTCGCTCTTCAGGCTCTCCACCGGATTCATAAATGCAGCCTTGAGCGACTGGAAGCTTACCGTCAGCATGGCTATAATCAGAGCAACCAGTCCCGCCAACAGGAAGTACCACCACTCCACCTGGATCTGAAAGGCAAAGTTGGCAAGCCAGCTTTTTGAAAGGTATATTCCAATCGGCACAGACATAATCACTGCCAACAGGACCGTTTTCCCGATATCCTTGGACAGCAGGCTTATGATGCTCCAGTCACTTGCTCCCAGTGTCTTGCGGATGCCGATCTCCTTGGTCTTCAACTCGGTCATAAACGCAGTGAGTCCATATAGACCCAAACAGGCGATAAACAAAGCCAAAAACGCAAAAGAGACAATGATATTAGAGGTACGCTCCTCACGCTCATAGTTGCGCTGAAAGTCCTGATCAAGAAATGAAAAGGTAAAGGGCTCTGCAATCTGCGCCGCCTCCCAAGCCTTGCGTGCCGCCGTCAGGGCCTCACCAGTCGCTCCCGGGGAAAATTTCGCGATCAAATAGCCGCCATTCGCGCCATTTCTGAATCCGAAGGGCTCTATCTCCCGATGCAGACTTTGGAAGTGAAAGTCCCTCACCACCCCATGTATCTCCAGCGTCACCGTTTCCCCGCGCCAATCATAGTGGATTCTTTTTCCAATCGACTCCTCCACCTCGTACCCCAAGGCCTTCACTGCCGACTCATTGAGAATGATCAGCGGCCGGTCCGTAGTCAATGCCTGCGTGAAGCTCTGTCCGGCTAGCAGATCAAACCCCAGGGTTTCAATAAAATCATCACCTACATAGGAATGGCGGATATGTACGACATCTTCGCTGGTCTTTCCGTCAGTGTAGTACAGCATATCTTCCAGAGATTCTACCCCCGGATAGGTCGAGGCCCTGGTTACGGATTTGAACTGTGAACCTTGAGTCAGGCTATTTTTCATCGCATCAAAGCTCTGGATGGCCTTTTCGCTTCGGAGAGGAAGGATGATCTGCTGCTCCTTGTCAAAGCCCAGATCCTGAGTCCGGACAAAATTCATCTGGCTTTTGATCACAAAAACCATCAGGATCAGACAGGCTGAGATACAAAACTGTACGACCACCAAGACCTCACGAAGGGATATACCGGAGATCTTACCCATAAACCGGCCTTTTAGGATCGCAACGGGCTTGAAGCCGGAAAGAAAGAATGCCGGATACATCCCAGCCAGCACACCTGCCACAATACACAAAATCAAGGAAGCAGTCCAAGGAGTCCAGTGGACATGACCTGTAATATTCCGGCCGATCATCTCTCCAAACACTGGTAAAACCAAAGGAACCAGGGCCGCGGCAATCAACAATCCTATCAGGGCCACCATCACCGATTCTGTGAGAAACTGTCCCATCAGTGCAGTGCGGTCAGCACCCAGGAGCTTTCGAATACCAACCTCCCTGGCCCTACGCTCCGAGCGGGCCGTGGTCAGATTCATAAAGTTGATGCAGGCAATCAGCAGAATAAACAGGGCGATTGTGCCAAAGATGTAAAGATTGCCCAGGTTGCCCTTGCGCCCGAGCTCATATTCGGCGTAAGACTTCAGGTAGATATCACGAAAGGGTTGGAAAAATATGGTCTTCGTGATTCCCATCGCTTTCATATCCTGAGCGGCTTTCACCACAAAGTAACTGTTTACCTTTTGCTCAAACAGGTCATGGTCAACATCAGGTCTGAGTTTGATGTAAGTATAGAAGATATTGTTGCTGGCCCAGTTAGTCCATTGACTGATAATACGGCCAAAGTCCTGGTTTTCCATGGTAAGGAAAAAATTGGCATCGATATGGGAATTGGCAAAGTCGGCATCAAAGACGCCCGTCACTGTATAGTCAAAGTCCCCAAAAGGCAAGCCTACTGTCAAGGGTTTATTGATGGGATCTTCATCCCCAAAGATCTTGTCTGCCAATTGGGAGGAAATCACGATGCCGGATGGTGTCCTTAGAGCCCTGGAAGCGTCCCCCTTGAGCAGCGGGAAGGCCACGACTTCAAAAAATGTTGAATCGGCATAATAACCCCTGGATTCGTAAAACTGCTTCACTTCCGACCCTGACTCATAGCGAAGCAGCATCTGATCCAGCTCCGGAAACTTCATCAACCGGGCGCTCGCCTCTACCTCAGCAAAATCCTCAGACAGGCCTAAGGAGAGAGGTGCGGGAGTTCCTGCCCAGTCGGTGGATTCCACCTTAGTCGATACCCGCACGATACGGTCTCCATCCGCCAGTCGGGAATCCACCTGCAACTCGTCAAAAATGTATAGTCCAATCAGCATGCACGCCGTGAGCGCCACCGCCATGCCAGATACATTGATCAGGGTAAGCGACTTATGCTTGAGCAGGTTTCTTATCGATACTTTAGTCAGGTTGCTCCACATGGTGCATGGGGTTTAAAGGGATTGTTTTTATCTTGTGTTTCGGATCAAGGCCCTCTTGCTTCTTGATGCTGAATTGCTACTGCTCATTCGTTTCTCAGACTGTCTACCGGGTTCATCAAAGCCGCTTTGATCGCCTGTGAACTCACGGTAAGCAAGGCAATCAACACAGCCGCCAGGCCCGCAACCAAAAACACCCACCAATCAATATCGATCCTATAGGCAAAATCCTGAATCCAGCGATCCACCAGATACCAGGATACAGGAACAGCAATGACAAGAGCGACCAGTACCAGTTTGACAAAATCTTTGGAAAGGATCGCTGCCACCCCGCCTACCGAGGCTCCGAGCACCTTACGGATACCGATTTCCTTTATCCTCAGCTCAGTGGTGAAGGTCGCAAGTCCAAAGAGTCCCAGGCAGGAAATCAGGATCGACAGCAAGGTCAGCATTCCGACTATTGCGTTTACAGTACGGTCTGCACGGTACAGTTCAGTAAAGTGGTCATCCAAAAATTCATAATCAAAATCCCGCTCCGGGATCACCTCACTCCAGACTGATTCGATATGAGCGAGAGCTTCGGCAGTCCGATTTCCGCTTATCTTCACAGAGACTTCGTCATAGCCCCACTGTTTATGGTTAAAAAGCGTGAGCGTCTCGATCTTGTGATGCAGGGAATTAAAATTAAAATCCCGTACGATACCGACGATCTGCGCAGCAGAGTCCATCCCGCTAAAGCCAAATCTGTGACCGATCAGAGATTCGATGGGCTTGACTTCCCCTACATCCTCCAACAGTTCCTGAGCAAGTGACTCGTTGATAATATAGGCCTTTCCATAATCCGCTTCGTCATCCCTGAAATTCCTGCCGGCGATCAGTTCGATCTGATAAACGTCCAGAAAATCATGATCCACAACTACCCTTGAGGTGGTAAGGCTTCTGGCAGGTCCATTCCCATGAAAAGTTATTCCCGACTGGTGTAGATTATTGCCTAGACGCTGACCCGATGCGGTCACATTTTCAATCAGGGTATTGGAAAGCAGTTTTTCTTTCAACACATCGTACCTCGGGGAATAGCGCCCTCCCATTGGAAGCGTAACAACCTGATCATGCGAAAACCCTAGGTCTTTCTCCTGCATGAAACGCACTTGCCGAGTGGCAAAGAAGGTCGAAATGATCAGGAAAATGGCACAGCTAAACTGGACAACGACCAGTGCATTTCGGAAATCGGACTTTCGCTTTCCTGACACCGGCGAACCTTTCAGGACTTTGACCGGATGAAAGTTTGACAGATACACCGCTGGGTATATTCCTGAGAGTATTCCCACGGCAACCGCGCCAAAAATCAGAGATGTCAAAACGATCGGGTCGCTAAACAACGGAAATTCAAGCTTTCGCTGGCTGAACTCATTGAGATAAGGCAAAGACAGATAGACCATGATCACAGCAAGCATCATCGCCAGTGTACTGATCAGGATCGACTCGCTGATAAACTGAAAATACAACTGGGATTTCAAAGCTCCGGAAGCTTTGCGCACCCCGATTTCCATTGCGCGGCTGATGGACTTGGCGGAGGAAAGGTTGACAAAATTGATCCCGGCGATGAACAGCACAATCAGCGCGATGTAGAAAAATATCCGGGTGTAGGTTCCGTCAAATTTTTGGTAATTGATGTAGTCATGGGTAATGTCAGTGGAGCCCGCATGAACCTCCCTGAGAGGCTGCAGGAAAAGCTCGTATCCCTTGGCCCTTTCCTCCCCCATATGTGAAAGGAGGTAATCCGGAAACTTGGCTTCCAAAGCTGAAAGATCAGCACCAGGTGTGAGTTCCAGATAGGTGGTCAACCAATTGCCACCCCAGTTTTCCATATGCTGAGGTCCCACATAGGTACTGAAAGAGGTCAGACCATCAAATCTCAGATGGGAGTTTTCCGGGATATCTGCCACAATTCCGGTGACTGTAAAATAGGCGCTGTCCTGTTCGGCTACTGTCAGCACCTTGCCCATAGGGGACTGGTCTCCGAAAATCTGTTTCGCCTTTTTCTCTGTCAAGACTAGACTTTTGGGTTCGGCCAGGGCTGTAGCTGGGTTTCCCTCAATCAGTCTGAAATCAAAAATCCGGAAAAAAGAAGAATCCGCCCAGAAGTTCCTCTCCAATATCAAGGGTGTATCATCCCGGAGAAGTCTCAACTCCCCACCTTCCCTGACCCTGACGTAATTGAGGATCTCGGAAAACTCTTCCTGTAATGTGGGCCCCATGGGAAACATGGACAGTGCTACATTCTGGGGAGCCACCATGCCTTCCCACTTCTGCACCTCGTTGAGCCGGTAGATGTTTTTGGTATGGATCCCGTCAAAATCCCGCTCGTAGCTCACAAACAGCATGATTAGGATACAGACGGCCATTCCTATAGAAAGGCCGGAAATATTCAGCAGGGAAAACAATTTGTTTTTCCTTAGGTTTCGAAAGGCGATTTTAAGATAGTTTTTCCACATGATCTCTATGAGAATTTAAAGGAGGCAATGGCTTGTCTGTTCTGAGCGGATTCTAAAGTTGCAAGATTGGGAGGCTCCAAGGCGCATGCTCCACTCAGTTTCCTATTACTTGACACATTTACTTTGTTCCATTATTCACTCTTCAGGCTGTCCACAGGATTGGCCAGAGCCGCTCTGAGGGTATTCAGACTGACCACTGCCAATGACAGCATCATCACCATCACTCCCACTCCTGCAAAGACCCAGAGACTGATACTGATATGATAAGTATAACTTTCCAGCCATTGGTCCATTTTCCAATAGGCAAAAGGTACCGCAAGACAAAATGCAATCAGCACCAGCTTGAGGAAATCCTTTGAAATCAGCAATAAAACCTGGAAAATGGAAGCCCCCAAGACTTTTCTGATGCCTATTTCACGAAAACGCTTTTCTATGGTGAAAGAGGCAAGTCCTGCCAAACCGATACAGCAGATGAAAATCGCCAGACCGGAGAAAATAGTCGTAATCTTACTGGCCAGCTCCTCGGCCAAAAATTTCCTTCCGAATTCCTGATCCACAAACTGATATTCAAAGGGTGCGGATGGATTGTATTTCATAAAAACTTCCTCTACAGCCTGTAATCCAGCCTGTACCTGCGTCCCTTCCCTGAGCCGTATGCTGATGGAGTAGGTTTGATCCGGATTAAAAAATATCATCATCGGATCTACAGGTTTGAATGGAGAATCCATGACCACATTGTCTGTGACTCCGATGACGGTATAGGTAGAATTGTTGTATCTCATTTGCATCCCGACGGGTTCCTCCAGTCCCATGGCCTCCACGGCAGCCAAATTGAGTATCAAAGCCGATGAATCGGTCGGCATCCCGGTGAAGTCAGTGCCCTGAAGCATCCTGACCCCTATCGTTTCAGCAAAATCCAGATCTGAGTTCATTCCAGTCATCAGCAGATTCATATCGGTGGGTTTGCCTTCCCACTCAGGCGCTGGAGATCTCCACCAGATGCTGGTAATGGGAGAAAACGTCCGGGTCACCGCTTGGATCGTCCCGGTCTTGAGGAGTTCATCTTTGATTACGTCGAAGTTTTTCCCGGTGTCATCTGTAGTGGAAACCATGATGAGATTATTGGGATCATATCCCATTTCCCGGTCTTTGATATGCTGGATTTGTTGGTAGATGATCAGGGTACAGGAAATCAGCAGTATAGAGACCACAAACTGGGCCACCACGAGAATATTCCGGGGCAAAGCCGCTTTTTTACCCACTAGAAAAGTCCCTTTCAGGACCTTGACCGGATTGAACGAAGAAAGATACAAGGCGGGATAGCTACCTGCTATCACTCCGGTAAAGAGCAGGATTGCCAGGGCAATCATCAAAAAAACAGAAGAAGTGATCTCCAAGGAAAGGGACTTTTCGACCAGCTGATTGAATGTGGGCATCAGTAGGGAAACAGCCAGTACTGATAAAAAGAAGGCCATTACTGTCAAAATGGTAGATTCAAAAAAGAACTGAAGAATCAGTTGTTTTTTGTCCGAGCCCAGTGTTTTTCGGATCCCCACTTCTTTTGCCCTGCGCTCGGACCGGGCTGTAGAAAGGTTCATAAAATTGACACAGGCAATCAGGAGTATGATCACAGCGATAAAGAAAAAAAGCCGTACATACTGGATCATCCCTCCGGTGTTGACTCCTTCCTTAAACTCTCCATAGAGTCTCCACTTGGCCATCGGGAAGACGAAGTATTCACTGATTCCCTTATCACCGGGATTGTTCTGAATCTTCAGCTCACTTATTTTTTCGGACAAGATCTCCGGGTCAGTCCCCGGTACGGTCTGCACAAAAATATTCCAGGACGAACTGGTCCAGTTGCTCATCGCCCGGGTCAGTGTTGCATCGGAAAGATTGAATGCGTGGATGTAGTCAAACTGAAAGGTGGAGTTTCCCGGAAGATCTTGGAGGACAGCAGTGACTGTCAATTCATGGGAGTTGTCTATTTTCACTGTTTTATGCAGGGGGTCTTCCTCTCCGAAAAGGGCTTTGGCAGATGATTCTGTCAGCACGATGGAACTGGGATCAGGAAGCGCCGTTTTGGGATTTCCCTGCAGAAACTGCCAGGAAAACACCTCAAAATAATTTTCACTGGCTGTGATCCCGTTCTCCCGGAATTTACGGTCTCCATTTGACAAAATGTGCGATTCGGGATAAGTGGAAACCACCGCATGCTTTACCTCCGGCAGCTCTTGTTCAATGGCGGGACCAAGCGGAAACACCATGTTTTGATCGGTAAAGATCTGATTGTTGTAGTCCCGGTGTGCCATGACCTGGTAGATCTCCCCGTAGTTTTCATGAAACTTGTCATAGGTAAGTTCATCGTACACCCACAGCAGAATAAATATCGCACTGGTACAGCCTATGCTCAGTCCAAGCAGATTGGTCAGCGAGAACCCCTTGTTCCGAAGTAGATTCCGATAGGCGATTTTAAAGTAATTGATCCACATAGTTTTGTTGATAGAGTCTGTCTGACGAAGAGAGATTAAGAGTCAGAGAATTGTCTGTCCACATTCATGCCATGCCAAATCGGCCAAAACCCGCATTCAAAGGGTCAGGGTCGTTCTTGGATGGAAAAAGTTCGGACAATAATGTCCGCAGTCGGGCAAATCAATTCAGTTGCAGGTTGCCAACTATGGGTCAAACAGTTAACTCTCCGTGTCCCACTGGCCACAATCACTCTGCCGAGGTCAGTGTCCGTACTAGCCTTCATGACTGAACTAGCCAAAATCATCAATTCAGGAATATCGAACACCGTGCTCCCAATAATGAATATCGAAGTGCATTACGGCACTCACATTCGTTATTCGACGTTCTGCATTCGATATTTCTCTCTCCGTTTCGTAATTCCGAACCACACGGCTTTGGGAGAAGCTGGATAGTGGAAATGCGGTTTGTGCGGACACAAACCTAGGCACAGCAATTGAAAGGCCTCGAAGGCTTATCTGTCTTAGCCCGTTGAAGCAGCGCAACAGAAAAAATATTTTTTCATTTACTTAACAAATATGAATCAAATATATTACATTCACTTTTGTTAAGTAAATAAATCCAAAGTGGCACAACATTCACTGGGCGAATTTGAAGAGCTGGTACTGCTGATGGTAGCAGCACTGCACGATGAGGCATACGGCGTATCGATCCTTTCCGGATTAGAAAAAGAACTGGGAAAATCCCTGAACATCAGTGCGGTGCATGTTGCGTTGAAGCGAATGGAGGAAAAGGATTACGTCAAATCAAGATTTGGCGGCATTACCGTAGCGCGTGGCGGCAGACGGAAGAAGTATTATGTCATTACAGCATTGGGTAAGCGGGTTTTGGATGAGCAGTTTGCCCTGAGAAGCAATATCTACAACAGGATTCCCAAAATCACTTTTGGCTGATGCAACCTCCCAAAAAAGCGCTCGCCTTTCTCCGCTGGTTTTGCCGGGAGGATTACCTTGAGGAGATCGAAGGGGATCTCATAGAGGTGTTTAGCAAGGAAGTGAAAGACACTCCCCGCAAGGCCAGATGGAAATTTTCCTGGAGTGTGCTCATATACTTCCGGCCAGGATTCATCAAATCTATTTCAATTCCAAATCAGCATACTACCATGAGCATGTACAGAAGCTATTTCAAGATCGGTTGGAGAAATCTGTTGAAGAGCAAAACCTTCTCCCTAAGCAATATAAATGAACAACTGGCTGAATGGGTTTGAATACAAAATCACTATTCAATGGTGGGTGTTTATTGCCGCTGCGGCCGGCGCAGTTCTCATTGCTTTATTGACGATCAGTGTGCAGGCGATAAAAACCGCTGTTGCAAACCCGGTAAACAGCTTACGGTCAGAATAAGCCTCCACTATCAAAAACAGGTTGTAGTTGGAAAATTAAAAGACTTCTCCATCGGGTCAGTCTCCGCCCTGACCTTCATGATCTGTGAGTTCGGTTTCCTTGCTATTTCTAAAATGAAGGTATAAGTCCAAACTTATGATTCTTGGTATCAAGTACTAACCTATAGTTCAAAAAGAGCTTGTTTCCTGTCATACCCCCTATTCCCATTTTAGACATTTGTTCGATCTGAGAATCACTAATTCCCTCGATATACGTGGAAGAAGTGACGGGAATCGAAACACCCGCAATTTCTATGATACTATTTGATGCCAGGCTATTGGCAGTCAAAAACCTATCCCATGATTTTACTGTGAATTGGATAGGACTTGCATCAGGTGCGGCAAGCCGCTCACTTGTTTCCTTGTCAGTCAGCAATTCAAACATGCTGGAGCCGGTATCAAAATAAAGAAGGGTCTCTTTGCCATTCACTTTTGCCGGCAATAACACACGCCGATGTGAATATATAAAATCGGATAAGGACATATCCTCTCCGATCTTTTCCGGGATCGCCTGCGAAATGGTGAGCTTTTTATCCGGGTAATCAATAATTGCTATCCTGTCATCAATCAGATCAGCCCCGATAGTCCCGATTATTTCCACACCATCTTCATTTTGCCAATCGATTGCCGAATCATCGAACTTCTTCACTTCAATCTCCTTAGCTAAAATAGGCACTTGCTCTGCTTTAAAGGAAAAGTTTGCAAGCTTTCCGTCCATCACTTCCTGAGGAAATGAGCCAGGGAATTCCGATTCAATGGCCTCCAATTTATTTCCATACAGCAAAGAATATGGAGCGCCCAAGTCAAACTGCATATAAAATCTACGTGGGCAGTCCTTTAAATTCACGGGAATAAGCATAGCGGCATTCGCTTCCCATTTTGAGCCGATGGTATCTCCTTGCCAGAAAAACGGCAACACAAACGTTTTTGACGGCAAAACCAGTTGATTGGCTGGTATAGATTGGGCTACGAGTACCTTGCCGGAAAAGATGGAAAAGAATACTATCGCCAGTACTGTTTTTTTTAACTCCCTCATTTTTTGTCTGTGTTTTGTCCTGTGCAAAACTAGGCTTGAAAACGGGGCAACAAGACGTAATCCACCCGACAATCACCTGACATTGCTTACTTTCCGATTGTTTTATGCAGCCAGGGCAGGTTCATCATCCCTCGTATTTACGCGGATGAGACTGTGGAGAATAATGAAGAAATTCAAAATGTACATTCCAAAAAAGGGCCATAAGTAATGCAGCAGGTATGATTCTTCAAAATATACAGCGACAATAAAATTATAACCTGAGGTAAGCAGCAATACAAGGGAAAGTGCCACCGTCCAATAAATCTGCCGTCTGATAACAGTCCGTCCAACAGTAATTGTTCTGGGATTGCTACTCCCTGATTTTTTCAAAAAATAAGCGGGGATCAAAAAATGAACAAAGGGGACTACCAGATAACTAAAGCATGCTAAGCAAATGACTTGGAGCGTATGCTTTTCGTCATCCGGGTCAAAATTAGTCTGAAGTGCAACTGAATCATCTGAAAAACCACTACTATGTACTTCACCAATGGTGACCAAGTCTTCAAAATTTATTTCCAGAGCCTCTGCCAAAGTCCTGAGGGTAAATGCTCTTGGAATGCTTTCCCCACTTTCTATGCGCTGTATGGTCCGAACCGTAACCTTTGCCGCTTCTGCCAATTGCTCTTGGCTAAGTCCTTTCTTCTTCCTGGTTAAAGCTATTTTTTCTGATATTTCCATTTCAACTAACATGTTGTCGCAGACATGAGGGAGCAGTGGCAGCGTTTGGGGTATTTATCCACATCACGGTATGCCGAAAGGCTGCATGACTTAACCATTGCTCTAAATGATGAATATAGCTATTCCCGCCCGCTTTTCAGCATCACCTCCGCCTTTTCGTAATCGATGATAAAGCAATAGTTTTTCATCGTTTCAGAACCAATTATGCCAGAAATAGTCATCCCGGTCTTATTACTGATAGAAGTAACTATACTACTGATATCCATTGAAATAAAACTACCGGAAATATGCTTTTCTCCGATCATCAGGTCAAGGTCATAGACATAATCAAAAGTGCGTTCCACGCCATTCACGCTGGCAAGCATTTGTCTGGAGTCGCTGTTTCTTGTATAAATTGAAAAGTCATATTTCTTCATTGCTTTACTATGCAGGAGGTCTATGTCTGAGCCTGTGTCCAGCAGGAGATAAGCTGGCTTGCCGTTTATGGTAACTTTCACTATGGGTTTGGGATGAAGGTTGTGAATTTTAACTGCCGAATAGCTTACCTGCGCCCAGGATAGTACTGGTAAAAAGGCAGTCAGGGCAATGACCAGAACTATTGATTTTATGTGATAGCAATGCATAAGGACTCGGAATAATGTGATCGCTCAACGGGCTATGAATCAAATCAATAATCCGTATCAGGGCACATTAATCCTTTCCACAACGATGCCAGTCAAAACAGCCTTTAAAAGCCTTAGAACATCATTTTGAATCAGTTCGAAATCAAAAAGCGCACAATTATGCCCACAGGCGTGCAATTCAACTATTAGGAGACACTATCAAAAACGAACTGCATTGTATTTCATTACAAGCTGTATCTTGCCTCTCGACTCTCAGGGGACAGATGTGGACTTTGGAAGAAAACCACAAAAAGATGACAAGGAGCATTCTTTTTTTGAACAAGTCTTTCAGCTACCCAAAGGACTCTTTTTATAGATTGCGTTTGTTCCGGGGTTTGTCCATAAATGTTGCGGAAGCCGGGCAATAGCAGTATCAAGATATATCCTGCGATTTTTGCATTGATGAAATGTCTGTTTGTTTTCATGATCTTATGCAGTGGTTATCCTCGAAAACCGGAACTGAACCTTACAACAATGTCCTTACTGTGGGAACTGGGAAGGCACCTGAAACTCCCCTTCTGTAATGGTTATCCACACGGTCTGGTTGTGATTGTGCAACATGCCCGAAAAAGTGCCTTTGATACGGGTATCACTGATTTCGGTAAACCGGATGGTTGCATCCGTGGCGGTCAGGCTTATTGGCTCATAATAGCTCTGCTCCCTAGCAAAATAAAGCGTGCCGCTGCTGTCGTAATAGCCAAATTGAAAGAAATGTGGAACGTTTTGGCTGGAGGCAGATCCGGTAGTGCTATAGGTAACGTTGACGCTGAAGGGTTCCCGGTGCCAAGTCACAATTTGAAGGGCATTTTTCAAGACTTCATTAACATTGGCCGTGGAGAAAATCATCGATTGGTAGATATCACTTTCTTCAACATAGTAATTTACGGATGTAGTACCGGGATAAAAGGCCTGGGATACCAAGTCGGAATAGTCCACCGTACTACCGTCTACCTTGAAACGGAAATAATATTCTGGTTGGGGATTGGCATCGCTGTCTTTTGAACATCCAACTGACGATAAGCCGGCTATCAGTACGGCCGCAAAGACCAAAAAATCTCTGCCAAACTCAATGTTTTTAAAGCTCATGGTATCCGGTTTTTGAAAGAATACTGAACAAAAGTACCCAATCCACTTTCATCATATTCCCCATTCTAATTTCTTGAGAGACATGATTTATTTTCTGCTGGGAATCAATGATTTTTTGCTTTAAAAATATTACCTCAAGCATGAGAGGATTTAGCTTATCCAGATAAGGCTGTACATTTTTTATGAAGACACGGGCATGGGTGTAGGAGTTGAAAGTTCTCAAATACTTATAAAATCCCCCTGCCACTTTTACTGAAAACCCTTTTTCATGTGGAATTTCGAAGTCCAAGGGGGAGTCGGCCAACGTCTTCGTTCTACGGTGTTGCTACTTCACCTTTGGCAAATTACCAATTGCATATAAGGGCAAATTAAGCAGCCAATCCTCTTTTCTGAAATTAGACATAGATATTCTGATTGCTGTAGTTGGTTTATATTTTTGACAAAACAGTTTTAAGCTTTTAGCTTTCAGGTTTTCCTCCGCTTTTACTTCTATAGGAATAATCTGACCATTAAACTGTACCAAAAAATCTATTTCAGCAGTAGCCTTTTCCGCAGACCAATAATAGGTTGATATTTCTTTCAATAGGATCAATTGCTGTATTACAAATTGTTCAGTCAATGCCCCTTTAAATTTTTCAAACAAGTTATTTCCCTCCAGCAAAGTTCTCACATCCACATCCACCATCGCACACAAAAGGCCTACATCCACCACAAACAACTTGAAGGCACTTAAATCCTCATAGGCTTTAAGAGGAATCGCCGGTTTGGCAACCCTGTTGATTTTATGTACCAAGCCACAATCAATCAGCCAGGACATTGCCAATTCATAATCTTTTGCTCGGGCACCCTGTTTGATTATTCCATAAATGAATTTTTTGTTTTCTTTGGCCAATTGTGCCGGGATGGAATTCCAGAGCATTCTGATCCTAGGCACAATTTCATGAGGTGCATGCTTGGAAAAATCCTGTTCATAAGCATCTAAAATCCGCTTTTGTATTTGCCTCACTTCGTCAAAATCAGCATTTTCTGAAAACCTCAGAACAGCTTCAGGCATGCCTCCGATATAATAATACTGCTTTAGCAACTGAATAAATTTGGAACTGAAGGTTTTGATCAAAACCCAATCCTCACTTTCCAAAAGATCCAATAAATCATTTTCGCCCAAGGCAATCAAAAACTCCGAAAAACTCATTGGATAAAGATCCAAAGGTTCAATGCCCAAACTCAATGTTCAATGTTCAAGGGTCTCAACACCTGAGCATTGAAAATTGCTCATTGATACTTGATCATTGGTACTCTCCTCACTCACTCTTCAGACTCTTCACCGGATTCATCAGTGCTGCTTTCACAGATTGGAAACTGATCGTAAGCAAAGCCATGAACCAGACCAGAACCACTGGTAACACCAGTAACCACCAATGAATCTCCATCCGGTACGCAAAATTTTCCAGCCATTTTTTCATAAAATACCATACGGCCGGAAGTATGACTATACTGGCTATGCCTATGAGCCTGAGAAATTCCCGGGAAAGTAGGGACATGATGGTAAGCACTGAAGCTCCCAAAACCTTCCGTATCCCTATTTCCTTTGTGCGCTGCAAAGTCATGTATGAGGATAGCCCAAACAAACCCAGGCACGCTATCAGTATAGCCAAACCTGCGAACAAGCTGAAAACTTTTGCGAATTGCCTGTCAGATTTATACTGGCTATCAAAATAGGCATCAAGAAAAAAGTAATCAAAGGGACTGCCCGGAAAAACCTCGCTCCAATTAGCTTGGATTTGTTTTAATGCATTGGGATAATCGGTTGAAGTGATTTTCAAAGAATAATATTCCCCAGCCCAAGGAGCATTCAGATATTCTTTCAATGCAAAGACCATGGGTTCCACTTCATTATGCAGAGATTGCTGATTAAAATCCTTAACCACCCCCAAGATTTCCTTCGTGTGCTGATCGTTTTCGGCTTCATCCCAAATGATTTTTTGTTGGACCGCTTCCTCCGGACTGCTGAAACCTAGCTGGCGGATGGCTGTTTCATTAAAAATCACAGCACCCCGATCAGAGAGGATTTCTGTGGAAAAATTGCGTCCCGCAAGAAATGTACTGCCATATAATTCGAAGAAATCCTCATCTACCGCTACGATATTCACTCCTTTTCTGAACTCAGGGGTTGCAGGTGGATAAAAAGGCCTTCCCCAGCTAAGTTGTTGTCCAGGAATATTGGAGGACACACTCACCCTCTGAACTTCTGGCAGCATTTGTACTTCATTTTTAAAAAAGGCAAGCTGGCTCTGATAAGTTGAATCTTTAATACCGGGTCCCTTCAGGATAAGCGTTTGCTCCAAATCCAGACCCATGTCCTGATGCCGCATAAAGTGCAATTGCTCCCGTACACCGAAAGTTCCTGCTATAAGCGCAATAGACGCCGCAAACTGGAACACCACTAATGCTTTTCTGAGCTGAACCCCCTTGGAGTTTTTTAAATCCCCCTTTATCAACCGCACAGGCTGGAAGGACAGTGCTATCGCAGGATACAATCCCGAAATAAATGTCCCGAAAACAAATAAGACGATGATGCCCAATCCCATTTTTAAATCGAATCCTGTTGCAAAGTGCCCCAGGGTCAGGGCGTGGAAGGGAGTCATCAGGAGGTTTGAAACTATCACTGCCAGCAGTGCCGCCACCAAGTTGATCAAATATGATTCTGCCAAAAACTGTTGCATCAATTGTGCTCTGCTTGACCCCACTACTTTTCGTATCCCGATTTCCCTTACCCGCTCCATAGCTTTGGCAGTGGTCAGGTTTATATAATTGATCCAAGCAATCACGAGGATAAAAAATGCAATAAGGGTTAAAAATGACACCGTACGTCGGCTGCCATTTACTTCTGCCTCTGCTTCCAGATTTGAGTCCAGGTGAATTCCCTGGATGGGCTGCAGATCAAACTCCTCGAAATAGCCTTCTTTACGCCATTCGGCTATTGTCTCCCCTCTGTATTTTTCAAGCACCCCATGGATTTTTTGTTTTACTGCCTCTGGGTCACTTTCCGGTAGAATCTCTATGTAATTATAGAAATTCCCCCAATCCCAGTTCTCATTGAGGTTCCAGGGCAGGGAATTGAAGGAGATAATAAAATCAGTTTGCAGGTGGGAATTCTTAGGAACATCCTCAAAAACCCCACTGATAAGCAACTGCGTCTGCCCCATCTCCCCCATATGAAAATCAAGGGATTCTCCCACCGCATCCCCATCGGGAAAATATTTTTGGGACATTGATTCAGACAAGACTACACTTCCCTGCTGCGTAAGTGCCGACTTGGCATCGCCCCGCAACATCTGATAGGAAAACATGGAGAGGAATGAAGCATCTGCATAATAGATCTTTTCTTCATGAAAACTCCGATCTCCTACCTGAAAAACGGGATCTGACATCAATGGAGCTGTATGTACGATGCGGGCTGCCTGAATCACTTCCGAAATATCCCTATGAAAGGCTGGTGCCAGCGCAGGAGCGGTCTGGGCCCGTTTTCCCACTATTTCCCCATGCATATAGGCATTACTCGATAAACGGTAAATCGTGGGCTTTCGGAAGTCATCGTAACTTAGCTCAAAATCCACATACCTAAAAATAAGCAGACAGGCAGCCATTCCGATTGCCAGTCCCATAATATTGATCAGCGAAAACACTTTATTTCGCCAGAGATTCCTAGATGCGATTTTGAGATAGTGGTAAAACATTATATAGGGATTGAATGGTTATGAAGTTGGAAAGTGGCATGGTTTTGAGGTTGGAAGTTTTGTCTCCATATTTCTTTAATCTTGGTTATTGATTCTTTCATCTTGATATGACCTGATGCTCAAATCTTGCTGCTTCAATAAACAGATTGCCGCACTCCTCCGGCATTCGCAATGAGGCTCAAAACTGAACTCTGTCTCTCCCTTCTTGGCTCTTGGTTCTTGGTTCTATCGTCTTGATACTTATGTCTTGCGTCTTGATACTTATAAAATCCCCCTAGCCCCCCTTGATGAAAATCCTTATACGAACCAAATCCCGACATAATGGGGAGTTGCCTAGATCTTGATTCTTAGATCTTGGTTCTTGGCTCTTGGTTCTTGGCTCTTGGTTCTTGGTTCTTGGTTCTATCATCTAGATACTTATGTCTTGATACCAAATACTCTCATCACTCACTTTTCATGTTTTTCCTTCCAATCACTGGCAATGGGTTCACTATTGAATATAAACTTTTAGTATCATTCATTTTTCAGGGTTTCTGTAGGATTAACACGAATTGTCTTGAAAGTAAAATAGCTTAGAGCAATCCATGCAATAAAGACCAGAATCAATCCCGAAAAGAGGAAAACTGCAGGATGAATACCCACTTGATAGGTAAAATTACCCAGCCACCATTCCATTATAAACCACGCTAACGGAGTGGCAACAACAGCGGCAATTAATATCAACCGAGTAAAGTCTCCAATTAATAACACAGTAAGCTGAGCGATAGAAGCACCAAGAACTTTCCTGACACTTACTTCTTTCGTACGCTGATTAAACGTGATCATGGCCATTCCAAACAACCCGAAGCAGGCTATGGCGATAGCAATGCCTGTAAATGATCCGAAAATAAGACCGGTGCGGCTTTCTGCTTTATATTGTTGATTAAGTTGGTCATCCAAAAACGCATATTCAAAATCGAAAGAATCATCAAATTCCGAATAGACTTGTTTGATGTTGGCGATTTTATCTTCAAAGTTATCATTATCAACACTGATTATCAGATGATTATATGAAGGATACAGTACAAAAAACAGCGGTTGGACAGGACTGTGCAGTGATTGAAAATGAAAGTCCTTCATTACACCAATTACTTTCCCTTTTATTTCATTTCCAAAAGCCATCCACCAGATCTCGCTTCCCACGGCTTCTGAAAGATTGAGCTGCCGTACAGCCATTTCATTAAGTACAAATGAAGCCTCCGTATCGGCCCTATTTTCGGGCAGAAAAAAACGGCCATCCACCAACTCTATGTTTAGGGTTTTCATAAAATCGTAATCTACGAACGCATTCGAACTATTCAGACGATTCTCAGGATCATCCGCCGCAAAAATAGTATGTTGGTTATACTGTCCTCCTGGTAAGTTTGAACTCGCAGAAACAGAATTAACCCCTTCTATTTTCAGTAATTCGGACTTCAATGCTTCCATTCGCCCTGAGACAGACTTTTCTTTCAATGGTATAACAAGCACTTCCTCTGTATTAAACCCCAAATTTTTATTCCGAATATAGTCGAGTTGATTAAAAATGACTATCGCTCCTGAGATCAGTACCATCGAAATGGCAAACTGAAATACGATCAACCCTTTTTGCAAGCTTTTCACGTTGGTCGATTGTTGATATTTCCCTTTTAGAATATCGTAGGGTTTCGCAGATGAAAGATAGAGTGATGGAAATATAGCCGCACCTATGCCAATGATTATAATAAGACCTCCTAAAACCGGAAAAGCTTCCATATAGTCCAATGTAGCTGATTGTCCCGTCACTGAATTGTAAAGAGGGAGACTTAATTCAATGATAAGAACGGCAAAAACTACCGAGATAAGGGTTAAAATTAACGATTCACTCATGAACTGAAGGGAAAGTTGACTACGTAATACACCAAGGGTTTTTCTCACTCCTATTTCTTTTGCCCGCTCGGCAGACTTTGCGGTCATGAGATTCATAAAGTTGATGCAAGAAACCAACAGTGTAAGCAATGCCGCAGCTACCATGATATATACATATTCGATATTGCCATTCGCTTCAAGTTCCCAGCGAAGATTTGAGTGGAGATGAATATCGGAAACAGGCTGCAACTTAAAACCTAAATTACTGGTTATCAAGGATTGAAACACTTCCTCAGGCACATGATCCATATGATTTTTAGCCCAGTTCATCAACTTACCCTCCAATACTTTCGCATCTGAATTTTCCTTTAATCTGACATAATTAAAGTGGCCGAAATCATTCCATGTATAATAATCATTATCAGGATCGAAGGACTTTTCACGGACATAGGAAACCAACAGATCGAAGTGGAAATGGCTCTGATCAGGCACATCTTTGAAAACAGCCATAACTTCCAGTAATACTGTATCAGCGTTTACGGCGAGAAATTTGCCGATTGGATCTTCCTCGCCAAAATATTTCTTAGCCGTGGATTCGGATATCAATAGTCCATTGATACTTTTCAGCGCATTTTCTGCGTCGCCCTGCACAATTGGAATGCGAAACACATCAAAAAAAGTGGAATCGACAGCCAATACGTTGGTTTCGTCAAACCGTAAGCCCTTTTCAAGATTACGGACAGAAAAGATCCTCCGTGTCAATCCTGCACCCCAAAGCGGAGAGAGACTAACGGCGTTTTCCACTTCGGGAAAGTCATTTACCATGGCCTGGGCCATTGGATGAGGTGTGCGGGTTTGCGGGTTGGTATCTTCCCATGAGATACGGTACAGGTTCTCGTGCTCCTCATAATACCTATCATATCCAAGCTCATAGACCACATAAGAAGTCATAAGAAAAACACTGGCAATCCCCAGAGCCAATCCGGAAACATTGATAGCTGTATGAAGCTTGTTTTTGACAAGGCTACGAAATGCGATTTTCAGGTAGTTTTTCCACATATATAGACTAATTGGAATATTGAATTTACTTGCCCGCCATGACGGATTGAAAGGTTATGAAGTTGTAAAGTGTCAAGGTTTTGAGGTTGGAAACCCATTTCTCCTTATTTCTTAAATCTTGGCTCATGTTTCTTGTCTCTTGATTCTACTATCTTGATTCTTATATATTGCCTCTTGATACTTATTAAATCCCCCTGCCCCCTTTAATGAAAAACCTTTTTCAAGATGAATTTCGAAGTTCAAGGAGGAGTCGGCCAATGCTCCCTTCTACGGTCTTGACTCTTAGTTCTAGCTTCTTGATACTTATATCTTGCTACTTAATACTAATCTTCACTCACTCTTCAAGCTATTCACCGGATTCATCAGTGCGGCTTTGATCGAGTGGAAACTAACCGTAAGTAAGGCAATCAGCATAGTCAATGCTCCTGCTCCAATGAAAAACCACCATTTCAGGCCTATTTTAAAAGCAAAACTTGCCAGCCATTCCTGAGCTATAAAGAAGCTCAGCGGCAAGGCAATCAAAATTGCCACCATAACCATTTTGGTGAAATCCCCTGATAATATGCTGACGATTTTTAGTTCACTTGCCCCCAGTACTTTTCTGATCCCTATTTCCTTTGCCCTTCTTTCCACAGTGAATGTAGCCAGGCCAAACAGTCCCAAACAGGAGATCAATATGGCTATCGTTGCAAAATACTTTGACAAAGTAGCCACGCGCTTCTCCGCTACATAAAGTGCCTGATAATCCTCATCCAAAAAGCGATAGCCCAGCGAAAATCCGGGATTGAATTTGCTATGTAGCGCTTCGATATTTTTGATAGTTTCTATTTCATCACCCGCATTGATTTTAGCTGCCACCAAATTGGTTGCCCCGGGATTATAGTAGAAAAACAGGGGCTTGACCACTTCATGAAACGAGTCAAAATGGAAATCTTCAGTCACGCCAATGATCTCCTTATCCTCCCCCCATAAATTGATCACCTTCCCTATCGGGTCTTCAATTCCCATAAATTCAATTGCCGCTTCATTGAAAATGATTTTCTCTGACTCTGTTCCGAACTCATCGGAAAAAACCCTTCCTTCTTTCATCTGAATCCCCATCATCTCAATCATACCATAATTGACCGCCATACGCTCAAACTCCGTCTTGTCATTCGGGTCTTTGCCCGGCCACTGAATCCCGTAAGTACCTCCATTATGCCCTGTCATATCATGACCGGAACTGGTAGCAGCCACTACTCCGGGGACAGCCTTAAGCTCAGAAATAAAGGCTTCCATTTTATCGGTATCCCCCAGTTCCCCTATCTTATTGATCAGTAGCACATTATCTTTTTCATAACCCAGATTCTCAGTCTGTATATATTCTATTTGCAAGTACACCACCCAGACTGAGACAATTAGAATCACTGAAAGCGCAAACTGAAATACGACCAATCCCTTCCTGATCCACAACTCTCCTGCAACACTGCTGATTTTCCCCTTCAAAACCGTAGAAGGGCTAAAACCAGAAAGATGTAGTGCCGGGTAACTTCCCGCGATGAGACCGGTGACCAATACTATGGCAAGGATTGCTGTCATCAGCACAGGGCTGAAATCAAGGGAAAGTTGCTTCTCTGTAATACTGTTGAATTGGGGCAAAAGCAAAACAACCAATAACAATCCCAACAAAAGCGACAGAAACGCCATCATGGTGGATTCTCCCAGGTATTGAACTATCAATTCTCCCCGTCTTGCACCTACAGCCTTTTTTATTCCCACCTCTTTGATGCGTTTGGAAGCTTTGGCAGTGGAAAGGTTCATGAAGTTGATGCACGCAATCACCAAAATGAAAATGGCAATAATGGAAAACAGCTTCACATAGGATATTCTGCCGCCTGATTGTATTCCATTTTCGTATGTACCATGTAAGTACCTGTCTGAGTATTTGGCCACAAATTGAGATCTGTGCGTGACATTTCCCTCAGTCTTGGTTTTTACATAATCCTTGATCTTGGCATTAAATTCATCCACATTAGTTCCTTCCCTTAACAGCACAAAAGTGGTTGGGGCAGTATTTCCCCAACTTTGTACCCATTCGTTTTCAGTCCAGAAATCCTCAAAGGACATCACAAAATCAAACTTCATGGATGCGGTGGACGGTACGTCTTCAAATACTCCGGCAACAGCCAGATTCTTTTCATGGTCCCACTCTACCATTTTGCCCACTGCATTCTCTGAAGAACCAAAAAGTTTGACAGCTAAACTTTCTGAAATGACGATGGTGTTGGGGTCTGACTTAATTTCTTCCTTATTGCCCTGGGTGATTTTGTAGGGGAAAAGCTTAAAAAAATCAGCACTGGCATATAGCTTTCTGGCGGCTATATCCTGATCCTCTACTGACAGGATACTACTGTTGATATTGTTGGAAAATGTGGTCACTGCATATTCCACTTCAGGAAAGTCATCTTTCAATCCCTGTGCAGTAGGTCCAGCGGTGGTTTCCCGGGTGATCATTCCACCAGCCTGATCCACATTTTCCAACACTTGATAGAGTTGTGAATCTGTAGCATATCCTTTGTCAATCTGCAGTTCATCATTGACCCAAAGAAAGATCATCAGGACACTTGCAAGGCCGGTGGAAAGCCCGATGAGATTGATCAGAAAAGTACTTTTGTCTTTTCGGAGATTTCTATAGATAAGAATAAGTTGATGTTTTAGCATAATTTCTGGGGAAAATTTGCAGTGTGAAATGAAAACGTTTTAGTGTCGAATTTCCACTTTTATGCCAGTATTATACGGCTCAATTCTCTCAAAAACAGCTATTCGGCCATTATGCAGAGAGATCTGCGGACAGGTTTGTCCGTGTACGGTCGAACAAGTCCACGCGAAGGTGTGTAGCAAGTCATAGGTTGGAAGTGGTGGTTTGTCAGGTTATCGTGTTTTCTAAGGGGCAGATATCCTTCTCTTGTCCCGGACACTGCTTCTTGATACTTCATCACACCTTCCTTCACTCACTCTTCAAGCTATTCACCGGATTCATCAGCGCTGCTTTCACAGACTGAAAACTGATCGTCACCAAGGCTACGATTACCGCCAATACACCCGATACAAGGAAGATCCACCAATGTATAGAAACCTGATAGGCAAAGCCTTCCAACCATTTATTCATGGCATACCATGCAAGCGGAGTGGCAATGACAATAGCAATCAATACTAGCTTGATGAAATCTTTGGACAGCAAGCCTACAATGCTTCCGATGTTTGCACCCAATACCTTTCGGATTCCGATTTCCTTGGTTCGCTGCTCTGCGGTGTAGGTAGCAAGTCCCAATAGCCCAAGACAGGCGATCAAAATCGCCAGTACGGAGAAAGCGGTAAAGATCTGCCTGAACCTGAAATCTGATTCGTATTGCTTATTGAAATCCTCGTCAAGAAAACTGTAGATAAATGGCCTATGGGGAGCCAACTGCTTCCAAACTCCTTCAATCTGAGAAAGCGTGGCAGGCAAGTCTTCACCGGTCACTTTCAAGCTCATATACCTACTTGCATAGGCTTCAAAAGGCAAAGTCAAAGCCTCAACGGTATTATGCAAAGAGATATAATTAAAATCCTTTACCACTCCAATCACTTCCCCCGCCCTTCCCCACTGGTCAAATTTTTTCCCTATTATATCCGCGGGATTGGAATAACCATACTGCCTCGCAGCGGCTTCATTGATAACCAAAGCCGATGTGGAATCTGAGGGATAGTCTCTGGAATACGATCTTCCTGCCACCAACTCCAGACCATAATGATCGATGAAATCCAATCCTACCTGAAATACTGGCTGTGCCTGTCCGACCATCTCCCCATCAAGAGTTTCCAAAGTCGTATAGGCATTTGGAAAATGACTTCCCGGAACACTCCGTGAAAATGCCACTGAAAGAATAGCCGGGTTTTTCTCCAACTCACTTTCCAAGGACGAAGAGACATTATTCACCTGCTCATCATAATTGTAATCCACTACCACCATGTGCTCCTTATCAAAACCCATGTCCTTGTCCAGCAAGTGACTCATTTGAGTATAGACAATTATTGTCCCGGCAATCAGGGCGATAGATAAGCTGAATTGAAATACCACCAGTCCTTTTCGGAAATTAACCCCTCTGGCGTCTGATTTATTGATTCCTTTCAGTATCATCACCGGTCGGAAACCCGACAAAACCAGGGCGGGGTATGAACCTGCCAACAGTCCGATCACAAGCATGATCACGAGAAAAGCAGGAATTGTCTGCCAGTTGACTATTCGGCTGATTTCAAATACCTTTCCGGTCATATCGTTCATCAAAGGCATTGCGATGGTCGTCAAAATAATACCAACTACGGCTGCCAATACCACGATAATCAGTGATTCTCCCAAAAACTGAAATATCAAACTTCGGCGATCTGCCCCAATAGATTTACGGATACCGACTTCCTTGGCCCGCTCCATAGACCGGGCAGTGGAAAGGTTCATAAAATTGATCATCGCAATAGCCAGAATAAAGAGACCAATGATGGAGAACACATAAATATTTGAAAGTGAACCTGTGTCACCAGGTTGACGAAGGGCATCAGTTCTCAAGTACACATTTTTGAGTGGTTCAATCGCGATTGTATAGCCGTATCCGTTATCACCATTTCTTCGCTCAATAAAATCCGGAACCCTTGCATCAAAATTCGCCTTATCAAACTGATCATTCACCAAAAAATAAGTGTAAGTATCCACATATCCCCAGGCATCAAAAACATCAGGTCTGGACTGCTTGAAAGTGCTTAGGGACAATAGGGTATTGAACTTAAAATGAGAATTGGAAGGAAGGTCTTTCATAATTCCGGTCACGGTATAATCACCGGGATTTGATCTTCCCGCTGCTTCGCTTCCCTTCATTGTTTTTCCCAGAGCCTCCTCATTTCCAAAGTATTTTCTGGCAGTTGACTCGGTTAAGACCACACTAAATGGAGCTACTAGAGCCGTCTTGGGATCTCCTTCCAAAAGCTCCCAGCTAAAGACATCAAAAACCGTGGAATCCATAAAAAACACGCCATCTTCCTGCTGTGTCTCCTCACCTACGGTAAAAAGGATATCCGCCCTTCCTGAAAACTGAACTACCTTTTCGATCTCCGGAAAATCCAGCTGCAACGCAGGTCCGATAGGCGCATTCCCCCAAACCCAAAAAGTGGAAAGATCAGGTTCTACATTTTCCTGAGCTGCCCCGTGAATGACTCTAAAAATCCTATCTCCCTTTTCATGGTAGGTATCATAAGAAAGCTCATCCTGCACAAACATAAAAATGAGCACACAACAAGCCATCCCAATCCCCAAACCAATGATATTGATAAAGGAATAGACCTTTTTTTTGAGAAGATTTCTATAGGCGATTTTTAGGTAGTTTTTCCACATGATTAGAAGATTTTAAAGACTTGTCCGCCATGGCGGATTGGAAGATTAGGTGTTTAGAAGTTGGCAGGTGGTAAGGTTTTAAGGTTTTAAGGTTGGGAAGTCATTTCTCCATATTTATAATTTCTAATGTCCTGACTCTAAATTCATGGTTCATATAAAATCCCCCTGCCCCCTTTAATGAAAAACCTTTTTCAAGATGAATTTCGAAGTCCAAGGGGGAGTCGGCCAACGCTTCCGTCTCCGGTCTTGATACTTAAATCTTGCGGCTTCAATAAACAGATTGCCGCACTACTTCGTCGTTCTCAATGACGCTCCAAACTAATCTTGATTCTAGTCTCTTGATTCTAGATTCTGAATTCTTATGTCTAGATACTCTGTACTTGATACTAGCATCTAGCTACTCAATTAAACTCCAGATTGATGCTTCCCCCTGAACTCTGCATAGTCACAGGAACTCCACCTCCGTTGATTTTACCCAGAATCCTATCCTTTTTCACCTCTCCGCTGAAATTGGAAAGCTTGGAATTCACCCTTCCTCCACTCAGATCGAGATCCAACCCCAACCCATCTGGAACTACCGCCGTGATGCTTCCTCCACTGCTCTTCATGGTCAGTTGTTTTTCCACATTGGATAGTTGCGCACGGATAGATCCTCCACTGGTACTTGCGGAAATACTGCCATTGATCTCTGACAAATTCACACTGCCGCCTGAAGTATTTACATTCAAATCTCCCAAAAGTTGATTCACTTTGATGGATCCTCCGCTGGTTTGCACATCGATATTGCCTTCGAAATTCTCCACTCTGAATGAACCTCCGGAGCTGCGGGTTTTCACCTCTCCTCTGCTGTTCACTACCTGTATGCTCCCTCCACTCGTGTGAACTTCCTGACTACCATGTAGCCCATCGATAGCTATTGATCCGCCGGAGGATTGGAATTTGGAAGACATTTCTGTGGGCACTTGAATCTTAAATGAAAGATTCAATTTGCTTCGACCGCTGTTGTTTCTCTTTTTCACGATCACAGAGACCGTATTTCCACTCTGGCTGATGTCCAGGTTATAGTTGTCCAGTTCCCGCTCCACTTCAGCATCTTCCAGCTCCACTTGCTTGCCATTCAGCTTTACGTACATAGCTACGATCACTTGATTTCCACTTGCGCCTGTGACAGCAACTGACGCACCTGATGTTTCTACTTTGAGATTGCCTGCACCTGTGAGTGTGAACTCCTTAGTAAGGTAGGGATCGGCGCGAAAGGCTGCTGCGGCAAAGAGATCAGATGAAAAAACCGCAAGGGCCAGAACTGCGGATACTAGTAACTTTTTCATAACTGTTGGATTAAAGTGGATCAATAGGAATTCACCCTAATTCCACTTTTATGCCATGAAAAAGAAGGCTAATTACGCAAGGAAAGGCAATTTATGAGGTAAGTGCCTGATTTACACGGACAGTTTTGTCCGCTGTCGGGCAAAATACTCAAACCCTTTGAATTAAGAAGATGCAAATGCAGTAATAAAATGTCTCTGAGAATGATTCTAGTCACATTGTATTTTTGGTGTTACTCATAATAAAAATATCCTATAGGAACTTCCCTGTCCAAAAAATAACACAGTATCCGTTTATTCTCGTCATCCACACCAAAATATCGGATTTCATGCCCTGTTTCAATCACTTTCAATAAATTTCCCTCCAGGTCAAACGTCAATATCTTACTTTTTGATACACTCTTAGGCCCTTGATTTTCAACCAGCTCAAACCCCTCACTTCCCAAGTATGAGGTAAATATATACTTGTCTCCAATATGTACCTCTCCAAAAAACTTCAATTTTCGATTTTCGTTATCAAACTCCTTTTCACCTAGGATATGGTATTTGATTGTTCCATCAGCATTATATATGGTCAGAATGTCGTGGTTGATATGTGAAAGTGCCATGATATTATGCTTGTAGGAATAATCAAAAAACGCATTTGTCCTTTCGCCGATCAACTTTGGATGCTCGTCGCCAAACTTCTCAATTTTCCCAGTATTAATATTCCACCTGCCCAGACTAGCCCGAAAGGTACTGGGGCTGAGTACTTCCAGTCCTGTCCCGTATGCAACACTATCGGAGATAAATTTAAATCGTGACAGAAAAAAGTCATAGGCAAAAGGATTTGATACCGTAGGCAGATAGTTCTCGTTCATCAGCACCGAATCGATATTAAACTTGAACATTTTTAATTTTGGGAAATCCGGCATCCAAAATTCTTTCCCGCTTGAGGTAGCAGCAACTAATCCATATTGGGTTATTTGCCCAGGGCCTTCTCCCATAATACCTGTACTGCCCAAATAGGCTAAGCTATTTTTATCAAACAGGTAAATACCCCTATCAGCACTTGGCTTAAAGTCTGAAACAATCAGATAATTCCCTGTTATGGTTAGGGACGGGTTTGCCATAATTATCCCCGTTTCTAGGTCAGTAATTTTTGAACTAACTTCAATAACTTCTGCACTGCTAACTTTGAATTTTTTAATTTTTTCGTCTTGACAGCCATATAAAAATAGTGCTGACAACAAAAAGCTATAGATAAGTCTCATTTGTTAAAATATAAAATACTAAAGCCGCCTTAACAAAAAGTAAGGCGGCTATCAATCCATTAAGCATCCGAATCATCGCCCCAGTCGTATTCAGAAAAATTTTCATGATAGATATGACAGAAACACCCTTCGTCACCTTGTACACATCCGTTTGGACAATACGTAGAGGCTACAGCACTCGTTACGTTCCCCAACATTAGAGACCCCATGAGCGCAAGTGAGAAAACAGCTACAAATAGTTTAATTTTTGCTAACATAATATAATTATTTTAAGTTACACACCATACTGCATACGTTACAGTACAATCAAAAATGAACATGGCCATCAATATTTTTGATGATATCAATATATATATATATAAGACCAAATAACTAGTTAGATTTTTTTCTGGATAAATTTCAAACATCTGTAAATCAGGAATTTAAATTTTAAACTAGTCCATTTCCAATATAATGAGTAGGAAAGATCAACAGTTTCAGCACCCTGATCCATCCCATTTCAACCTTCAGATGACCAATGTGCCAAACGGCATAAAATATTGCTGAACCTTCATGATCATGGAAGTTTTAGAACTAACTTTCAACCTATATTCTCCTCTGAAAACTATACAATAAATAGAAAAGTGCGGGAAGTATAAAAACACTTCCGATCATCAGTGCCCAAGCAAGGGTGGAAATGGAGTTCTCAGGTGCGGCTGAATCCCAGTATCATTTGAAAATCAGATTTTTTAACTTCATTTTCTTCTGGCTCAGGGGAAATTATAGCCAACATAATAAATGTCAAATCCACCCTTACCTCCGGGTCTGTTTGATGAAAATAGTAACATGTCATTTTTGTAATCTATAAAAGACTCTAGAATAGGCCTATATTCATCCTGAGCGCTATTAATTTGATCGCCTAGATTTACCGGATCTGTCCAAGTTCCATTTTGAAAAATGGAGTAATAGAGGTCATATCCTCCAAATCCGCCACTACGATCTGATGCGAATAGGAGAATATTTTTATATACGAACGGAAAGTGATCATTGAAATCAGAATTAAGATTCAATTTCGAAGCTTCTGGAAACTCCTCTGATCTTAAAAATTCAAGAATTGAAATCCCATCTGGAATCTCAATCTGATAAATATCATATCCATCTCCCATATCAGCAGAAAAGATTACATTTTTGGGACTTCTTCCCTCTTCAATTTTCAGTGATTTTTGAAAATCCCCACCCATAAATGAGGGATACATTTCGGAACGGCTTTCCGACAAAAATTGAATAGATTCAGGTTCACTAAAAGTAGAATTAGAACCTTCGGCTATCTCTCTGACAAGTTTAATTTCAGTTTTTTCATCACATCTTCCAGAATAAAGCATTACCAGCTCTCCTGACTCATCATAAAATGAGTAAGGCCCTCGTTCATCACATAAAGAATTACTTGCCTTGGATATAGCTTTTTTCCTATTGTTTTCACCTTCGGACACAGAGAAGTTCAAACTGCCTGTCTCAGTGTCCCAAATTATATCCAACGTACTGACTTCTAGATCAAATTGATCTCCTGCGCTAGTTTGATTAGTCGAAAAAGTGAAAGCTACGGAATGGTACAATACATCAGAATCCATATTCATTTCATCATAAGGTGTATTTAGCAGTTCAAAATTTTGGACTTCCTCAGGAAATTCCCCGTTTGGAAAATTGTTTTTGGAGCCAAAGCAGGCTGAAAGCGCAAAAGTTATAAGAAAGAGGTATATTATCTTTTTCATGGCCTTATTCCTGAAATCATTTTTAACCCTGAACTATAATTATTGGAACTGCCAGAAGGTGTATATACTCCCGCAGCATACCAGCCATTGGCACCTCCATTCCAACCCCAATTCATATAATAATGCGTATATATCATAATATCACATCTATGTGTGTCGCAATTATATGAGCTGTAAGTGTTCTCATTGTAACCATCACAATTCCAAATATGCCATTCGCTAAGAATATTGTCATGGCCATAAAATATTGCCGGGTAGGATTGGGACAGCTCAAGTTTCAGGTTTGCTGGATTAAAATTTGAAATTGAACCACCATTGGACAGCCCCATTCCCTCTAGCGCATTTGGTATAGCGGTAGGCAAGGTCATACCATTACAGCCAAAAAATTCAAAAGCGTGTTTGCTTCATCCTTAATATCTATCATCAAAGAAGCTAAACTATAATCTGACGATGTGACAGGGGTGCAGCTATAATTAGAATACTGGGGCATACCCGAATAGCTATATGGTCCTGTCTGAAACCAATAGAGAGTTTGCGCAATTGCTACGGGACCGCAGCCAATCGGACTTCTCTGGCAAGTGCATGATGAATTTGAAGGAGCATGCCAGTTAGTTATACCTGATTGTCCCCATGATATGGAATTACTGAATAGTGGGCCCGAGGAGGAATTGGAGTATTGACACATGTATTGCCCAATAGTGTACCATTCTTCACAATTGGTGTTTTGGGTTCTTCCATTTATTTGCGAAGAGATTTCAGAAGTTGAAGCATACTTTACCCACTGTTCTTTAACTATAGGATGAATTTCATTTACTTCTAATCGAATTCTTTTCATTTCCGATTTAGCTTCCTCAAACCAAATCTTTAATCCATTAACGGAATTCATTTCAATGCCGCTCAGACTCCCTTTTTCCGAATAAGCAATAACAGGAACAGCTCTGAGATCGGCTGAAATCAATGCAAAGCCCTTATCGTCTTCATAGTTGATTACAAAAAAATCATCAATCTCTAAATCGGAACCTTTTATCGCTTCAATACTTCTAACTTTTCGAATCCCTTGCTTCGAATTTAGATTTTCATTAGATCTCCAAAATTTAACTCCAATTTCATTAGCAAAATCTTTTGAAACAGTGAATCGATCGTCAACCAATTTATTCAATGACTCAGCAATATTAACTTCATCCGGGATATCAACCTGAGCGCATGATTGGAAAATCAGAAACAAAATACTCAATTTGAAAATTCTTGTTTTCATTTGTAAAAATTGGTTTGGGCTATTACTAATTATTTCTTTAAAATAAGAAAAAAAAATAAGTTCAACAAATTTATCATATCCCATTGTCCTTCTGACTGCTAATTAATAGCTCCACTCAGCAAATATTCCCTAAAAGTGGTATTGTTTACGTAGGGCCTGCTGAAAAACACCAGTACTAGCTTAACCCCCTTCATATTGAATGATTAGCCCATTTTCATGCAAGCAGTTTCTCAGCAAGCCCTAAGTATTTTGGGATGGTAGAAAAAATGAGATTCTTTTACAAAGTTTACCATCGTCCTGTAAATGCCATTCATAATATATTAATATTCTATTCCATCAATTTAGGCTTCTGAAAACTATACAGTAAATAATACAATGCCGGTAATATAAAAACACTTCCGATCATCAGTGCCCAAGCAAGGGTGGAAATGGAGTTCTCAGGTGCGGCTGAATTAAACAGCGATAGGTTTTCACCGGATTTCACGATAATAATATCCGGATAATAATGATACCCAAAGGCCAACAATATCCCTGAAACCACAAAGCCTCCTAGGAATCGATCCAGTTTCCGGTTTCCCCTGCCCAACTTCAACCACAATAAAATCAATGCGGCAGTGGACAGCAACAATACCCCAATGGTGATCCACTCGGTCAGAATCAAATCTACCAAAGGAACATCCTCGATGATAGAGGAAATAAACACCAAGCCTCCTATCACTACAGTCAATATCATGAAAAGCCTTGCCTTCTTTATAATAAGGCTTCTTACCTCCGCCTTTCTTGCCTCACCTACCAAGAATACCGCTGCCAAAAATCCGCAGATAGCTACCGTGAACAGTCCAACCGACAGGCTAAAAAGATTAAACCAAGGATGAATATATGCCCCATAAAAAGTCCTGGCCTCAGGATCAATCTCCCCACCCACCGCGGCTCCAAAGGTCAAGCCCAGAAACAAAGGAGTGATAAAACTGGAATAGGTAAAAATGAGATTGTAAACCTTCTGCATTTCATCCTGATAGGCATCATAATGCCGGAAAACAAAGGCAGTGCCCCTACCGATAATCCCGATCAGCATCAGCGCCAAGGGAATATGCAAATGCACAGAAAGCATGGTATAGATCGGTGGAAAGCCTACAAAAAGGATGACTATGGTAATAATCAGCCACATGTGATTTGCCTCCCAGATCGGCCCAATGGTTTTGTACGTAGTGTCCCGGAATTTATCCCGCATGGATGAAGGAGTGAATATTTCCAATATTCCAGCCCCGAAGTCAGCCCCTCCCAGGATGACGTACATAACCAGGGACAAACAAAGAAATATGATGACAACGTACAACATAGGATCAGATTAAGAGTCGGTGGATGTACTGGGTTCCAAGGATGGCTTTTGGGAAACCGCCTTGATCTGCCGCACCAGCAAAAACCCAACTATAGCGGTCAGGGAAAGATAGATCGCAGTAAAGATGTAGAAGGAATATTGGATTCCTGGCATGGGCGTCACCGCATCTTTGGTGAGCATAATTTCATAGATAATCCAAGGCTGCCTTCCCACCTCAGTCACTGTCCATCCAGCTTCCAGGGCAATAAACCCTAAGGGAGTCGCCAAAGCAAAAAGCCAAAGAAACCAGGATTGTGCCTGCCAGCTTTCCTTCTTCCAGCTGGAGAAAAGATAGAGCAAACCTAGGCCGACCAGAATCATTCCCAATCCTACCATAATCTGAAAGGCAAAATGAGTAACCATGACGGGAGGATGATGCTCCTCGGGAAACTGATCCAAGCCAGCCACCTCAGCATTAAAATCCCCATGTGCCAGAAAGCTCAGGGCTCCGGGAATACGAATCGCATAATTCACCTCCTTGGCTTCCTCATCAGGAATCCCACCAATGATCAAATCCGCACCTTCTTCCGTATGGTAATGCGCTTCCATAGCAGCCAATTTTGCTGGCTGCCTTACTGCGATATCCTTTGCGGAAATATCTCCAGAAATAGGCTGGAGAATGGCCGCCACAGAGCCGAAAATTATGGCAATTTTAAATGCCTTTATATGAAATGCTTTGTTCTCTCCTTTCATTAATAAATAAGCGTGGATGCCAGCCACAGCAAACCCAGTAGCCACAAAAGCCGCCAGCGTCATGTGCAGGGCCTGGGTGAACCAGGCATCGTTGAACATGGCTGCGATTGGGTCAATATTCAGGAACTTCCCGTCCACATAATCAAAACCACTTGGACTGTTCATCCAACCATTGGCAGCCACTACCAATATCCCAGAGGCCAATCCACTTATGCCCACGACTACACCGGTAAACCAGTGAAACCAGGGATTGAATTTGCCCCAACCATACAGGAAAAAGCCAAGGGCGATGGCTTCAATAAAAAATGCCGTTCCTTCCAAAGAAAACGGCATTCCGAAAATAGGCCCTGCATGAAGCATAAACTCTGGCCATAGCAAACCCAATTCAAAAGAAAGCATGGTTCCCGATACGGCACCTGTGGCAAAAAAAATCGCCACTCCTTTACTCCAGGCCTTGGTCAGATCTCTGTAAACGGGATCCTTTGTCTTTAGGAATTTGAAATGGGAAGTTGCCATAAAAAAGGGCATCACCATCCCTATACAGGCAAAAATAATGTGAAACCCCAGCGAAAGGGCCATTTGGGATCTGGCGGCTAAAAGATCATCCATATTAATCTAAGCGGTTAGTCATTTCTGGCCTAAGCCTTACTATATGACGATTAAACTTCTCTAAAGACTGACGTGGTTTAGGCTAGATTAGTTCATCAGTGATGAGGATAATTTAGGATAAAAATAGCCCATAATTCTTTGAATTTCTAAGGTATTTCAGCACTTAACCTCACAATTAGTGAGTTATGTATAATCCCTCTATTGATCTCAATCAGATAAAATTGGTAACTTTTTAAAAATTAAATCAAAAACAGATCTTCATGTATATAAAAAGGTATTATAGTTTCTGGATGACCTTGCGCTGGTCCAAGTACTCCCTTATTTACGGATTGCTGTATTCCACCATAGTCATCGTCCTCTACGAGATCACAAAGATTCCTTTCTCCTTGCCATGGGAGCCTATTTCGGTCATAGGTATCGCGGTGGCGTTTTTCTTAGGTTTTAAAAACAACTCTTCCTACGACCGTAGTTGGGAGGCAAGGAAAATATGGGGAGCGATCGTGAATGACAGTAGAACTTTTGCTACAGGTATCCTGAGTTTGCCCGGTAAGGATATGCCCTATTCTGAAAAGCGAAAAATCATCCTTCGCCATCTGGCTTGGCTTTTGGCTCTAAAGCATGTGATGAGAAAAGAGAAAAGCTGGGAACATAATCTGCCGGTAAACAAGCTGAACTTCATTCCAAATTTCATCAAAGAATATAACGATGGCGTCTATGTTGAAATCGCAAAGTATCTGGATGAGGCAGAGCTGGAGACGATCAAGAACTATAGCAATATTCCTTCACAGCTGCTCAAAAAACAAAGCGAGGAGATCGGTTTCCTTCATGAACAGGGATATATCAGCGATTTCAAACAGGTCAGGCTTCATGAACTGTTAGGCAATCTCTACGCTGACCAGGGGATGAGTGAGCGGATCAAAAATTTTCCATTCCCCAGGCAATATGCATCTACCGGACTGTGGATCACTTACATTTTCTGCGCGTTGATCCCTTTTGGTCTGCTCGATATTTTTGCCCATTCCTCGGCTTTGCACTATTGGCTCACCATTCCTTTTTCTGCAATAATCATCTGGGTGTTTTTTGTGGTGGATAGAATCGGAGACTATTCTGAGAATCCCTTTGAAGGAGGATACAATGATGTGCCCATTTCTTCCATTGCGAGAGCTATAGAGATAGATTTGTTGGAAATGCTGGACGAAAAAGGTATTCCGCCGCCATATCAGACAGATAATGGCTTTTTGATGTAACTGAATTCTAAAGTGGTAAGGTTATATGGTGGTAAGGTGCAAAAAATCCTAAATGAAATGAGAAGACTAGTCACCGAAGTGTCCCAAAAGCTAGGGTGGTGAAGATCTAGGACGAAACTTCTAATACAAATCCTCTCTCCTTTTTATAGCTAAAAAATCCAAGATTCATTAAGAAATCTAAGGGTGTTTCTCTCAACTAAATTCACCTCCAAATCAAAGAATCATACACTGAAAATTGTGGTCTCCGTGTAAACCTCCGCGAGCCCTGTGGTAAAAATCCTGTGCGTAAAAAATCCCCCAAACTTTCGCGTGGGGGACTATCCAAATGGTATTGACTTTTTATCTCTTTCTTAAACTGCTGGATCCAGAAGTCTTGATATCACCTAAGGTGGGAGATCCGGTGTAAGTCACATCACCAGATCCCGAAGCGCTTAGGGACACCTTTCCTAAATCTCCTACATGTGTATCTCCAGAACCTGACTTACTGACCACTAAGTCACCTATGGCAAGTCTTTCTCCATGAAAATCCCCGGAGCCAGACTGCTTGATTTCCGCTCGCTCCACAGATCCGCCCTGGATTTTCAGATCAGCTGAGCCTGATATAGAAACTGACAATTCCTCAGCTTCCAGCTTGTCCATAAGTATATCTCCAGAACCTGAGAGTCCGGCAGAAAACTTTTCCGAACTTACCGGAGATGTCACTTCCATAGTCCCTGACCCGGAACATCTGATCCCATCCAGCTCCTTATACGTGATGTAAAACTTAAGTTTGACATTGTTATAGTTCCCCTTAACCAATCCCACACTTAATACGTCTCCATCAATCTCAGTTCTGACTTTGTCCAAATCCACACCTCTGGCTTCTATCCTTACTTCCTCTTTGCTTCCTTCAGTGAGAATCACTTCCCAGCTGCCTCCGGAATGTACTTTGGTAAAGTGACCCGGAGTCCGGGTTTCTGTCTGTTGTGCCTGCACACAAGATGCCATCACCATTGTGGTAAGTGCAAATGCTAAGATTTTTGAATAGATTTTCATGGTATTGAAATTGAAAGATTGTAAAATTTTAAATACTTGTCCGCTGTGGTAGATTGGAAAATTACCGAGTTCTGAAGGTTGTAAAGTTGAGAGGTTGTAAAGTGCTAAGTTTAAGTTCTAAACAAACCATAAATCGCTCTCTCATAATAATAGATGCAAATTTTCTTCTCAGAGTTGCACTAACACCTAAATTTCGGCTTTTTTTAATACTTGATTCTTGATTCTGTGCCACCGTTCGTGTGACACGAACGGCATCTGTGGATTGAAGACTGTTAACTGCGGAGTACTCCCGACAACTATAGTACTTCTCTTTAACTCTTGGTTCTTGACTCCTGGTTCTAAAATCTTGCTACTAGATACTTGCTACTAATCACTTCGCCCCCGTTCGTGTCACACGAACGGCATCCGTGGACTGTAGCTGCGGTCTCCCTCCAACTTTATGGTAAGGATATTTTATGATAATTACTCTACCCCTCTTTCAGAGCTTCGCTTGTACTTCTCCTAGTGAACCCAGCCCGGTAGGCTGGGCTTTGATAATTCGGGCCTTCAGCCCTTTGAATCCATTTCACTACTGGTTGTGGATTGTTCCATACAATTATGACATATCATTAGAAACTTAGATTTTGACTCTTGATTCTTTGTTCTAAAATCTTGATTCTTGGCTCTTGATTCTTGGCTCTTGACTCTTGACTCTAGCATCTTGATACTTGCTACTAGATACCAAAACATCACTCGATCACTTCGCCACCGTTCGTGTCACACGAACGGAAACTGGGGAGTACTCCCGACAACTATGGCACTTGTCTTTAACACTTGGTTCTTGGCTCTTGATTCTAAAATCTTGACTCCTACCTTCGGCAGGCAAGCTTGACTCTGATATCTTGATACTAGATACTTGCTACTATAAAATCACTCGCTCTTAATACTCCTCACCGGATCAGCCCAGGCAGCTTTTAATGACTGGGACATCACAGTAGCCGCGGCGATTGCGCCCGCTATCAGACCTGCCCACAAAAACACCGTCCAGCTGATTCCTATTTTATATGCAAAATCTTCCAGCCAGCTGGACATCCCAAACCAGGATATTGGAATAGCGATCAGAAATCCGATCAAAACCAATTTTAGAAAATCCTTACCCAGCAAAATCAGGATATTCATGGTTTCTGCTCCCATTACTTTTCTGATACCGATTTCGCGTGTACGCTGCTGGGTGGCGAAGGTGGTAAGGCCTAATAAGCCAAGTATGGAAATAATTACCGCCAACCCGGAGAAGAAGGTAAAGATTACTTTGACCCGCTGTTCGGCTTCATATTGCCTATTGAAGCCCTCATCTACATACAGCGGTTCAAACGGAAAATCAGGTCTCAATGCCGCCCATTCCTCTTTCAGATAGGCCAAAACCTGCTCTTTGTTTTCGGCATCTATTTTAACGCTGACCCGGTTATTCCTGTCTTGGGATATCATAAATACGATGGGCACGATAGGCTGGTGCAGGGATTCAAAATGGAAATTTTTCATCACCCCCGTCACAAACCCTCGCCGACCACCATAGTGGAATTTCTTACCTACAGCCTCTTCCGGACTGGACCAGCCTATTTCCTGAACGGCAACTTCATTCAAAATAAAAGCCTCCGTAGAATCACTTGCCAGATTGAAATCAAAATTCCTTCCCGACACAACCGGGATCCGGTAAGTATCCAGAAAATTATGGCTAACATGAATATCCGCAATACGCACGTCTATCTGGCTCATTTCTCCATCAACCTCCGCAGTGCCTCCCTGAGAATCCAAAAGCCTTGCTGATGGCACCCTGCTGGAAATGCTGACCGCTTGTATCCCCTGCTGCCTTTCTAATCTGTCTTTGATAATCTGGTAATTCTGCTCAATTGCCGGACTGGAAGGAAGAACTACAATATCCTCCTTTTCAAATCCCAAATCCTTGTTTTGCATAAAATCCAACTGCCGTATCACCACCAGAACAGCGACGATCAACACAACAGAGACAGCAAACTGCCCAACCACCAATATGGAGCGGAATTGTTCATGTCCTTTACCGGCTTTAAAGGCACCCTTGAGAACTTTGGCAGGAGAAAAACCTGAAAGAAACAGAGCTGGGTAACTGCCTGAGATCAGCCCTACAAAGACAATAAGACCAGCTATTCCAACTATGAATTCCGGATTTCGGATAAAGTTCAGACTAAGCTCCTTGTCCGTGAAATTGGAAAATATTGGTAAAAAGAGATAAACCAATACAAGAGCAAATACCATGGAGATAATCGTCATCATAAAAGACTCTCCCATGAATTGCCGGATCAGACGACTTTTGTCCGCTCCCATTACTTTGCGCAAACCTACTTCCATAGAGCGCATGGAGGATCGCGCGGTGGACAGATTCATGAAATTGATACAGGCAATCAACAGGATAAACAACGCAACAGCCAGATAAACATAGACATAATCGATGTTCCCATTGGCCTCGATCTCGGAATCCAGATTGGAGTATAGATGGATGTCCTCCAGTGGCCACAGGGTCAAGGCCGTGGTTTTGGACATGGGGATACCTGCCTGTGCTTCTCCCATATTGCGGTCAATCATAGAAGGGAAGAGGGCTTCCAACCCCTTATAATCATATCCTTCCTTTAGAAGTACATAGGTGGAAAAATTATTGGAGCCAAAGTTTTTCATAAAAGGCTCCAAGCCTCCGTAAAACTGGACCACGGGATTCATGGACGCGATAAAATCCGGATGCATATGCGAGTTGTCAGGAATGTTCTCAAAAACCCCACGTACCTGAAAAGTCATTTCCATTCCGTCAACCTCTGCCAGCAATTCCTTCCCCATCGCCTTGGTGTCCCCAAAATATTTTATGGCCATATCCTCAGAGATCAACACCCCGTCAGAATCTTTCAGGCTTGCAATAGGATCGCCCTCCAGCATCTTCCAGGAAAAGACCTCAAACACTTCGGGATCAGCAAAGAAAAACTCATCCTCCACAAAGGAATTTTCATCCGATTTGATCAAAAGCCCCGCATTAAAAAAACGGACTACTTCCTCTACCTGATCTTCAAAATCCGACTTGATCAGCGGGCCAAAAGGAGGAGCCAAATGACCTAAATGCAAGCTAATCTCCCCGTTGGCATTGGTCCAGCTTCTGGACACTCTATAAATCCGCTCAGATTTGGCATGATAAGTATCATAGCTCAATTCGTGCTGGACAAAAAGAAAAATCAGGATACTCACAGCCATCCCCACTGCCAGTCCAAACACATTGATAAACATGTATAGTGGGTTTTTCTTTGTGTTTCGGATCAGTATTTTAAGGTAGTTTCTGAGCATGACTTGTTTGCGTTGAAAGATTAATTTAGAGCTGGAAGGTCGTAAAGTTTTAAGGCCCTAAAGTTGATAAGGCGTCTATTGTAAATTGTGTGAGACTGAGCGGAGTCGAAGTCTTTTCTCTTAATACTTTTACTTCCCCCATGCTATTTTTTTCTATACGTCTTCTTTCTAGCCTCTTGGTTCTTGGCGCTCGGCTCTTGGTTCTTGATACTTGATACTCGCTACTTACTACCAGCTACCTCTTAATCACCTTGCTAGAACCTGAGCTTGCTATTTTCTTATTGTCCGGATTGCCTTTATAATACACATTGCCGGACCCAGAAGAACCAACCGTTAGTTTTTCGTTTGCTCCGATAGAGGTGTTCCCTGAGCCAGACTTGCCGATTTTCACAGTATTGGCCATTACTTCCAGTCCATTGAAATCGCCTGACCCCGACTGTCCTATATTGGCAGTATCCGCGTTTCCACCTTCTATATACATATTGCCTGAACCACTCATCCCCACATTCAGATGTCCCACATTAATACTTTTTAGCTTTACATCTCCACTTCCGGATTGACCGATGTTGAGTTTGTCAGCATTGATATTGGACTCTACCGTCATATTACCAGAGCCGCCTGAGCCGATATTTTCAAGTTCCCGTACTGTCACGTACGCGTCAAAATTCACATTTCTATAGTTACCCTTTTCCAGCTTAATTTCCAGCTTACCTTTATTTACTTCTGTGATTACTTTGTTAAGGTCAAAGCCATTTGATTCCAGCCTTACTTCGTCTTTGGAACCTATGGTGATATATACATTCCAGCTTCCGCTGGATTCCACACCCGTGAAGGCTCCAGGTGTTCTGGTTTCTGATTGTGCCTGCGCCGTAGTGCCCATCAAAAAAAGCAGGAGAACAAGTGAGGCAAGTTTAGAGAAGTTCATGACAGATTGATTTTAAGTACAAATTAGACCAGACCTTTTTCAGAGATTATGCCAAGGCCAAAAAATGCTTTTAAAGCATATTTAACAGTTTTTTGCTTTTAGTCCCCTGTCCGAAGCAATATGATTTTGTGCGAAGACGGACGTTTTTATCACCTAACAAAGCTAAATGTTTGCCCCCTGAAAAAAGCAATCGCTGAAGTCTTTGGAATAAACACTAGCATTTTCCCTATAAAACAATTTGCATTCTGGGCATTTGATTTTTAGACGAGCAAATGCATCTTTACCAAATCATCCTTTCTATCCTTTAAGGATAGTTGCCCTCTAAAATCTATTTATGATTCCTCACTTTCTGGTTTGGATTTTACCTCTCGTAGTGCCTGTCCAGCATTCGCAGACAGATAGCCTGAAGATGATTGTAGCCCAGACTGATAATGATTCTATCAAAGCCACAAGTCTCCTTAGTCTGAGTAAGCTCTACTATACGTTCGATCAGGACACGGCCATACTTTATGGTAAAGAAGCCAGCTTACTTGCCAAAAAAAACGGTTTTCGAAAAATTGAAGCAAATTCACTGAACATCCTGGGCGTTTCCTATCTGATTAAGGCGGAGTATGAAAATGCGCTCAGCACCCACCTCGAGGCTCTGGATATCCGGGAGTCTATACGGGATACGGTGGGACTGATAGAGACTACGATGAACCTTGGCAATATCTACTATCGCCTTCAAGAGCTGGAAAAAGCTGTTCTTCAGTACGAAAAATCCTTGGCATTGGCGCAGTTGATCAAGCATGAGCGGGCCATGAGCTTGCTATATAACAATCTGGGCAGCTATTTTTTAGACAGGTGGCTGTCTTATAAGGAAAAAGAGGATTTTGCAAGTGCTAAGCAATATCTGGAAAATTCCAAGGCGATAAAAGAAAAGCTGAACGATACACGCAGCCTCACCAATACCCTTCTCCAACTTGGAGAACTGCACTATGAGTCTGGGGAGAAATCGAAAGGAATCCAATTCCTCACCGAAGCATTGGAAATCGCAGAAGAAACGAACAATATTGAAGGAAAACTCTCTTCCCTGTCAACTCTTTCTGATTACCACAGAGATAATAATTCCCTAGCTCAGGCATTGGAATATGCCACTGAGGCGTATGAATTGGCACTGGAAACCAAGTCAAACTATCGGATAAGTATAGCTGCCAGTAAAATGGCTCACTTGTCTGCCCTGAATAAGGATTTCGAAAAAGCCTACGAATATCAGCGTATAAATGAATCCAGCACTGATTCGATTTTCAATGATTCCAGACAGAAAATCCGGGCAGAACTAGAAATCCAATATGAAAGTGAAAAAAAAGAGCTGGAAAATCAGAAGTTGATCAAAGAGCAGGAACTTGCGGCATTGGCACTCACAAGAAAAAATGAGCTGCTGATCATCTCAGTTGTGGTCGCCGCGTTGCTAGTCGCACTTGTCTGGTACCAGAGGAAGACCAATCTGAAATTACATGCCGCACATAAAGAGCTGAAAGCGATAAATGATAAAGTTCAATCGCAATACCAGCAGATACATGAGCAATCAGAGGAGCTTAACAGCACAAATCTTAAATTAAAAGCAGCAAACGACTTCCGCGACAAGCTGTTCTCCATTATTTCACACGACCTGCGCACCCCATTCTCTTCTCTCAATGCCTCATTGGATCTTTGGCACTCAGGTGATCTGAGCAAAAATGAGTTAGACTATATTTTATCCACTATTGCCATTGATGCGCAATCAGCCTCTAGCCTACTTTCCAACTTACTTACCTGGGCCCGTACACAGATGAGTTCAGATGAGGTAAAGTTTTCTGAAGTCAACCTGTCAGAGCTTATTGCTGAAAACCAACACCTCTTAATCAGACAGCTTGAGCAGAAACATCTTATTTTAGAGAATAATATCCCAACCGGGTTTATTATTATCACGGATAGAGACAGGTTAAACTTTATCATTAGAAACATCCTTTCCAATTCCATCAAGTTCACTTCTTCAGGTGGGCAAATCTCAGTAACCCTAGATCCTGATGATTCAAAGGCAATCCTGATCGAGGATAGTGGGGTAGGCATGAACTCGACTCAAATTGCCAGTTTGTTCAATAAAAAACAATACTCAACTACCGGCACCCATGGCGAGCAAGGAACCGGAATAGGATTGATGCTGTGCAAAGATTTTGCAGACAGTATCGGAGCCACTATCACTGTGAGTAGCGAGGAAGGAAACAGCACTAGCTTCAAGATTGCCTTTGCGTAATCAGTCCATTGAAAATCTACATGAAGAGGACTGTCTTAATCCTCGAACACCTACCAAACGGCAGTCAGGTCTGCGCCCTTTTCTGTGTAAATCTGCGGGAAACCGGCAACCTTTCAAGCATACTCTAGAGCCCGCAAATTCAGAAACGAAGTAAAATTGTAAAATCCGCGAACATCTGCGACCTTTTCTGCGAATATCAGCGGGAAACTGATACTATTAAAAAAAGCCAGCCGCCTTACGGCGACCGGCCCACATTGTATCCCCTATGCTAAAGATTTACAATGTTTTTCCTTCTACCTGAGTGTAAAGCAACTCAGGAATCCCAACGGTTTTTGCCCCAATCCTCACGAAGATTTCATTACGTCCGGCAAGCGCGGCAGGGATTGGAACTTCCACGGTCACGGTACTTCCCAGTTCTATTTCGCCTGCTGGAATTATAAAATCCCCTTCATTCCGCACTGCATCAGTAAGACTGGTTCGCCCCATATAGATCGCCGCAAATTCCAGATTACGGTTGGTATTGATTCCGTTGATAGTGAAAGTCACAGATAAATTGTTTCCGTTCACACTCACGCTGGGATTGCTCACCACATAATAAGGCTGCACTTCCACATCTATCATCTGGGAGCCTCTCACCTGCACGTCAATGGAATCCGTTCTGTCCATCCAAGGTCCGTTTCCACGAATCAGGGTCATTTTATAGTCTCCATCAAAAAGGACTGCCGAGAAGGTGCCATCCTGGGCCACATACACGGGGATCTTTTGGAAAAGGTCGTAGCCATGCTGCCAAAGCTCCAGCTCCACCCCCTGGCTTCTCAGCCCTAGCGCTTCACCATTATACACTACCCTACCCTCAAGAGTGGATTTCGGTTCTTCGAAATTATCAAGTTCACAACTGGCGGCCACAAGGCCGATCAGCAGGATCAAATAAGATTTTAAATAGTTCAATTTCATAGCTTCTCCGGTTTAATGGAATGGGTTTCTTACAATTTTTGGATTGGCGTCTATGATATTCTGGCCAATCAGGGAATAATAATTTCCCAACTGGAAGAATCTCGGTGCGCGGAATCTGGAAGCAACAGACCGGACAAATACATACTTGCCATCCCGAGGATCGCCTGGTCGTACTACCCTGTAAGGATAAAGGCTGTAAATCATGCTTTCCGGATTGTTTGGATTACCAGACCATTTCTCATGGGCAATTCTCCATCTTTTGTAATCCCATACTACATGGTCCTCAAAAGCAAGCTCTACTCTGCGCTCTTGCATGATATCCTCCATGGTCAAGCTGCTAAGGCTATTTGCCCCAAAGCCTGCTCTTTCTCTAAGAGCATTGATGTAATCCACAGCATCGGCTTCTCCTAATTCAAAAGCAGCTTCTGCAGCATTCAGGTAGATTTCTCCTAATCTGAATCTCACCCACCAAACTTCACTCCGGATTCCCCTTGTACTGGCTCCTACAGCATTATCCACATACTTTCTAAGATAAAAGCCGGTATTAGATACTTCCTGAATAGAGCGATGCGGCCCACCCGGTGCCACCAGAACTCCTCCATCTGTATATTCTGTAGCAAGATTATCTGATTCGATCTGATCATAACTGCTCCCATTCCAGACCATTACACCTGCTTGCATAAAAATCTCCTGTCCTCTAAACGAAGCTCCCGGATAGATCACTGTACCGTATAGTCGGGCATCTTTATTCTCAAAGATGTCATCTACCTCATCGTAATAGATATAATCCGAACCGTCTGGAGTACGGGTCTTAAGTTCCCCGGAGCTTCCATCTAAGTATTGGAAATCCTCCACAAGATTAAGACCTGGCGTAATCGCTGAAGAGCCTAAGTTGTCCTCACGTACAGACCTGGCTATATTGTCATAAGTAAACCCGTGTCGCTTATCAGCAGCTAGAAGGAAATCCTGAGCCCAGATCACTTCCGGGTTTCCTGTTTTGGTAATTACTGCTTCATAGAAATTTTCACCTAAATCAGGATTAGACTTATACAAATCGTATCCTCCCTCTTCCAGAATAGTTCTGGAAGCCTGGAGAGATTTGGTATAATAATCATTTGCCCTGGCTGGATCTATTCCTACTTCACCTCCGGGTAATTGTATCGGAGAGCTCATAGCTCCATTATACTTGGCAAGTGATCCTGCATAGAGAGCGGCTCTACTTACCACTGCCAGCGCTGTAAAGCGATTAGCACGGGTGTTGCTGCTTTCGTTTCCTAAAGATGGCATGACTTCCTCCATTTCAGAGATTACAAAATCATACACCTCAGCTTCCGTGTTTCTAGGATACTGCAGGTAAGTCGGATCACCTGAAAAATCATAGATCAATTCTTCGGTAATGATCGGGACACCACCCATACGCTTCACATGCTCGAAATACACATAGGCACGGATGAATCGAAGCTCACTTAGAAACTGTGTCTTTTGATTCTCATTAAGTTCCGACACGGTATTCAATTTATTGATGGATAAATTGATGTCTCTAATCAGCCCATAATCCCACAATTGCCACCTGTTAAAATTATAAGTGACAATGTTATTAAGCCCATCGTTGCCAGAGTATCCTGACCACATCGCTTCATCGTAGGCAGCAAAGTCAGCCCATCCTCCAGTCAGACTGGTATGTGCGGGGAGTCTATCGTAATAATTGGAAAGTACTCCGGTTATCAGTTTGGTATCATTCCATACCTGATCATCAAGCAGGATATTTGGCGGCTGCAACTCCAGGTAGTCGGGGTCGCAGGAGGTTGAAAGCACAGTTAATAGTGTCAACCCTAAGACATATTTTTTGAATATTTTCATACCAGTATTCATTTATAGGGTGATATTAAAACCAAAAGTGATCAAGCGCTGCTGAGGATAAACCAATCCATTGGCAGATCCGATTTCAGGATCTATCCCGAATTCCTTTACATTGTCGATCGAAAAAAGATTGGTGCCTGAGGCATACACCCGCAAGGAGGATACCCCGATTTTGTCCAATACGGTAGGCTGCAATCTGTATCCAAGTTCCAGGTTCCGCAATCTCATGTACTTCACATTAGTCAGCCAGAAAGTATTGTGGCGGTAAAGGTGATCAGCTCCTGCTCTTCTGATCGCAGGATAAGTACCAGGAACCCAATCACTATCAGCATTATACAGATCTTCCCGGTGCCACCTGTCTTCAAACATGAAATCAGGAGATGTACCATTGTTCTGGAAAGGATATCTCAGCTCCCAATCTCTTGTAAAGGTCTGCATGGATGCTCCTGCAAAGCTGAAATACAGATCAAACCCCTTATAGTTTGCCGAGCCGTTGAAGCCAAAGCTCATATATGGGTTGGCTCCCTGAGCATATCCTATCGGTCTTTCATCCATCCCATTAATGACTCCGTCACCATTCACATCCTTGTAAATGAAATCTCCAGGAAGCAGATTTCTATTGCCCTGCCCATCTATATTTACCGGATAATTATCGATTTGCTCCTGGCTTTCAAACCTTCCGTCAACTTGGTACCCCCAGTTGATATTGGCCCAACGACCTTCTTGGTCATTTCTATACTCATTCCAGGAATTACCAAATCTAGGCTTATATCTTTCTATCGTTTTCAGTCTGGAAATTGTACCATTGGCACTTAGTGTAAAATTTACCGCACCAGCTTGTCCCGAATAGGTAATAATACCCTCTATCCCTCTATGCGCATCTGATTCCAGATTTTCTGAAGGCAAAGTATATCCTACTTCCGTTGGCAGGAGTACATCATATCTACCGACAGGAAGCCCGGTTCTTCTTCGCTCAAAAATATCCCCTTGTATAAACAGCTTATTATTAAAGAAATAAGAATCCACGCCAAAGTTGATGTTGGTATTCACTATCCAGGATAGATTAGTGACTGGGAGACCTCGCGGATCAACACCCGGTACGAAGGAACCATCTAGAATGGCGCTTCCTCCACCTGTAGGGATGAAATTATATCCCGAAAAATAGCTAAATGGAGCAACTATAAATTCATTGTTGCCAATAAATCTATCGCTGCCTGTTTGTCCGTAGGATCCTCTCAGCTTTAGTCCACTTAGCACCTTACCTTTTACACCTTCCATGAAACCCTCTTCAGAGATTTGCCATCCAGCGGAAACTCCCGGGAAAAACCCATACCTGTTCTCTTCATCAAATAAGAAAGTCCCGTCGTATCTCCCAAAAACCTCCAGTAGGTATTTCTCCTTATAGTTGTAATTGATTTTTGCGAGATATCCTTCTCTAGCTTCCTGATAGATTTCATCTATCAATAGATCCTGGTCTGCAAAGGACATGATCGGGATATAATTATTAGGAGGTACTGTATGTACCACCATGTGATGGTAATTATTGCTCCATCGCTCATAGGCAGCTATTGCCGATACGTAATGATCTCCCCAGTTTTTCCCATAATTTATCTGAAACTGGGCCACCTCATCTATTGTATTACGCTTCCTTCTTTCTCTCCATGGGTTTTGATTTCCCCATTCGGGTCGGGTCTCATATTCTCCTGTGTCCTCATTATAGATATACCCGTCATAGGTATATTCAAATCCATCAAAATCGAAATTGGTGAAGTTGTAGGAATAGGTTCCTTTCATGGAGAGCCCAAAATCAAATTCATATTGAGCATAGAAATTAGCTTTGATTGATCTATGAACTTCATCAATATACCCAGTGATTTCCTTAGTATAAGTGGCTGGGTTTACGTTAATGTTGTGTACATCCCCGTTCACATAATTCGGATTATCATTGGCATAAGGCCGCTCGGTAGGCCACATGGTAAAAATACTCAGGAAGGGATTGAAGTAATCATCCAATCCAGGTACCCCTACTTGCTCTCTGTTTTCCAAACGGCCGCTGAGCTGGGTCCCCACGGTCAGGCCATGGGCCAGCGTCATGTCAATATTCGACTGGAAATTGGTTCGCTGGAAAAGATAATCCTCAATCAAGGCATCCTGATCCAAGTGAGAAAGGGAAAAGAAGTATTTGGTATTTTCCGACCCACCTACTGCACTGGCATTGATGGAAGCCTGTGGAACATTGGGCTTCATGATAAAATCATAATAATCAAAGCTCTGAAAGCCCTTTTCTGTGCCTTGTTCCCATCTCCCTAAGTCTTCAGGAGAAATAGTCGGTGATCCCCCCATATTCACTTCTGATTCTGCGTTGGCGCGCACATGCTGAAAAGCATTTGCCGGACGGGGATAACGTGTAAAGTCCTGTAATCCATAGTATCCGGAAATATTGATTTCAGGTTTTTGGTTGGCCTTACCTTTCTTGGTAGTCACCAACACCACCCCATTGGAAGCCCGCATACCGTAAATAGCTGCAGAACCATCCTTCAGAACACTGATGCTTTCTATATCAGACTGCCCTAGGTTGTTGAACTGAGCCGCATCAGAAGGTATCCCATCAATCACAAATAAGGGCGTGCCCATATTTCTGATCTGCAAGGTAGTGGTCCCTCCTGGACGCGCATCTGTCTGTCTGGCGGTCACTCCTTGGATTTTACCTACCAGGGCCCCAGATGTAGTTACCGCCGGTGTCCTGATCAGATCATCCGACTTGATCTCCCCTACCGCACCTGTAACAGTCCCTCTTTTTTGCACCCCATATCCCACTACAAGTACCTCATCCAAGTTGGCCAGGTTTTCGGTCAAGGTAATGTTGATGCTGGTTTGGTTGCCTACTACAATTTCCTGGGTGTTGAATCCTATAAAGGAAAACACCAAGACACTTTCCGGACCAGGTACCGACAGCGAGTACCTGCCATCCAGATCCGTTGCTACTCCGGTTGTCGAACCTTTGACAATCACGGAAACCCCCGGTAAGGGTAAACCTTCAGCATCCAACACAGTGCCTGTCACCTCTATTTCCCGCTTCTCTATACTCTCAGACACATGACTATCAGTACGTGCAAAAGAGACAGATAAAAAAGAAAAATTCAAGGAAAACACCATGCAGATTATAAAGGCATTCTTTTGTAAAGAATTACATTTCATACTTATTATGGGTTTGATTGAAAATTTATATTATACACAATAGTGTTCCACCCTACATAAATTATGTAAGTACCATATAGACAATAGCATTTCAGGAGATCTATTTTAGACAAATAAATCCCAAGCTATTCAAAAGCTGTAAATTTTACATCACATTGTATGTCAGTAGATTATTCACATAATCCTAACCGATACATTCCTGCTTGTATTATATTTCAGCAAGGTGACGGATCTCGGACGAGATAGAAGAGGTCTTTGTAATTCATTGGCTCATCGGGTTTTGTTAATTTATAATCTGTAACTTACAATACAACAAGTACGATACAGGTATGCCATTTTACTATTCCCAAACAGAAGATAGTCATTTCGAAAGAATAATAAACCTATTTATATAGTTATTTCAAACTTATCGCACAGACTTTTGGTATAGTTATTCACTAAAACAGCAACACTATAAAATTCATCCTTTAGTATTGTAAAAACAAACTGTATTAAATCGAATAAATACTGTTTCTTGACCAAATCGTCTTTTCCAAAGTATTTTTAAAGAAACTGTTAAGCTATACCCATCAAAAACAGTACGCTCTGTTAGGAAACAAAACAGCAAAAACCCATTCATTGATTACCGATATACGGATCCCTGTGCAAAAGTCGCACATCCTTTTTTTCACCTCAAAGCTGGAACCTCAACAAGAGTAGCGCTATAGATTTACCCAAAGCCAAAACTGAGGAAATTAAAATCATCAAGGTATATTTGAAGATATTTTAAATCAAGTAACTTAGACTTATTAAAATTATTCACACAAGTATCCAACCACCCTATATCTTGAAAACTATCCACTCTTCATATTATTTCCTGTTGATTCTGCTTCTGAGCTGTACTTCTCCAAGTGCCGAGCAATCTGGCAAAGCATCAACGATCACTGCCCCTGCCCCTGTCATCATGGCTTATTATGTAGCTGAGCGGGATTACCAGCCTGAGAGTATCCCTGTGGAGCAACTGACCCATATCATTTACTCTTTCACCCATGTGATCGGAGGAGAGATGAAATTCAGAGACGAAGCCACAGCAGGGCCTAAGCTAGAGGCACTTGTCAGGCAAAAAGACAGAAATCCCAATCTGAAGGTCATGATCGCATGTGGTGGATGGGGAGCTGACGGATTCTCAGATATGGCGCTCACTGAAGAAAGTCGGTCAAGATTCATCAAAAGCGCTTCGGCGTTCATCAACAAATACGGGCTTGATGGAATGGACATGGACTGGGAATACCCAGGTATATCAGGGGCGGGCACCATGGCACGTCCGGAAGACACCAAGAACTTTACCGCACTGATGAAAGGACTACGGGAGATGTTGAACAAATTTGATTCTCCGAAAATTTTAACCTTTGCTTCTGCCGGATGGAAACGTTACTATGATTTCATAGAATTAAATGAGGTAATGAAATATGCAGACTATACCAATGTGATGACCTATGACCAAGTATCAGGGGTATCTATATATACAGGACATCATACGCCACTGGGTGATGTGAAGGGTACGGATATACTGGGAACTCCCTTCCAGCTCCATTTGGACAGTTTATATAAAAGTGGAGAAAACCTAGACCCAGATCCACGCTCTGCGGAAAAAATTGTCGATTTTTTGATTCAGGAAGGAGTAAATCCTAAACAGATCGTAATAGGAAGTGCCTTCTATGGCAGAGTCTGGAAGGGAGTCCCTCCGGCTAACAACGGACTTTATCAGCTGAGTAACGGCCTACACATAGGCTGGATGGCTTACAGCCAGATCCGGGATAAGTATGAATCGGACGGAAGATACCGACGCTACTGGGATGAGCAGGCCAAAGCACCTTATATGTATAATGCCACGGATAGTCTTTTCGTATCCTACGACGATACGGTCTCAGTAGCACTGAAAACCAGGTACACGATGGAAAAAGGCCTGGGAGGCATTATGTTCTGGGAATTGGGCAATGATACCAAGGAAGATGGCAGTTTACTGCATGCTATCTATAAATCTTCACAAAAGAAATAGGTAGTTATTCTAGCACTTTTCACCCTCACATTTCAACTTCCTAACTGACCTAGGTTAAAAAATTTATCCGAATTGATATTTGATTCCAACAATTTAGAGGCAGGGGGCTCTTTTGACCCCCTGCCTCTCAATATTGCAACACCTAGTATATTTTTCCGCTGTGATAAATATTTCGAATTTCCCAGCAGGACCACTAAGTTAAAACTTGAATGTCACGCCTACATTTAAAGCAGATACTCCATAGCCAAGTTCGGCAAATGCGCCAAAATTATCTGTAAAGAAGTAGCGCGCCCCTACAAAGCCCGTCAATCCTAGACCACTTCCATAGCTGTTCGCAACCGGGGTTCCACTCCCATCATAGGAATAGTTGACAATATTGTAGGCCAGCATGAGACCTCCATAAAGATCCAATTCAGGCACAGAGGAAAATCCGTTGTAATGATACGCTCCCCGTACACCTATCACCATATAATTCCACTTGGAAGTATAGCCCATTCCGTTGTACCTATAGCCCGTATTACCCAGATAGCCTCCCAAACTGATCACTCCGGGACCACCCACATCCCAAAAACCATGATCCACAGCAATACTGATTGCCGGTCGGGCATTGCCAAGACCGCCCAGATTGGTGCCTACTCCTATGCCGAGATTCGCCATAGTAGTCCCTTCTTGAAAGGGTTGTTGCGCATAAGCAACAGTCGCCGCAAAAACGGCCAAAATCACAAAAATTGTCTTTTTCATAGTGTAAAATTTAGTTAAGTATTCAAAATTTCATAATAAATTTAATTTCATTGCAATTTAATAGCTTTTCCAATCTGTCTCGATGGATTTGAAAAAATCCTGTTACAATTTCAAGGCCGAAAATGGCACATCGGTAAACTTACCACTTGCCTCACCGAGGTTTGATTTTGAAGCGGGTATTAATATCCCTCAGCTTGAAATTAGCGGACCCTCTGCCTTTGATCTCAACTTGGTATTCTTTCGTGATGCCCTGTTCACCTTTGCGGAGATTCCCGTAGGCTCTGCAACCCGATCCCAAGTAGGATTCGTATCCATAAAGTCAAACAATGTGCTCCCTACATCCCGTGGAAGATTACTGGCACTCAACATGAACTTAGCCAGTACTCCACCTTCATAGTCTTTGTTGACCCAATGGCACATTTCTATTGTCATTACATCATTGATAGGGCAGCTCAAAACGCAGGTATAATTTTCCTTGATGCGCAAAGTGTTTGGGATATTCCCCACTGGAGTAACCAGCGTGCCCTAACCATATATATTATATAAAGCAGCATAGAGATTTTAGGAAGGTTTTCCGGCGACAAACTCCTCACTTTGGGTTGTCTTGATCCTGTAAATTCCGTTCAAATTCTCATTTTTGGAAGCTTCCCCCTTTTCGACCTTTTTTCCTACCTTTGCATTCCGCTGGAGCGGACTAAGCTTTCCTTAAAGAAATCAAACAAATCCATTGCCCAATGGCTACAAAAAAAATTCAATCTGCCCTGATCTCTGTCTATTATAAAGACAACCTCGAACCTATCATCGCCCTTCTGAAAAAACATGGTGTGAAAATCTACTCAACAGGTGGCACCCAGAAATTTATCGAAGGGCAAGGGGCAGAAGTAATCCCAGTGGAAGAGTTGACCAGCTACCCTTCTATCTTCGGAGGCCGGGTAAAAACACTTCATCCAAAAATTTTTGGAGGCATCCTCTTCAGAAGAGACAACGAAGGAGATGTCTCTCAAGCAGGAGAATACGATATTCCGGCAATCGATCTGGTGATCGTGGACTTGTACCCATTTGAAGAGACTGTGGCTTCCGGAGCTTCTGAAGCTGATATTATTGAGAAAATCGATATCGGAGGAATTTCTTTGATCCGTGCAGCGGCCAAGAATTTCAAAGACGTGACCATCATCGCATCCAAAGACCAATACACTGAACTGGAAGGAAGGCTAAGTGCCCAAGATGGGGCTACCACGCTTGCGGATCGCCGTTATTTTGCAGCTCAGGCATTTCAAGTGTCCTCCAACTACGACACGCATATTTTCAACTACTTCAATAGAGAAGAAAACATTCCTGCACTGAAAGTTTCTGAGACCAAAGCCAAGGCACTTCGCTACGGAGAAAACCCGCACCAAAATGCCCATTTCTACGGAAATATGGATGATCTTTTTGACCAGTTGAACGGAAAAGAACTTTCCTACAATAACCTGGTAGATGTGGATGCCGCTGTGAACCTGATCGCGGAATTCAAAGGCGAAACAGCTTTTGCAATCCTGAAACATACCAATGCCTGCGGAGTGGCTTTGGCTTCTACAGTAAAAGAGGCGTATCAAAAAGCCTTCGAGGCTGATACAACATCTGCTTTCGGTGGTGTTTTGGTCACCAACCAAACTGTAGATAAAGAAGCTGCTGAGGAAATGCATTCCTTGTTTTTTGAAGTGTTGATCGCACCGGATTTCACAGAAGATGCTTTGGAAGTATTGAAAGGCAAGAAAAACAGGATTTTACTTAAGCAAAAAATGGGTCTTCCAGGCACCAAGATGATCAAGACCTTGCTGAACGGTGTGATAGAGCAAGACAAAGACTTGGCTACAGAAACAAAAGCTGACTTCACCGTAGCAACTAAAAAAGCTCCAACTGAAGCCGAAAAAGACGCGTTGGTCTTCGCGGCAAAAATCTGCAAACATACCAAGTCAAACACCATTATCCTCTCCAATGAGAGCCAGTTATTCTCCAGCGGTGTAGGCCAGACTTCCCGTGTGGATGCCTTGCTACAGGCGATCGAAAAAGCAAAGGCATTTGGATTTGACTTGAACGGAGCTGTAATGGCTTCAGATGCATTCTTCCCATTTCCGGACTGCGTGGAGATCGCCCACAAGGCAGGGATCACAGCGGTAGTACAGCCGGGAGGATCTATCAAAGATCAGCTAAGCATAGATTATTGCGACGCTAACGGCATCGCTATGGTGATGACAGGTGTGAGACACTTTAAGCATTAAGAAAGTAGCAACCTTTGAGGCGTCATTTTGACTGAGTTACGAAGGAGAAATCTCCTCGAAGGTTTCGCTCGCATAAAAAATAAATCCTTCGAGGTTTCTTAAACCTCAAAGGATAAGATTCAAGACCTTCGGAACATAAGTTTTCGAAGGTCTTTTTATCTATATGTATTCGCTTAACTGCACGTATGCTTTTTTAATTAATGCTAGAAGTTCAAATTTGTCAATTTACAGCTTGAAATTACTTGATGAGATCGAAAAATCAGTTGACACACTCGTTGAAAATGAGCAATTAGGCAGGTTGACTTCACCAGGGTTATTCCTTTCAAATTTTATCTTATTTTTTATGAAGTAAGCGATCATCAAATAGAAATCATTTCGTTCTGGGGCAATCGTCAAAATCCAGATAGAAAAAAGGTGAAGCAATAGCACTTCCGTCCCAATCTATTCAATCAACTGGGCTCTTCAAAATGAAAGCTTCCCCTTAGGCGAACAAACAACTCTAAGGATATTATTATTCCCTTTCATTTCCCCGTCCGAATCCCCTATTTTGCAATCTGAATCAAAACCGGATTTATTCCGTACTTGGTACCTTGTACCCAGTACTTCATACATTCTATGAAATCGCATAATCTCAAACTTTACAATACACTTTCCCGCCAGAAAGAGGAATTTCAACCCATAAACCCGCCTTTCGTAGGCATGTATGTCTGTGGCCCCACAGTGTACGGAGATGCCCACCTGGGCCATGCACGACCGGCCATCACTTTCGACACGGTAAACCGATACCTGACGCACTTAGGCTATAAAGTCCGCTATGTACGCAACATCACCGATGTGGGACACCTGCAAGGAGATGCCGATGAAGGAGAGGATAAAATCGCCAAAAAAGCCAAGCTGGAACAGCTGGAACCAATGGAAGTGGCCCAGCAATATACGGACAGCTACCATAGAGACATGGCACTCTTGAATACGTGGAAACCGAGCATAGAACCACGCGCCACAGGTCATATTCCTGAGCAGATTGCTTTGGTAGAAGCCATCTTGAAGGAAGGTTTGGGGTATGAAGTCAACGGCTCTGTCTATTTCGATGTGTTGAAATACAACGAAACCAGTAACTACGGAAAGCTTTCGGGTAGAGATTTGGAAAATCTGATGAGCGGAAGCCGTTCGCTGGACGGACAGGATGAAAAGCGAAATCCGGTAGATTTTGCACTTTGGAAAAACGCTTCACCGGAACATTTGATGAAGTGGGATTCCCCGTGGGGAGTTGGATTTCCTGGCTGGCATCTGGAATGTACAGCCATGAGTGCCAAGTATCTGGGCAAGCAATTTGATATACACGGAGGTGGAATGGATCTACTTTTCCCCCATCACGAATGCGAAATCGCTCAGGGAAACGCATGCAACCATCAGGATCCGGCCAAATACTGGATGCACAATAATATGATCACCATCAACGGGCAGAAGATGGGGAAGTCACTGGGTAATTTCATCAACTTGCAAGAGCTTTTCACAGGAGACCATAAACTTCTGGATCAGGCCTACAGTCCAATGACGATCCGGTATTTCATCCTTACGGCACATTACCGCTCTACACTGGATTTTTCCAATGAAGCACTTCAAGCGGCGCAGAAAGGATATAAAAAACTGATCAATGGTCTGAGAATTTCCAAGTTATTGAAGTTCGAGGCAAATGATGCAGCACAGGACGAAGAGCAAATCAAGCAGGTGGAACAGATCATCGCCAATGCTTACAGGGCTATGGACGATGACTTCAACACGGCGCAGGCTATCGGCCATGTATTCAACTTGCTGAAGAAAATCAATTCCATGTACACGGGGCAATTACCCCCTTCCGTCTTTGGTGAGGCCATTTTCCATAAATTGATTGAGACATTCGGCATATTTGTCTCGGATATTTTAGGTTTGATCGAGGAAAAGTCAGATACTCAAAATGAGATGTTAAATTTACTGCTGCAACTGTATTCTGAGGCAAAAACCGCCAGGGAGTATTCAAAAGTGGACGAGATCAGGGCAGGATTAAAAGCATTGGGTTTCGTCGTAAAAGATATGAAAGACAAAATCGACTGGGCATATGAAGAATAGAATATGGATTATTGCCCTGTTGGCATTCGTCTGGGCATGTGGAGGATCTGAAGAATCCAACGAGACACAAACAGTACAAAAAACCATAAAACCTTATCCAGCTTTCAGCCCTGATTCGGCTTACGCGTTTGTGCAGAAACAGGTGGATTTTGGCCCCAGGGTACCGGGAACCGAGGCACATAAAGCAACGAAAAACTGGCTTATATCAAAGTTTGAAAGCTATGGATTTGCGGTAGAAACGCAGGATTTCGAGGCAAAAACATACGATGGACTTACCTGGAACCTGAGTAATATCATTGCCTCCTACAATCCTGAGGCAAGCAAAAGAATACTCTTGGCCGCACACTATGATACCCGCAGAATAGCCGACAAGGATACTGAGCGAATCGATGAACCCATAGACGGCGCGAATGACGGAGGCAGCGGAGTGGGTGTCCTTTTGGAGATCGCACGGGTGATAGGCACCCAGGAGCTCAAACCTGACGTGGGCATAGATATCATCTTATTTGACGGGGAAGATGATGGGGAGCCAGAAGGCTCCCAAACAAGAAACCGGGAACAGGACTTCTGGTGGTGTCTAGGCTCGCAGCACTGGTCCCAGAATAAGCACAAGCCTAACTATTCCGCCTACTACGGGATTTTGGTCGATCTGGTAGGGGCCAAAGGGGCAAGATTTCATAGAGAAGGTTATTCCCGGAAATACGCCTCGGGCATCTTGAAGAAAGTCTGGGACAATGCTGCCCAAATCGGACAGGGAGATTTTTTCATCTACAAAGATTCACCCGAAATCATGGATGATCATCTTTTTGTAAATGAATATGCAAAAATCCCGATGATAGACATCATCGAGTTTTCCCCGGACTATGGCTTTGGCCAATATCATCACAAACACGCTGATAATATGGACATCATAGACCGCCGAACTTTGCAAGCTGTAGGAGAAACCGTTTTATTTACGGTTTACCAAGAGTAAAAGCTTATCTTCCCATATTAGAATCGTCCTATCAGGAGGGTTTTAAGTGACAGTTAATTGATTTAGCCAAATGAAAAAAGGACATCAGGTTACGATGAAGGAAATAGCCAAGAAATTGGGGGTTTCAGTATCGACAATTTCCAGGGCATTGAAAGATTCACCAGAGCTGCATCCTGACACTAAGAAAAGAATAGTGGAGATGGCTAAGGAAATGAATTATCAGCCTAATCTATTGGCCCAGAGCCTTAGGATCAGCCGAACCAATACCCTGGGAGTAATTGTCCCGGAGATCACCTCACATTTTTTTGCCTCCTGTATCTCGGGAATCCAGGACTATGCAAACAAGCGAGGATATAATGTAATGATCTGCCAGTCCAACGAGACACTGGAATTGGAAAAAACGAATATCAGAACCTTGGTCGCCTCGCAGGTGGACGGTCTGCTGATCTCCTTAAGCCGTGAAACGAACAAATATGAGCACTTATTGGATCTTTATAACAGAGAGATCCCTTTCTTGCTGTTTGACAGGGTAAACGAGGATATTCCTGTGTCCAGAGTCACTTTCAATGATGAAGGCGGCGCCTATCAGGTCACCAAGCATATGTTGGAGACTGGCTGCAAGCGGATAATGTACGTCTCAGGCCCGGAGGACCTATATATCAGCAAAAAAAGAAAAGAAGGGTATCTTCATGCATTAGGTGAATTCGGTATAGCACCTGAGGCGGAATTGATAAAAATAAGCGATCTCACCGAGCAGGGCAATATCAGGATAGCAAAGGAAATCACAGAGATGGAGAATAGACCTGATGCCGTATTTTGCATGATAGACCCTGTTGCCCTGGATTTATTGGCTGTCTGGAAATCTCTTGGAATCAAAGTACCAGAGGACATGGCTCTTGCAGGTTTCACCAACAATCCGGCTTCAGCAGTGGTGGAGCCACCGCTCACTACAGTAGCCCAGCCTGGCTATGAAATGGGAAAACTTGCAGCGACCCACCTTCTTGACCAATTGGAGGGACAAGCTTCGGACGATCCCATATCTATTGTCTTAGAGACCACTTTGCTGCCTCGCAAATCGACAAAATCGATCTGATTTATCAAATCCAGCAAAGCACATCCTTCGCACTGAGAGATGATCAGTCCGCTGGAAATCCAGAATATCAGTCACAGCAGAGCTATAACTATAGAAACACAACAATAAACAGGCAGGCATGTCGGAAGCGACATAGAGAGAGATGGCTATTCATCGTGTGAGATTTCCCCTACAGACAGGCAGGTGTGGCCGCTGAATAACAATTATAGACAAATGAAAGACAAAATCACCCAATCCTTTACCAAATTATTTGGCAACCAACCTATAGTCGCTTTCGCACCTGGGCGGATTAATTTGATCGGGGAACACACCGATTATCAGGAGGGATTAGTATTCCCGGCAGCCGTAGAGCAGGGAATTTGGGTGGGCATACAGAAAAACGGGCTATCTACCTGTCGGCTTTTTTCTGTTGACTTTGAGGAAGAGTTTGTGTTTGATATCCACTCCTTTTCTCCTAAAAAAAATCACTGGGCAAACTATATTATGGGGGTAGCTTCCCAGTTCCAGCAGGCTGGTTATAAGTTGGAGGGATTTGATCTTGCCTTCGGAGGGAATATTCCCGCGTCGGGTTTGTCATCTTCCGCCGCACTCTCAATAGCTATAGGAACAGGCCTTTCTGAGGTGTTTAAATTGACTATCACGAAAAAGTCAATCGTGCTCTACGCCCAGAAATCAGAACATCTTTTTGCCGGAGTGAAATGCGGTATAATGGATCCCTATGCCTCAGCATTTGGGGTAAAAGACCGTGCCTTATTGCTGGATTGCCGTACCAATACCCATTTTGAAGTAGAGGCTGATTTCGGGGAGCACTCCCTCTTACTTGTAAACTCCAAAGTAAAACATAACCTCGCAGACTCTGCCTATAACCAGCGTAGGGAAGCCTGTGAAGAAAGTGTGAGGATATTGCGGAAAATCTATCCTGAGGCGACCTCACTGAGGGATATTCCGGTGAAGGATCTGGAAAAAGTGAAAAAACTATTACCTGCCGAGCTATTCCCAAAAGCAAAACATGTCATCTCCGAGATAGACCGCGTGACCCTAGCTTCTAATGCCCTGCACGCCGGAGATCTGAACGTATTTGGAACACTGCTGAAGGAATCCCACCTCAGCCTCAGTAAAGACTTTGAAGTCAGCTGTGCCGAACTGGATTTTCTGGCTGAGAAATCCTGGGATTTGCCCGGAGTGATCGGATCCAGGATGATGGGTGGAGGCTTTGGAGGCTGCACGATCAATCTGGTGGCCAACTCCAGAGTTCAAAATTTCCAGGACCAACTATATTCAGCATACAAGGAAAATTTCGATATTGAGGCAGATTTCATTCCTGTATCCCTCTCAGAAGGAGCTAGAATACTCGAATAACCCACCATTCAAACACCTATTGTTTCAAAAAGACAATTTATGCGGATTTTATCAAAAAAATACCCCATTTTGTAGATCCAATTCTGGATAGAACTTAAAGCCTATTTTCCCAAAATCTTAAAACCTATGAATTTCCCAAAAAACCTAAGAAGCCTGTTGCTGATTGGACTCATTGCTTGTGTAGGTTTCTGGAGCTGTAATTCCCGCTCCGGAAAACCAAAAGTACTTGTGTTCAGCAAAACAGCGGGATTTTACCATGAATCCATACCCAATGGAATAGCCGCAATACAAAAACTAGGCTCTGAAAATAACTTTGAGGTGGACACCACTACTCAAAGCAGCAGCTTCAACGAAAAAAACCTGTCCCAATATGCCGCGGTAATATTTCTCAGCACCACAGGTGATGTACTGGACCATGTTCAGGAAGCTGAATTTGAGCGATACATCCAAGCCGGAGGAGGCTTTGTAGGTATTCACGCAGCAGCAGACACCGAATATCACTGGGGCTGGTATGGCCGTATGGTCGGTGGTTACTTTGCTGATCATCCAGGCATCAACGATCCCCACCCTAACGTACAGGCAGGCAAAATCAATGTGGTTGATGCAGGCAATGATGCTACATCTTTTTTGCCAACCCCATGGGAAAGAACCGACGAATGGTATTCATATAAGAAATTGAATCCTGAGGTAAACGTTTTGCTAAACCTGGATGAGGAATCATATCAGGGTGGAATGGATATGGGTGAGCACCCGATCGCCTGGTACCATGACTACGATGGCGGGCGTGCTTTCTATACCGGAGGTGGCCACACCAATGCATCCTTTACCGAGGAGCTATTCCTAAAGCATCTATTGGCTGGAATCAACTATGCTATAGGGGGAAACAAAGAACTGAACTATTCTAAAGCCAGGAGCAAAAAGGTACCTGAAGAGAACAGGTTCTCAAAGACCATGCTGGCCTTAGGTGACTTCACAGAACCTACAGAACTGACGGTACTTCCTAATCTGGATATCTTGGTGGCTCAGAGAAGAGGAGAAATCCTCTATTATAACAGCCAGACAGAAGAGCTATCAGAAGTAGCGAAACTTGATGTCTATTGGAAAACTTCCGTGAGAGGAGTAAATGCCGAAGAAGGGGTATTAGGATTGCAAAAAGACCCAAACTTCGCTAAGAATAACTGGGTATATGTATTCTACTCCCCTACAGCCAAAGAAGTAAACCGCCTTTCCAGATTCAAATTTAAGGACGGAGTCTGGGATATGGCCTCAGAGCAGATTATCCTTGAACTTTATTCCCAGAGAGAGATATGCTGCCATACTGGTGGTTCCATTGCCTTTGGTGCAGACGGGAACCTGTTTCTATCCACTGGCGATAATTCCACTCCTTTCAACCAGCCAAACAGCAAGTATATCACCAGCGGCTATGCGCCATTGGATTCCAGAGAAGGCAACAAGCAATTCGATGCCAGGAGAAGCTCTGGAAACTCAAATGACCTAAGGGGGAAAATCATCAGAATTAAAGTCAACGAAGATGGTTCCTATGAAATACCGGCAGGTAACCTCTATGCACCAGGCACAGAAGGAACAAAGCCGGAAATCTATGTGCAAGGTCTTAGAAACCCATACAGAATCTCGATAGATCAGAAGACAGGATATCTATATTGGGGAGAAGTAGGGCCGGATGCAAGTAATGACAGTACCGAAACCCGTGGCCCACGTGGCTACGACGAAATCAATCAGGCACGGAAAGCAGGGAACTTTGGCTGGCCGTATGTGATCGCTGACAACTTACCTTATCGGGAATACGACTATTCAAATGGTACTTCAGGAGAGTTGTATGATATTGACGGGCCAAGAAACAATTCCCCACACAACACCGGCATAGAGAAATTACCTCCAACAGAACCTGCGTTCATCTGGTATCCTTATGGTGAATCAACGGATTTCCCAGACATGGGAACGGGTGGCAGAAATGCGATGGCAGGGCCGGTTTATTACTCCGACATGTACGAAGGAGATAGCAAATTACCCGATTATTTTGATGGAAAACTGCTTATCTACGACTGGGTAAGAGGCTGGATCAAGGTAGTGACAATGACAGAATCCGGAGATTATGACAAGATGGATCCCTTCATGCCTAACACGAAGTTCAATGCACTTATAGACATGGAAATGGGACCGGATGGGCATATCTATGGATTGGAATATGGCAATGGCTGGTTTTCTAAAAATGAGGATTCCGGGCTTTTCCGTATAGATTACAACGGCGGCAACAGAGCCCCTATCGTTTCAGAAATTACCGTGGACAAAACCTCAGGGGCCAATCCTCTGACAGCCACTTTCACTGCAAAATCTTCAGATCCGGAAGGAGATCCTATGACTTATACCTGGGATCTTGGAAACGGGGAAACCAAAACTACCGAAGAGCCTACCTTAACCCACACCTTCGATACTGTAGGGGAATATGCAGTAAATGTCACAGCAAAAGACCCTGCCGGACTGCAAGGCGAAGGAACTGCAGTTCACGTGTATTCCGGAAACATTGCCCCGGAAGTGAGCATTGCTATCAAAGGAAACAAGACATTCTATTTCCCTGGAAAAGAAGTAGCATACGAGGTGACGGTAAAGGATGAAGACCACCCAGATGCCTCAGAAGATCTGGAAAACCTGTACGTAAGCGCGGATTACCTAGAGGGGCTGGATCAGGCAGAAGCAAACCAGGGACATAAGATCATGACAGATGCCATGGTAGGGAAATCCCTGGTGGCGTCCATGACCTGTAAAACCTGCCACAAAGAAGCCGAAGCATCCATAGGCCCTGATTATACCAGCGTAGCCAAAAAATATTCTGAAAAGGATATAGACTACCTGAAAAACAAAATCAGAAACGGCGGAGGAGGAGTATGGGGAGAGACTGTAATGCCTGCAAATCCTGACCTACCGGAGTCAGAACTGAATGCATTGATCAGCTACATCCTTTCTTTGGATGGAGTCAATCAAAAAACACTTCCTAGTGCCGGCTCAGTCAACTCAACCATGGACAAAACCCCTACCCCAACTGGAGTCTTGATGATCAGTGCTTCATATACGGACAAAGGGGGCGAAGGCATCAAGCCATTGACAGGATCTACCGCATACCTGCTCTCCAGCAATACCATAGATCTGGCAAGTACAGTGGATCTGGAAGGAGGATATAGCAAAATGAACTACGGTGGTCAAAACCTGCTCACGGTTCCTGCCGACCCGGCATCATTTGCCATTGCCAAGGTTGATCTCACGGACATCGCCTCAGTTACCCTGAACACAGCAGCTACTGCCAAGCTTACTGATGGTTTTGTCTTCGAACTCAGACTGGACAGCCCTGATGGAACAATCGTTGGAAGCAAAGAATATGTGCAAGGCCCTATGAAGGGACCTGAAGGCGCTCCTTCATTTGAGCAGATAACTATCCCTGTCACAGGTCAGGCTGATGGAAAAATCCATAAGTTGTATGTCACTACCAAAACAATCAAAGGCGGTGAAGCAGGAATGTTTATCCTTGCTGGACTAACGTTCAACGCGAAATAAGTCTAGTCATAATGCAGAAAATCCAACCTCAGAAACGGGGTTGGATTTTTTTGTTTGCAGCCTAAAAGGCCTACTTTATTTCTCCAGGATAAAAACACCAAATGTGCAGGGCTGATCGCAAATACCTTTACATTACTGATCGTACCGTTGGCACTCTGAAAACAGATCGACTTCCTTAACCCAGAATTGCATTCTGGGCATTTACTGTTCTTGCCTTTGGCAAGGGAAATGATTTTGCCAGAGATCATTTTGAGTGTTTGTGCCAACCGCACAACAGCTAACTGCCCTGAATGCAGTAAAGCGAAATTCAGGGTTAGGGATCCGAACGGATTCGCCAAAAGTGCCAACGGCACGTTCGGTAAATTCTGTATTGATCCTACACGGCTGGAAATCCCTATATTTCCTGTAAAAGCCGTAAGAGCTAGATGGCTACGGGTGATATATAAATTAAGAACAAAGTATTACATTGCCCCTTTACGCATCACTCTATGTCACCTTTAGAAGGAGCACTGCCAGTTTTCAGGTTGCCAGATCACTTTCTGTTCATCAAGATCATCAAATGTATATTCTCCCTCTATCCTATCCCCTGAGCAATCCAACAATACTAAAGCCCAACTACAATTGGGACAACAACTGCCCCAGTAAAAAACTCTTTTCCCTCTATACTTGGCTTGGGCTATATAGGAAAATTCCGCCAGTCCGCTTTCAGCGGATTCTTCGGCCAATTGTTTAAGCCAAGGAATGTTTTCGATAGGTTTCCCCACTCCACAGGCTGTGGCCGGATCTTCATTGTCCTTGCAGCCAAAGCTGAATACCAGACAAAACAAAATAGAGTAAAGTGCCTTTTTCATAACAATCAGGTTTATTGCAAACAGTTATCAATAACCATACGGGCACATCGACCTATTCGCTACAAAAGAGCCATGTACTATTCTCAATGTACTGATTGGTTTTCTGGGACTTACTTCATCGGCGAGAAAGGCAAACCTGTAAAAAACACCGCATCTACCCGCTCCACGATTTTACCATCCGCCTCAGATGCATCCCGAGCTTTTACCCACGCCGGATCTTTGAGAAAGTTCTGAAAATCCCTTTCGAAAGCCGCCTGATCCTTATCTGCCAGCAGATAGACCAGCTTCGGCTGGCTTCCATCTTTCTCCACTGTTACCCAGTACGGATAATTTCTCAACCCCTGCTTTTCAAACAGATCCTGCGTATGGTTTTTAAACCTGGCGATCAGCTTGTCCAACTTGCCATCAAAGCAAGTATAGGTTCTTAGCTGAAACACTCCGCTTGGCCTAGGCTTGGGCGTATCATTCAGTCCCGGTGCCAGCTTCATAAATGTCTGATCTACACTTTTCACAAGCCCTCCATTGACCTCCGACTCCTTTTTGGCTTTCTGCCATTCGGGATCATTCACGAATTTATCCCACATACGATCCCTGGATTTTTGATCCGGATAGCCGAGAATATAGGTCAGGGAATTATCCATATTCTGCACAGGGACAAAATACGCTATATTTTCCATGCCGTTTTTCTCAAATAGTGCCATGGTATGGTTCTCAAACCGCTTGATCAGATCAGGTAATTTGCCCTCATTGGCATAGTACTTTCTGACCTCAAAATAGGTAGAAGTACTATTAGGTAATTGCTGCGCAAAAGCTCCAAGTGTAAAAAACATGGCCATCAAACTTAAAAACGTCTTTTTCATGGTTATATGTGGGTATGAGTGCAATATAGATAATGGAAACGGAATTTAGGAGAAACATGAACCCGGGTCTATTTTTTCCATGCCTTCCACAACGCAGGAAGCATCACCAGTAGTATGATCAATAATCCGAAAGTTTCCCTGGACTCTTCCATAGATTGGGTTTTCATGCTTAGGTCCCTCTGTTCCATCTCTTCGGAAATCCAACCTGGTACATCCCCCTGCCAGAAATACACTGCACCTATCACACAGCAGATGGCCAAGATCGTCAAGGGGATTTTAGGGAAGATCCCACGGGTTGCCAGAATACAAAAGATGATAGCTACCCCATAGACACTTATCCAAACTTCCGGATCCGGATCATTGAATTGCCAATAAGCAAAAAGAGCGAATATAAAAATCCATACTCCATAAAATATTTTGTTAAGCTTCATAAGACTTTAAGGGTTGATTTACACTATCGCAAAACAAAGAATTCTATTTAAATTAAGAACAGACAAACATTGATCAATAAATAAAATTAAGGACTAGGGCACTCATTCTTTCATTTTAATCCGCATCAAGTATGCATCAGCAGTCATATATAGGTAGGATTCATCAGCATTGAAGGTGCAGTTGGCAGTGCCCTGACCTGTCATAATCGTCCCCATATGCTCCCCCTGTTCACTGATCACCCAGATCCCACCTGGCCCTGAAGCAAACAATATACCGGAGCTATGTACGGTCAGCCCATCCGGCAATCCGGGCATCTCCCGTCCTATGCTCCCGGTAGCATCCAGTAAGACCTTTCCGCTAAGTACCTCTCCGTTTTCATCCAGTTCAAATGCATAATACCTGGCTTTTTGAAAATCCGACTGCGCCACATAAAGAGTATTCTCATCAGGACTCAGCCCTATGCCGTTTGGCCTACTTAGTGAATCTATCAGTAAGGTCAATTCTCCATCAGGATCCAATCTATATACCCCCTGAAAATCCAGTTCCTTCGGATCCCAATCATCCAGACCATAAGGGGGATCAGTGAAAAACAGCTGTTCCTTTTTATTTATCACCAGATCGTTAGGGCTATTGAACCTTTTTCCTTCATATTCCGAGGCCAGGGCAGTGAATTCAGGTTTGGGATCCCCTAAGGAAGCCTCCATCCTCGCAATCTGTCTTTCCCCATGCTGGCAAAGAATCAGTTTCCCATCCTTGTCCAGCGCCAATCCATTTGCCCCAGGCTCCTTCTTGTTGGTCTCTGAGCCAAAGTACCCAGAAGGCTCCAAAAATAAAGTAAGGCTGTCTTTCTCACTCCACTTCCATACCTTATTGGTGGGAACATCGGTAAATATCAATGCATCCAGGTCTTTTAACCACAATGGGCCTTCGGCCCATTCAAATCCAGAGGCTATCACCTCTATCTCTGCCCCCTCGGCCAACAGCAGGTCAATCCCGGATGTAATTCTCTCTACAGACCCCACTGTTTGATAGTTGCCTTTCTCTGGTTCCTCCTCAGTAGTGGCTTTTGGATTTGTACATGCCTGAATGGAAACAATAAGCAATAAAAAGCTGATTTTTTTCATTGGTATATCGAATAAGGTTATCCTTGGTTTTATAGCTACAGGGTAAATATCCTTATATAATTGGTAATCAGATCAGAATATCTCAAATAATTCAAAGCAAAGCAGGACAGGAAAGGACACCCAAATTCTTTTGTCTTGCTATATTCAATCATTCAAAGGTTTTACAGTAAATAGATTGGGTACGAAAAGGCGGGGATTTTTCCTCGCCTTTTCTCATTTCCTTTCTGAAGGCAACAACCCGAAAACTGGATTGGGTATATGAGACGAGCCCATCAACTCTACCAGCTCTTTTACTTTACCCGGGTTCTCCGCGGCGATATTGTTCTCCTCTGCTATATCTGCATCCAGATCATACAATTCAACAGTTGGGGATCCGCCACCAAAAACCTGAAGCTTGACTGCCTTCCATTTCCCTTGTCTCACTGCCTGCTTTCCTCCCTGCTCATGAAACTCCCAATATAAAAACCCATGCTCCTTCTGATCTTTTTGTTGTAGCAGTGTCGGCAAAAATGAAATACCGTCGATATGCCCAGGAATATCAGCTCCGGCCACATCAGCGAAAGTCGGCAATAAATCCCAGAAAGCTGAGATATGATCACTTTCAGAACCTGCTTGAATAGTACCAGGCCACCAGGCAATCATAGGTGTGCGCACCCCGCCCTCATACAAATCCCGCTTGTACCCCCGAAAGGGGCCATTACTATTGAAAAAATCTGGGTCTGCGCCTCCTTCCTGATGAGCCCCATTGTCCGAAGCGAATATGATCAAGGTATTTTCGGTCAATCCCAATTCCTTTAGTTTAGACACTATTTCCCCTACGTACCTGTCGATTCGTCCCACCATTGCCGCAAATGTAGCATGGGGATATGGCTGGGATTGGTAGGCCGAGAGCTTCATATCTGGCCCATATTCCGTGCCTGGCCCTGCTGGATGTGGCGTTTCCTCTCCAAATTTATCCCTATATTTTTGGAAAATCTCATCATCCGGAGCCGCCAGTTCTGCATGGGGCATGATGATCGGCATATAGAGGAAGAAAGGATTTTCCTTATTTTCTTCAATAAATGAAATTGTTTCTTGCTGTATGAGATCCGGGGCATATACTGTCTTTTTTGTCCAGTCATTCCCCTCCAAAACCACCTTTTCTCCATTGTCCCACAGATAGGCAGGGTAGTATCGATGCGCAATACTTTGGCTGTAATAGCCATAGAACCGCTCGAATCCATGCTTTATAGGATCACCAGAATTACCGGCAAAGCCAAGGCCCCATTTTCCGAAAGCCCCAGTCTTATAGCCCATCTGTCTCATCACCCTGCCGATAGAAGCAATGGAATCCGGCAAGGGATACTGTCCTTCGGATCCTACCTGGAGATTGCCCCGAACTGGGGTATGCCCTGTATGCAACCCAGTCAAAAAAGACGATCGGGACGGGGCACATACTGTAGCTCCTGAATAGTGACTGGTAAAGAACATGCCCTCTTTGGCAAGTTTATCGATATTGGGAGTTTCTATGTATTGCTGTCCTAAAAACCCCAAGTCCCCATAGCCCAGATCATCGGCGAGGATAAAGATGATATTCGGTTTTGTTCCTAAACTGACAGAATCCTCCCTCTGATCTTCCCGTGAGTTGCAACTGAAGATCACAGAAGCTGAAAAAACCAGTAGGACAAGAGTGGATACAATTGATCTTAACATGTCCTAAGTTAGTATTTTTAACTCCTCTTAAAAAAACGAATGGTAGGATTTCACTCCCCTTTCGTGTACTAATTTGTTTCGTATCATAAGGATTCTATATGCCTCAAGTGGCTCGGCAGCCCCTCCTGCCCTTACTCTGGCTTCGCATACCAAAGGTCTGACATCCGTCAAATAAGCCATCTGGAGGATTTCCTGGGCTTGGGAACCTTCTCCATTCCGCTGACATGCCTGAAGCTTATCACGATCTACCAGCAGGGCTTTGGCATAAGCAATAGTGATAGCTTCCAGTGCCTGGATCAAATCGACTAGGGGGTCTTGGGTATTATAGCTGGCATCGATCATCCAAGAGATACTGTCCCAGTCCTGCGCCCCATCCTTATCCCCTCCTATGAGCTCGCAAAATATCAAAAACAGCTGATAAGGCTTGATACTGCCGTGATTGAGGTCGTCATCTCCGTACTTACTGTCATTGAAGTGAAACCCCGCCAGCAGATTTTGATACATCAGGGTAGCTACTATTTGCTCTATATTTGTCTTGGGCAAATGATGTCCTAAATCCACCAGTACTTTGGCCCTAGCTCCCAGCCTTCTGGCAAGCATGGATGAGGTTCCCCAGTCTGGCACTACGGTATGGTAAGAGTTAGGCGCATAAGGCTTGTACTCCAGCATCATATTCCAATCGGCGGGCATAAGTTCATAGATTTCCCTGAGTGATTCCTCCGTCCACCCCAGTGTGCTCCTGAAGTTGGACTGACCCGGTGAGGTACTGCCATCAGCCATCCATACTGTGAGTCCCTTACTACCAAGTTTTTTGCCGATAGTGATCACCTCTTCATTATGGGCCACCGCCTCGTCCCGTACTGCTTTATTGGAATTCCCTAAGGATCCCAGTTTGGCATACTCCTTCAAGTTCTGATCTTGGGAGCTCGTGCTGTTCATGGTGTCAAACTCCAGTTTTAAATCATCTGCCAATTCCTTGGTTTCCTGATAATCCTCCGGCATATCCGAGGGAATATACACAGACACCGAATTGGTCTTTCGGGTCAGTTGCTGTAAAAGACCGATATCTTCCAGCTTTTCGTTGAGATTTCTCGGTTTACCACCGGTTCTTCCCCTATTGCTCTTTGCCCTCCCATCTCCCAAAGCAGCACTGGGTATGGCAATCTGAAACTCCTGCAGTTTTTGGATAACCCCATCGAAGTTTATATCATGTCTGGAAAACTGCTCCCGTAAAAGATCCAGGGAGCGTCTGTGAAAGTCTGTTGAAGAAAAGAAAGAGAGCTGGTCTTCTGAAATTCTCATGTAAGGTTTTTTTACTGGTACAACTATACTCGAATTGCCTACAAAGTGGACAATATATCAAGGCAGACCGGGTGCAGGGATTTTTTATCCATAACAACCCCATTAGATCAATCCCACTTTCGGCAAGATCATAAAAACTGATCCGCGTTCAAGTAAAAATCTATTAATCACGAAGTTACAATGCATACACTTTACATCCAACTACTCTCTCCACTTCTGGTTTCGATCAGCTAAATGCCCGCTCCTGATCAAGATGCCCGACATTAAAGCAAAATGCATGGAAATCCAATCTATATGTCTATCCTCACAAGTGGATTCACGCTAGTGGTCTCTGGCTATGTATTCTGAAAATTACTTTTTAGATTACTAATCCATAAATCCTAAAGCTTCCATTGCGCTCGGGAACCAGCAATAAAAACGGCAGGAAATCCCTACGGCCAATACAACTACATGTGAAAATCCTTTATCAAACAAAAAACCACCAGAACTACCAAACAAATTCTGACCCTATGGAATTTATCAGTAAGTCCATAAATACAAGGACATTTTCGTACTTAGTCAAGACAGCACAGGATACCTGAAGCATTCTTTTCACCCATATTCACATTCAGAACAATCTGCCAAATACAATGAGCACAACGACACAAAATTTTAAACATGTAAGTTACCTCTGGGATGATGCCATCGCATCAAAACTAGAGGGCAAAGAAGTCGATCTTCTTATATACCGTTCTAATATACTTGGAGCCGACCTTAGAATCACCAATTATGGAGGTGGAAATACAAGTTGCAAAACGTATGAAGCAGATCCTCTTACCAACGAGAAAGTAGAAATAATGTGGGTAAAGGGCTCAGGAGGAGACATAGGAACACTGACCAAAGCAGGTCTTGCAGGACTCTATGTGGATAAATTGCGCGCTTTGAAAGGCATATATAGGGGGCTGGAATTTGAAGATGAAATGGTAGGATTATTCAACCACTGCATCTATGACCTCAAATCAAAGGCTCCGTCCATCGATACACCCCTTCATGCTTTTTTACCATTCAAACATATAGATCACCTACACCCGGACGCTGCCATTGCCATAGCCGCTTCCAAAGATGGGGAAAAGATCACCCAAGACCTATGGAATGGGCAGATTGCCTGGGTCCCGTGGCAAAAACCAGGATTTGATCTAGGCCTTCAGTTAAAGCAGGCCTTAGACGATAACCCGGGCATCCGTGGTATTATGCTTGGTGGACATGGACTGTTCACGTGGGGGGATACCGCCTACGAATGTTATATCAACAGTCTGGAAGTAATAGAAACCGCATCAGGTTTTTTAGCACAGAACTACGGTAAAAAACGCCCGGTATTCGGAGGGGAGAAAGTACAGTCTCTAGCCCCTGATCAGAGAAAAAGCCAGGCTGCTAAACTTGCACCGGTATTGAGAGGTCTGGCTTCGTCGGAAAACCTGATGGTAGGCACCTTCACAGATGCCCCTGAGGTATTACAGTTTATCAACAGCCATGATCTGGGTAAACTGGCCCCTATGGGAACAAGCTGCCCTGACCATTTTTTGAGGACGAAGATTTCTCCGTTGGTCATGGATATCCCTGCCGATATCGATCTTTCCGACCCAGGCAGTCTCAAGGAAAAACTGGAAGCTGCTTTCCAATCCTACAGAGAGATGTATGCGGACTATTACGAAACACACAAGCATTCAAATAGCCCTGCTATGCGTGATCCCAATCCGGTGATCATCATTTGGCCGGGTGTGGGGATGTTCAGCTATGCAAAAAACAAACAGACGAGTCGTGTCGCGAGCGAATTCTACATTAACGCCATCAATGTGATGCGTGGGGCTGAGGCTGTTTCCGAATACGTTTCCCTCCCACTTCAAGAAGCGTTCAATATTGAATATTGGCTGCTTGAGGAGGCAAAACTGCAAAGAATGCCAAAAGAACAGCCCCTTTCCAGAAAAGTAGCGTTGGTTACAGGAAGTGCAGGCGGAATTGGATTGGCTATAGCGGAGAAATTTATGCAGGAAGGTGCCTGTGTGGTTATTTCTGATATCGATGATAACAGGCTGAAAGAGACCAGTGATTTCCTGCTGAAAAAATACGGACGTGACTCTTTCCTTGCGGTAAAGTTGGACGTGACTGATGGACAAAGTCTGGAAGCTGCCTTGGAGACTACTTGCCTGCAGTTTGGCGGTGTGGACATTATTGTCAACAATGCAGGGATCTCAATCAGTAAATCTTTTGAAGATCACACCGTCCAGGATTGGGACAGACTGAATGACATCCTGGTCATGGGGCAGTACCATGTATCCAAAGCGGGAGTTAAAACCATGAAGCTACAGGGACATGGGGGTGACATAGTGAATATAGCAAGTAAAAACGGCTTAGTGGCTGGTGCGAAAAACGTCGCTTATGGCACCGCCAAGGCAGCCCAGCTCCACATGTCCAGACTAATGGCCGCAGAACTGGCAGAGGATAAGATCAAAGTCAATGTGGTAAATCCTGATGCAGTCATCGAAAATTCCAATATCTGGGAGGGCGGATGGGGTGAAAACCGCGCCAAAGCCTATGGTATTGATGTGAAAGACTTGCCCCAATTCTATGCCAACCGGACCCTTCTGAAGGAAAGCGTAAAGACCAGTGATATCGCAAACGCGGCTTTTGTATTTGTAAGCGGCCAACTGGGTAAAACCACCGGAAACATGCTCAATGTAGATGGGGGCTTAGCTGCCGCATTCCCAAGATAGCTCATGAATTAATAAACCTCTAATACCCCAAATTACCACACCAATAACCCAAAATACTATGTTAGTTGACAAATCTGAAAGAATCCACACAGATTCGAGAACTCCCAAGTATATGCAAATAGTCAATCTGATTCTTGATGACTTAGAAAACGGCAAGCTCAAAATCGGAGATAGGATACCCTCTATCAATGAGACGAGCTTTGACTTCCTCCTATCCCGGGACACAGTGGAAAAAGCCTACAATGAGCTTCGTGACCGAGGGATAATCACTTCTGTGCGGGGCAAAGGCTTCTACATCAGTTCAACTAATATGACCAGCAAAGTGAAGGTATTGCTGATCTTCAATAAACTCAGCTCCTATAAGAAGATCATCTACTATTCTATTTTAGAGACGTTGGGAGATCAGGCTACTGTGGATCTTCAAATCCACCATTATAACCGAACAGTTTTCGAAAATTTATTGGAGCGGAACTTGGGGAATTACAATTACTATGTTCTTGCACCACATTTCTTCGATGAGAACACCCACCCTGAAACCTGCTATGAACTAATCCAGCAGATCCCTAAAGATAAACTTCTGATAATAGATCGGGCCGTGAAAAACCATGAAAATGAATTCCCCGGGGTGTATCAGGATTTTGCGAGGGACATTCTCGAAGCTTTGGAATCGGGGATCACCCACTTGAGGAAGTATTCACGCCTGATTCTGGTGTTTCCTAAAGGTGACATGTATCCGGTAGAAATAATAGACGGATTTAAGAGGTTCTGCTTTTTCCACAATTTCAACAACCTAATTTTGGACGGGATAGATGATGAGCCTCTCTACGAAGGGGATTCATTTATTGTGTTGGCAGAAACTGATCTTGCCAACATTGTCAAAAAGTCCCGCGAGCAGTCTCTGATCTTAGGAAAGGATGTGGGTATCATTTCCTACAATGAAACCCCACTGAAGGAAATCCTAGCAGATGGAATCACCACTATTTCCACTGATTTCATAAAAATGGGTAAGGCTATTGCCAATCAGATCCTGGGCGATGAGGATAAAATACCGCTGAAAAACCCTTTCAAGATGATCATCAGAAATTCGCTTTGATAGCGTAGCTATGGGTAAAATACCAGTAACTGCTGTTTTTGATATCGGCAAGACGAACAAGAAATTCTTTCTTTTTGATGAAAATTTAACGGAAGTACACAGCTCCTATGTACGTCTCGATCCGATTCCAGATGAGGATGATTTCCCAAGCGAGCCTTTGGCCCCACTTGAAGAATGGATGCTAAAGACCTTCAGGGAAGCCCTGGAATCTCCGGATTTTCAGATCAAGAAGTTGAATTTCTCCTGTCACGGTGCTTCTTTCGTACATACGGATTCGGGAGGCAATCCAGTCACTCCCTTGTACGATTATCTGAAACCATTTCCTGAAGAGCTGCTCGGCAGGTTTTATGAGGAAAACGGGGGGAAAATGACCTTTTGCAGAGCAACTTCCTCTCCCCCCTTGGCAATGCTCAATTCCGGTTTACAGCTGTATTTTATTAAGTACACCAAACCAGAGCTGTTCAAAAAAATCAAACATTCCTTTCATTTCCCCCAATACCTAAGTTATCTCTTCACCGGAGAAATGGTCTCTGATTACACCAGTATAGGATGCCACACGGGGCTTTGGGATTACGAAGCCAATGATTACCATCCCTGGGTGGATAGAGAGGAAATACGGGGATTTTTCCCGCCTATAGTGCCGGGAAACACACTGTTGAAGACCAAACCTGAACTTGGAAACATCCTCTGTGGCATAGGAGTCCATGATTCCTCCTCGGCACTTCTCCCCTACATCAAACAGGAAACCGAGCCATTTGCCCTGCTTTCCACAGGAACCTGGGCGATCTGCATCAACCCATCCAATAAAACCAATCTTACCAAAAAAGAACTTAAAAGAGATTGCCTGCAGTTTCTGAGCATCACGGGAGAACCCATTAAAATATCCAGGCTTTTTATAGGAGAGGAACATAAATACCAGATAGAAAAGCTCTACGAGCACTACCAGATGCCACTGGGTACTTATAAAAAACTGAAATTCAACGCCACTCTTTTTGAGAAGGTAAAAGAAAAGAAGAGTAAACGGTTTCATTTTCATTACCTAAAGCCGGAGGATTATGGCTTGGATCATGTCTTAGAATCGACTTGGGAGGTATTCGCTGAGTTTAATGAAGCCTATTATACTTTCATCCATGAACTCACAGAATTGCAGGCAGCAGCCATCAGGCTTGTCGTGGACAATGCTCCTGTGGGCAGATTGTTCATTGATGGGGGCTTCAATGCCAACGATATCTTTGTGGAGATGCTTCGAAAAAAACTTCCGGAACTGACGATCATTCCCAGTGATTTCCCGAATGGATCTGCTTTAGGCGCGGCAATGCTGGTATCCATAGAATAGAAGGCTTAATTTAGAGCACCAATGAAAAAAGACGCACCACGTATTGGCCTGTTTATCCCGTGCTACATCGATCAGTTCTATCCAAATGTGGCTATCGCTACTATGGAACTGCTGGAAAAACTGGGCTGCAAAGTAACCTATCCACTGGGACAGACATGCTGTGGACAGCCCATGGCCAATTCGGGTTTCGAAGCCGATACTGTAGGCACTGCTACAAAATTCATCCGAGAGTTCGCCGGGTTTGATTACATAGTGGCTCCGTCAGGCAGCTGCGTTTTGCACGTCAAAGAACATAGTCCGAAAATAGCCAAGCTTCAAAAAAACCAGGAATACATACAGGCACACATCTACGAGCTCAGTGAGTTTATCACAGACGTGTTAAAGCTGGATTCGATCCAAGGCAGTTTCCCGCATAAGATAGGCTTTCATGCCTCATGTCACGGATTGCGGGGACTCAGACTTGCCAGTGACAGCGAGAGAAATGAGCCAGCTTTCAACAAGACCCTTCAGCTGATGCAAGACCTGGAGGGATTGGAAATAATGGAACTGACCAGAAAAGATGAATGCTGTGGGTTTGGCGGCACTTTTGCCGTAAGCGAAGAAGCCATCTCCGTACAAATGGGCAAAGACCGCATTGCGGATCACCTCGATAAAGGTGTGGAAATCATTGTAGGAGGAGATATGTCCTGTATTATGCACATGCAGGGAATTGCGAGCAGAGATAAAGAAAAGGTGAAACTTATGCATTTTGCTGAAATCCTAAACCAAGTCATCACATGAGCCACCCGCAGAATGCCACGCTGTTTCTGAAGGATAAGGAGCGTGCCAGATGGCATGATGACACCCTGTGGATAGTACGTCAAAAAAGGGATGCTACCATACACCAAATCCCCGAATGGGAAAAACTCCGGGAGCTGGCCTCCCAGATCAAAGACCATACACTGTCCAAGGTGGACTACTACCTGGAAGAACTGGAAAAAAACGCCACTGCAAACGGCATCAAGGTGCATTGGGCTCAAAATGCGGAAGAGCACAATCAGATCATCGGCAAAATCCTGGATTCAAAGCAATGCAAGGCTATCGTCAAAAGTAAATCTATCCTGACGGAAGAATGTCACCTGAACCCCTTTCTGGAAGCCAAAGGGATTGAGGTGGTAGATACTGACCTGGGCGAGCGTATTATCCAGTTTCTTAAGCAGCCCCCTAGTCATATCGTGATGCCGGCAATCCACCTGAAAAAGTCGGACATCTCTGATATTTTTCACGAGAAACTCCACACCGAAAAAGGGAATATAGATCCTGTATATCTGACACATGCCGCACGACTCCATCTTCGTGAAAAGTTTCTTCAGGCCAAAGTAGCCATTACCGGAGTCAACTTTGCCGTTGCCGAAACAGGTGAATTTGTGGTCTGCACCAACGAAGGCAACGCCGACATGGGAGTACATCTTGCCGACACACATATCGCCTGCATGGGAATAGAGAAATTGATCCCGCGCAGAAAAGATCTTGGGGTTTTTCTCAGACTCCTGGCCAGGTCTGCCACCGGGCAGTCCATTACCAATTACAATTCCCATTTCAGAAGCCCTTCACCAGGAAAAGAACTTCATCTGATCTTGGTAAACAATGGACGGACCAAGCAACTGGCTAGGGAAAAATTCAGAAACTCCCTGAAATGCATACGCTGTGGAGCCTGTATGAACACCTGCCCTATCTACAGGCGGAGTGGGGGGTTCAGCTACGGCAGCACGGTACCGGGCCCTATAGGCTCCATATTATCACCGGGTATAGACCTGAAAAAATACAGCACGCTTCCCTTTGCCTCCACACTTTGCGGCAGCTGCTCCGATGTGTGTCCGGTAAAAATAAACATTCACGAACAACTCTACGAGTGGAGACAGGAGATCACCAAGGCACAGGGCACATCTATGAAAGGTTTATCCATGAAATTGGCAAACGGGATCTTCAAAAGTCCACTTGCTTATAAAATTTCGGGGACAATGATGAGAGCGTCGCTCAAGACATTGCCTGACAGCATCATTTACAATCCTCTGAATGCCTGGGGCAAAGGCAGAAATCTGCCGGACTTGCCAGCGGAATCATTCAAAGACTGGTACAAAAAGAACAGAAAATGAGCAGCAAAACGGCCATATTAGCTGAAATCAAAGGACTGGACCTGGACGAAAAACCGCTTCCGGACATCCCTGAATTTGAAGTTGCCCCAGATCTCGTAGAGACTTATACTGCCTCGTTGAACCTGAATAAAGGCATGGTCGTGAGCGAGGAAGAGCTGGAGCAGCTGATCAATGAAACAGGTTTTTCAAAAGTATATAGTTCTTGCCCCTCTTTTGAGAGGTTCTCCAATTGCCAGGTGCCTGAGCATGCTGCAGATTTTGCTGATCTGGATCTGGCTATAGTAGAAGGGCAGGTTGCCTCTGCCGAGAATGCGGCCATCTGGCTGGACGATAGCAACTTAGCCTTAAGAGCCCTACCGTTCATCACGGCACATTTGGTCATCGTGATCAAGAAAGAAAAAATAGTGGGGAATATGCATGAAGCCTACAAGCAGATCGTGGATTCCAAATCTGGCTTTGGTGTATTCATAGCCGGCCCTTCCAAGACTGCCGATATAGAGCAATCCCTGGTGGTAGGCGCACATGGTGCCATGAGCTTAAGAGTAGTGATACTATAGCTTAGGGCATGCTGAAAAACGCCAGTAATAAATCAAAAGCTGTCATTTTGAATGATTAACCCTTATTTTCATGCGTAGGGTTTTTAAGCAAGAGCAAGCTTATTGAGGGAAATAGGCCTTTATCCATGCTGAGAAAATCTCAAAATCGAGATTTTAGAGCTATTAATTGCTTCAAAATCAGCCATTGCATTGCTGTTTTCGAGTTCAGCATATCCGCTGCGGCAGATCCACTATCCACACAGTATGATTCTCATGCAATTAGTGTCCTCATGACAAAACCTAATGCATCCGGGTTAAATTTTTGCTGAGTATAAAACAATTCTTCTGATCCGGAGTCAAGCGATAGTCCAGCTCATAGGAAATTTTATCCGCTATCCTTTTACATAGGGGCAGCCCTATCCCAGTCCCCTTTTCTCTTTTGGTACCATAGGATGTCCTGGCCCGAAACAAGAATAGATCATTTTGATCTGAAGGAGAAATAACCGTTCCTTCATTGGAAACCGCCCAGCTGATTCTATTCCTATCTATGGTAAGATCCAGGTTGATTTTTGAATTTAGAGGTGCGAATTTGATGGCGTTATCAAGCAGGTTTTTCAGAATGATTTTCACTTCATTGCTCTCCAGTGGGATCGTGATATCCTTACCTGATAGCGAAACCTCGATTTTCTGGTTTTTTTCCATCGCCTGCACCATCATCATATCTTGGATTTCCATTGTCAGTTCCTCCACGCTGGTCTCATGCACTTCATTGGGGCTATCTCCCAGCTCTGTCATCACCCAGCTGAGCGTATTGTTCAAAACCTTGTTTAGATGAAAACTCTGATTTTTCAGATCCCCAAAAATCTGCTCCATTTCCCCCTGCTCAAAAAATCCTTTATCTAGCATACCCAGTGTCATATGAAGCATGCCAATCGGATTTTTCAGATCGTGGGAAAGTATGGCTATCAATCTGTTTTTTTGATCATTTAGGGTTTTTACCTCTTCCAGGGTTTGCTCCTGCCGCTGCTTTATCTCATTCAGAACCTTGTTTTGATTCTGGTAACTTCGAATGAAAAAATGCAGTACTGTAAAAACAAATAAGCTGATCCATAAAATAGTGACTGCATGGTCTGTAAATTGACTTTCAGCTCCTTCATAATAATGCTCCACAATAAGAAATCCTCGTACCTCTCCGTAAAACAATAAGAAAAACATGGCAAAGGAACCAATAAACCAGGCCACTTTAGCCCAGCCCCGGATAAGCAATGCGGAGACTACCAATACTAAAAAAAACGCATAAATAGTGGGGCCATTACTGCCGTCGTTGTACAAAAAATTAAACATTATCACTACATGGGCCAGAAACAGCAAAATGTTCAGCGCCATTTGGGCTCTCCCATACCTTGAAATCAAAAAGTAGGTGGCTAAAAAAGGAAACGCTATGCCTATTTTGATCCAAACTATCACAGGAGACATTCCCAGAAAAACATCCGAAATCCCCAGCAACAGCAACAATGCAAATGTTAACAAGGAGATAGTCATTACGATCTTTCTCTGGATATAGTCCAGATCAGTCACGTTCTCCTCAGAAATCAATAATCCTTTTTTAAGCCGCATAAAAAAAACACTAAATTGAAAATCAAAACATCAATGCCTCCCAACTTATTCTGAGGACGCATAACAAAGGCAAAAATCCAGCTGTTACATCTCGGGGCACTACTCCTTTGAATGAAGGGCAATACGGTTTCCTTCAGAATCCAAAAACACACCCATATAACCGAATTCCGGTGAAATCATCTTTTTAGGAATCTGAACTGTCCCACCAGCCGCTTCTACTTTTGCCAGCCCGATAGATACGTCATCGGAAGAAAAATAGATCAAGGGACCTGCCAAATCACTAGGCTGATAAAAATCCTTATGATACACCAAGCTCCCCCCTCCATCTCCTGGGAACCTGGACAGCTGGAATTCTCCCAAATCAATTTTCTGAAGCTTGCAATCGAAAATTTTTTGATAAAAAACTATTGCACGATCCATGTCTGTAACAGGAATCTCAAACCAGCCTACCGAAATTTCCGTCATATCAATTACATTTTAAATTACTACAATTACAAATTTAACGATACATTCAGAAAATCAGTACTAAAAGATCAAACTCTTGTAAGCTTTATGGGATAAGTTTTCCCGGCGTTCCACTGGCAGACATAGATATTCTCATCCTGATCTATACACACATCATGGCAATGCTTAAAAACAGCCTCCGATTGAAGCATGAGCTGCAGTTCTCCATTTCTGTACTCGGGAGCGGTACCTCCAGGATTGGAAACCACCCTGTTGTCTTTATCCAAAATAGTCACAAAACCGGAATCAGGTGTTTGTTCCAAGTAGCGAAGCCTGGACCAGCAGACTCCCGCATAAAGATTGTCACCCTTGACCACCGGACGGCACACAAATGCACCGGGCAAAAAAACAGTCTCCAGGTATTCCCCTTCCATAGTGAACCTCTTGAAAGAATTGTGGCCTCTGGAGGTGCAGAGCAAAGTGGGGGCCTTGCCACCTCGCTGATCTACCGTGATGCCATGGGCCGTGCTGAATTGTGCGTCATCCGACCCCGCTCCGCCAAATTTCCTGATGAAATTCCCCTCCTTATCATACTGCAGAAAAAACTGGGAGCCATAGCCATCTGCCACGTACAGATCTCCGTTTGGGGCTACAGTAGTTTCTGTGGGCACATAGGCCATTTTCTCTGTATAAATCCCCTCTTTCACAGGAGCGGAAATCTCCGCCACTATAGCCCCGTCCAGGGTGGTTTTCACTACCCTTCCGGCATTGTCAGAGATCCAGAGGTACTCCGCATCCCCCTCATCCACTAGTGTCAACCCATGCGCGCGATCCATTCCCAAGGTCCATGATGTCAGCAATCTGCCGGATTGATCGTAGATGATTATATTGTTTTTAGGTTCATCAGTGACCATGATCATCCTTAGCTTACGATCCATCACCATCTCATGACAATTATTCACAGGCACTTTGGAAGGATCCAGCATGCCCCACTTTTGATCCACCTGGTATTGGAATTCTCCATGGCCTATTACTTTATCCCGATATTGGGCAAAAGAAAAAGTAGGGGCAACAGAAATGGCAAGTCCTAGCAGGGAGGTATTTTGGATAAATTTTCTTCGGTCAGAATTCATAGGACATGGGTGAGGTTGAAATTAATGATTACCATCGAAAACTGGATAATAATCCATATTTTAGGTCGAACCTAAGATAACCAAATCATGAAAAACATTTACAAATATTTAGTTTTTACAGGCTTCATAGTGGGATTTGCGCTGCAGGCTCAGTCCCAGGAGATAGCCCTTCAACTATATTCGTTAAGAAATGAAATGAAAGTTGATCCTGTCAAATACCATGAGCTGATTTCAGAATGGGGGATTTCAGCACTGGAAGGAGGTGGGGGATACGGGATGTCAGATGATGAGTATGCAAAACTTCTCACCGACAATAATCTCCGTATCATAGGGGTCGGCGCTGATTATAACCAACTCACCAAGGATCTACAGCCTATAATAGACCAGGCCAAAAAATATGGGGCAAAATATGCTACCTGCTATTGGATTCCGCATGCTGAAGGATCTATATCCATGGAGGAGATTAAAATCGCCACCGCGCTTTTCAACGCAGTGGGTGAAGAATTGAAAAAGGAAGGAATCACATTTTTATATCACCCACACGGCTACGAGTTTGCCAAAGACCGCAAAAAAGCAAGGTTTGATTATATGCTCGAAAACGCCAAAAACTTTGGTTTCAACATGGATGTGTTCTGGGTAAAAATGGGAGGAGGTGATCCATTGGCCATCATGAAAAAACATCCTGGAAAGTTCCCTATGCTGCATTTAAAAGACCGGAAGAAAGGAACTCCCGGGTCTAAGGACGGACGCGGGGATGTGGAGACCAACGTGGTGCTCGGCACCGGGGATATAGACATAGCAGGAATCATCAAAGAGGCCAAAAAACAAGGGACAGAATTCTTGACTATAGAGGATGAAAGCTCCAGATCCGTCACCCAGATTCCCTTAAGTGTAGCGTTTATCAAAAAGGAACTGGAGAAGAATTAGGAAAACCTTATTCCGACTCTCTTCTCCTAGGCAATGGCAAGATGAGATATTTTCAGCAAATGTGAAGCATTCATTTAATTTTGCATTTTCTTTACGCTGAGTAATTACATTGATTTCTATTGCACGCATGAATCATTATGAGGTAGCAGTAATAGGCAGTGGGCCAGCAGGCGCCATGGCTGCCTATTATTTGGCGGAAAAAGGCATTTCTGTAGTGATCTTGGAAAAAGAGATTCTGCCGAGATATAAGACCTGCGGAGGAGGGTTGGTTTTCAGAGGAAGACGCAAGTTGCCTTTTGACATTTCCTCCGTGGTGGACCGTGAGTTTTTTGATATCAAACTATACTTCGAAGGAGAAAAGATCCCACTAAGCAGCACACGAGATGTTCCGGTGATCAGCATGGTGATGCGAGATAAATTTGATAATCTTCTGATTGAAAAAGCGAAAGAACTTGGCGTTCAACTAAAGCAGGATCATAAGTTGACTGGAATCACTTTCGGAAAAACCCCCACCTTACACACCAGTCAAGGAGACATTCAGGCAAACTTTATTATTGCAGCAGATGGAGCACTAAGCCCAACAGCAAAATTAGCTGGATGGGAGGAAACAAGAAAGCTAATACCGGCTTTGGAATACGAGGTGGAAGTATCCCCTGAAGATTTTGAGCGGCTCTCCAAAGAAGTACGATTCGACATGGATAGCATTCCACATGGCTATGCCTGGAGTTTCCCCAAAAAAAATCACCTTTCCTTAGGAATAGCATCTACGCGTAGAAAGAAAATAGACCTCAAAGCTTACTATAAAAAATACCTGGAAAAGCTGGAAATCAAGGAGGTTTTGAGCGAAATAGCACATGGTTTTCAGATCCCTATTACACCGCGAACTGATGGTTTTTACCGGAAAAACGTATTGTTGATCGGTGACGCCGCAGGATTTGCCGATCCTATCACTGCTGAAGGGATCTCCAATTCACTATGGAGCGGAAAGTTGGCAGCCGAAGCTATTATAGAATCAGGTTTGGTTCCAGACCAAGCCGGGACTATCTACCAGCACAAGCTAGAACTGGACTTGTTGCCAGAAATCAACACCTCCCAGACAGCTGCCAAATGGTTTTACAGCTACAGAATAATCCGAAATATGCTACTTAGGCGATATGGTGACTTTGCCATGTCCCTTATGACTGACCTCTATGTAGGTGATCGTAGCTATCCGAAGAATCTGATGAAAACCATCAAAAGCAAACTAACGGAAATCAAAAATCCATTAAAGTAGGCTGAGTATAACGACTATCTACTTTTGAATAAGTATCTTTCTTGACTTTTGCGCAACATCTTTAAACTCATGATACATAAATCCAATTTCAACAACATGCGACACAACAAACTCTTTTTGAAGGCTTTTGCACTAGTTCTCTTTTTCTCAGTGTCAACACTTTCTTTTGCACAGCTACAGACTCCGGCGCCAAGCCCTGCAGCATCTATCTCCCAAGTGGTGGGCTTCACCAAAATCAGCATTGACTACTCCTCTCCTGCCGTTAAGGGAAGGAAAGTATTTGGTGAATTAGAAAAATATGGGACTACCTGGAGAGCTGGTGCGAACAATCCAACGATTATAGAATTCAGTACGCCAGTCAGTATAGCAGGTAAAAATTTAGCCGCCGGAAAATATTCCCTGTTCATCACCCCACAGGAATCCGGTGATTGGACCATTCACCTGAACAGTAAGGCAAACGCAATCTATGCTTACATGAAAGACGGTAAGGTGGATGAAGCAGCTTTGGCAAAAGATGATGCATTGGCGATCAAGGTAGCTCCTATTGCCGCTCCTGAGACATTTGAACGATTGGCATATTTCATTTCTGCCGAGGACAACAAAGTAGCTTCAGTTACCTTCATGTGGGCCGATGTGATGCTGACTTTCATGGTAGATACCCAAGTGGATCAGAAAATGCAGCAGTTCAAAGGAGTGTTTTAATCCTAATTCCTCCCCAATCAGAACGCAAGCCCGGAGATGATCCGGGCTTGCGTGTTTAATATACGGGGAAATCGCCTTTAACAATCTTAATGGGGACATCCCCTTCAAGGGTTAAGCTATCTGAAAGAAAATGTACCAGCTAATTCCTAAGCAGCTCCGAAGGAGCCAAACTATCCAGTACCCTGTACGAAGTGCAGGGTACTGGAAACAAATCAGTTGGATAGCCCTGAAAGGGCGATACTTTTAAGAGGCACTTTTTGAAACAGAAGCTAGTTGCGCCCCGCCGGGGCTGTAAAGTTTGTTGTTACCTGCCTACCCCCGGCTTTGCCGAGGGTTATGGATAGTTGCAACCCTTCGGGTTTTCACCGTGTGTGATGCCATAAAAAAAGGGTTGGTCTCAGATAATCATCTATTCAAGCACACTGGTTCTATCTATATTCAACCCCAATAATGTTACTGACTTTTTTCAGCAAGTCCTACTATTAGTTTCTGACTTCCGAAGGACAGCCAATTATCCCTAAAGGCTGGAAACTAAAAAAAAGAACTAAAACAACAGAACTTGTTGATTTCCAGTAAATCTACTATATTCATCAGCAAGTCAATTTTCACAGTGATGCGACAATGGAAGAAATTGATTTTAGACTGAAAGGGTTGGCGGGGATTTTCACTGATCAAGATTTGACACGGGTCTTGTCAGAGCGAGATCCAGTGCTGGCCATACTTAGCTACTTCGCCACTTCACTTTTCGACAAAAACACCGTCAATGATGTGCTTTGGGACATCACCGCCAATTGTATTGCTCAGCTGGAACTTGAAGATTGTGTCATTTATCTCCTTGATGAGAAAAGTATGCTTCTCAAACAACGAGCCGCCTACGGTCACAAAGACCAAGGGCAAAGAAAGATCCTGAACCCCATAACCATTTCCCTAGGAGAGGGTATCGTCGGAAACGTAGCAAAGACAGGCACCGCGGAGATCGTGGATGACGTCACTCAGGATGACCGTTATATTTTGGATGATCTTCAAAGAGGCTCTGAACTTACCGTCCCTATTGTCCTGGAAGGAAAAGTAATCGGTGTTTTGGATACCGAACACTCCAAAAAGCACTTCTTTACACCTCTTCATTTGTTTTTGTTTGACCTGATTGCGCAACTTACCGCCAAAAAACTCTCACACCTCAACCGGGGATACAAGCTTAGCTTCACCAATGACAACGCATACTATCTGCAACTTCTACGACTGCTGGAAAATGAAAAAATCTATAGAGATCCCTATCTCAGCCTGGGAAAAGCCGCAGAACAACTTAGTATCAGTGCCAATTATCTTTCTCAGATGGTCAATCACCTCAGTGGTTACAGCTTTTGCGATCTGATCAACCGCTACAGGATAACTGAAGCCATGCAATCGCTGTCACACCCCGACTTTAGCGACTATACCGTCGAGGGGATTGGTTACGAATCCGGTTTCAATTCCCCTTCTACTTTTTATTCCGCCTTCAAAAAGCATACGGGCGTCACACCATCTACCTACCGAAAACACAACTCCTCCTTTTAATTTATTGAATTTCAACTATTCCGTATAAAAACCTGATCGCCTAAACTGAACTTTAGGGCTGAAATTCTTTTGTCAAATTACTCTGGGCTCTTTCTTAAAATTAAAAGTCCCAGAGCCAAAACTATTTTATCATGAAAACAAGACTATTCTCTTGGGCCATCATCCTTTTATGTACAACCATTATAGCTTGCGAAGGGCCAGTAGGAGCTGAGGGTCCTCAAGGTATCCAAGGCGAACAAGGCCCGCCCGGTCCCTCGGGTTCACAAGGGGAGACAGGACCGCAAGGACCAGCTGGGGCTACTGGGCCACAAGGCCCAGTAGGATCACAGGGACCGCCCGGTGAAGACGGAAACGCAAACGTCCTTTTGTATGAATTTGGAGAGCAGACTTTTACCAACTCTCTTAACCTAGTACTTGCTATAGAAAGAGAGAGCGTGGACAAAAGCCTGATCCTTATCTACTACAATCCTGCTTCAGAAGCCCAAACCGCCTGGTACCAAATGCCGGGCATGGGACCTGGCGGAACCTATCACACCCGATACTTCATCTACCAGTCCACCGTCTCTCCGAGTGCTTATACACTCGGAATACGAACGGTAAAGGCCGATGGGTCGGCGTATGGGACTGAAGTAACCTATAGAAAAATCAAGGTGGTTTTCGCGGAGGCTTCCACAATCCTAAACGGACGGGTAGATCTGGAAAATTATCACGCCGTCATGGAATACCTTGGGTTAGAACCTTGAACTACTACGGATTAATTGACTCTCAAACATTCCATAGAACAGATAAAGAAAAACGAGAGAGATTTACCCCACCCTGATGATGGGGATTCAGCAAAAGAGAGTACCCTGCCGTTTTTTCTACTAAATGTCGCATACTCCCAACCATTTTTCGAAAAATACTTCCGGCAGGGCTCTCTTCTTTTGATTCTATGTCTTTTTACTTCTGATCGCACCGAGATTCATGTGCATTTTCTTCAATGTTAAGCCTATCAATGACGTGTTTGGGAATTGTGATGAATGTAGCATCGCTTGAGATCTCTCCTCCGCCGAGGCGGATCGAGATGACACTACAACGTCATTCCGATTTTGTGCGGTTGACAACCAAATGTTAAGTCCCGCAATGACGCAAATCCTACTTCCGAAATCAAAAATCCTTAAGATTCCAATTCTTGCTTCTTTGCTCTAGGATCTAGGATCTTGGTTCTTGGTTCTTGGCTCTTGGTTCTTGGTTCTTGGTTCTCATTTACTGAGACTGCATACAAATTACTATCACATACTATTCACTCTTCAGCGACTTCACCGGATTTGCCCTGATACTCTTATAGGTTTGGAAAAAAATCGTTCCCAGAGCAAGTGTAAAACAAACCACCACAGCAACTCCTATCACCCAGATCTCAATCCCTGTCTTGTAGGCAAATTCCTCCAGCCATCGATTCATAAACATCATGGCCAATGGAACCGCAATCAGCATGGAAATCAAAATCAATTTGAAATAAGAAAGGGACAGCATCAGGAAAATCTCAGGTAGGGTCGCACCAAAGACTTTACGGATTCCTATTTCTTTGAAGCGCCTTTCCGTGGTATAGGCGGTCAATCCGAACAGTCCTAGGCAGGCAATCAAGATAGATATCCCAGTCAAGACCTGAAGCAGGTTTGCCATTTTCAATTCGGATCGGTAAACCCGGTTGAAGTCCTCATCGAGGAAACTATAATTCATCGGCACCCTTGGCTCAAACTTCTTCCAGGCGGTTTCCAGTTCAGCGACTCCAGCGGTAATATTTCCTCCTTGGATTTTTACCGAAATGTAATCCCTCAAGTAGTAATCGTGCAGGTATTCGATCACCAGCGGCTTGATTTCATTTCGAAAGGATTCAAAATTAAAGTCCTCCACCAGGCCAATCACTTCGAGTGTAGCTTCATCATTCTCACCTTGGTTCTTGATCACCAACTGTCCGATAGGGTCATCCAAAATCCCAAGTTGTCTGCCCGCAGTTTGATTGATGATGATTTTATTCCTATCGGCTCCCGCAGTCTCTGCAAAATTCCTTCCTTCGGTCAATTTAAACTGATAGGTATCCAGATAGGATGCATCTGCCTCATACCAGTTCATCCCCTGCTGCAGATCATTCGTTGGTAGGTTAAAAGAACGCATCTGGAACTGCCCAGACATAGGGATTCCCGTGGAGAAGCTAAGATTTTCCACATGCGAACTAGCGACAAAATTGCCTTTGAAGTCCTCTCGCTGGGAATTTTGGATTTCCCCGTCATTATGGATGATCACCACCTGGTCCCGCTCATATCCGGGATCTGAATTCTGTATGAAACTCATCTGCCGCTGGACGAGAAGCGTGCAAATGATCAGGGTAAGTGAAGTTGCAAACTGAAACACCACCAGCCCATTTCTTAAACCATTCCTGTTATTCCCAAATGTCAACTGCCGCTTGATGATCTGAAGGGGCTTGAAAGAGGAAAGATAAAAAGCCGGGTAAAATCCGGAAAGCAGTGTAAGTATGATCACCAGAGATGGGACCATCCAAATGACCATAGGATTCTTCCACAGCTCAAACTGAAGTTCTTTTCCCGTCAATTGGTTGAAAAGCCCATTGCAAAGTGTCACCAATACTGTTGAAACAATAATACTGATCAGTACCAAAAGAAATGCTTCAGTAAGGAATTGGTAGATCAACTGGGATTTATGGGATCCCATTACCTTACGGACACCCACTTCCATGGATCTCAGTCCAGCTTTGGCAGTAGCCAAATTCATAAAATTGATACATGCCAACAACAGGACAAATGCCGCCACGAAGGAGAAAATATAAATGTAGCTCTGGTAGCCGTTTGCCTCCAGCTCGCGAAGCAAATGGGAATTCAGGTGAATATCCTGCACAGGCATGATTTGAAGATTGTAATCCGCATTTTCGTCTCCTCCGTCCAGCATAGGGATAGCATAGTCGGTGACGACTTGGTCGAGCTTTGCAGCGACCACATCCTGCTTATCCGATGGAAATTTCGCATAGGTATAAAGTATAGCCCAAGACCAGCTTTCCATTTCAAAAATCTCCGCGTTCATGCCTGGCTCATACACCAGCATATCGAAATGAAAATGCGTCTGACCCGGCAAATCCTCCACCACAGCTGCGACGTTCCTAGGATCAGGATTATTGCTACCTATCATTAGGGTCTTGCCCAGCATTTCGTAAGGCGAAAGATCCCCGAAGTATTTATGTCCCAGCTCCTCGGTAATCACCACATTTCTGGAGTCTGCCAGTGCTTTCCCCTTGTTTCCTGCCAATATATTGAGGTCGAATACCTCAAAGAAATTTGGTTCAGCATAAAAAACACTCTCTTCCCGGAATACCTGATCCTTGTTTTGGCCCGAACCCGGCTGGATCGTGAAATCATTCCATTTCAATAGCCGGGTCACTGCTTCCACTTCTGGGATATCCGATTGGATTCTAGGCCCTAATGCAGGTGGTGCGGTGGCGTAGCTAGCGGTGCTATAATCTCCCCAGTGGGAGGTGATTCTGAAAACTGACCCCGAACTGGGATAGAAGCGGTCGTAATTCACCTCATCCTGAATAAAAAGCATAATCATCAGAAACCCAGAAATACCCATGGTCAGTCCCAAAACATTCAGAACAGTATAGAGTCTGTTTTTCTTCAGGACTCTCCAGCCGATTTTAAGGTAGTTTTTCCACATTTTTTAGCTATTGAAAGATTTCAAAATTGAACGATTGGAAGATTGGAAGATTCATCCACGTCATTGCGAGTGAGAAACGAACGAAGGAATCCCATCGTGATCCCACAAAACAGATTGCCGCACTCCTTCGTCGTTCACAATGACACTAACCGAAATCTGCCACCGTGGTCTGTGTCTTCACAGACCACTTAATATTTCGGTCTGTGACACAGACCGAGGTGAAGATTGTTTTACTCCTTCGTCGCTCGCAATGACGTAAATCCGAAACTTGAGCTGAGCGTAGTCGATGCATCTATCATTCACTTTTCAGCGTCTCCGCAGGATTTACCAAGGCAGCTTTGATCGCCTGAGAACTCACGGTCAACAGGGCTATCAAAAGAGTAACCCCACCGGTCCATATGAACACAGTCCAATCGATACTGATCCTGTAGGCAAATGTCTCCAGCCAGTCGTTCATAAAATACCAAGTTACCGGGATGCCGATGATCACGGAAATGAATACCAATTTGGTAAATTCTGAAGAGATCAAACCTACCACGCTGCTCACAGAAGCCCCCATTACTTTGCGTACGGATATCTCCTTTTTTCTTCGCTCTGCGATGAAAGTAGCCAAGCCGAAAAGCCCCATACAGGATATCACCACAGCCAAACCTGTAAAGAGCGAAGTGAGCTTGGCCGTGCGCTCCTGAGAGTTGAACTTTCGGGCATGTTCCTGATCCACAAACTTATACTCAAAAGGGGAATCGGGATTAAACTTATCAAAAACCTTCTCTACACTGGCCAAAGAATTCCTGTAGTCTCCACCCTCCGCAAATCGGATATGAATGAAGTTCAGGTTCCGTTTTGGCCCCATCACCATAATAGGGACCACCTCATCAAAAGGCGATTCCATAATAAAATCCTTGACCACCCCTACTATGGTAAACTCATACGAATCGTCCTTAATCACCTGACCTATAGGATCTTCAAACCCCATGATTTTTGCGGCTTTTTCATTGACCAGTGCCGAAAGACTATCACTGGCATACGTGTAAATATCAATATCCCTTCCGGCGATCAACTCCATCCCTGCAGTTTCTACCAAGTTTGCATCGGCTCCCATCCGACTAATATTTGGCTTGAATTCAGGATCTTTGCCCTGCCATTCCATGCCGTCGGTATCAGAATGGATATTCGTCAATGGAGAGAAAGTATAACTCACTTCAGCCACTTCTGGAAGCGCGAGCAATTCATTGCGAAGTGCAGCTTTATTCTCCCTCATGTTTTTAGTGACAGTATGGAAAATCAGATTATCCTTATCTATACCCAAGTCCCTGTTTTGGACAAATGTAGTCTGGTCCCGCACAATCCATACACTCGAAATCAATATGACTACCACGGCAAACTGAAAGACCACCAGGACTTCCCGGGGTTTCAATCCAAAACTTCTTGTTGAATTCATTTTGGACTTGAAAACAACCGTAGGCTTATAGGAACTCAATAAAAATGCGGGATAGCTTCCGGCCAATATTCCTGTCACAAAAACATAAACCACAGAAATCCCCCAGAAAAAAGGCTGGGTGAACGGGCTTTCCAATTCCTGTCCGACCAAATCTTTAAATCCTGAAAAAGACAGGGAGACGATAAAAATGGCCAATAAATACGCCGCCAGAGCTATCAACACGGATTCGGCCAAAAACTGCCCGATCAGCATTCCCTTGCCTGCTCCGGAAATCTTCCTCACCCCTACTTCTTTAGCTCTCCTGTCACTTTGAGCTGTGCTCAGATTTACGAAATTGATGGCAGCGATGAGCAAGACTATAATGGAGACAATCCCAAACATACGGATCATTTCAATTTTGCCACCGACAGACTTCCCGTTTTCAAACTTCGAATACAGGTGCAGATCACGGATCGGAAACAGGAAATCGGAAACCTCATCCATTTCCGAATTTTTCGCAGTGAAGTCTTTAAACTTCTCATTAAATGAAGTAAGCCCCGTACCCTGGGCCAGCATGGTAAAGGTCCGGTAAGAATTATTCCCCCAGAAGTCTCCAGCCCAGCCCAAAGCCTCAAGCTTTTTAAAAGGTAAAAATGCCGTAAAAGGGAAGTCTGTGTTTTTGGGCAAATCCTTTATAATGGCCTTGACTTCAAAGTCCATTTGCTTTTCCACTGTGAGGGTTTTACCCATAGCCGGAGCATCCCCAAAGAGTTTTTTGGCCACAGACTCTGTCAGCACAATATTGCCTGGCTCAGTCAACGCAGCTGCCGGATCACCTTCCAATGCTTCGAAACTAAACATCTTAAAAAAACCCGGGTCGGTAAAGGTGGTTTCTTCGTAAAAATTATTCTCTCCCACCGTTAAGAGTTGCTCATCCCACTCTGTGATCCGAGCCACCTCTTCCACTTCGGGAAACTGCTCTTTCATGGCAGGCGCATAAGGTGCAGGCGTATAATCCCATGTGAATAATTCACCCTGCATTCCAGCAGTTCTCCAGTTTGCATAGACTCGATCTGAATTCTCGTGAAAGCGATCCACAGACATCTCAAATTGAACCCAAACAAGAATCAATATAGAGGCAGCCATGCCTATACCCAGTCCAGCGATATTGATAAATGCATATCCCTTACTTCTGGTGATGTTTCTCCAGGCGATTTTCAAATAGTTTTTCCACATTATTCTACTGATTTAAAAATTGAAATACTCTCTATTCGTGTTATTCCTCATTGCGAGGAACAGCCTGCCCCGATGTGTCGGGGAAGCAATCTATTCGTAATCTGCCACCGTGGCCTGTGTCTTCACAGACCGAGGTGAAGATTGCTTCACTCCTTCGTCGTTCGCAATGACGACCTGTTCAATTCCACTTCCATGCCAGTCAAAAACACCGATAACAGCACATTAGGAATAAAAAATTAAAAATCTCAAAAATCCATCGGACGTTTTTGTCCGCTTGCGGTCGAATTCCCTTTATGGATAAAGCAAATACTTCAACCGCATTTCCTTATACGCAGAAAGCTCAGGCTCCCACCCAGCTCTGATGGTTTCCATAGGCACATCATCAATGATTTGCTGCCTGAAATCGCCTCGACCTATCTGGATTTCTATGCTGTTCATCTGGTTGCTAAACTTAGACTCAAAAAACTTTTCCTTTTCCGGGCTGGCTTTATAAAGTTCGCGTATCCAATCAAAATTTATTTGTCCGCTCTTTCTCAATAGCTCGGTATCGTACTCACGCAAATCTATTCCATAACATACTTCGTCCATGAAAATTGGGGTTTCGGCCATTCCTTTGATACCCGCTGGAGTAAAGCTGAAATCATAAATACCCTTGTAAGCCGGACTCCCCAATACGGTAAATGGAAAATAGGTTCCTCTGCCATGGTTTATGTAAACCCCTTCAAACATGCACAAGCTTGGGTAAAGCAAGACCGACTGTGGGGTATTCAGATTTGGGGATGGAGCCACAGGCAAAACATAGGGCATGTCATGCGAATAATTGGCTACGGGAATTACTTGGATATCTGCCTTGACTTTGTTTGCCAGCCAGCCTTCACCATTGGCCATCATCGCAAACTCACCAACGGTAAGCCCATGAGCCATGGGAATCGGAAACATCCCAATACCTGATTTATACTTCATATCCAGCACCGGGCCATCAATCAGATACCCATTGGGATTGGGTCTGTCCAGGATCAACAAGGGTTTGCCGTTTGCTTGGCAAGCCTCCATCAAGCGGGCCAAGGCGTTGATATTGGTGTAAAAACGAACACCTACATCCTGTAGATCATAAATCAAAATATCCACATCCGCCAAATCGGCCGCAGTCGGCTTATTCTTCTTGCCATAAAGTGATATGATGGGAATGCCTGTTTGCTTATCTATGGCATCACTCACGGTGGCACCGGCACTGGCATCTCCACGAAAGCCATGTTCCGGCCCAAAGACTTTGACGATGTTAATCCCCAACTTCTGCAGACTGTCCACCAGATGCGTTTTGCCGATAATAGATGTTTGGTTGGCCAGTACGGCTACTCGTTTATCTTTCAAAAGCGGTAAGTATAAATCAGTTTGCTCCGCACCCGTTTTTATTTCTTGCAGAGGTTCTTCCGTTTGGTTTGCGGGAAGATTTGTGGTGCAAAAGCAAAGGAGTATGCTGAGTGCAAAAAGTAATATGGAATGCATAGGGGCTGGGTTGGTAAGTTTCAAGTTTTTTAAAAATACATCATTGGGAGGAACGAAGCAATCTCAAATACTAACGATGAGATTGCCACGCCTCGTTCCTCGTGTACCGATGACGGTTTCCTTCGCCGTAAGCTATGCCTGTCCACCGTGGCCTGTGTCTCCACTGACCACTAACATTTCGGTCTGGGAGACACTGACCGAGGTGACCAATTCTAGACCCAGACATTCCACCCCATAGATTAGAAATAAAGACAATCAAATTAATGAGTCCCGGCGGGACGATTCATATTCTTGCCAGCAATTTCAATAGCTGGACTTTTTGATGGAAATATACATTCGAAGAGTCCCCTAGGGACGGACGATATTTATTCAGCACTATACATGATGTTCATAGCGGAAAATTCAATCTATAACAGGATTGACATTAATAAATATCGGTCATGCCTACGGCATTTTCATAAAACCCTCATTCTTATCCACCAGCCATTGAAATGGCTGGCTAAAAGATCGGTCATGCCTATGGCATTAATGAGAATATAATCCAATACTTCAGCGTCCCCGTGCTGAGCCGCCGTGGTCTGTGTCTCCACAGACCATTAATTTTTCGGTCTGGGAGACACTGACCATGTTTATGATGGAAAATCTTACCAGTCCCAGAGGGACGCCCCATCTTCTTGCCAGAGGTTTTAACCTCTGGGGAAATTGATAACAATGTGAGCTGGCAAAGTCCCGTAGGGACGGACGATATCTATTCCAACTCTTTAAAAAGGTATTCCGGTGAAAAATCAACATTATGAGCCTTTAGCATAATGAGGTATTCCTCTCTAAAGGTCATTTTTTGATGATGAATTTCCTGGTTTTGAACATACTCAAAAATATTCGGAATCTCCCTTTCACTATAGGTAAAGGAACCAAAAGCAACTTGCCATTCAAACCTATGTTCAAGAAGCTTTGATTCATTTAACCACTTGGAGGATTTGGATTTGGCACTTTTCATTATTTCAGACACCGCTTGTTTCGGGTAGAACTGGAACAGACAATGAACATGGTCAAAATGACCGTTAACGATTAAAGTCTTTGCACCTGTCTCATTGATAAGATTTCCTATCACTCCATATAACTCGCTTTTAAAGACATCCTGAATAACTGCTTTTCTGTACTTGACCGCAAAAACGACTTGACAATACATCCTTGAATAGGTATTTGGCATAATAGATCATATTAATTATTCAAACTAATTTAATCAATATCGGTCATGCCTACGGCATTTTCATAAAACCCTCAATGCTTATTCACCAGCCATTGAAATGGCTGGCTAAAAGATCGGTCATGCCTATGGCATTAATGAGAATATAATCCAATACTTCAGCGTCCCCGTGCTGAGCCGCCGTGGTCTGTGTCTCCACTGACCACTTAATAGTTCGATCTGCGAGACACTGACCGAGGTGAAGATTGCCACACTCCTGCGTCGTTCGCAATGACGCTAACCGAAACCCGCAATAACCTACTCGCCCTTAATCGCCTTCACAGGGTTGGAATTGGCGGCTTTCAAGGACTGCACGGTCACCGTCAACAGCGCAACTCCCATGATCACAGCAGCAGCAAGGGGGATAAACCACCACTCAAAATCGATCTTGTATTGATAGCCATTCAGCCAATCCTGCATCACCCAGAATGCTAGCCCAGAACCTATGACAATGGAAAGCAATACAATGAGGATAAACTCCCTGTTGATTACCTGAAGAATTGATAAGGTGGAAGCTCCCAATACTTTTCGGATCCCGATTTCCTTGGTTTTTTGCTCGGCAATATGGGCTGACAAGCCCAGCAGACCCAAGCAGGAAATGATGATGGTGAGAATACTGAAATACTGCGCCAAGTCACGCAGTCTCACATCCTCCTGATAGAGACGCGCATAATTCTCATCCATAAAGCTGTACTCAAAAGGGAATTCAGGATTTAGGTTTTTCCCTACTGTTTCTATAAAGGCAACCGTTTCCTGAATAGCTGCCGTATTGACTTTCACATAGCCCTGCCAGGTGTTTCCCGGGTCAAGTAGAAAAATGGCCGGAGCTACATTTTGACGAAAGCTCTCGAAATGAAAATCCTTCACGATTCCGGTAATCGCTCGCTCTTCATCCCACAATCTGAAAAATTCGGAACCTTCGTGATCTTTTTGCATCAGCTCATAGGCCGTCTGGTTTAAGATCGCTCCCGAAGTGGAATCTGCCCCATTGACTCGATCGAAATCCCGTCCTTTCATCAACTCCAAACCGGCCGTTTTTAGAAATTCATAATCCACCCGGATGATTTCGAATAGGGCTGAATTCTCAGGGTCTTTCCCTTCCCAGGAAACTCCCCCTGTATTGGAGTTTCTACCCAAAAACCCAAAGGAAGATCTGCTGACGGACTCTATGTTTTCATTCTTTTCCAGTTCGGCCTTAAAGACATCAAAACTCTCCAGCAGCTTTCCTTCCAAAGGAATCTGGATCAGCTGGTCCTTGGAATATCCCAAATCCTGGTTCATCGCAAAACTGATCTGCTGATACACCACCACGGTGGAAACGATCAGAATGGTCGCCAAAATAAACTGGAACAACACCAGGCCTTTTCTGGCCATCACCACTCCTCTGCCTGCTTTGGTAAATGATCTGAATACCGAAACAACTTTGGTAGCCGAGAGGTAAAATGCAGGATAACTTCCCGCCACAATCCCCGTGAAAAGGATAATACCAATAAGTTCTAGCCAGAAAAGACCTGATGCATAAGGCACGTACATCTCTTTTCCTGTCAGGTTGTTGAATAAAGGCAAAGTAGCCTCTACCAAAAGCAACGCTAAAATCGCCGAGAAAAAAGTGATCAATAAGGACTCGCTCATAAACTGCATGACCAGGGATCCCTTATCCGCTCCGGCCACTTTCCTCACACCCACTTCCTTTGCTCTTTTTTGGGATTTGGCAGTACTGAGATTCATGAAATTAATGCAGGCGATGATCAGCACGAAGAGGCCGATCATAGCAAAAAGCTTGACGTTTTTGATCCTTCCTTCTACCAGCTGACCGTCTTTCCAGCTGCCATGCAGGTAATAATCCCCATAAGGATAAGCGAACAACCGAACGTTTGAATATTCATTTCTATCCTTGATATAGTTCTCCATACTGGCAGAAAACTTCTCTCCATCTACCCCGTCCCGTAGTCGCACTACAGTTCTTGGACCATTATTCCCCCAGTCTTCCAACCAATCATTCTCCTCAAAAAAGACAGCATAAGGCAGCACAAAGTTGAACTTCATGGAGCTACTGGATGGAAAGTCCCGCACTACTCCTTGAACGATAAAATTTTCCATAGCAGTCCCCCCTTTTATCTGCACATCCTCACCCACCACATCTGTTCTTCCAAATAGGGAAATGGCCCCGCTTTCAGTCAAGACCACGTGATTTTTTTCAGTGAGCATGGAATTGAGATCTCCCTCCACCACACCGTAGTCATAGATTTTCAGCAAATCAGGCATGGCATATAGGCCTTCCAGCTTGATCCGCTTGTCTCCTTGAACAAACAGCAAATTCTGCAACCAGGTATATGTGGAGGCATATTCCACATCCGCCAGAGTTTCCTTCATGCTTTCTGCCAATACGCCGGGCGTGGAATTGGTAGTGAAAATATCCGCTCCATAGGACTGATGCTCCATCATCTGATAAACCCGGTCCACCTGAGGCAAGTCCTTATTGACGTTCATCTCCGAAGTCACCCATAGTCCAATGAGAATGGCCGCCCAAAGCCCGAGCGACAGCCCAAATAGATTGATAAAAAAGGTGAGTTTATGCTTTGCAAAACCTCTCAATGCGATTTTAAAGTAGTTTTTGATCATGGCTTCTGATTGGAAATTTGAAGTACTTGTCCGCCGTGGCGGATTGGAAGGTTAGAGTCAATCATTCATTTTTAGGATTCTCGGGTCTTGGTTCTAGATTCTCGTGTCATAGTTCTTGGCTCCAGACTCTTGATTCTATCTATAAAGATGCATCTGGACAGCAACGAGTTGCACAGAAAATGCCAAGAGGTAAAAAAAGCCTTCAATGAATGAAAATGAGGATTTACCTGAATCCTTTTTGTCCGACATTCGTGGATTTTGGTCGCCTGCGGACGAAAAAAAATCAGAAGCGAGAAACCCAAAATCCCATAGAAAAAAAGCCTGCCGTAGGTAGGCCCTGCTGAATCTAGCCTGTTTTGTGCAGGAACTTCACTTAATCCCAATGCCGTAGGCACGTCCGATTCTCTTGGCAGGGGCATTCACCCCAGGTTGAAAGGAAACAATGTGATGACCTCCTGCCCTGGATCACCGATTGGAAATGATGGTTGATGCATGAGGTGGAAAGTCCCAAATCCATCAGTAAGCAGCTTAAAGTATTATCCTTTTATTAACTTTTTCTGATGGCGAATTCCAATACCATGTCATCAAGTAAATTAGGGCTTAAAATAGCAAAAATGGAATTTAGCCCTTATAATTTCTTAAGTGTCCACAATCCCGAAGCTATAGGGAATTATGTGAACACTGTGGAATTTGAAAAGGGAGAGCTGCTATACCAGCCACCTCAACGGATCACCCCGATCTATGAGATAATCAAAGGAGTGGTGAAAATAGGCACCTATTCACCTATGGGAATGGAAGTTTGTTATGATATTCTCAGACCCGGTGAGTTTTTTGGAAACCTTAGATACTTGAATGGGCAGTTTTCTGAATTTGCCAAATCCCTTTCCTCTGTGATTGTCCGTGAATACGACAGTGAGTTCTTTAAACGAATCACTGTATTTGAACCGGAAATTTCGGAGTGGTTTAATATACAGGTAGTAAAAAGGTGGAGCAGGGCAGAAGATAGATTGTGTGCCGTAAGAAGTCTCGATGCAGCAGCCAAAGTCAGGAGAATTTTGTTTGATTTCCAAAACCATCTTGAAGATGCCTCCGGCAGATTGATCAATCTGCAGAAAATCATAACTCTCCAGGATATTGCAGATCTCACCGGTCTTACCCGACAGACAGTGAGCAGAGTTCTAAAGGAGGAGATTTTAGCATAAGCTTTTGTGCCCCAAAACCCCATTGTTCCGCTTCTCAGCACAATCAGGAAAATGGCATGAAGAAAGTGGGCATACCCTAGATTCTCCATGCCACCGCCCATTATTTTGGGCATGTTACTTTTTAATTCCCGGATAAAGCGTACTCTCAGGTAATTCTATAGATAGATTCAATAGGTATTTCACCACCGCTGCTACATCTACCAACCCCATTTCCTGTATTTCCACATTCTCCCGGATTCCTGATCCCCAGGCGATAAATCCTGTCTCTATTTCATCGAAATCCGGGAAGTAGCCGTGCGTTCCTCCCTTGGCCGCTTTCAGCACATCTCCGCTTGTAGCACCTGAAAACGAAATCCCCTGAATAGGCGCCAATGCCAGAACGGCATTTGGGTCTGCACCGATTTTGTCCAACCCTTCTCTATCTACTACCCTAAAGAGCTTTTTTATGTTATCAGGCAGGTCAGCAAGTAGCTGACGCACTTTAGCTGCTGTTTCCTGATCCCCTTCGTCCTTCAAATGCAGAAAAGCCGAAGCTCCGCTGGTGTGAAACGCCGCCTTCCACTCTCCCCTATCTCCTTTATCTTCCATCAGTCCGGCATCGACCAACCAGATGTTTGGACTTAATGAGCTGTGAATATTCACAAAACCGTGGTCCCCTGTGACGATAAAGGTGGTTTTGTCCAATATCCCTGCCCTTTCTGCCGCTTCCATAATTTTGCCTATTGCCCTATCCGTGGCCGCAATAGACTTATAGACCATAGGCCCATCCCTCCCCTCGCTATGCTGAAAATGATCCGTGGCGATTAAGTGCAAGGTGATCAGATTGGGCTTGTACGTCTCCAATACATAACCTGCCATATCACCGATGCGGTCTTCACGGTTCAGGTAGTCACCGTTGAAGGTTTTTTCATTTAATTTTCCAAGTACATTGAGTTCCATTTCAGCCATCAATCCTTTTGGCGTCTCCATCTCACGCATGGGTTCTATCCGCCCATACCCTTCTAAGCTCCAATATTCCGGGATATTGTAATCAATCGGTGCATTGACCGAAACCGGCCAAAGAAAACTTGCACTGCTCATTCCATCCTTACGAACCGCATCCCATAGCGTAGGCACCTGAATCAGTTCGTGCTCCCAATACCATCTCCCGGTCTGGCCCTCAGGTTCGAAGGGAGCATTGTAATATATACCATGCCTGGCCGGTGTATGACCTGTAATCACCGTAGTATGTGAAGGGTAGGTCACTGAAGGAAAAACCCCTGTGACCCCCAGTGATCTGGCACCTTCTTCAGCCATGGTTTTCAAGTTTGGTGCAGGCCATTTTTCTTCTAAATAGAAATCCGGTCTGAAGCCATCAATCGATATAAGCACCACATGCTCCGCAGGCTTTGAAGTTTGGGCTGTGGCCAGTAACTGACAAGCTAGGACGAGCAAGAGGATAAGTGGGAATTCTATCCTTTTTGATAAAGTTGATTTATTCATATTTTCTGATTTTGTAGAAATAGCCCGCTAGCCTTGGGGGAAGGCGGGCTGTTGGGTGATTTAGAAAAAGATTTTGCCTGAAATCTGCATTTGGAAAGGAGTTCCTCCGGGAGTGGTCACTCCTACATTGGGATTGACTTCATATACATATGCTTTCTTTTCCGGGTCAAAATTCCTAATGGTCAGTAAGTTTTGGTTGCCCAAAGTTTCGGTGGTTCCCCATTCTTTGTTCAACAGGTTGGCGACATTGAAAATGTCCAGACCAAGTTCCACCCCTGACTTTCGCTCTCCCGAAAAGTAAACTTTCTTGGCAGCACGCAGATCCCAATTACCGAAGTATCCATTTTCCCCTCCATTTCTCACGGCTACTTTTCCGAGGCTTTCCCGGATATAATCCTTCGCCAAATTATCAGGATTGGCCAATACGTTATTCATTCCCTCCACTATAGTCTCCGATAATCCCGAAGTAGATGGGTCAAACACAAAAGCAAGGTCATTGGAATTGACAAAATCACCGTTGACGTTTCCGTTTACGCGCAGGGAATAACGTGTCCCGCCGATGCCGGAATAGCGGACACCCACCGTAAATCCTTTGAAAGTAGGCAGTGTACCATACACAACGATCTTGGTTCTATACTGACCATTGGAATAGCTCATTGTCGATAAGTCCCTAGGGTCATCTACCACCATCTGACTAAGGGTAGCACTGTTTGCCACATTACCATTATAGGAGGTATTGTCCTTACTGTCATTCCAAGTATAACTCGCCGTGATCTGCCCATCTTTGAAATAGCGATAGGTACCATCCACCACTACCGTATAGGTATTGTTTTTCCCCTCGCTGTTCAGTTCCAACACCCGTCCAATCTGTTCTGTTTTTCTTCCCTTAGTCCAGTCAGCATTACCGTTTGACGTACTGATAGTTTCGGCAGGCACATATACCCCCCGGTTGCCTTCCTCTTCAAGTCGGAAGTACGGCTGGTCCACCATGTTTCTATCCACATACATGTAGTTATTGCGGGCAATAGATGCGATGAAATTCACCCCTAAGCGCAATCTGTTGTTGAAAACCCTATTGTACATTACGTTGCCCTTATAAACCGTCGGGACCTTTAGGTCTTCGCTGTTCATATTGATGGTGGTCACAGTGGTGATCCCGGGCTGATTTAGCAAATCCACCCCCGGGGCTGTGGTAGGATCGTTTCGGTATGATACAAAATCAGGCGTTGGGACATTTTCTCCTGTAATATCCACTGCAAAGATCTTAGTACCGTCAAACTGTAGGTTGTTGACATCCGAGTAGTTGTTCAGTGCCGAACCGAAGACACCTGCTCCAAATCTTAGGATATCCTGTTGTTTTTCATTGATGTCCCAGGTAAACTGGAATCTTGGCTGGATCTGAAATCCTCCGGTTTTGACATCAGTTCTTAGCCCCAGCTCGTCAAACACAGTCTGATTGAAAGCTGGACTGTTTTTGTAGGTAGTGTAATCACCTCTCAAGCCGACGATCAGGTTCATCCCCCTTCCCAGATCCGTTTCAGCCTGGGCATAAACTCCACCACCAAAGATGCTTTGCTCCACAGTGGGATCTTCAGTCGCTACCTCACGGGCATACCTGTAGGGCTGCTGATTTTCAAACGCATCCAGCCCCGTGAAATAGAATCTTCCATTAAATTCACTTGTAGCCAGCGAGTTGAGGTTATTCAGAAGCAAGTCCGCTCCAAATGTATAGTTTGTCTTCCCTTTGTTGAAGTATAGGTTGTTGACAAGCTGATATACATTAGATTCAAAACGCTCAGGAAGATAGCGCTGCCCTCCAAGCTGAATCGTGGTATTCACATTGCTTCCGTCAACTACTGATTCCACCCGCTGCACTATTGCCCTTGGTATATTGCTACTTGGCAGCTGTTCATTGGGTCTGCCATCGTCCAAAGTATATAGGTATTGTAGTTTCAGCTCATTTGTCATCCGGTCATTTATTTCCGTTCTCAGGGAAGCCATCAGACTATTTGCCGTAGAAAGGTGGTCCCCATAGACTTCATACAAGTTGATGGAACTGTTGTCTGAGACTCCCTGGCTGTTCAGATCCCGGGAAAAATTGTTCCGGATAGTGAGCAAGTTGGTTTTGTTGATTTGGTAATCCAACCTGGCAAATGCCGTGTGTGAATATCTTTTTTTATTGAAACTTCCGGTTTGCGGGGAGTCCGTCACGCCATATTCGTCACGCGCTATCTGAAGATACCTGTCCAGCGATTCCTGGGAGAGATTGTAACGATTCTCATCCTCAGCAGTCCGGATGTCGGCAATGTATAGCGGACGTGCATCCCGCTGACCATCGTAGGCAAGGAAAAAATGAAGCTTGTCCTTGATGATAGGGCCTCCCAAGGTAAAACCATACTGTTGGATTGAGAACTCGTCTTCTCTTTTGTTTCCACGGGTATCGTACTTGCTTGCAAGCCAATCGGCCCTGTTGAAGAGAAAAGCAGATCCCTGTACCGTGTTTGTACCCGTCTTGGTCACAGCGCTGATGATACCACCCCCACTTCGACCATTGGTGACGTCATAATCATTGGTCACCACTTCAAATTCCCTGATGGCCTCCATGGAAATAGAGAATGGGCCACGATTGGTGGATCCACTGGAAAGCGGGCTTCTGTTGGTCATTCCATCAATGGTGTAGTTGGTAGAGGAATACAGCTGCCCCAGAAGATTACTCCCATTGGAAACCGGCGACAAATCCACCAGAGAGTTGAAATTTCTTCCGTTCACAGGCAAAGTCGCCATGTCCTTGGCCGTCACGGCGGTGGAGCTTCCAAATCGATTGATGCTATTGCTTAGAGAATTTGCCACTACACTCACTTCATTCAGGGATTGTGCTTCTTCACTCAGCTCTATATCGAGTCTGATCTGCTCTCCCTGGCTGAGCGCATATCCTGTGAATACTTTGGAGCCAAATCCCAAATAGGTACATGTCACTGAGTAGTCCGTACCCAGTGGCAGTTGGTTTACGATATAGTTTCCGGTCAGGTTGGTCACTGCAGAGGAGGTGAATCCCGTCAGTTCGTTTTTAATTAAAAGCGCGGCCCCAATCAGGGGCTCTCCATCTGTATCGGTTACTTTTCCCGATATTGACGCATTGGTAGCCTGGGAATAACCTTGGGTGCTGAGTCCCAAAATCAGGAGCAGGAGAACTATTCCTGCTGATAAACAGGTAAAACTTTTTGAACTCATAGTGTTTGGATAATGGTTTAATTTTATCCAAAACTAGATTTCAGCCCCTGCATGAAATGTTAATATTTAACATCCGGACAAGCGGTAACATAAAAATAAAGCAGGAAATATTGAGCTAATATTGGATCACAGAGATGCTAGCAGCTAAAGGTTAAGAGGGGTTGGGTGCCGGGTGAGGGGGTAAATGTTAAGGGTTAAATGTTAAGGGTTAAATGTTAAATGTTAAGGGTTAAGGGTTAAGGGTTAAGGGTTAAGGGTTGTGCGGGGAGAATTTAGATTGATTTGTCTCCAAAATTCTATGGGAACGGAGCAATGCCGTAGGCAGGCATGGCAGATTATATGACTCGTCCGCCGTGGCGGAGCGGCGGCCTTTAACCCTGCGTAAAAAAATTACCAAAAGGCCAAGTCGCCTCCCGATATCGCTACGCTTCCCGAATCACTTCGTTCCCGAATTGCTCCGCTCTCAGGATTAAATACCAACAGCGGAATAGATAGCGGAGCTTCGGGTTTTGTAAGGCTGTCAGGGCAGTGGCAGTCTGAAGACTGCATTGATATAGGCACAAGCCTGCCTGACCGGAAGGCTGGTCAGTAAGACTTGCGCCAACTAGGGTTTCCATAATTTTAGGCTTTGTTCAACTCATTCAACCTACATCTACCGGAAAACCAACCTACATCGAATGCATTAAGGTGAAATGCTTTTCAAAGGAGATCCCTCTGCCCCACTTCAAAAATCCGCTATACTATAGTATTCGACAGGAAGACAGACCAGCATAATTTAAACTAAAAATATAATCCCCCAGAGCTTTCCGGGGGATTATATCGGCAGCTTACTTTAAACTGGTATTCAATATCGGAGCCACCTTCGTCCATGGCGTAACATCCATTTTCCTGGGTGTAGGATAAACTTCATCAAGACTGTTTCCATCGTATATCCTTCCGTTTTTCATCACATGCGTGATGCTGTTGGAATTTCGGATATTCTCCAACGGATTGCTTTCCATGATGACCAAATCCGCCAGCTTTCCTACTTCTATACTTCCCAACTCCTTATCCAATCCCAATGCTTCGGCACCTGAGATGGTGGCTATCTTAAGGGCATCATGAGCTTCCATGCCGCCGCTGGCTACTGACCAAAGTTCCCAATGATAGCCCAATCCCTGCAGCTGTCCATGGGATCCTATTCCTGCCAATCCCCCTTGCTCCACAATCGATTTGACTCCTTCCGCATGCTTCATAAACACATGGTCCTCAGGAGCAAACCAACCTCCCAGGCCTCCGGCCCTTCTTCTTGCTTTGGCATTGAGCTCCTCGTATGGGGTAAAGCGGTTTAGTTTAGGATCATGGAGGGGGCTTTCTGTCGTATAATAATAGTTTTCAGCCCAAGGCCCTCCATAAGCCACCAATAGTGTAGGCGTAACTGCCATTTTACTCTCGGCAATGGTTTGCGTTACATCCTGATAGAGTGGATGGATCGGAATAGCATGCTCATGTCCCGGATAGCCGTCGATCAACTGCGTCATATTCAGCTTGAAGTCCAATCCCCCTTCCGTAGTCGGCATCAATTGCTGCTCTTTGGCAGCCATGATCACCCATTGTCTATGCTGCCTGTTCCCGACCAAGTACATTTTGATGTATTGTGTATTGAAATATTTACTGTACTGCTTCAGCACATTTTTAGTCTGATCCAGCGATTTCATATTATACATCCAATACCCTACCCCCGGGCCTGTACTGTAAACCCTTGGTCCCGGAACCATCCCCGCATCGACCATATCCCCATAGGTCAGCACATCCGTCGTGGCAGTCTGTGGATCACGCGTGGTGGTGACTCCGTAGGCCAAGTTTGCGGCGTAAATCCAGACAGAATTTTTATGAAGACCCCAGGTCGGCCACATATGGGCGTGCGTATCTACGAATCCCGGTGTGATGGTCTTACCGGACATGTCCATGACTTTGGCTTTGCCTGCATCGAGCGATCCTGTGGCTCCCACAGCCTTGATCCGGTTGTTTTCGATCAGAATATCCCCATTTTCGATGACCTCATTGCCTTTCATGGTGACTATTCTGGCATTTGTCAGCAGCACCGTGCCCTGCGGAATGTCCTTGGCATAATAAACAGAAACTTGCTTTTCTGACGGCTTATAGTTCTCCTTCTCTTTTTGTTCTGCTTTGGAGATGCTGTCAGCTTTGGCTTTTTCCTTGTCATTTTTCAGCAGTTCTGCCAGTGCTTCTTTTTTCGCTTTGGCCACCGAATCAGCTGCTTTGACAGCTTCAGGCCCCAATGCTTTCAATGCCGCAACGGAATCGGCTTCCGCTAAGGATTTGGCTCTTTTGGCAGTTTTGACTGAATCTTCCATAAATTCTGCCCGGTCTATATCATAGACCCAATGCCCATTTCCAAGAGACCAGTGCACCTTTCGCCCATTGGCTTCCCAAGCTGGCCACTCTCCCCCGATTTCCGTGAGCTGTCGGGAAGGGAAATTGCTGGACCCCGGGTCACCCACATTGATGACGGGCGCTTTTCCGACTGTTGGTATAGTGACTACATAAACGTTATTATTCACCTGTGCCAGCGCAAGATTACCCTCCGGTGCCATCAAAATGGTGCTGGCACTACTGGGTTTCATTTCAGGTTCCTGCGCATTGGCACCTTCCGGAAGCATGCAATAATTTACCGCATCCGCATTGGAAACAGGAAGCCCCATGACATACCTAATATCGGTAGCTTCTTCGGGGTTTGTAGTGTGGTCATGGTTATCGTGTGATTCGACCACCGACCCAAACGGGGTGATTCCGGTGATTTTGGCATATTCCTTTTTATCCTTTCCGTCCCAACGGACACTCAGTAGCGTTCCCCCGGCACCATTCAGGAATACCCGTGTAGTATCGTTGGTAAAATGGACATTTCCGTGGTTTCCGGCCTCCATAATTTTCCTGAATTCCCCACCGCTGGCAGGGATCCAGACCAACTCCGCCTCGGAACCATTGATCCCGGGACCTTCCGCATCTTTCATGACCTGATTGGAAGCTTTGAATACGGCGATCCTGCCGTTAGGAGCCCAGGCAGGCTGCATGTAAAGTGCTTTTTCTGTGCTCAATTGGGACACAGCTATTCTATTTCCCAGCGAAGCTTTGAATAACTGACCGCCATCTGTGTCATTCCATGCTACAAATACCAACTGCGTGCCGTCAGGGCTCCAGGCCGGCATGGCTTCGGTGAACTCATTGCCGGTCACACGGGTCGGTTCTCCATCGGGATAGTCCATCACGTATAGCCTATTCAGGGCTGTAAATGCCAGTTTCTTACCATCCGGAGAAGGAACGGGGTCCCGGATCTGAGTCGCCCGTGCGGCAGCAGTATCTTTGATTTCATAATTGAAATACAACCGGGGCCCCATCGCCAGTTTGACATCGACTTCAAAAGGGATTTCAGCCGGAGCTCCTCCATCAACCGCAATTTTCCAGATTTTCCCGCCATAGGAGGCAATGACGTTTTTGCTGTCTGGAGTAAAAGACATAGCAGGCAAGACACCCTGGGGGGCAATGGATTCCTGTTCATCCCGCTGCACCGGATAAGCGAGCCATTTTTCCTCACCGCTTTCCATATTTCTTAACACCAGCCCGGTTTTCTCTTCCCATCGGCTGCCATACACCATCCATTTGCCATCATCACTTAATGTGGGAGTGAACGCTGATCCATACCGGGAAGTGATGGTATTCATTTCCCCTTTGTCAAAATCGTAGGTACCGATCTGATACTGGGGCAAGAGGGCATTGTAATTCCAGGATCCACTCCGCTGGGAAAAGTACACCTTCTTACCGTCCGGACTCACAAAAGGATCGATGGTTTTGATGTTGGCCGGGTTTTCATTGAGCTGTATCCCGCCTCCACCGTTTTTGTGATACATCCAAAGCTTGGTGATTCTTCTTCCTTTGCTGACCACCAGGTATTCCGAATCAGGGGTCCAGTCCGCTCCCGGGACATCCCCGTTTTTGTCTTTGGTCACCTGTACCGTATCCTTTTTGATCAAATCGATGTACCAAAGGTTATCACTGCCTGCCCTGTCAGAAGTAAAGAGGATTTTCTCCCCATCCGGGGAAAAGCGGGGATGTGTTTCATAGGCCATGCCCATAGTCAGCGGGGTTGCTTTTCCTCCTTCTATGGGGATGGTGTAGATGTCTCCAAGCAGATCAAACGCCAAGGTTTTCCCATCCGGACTGACATCCACGCTCATCCAGGTTCCCTGCTTGGTGCTGAACTTGATTTCTCTTTCCGCCTTTAGCGGTAATTCCTTGAATTTTGGCGTGTCAATGGAATCTCTTTTGGTGCTGTCTGCCTGGATCAAGTAGTTTTGATTCCCGGGAAATGACGCTTTTGGCCGGTCCGGCACCATTGCAGCAAAGCTGACCATGGCACCCAGAGCAACCAACACTGCAGGTTGGGTAAGTTTTCGCATAATGTGATTTTTGGTGATTTAAGCTAAGGCAAATTCTCCAAAATCCCATCATAAACCGACCTCTATTTATCAAGCAGTCCGTTTCGACCAGTGAAGGTTAATTGTGAATGGTGAATGGTGAATGGTGGAAGAGGTCATTTCGACCGTAGCCTGCGGAGGGAGAAATCTCTGTGGTTGGGTTAAGGGTTAAGGGTTAAGGGTTAATTGTTAATTGTTAATTGTTAAGCGGCACTGCGGGGGGACCGAAGCAGGCTCAGCATGGCTGGAAGGTGGAAGGTGAAAGGTCGAAGGGGTCATTTCGACCGTAGCCTGCGGAGGGAGAAATCTCTGTGGTTGGGTTAAATGTTAAATGTTAAGGGTTAAGGGTTAATTGTTAAGGGTTAATTGTTAATTGTTAATTGTTAAGCGGCACTGCGGGGGGACCGAAGCTGTTTCTGTAAGGCTGGTAGGTCAAAGGTGAATGGTGGAAGGTGGAAGGTGAAAATGTAAACAAAACCCCAAGTATCATGCGGGGATCTAGGGAGCTGGTGTAGTGGGCAGTCACAGTTTCCAGTCGCAGTGGGCAGGGCAATAAGCAGACTGCATTTTCCATGGGAAAAGCCTGCCGTAGGTAGGCCTGGTCGGTAGTAAGACTTGCGCCAACTAGAGTTTGAATGGAAAGTTACCCTGAAAGGGTAAAACTCTTAATAGCCCCGGGTAAGCGAGCGATACGAAGTGAGCGGGCGAAACCCGGGGTGACTATTGGTCAATCCAATTGTCCTCGGAGCAGGGGGATTTTTTGGAAAAGAAGGTGTGGTCTGAGGAGTAGCACCAAGATCCAAAAGGAGAAATTGAGAGTTTGGCTTCAATTTCACTATTTGCCTGAATAGCCAAGGGCAAGTATTTTTTCTTGTTCTTTTGGCTTAGCCCAAAAGAACCCCGCCACGTCGGGCAGGCAAAAGGCCAAGACGCCAGCAAAGCTTCTCCCCGCAGGCCAGCCGCCTGGCTTCCTCCTGCGGTGGACAAGACTGCTGCTGCGTCATCCCTCCCCGCCCTAAAAACAGAGCCATCTGCTATTTGACTAATAATCCTGTTTTTACTGGTTACCACTACTCATAGCAGCATCTTAAAAACATTTCCCGCCGAAGTCCGTGTCCTCACGGACGGATTGCACTGGATATTTTGAATAAAAAGTTACCCTGAAGGGGTAAAACTCTTAATAGCCCCGGGTAAGCGAGCGATACGAAGTGAGCGGGCGAAACCCGGGGTAAAGAATGTTCAATCCAATTGTCCTCGGAGCAGTTTTTTTTTTGGAAAAGAGGGTGCGGTCCGAGGAGTAGCACTAAGTCTATACGGAGAAATTGAAACTGGCAAACCTAGCTTCAATTTCACTATTAGCCCGTATCGATAGTGTTGAGGTTCTTTCTCTCCCGTTCTTTTGGCTTAGCCCAAAAGAACCAAAAGGCCAAGACGCCAGCAAAGCTTCTACCCGCAAGCCTGCCGCCTGGCTCGCTGCTGCGTCATCCCTCCCCGCCCTAAGAACATAATAATCTGCTAATTGATTAATTATCTTGGCTTGCTTCACAGTACTACTTTGACTTCTAAAACAAATTCCTAGTATACTTCTATATGTAAGGGTTTGTAGCTAGCAAGCCTGCCGTAGGTAGGCCTTGTGGGTAGCCCAGGGTTGCGTCGTACCTCCTTACCCTGGGCTTCAAAATTCTGTGGAAACGGATCAATGCCGTAGGCATGGCAGATTTTATAGCGGCGGGTTTTAACCCGGCGTAAAAAAAAGTCAAAAAGGCCATTGCCTCCTGCGCAGGATTATCATCTGGAAACGGGAGCTAATGCAGGAGGATGGAAAAGAGGATTTATTGGAGTGACGGTGTGGGGAATGAGATGGGAGTCACAGTATCCAGTCACAGTAGGCAGAAATGAATTGAGAAAGATGAGGATTATGATTGGAAGATTTGAAGAACTAGTCCGCCGGGGCGGATTGATAAATTGGAAAATTAGGAGAACCCCAACAGGTTGACTTGTAATAGCCTAGGCTGGAGACCTGAGGGACGAAGGGCGTAACCCTAGGTCAAAAAAGACCAAAAGGCCATTGCCTCGGACATGAGGTATAGTGATAAGACCAAGGCTTGTCCCGAGGAGGTCATTAGAGTCTGTGAATTGTCGGATTAGAAATCCTACGGCTAGGAGTCGCGGATTGCAAATTTCGAACAGCACAGTATGATGTGGCTAAAGCCGGAAAACATCTGCCGGTGGGTATTGACCTCCAGCTAAAGCAGGAGGGAATTAATGAGGTATGGTTGCGTCATTGGCACTGAAGTTTGCGGAGGAACCTGCATTCGTTCAGTATGACTTGCGCCAACTAAGTCCTGTAAGGACGATTCATATTATTGCCAGCCATTTCAATGGCTGGACTTTTTGATGGAAATATACATTCAAAGAGTCCCAGAGGGACGCACGATAGCTATTCAGCACCATACATGATGTTCATAGCGGAAAATCCAATCTATAACAGGATTGACATTAATAAATATCGGTCATGCCTACGGCATTTATGGAGATTCTTCAACACTTTATTTCCAGCCATTGAAATGGCTGGCTAAAAGATCGTTCATGCCTACGGCATTATTTCGGAAATCATCTACTTACCAGTCCCAGTCCCCTCACCTTGGTCCGTGTCTCCACAGACCACTAACATTTCGGTCTGTGGAGACACAGACCGAGGATACCAATTCTAGACCTAAACCTCAACAGTCAACCTAATCAGTTATCTAATCTCATTGGCACTGAAGCTTGCGGAGAGACCTTGCGTCATCTTAGTCTGGTTCAAGTCTTCAGACTTGGACTTAAAATACTGCAGTCTCCTGACTGCCTTGCAGTGATTGTAAGGTTATTTAACCACTGCAGTCTGAAGACTGCATTGACGTAGGCACAAGTCATGAGACTTGCGCCAACTAGTAATCTCGAACAGCAGGTAGACTAAACAGTTAACAACTTAACGTCTAACAATTAACAAAAAAAGGATATGGTTATCTAATCCCCATTTTGATAACCAAACTAGCATGGCTGCCCCATTATCCGTAACTTATGCCCAATGCGTTACACATGAACAAGCCGCTGGTCATATCCTCCCCTTCCCTTCTCCATATCCGCGCGATGTGCCTGGGCAAGATAAGATTTCCCTCCCCGGAAATCGCCTGGTATGTCCTGGACTACAACCAGCGCCATCAGATCAGGAACAGCATCACAGATTCATACTTGCTGGAAACCTACCGCTGCCCTTACTGCGGCTCCTACCATCTGGGACACAGCGCCAAAAAAAACAGATCCCGGCGTTCTTCCTAAGGCAGGTTTCTTCGGTCCCACTCTTTCAGGACCCGGCTGAAGGAAGGAGCCGTGACGAGCAGATAGGATGCCAGATACACCTGCTTGATATCCAGCAGCCTTTCATCATGCCTGAGCAGCACATCCAGCTTATCTACCAGGGTGGGCTGACGGTGTACCTCATGGTAGAGCTGGCTCTGGGCCATATCGCTGGCTATAATGTGCCGCATCAGTCCTTGCCAGTACCCGGGTTCGGAGCGGGCCATACGCTGGATAACGGCAAGGGGGATATAAATCACTTCGCAGGGCAGTATGGCTTGCCAGGAGGATTCTACCCGCTCCCGCATGCCCTCCAGTTTATTGCCGGTATAAAAAATCTGATCATTCCGCAGCAGATGTTGCTCCACATGTCCGTCCCCCATCTCCAGTCTGCCCAGGACAGCTCCTGAATAAATCAGGCATAATACATCCTCTTTGATAAACTTCACTTGTTCCCCTCTTCTAAACGTGACGGTGGTACACAGCTCAAACAGTGGGGCAAACAGCTTTTCTTCATATATCCCATGTGGTTTGGCATAGTTTATTATGCCTAATTTAATTTTCGTGTCACAAACCATATCTACTCCGCATCAATGGAATCTGCCGGAAGCTCCTGCAAAATCCTCAGTACTACATTTATTTAACTACCAATAAGATAAGCGTCTAATCCTTATTTTCATAACCCTCGTTAACAAAACAGGTAGTTAGATAACCGGATCAGGCTCAGTGATTTGCATTTTTTAGATCAGTACAGTAAGTTCAATCCATCATCTCCGGAGTACTTTGATCAGTTACATGGAGTATTCCGGGGCTGTACATCCGTCATTCCCCAGGCTGTCAGAAAGGGAATACAGCCGCATCTGGACGGATAAAAAAGGGCGATGCCGAAAACCCTGAACAGAGTAGGCGCTTTAACCACTTCCGGTAAGCAGCCAGTGGCCTTGCGCCGGAGACACTAAACGGTTTCACCTGTTTTTGATGTGTTAAAAAACAGGATACTATATGAAGAATCTAGAGGGCAAATTGCCCCTACTAACCTTTATAGTAGCTGCCTTTGCGGCAGTTGCTTTTACTTCTCCAAAAGAGGAAGATCCTATGTACGGAACTGATGGCACCTACTGGTACCTAGTGGATGAAGACACTCCTCCAGGCAGTTACCAGTGTGATAGTCAAGAAGAGCAAAATTGTCTTTTTGACGCCATTGAAGGAAGTCCTCTCCCTAACCAGGAAGATCGAAAATTCGTAAATATCAGTCTTACTCCTATTGAGGAATAAATTGATTGCAAATTGGTAAGAACCCGGGTTTCCTGAGCCCGGGTTCTTTTTTTATCTTCCCTCCAATTCGATTTCGTATGGTGGCACCTGCCATATAAACTGTTCTTCGGATGTCAGGGAATATAGCTCGCCATGTATCTCACGTTCATTTTTCAACTCCTGGCTTAAATACCAAAACCTCTTCATATCCAACCATCGCGTCCCCCTGAATACCTGCTCTTTTCTTCGCTCAAGTAATACCACTTCCAAAGCTTCTTCCGCACCTAGGTCTTCCCACTCCACAAAATCTTCATACCTATTAGCGCATAATTGGTTCAGATAGGCTAACCCATTTTCCACATTACCTGTTCTGATGGTACCTTCAGCAGCTGTCAGATACATTTCCGGTAGGCTTATCCCGGTAAAAAGCTCCAAATTTCCTGTCAGCGAGCCTTTGTACAATGGATTCCCTCCGTTATCCAGCCTAAAAAACAAATTCTTTCGCCTATCATTTTCCTCGTATAATTGATAGAGCTCTGGATTGATAAAGGATTCGGGACTTGCCGTCACCGAATAACTACTCGTTACGCTGTAAAATACAGTCTCCTTATTGAATAACATAAAGGGATATGCCAATGAGGCATCCAAGGCTTTATAGTCCAACAATTCCTCGCTGTGCTCTACTACATAAGCAGCTGCGCTAGATGTCTCTTCCCAATTTTCCTCATACAAATATACCCTAGCAAGATAGGCTTTTACGGTGGCTTTGTCAGGCCTTGTTTTGTAGAGCTGTTTCTCTGGAAGAAGTGTAAATGCCATTTCCAAATCCTGCTTTACCATGCCCAGTACCTCTAAAATCCCTAGTCTTGCCAAAGTCGCATTGATATCCGATTCCAAATTTACAGGTATCTTGATCTGATCTTTCAAGTCACTTTTGGGGCTAGGCAAAAACAGCTCAGCCAACTCAAAGAGCGCTCTTCCCCTTAATGCCAACGCTTCTCCTTTCAGATAAGAAAACTCTGGACTCGAATGATTTTCTTGCTTAGCCAAAATATCCATACAAATATGGGAATAGAAAATCTTCATATGGATAGCATTATAATCCACAGATCGCTGAGTAGGCTCGAATACTTCTTTCTGCCATAAGTAGGCATTTTGCTCCCAAGGGTTCATGGTATTCCATTTTTGAGAAGATATTTCCCAATCGTCCGAAATCAGGAACGTTGCCAAAGAGTTAAAATTTAATCTCGGGTAATTATCCAGTAGCGCGCGGACATCTTCCGGCGTAGATGGTACTAGGATATCTTTCAAAGGCTTCTCTTCGAGGTAGTCCTGACAGGAAACCAAGCTTAGGAGAAGAACTCCATTGAGAAATCTTATGATGTATTTTTTCATTTTGATTAGTGTTTAGAAAGTGAAGGAAAAATGGGCAGCAGGCATTACCTCTCTGGATAAGGCAGAATATACCCGCTACCCATGCGGAGAAGAGTCATCTTCTTTTCCCCGTTTAAATTTTAGAAGTCCAACCGTATCCCCATGGCAATGGATCTCAGGGGCCTGGAAGTCCTGAAGTCGGGATCAAAGTCATCCTTTGAAGCTTTCCAGATAATCCCCAGATTATTGGCGTAGGCATAGATTTCCGCTGACTTGAATGGCATGGCCGAGAACTTAGCCTGGCTTATGCTGTAGGAAAAACGCACATCATTTAGCCGGATATGGTCTCCTTTTGCCACCAAAGCCCCTGAGTTACTGTAGAAGTTGTTCCTTCGCGTATCCGCCGTTTCCGGCAAGGAAGGAATCTGGGTCCAGGTCTCATCTCCCGGTTGCTGCCATCTCCTATCGAAATCACCATGCCCCATCGTTCCCCGCAGAAGCGTATAATAATTGATTGAGTTTCTCCTGTAATAATATCCAAAACGATAGGAAACGTTGATGGATAAGGAGAAGCCTTTGTATGAAAAATCATTTCTGATGGCACCAAATCCAGTAGGCCTCGCTGGACCGTGATACTGCAGATTATCGATGGTAGCTTCCCGTGTAATCGCCAAATAATCGCTGCTAGGCTCTCCGTCCACAAAGCCTCTGGGATCACCGGTAGCAGGATCCAAACCGGCCCACTCGTAGGAATATATTCCGTACAAGGGACGACCCACTTTTGGATACGGCATCCCTGTATTGGCAATGCTCAGCAGGTTATTGACGGTCGGCAACTTCTCAAAATCTGTTACTTTTTCTTTTAATCCACTGTAGATAAAGTTGGAAGTCCAGGAAAAATCCCTTCTGAACCATCTGAAAGACAAGGTAAGGTCTGCACCACGCACCTGGCTTTCTGCAAAATTCCCCGTATAACTTCTCAAACCGGTAGCAGCAGTAACTGAATACTCCCCTAATAGATCCTTAGAATCTTTGAAATAATATTCAAATGACGCCGCCAAAAATCCATTTTGGGTTTCTACATCCAATGCCAGATTCGTCGTCCTGATTTTCTCCCAACTCAGTTCCGGATTCGGCGGGTTGCCGATGGCAGCAATGGTTAACTGTGGCAAAACACCTCCTGGAACAAAGCTCACGTAAGAGGCGGTGACTTCAGAAGACAGTCGTTTATCCACATTTCCACTGAACCCATACGTTGCCCTGAGTTTTATAAAGGGCATTTTGGGATGCTGTGCAAATTTCTCCTCAGAAATAATCCATCCTGCTCCCATGGACCAAAGCGGAACTCCCCGCATATTGGCATCTACACCGAAAATATTGGCCTGATCCTTTCTGGCGCTCAGGGTAAGAAAATACCGATGCTTCAGATCATAGCCCAGATTGGCATAATAAGACACAAAGCGATCTACTTTGCCCCCATGGGAATCCCCGGAAGGAATGTTCCCCTGCACGCCGGGATTAAAGAAATAGGGATATCTATTCACCATATCCACGGGAACACTCAGTCCCATATCATCACGGTATCCATAGTATCGGCTGGACCAATCCAGTCCCTGAAGATCCCTCACCTCCAGTCCTGCAATCCCGTTTAGAAAATGCTTCCCCTGCCATTCTTTCGCATAAGTCAGTTGGGGGCGGAAGGTATGGGAATAGGTATCGGATTGCGACACATCCATGATATCCCCAATAGGAACAGGAAAGATATACTCATCCCCATCCACCTGGACTACCTTATTGATGCGGTCGCGGGTCACAAAGAGCTCCAAAGGATCCCTGTTTCTGGAATTCCTTACGTTTTTCCAATACTGATAGAAGATGCCCACCTTCAGGTCAGGGGTGATTGAATATTGGAGCGAAGGACTCACTCTCAAATCATAGGACTGGCTACCATGGTCAAGTTTACCGATTTCCTTTAGCGGCACATAGCTCCAATCCAATAACCCACTATCTTCTACTGAAGCAATGTACCTGGTGCTGTATGATCTGGCTATGGCAAGAGGGTTTCCATTTTCATCCACAAGCCGGTCATAGTCATAGGCATTCGGAAGCACTGTGCCTGTACGGGTGTTTTGATTGGCAAGGTTTACCGAGAGCCCGACTTCCAACCGATCTCCCGCTGTCTTCCAGCGATCACCCATGGCGAGCGTCCAGCGGTTACTGCTGTTACCCACCACATCCGGACGGATCTGGTCATAGCCCAGCGATACCTGATACGCATGCTTTGCACTTCCCCCGGTAACTGCAAGCGCATATTGCTGGTTGATCCCAGGCTGTAAGTAATAGTCTCTTATATCTCTTCTGACATCCGACTGCCTATACAAGGCCATAGATTCATCAGCTTGCTGTTGGGTAATTTGCCCATCCCTCAGCGCAATCAGCGTTTCCACCACCGGAGAAAGCTGGGGCTTGTTTGCATTATTTTCCTGGGTTCTGTAGAAGTTTGCGTGAAACAGCTGCTCCTCTATTCCTATAAAATCAGAAATGTTCATATTGGGCGCATAGTACAGATCCCGGTGCTCGGTAAGCGTCACATTGGAGTTGAGACTGACCTTCATGGGCTGATCGGTCTGCCCCCTTACCGTAGTGATTACGATCACCCCATTCCCGGCCCTTGCGCCCCAGATGGAGGCTGCAGCGGCGTCCTTCAGTACGGTGATGGAGGCTACATCATTGGGGTTGATGTTTTCCAACGGTCCGTCATAGGGGAAATTATCCACGATGATCAGCGGTGAGGTATCCGCGTTGATCGTGCTCCTGCCCCGGATCGTGATGGGCTCGTTGGTGGCATGAATGCCGCGGTTAAACACCAGCCCGGGCGTCACGTCTTCCAATCGGTCCAGTACCGAAGTACTTACCCTTCGCTGTACCAACTGGCTGTCCAGGTGGGCGAAGGATCCTGTCGAACGTTCCTTGGGAAGTTCCTGATAGCCGGTGGACACGATTTCCACGGTATTGAGTTCGGTCTCGGAGTGTTTTAATAGTAGCTCCAATACTTCAGCCCGGGGAAGGCTAATCTCCACCCGTATGGATTCCATACCGATGTAGGACACCGAGAGCTCGTAGTCCCCCTGAGGCGCATTCAGCGTGAACGCACCATTTTCATCAGTGATGGTACGGTAGTCTGTACCTACCAAATAAACCATAGCTCCGGGAAGTGAAAGCCTATCGGGACCAACTACGGTACCGGTGAGACTGGCATTTTCCTGCTGCATTGCATGTGCCTGTACGCTCAAAAGAACCCAGGCAAACAAAGTGATCAGTATATATTTCATGGTAGTAAGGTCTTGGTGGAGAGATGGGAAAGTGGGGATGCTGACTGAATGCTGTCGAGAATGACCTCAAGTTTTTCCGGCGCTATCCGGTCAAGGGATTGCATCCGGACATTGGATTCGGGTCCGATGATCATTTTCTGGGGAAAGGAATGGATGGAATACCTGGAGAGTACCGGGCCTCCTCTTTCAGCTTTCAGGTTTAGAAAGCGGTCTGAGGTATAGTCTCCGGTGGACAGGCTTTTCACCCAGGAATCCCTTCCCGAGTCCGCATTGATGGTGACCAGGAGGATGTCGGGATTATTCTCCAACAAGTCTTCCAAAGGCCGTAGTATTGCCCTGTAGTCATCTATGCAGAACTTGCAGCCGGATATCCAGTAATGGATCAAAATTGTCTTTCCTTCAAAGTCCGTCAAATCCACAGCAACACCCTGTGGGTCCACCAATCCGTCTGAAACAAACAGACCTGACTTGATCTCCCTGAGGCTTTCCAGCTTTTCCCTGATCCACGGAGTTTCGACCCGGCTGATCCCCCACCGAAAGAGCTGTGCCTGTTGTTCATTGAGCCTGTTGTGGTTGCTGAGCAGATAATACCCGATAAGCTCATCCCGGATGTGTGGTGAATAGGAAAGGAAATTATCCATCACGTTTTCCCCTGTGAGCTTAGCCCTTATCACTTCCAGTCGTGTCAGACCTTGGATCAGGCGGGGATGGGAAGTGCTGGTATCATGTAACTCAAGCCCAGATGCCCAAGCAAGAAAGTCGTCTCCCTTTTCACTCTCCTTGCTCAGTAGCTCAGCGATCATTTCCGCCCTTTTGTCCGCAGTAGTGAGGACCTCACCGGTTATTCTGGCTTCCAATACAGCGTATTCCTCAGCTGATAGTAATTGTCTTTGGGAGTTCAGCACCTTCCAAGCGGGATGCTCGAGTGCAGGGGTTTTCAGATAAGCTGCCAGGTGATCCCAGCCGTTTTCTTTGGGCACGAGCACCTTTATCCGTACATGAAGATCTTCCGGCTGGCTGTGTGCTTTGCGGTAAGCTGCACTGGAGGCGGAATCGGCAAAGAGCCCTTCGCTCCGGCTTGCGATCAGGATGGGATCTGAATTGAATTGCTCTTCGCTGAAAGCCTGGTCCAGCAGGTATTGGGTACGGTAGAAATCGGCGGATGGGCCTCCGAACAGGATATTGCCACGATTCAGGTCAACCCTAATCCTGACCCGGTCTCCGGCGGAGAAACTCCAATGTTTTGCCAATTCTTCCTTACCATTGGCTATCGATAAATAGCCGTGTTCCACATCCTGTGACAGCTCCCATAAGAAAACCTTGGTGACCGCACTTCCCTCGAAGAAAGTTCCTTTCTGCCCGATCAGTGGCAGAGTTATTCCGGGAGTAACCTCGGGATCGTCACTGAGCATGTGCTCCCAGTAGGTAAGCCAAAGCGTATCCGGTAGATTGGGGGAGGCTATTTCCAGGTAGAGCAATCCCTCCGATTGGGCAGAAGAGCCTTCGCTCTCCTGCCCTTGTCCGGAGTGATCAACCAAACTAACATCATCCGGGAGAGTATCGGAGCGAGTCTCCCCGCCCCGATGGGTGTCCCGCAATCCATGCGGGACGGTGGGGCGTGACCTATGAAGAAAATCCGCCCCGGGTGAATCAGCAACTTGTGCCAGTAGTGTGCTTGTGGGAAGACATAGCAGTCCCACTAAGCAGATGAGTATGTTTTTTTTCATGCTTTTAGATTTTTAAGCTGGAAGACCCGCCACGGCGGGCAGGCGGAAGACGGAAGAAAGTGGTCAGTAGGCAGTCGCAGTCTTCAGGTCATTTCGACGAGGTACGAGGAGAAATCTCAGTCGCAGTAGGCAGTCTCAGTGTTCAGAAGGGAAGTGCGAGAGCTCAAAGCTGAAAGCACTATCACGAACGCTTGATTCATGACTCTTGACTCTAGCTTCTTGCCTCTTGGCTCTAGCTTCTTGCCTCTAACCTCTACCCTCTTGCTACTTGATACTTCCTACAAGACATAGTTTTTCCACCTTGCTCCAACCGAGCAACCAGCAATAATGAATACTAAGAAATGTGTCAGCTCTACTGGCTATTCTGAGCTTGCTGACGTGCGTATGCAGTAACCGATCTGCTCAGGGATGTGCACCTCCCCTTTCACGGTCTTAAAAATGAATCCCTCAAATCGGATTCTTGGGCTTCAGGGGATACAGGCGATCTGAAGCGATAATGCCCTGTACCTCTGGAAGGATGTAATAGGTTCCGATAGCTATCGGGATAGGTAATGAACAATGTGACCCAATGTAAAAAAGCTCAGACAGATCCATCTTCCAGAATATTACTCCCGGGAAGCTACTCAATCCAGAAAAAATCAAGGTCTGCTCCATGATACTTGGGTTATAGCTATGTCCAAGTTGAGACCCTGCCAAAAAAGAGGCGTGGGACTCAACATATCGAAACTAGGTACCTAGGAAGACCTCGTACACGAATAAGTGAGCCCACGCCAATGGCGTGAGCAACCCTCACTTATTGTCTCGTGTACTTGAAATTTCCTAGGTTTCAGTTTCAGACAAACAAGTGCGAATGCTATTTGAAGATTCGCAAAATTAATCAAATGGTAGCTTTTGCCACCGAACTCATAATATTTAAGTCAATAATAATAAAAATATTTGAACTAACCTAATTATAAGTAGGTGGATATAGACTCAATTTAAACTTTCATTGATAAATGAAAGAAAATGAGAAAATAATACGTGTTGTGTCCGCCCTTGATTTGTATGTGACAAAGAAAATCCGCGAAAGAAGGGAACTTTTAAAAATTGGTCAAAGTGCCCTTTCAGTTGATATGGGATTCTCGGATAAATTAGTTGGAAATATAGAAAATCCATCTTTGCCTGCTAAATACAACATCAGGCAAATAAACCTTGCGGCCGAAGCCTTGAAGTGCAATGTAAAAGACTTTTTACCCCCTAAAGGTTTTTTTAAAGATGATTTAGTCCGTATCACAGTAGAAAAAATATGGGAAAAAGATAATGATGGCATTAACAAAAAAATTCCAGTAATTACCAAAACTGAACCTCTTACTGAAGAAGAGATTCTTGAATACAACCGAAAACGACAAAAGACCTAAATCCCCTCTTAGAATCTCCTCACCACTCACATGGAAATATCCGTGCGCTTGCTTGCAGAAGAGAGATAAATGCCTGTTCGAGTTGGGATTCGGTGAATTTCATATTATAAAAGGTCAAAGTCTTCTAATTCGTCGTCTATTTCTCGCTCGGCGTCATTTTCTTGCCAATCATTTGCAATCCTTTTCCAATCAACTTTACGTTCCACAACTTCACCCTTACTGTTTTTCCGAATCCATACATCCCAAAAATCAGGGTCATCTGATTGAGGACGTTGTTCAAATGGTAAATCTCGAACTTTCATTAAAATTGGTAATTCTGAAGCCCATCCAAGAAGTATTGCCTTTTGAGAAGGTAATGAAGGAAGCTCTCTAAGTAAACCTCGAAAAGTATCTGGCAATAATCTTCCAACTAATTCCTGGTCTCGATCATTACTGATACGATGTAAGATATAGGAATTACATTGAGACAAAACAGTTGGAGATAATTCAGAAGGTCGTTGAGAAGAAAGAACAAGACCAAGTCCAAATTTTCTTCCTTCACGAGCAATTTTTTCAAATGCCTTTGTACAAATCGCTGAGCTGTTTCCTTCAGTATTATCATTGTAACGGGTAATAAAAGAATGAGCCTCCTCCATTACAAGCACGGACGGAAGCACTTTATTATTTAACTTTCTATACCGTTGAAGTGCTTCAAAAACTATTCTTGATATTACTGAAGTGGTAATATGAACTATTTCGGACGGCACTAAGGAAAGATCGATTATTGTAACAGAAGTTTTTTCGCTTTTTCCTAAATATTTCTCTAACCATTTATCAAGTTCTTTTTCTGTTTTGTCTCCAATTATGGAATCCATCCGAGAATCACCAATGAGTGTTCTAATTCTGGCGATTAGGAATTCCAAGTACTGTTCATTACCTGTTTCTTGAGCCAGTGCTTCTAAATAGCTTAGAAAAACATCTCCACTAAAGGGAATCGGGAGATCTTCATTTTTAGGAAAAAGCTCGCTATCACCACCACCAAGGCCAACATAGGTTTCCCTTGTTTCTTCTATTAGAATTTCAATTTCCTCTACCGTATATTCAGAATAGTTAACCCAGCCATTGCTTTGTTCAGCTTTGTGACCTTCAATAAGTACTTCAATCCGCTCCATCAAAGATCCCAAAGGATCAGTCTCTAAGTTGAAAGATTCCAATGACCTTTTCCAGATGATCAGTCTTTCCGTGAAATTCTTGTTATGTGGAAATCCCTGAAATGGCTCTCCTTTATTCTCACTGGCCACAGTAGATTGAAGCATTATACCGACAAACTTCTTTGCTTTCAAATTTTGGTCAGATTGAAACTCAAGCTCTCCATTTCTCATAGACCTTAATGCGCGTTTCAAGAGTGGTAGTTGAGCACCAGACTTTGCTTGTGTAAATGCACGCCACTCTTCACTATTCCAAAGCCAGAGAGGTACTTCTAAACTATCCTCATCTTCCCCACCTACTTTTAGAACTTTTGCGTTAGCACCAAAAACTTTTGTATATTCACCGTTTGGGTCAAGAATAATAAATCTAGCATTTGCATTCTCTCCTTGCTCAGTTGCTTCTAAAGACCATTGCATCAAACCTGCAACAGTGCAGGATTTACCACTTCCTGTGTTTCCTAACACTGCAAGATGTCTTCCAAATAACCGATCAGGATCAATTTTAACCTGAGCGTTCGCAGTAAGTGGGCTGTTACCAATATACACTCTCCTGTTTGATCCAGATTCAACAATTGACATGAGTTGTAAATCTGTTGGAATCAGCACCGGTGAACCAATGCTTGGAAATGAATGAACTCCTCGCTGAAATCTAAATTTCTCACCCGAAGTCATCTTCAAAATACCCAAAGGAGCCACCTTCATTTTACGTATAGGGAATGGTAAATCAATTAAACCATAGTCTTGATAGCCTTTTCTCTTAGGAAATGGGGAACGTTCAATATTGATCCACTCAACTTGACAAACAATGTGACCACCCTCATTGGGAATCAATACATAACTATTTATTCGAGGAAACTCTCTCGGAACTCCAGCATTTGCAGCAATTCCGTCAGGTGCCTCAATATCAAGTTGAATCTTAATTTCATCTGGTGCAATGAATTCTACCACTCCAATTCGTAAGTCAGCATGATTTTCTACAGGTGTTCTACTCATGGTCTTCAGGTTTTTCCTCGGGTTTTGCTTCAGCAGGTTTAGAAGCCGCCCCTCTGGCTTTTAGTAAATCAGCCATTTTGTATGTGGTTCTGTCAATAGCCGGTTTTGGTAAGTAATGATCTACCAGAGTTTTTAGATTACCAAAGTGATTTCCTAAAAGCAATGTAATTTGTACAGGTCGTTTTGCCTTTTTGTAAAAGTTTTGAACTCGGTCTCCAGCATCATCATAAGCAATAATAACCAAATGTGTTGATGGAATCGTAAGCATATCCATTAAAACACGATTAATATGATCATCCCCAAAGCTGTAGCCATAAGTTACGATGGTTGAGTTTGGTCTTATTACCGAGCCAGCAAAATCACGAAACAGTTCAACATAAGGGTATTCTGATGTTTCTCGATCTTTTGAAGAGTTTGGGTAAATCATTAAACTACCACCGTCATTGTTATATAAGGTTATATCCTTTGCACCGTACGGTAAAGCAAATCTCTTAACGATACCTTCTCTTTCAGACCAATCCAATGACCCATGAAGTTTGGTGAAATTTACTACCCCTTCGAGGTATCTCGGTTCACCTCTAATACCAGGTGGGTTATAGTGTAAATCTATATTAAGTCTTGAGGAACGGAAAATCGGAGAAATACTACCAACAAACCGATCTACCAAGTGAAGTCCTGCCAATTCAGCTCCAAACTCCAATACTCTATCATAATTGATAGTAAAAAGATTAAGTCGCTCTCGGGTAGCAATTCTGCTGGCAAAGCTTAAAAGGAAGTTCATCAGATATTCTGCAGGTTCCTCATTCGAGGATGTTACAATGTTGTATTCCGCAGACAATACGTTATTAGCGAATTCTTTAATTCCAGTTTCTAGTTCTTTCTTGAGAGTATTGAAACTGGCAAAAAAATCTTCATTCTCTTCTTCTGATGCATTGCAAAGGTAAACATCAAGACCTTTTATTAGATCATTGATAGTACGGATTTGATCTTCAATATTAGGCTCGGCTCCTCTTCCTGCTTTCTCTGACGATTCTTTAGATTTTTTTGATATCTCTTCCTTGTAAACTGAGAGGTTAAGCTCTGACATACCTGCGCCAGCCGAACCTTTTGCCAAAAAGTGGACGGCTGAGGATATTCCTGCTCCTGTGAGCAAGGATAAATGTTCACTTTGACAAAGAGCGGTTAACCAAGGCTCAATTTGATCTCTAAATTTTATTTCATCTGGTTCTTCAATTTCAGTTGGAACTTTGTATTCTCTAAGTTTTACAATGTTTTTTCCAATCCAAGAAGTAGACTCTTCCATGTAAATTTTATTTTTGTTTGCTCTTATAAACTAACTCTTGTTCTACCATTAATCAACCACCGACCTGCGTAATCAAATCTCTCGTAGCTCTGGGCTAGGTTTGTAATTTAATCCAAATAAAACCATGTTTTCCACTAACTTAAGGGCATGGATCATACTTATTAAGATGCTATTTTTTTTAAGGAAGATCTTACCTTAATTACTTCGATATCAGCAAAATCATCCTTTGACTTTTGCTGAACATCTACATCTTTGGTTTTTAATATACTGGACAAATAATTAAGCTTTCGCTTTGTCTTTTCAAGAATGTCCGACCATTTTAGAACATGAATCTCAACATATCCAGCTTCGTTTTTCCAATACAAGTATGGATCTTCACTTTTGGAATTGGCTTGAAAGCCTTTAATTTCACTTAATGCTCTTCTATTAATATCAGAACTAACAAGAATTATTTTAAATTTTATAGAACTTGGGATTCCACTTGATTCCTCAATTTCTTGGGCATAACGTTTAACCTGATCTAGTTCTTTATTACTGATTTTAACCTTAGGAGCTTTTAATTCTACAATCAAAACTTCTCTCTTAGACTCATCAAGCACTCTTTCACTGTAAAGAAACAAGTCAGTTATTGAACGAATTTTTTTATTATCAACTCTCGATACATTATCCTCATCTTCCGATGCTTTATATTTCATGAATCTATCACGAAGTTCTTTCAGGTTATTTTCCAAACCCTTATCAGACAATAATCTAGTGGCTTCTAAATATTGCTCTCCGAAAATCCACAGCATCTTCTCCAAATACTTATGCAATTGTTTGCGTTCTTTAATACATGAACTTATTTCAGAATACACTATTTTCTCCAAAAACTCGAGCTCTTGCTGTTTGGCAGCAACTTTTTCGGAAAACTCTATTACATCACCCAGGTTAGTTTTCTTAAGAAGTGCACTAAATTTTGTAATCATCTTGCTATCAAGATGAAGAACCTCTTTAAGGATATCTTCTAATTCTCCATTCGAAATCGTCCTGTCAATTAGAGGATAAATAATTTCGCGCAGTTTTTCCTGATTGTTAAGAATATGATATTTATCCTCAACTAGGTAAGCTAGCTTATTAAAAAGCATTTCCTTTGATTTAGATGATGCTTCTTTTATTTTATAAGGATAATAGTCGTCATTCTGAAGTTTGTCCGTAAAGTTGTCGAATTCTTTATTCTTTTCCTTAAAAAATTCATTAAGAGAATCCTTTATAAATGATTTAAAATTAGAAAGCTCACTGTCTAATCCATCCAAATCAACATTCCTGTAATTATCAGAAGTAAGAACATTTGAATCTACATAAATATACCAGCCGCCTATTTTTGGGCTTAGCCAGGTTGCATCAAATTTAAAACTATTAGCTACGGTATCAATTCCTGCATTTTTAACTGTCAAAAACACTCTGATATCTTCCACTGATTTTACTCTCAAAAAATTAAAAAAAACTTTAATTGACTCCCCTTTTTCATTCAAGTATGTCTTAAGAATTTTTTCTGGAGAACCAATGATAAAATCCTCTTTTTCGAGCCTTTTACCATTCAAAATAAAAGTTACTTTCGAATTAAATACATGCAGGGGATATCTTTCAAAAATTGCTTCTCCTAACTTGGAAGGAAGGAATTGCTGTGTAAGCCTTTTATTTTTTTCAGAGTGCTCCCGATCATACAAATCATCTATAACTACTTTATACGATGTTTTATGATTATCCCCATTCAAAATTTCCTCATGAGTATCAAATTCGATCTCCCCAAGCCTACTAAATTTTGTGATACTATCAACAGATAAGGGTATTCTTGAGAAACTAAAATTTTTATCCACTTGGTCAAACCCAACCGTTTCAATCAAAAACCTTTTACCGATTTGGAAAGCACAGAACCTTCCAATTCCCTTGCCTCCTTTTTTGTTCCCAGTAGCAATATCTAACGTTTTAAATTCAAGCTCTTTACTATGAACTCCAATACCGTCATCCTTAATAGATATAGTTTTTGCAAAGTGTGGATAAACTTCTTCTTCTTTTGTGTAATCCAAATCAATCCAGATATTTTTTGCTTTTGCTTGAAGGGAATTGTTAATCAGCTCTGTAAAAGCGGAGAATGTGGTTATCTGGTTAGGAATAACCTCTTTCAATAATCTCGAATTGACGGTAAACTTCCTTTTCATAAATACAAGATAGAGCAGTGATTCATAATTATCAATTTAATTTCAATAGGTCTACATTTAAATAATAGTAAAGATCAGTATGCCGTGTAAGGTCACCAAATTTATAGCTTATCATTGTCATGATCTGTCAAAGAATATTTTAATACAATTATTCCACACCTATCCATCTGTCAATTATCACTTTAAGATCTTTTACCCCTCGGAGTAGACAAATCGTCATGATGACTGGGTGGAATTTGCAATTCGACCCTAATATTCTATCCAATTAGCAATTGGTCATTTATTTCATAGCGATTCAAAACCTGACTCAATCGCCATAAGAACCTCTCAGGTTACAAGCAGCTTCGCTTTCATTATTCGTGTTACATGCGCAACGAACGCGAAGCTGTTAGTTATTTTTATTCATTTAAACCACGGCAATCTATCTTTTTGGAATTTGCTAAAGCTCCCCAAATAAGTGTTTGCCCACTCGATTCCGATATTTATTTGTTCTTCCAATGTATCATTAGTGTATTCAAACTTTTTGATGTTTCGCAGTCTATGGTAAAGGTCTTCAAACATCCAAGTTGAACCTTCGCCTTGTCTTTGTAAGACGATTGAAGTCAACTCTGCAAATTTTGTGATGTGTGGAAATTCATACAGGTGTCCAGTCGGTTCGCTGTTTTCAATTATTACAAACCTTGATGAAAGTCCAAAACGTAAAACCTTTTGCATCACACTTTCGCCGATGATGTCTGGTTGCTCTTTTATTATGTATGTGTAGAAGCCTAAATTATCAAGGTGTGTTTGAATATGCTTTAGTAAGTCAAGTCCTTCGCCTGTGTCTTTACCAAGTATTAAAACGCTGTCTGAATTTTCAAGCATTGAGTTAGCACGTTCAAAAACGCTGTCAAACGCAAGATTTATGTTCTCTGATAAAGTCTTACTGCTAATGATTGAAGGTTCGGTCAGTGTCCATCTAATAAAAACATGCACTTCATCGTCCTCGTCAAGTTCTTCGTCAGAGAATGGGACGCCTTCAAGTCGAAGTCTTTTTATAGCTTTCATCATTGCAGTCGCAAAAACAGAAGCGTGATATTTATGAAACCAATATTTTGTATAAATGTGTTCCTCTATTCTAATAAGTAATTTGTCGCCAAGTCGAGTTATAGTACATTGAGGAAAATTGTCTTCAAATATGTTGTAAGAAACATTTTCGTCAATTGTCGTTAAGTCAAGAGTGCTTAACTCTGAAAAATTTATGTCTTCCATATCGTCAAAATCTTCTTCGACTGTTATGTCGTTGTGGTAGGTCATATAATGGCTGCTAATCAGATTAGGCAAGGGAATTGCATCCTCACCTTCCCACAGAACCGTGCGTGAGACTCTCACCTCGCACAGCCTGTCCCGCCACTGCGGGAGCTCTTCATGTTTATAAATCGCTTAGTACTAAAAGTACTTTAGGTTGAAGCAATCTCCAATGCTCAAACAAGATGAGTGAGAGGAATGAAAAAAAGCATCCCAAATGCTTCTTACAGCAGAGACTTCATTTTTCGAGGTACGAACGCAACGAAAACCTTGTTTTTAGTAGTATGGAATTTTTTATAGTGTGTCATTTAGTGTTGTTATAAAGTCCTTTGCAAAATAATCTGGTAGTCTTTCTATTATATCAAGTAAGGGTACAATCCCAAATGCCTTGCCATTTGAAAATAGTGTTCTAAATATATCCTCTAAATCGTGTCCTCTTCTGTCAATTAACCACTTAGGATAATTTAAACATTTCCCATTTTTCAGTTCAACTGTAACTCGGGTTAATTCATTTGCTGATAATACATTATCTGAAATGACGTTGTCTGAGGCCCGTCCAGTATTTAAACTATCAACGGTTGCAGTGAAATTTGTTTGAACTTTGTCAATAACATGATCAGCTACTTTTTGTAGGTCTGCATCGTCAAGGGCTTCTATCCTATTACAGTTCTTATTTGGGAATTCAATAGAATCAATTTTTGAAACCATTCCATTATGAATAAGATAACCAGCAATAATTAATGGGTCTAAAAAGTAGTTTTCAATGCTATATCGCTTTAAAACAGAAATACCGTCTGTCGGAGAATTGCTTTTATCTCTATCTATTATTCCTTTTGCTAAATTCATCTCACCCTCTACTCTCAATTTTCTAGTCCATTCTCTAACTACAGTGCAACCGCCTGATTTGTTAAGTTTTTTAGCGCTTACAGGAATAAACACTAATGAAATTTCGCTACTAATTTCTTTACTGAATAAGTTATATAATCTTGTATAAAAACTAACATCGTCCTTATCCTCGACTAACACATATCTCCTATTGTCGACGATTGAACTTAATGTAGGGACGCCACTCGTTAGATAATTGATTGAATTTGAACGTGTTTGTTTTTCAATTTTTGTCGGATCTTTACTCATTATGAAAATAGATTCTTCATCGCATAATCCTATTGTTGAGGGAGAATGTGTTGTCATAATAACCTTAGCTCCATACTGTTTGATTAAAAACTTGTTTACCACTTCAAGAAATTGTTTTGTAAGTGATGGGTGTAAATGAGCGTCAGGTTCGTCTAGGAGCAGTAATTTTTTATATGATTTTTTATTTTGTGCATAATAATGCAAGAATGCTAACGACATAATTGTTTTTTCGCCGCTAGATATATCCTTAAAATCAATAGTTTTATTTAGTAATTTATGCTTTAATTTTATTGAATACGCATATTTTGGCTCTGGCTTAATATAGGTATTTAAGTTCTTTACATCAAAGTCAATCGGAATATGCGTAGGATTGTCAATTTCGAAAGGTAAATTTGATATTTCAAAAACTTGATTTAAAAGTTCCCATGGCGGTGTTTGATAGTCAGCAACATCATTTCCAAACTTTATATCCATAGATTTTCTGAAATGATACATATAAAAGAGAGTTTCAATTCTGTCATTGCTTATGTTATCTGAATCAAGAAATAAATGCTCTGGAAAATGATACATAACTTCTTCAAACCCCATATTAACAAAAGCTTTTCCTGAGCGTATTTCAATGGCTTTTATTAATTCGTCTTCCCTTCCCTTCACATTTATATTGAGCCTTGAAAAGGCTTGCTGCATTTGTTGATCTTGACCTTTAAATTGAAGACTATTTCTAGCATTCTCTTGTAATATTTTTTTTAACGGATCAGCATAATCTCTTAATGTTGCGGCAAAAGCAACTAAATCATAGATCTGGAAACTATTCGAATTGGGAAATCTCCCACCATCTGAATTCCAAAAAGTAATGTCTTCAGGTTTATAAATAATATTGTCGTCTGTTTGAACGATGTCAGGCTTAGTCCTAATTAATTCCAACAATTGTGATTTCCCTGCACCATTAAGTCCAGTGATAATTGATAAGGAAGGTATATTATCCCAAGTAAATTGCCCTACTGATTTAAATGTATCTATTACTTCTATTTTCATATTGTGTCGGTCTTTTTGTATTGCCTATAACATCAGTTCGTAATATTAGCTGTGGTTGCTCTTATATAACAGGAAATCGTATAAGCAAATCAATTTTCTGAAATGAGTTCCTAAAGAGCTGTTTTCTAGCAAATCAATATTTTCTTCCAAATATGTACACAAATCGTCAGTATTTATCTTTTCTTCACTTAAGAGGGGGGTATACATTAGTATATGCAAAGGATTTGCATCTTCTTTAAGCTCATTAAATGAAGAATACAATTTATTAATCTCATCTCTCTTTCGAATATAGCTTGCAGCTGGTAAAAAGCTCTCACGAGTAACCTCATTAACCTTTTTAATAAAATTAGGTGAAAACTCTACAACATCAATATTTTCGTCTATGAGATCATTTTCATTTAGAAATCCTGCATTGCGTAAATGTTTAAAATAAGGTATATACTTCCCAAGTAGAAATGGAAGACACAATTGCGAAATTTGGACAGGATCCCAGTTTCTACTGACGATTGCATCTGAAAGAACGTCTTTTAATTCTATTCCTTTAATACCTACTGCAGCAAATTTATCCTTTAATCCAACCCCATATACAAATTCAGCGTCATGAAAATTTTCGAGATCTTCCAGATTGTCAGTAACATAAATCTTTGACTTTGATGTATTTGATTTTACAAAATCATACACCATACCTTTCATTTGGCGTAAGATTTTGATTGGCAGTTTTCGCTTGTTGTTTGCTAGGATGGTAAAAAGATCGATGAAGTCATGTAAAGTGACAAGTTTAATTGGTATTACTGTTTCAGAAATAAGCAATGTACTATCTATAATTGATGGTTCCACAGGTTCAGAGCTCCATTGACAGAAAATTAATCTATCTTTAAGTTTACCAATTTTCTCTTTGGTTAAGCATTTAATAATAGATTTTAAAATAGACTGAATATTTTTATCATCTAGGCTGTAACCGATAAAGACTATTGGATTTTCAATAAATATTGTCAACAGTTTAGCTGCTAAGTATTCGTTCCTTTCTTCATAGTTATGATAATCTTCATCTGTTATAACTAAAGAGTTTGGCTTTGAAGCGCATCCATGAATTTTGTAGATTTCTCCAATTGAGTACAGTTCGGAAAAAATTAGCTCTTCTTGGCCTACAAACTTGTTGAAGTCAGCAAACGTTCTCTCCAATAATTGATCCCAATTAGTTGTTATAACTCCATCAATGTTTGTTTTCTTCAGGAGTTTTAATTCTCGTTCAAGTAATTCGTCTTTAATCAAGTCTGTTTTTGAATCTATCTTTTTTGCAACTTCATATTTGAGGGGTGAAAACTTGGTGGTCGCCAATGCTTCAAATGCATCTCTGCTTTCTCCATAGTCTGAGCTGCTCCACCAGACATCATTAAATTCTTCTCCAATAATAGTTGCTATTTTAGGCAGTTTTGAATCCGCATTAGATTTATAATAATTGTAAGGTTTGTTCAATTTCAGATCTTCACATAACTCCATTAATAACAGTTCCCAAGTAGGTAAACCTAAATAGCGTCTAGAAAAACCAGAGCCAATAAAAAGAAAAGGTGACGTTGAAAACGCCGAAATGTGTTTCGTAAAATTTTCTATAAACATAAATTCTAACTAAAATTTGATTTCCGAGGTTCTATGCAATTACAGCTAACGGTTAGTAAATGGAAAATTGATTTTGAAGCACAAAACTTTCGGTTAAGCACAAAGTCTGACAGGCCAACACCCCACCTGGGCGTAGTCGGATTATCGTAGTAACTGGGTGGGATTTGTAATTCCACCTTGATATTCTTATCACTTTGCAATTGGTTTCTCTACCTCCTCCTATCCTTCCCGATACGCTTCGCATCGGGATGATCGACTCTGCTATCATTTTACTATCTGCTTCAGAATTAAGTGGGTTTCCGGATTTAAGCCCAGATGGGTGTTCTACCTCCTCCCTACCTCCTCCTTAAAGAGGAGGCGATTGTGAGATTGTATCTTTCAAGCTAGTGCTTCCACTGGCTTGGGAAATTCTCCGGATTTAAGCCCGGATAGGTGCTATAAAAGTTGGCGTAGTTCCCGGACCCTGTCGGTCTCGGTACTTGAGAGCCTCAGGCGATAAAGAACAATGGCAAGAAAAGGAAAAAAATGATACCAGCACATACCCTATACAGGGTATTTTTTGGGGAAATTGCGGGAAATGTGAAGAAATTGCGGTCTTTTCTGGTTGGTCAGCAGAATTACCTGCATCTTTCTGTGCCATTTTGCAGATAAAAACAGAAAGAGGAGCATTGGATCCTGTTCTGGATCTGCAATGTGGTCGATTGGTTTGGGTCTTTTTCCTATCTGGCAAATACTATCAGTTGATTTATCGGACTCAGAGGTTTAGGTATCTCAGCCGTGGGATTATAGTTAGCGATTGTCGAAAATGTCCGCTAAAACAGTAAAATGGCATAGACAGTTAATGTCTCTTATCCAAACCTTTTCTATCACTGCGGACTCCGGCACAAATTAGTTTAACATAATGGACTATTAACCGACTGCATAATAAGAGCCGTAATCCAGAGGTTCATCCCGATAGCTATCGGGAGTTCTGTGAGAGGTTTAGGGGTGAGACTCCCCTTTACCTACTCACTATACGTTTGTTTTTATATTCTGTCCAATATGTGTTTTGTCAATTCGTTTTCTGTGTCGCCTGTGTTCAAAGTTGTTGCAGGTTCAAAAAGCATAACCCATACTTCTTTGTCTGCTACGGGTTTGTGTTCTACACCTTTTGGCACTATCAAAAATTCATTTTCATTTACAATTACTGTTCTATCTCTATACTCCATTTTGAAATGCCCCTTTACGACAAAAAAGAGTTCGTCTTCGTGGTCGTGTTTGTGCCAAACAAACTCGCCTTTGAGTTTGGCAAGTTTTACGTGCTGTCCATTGAGTTCGCCTACTATTTTGGGCGACCAATGTTCAGTAAAAAGTTGAAATTTCTGTCCAAGGTTTACTTTTTCCATTTTGTTGTCTTTAAGTTTGCCAAAATTGAGTATTTACTTTCTTATCCGTTTGGTTGTATGTCAGTTACTGTTTGGTTTTCGAAAATAACGCTCAACGTGCCGCAGCTAAGAAGCGTGGGGTATTTCGGAGCGATTACCTGTCAACCGAAACGAAAAGTTGCTACGGAGAACAAACCTTGCGGAAAACACTGTTCACCCCATGCTTTCTTAGCTGATGTTATACGCTTTATTTATCACCGTCAAGTTTTTCACGTGCCTTTGCATGAGCAATTTCCAATGCCTGTTCAGCATTAACTATAATGTGTGGGGTTACACCAGTTCCTTCCCAGTTTCCATTTGTCACTGGACTTGTCGGTCTGCCTTGTGGTATCCTGACATAGAATTTGTCAGTTGCTATAACTGATCCAGTGAGATGTGCTCCACCAGCAGTAGATTCTCCTATGATAGTAGCACGATTAAGGCACTTTAGTAGGTAACTGAACGCCTCGGCTGCTGAAAAAGTCTTGTTGCTGGTCAGGATGTATAAATCCACATCAGGTCTACGAATCCCTGGCACGTAGGGTAATGTCCAGGATTGGGTTAGTTCGTTTTTTGGACGATTGTAGTGATCAGATAGGTGTACAGGTTCGGAAGAAAAGAAGTAGCTTGCAAGCAACTGCACCATCCAAGGTGAACCTCCATCATTTTCACGGAGATCAACAATAATTGCATTTGTATTGCTTAAAAAATGCATTGCAGTTGATAATGTTTCGCCACCATATTTTGGGTCTACAAATTCTCTTAGGTTAATATATCCAACATTGCCTTCCATAATTTTGATTTCCCTAAATCCATAATTGTCGCCTTTTAAGTGTTCCTGCAACTCTTTGACCCATTCGGCTTCTTCATTTGCCCTGTCTTCATCTGTTAATGACAGTTCACGTGCGATTACCGAAGGATTGAAAACAACAATCAAGTGTTTATCTTTACTAATTGACTGAAGATCACTGGTAAGTTGACGAGTAAGTTCAGTGGGATCAGTTAAGGAATTGTACTTGCCATCTTTCAATTTTTTTTTAAGTATTTGTAACATTTTGTCGGCAACTTCTGGAAATACATAATTGCTACGAAGTTTACTATTGATAGAATCAACCGTAATCGAGATTTCTTCTTTGCTCAATTTCAGTTCTTCCGTTTGTGCGACTAATTCCAGATTTTGGAAAGCCCATAGAAAAGAGAAAACAATTAAAAATGCAGGTTTGAGATTGATCATATTTGTTTGTTTTTATTGCATATAACGTTCCTCGGCTATGGTTTGCTGCGTTGGTTAAGCAATAAAGTTAATAAATAAACACCAACCATTCACGGATGCGTAGTTTTTCCGAAAGTAAAAATACGTAGCAGTGAACTATAGCCGGTGTTGCACTAAACCTGCGGTAGTTTCAAGAGCAGCCAGAAAGAGGTAACTTTTTAGATCATTTATTAACTCTTATCAATCATGAAAAAAAAAGGAAAACCTCATCCAGACTGCCTGTTCTAATGTAGCA